>NZ_JBEKZF010000001.1:0-564221 GCF_049510175.1 Methanoregula sp.
AGACGTATTTCACTACCAACGCGACCCGTATCTACGCGAATGTCACAAGCGTAACATCGACTTCAATCACGGCCCGGGTACTCTTCCCGGACGATGCACCGGTCGGCCCGAACAGCTGGCTCGTCAACGTCACCACCGTCGACGGCGGCACCAGCACGTCACCGGTCAGGTTCACGCTCCTGAAACCCGTGCCGGCCATCACCACCATGACGCCCCTTACCGGTCTGAGGACCAGCCTTGTCACCTTCTCGCTGGCCGGAACCAACTTCCAGCCCGGCCCCGGGAACACCACAGTCACGCTCTTCAACCAGACCTATTTCACGGGGCATGGCACCAACGTGACAACATGGCTGACGAGCGTGACACCGACCGCGATCACAGGTAATTTCACCGTGCCGGCCGACTCACCGTTCGGGAAAACCTGGGCCGTCAACGTCACCACTCTCAACGGCGCCACCAGCACGTCGCCGGTCTTGTTTACGGTCACCAGATTGGCGCCGACCATTGCCATGGTCACTCCCGCATCCGGGTGCCGGAACAGCACCGTCATATTTACGATCACCGGAACGAACTTCCAGCCCGGCATGACGACGATAAACCTGAGCAACTCGGCCTTTGGCGAACTGGATACTATCATCTATTCTGTCATGTCGACGCAGATTAACGGTGGGACCCGGATTCCCCCGGATGCTCCTACCGGCGCATGGAAGCTCAACGTGACCACTGCTGATGGTGGAAAGGCCAGCTCCGTATTCATGATAAACAAGGTACCGGTGCCGGCTGTCATATCTATCACTCCAGCGACCATGTACCGGAATACGACCGTTGCCTTTACCCTTCAGGGCACCTCTTTCCAGACTGACGGGCGCACAGTCGTGAACTTGACCAATGTCAGCGGGTACAATATCACGACTACTCTTTCAGCGGTCTACCCGACTCTCATTACCGGTAACGTATCGCTCCCGGACGACAACATTACCGGCATCTGGAAAGTGAACGTGACAACGATTGACGGCGGTATGGGTACAAAGGTCAATGCCGTCACCATTCTCTGAAAAAACCCCTCTTTTTCTTTCTTCCCGTTCCGGCCACACATTTCATATTCCCTGCACCGATCACTCTTAGAGGAATGCCATATGCAGCGACCCGCATTGCTGATTATCGATATGCAGAACGATTTCGTCCTTGAGGACAGGCCCCTCCGGGTGGCATGCGCCCGTGCCGTCATCCCGAACATCCGGAAAGTCCTCGATGCGTTCCGGGCAAAACACCTCCCGGTCTTCCACATCGTCAGAGTCCACCGGAAGGACGGCTCCGATGTCGAGATCATCCGGCAGGAGCTCTTCCGGAAACAGCCGTTTGCCGTCGAGGGAACGCCCGGGGCGGCAGTGATCGACGATCTCGCCCCGCTTCCCGGCGAGTACGTGGTCCCGAAGGTCCGGATGAGTGCCTTCATCGGCACCGAACTCGACCTGATGCTCCGGAACCTTGGGATCACGGACCTTGTCGTTACCGGCATCCAGACCCCCAACTGCATCCGGACCACGGTCTTCGATGCAATCGCGTACAACTACCCGGTCATCCTGGTCGTGGACGCGACCGGCGCCCAGTCGGACGAGATCCACACCGCCAATGTCAGGGATATGAAAAATATCGGCGTCGGGATCATGACCACCCGCGACCTGATCGCCGCCCTCTGATTTATCGATAAACATGCTCTCCGGCACCGAACTCGCCCTCGCAGGACTGGCCGCAGTATTAGCGGGGCTGATCAACGCCCTTGCCGGAGGTGGAACCCTCGTCTCGTTCCCCGCTCTCCTCGTGATGGGAATCTCTCCGGTGGCCGCCAATGTCACCAACGCTGTGGCGCTCTGTCCCGGCTACCTTGGGGGCGCCCTTGCCCAGCGGGAGGACCTTCGTGGGCAGGGGCACCGGCTCCGGATCCTGATCCCCGCCGGCATTATCGGGGGTGTCACCGGGGGGATCCTGCTGCTCTGCATTGATGAACAGGTCTTCCGGGTGCTCGTCCCGTTCCTGATCCTGCTTGCCGCCGGCCTCCTCGCGGTGCAGGACCGGGTAAAAGCGTATATTGCTTCCCATGCTCCCCATGATGCGGGTGCCACACCGGCCGGACGGGCTGCCCTTCCGGTCGGCCTCGCCGCCGTCTACGGCGGCTACTTCGGTCCCGGGCTTTCCGTGATCGTCCTTGCCGTGCTCGGCCTCTTCATCGATGACAACCTCACCCGGCTCAACGCCCTCAAGCAGTGCATCTCGCTTGCCGTCAATGTCGCAGCAGCGGTCTTCTTCCTCTTCACCGGCTTCGTGATCTGGCCGCTCGCCCTCGTCATGGCAGCCGGCGCCCTGATCGGCGGGTCTGCGGGAGGAACCATCGCGGGGAGGGTCGACCCGGCCCGGCTGCGGTGGGCAATCGTCGCCATCGGGATCGTTGTCGGGATCGTCTTCCTGATCCGGCTGTAACTCACGGAGCCGGTGAGCCCTCGCCAGGATTATCCCGGAATTATCAGGGTTCGGCGATTTTCCGTCACTACCTCCGCGGTACGATACCACAGCGGTTAAAAAAGAGAGGGGATAGTCTTGATCCGGATCAGAGCGCGTTGACGAGCGAGCGCCGGGTGACGACCCCCGCCAGCCTGCCCTTGTCCATCACCGGGACGGAGCTGATGTTCTTCTTCAGCATCAGGGCAACCGCGTCCGACACCTTTGCCGTCCGTTCCACGGAGATAAGCGGGGCGCTCATGATGTCCTTGACGAGCAGGTTCCGGATGCGGTGGTCCTGGTGGTTTCCGTCGACCTGCTTGCGGAACTCGCGCATCGCGATCGCCACGTCGGTCTCGGTCACGATCCCCGTATACTTCTCGTGCTCCGTGACCACGAACCGGGTAATATTGTCGTCCAGCATCCGGCGCCGGAGGTGGACGACGCGTTCGTCCGCCTCGATCGTGAGCACCTTCTCGATCGCACTCTCCATCCCGTCCTCGGGCTGGAACTTCTTCAGCAGGTCTCCGGCCGTGACCTGCCCGATGAGTTTGTGGTCGGCATCGTAGACGACCACCAGCTTGTATTTCTGAAGGAGGGGGATCAGGACATTGGTGTTTTCATCGGGATAGACGCTGGTGAAGTCATCCTCGACTACACTCGCCACGTGGATGGCAGTCGGGGCAAGGCCGGAGTTCTGTCTGCTGCCCAGCTTCTGCGCAATCGCCTGCCTTGAAACTGTGCCGATCACTGCGTTATTGTTGACTGCAATCAGGGGGTCGAGACCCGAATCGAGCATCTTGTCGAGCGCTTCTGTGATCTTGGCTGATTTTGCTATGGTTGCAGGCTTTGCCATTACATCTTTAATAAAAACTTCTTTTGTCATTTCGCCACTTCCTTTATGATATCATCGCGTTTTATTATCCCTGAAATCGTGTTGTCCTCCATGACAACAAGGCTGTTGACATGGTGTTTTTCCATCAGTGCAAGGGCATCCGGGAGCGGTGTGTCCGCAGGGACCGTGATCACGGGACTCGTCATCAGGTCCTCCGCGGTCACCGAGGGGATCACCATCAGGCCCTGTCCACCTAGCCCGTCTGCCTTTTCCCGTCTCCGTATGGTTACATCCTTTCCAACCACACCCGATACCTTCGGTTCGTCTTCGTAGAATGCCAGGTTCGTCTCGGTGATGATACCGGCAGGGGTACCGTCATCGTCCGTCACCAGCACCTTGTCATTGCGTTCGCTCATCACACCAATCACATGGTCGATCGAGTGGTAGCGGCTGACCGTTGCCACATCCTCCATCACGTCCCCGGCCGTGCACGATAATGCCCGGACGAGGGCGGATTTCATCAGATCGGTCTTGGTCACGATGCCGGTCACCTCACCGTCCTCCACCACGGGAACACAGCTGATATTCCGGTCAACGAACATCCGTGCGATCTCCCGCACGCCGGTGTCGGGTGCGACGACGAGAGGGCATTCAGTCATGAGTGCCCCCACCGGGATCCGGTCGAGGGGGCGGCGACGCCAGGCCGGTTCTCCCTGCCGCAGCCGGTAGGCAATGTCCTTCTTGGTGATGATCCCGACAAGCCGCCCGTCTTCCATGACCGGGAGGCGGGAGATCTTGTGCCGGACCATCAGGTTCCGGGCATGCGCTACAGTTGCGTCGGGATCGACAACAAAGATCGGTGAGATCATCACGTCACGTGCATACATCGCCTTCACCCCCCCGAAAACGCCCGCACAAGGTCAAACTCGGTGACGAGCCCGATCAGGCGGGAGTCTTCGATGACCGGCAGGGCCCCGATGTTCCGGGAGAGCATCTCCCGGGCCACCTCGTTGATGTTCTTCTCCGGGCTGGTCGTGAAGAGCTCCCCCGCAATCAGGGTCCTGACCGGCAGGCCGGTCACTTCAGCGACATTACCGGTCGTCATGCGGGAGAAGACCTCGCGACTCCCGAGGTACCGCATGATGTCCGTTGCCGTGACGATCCCATACAGCACGTCATCGCTCACCACCGGCAGGCGCCGGAACCGGTGCTTTGTCATATCCTTGGTAACGGTCGAGATCGGGCAGTCCGGCGCGGTGACCCGGAGGGACGAACTCATCACGTCCTCGACATGCAGCGGGCTCCGCTCCGACCCGAGTACCCCGAGGACATCGCGCTCCGTCACGATCCCCGCAAGGACCCCTTCCCTGTCGATAATCGGAAGCCCTCCGATCTTTTTTTTGATAATCATATCCACGGCATCGCTGATCCGTGCGTCGCTCGCGAGCGTCTCGGGCTGCTGGGTCATGATCGAGCGGACGCTCTCGTTGACCGCAGCGATCAGGTTACCGTTGTGCCGGACCTGGACAAGTTTGTACTTGTCGCCCCCGCCCATGAAATTGATGATATCTCCCGAGGTGATGATCCCCCGCAGTTTCCTGGTGCCGGCATCCGTGACGGGGAGCCTGCGGAACCCGCACTTCGTCATCTCCTCCACCGCCGAAATAATGCTCTGCGTCGGCGGCACTGATATGACATCGCAGGTCGCGATCGCCATGATCTCCCCTTCCTGTTCCGCGATATGGGATTTGAACTCCACCGGCCCCCGGTCGAGTTTGCCCTGCATTTTCAGGAGCCGGTCGCCCTGTTTGACGCCCCGGCCGTTCTGCTGCATTATTGACCTCCCGATTGTTCGAAGATTATCCTTCTGTCCCCGGGGCGTGCCCGCCCCGGTATATTCTCAAATTCACGGTATCGTTTTGTATTTTCATGTGAGCGCTGCAAGGACATCGTGGCGGTTGACGACCCCGACCAGGTGTTCGCCATCGACGACCGGCAGGAGGCTGACGTCGTGTTTGACGATCAGTTCCGCCGCGGCACTGATTGGATCGTCCGGCGCAACCGTGACAACCTGCATGGTCATCGCGTCCCCGATGGTTGTACGGGCGTGCTGCGCAATCGACGATCTTACCCTCCTGCTGCTGATCAGGTCGCGGCGGGATATAACCCCGACAAGCCGCTTTTTTTCAACCACCGGGAAAGCCGCAAAGCCGCTCTCCATGATCATCGTGTAGACCTTCTGGAGCTCATCCATTGGCCCTGCAAAGACCACATTCCCGGACATCTGCCGGGAGACCGGGCCATGCAGTTCGTTCCGGGAGATGATCACCGGAAAGATGTCAGCAAGGAGAACCCCGCCGACCACATGCGACTTCTCATCGACAACGGCTACACTATCCGTATGGAATTGCCTCATTGTTCTTGCCACCTGTTCGATCGAATCCTGGGGACCGGCCACGGGCGCTTCCCGGACAAACCCCTCGATGGTCACGTTCGATTTGGTTGCGGTCACCCGCAGGCCGTCCGTGATGTCGATATATCCGAGGAGTTTTTTTTTCGCGTCCACGACATATACTTCACGGAAACGGTCATCTCTTAAGATCTGCCGTGCCTTGGTTATCTGGTCGCTAGATTTCAGCACAGGGATCTCACGGATGAAATCCTGTGCTGTCCTCATTTGATATTGTCCTCCTCCCGGCAGCTCGGGCAGAGCATCACGTTGTCCACCCGCTTAAGATCATCAGACATCTGACTGCAGCGGTCGCATACGCCCTGCTCGACAACCTCCTCGCGGTTGATCTCGATGAGATCAATGAGGAGCTCGTTGAGCTCGTTAGAAACGGTAAGGAGATCCCGCACGGTCACGATGCCAATGACTTTCTTGTGCTCATCGACAACCGGGAGCCTTCTTACCTTATGCTTCACCATCATACGGGCAGCATCCACTACCGTCTTCTCCGCACTCACCGTAATGAGTGGCGTGCTCATGATATCGTTTACCTGTACAGTACTCGGCTTGAGATCCTTTGCCACCACTTTGCAGGCAAGGTCTTCCTCGGTCACGATGCCGATGGGTTTCGTGTTCTTGAGGATGATGACACTCCCGACCTCCTCAATGCACATGGCCTTCGCTGCCTTATCAGCGGTCGCCTCGATGCCGATCATGATCGGGTTCTTCTTCATCACTTCCCTGAGCGGGACGCGGGTCTCAAACTGGATTGCGTTGGACGTCTTTTTCATGAGTCACCTCCTTGAAGTGCTTGTGCTGATGATTACAATTAGCATACTCCCCTCCCCTTGTATAAATACAATGTGGCCATGACACGGACTCATGCGGTGCAGTAATATCCGTAAGGCCCGGTACTCCGGTACCGGCGGGAGAGTGCCTGTCCGGGATAAGAAACATAATAAACTGCGTATTCTATACATTACTAACGCATTATGGTGAATTCCGTGTACCTGAGTACAACGCTTTCCCATCGAGGTGGATAGTGAAGATATTTTATCAGACCTTTGGTACGGTAAAGAAGAAATTTTCCAACTTCCTTAACCAGGTTTTCAAGAAGAAAAAGACCCGGATCGGCATTTACGGTCCCCCGAATGCGGGAAAGACAACGCTGGCAAACCGCATCGCCCGTGACTGGACCGGCGATGCTGTCGGCCCGGTGAGCGAGATCCCGCACGAGACCCGGAGGGCACGCAAGAAGGAGGACATCATCATCTCCGGTGCGAACGGCAACACGATCACCATCGATATTGTCGATACGCCAGGTGTGACTACCAAGATCGATTACCACGAGTTCCTCGAGTTCGGGATGGAGAAGGAGGAGTCGATCATCCGGGCCCGGGAAGCAACAGAGGGCGTTGCCGAGGCAATGCACTGGCTCCGCGAGGACATCGACGGCGTGGTCTACATGCTGGACTCGACGCTCGACCCGTTCCTTCAGGTAAACATCATGATGATCGGGATCATCGAGGCACGGGACCTGCCGATCATCATTGTCGCGAACAAGATCGACCTGCCGGATGCAGCCCCGGCACGGATCCGCAGTGCTTTTCCCCAGCACCCGGTGGTCGCGATCTCGAGTCTTGAGGGAAGGAACGTCGAAGACCTTTACGAGACGATGCTCGAATACTTCGGGTGATCAGCAATGCCGCACAAGTGCACGAAATGCGGGCGGGAATACAAAGACGGGTCAACCGAGATCCTGAGAGGGTGCGAGAGCTGCGGCAACAAGAAGTTCCTCTACGTCAAGCAGGCGGAGCTCAATAAGGACGTACTCGAAGAGAAGTCCATTGACGAGATCGCTGACGAAACGCAGCAGGAGATCCTCGAGGTTGTCGAGCCGAAAAAGAAAAAGAAGGAAGTGGAGATGTACGACCGGGTGGAAACAATCCGGATCGTCTCGCCCGGTTCCTACGAACTTAACCTCGAGAAGATGGCCCAGAGCGACGAGCGGATCGTCAGCGTGGGCAAGGAGGGCTCGTATATCATCGACCTGATGTCGATGGCAAAGGACGAGCCGAAGAAGAGGCACCGGAAGAAGTGAGGGGGTTCTTCCTTTTTCTTTTTTTAAATATACACTCATACGCTCATGGGGCTCCGCCCCGCCGCTGTGGCTCCCCGGGTTGCGATAGTGCCGTAGTACCTTTTCCGGCACTATTGCATTGTGCCCCGTCCCCCGCAGGGCCTGGTGGCACAAGAGGGGGGTAGAGTGAGTGAAATTGGGCATCGCTTCTCCTGCATCACACATTGTATGCGGACTCAATGAGCTGGGTATGGGAAAAGATTGTGTGGTTTACGAACCAGACATCTGGTACTCCTGTGCACAAGCCGGATAATGCTGACCGTTACGATCGCCAGATACGGATGACGATCCCGCATTACGACAATATTCACGAAGAGATCCTTAACTTTGTAAAGGTCCAGTATCCCAACCCTAAAACATGGCTGGATACCGGATGCGGGACGGGTTCTTTCATCCGGAAAGCACAGGATATTTTTCCGGATACAGAGTTCTTCATCGCAGATCCATCGGAAGGGATGATCAAAAAAGCCTCACTGACCCTCGATGGGTGCCGGTATTCCCTTCTTGGCAGGTGCGGAACTGCAGATCTTCCCGCAATTACAAAAAGCAGGTTTGACGTGATCACAGCGATCCAGTGCCACCATTACCTTCAACCGGAGAAGCGGATCGCGGCCGTCCATGCCTGTTATTCCCTGCTGGATGGCAACGGTCTTTTTGTCACTTCAGAGAATATCCGCCCCTTTTCTGATGAAGGAATTGCACGGTCCTTATCGTACTGGGGTGCCTTCCAGCGCCAGGCCGGTCGAAGAATGGATGAAGTCAGGGATCATCTGAGCAGATTTGACCATGAGTATTTCCCAATAACGGTCACCGACCACCTTCAGGCTTTCCATGACTCCGGTTTCTCCATTGCCGAGATCCTCTGGCTCTCGTATCTCCAAGGCGTATTCTGGTGCAGGAAGTAAGGCATTCTGCTCCCGGATTCACTGTGTAGCAAGCTCGTCCCGGATCCCCTCGTACGGCGCCGGCAGATCGAGCCGGCGGGGAATCTTCCCTCATCATATCTTACCCCGGCAACGAGACATTGAATGCTGTACCAAGTGCATGCCATCCGGACACTGCCAGGTATTTTGGCGTTGCCCAAAGATACGGAGGCCCGTCATAGCTCATCAGGAGGGGATAGGGGCCGGGCGTAGGACAGTTCTCCTCATACACCCCGATTTTGTTGAACCATTTGTCCCGGAATGTCATGTTACCGTCAGTGGCATTGTAGTACCCATAGTTGTCAGCGCACCAGGGATCGTAGTAATAGGATCCGTTGGCAAGCTCGACTTCCACCCACTGGTGCGAATAAGAATACGTCCGGACGAGTCGGGCGTCGATGCCTGATTGCTGTGCCATGAATGCAAACAATGCCGAGTATTCTCTGCATTCACCGACCATGTTGTACGCGATCCAGTACGGATCGTCCGCGTACATTGTGCCTTCCTGATTTCTCTGGGGATAGAGGATCCCATCGTAATACGGGCTTGCTTTCATCCGGTAGTGGTCGGATTCAAGGTATGCATATGTACAAGCGGTATTCGGACAGATGAAGGCAGACAGATTATCATTCGGTCGGATCCAGTCCTTCATCTCCCAGACAAAAATCGCGTCCAGCCGGGCATCCGGATCAGATATCTGCCGGATCTTTTCCAGTTCTGCGGAAATGCGTTCCTTTCCCTCCGGGTAGATGACGTGGGAGTACCGGTCAGTCATGTAATTGTTGAGAATGGTGATATTATCGGCATCGCTTTTCTCGAGGGCAACAATATTAAGAGTCAACGAGTTCAGTATCAGGAACGGGTTCAGGCAGGGAAAAACTATCATGGCACCCGCAAGGAGAAGAATCCCGACTGCAAGAACCGGTGCCCATTTTTTCCGCACGTGGTTCCCGTTTTGTTTCTTCATACATTCACCCTGCTGTCATACGGAATCCAGCTGTCCACAATCCTTCTTCCTCTGCCGGTCCAATCCCGCTCCCGGGTTGTTCTTCCCGGTAACGTGTGCTCGATCCGGTTCCGGTGCCGATTTTGGCACGTATATCGTACTATTGATATAGTATACACAACTTAATGTAATTTAAAACTTACAATTTGGGGCCATCCGAGGAACTTATCGGTAAATGTACCTACCGACGGCTAACACTGATAAAACAACGATGGTTCCAGAGTTAGCCGCTGTAAAATAGGAGTGGAACCACATGATTGGGCGATTCCAAGGTGTCTGCTATCCCGACTCTTGAATTCCTGACAGGTCCGTTTATACCGTGCTGGAAGTGATCAAAAAATATCCAACTAATGTACGGGAGTTGTCCGTTTTATCTCTAAAATATGGGTTATCTCGTCACCAACTCATCCCGGATCCCTTCGTACGGCACCGGCAGTTCCAGCCGCCGGAAGAACTCGTCCGTGAAGATGATGCTGTTCACAATCGCCCATTCCGCACACCCGTGGCCAAGACACTTGTTTGGGAAGAATGGCAGGTTCTTTGCGGCAAGCGGGTTTGTCGCAAACTTCTTCCTGAGGACTTTCTCGAACCTCTCTGCCGTGGTCTCTTCGCCCCTGCCAGCGGTGCGGTCATCATGGATCACCACCCATTCCCGCTTGTAGTGCATGAGGTGGTTACGAATATCGATCAACGTCCGCACGTTGGCAAACGCCTGATCGTTCTCATCGAACGAGGGTTTTCCCGCGATCGCGAGGATCTTCTGGTACTTGCTGATCATAGGGGCACGGTCGAAGTTTTTCTCGTTCCGCCACTTTTCACCGATCGTCTTGAGGAGCGTCTCGTTCTTCTCATCCGCGAAGAAATAGGCATCGTCCGCTGCATCGGCATAGAACTCGTTGACCGTGGATTCGAGAAACGAAACGGAGGAGAGGACGGAGGAGAGGATGACGGCCTCGTGCTGCAGGAGCACATCCTGCGACAGGGGCCCGGAGGCTGCGCTGGTTTTTTCGATCCCATACCCGAGCCGGCAGAGTATTGCGGCGGACTGGATATACCGTACGGAGAAGCAGTCCCGGAACCGGATCGCCGACTCCTCACCACTCGTTTCGAGAGGTATTTTGTCCATCGTTACCATTCTTTTTGTCCGGTAAGGTAAAAAGGAGAAGGTAAAAAAATGGTAAAAACCGGCTGATCCTGCATCAACATCCGCCTTTTTGTCCCCTCCAAGAAAACCCTATATCGGTGTTAGGATAACGATACAACAACTCGCATATCCTCCCGCACGAAGGTTGTGGGAGACCCGGAGATGACCACGGTTTCTGACGAAGAGCATACACCCCATACCCCCCCAGAAATACCTTGGCGACCGGGGACTCATCATCCTGATCGCTGTGCTCTCCGCCTTTGTCCCTCTCTCAACCGATCTCTACCTTCCCGCACTTCCCGGGATGAGCGACTTTTTTCATGTCTCTGTTGATATCACCAACCTGACCCTGATACTCTTCTTTGTCTTTTTCAGTGCCGGGATGCTCTTCTGCGGGCCGCTTTCCGACAAGTACTGCCGACGGCCCGTCCTGCTTGCCGGCCTTGCACTCTACATCGCCGCAAGCGTTGTATGTGCCGTATCATGGGACATCTAGCACCTGATCTTCTTCCGCATTCTCCAGGCTGTCGGGGGCAGTGCTGTCTCAGCGGTCGCGACCGCTATGGTCAAGGACGTGTACTACGGGAGGAAACGGGAGTCGGTGCTCGCGATCGTCCAGTCCATAGTCGTCACCTCGCCCGCCGTCGCCCCGGTTCTGGGTGCGTTCATGCTCCCGTATACCTCGTGGCGGGGCCTCTTCTGGACGCTCGCCCTCATCGGTATCGTCTCGATGGCCGGCTGCCTCCTGCTTACGGAAACCATACCCTCGCGGTATACCGGCACCATGATGCAGTCCGTCCGCCGGCTCGGGACCGTGCTGAAAAATCCCGGGTTTACCTCGCTCCTTATCGTCTTCTCGCTCGTGAGCGTGGCATCGCTTGCTTTCATTGCCAAATCCTCGTATATCTGTGAAGACGGATTCGGACTCTCAGAACAGTGGTTCAGCTTCTATTTTGCCATCAATGCCATCGCCATGATGTCGGGGCCCCTCCTTTATCTCCGGCTCTCCCGGTCCTTCAGCCGCAATGCGGTCATCGTATCCTGTTTTGCCACCATGATCGCCGGTGGCGCACTGATCTGCTTTTTTGGCCGCCTGGGGCTCCTGCTCTTTGCCCTCGCACTGTTCCCGGCGACCCTGATGGGCAGCTGCGTGCGACCACCCGGTGCATTCCTCATGCTCGAACAGCAGAAGGAAGACACCGGTTCCGCATCCGCCCTGATCAACTGCTTTGGCCTCGTGTTGGGCAGCGCCGGGATACTCCTCGCCTCCCTTGACGCGGACAATCTCATCCTTATCGTGGGGGCGATCTACGTGGCTGTCGGGCTCGTGTGCCTGGCGGGCTGGCTGCTGATCGGCAGACTGAACCTGATACATGAGGTGCCGGGGATGGAGACCGATGATCGCTGCGTGTGTGGCGACTGTCGATTTTCTCCCGTACCCTTTATTATCCCCTCCCACCAATAGTAGAATAGCACTTTTAATGTGCTGACAGATGTAAGTCCGACGTGCGACACCGCACTGCCTATAAGCATGGCTTTGGGATTACAGAGAGTCAGTAGCAGACATGCAACTGCACTTTTCTGGACTTACGTTTAGTCTACTAGGAGGCTACACCATGGCACGAATGCATGCCCGCAGAAGGGGCAAGTCGAGCTCAGTCCGCCCCTACCGGAAACAGGCACCCTCGTGGTCGAACTCCGACCCCGCGGCGATCACCAAGATCATCCTGGAACTCCGCAAGGACGGCTCATCGAGCAGCAAGATTGGACTGGTCCTGAGAGACCGGTACGGCGTTCCCGATGTTAAGCTTGCCACCGGCAAGCGCCTCGGGACCATCCTGAGAGAGAACAAGGTCGCATCCGAGATCCCCGAGGACCTCCGCGACCTGATGGTCAAGGCCCTTGGCCTGCGCAAGCACCTCTCCGAGAACAAGAAAGACCTGCACAACAAGCGCCAGCTCCAGCTGATGGAGTCCAAGATCCGTCGGCTCGTACGGTATTACACGGGAAGCAGGAGACTGCCCGCGGGCTGGGTCTACAAGCCGGAGAACGCGGAGATCCTCCTCTCCAGGTAAGTTATCAGGAATCGTCCATCATGTCCCCGTCGCTTAAATCCGCAGCAGAGACCGTTGCAGCGCAGATCCGCAGGCAGGAGTTTATCGAGGTGCTCGCGCACCACGATGCGGACGGCATCAGTGCCGCCTCGATCCTCTGCCACGCGATGCTCCGCGCAGGCATCCGGTTCCGACTCCGGGTACGGCAGGACGTGAACGCATCGGATCTTTCCGGTGAGAGTGCATACCTCCTCTGCGATATAGGGGCAGGAATGGCAGACCTCCCGAGGACGACGATGGTGGTGGACCACCACCTCCCGCTGTTTGAGGGCGAGTTCCATGCGAACCCGCGGCTGGCCGGCATCGACGGCGACCGCGAGCTCTCCGCAGCAGGCACCGCGTACTTCGTGGCCCAAGAGCTGGGTGACAACCGCGATCTCGCCGGCCTCGTCATCCCCGGCATCATTGGGGACCGTCAGGAGATCCTAGGCAAGAACCTCGAGATCTTCAATAATGGGGTGGCAAACGGGATCATCGTGCCGGACCGGGGGCTGACGCTGCCGGGCCGGGACATGATCGAGCGCTGGTACACGACAACGAACCCGTACCTCGCGAACATCAGCGGCGCCGAGCAGCTCGTCGAGGACTTTGTGGAGCAGGCAAAGGACCCGTCTTCACCCAACAAACCCCTCATGCTCGATGTCCTGATCTCAAGAGTGGTGCTCGAAGCGGCGCCGAAGGCGACCCTTGCGGGCCTGCGGGGCATCTGGGGCGACACCTACCACCTCCAGCGCGAAGTGATTGAGGACGCCCATGCCCTTGCAGCGGTCATCGACGCCTGCGGCAAGACCGGCAACGGTGACATCGGTGCGACACTCTGCCTCCGCTCCTCTCACGAGATCGACCGTGCCTGGGAGATCACGAGGCAGCACCGCATCCGGGTGATCGACGCTGTCAGGACCGCACACCCGCACGAAGGGATTGCCGGCGTCTTTGAAGTGAAGGACGCTACCGTCCAGAGTGACGTTGCCGACATCCTCTCCCGCGACCTGCCCGCAAGCGGACCGGTACTCGTGTACGCCAAAAGCGGCGAGTACTGCCGGATCTCCGCACGATCACCCTTCAGCAGCAGCCTGGAACTCGGACCGAAAGTCCGCGAACTGGCGGCAGCCTGCGGGGGAAGCGGCGGGGGGCACAACCTCCGGGCAGGGGCCACGATACCCTGCAACAAGATCGGGACCTTCGCAAAGGGCTGGCAGGAGGCAATCGCATCATGATGCAGATCGAAGGTACCATCATGACCCTGCACACGGATGCCGCCTCCGTTGCCGCGGCACTCTCGCCCGACAACCTGCGCAGCATGGAGACGAAGGCAGACGGCAACCGGGTGGTCACGACCATCACGGGCACACAAGCCCGGTCGGTCATTGCATCGGTGGACGATTATCTGATGAACCTGGCAGTAGCGGAGGACGCATGTTCCCTCCGCACCGGAAAAACCAACAGGTGATACTATGGCAAAGAAGAAACAGGTAGGAAGAAGAGTTGAAGGCTGGAAGGCCAAGAGCTGGTTCAAGGTGCACGTCCCCGACAACCTCGGGAAGACGTACATCGGTGACACCATCGCCAACGACGCCGAGAGCGTTGTCGGCCGTGTCATGACCGCAACGCTCGGCGAGATCACAAACGACTACGCCAAGCAGTACATGAAGATGAACTTTAAGATCACCACCGTTACCGGCGACTCGGCATACACCGAGTTCGTGGGCCACGAAGTCACCCGCGACTACCTCCGCTCGCTCGTCAAGCGCCGGAGCTCCCGCATTGACACCATCGTCCCGGTCGTCACCAAGGACGGCAAGAAGGTCCGGCTGACGGTCTGCACGTATACGTTCGCCCGTGCCAATATCTCGCAGGAGCACGCGATCCGGAACGCGATTATGCAGGCAATTGCCGCACAGTCGTCCGCATGGGACTTGACCACGCTCCTGAACGGGATCGTCTCGGGCGAGATCTCCCGCGATCTCTTCAAGGCAGTCAAGACCATCTACCCCACCCGCAGGGTTGAGGTCATCAAGTCCAAGGTCGAGCAGGTGGCAGCAAAGATCTCGACAGCGTAATTTTTTTTTTGTTATATTAACAATGCGGATGTGCCTTGGGAAAGTTAAATGCGACTGCAACATAGATGCAGGACAATTATACAAAAACGCCATACTGGTTAGCGTTAAAGAATGAATTATATTCGGTTCCACGCCATAAGTTTCAGCAGTCCAGCGTATTTTTCAGTTCTTACATTCTTTCAGCTGGGACTGCTTCGTTTGTCCTAATAGTTTCATAAAACATGTTGGATCTCCGGCATAAAGGTCTCGGGTCTTTAAATATGCTGCTGCCCTGCAACCTCCCCCGCAGAAAGAGGGTGCAAACGAACAGGTATTGCATGGATCGCCCAAGCGGATCTTTTCCATCGTTCGGAGTGTTTGCAGAACTGAAGCCGATCTCCAGACAGAGGAAAAAGGGTTCTGCAGAATATTGCCAAGAGGGAAATCGTGTAAAAAGGGACACGGATAGGCCATTCCATCCGCCCCGATACTTAAGGTATCGTATCCGGCAGAGCACCCCATCGGTCCGTTGATTATATTATCCTGGGGAGAAGTGTTAAAAAGGAACGAATGGCAGGTTTCAACAGAAATATCCATTCTGTCTTTCAATTCACGTTTTTTTTCTGAAAGGATTTTACATAAAAACAGGTGTTCCTTCTGGTTGAGTTGGAAACGGTCCGCATAGATATGACCCCTGCCTGCCGGGAGAAAGGGAAGCGCCTTGAAATTGGTACATCCCGTCTTTTCCACGAAATCTATAAGACTCTCCAATTGATTGATATTTTCTTTTGTCACCGTGGTGCTTACACTTATGCCAATACTACAGTCAAGCAGCCGTTGAATTGTCAGACAGGCTGCGTTAAAAGCACCATGATACCCTCTGAACGCATCGTGGTATTCCCGCATTCCATCGATACTTACCTGGACATTGAAAATTGACAGATCCTCCAGGGTCTTGAAAACCTCTTTCCTTATGTTTACACCATTCGTGGCAATCCCGACCCGTATTCTCGTCTTTTCCAGGTACTCAAGCAGATGGATTATATCGGGACGCATCAGAGGTTCGCCCCCGGAAAGCGAGAGTGAAAAAATTTTTGCATCTGCCAAAATATCAATCAGTCGACAGGCTTCTTCGGTTGTCAGTTCCTGCGGCGATTTTTTTCCTGAATCAGTCAGACAATGGTGGCAATGTAAATTACATTGATAGGTAATATCCCAGATAACATTCTTCGGTGCCGATAAAAGACAGGTATCTTCAGGAAAAATGAACGGTTCTGCCAGAATCGGGTACGGGTTTTCTTTCTGGCTGCGGATTTTGAGGGAAAACATCGCGTGAAGTTTGTTCTGCAGCAGTTCGGTATGTTTTTGACTTTCTTCACGGGAGATACCAAATCGTGACTGGACGGCTGCATTAATCTGTTTCCATGAATTGTGATCGTTGCACAACGTGGTGATATACGCTTCAACAGGGTCCAGTTCTTCTTCGATTGCAAGGAACGGGTTGTACACCAGCGCTCCGAACCGTTCCTGACGCAGGACAATAAAAGAGAAGATCGAGGGAACCGTCACCTCAGGATTTAGAGATTCCCCCTTACTCTCCAAGATGTTCCTCGCGAGATATTTGCTCCAGCATTTTCTGTAATGGTTTTCTTAAGTCCGGAGGAAGTTTATCGAGTTTTTCTTTTCCTTCAGGAGTTTGGATCTGTTGGGCAATCTTCAGAAGATCGTCAGTACCCCAGATTTCGGTGATGTGCTGCGTCCATCCCGACTTATCAGGGGTCATGAGTACCGGGCAGGCGCCAAGAAACGATGCGCACGCATGAACACTCTGCCGGCAGATGAGTTGGCGTGAACAAATGAGATTTTTGGTACACGGGCCAGGACCAAGAATTTCAAATTTGCAGGGGCCGGAGAGGGAGAGATCGAAATGGACGATGGTTTCCGTTGCGGAACTTACTGTCACAGTTTGTACCGGAGAATCCTGATAATGGAACTTCGATACCATTACGATATGTGTTCCCGGAGTTATGTTGCCAAAGGTCGATTCCGTTGTCTTTTGACTATCCACGCCATCGATCCAGATCTCTGCATCTGTCGGCGTTGAAGTAACACGGATGCTGCCCGGTGGACAATCCATTACGTTAATCGTTCCAATAGGTGACGTATAGGGAAGGATGTTCTTCCCGGAAACAGTTAGTGTTGCATCGCCCTTGACCGAGGGATTGATGGGGAAAGATACGTGACCCTGCGTGTCGGTATCGCCTTTGCCCAGTATTGTCTGGTCCATGCTGATACAAACCAAAGCAGAACCGACACCCTGTTTACCATCCGTTACCTCTGCCATGAACAACTGGCTTCCCGTACACAATGTGGCCGGAGGATGCACAGTCACCCGGATGGGAATATTGCTCCAGACCCGCATCGCAGGATCCCCGGAAAGGCCAAGATTTAATTGGGCCGTATAATCATCCTTGATCTGTTGAGCCTGAAACATCTTTCCCAAAATCCCTGAATTACACATTTCGGTAAAGATATCCTTTAACTGATGCTTGTCAACAGTTGGCTGACCTAGTCGGGAATTTCCTATATATCCAACCGAACCGCCATCTGGATTCCCCATTGCCGCTTCACAAATCGTCTCTACCTTACAATCCAGTTGACTGGTCAGGCAGGCAAAAGCAAACCACACGCCGGGGCAATTACTGAGACCCCCGACATCTGCCCTGTTAATAAGACAAAAAGCAACTTGAGTGCCATGACTCATCAGGGCAACTGCAGTGTTGCCAATATGGGGAATCCCGCCCACGTCCCTTTCCAATCCCTGAATAATGTCAGAAGAAGTTTTTGCCAAACCAAGATCTGGTCTTTTGTTGGTTCCATAATCGGGATAGCTGGCAGCATCCTCGTAGCGACACATAAAATCCCAATTTGACTGGAGTTGAAGCATTGTTTTTCTCAGGTCTTCCACAGGACCAGATTCTAATGAATATTCTCCCAAGAAAAAAGAGAGCGCAAATTCATCCGGCAGGGGAAGTTCTGAAGATCCTTTTTTGTAAACGAATTTTTCATAACGAATAACTTTGTTAACGAATATGTCCACGTCACCTTCGGTTGAAACTGATACGCGGCCAAGGTACAGTACCGGTGTGAGATTTAATGTATCCGGTTCTCCGACCAGGTGACTTGGGTCCCCATGGTAGTTTTCCCCATAAACAGAGTTGTTGTCGGCATCCCAGTCATGAGCCGAGTTGCCGGTTGGAAGGAATGGATATTTGGATATATCAATATCTGTGTAATACAGATCAGTCGGGATATAGTTACCACTATATTTCATAAGGAATGAATAGCCGTGATAACTCGCCGGTCCAGTAATCTCTATTAACAAAGTTTTCGGGGGCAAAATATTTGCCTGATCTCCCGGCGGCACAGAAAAATCCTTAATAAAATGCCATCCTGGTAAGGAATCATCGAATTTCTCATTGTAAGGGATCACCTTTCCCTCCTGTGGCCCTCCTGAAGTAATAAGTACAATTAAATTAGGGTCGGTGTCATTGCCGGAGTTTGGCATAACATCATCACCTTCAAAGTCAGAGGGAAGGATTAACCTCGTTACCGTATTGCTGAATTTATAGGCTCTGCCACGCGGCATTCCAAAAATTTTTATTGAATTCAGGGAGAAGTCTGTCCCGGATAATATACGCAAGGTGAAGTACCGTGCGGGTACTGCATTGAATGTGAGCGTTTCAGTTCCGCCCTTTCCGGATTGCGATATGACATCGGAATAACTTTTGCCATCTATCGAGGCTTGAATGGTATATGATGTTGCATACGTGCTGCCCCACGTCAGTTCAATCCTGTTAACATATTGTTCCAATCCAGATTCCGATGTCACTGTGACGTAGAGTTCAGGTTTTTTATCATCTGGTCCACATTCCCAGGATATGGACTTAAATGCATTAGGATCTCCATTTTTTACACTTGTTGCATTTAGTTGGCAAATGGTAAACTCAACACTACGGTCCTCCTGATAGAAATATTGTCCCCATCTTTGCGTAATTGCCCTCCTGATAGGAATCGTTGCTCCATTGCCACCAATCAAAACATATTCGGTTCCCCAGTTATGGTGCGCCCATTTCAGAAAATTCCGGACCGCTTCCGCATCGTCCCTGGTTCCACCATCAAGGTACCCGGTGTCCAGCCAGAATTTCTGATTATTCGTATCAGGTACCGTGATGGGCGTGCCGGGTTTGGCTGTGATCTCTTCCAGGGTGACAACTCTGGAAACGCGTCCCATCTGTGTGCGCCAGTCAGCAAGCGGCTGGAACTTTTTGGAAAGTGCCTGGGTTGTAATAATAACGTGATCAATATGGGGGAACGACATGGGATTCACACCCCATAAGGTTGGAGATTTCGGAGAGTCATGTATTTGATAACGGTCTCCGGATTGATCACTATTGACATATCACGATCACTAAAGGGTGATGAGCGTTCACCATGATTCGTCCTATGAATCTCTTCGTTCAGGAAGACGGATTGATAGAGCCCGTTATCGTAGATCCGGTCATCGGTTTTTGAGAAATGTGATGTAAATGTAATATGTTTGGTCGTTTCTCTTGCCAGATTAGGATTTTTTTTCATTTTGCACCCTTACATGGTGCATACATTTACAAACCGATAAACCCAGCTGTATTCAAAAAAATCGAAAAAATCAGCTAAAAGAAAAGACCGATCGTAATCTGTTAAAAGGAAGGGCAATACTATTGCGGATATTCAACTGCGCAATTCCCTACACACAAAACGTTCGAAGCCTGATGGCTTCTCTGCTTCGTGGTTGGAGAGGTTTAAGAAACCTCGACGAGGAGAAGGGAGGCATTAGCCGACCTTCGACTCACTGGCAAACCACTCAACTCTCGAATGTATGACCCAATTCATCAGAATATCTTGGACCCCGAATCCTACGGAAGCGCCATCAAGAATAATCCCTCAGTAATAAATTAATCAAAGAGAAGAACAAAAAATTTCAAAAATTACCCTTGAGGAGATGCCTCTTCCGGCACGTACGCCTCTTTTTTCGCCTTCTCCGCAATAATTCCGCTGTTCCCGGACGGATCTTCCAGGATTAACGTAATCGGGAACGTTCCTGTCTTCACCCGGGCAATATCCGCGAGAAGTACCGCCGCGTTCTCCTTCTCCACGTCAGTACCCCAGGAAAGGGCTCCCTTCACGACCTGCTCGATCCGGTCGAGCACCCCCTCCACATTGGACACAAACCCCTGGCATGAGGGGCCTGGATCGATGCGGACACCGAGCTCCGGGATCTCGATGCTCGCGCTCATGCTCCGCACCACGCGGACCGCGAGGTCATCCTCCGCATCTACTGCCATCGTGTACCGTGCGGGATCAGCCTGTTTCAGGAGCTGCGTGTCGACGAACCTGTACCCGCAGGAAGGGCAGACCGCAGAAATGATAAGGATATCAGAAAAATAGGGAATATTTTCTGTCTTATACAGGTATTTTATATCAGTATTGCAACAGGGACACGGACCCGGGACGACTGTCTGCACTTATGCTCCACCAATCTTGTCGCGCGAGATCTTTACCGACATGGGGGTCAGCACTACGTAGCGCTGGTCGCCAAGGCCGATGATATCACCGTTGACATCCTTTGCCACTTCTTTCAAATCCTTGAGTACACGCTCGTAGGAGATCTTGTCCATTTTGAGACGGGAGATATCGACGATCACGATGTTGCCGGAGTAGACCTCGTCCTTGACGCGGGGGGTATCCTTGAGATCGGTAATAGTCGCGATCTTCACGAGCAGTGCCGGGGATGATCCCCCGTGTTCCTCGTATGAGGCAAGGTCGAGTTCCATATAATCGTCGTCCGAGTTCGCGGAACTCTTACCAAGAAGGGTGTCTATGATCTTAACCATAAAAAAACTGTATGACGAAAATTATTTAATAGTATCTATTTTGAAGCCCCCGGTCAGGGTTTTCTTACAAAAAAATGGGCAAAACTGGCGTTTTCCCGCATATTCCAAAGTACCCTCTTTTGGTCAGATCTCCATGCTCCAGATCTCATCCCCGACGTGGTGGAACTTTTTTACCATCTTTCCTGCCGTACTGGCACGCAGATCGGGCGCATCAAAAAGGGAGATTCCAATCGCAAGCGGCTTACCGTGCCGCTCATCCACGATCTGGACCGGTGCATTCGCCTTCACGTCATCAGTGACCGAGACGATACCGGGGCGCATGATATCCGCCCCGTTCACTACATAGGGGATCGCTCCTGCATCCACGACCACCCGGCGTTCCGGGAAGGGGCACTGGACAGCACCTTTCAGCGTTGGGAAAACCCAGGCCTCGGTGGCCATCAGGAGCGGTTTCTTATTGACCATGAAGAGTGAGACGTTTGCCGTGGTCTCGAGAACTTCAATCATCTCAGCGTGGAAGAGGTTTGCCGACGGCCCGATCTGCTCTGTGAGTCGCGCCAGCAGGTCCTGTGCCTGACTCCTGCGGATCGAATGGCGTTTCTTTACGACAATCTTTTTCATTGTTCTGCATCAACATTCAGAGCGCAGGCATAAAAAAAATTTGCATCGCAATGAAAAAAAACCTCATTCCCGGAGCTTGTGCCCGGCAGCAAACCTTATTGCCATGGGGGGATCTACGGTATGTTTAAGTAAACTGCTCGCACACATATATTACTCCAGAGCGATGGTAACAGGGTAGTATTATGACCAAAAGGCCGTTGGATATTTTGGATCAGGTGCTGAACCGTCAGCCCGTTATTGTATCTCTCAAAGGCGGGAGAGAAATACGGGGCGTTCTCCAGGGATACGATGTACATATGAACCTCGTACTCGACAAGGCCGAGGAAGTGGAAAACGGGCAGGTCCAGAAGGTCGGCACGCTCATCGTCCGTGGGGATAATGTAATTTATATCTCTCCATCACTCGAACAATAAGGTGAAACAACATGTCAAAAGGCACTCCATCAATGGGAAAGAGGAACAAGTTCACCCACATCGCCTGCCGGCGCTGTGGGAAGATCTCGTTCCACGCCCAGAAGAAAGTCTGCTCTGCCTGCGGTTTTGGCAGAAGCACCAAGATGATCAGCAACAAGTGGAACACCAAGAGACCAAAAATCCCGACGCATTAGAGTTGTACCATGTGTGGAATCGTTGGCATCGTGGATGCTGGCGGTGTATCAATCCAGCTCTATTATGCCCTGTACGCTCTCCAGCACCGTGGCCAGGAGAGCGCCGGAATCTCCACTTTTGACGGCACCAATCTCCATAAATTCAAGGGGAACGGACTTGTTGCCGATGTTTTTTCCCCTCCTGTTTTAACCGATCTGAAAGGCAATGCCGGCATCGGCCATGTCCGCTACCCGACTACCGGGGCAAACCTTCCTGAGAATATCCAGCCCCTGAACTTCCAGTTCCAGGAACATTTCATATCCATCGCACATAACGGGAATCTTGTCAATACGTGTGAACTCCGTGCCGAGTACGAGGAGGCGGGCCAGATGTTTACGACCACGACCGATACCGAGATCATAGCAAAGATCCTGATCGACGCGATCGGAAATTCGGGATCGGTCGAGGATGCGGTCAGCTTCTGCATGCACAAGCTCGTGGGGTCCTACTCGGTCGTGATCCTGATTGACGGAGCTGTCTACGGCTTCCGCGACCCGCTAGGCATCAAGCCCTTCTGCATCGGAAAGACCGAGCACGGGTACATGCTCGCCTCGGAGAGTGTTGCGATGGATGCCCTGAACGCGAAGTTCCTCCGGGACGTGAAGCCCGGCGAACTGGTCCGGATCGATGCGGAAGGGATTAAGTGCATGCAGATCGCGGTGGCCGGCAAACGCGCCCACTGTATCTTCGAGTACATCTACTTCGCACGGGCCGATGCGATCATTGATGGGGTGCTCGTGTACGATGTCCGCCGCCAGATTGGCCATAAACTTTTTGAAGAAGATCCGGTGAAGGCGGATTCGGTCTGTTCGGTGCCGGACTCCGGGACCGCGTATGCGATCGGGTACGCGGAAGGCTCGAAGATCCCGTTCGTTGAGTCCCTGATGAAGAACCGGTACATGGGGCGGACGTTCATCATGCCGACCCAGAAGGAGCGGGAGAGGGCG
Source organism: Methanoregula sp. (assembly GCF_049510175.1). Taxonomy (GTDB): domain Archaea; phylum Halobacteriota; class Methanomicrobia; order Methanomicrobiales; family Methanospirillaceae; genus Methanoregula. The sequence goes on from NZ_JBEKZF010000001.1 coordinate 23,295, forward strand.
GTCCGGATCAAGCTCAACCCGATCCCGGCCCATCTCAAAGACAAGTCCGTGGTGCTGGTGGACGACAGCATTGTCCGGGGCACGACCTCGAAACGGATCATCGAGATGATGCGGGACGCAGGGGCACGGGAAGTCCACATGCGGATTGGCTCCCCTGCGATCAAGGCTCCCTGTTACCTTGGTGTGGATATGCCGACCCGCGAGGAGCTGATCGCGAGCAACAAGGCCGAGGACGAGGTCCGGCACAGCATCACGGCGACCACCCTCCATCATATCTCACTCGATGCTCTCGTGGAGGCGATCGGGTTCGACCGCGAAAGCCTCTGCACCGGCTGCCTCACGGGCTGCTACCCGCTCCCCATCGAAGGCGAGAAGGCGAAGACCTGCCAGATCAACTTCGTGGACGGTACAATCCAGTCCAAGCTCGGCTCGTTCGAAGCATAAGCATTCCCCAAAAAGATCGCTCTTATCTTATCCCGGTTCTCTGATATGCAACAGGATATAAGTCGGTTCCCGCCGGATATTCCGGGAAGAGATCCGCGGGATCTTTTTGGAGACAGGCATGGAGCATATCAGGCAGGCCTTCAACCGATTCGCACAGGACTATGATACCCAGCGGGAGTACATCATCCCGGAGATGCGGCAGTTTTACGGTACCGCGGTCTGGGCGGCGGAATCCAAAGAACCGGTACCGGAGATCCTTGACATCGGGGCCGGGACCGGCCTGATGAGTGCATGGATATTGCAGAAGTTCCCGCAGGCGCACCTGACGCTCGTGGATATTGCCGAGAACATGCTGGATATAGCACGGCAGCGATTTTCCGGCCGCGAGCATACCCGGTATGTGGTGAGTGATTATTCCACGGGAGAACTGGGTGGTCCGTACGATCTGGCCTGTTCCGCGCTCTCGATCCACCATCTTGCCTCGGAAAATAAGCGCCGGCTTTTTAAACGAATTTTTTTAGCATTGAAACCGGGCGGCATGTTTGTGAACGCGGACCAGGCAGATGGCGAGACCCCGTACTTTCGGGAGCGGTACCAGGATTACTGGAACGAGTTCCTCATGAGCGGCCCGATGACCGAAGCACAGCATCAGGAGATCCTGAAGCGCCGGGATGAGCTTGATCGGAACGAGAAACTCTCGGACCAGCTTATCTGGCTGCGGGATACCGGGTTCTCTGACGTGGATGTGGTGTACCGGAACCGGACGTTCATCGTGACGGTGGCGAGGAAGAGGTGAGCTGAAGGATCGATCATCGCCCTATGACCTGAAGTAATCAGAGCCCGAAATAACCCCCGTTTTGCAAACGGTGAGGCATCACTTTTTCTGCAGCTTTCATGATGGAGTACCCGAAAAAAACCGGATTATCACTCATGCGATCAGGGGGAGACAACGTAAAGAAAAATATCCAAAACAGAACAATAGCGAGGGATGGATTTGAACCATCGATCTTCGGGTTATGAGCCCGACGGGATATCCTGACTACCCTACCTCGCTTCCTATAATCAGGGTTATAATATAGTCGGCATCCGCAGATATACTTTACTCACTTTCTGGGGACGTGGCAGGGATGCCCAATTCGCTAGCATTAAATGAGCGGCGCCGTTATAATGAAAATATGGATGATGAGCTTGCCCGGTTGCGGGAGAAGCGGATGCAGGAGATGACACAGAAGATGAAACACGCAGAGAAGGGCAGGGTAGAGAATGTCGACGAGATGCACTTCCAGCAGTTTGTCAGCACCAATACATTTGCGGTCATCGATTTCTGGGCGGAATGGTGCGGACCCTGCCGGCGGATCGCCCCCATCATGGACGAACTCTCTGTCGAATTTGCCGGGAAGGTCGCGTTCGGCAAGTGCAATACCGATGACAACCGGCACCTCGCGATGCAGTTCAACATCGACGCGATCCCGGCGATGATGCTCTTCTCCCGCGGCCAGCTGGTGGACCGGATTATCGGGGCGTACCCCAAGGAAGCGATCCGGGAAAAGATTATCCGGAAGTTCGGGCTGGACTAAACTTTTTTAAAAATCAGAAAAATTACTGCTCTTTACCCTTCTCGTTCAGCTTTGCGGCCATGATAAAATCATTCAGTGTCAAGCCGCCGGCGGGATACGTGTAGAATGAAACTTCGACGACCCGTGACTGCTTCACGCAGACGTCCGGGAAATGTCCCTCCCCAGTAGAGAGAGCTGCAATCTCGTTGAAAAATGAGATACAGGAAGCTGCGTCTTCCTGCCCAAACGTTTTGGTAATATGCCCGTTATTGAGCGTCCAGCCCGGTACCTGCCCGAGGAGTTCCATCGTCTCCTTTCTTGTGAGGGGCGGGGAGCCGGGCTTATAGGTTGTGCACTTTTTCTGTGCGAGTTCCATGGTTATTTCTCGTCACTTTGGACAAAAATAGTTTCTCCAAGAGTATGGCAGCTGTTGTTGCCCCCGCCAGAGAAGCCCCGATGGGACATCATTATACCGTGTCTGGTCAGGGCAACGGAGGGGAAAGACCATAACGCCCAAGGAACAATCACTCTTTCTGGAATCGTGTCATCCGTTTTTTCATCCCTGCATGAGTCCCTCCAGCAGGTGCTCGCCCAGAGGCTCGACTGGTCCGAGCTGCGCGAAGTGCAGGAGCGGACGTATGCGGCAGTCACTGAAGGAAATGATGCGCTCGTCATCGCCCCGACCGCCGGGGGCAAATCAGAGGCAGCGCTTATCCCGGTGATGGATGATATCCTGAAGCATGGCAGGACCGGCGTGACCTGCCTTTACATTTCACCCTTAAAAGCGCTGATCAACGATCAGGAAGATCGGTTTGCCGCGTTCTGCGTCCCGACCTCCCTTTCGGTGATGAAATGGCACGGGGATGTGCCGAAAGGTGACCGATCATGGAAGGACGAGCCGCCCCACTTCCTGATGATCACACCTGAATCTCTCGAAGTTCTTTTGCAGGAACGAACACTGTCCGCGAGTCTCCGGCAGGTTCGCTTCATAATTATCGACGAACTGCATGCGTTTGTGGAGACCGACCGGGGGGTGCAGCTCAAGGTGCTGCTGGACCGTATGGATAGTATCACCGGGCGAAAGGTCCAGCGGATCGGGCTCTCGGCAACGACCGGGAACCCGGAAGAAATCCTGCACTGGCTTTCGGACGATCGCCACGGCGCTGCGCTGGTTGCGGTCCCGGCCCCGGCCCAACAGAAACAGTTCAGTTTCTTCATCGAACCCGAAGAAAGTAAACGGATCGATGCCCTCACAAGGATTGTTGCCGGCAGGAAGGCGCTTGTCTTTGTCAACAGCCGCAGCAGTGCGGAAAACCTGGCAAAATCCCTGCACAGCCGGGTCAAAAATCTCCATATCCACCACTCCTCCCTTTCCGTGGAAACGCGGAAATCCGCAGAAGATGCGTTCCTGTCGCATGATGGCGCCTGCATCATCTGCACGAGCACGCTCGAACTGGGCATCGATATCGGAGACCTTGATGTCGTGGTTCAGGTTGGCCCTCCGGATTCGGTCTCCTCGTTTCTCCAGCGGATGGGCCGGAGCGGCAGGCGGGGGCAGGCGGCATACATGGCATGGGTGCTCAAAGACTCCTGCGAGCTGCTCTGCAGCTGCGCCATCATCGAATGTGCCATGGACCGGGAGGTGGAGAATCTGCAGCCGCCGGAAAAACCGTACAATGTCCTGCTCCAGCAGCTCTTTCTCTCCCTGCACAACCATCCCCGATCAAGCCGCAGGAAGATCAGCGCAGAACTCCTCTCCCACCCGGTATTTGCCAATATCAGCCACAAGGATCTCGACAAGGTATTCAGGCATCTCATCGCGGAGGGTTTCATCACCACCGATGGCGAGATGCTGATGCCCGGCACCGAGGCGGAACGGGTGCTCGGGAGGTCGAACTGGAAAAACCTGTACTCAGTGATCAGCGGGGGCGGGGAGTACCGGGCCATAACGCCGGAGGGCGAGGTGGTGGGCAAGCTCGATGCCCGTTTTGTCAACAGCTGCAACGCAGACGGGATCACGCTTGGCGGCCGCGAGTGGTCGATGGTGAAGTGCGATGAAGGGCACAATATCGTAGTCGTTGTACCGTCAGGCGCCGTTGCGTCCCGCACGTTCTGGACCGGGACTGGAGAAACCGGTCTCTCATCCCTTGTCTCTGAAAGGATTCAACGGATCCGGATGCAGGGGGATTCCATACTACCCCTTGGAGAGCCCGAAAAGGAGCATCTCAGGCAAATACTCTCAAAAATTCCGGAGGGTGTAGGGAAGCACGGGCTGTATATCCTGGAGAAGAACGAACACGGGAGGAGAGAAGTCGTTGTATACTCCCTGCATGGGAGCCGGTTCAATCGCGTCCTTGCCCTCCTTCTCAAGGAAAGTCTTGGCGCAAAGGCACATGCCCGTGCCACGGATTTTGTCATCCGGGTTACCGGCGCGGGAAACAATGTTGCAGCTGCACTGGACGTGGTCAGGAATATGTCCCGAGATGAGATCGGCACCCTGCTCCCTATGCCCCCGCGGGAAGCCTGGAAGTTTGCCGGCCTGCTTCCGGACAACCTCTTCGCTGAATGTGCACTCTCCGATTATTATCATATCGGGAAGTTCATGGAAGCGATGTCATCCATGGAAATTAGTTCTCTCAAAAGCCCGGTTCCCGTGGCCCCACAGTCTCCGGAATAAGCGATACCTGGCAATTGATCCAAAGAGCGGATCACCTTTTTGTGGTCAACCGCCGAAGATAACGTATGCAGAAATGGTTCGTTCTTCTTGTCCTTGCCGCTCTTTTCGTACTGATCGGGGGGTGTGCCCAAGAGACTCCTTCGAAGCAGCCGTCAACACCTGTGCTGACCCCGACAGTACAACATACCACCGTGCCGCACTCACCTCCGACAACGGCTATAACACTACCGGTTACAACGCTGTTGGTTTCGGAGACCACGATTACGATCACGGACAATGCGTTCAACCCGGCAAATCTGACGGTGATGGTCGGGTCGCAGGTGCGATGGGTGAACGGGGATGATCACCCACACAATATCGAGTTTTCCAAGAAGATGTTCTCCACGTCCCACTACCTCCTTGGGCCAAGCCAGTCATTCAGCCAGCAGTTCGATCAACCGGGCACCTACGACTATGACTGCCTGATACACCCGTACATGCACGGTACCATCACCGTTGTGGAGTGACCTATGTTTCAGGAAATTTCCTATACCCTCATTTTCGGAAAACCGCTCATCATGTACCTGGGGATTCTCACCCTGCTCTCGTTTCTGGCTACCGCCTCCATCGCGATTATGAATATGAAGGGGATCACGACAATTCCCTTCGCGTGGCACCCGCGTCTTGCCGTCTTCTCCATCTGCCTCGCGCTGATCCATGGGGCGCTCGGAGTACTGGCATATTTCTAAAAAGAGAATGGAAAAGAAAAGTGAGGGGGGAAATTACAACCCGACCATGCAGAGTATGGCACCGACCACGATACCGGACATTGACGTGGATGCCGAAAGAATGCCTAAGAGAATATACCCTGCAATCGCCCCGGTCTTCAGCGGCATATAGGTATGATTACGGTTCAGCCTCCGTATGGCGCGGAAGGATTTCGCGTCTGCGGAAATGAGGGGAAGAATAAAACCGCATTTACAAACGCCGAGGGGGAGATTTGAACTCCCGAGGCGCGAAGCGCCAGTAGCTTTCGAGGCTACCGCCTTCCCGGGCTAGACTACCTCGGCACCCGGTTCTCTATTTTTTCTCATCGATTGCTCTAATAGTTATCTGATACAGGCCAGAACCGGATGGCAGACCCGGACCGTTCCCTGAAACAAACAAATCTGGGATTACCGGAAACACGAATTTTAAAAAAAAGGACTGGGTTATGAGTATTTACATCCCGTGAGGGGCACCGGCCTTGCCGCCCTGCTGGGTGATCATCATGTCATCAACACGGATAAGCATAACGGCAGTCTCCGAAGCGCTCTGGATGGACTGGCGCTTTGAACGCAGGGGCTCGATCACGCCCTCTGCAAGCATATCCACAACTTTACCCTCGTAGACGTTCAGGCCGGCATTCTTCTTGCCCTTGGAATGGACGTTCTTGAGCTCGACCAGCTTATCAATCGCGTTGAATCCCGAGTTTTCTGCAAGTGCCCGGGGAATCGACTCGTATGCTGCCGCATAGGCCTCGATCGCAATCTGGACACGGCCTCCAACGGTCTGGGCGTATTCCCGGATTTTCATGAGCAGTTCGGTTTCGACCGCACCGCCACCAACGACATAGGTGCCGTCTTCCATCGCATCCATGACCACGCGGGTCCCATCGATTACGGCACGCTCGAGTTCATCGAGAATGTAATCGCTGGTTCCCCTCAGGAGGATGGTCGTGGTCTTGGGGTTCTTGCAGCCGGAAATCCGGGTAACATTACCCTCTGTGTCTTCCTTAACAAGGTCCGCAGTTCCGAGGTCCTTTGCTGTCAAGGTATCGGGCTTGTTGACGATATTTGCATGGAGGGCGCGGGCTGCGTATTTCATGTCTTTCTCAGGGACATCCTCGATCGCAAAGATGCCGTTCTTGGCCAGATAGAACTGGACCGGGTCGGCAATGCCCTTCTGGCAGAGAAGAACATTGGCGCCACTGGCGATGATAGCATCGGCGAGTTTCCGAAGGGCTTCCTGCTCCTGCTCGCTGAAAGCGGTGATCTGTTCGGCGCTGGAGATCTTGATCTTGGCCTTGACCTGCGTCTTGGTGATCTCAAGGGGCATGGCGATGAGGGCGACCTTTGCCTTGGACACACTCTTAGGCATACCCTCGCTGACCCGCTTCTTGTCGATGACCACACCACTAATCAGCTCGGCATCGTCCATGGATTCGCCTTTCTGCTTCTTGATCATCACGTCTTCCTCGTCAACGGTATACTTGCTGTCAATCTTCTCGGCAACGGTCATCACCGCGTCGACGATAATAGCGTCAAGCTTCCCCTTGACGAGCTCGATGGACTTGCCGGTGATGGCAGTGTCGGCGATCTTGAGTAAGGTCTTCCGGTCGGTTGGGTCGACCTTGAGGGAAAGACTGTTCGCGATCTCGAGGGCCTTTTCCATGCCCATGCGGTATCCCTGGGCGATAACGGTCGGGTGGATGCCCTGTTCGAGCATCCCCTCGGCCTGTTCCATCAGGGCGCCGACAAGGATGACCGCAGTGGTAGTCCCGTCACCGACTTCGTCGTCTTGTGTCCGTGCGACCTCGATCACCATCTTCGCGCCGGGATGCTGTACGGCAATTTCACCGAGAATGGTTGCACCGTCGTTGGTGATAACAATGTCTCCCGTGGAGCCGACGAGCATCTTGTCCATGCCCCGGGGGCCAAGGGTCGACTTGACAGCGCCGGCGATCGCCTTTGCTGCCGCAATATTCGAGCGCTGGGCTTCCTTGCCGCGATTGCGCTCCACATTTTCTTTTAAGATGATAATTGGTTGTCCAGATAGCATAATGGATCCTCTGATGTTGTAAAAGGTGGAATTGAACTTCTATATAAATTATGTTGTGATGGCTCCGGAAAAATGGCGGGATCAATCAATACGGGAGATTTTAAAGAGCGAATAGACCGGGACACCATCGATGTCCTTGATACCGCGCTTGTCAAAGATGATCCATATGGCAACCGGTGTCGCATTGTGCTTCTTGAGGTACTTGACCACTTCCTTCATGGTATTACCGGATGTGATCACGTCGTCAACGATGATACATCGCTGCCCGTTCACGGGAGCAAAGTTCCCGCTTATCGATCCCGTCGGGCGCTCGCTCTGGCTCTGCTTGGAGGGGTGGTAAATAGCAAGCTGGTTTGCCTCCTGGACCGCAATTACCGTTGCAAGCGGGATTCCCGAAAGTGCGATACCCACGATGACATCCGCTGCAGGAGACCCCGCAGCCCCGTCCTCCCGGGACTGGTAGTACCGGTTCAGCAGCATGAGGGCGGTCTCCTCGAGCAGAGGGGCTTGGCTCGATACCGCGGTCCAGTCGATGTGGACGTCCTTGGGGGCGGTCGTACCCTTGGCCTGTGTCAGAAGCCATGTTACCGTCTCCATGGAAAGGGAGAGTTCATCTGCAATCTGACCCGGGCTGTGTCCTTCTCCAAGGAGCATCTTTGCCCTGCCAATCAGATCATCTAGTGAAGACATGCACAAAGATTTGCCGGTATCTATTTAAGTTTTCTTTTAACCACCGAGCCGCAGACCGGACACTCCCCATCGTGGTCAAAATACCTGCCGCAACCCGTACACCGGTATTTCCAATGGACCCGCTTCGCCCTGCGCTGGTTGATGGGGTGGGTCTTTACACCAAGGATGAGAGCAACATTCTGGATGGCAAAATCATCCGTGTACAGGGCAGCCTCCAGTTCCAGGGCAAGGGCGAGCAGGTCCCGGTCGGTATCGGAGATCACGCTGGCATCCCGGCTCGTCGTGGCGGCAGCAGTTACCACCTCTTTACTCTCACGTCCCGGCGACATAATCCTAAGTCCTTCGGCGCAGAGTTTTTCGTAGTTCCCTCTGGAGCGGATATCACGAAGCTCGTCGCAGACCGAATGGGTTGTGAACAGGTCTCCTTCGGGGTGCCAATCGGAAAAAAAAACACTTGCATCAAGAACAACTTTCATGATCGGGAACCTGATGCAATGAAAAAAGAGGTCATGGGGGCTGGCATGGGATCAGCGTTTCCGGATCGCCCCGGCAATCCTTTCCGCCGCAGATATCCTGCTGCATGCCCGTTCGATCGTGTCGCTGCAGATCACGTCGCGGATGCCGGTTGACATCAGCCGGGCATATGCACCGTTTGCAAGAACGCCGTGGACGCATGCCGCGTACACATCGGTGGCTCCCTGCTGGTACAACATACCTGCTGCTGTCGCGATCGTCCCACCGGTTGAGATGATGTCATCGACGATGACCACCGGGTGGGATGCTGCACACACCTTCTTGGGTGCCATGCGGACCTCAATGTCGCTCAGCCGTGTCTTCTCGAGATGGTCGAAGTCCCATCCCCCGGCAGATGCGACCTGTCCGGCAAAAGCAAGGGCCCCGTCGTCCGGTGCTAGGATGAGCGGGTCTTTGAGGTGAAGGGCTTCGATGTAAGAACCGATACCACGTGCAAGAGAGAGGTTCTGTTTCGGTACCGTGAAATATTTCAGCACATCCGGGTCATGGATATTCACGGTAAAAATTTCGGATACGCCCCGACTGAGAGCCATTGCCACAACCCGGGCGCTCAGCGGCTCTCCCTGTTTGAACTGCTTGTCCTGGCGGGCGTATGCCATATAAGGGAGCACAAGCCGGATATGGGAATGTTCGCAGGCATCGATCAACAGCATCAGCTGGACCAGTGCGTCATTATCGACAACACTTCCGACAACCACGATCTCGTCATCAAGATCGCCGGCACGGAGGTAGTATTCCCCATCCGGAAAACGGGAAAAGGTTACATCGACAATGGGGACCTGAAGTACTTTTGCAAGGCGGGCACCGAGAACCTGGGATCGTTCAGTACAAATCACTTTCATGGTATCGTTCCTTATTCCGGGATCTTCCCGGACCGGGGCTTTCTCAACCAAGTAGATATACGATGAACTGTATTGTAGTTTTCCGCTTTTCAATTGTTTGGGAAGACGTCACCGTTTCCCCTGCATCCCTCTGGATGCCATCAGCTGAAAGTACTTAAACTATCATGAGACATTGTATATGAAAATCCAAGGGTAGGAAGAAGGCAAAACCGCAATGGAAAATTCTGAAATACAGCCTCCGCAGGAAAAACCGACCCCGCCGGAAGGTGCGACTCCTGAGGTGTCCACACCAGACAGCGCAGTTGCGACATCAGCGCAGATTGAAGTTCCCGCAAGGCTGATCGACCAGGTGATCGGCCAGGAGCGTGCGGTCGAGGTCATTAAAAAGGCCGCGATTCAGCGCCGGCATCTGATGATGATTGGCAGCCCCGGTACCGGCAAGTCGATGCTCGCGAAGGCAATGGCAGAGCTCCTGCCAAAAGAGGAGCTGCAGGATATTCTCGTTTACCCGAATTCCGATGATCCCAATAACCCGGTCGTACGGACGGTTGCCGCAGGCCGTGGCAAGCAGATCGTTGCAGCCCATAAGGCCGAGGCAAAGAAGAAGACACAGTTCCGGCAGACCCTCCTGATGCTCCTCCTGCTGGGTATTGCAGGGTATGCGATCATCACCATGCAGCTCCTGATGGGACTGATCGCAGGCGCGTTTGTATTCATGGCGCTGCGGTACTCCACGCCCCGTGAGGAAGCGATGGTACCCAAGCTCCTCGTCTCGAACGATACCAAGAGCATCGCCCCCTTTATCGACGGGACGGGTTCCCATGCCGGCGCTCTTCTTGGCGATGTCCGGCACGACCCGTTCCAGAGCGGCGGTCTTGAGACCCCGGCGCACGACCGTGTTGAGGCCGGTGCGATCCACCGCTCGAACGGCGGTGTCCTGTTCATCGATGAGATCAACACGCTGGACGCCCACTCCCAGCAGAACCTCCTCTCGGCCCTGCAGGAAGGGGAATTCCCCATCACCGGGCAGAGCGAGCGATCGAGCGGTGCAATGGTCCGCACGGAGCCGGTGCCCTGCAGGTTCGTGATGGTATCGGCAGGGAACCTCGATGCGATCCAGGGTATGCACCCTGCACTCCGCTCCCGTATCCGCGGGTATGGTTACGAGGTCTATATGGCCGAGAGCATGGACGATACCCCGGAGAACCGCCAGAAATATGTCCGGTTCATTGCGCAGGAAGTCAAGAACGATGGGAAGATCCCGCACTTCGACCAGAGCGCCATTGACGAGATCATCCGGGAAGCCCGCCGGCGCTCGAACCGCAAGGGCCACCTGACCCTGAAGCTCCGTGACATGGGCGGCCTGATCCGGGTTGCCGGGGATATTGCACGGCAGGAGAATGCCCCCATCACCACGGCAGCGCATGTGACCACTGCGAAGAAGACCGCCCGGTCCATTGAGGACCAGGTCTCGGACGAAGTCACCAGGCACCTCCGGGAGTATGAGATGACCATTGTCGAGGGGACGCGGATCGGCCGGGTGAACGGGCTTGCCGTCACCGGGAGTGACGCCGGTTCGGTACTGCCGATCATGGCGGAGGTGACTCCGGCTATAGGAAAAGAAGGTGGGGAAGTTATCGCAACCGGGATGCTCAAGGAGATCGCCCAGGAATCCATTAAGAACGTCAGTGCGATTCTCAAAAAATTCACCGGCAAGGATGTTAAGAATATCGATATCCACATCCAGTTCATCGGCACCTACATGGGTGTCGAGGGCGATTCCGCATCCGTCAGCGTAGCAACTGCTGTGGTGAGCGCTATTGAGGGCATACCCGTACGGCAGGATCTTGCCATGACCGGATCCCTGTCAGTCCGTGGGGATGTCCTGCCGGTTGGCGGTGTGACCTACAAGATCGAGGCGGCGGCGAAGGCCGGGATCAAGACCGTCCTCATCCCCCGCATGAACCTCGGGGACGTCCTCATCGAAGAACGGTTCAAGTCTATGGTCACTATCATACCTATCGACAATATTGAGGACGTCCTCAAGATCGCGCTCGTCCCTGAAAATACCGACGGTTTCCTCATCAAGCTCAAGAAGATGGCGATGAGGTCGACCGCGATGATCGCGGAAGTACCGGCAATCAACCCGTCGACGGCATGAGCGCAATGCACGGGATCTCCTATTACGACTTGCGGCACGTGACCGGCGAGGTCACTCATATCGATATCGACAATGGTGTCGTGGAATCCGCAGGCACCTCTTTTTTGAACATGGCCATCCTCCGTGTTCTCGTTAAAAGTGGCTGGGGCGTCCTCCAGATCGATAACTATACTCCGTGTTCCGGTAGGAAATTCGATGAACTCCTCAATAGAGCGGCAAAACTTGCGGCTATCACTGAAGAGAATGTCGTGCTCGGTGAGGCACCACGGGGCCAGCTCTCCGTCCCTCATATGAAAGAGGATCCGCGAGAGGTAAGCATTGAAGAGAAATCCGAAATCCTCGCCGATATTGAGAAAAGCGCCGCCGATCCCTCTGTCGTGAACCGACGGGCAAATTATATCGAGCGGATTGAACAGGTCCGGTTCTCTGACGGTTCCGGGAACGAGCACTTCTATGAGATGAGCCGGTCGGGATTCAACATCCTTGCAGTGGCGTCGCGCAACAGCAATGTCCAGATGGGATATGAACGGGAGCACTCCATCAACGGGTTCAACCTCCGACACCGGCAGGATCTGGGAAGGAAAGCTGCAGAGATTGCTGTCGCTCTGCTGGATGCAACCGCTGCCAAAGGAGGGAAGATGCGGGCGGTGCTCGACCCGGAACTTGCCGGCGTCTTTGCTCATGAAGCCGTGGGCCATGCCAGCGAGGGCGACCTGATCCAAGAAGGCAATTCCGTCCTGAAGGGAAGAACCGGGGAGCGGATCGGCAACGAGAACCTCACCATTGTTGACGACCCCGGCATCCATGAGTTCGGGTTTGATCCCGTGGATGCAGAGGGGGTGGCAGTGACCCGTACCGAGATCATCCGACGCGGGGTGATCAATGCCTTCCTGCACAGCCGGGAATCGCTGGCTGCTGTGGGGAACGGCGTTGCCGGCCATGCCCGTGCGATGCCGGGCGAACCCCCCCTCGTCCGGATGAGCAACACGTTCATCGAATCCGGCGATTCGACTACAGAAGAGATCTTTGCGGAATGCAAACGGGGCATCTTTCTCAAAGGCTCCCGTGGTGGGCAGGTCGACCCGGGACGGGGCATATTCCAGTTCAATGCGGAGTACGGGTATCTCGTGGAAGACGGAGAGTGCACAAAGATGGTCCGGGATGTTTCCCTCTCCGGCGAGATCCTCACAACTCTTCACGGGATTCTCCTGTGTGGGAACGACAGGACCATGAGTCCCGGGTATTGCGGGAAAGGCGGGCAGAGCGTTCCGGTAAGCGACGGGGCTCCGCACATCCTTCTCAACGACGCGGTGGTGGGTGGCAGTGGCGTGGATTGACCAGCTGATCCGGGAAGCGGAGAAGGTCGTTGATGAAGTTGAGGTCTACTATGTCGAGGGAACCAGCGTCTCCGCCGACCTTAAAAAGAAAAAACTGAGCCTTGCGACGACCTCGCAGGACTGCGGCCTTGGCGTCCGCACCATCCATAAGGGGAGGATAGGGTCGTCCAGCACCAATAACCCCGGTCAGTGGCGGGAATGCCTGGCAGCAGCAGTGGCGAGCGGAAAACTGGCAACCCCGCAGGATTGGAACGGACTGCCCGGATCAGAGCCTCTTGATACAGCCCCACTCTCGTTTGATACCGCGATGAAGATCGAACCCGGCACAGCCAAAAATCTGCTTGAATCAATGCTTGAGGGTGCAGCGGAGCACCCGGCTGAAGTAACCTCCGGGTCCGCAGGTCTGTCATCAATGGAGGTAACCCTTGCCAATAACAGAGAAGTCCGCTATACCAATCGCCATACATCAGTCTCAGTGTCCCTTGAAGCGATCCATGGGCAATCAACCGGCTACGAATTCGACCATGGCTGGTCGATGGATCGCATAGATCCGGTCACAGTAGGTGAACGTGCAACGTTTTTTGCCTGTGAGTCTGCGCAAGGCAAGGATATCCCTACCGGGGAATACGAGGTCCTCCTCTCCCCCCTTGCCTATGCGGAACTGCTCGGGAATGTCTTTGTCCCTGCCCTGAACGGGCGGAATGTCCACGCGGGGCGCTCCCGGCTGGCACAGTCTCTTTCGGAGCGGGTCGCAGACCCGATGATTTCGATGTACGATGACCCGCTCCTTCCCGGGGCAAACGGGAGTGTCCGCTGGGATGCGGAGGGCTCCCCGACCCGACGGATAGATTTCATCCGGGATGGCACCCTGTGTGCCTTTGCTTACGATCTCAAGACGGCCTCACGGTACGGAAAGAAGAGCACGGCAAGTGCCGTCCGTGGCGGTTTTGGCGGATCACCGGTGATCGGACACCATAATTTCATCGTTGACGGGAAACGGGAGACTGTTGATGACGACCGGGTCGTGTATGTGCACAATGTTGTGGGTGCCCACACGGCAAACCCGATGAGCGGGGAGTTCTCGGTTGAGCTCTCCAACGCCTTCTGGATGGAGGATGGCGGGTTCCAGAGCCCCATCCGAAGCGCGATGCTCTCCGGCAACGTGTTCGATCTCCATCACGTTATAACAGGATTGAGCAAAGAGTCCCGGACCATCGGGTTGCTGATCCTCCCGTCAGTAAAAATTAATAAACAGCGTATCATTGGTAAATAGGTAAGACAATGACCAACCTTCTCGTGGCCCTCATCCTTGTCATCGCGATCATTGCCATCATCTGGTACCTGGTAAAAAAACTCACCGTTCTTGTGGTGAATGCAGTTCTGGGCCTCATATGCCTCTTTCTTATCAACTTCCTCCACGTTATGCAGTGGATGGGAAAACCCGACCTTGGGTACTCCGTTGCAACGCTTCTCGTCTGCGCCCTTGGGGGATTGCCCGGTGTACTGATCCTCATGCTGCTGAATATTCTGGGCATCACGATCTGAAAATGCATCAGAACAGACCTGGCATCTCAATCAAGACATTAACGAAGGAACTGCACAGTGAAGCTCGGAATAATGGAGGGGTAACTCCCCCGATCCTGGACCCTTGATCACCCCTCCTACCTGCCATTTTCCCTGACTTCCTCCAACCCGAAAAACCGACTTTTCAAAATGGGATCCGATTGCCAAAAGAGAGCTGAATTGAGGGGTGATTTTCCAAGGGGACTGTAAGTACAGGTAATGTCGGAAAAAGGGGAATGTGGGAATCACGCCGGCAATACCATAGATGGACAGACAAAATCCGGTATTCATCTTCTAAATTAATCAGAATGCATTTGCTTCAGAGTAGACCAGCATCTTGTCCTGCATTAGCTCGAAGGGTTTGATCTCGCGTGAATGTGCGGACATCCGCATCTTGACCACTTCGAGAGTACGGCGGACATCGCTGATATCTGACACCTGCACGAACCGGAGGAGATTCGCCGTATCGGCCAGGTATTCAATGATCTTGCAATAGCTGCATCCGTGCCTTATCCAGGCCCTCTTCTCCGGGCTCATCGCGGGTCAGATGGGGGGATCATCCATTGCCGCGGGAGTGAAACATGCTTGTGTACTCCTGGCGATATCGCTCGTAGTGTTCAATTTTATCCTTGTGTAGGTTTGGGAAACCGCAGTCAGACCCGCTCACGAAAACCCGGGTCAGATACCATTAAATCTTTGCGTGAAGATGTCGATAGTGAGGTGAACGAACGTGTGTACTGTTGGTGGCGGGCCCACCGGAGACCTTAACTTCGATGAGCGGGTAACGGGGAAACAATACCGCTGCAAAGACTGCGGCGAGAAGTTCGAAAGCATCAGCAAGAAACCCATCTGTTCCAGTTGCCAGTCCGATAACGTGACGGCACTTTGATACTATGATCGTGCCACTGCGGGATGAGCTGCTGCTCATCTCGGGCACCCGCTCTTTTTTGCTGGCTGCAAAGGCCAATGCCCTGTTTGCACTTCGAATCGAGACGCCGGATAAGGAATACTGCCAGACGATAGAACCTTCTGACATCATCGTAGTGTCGGCACCGGAAGGAGGGGCAATTGAGCCTGCGATAATGCTTGCCGAGTTTGTCAGGACCTATCGCATACCCCTGATCGTCCTCCCGAAAGATCATCCCGGATCGAAACATTTCTCTTACCTAGTTTCTGCCGGCCCGCTGATCACGACCAGCTGCACGATCCGGCGGGGGACCCACCCGGAGCAACACCTGGTATGCTCAAGCGACGAGCTTGCAGGGACAACGCTTAAGGGACATACGGACGGTGTGGAAATCACCGGCTTGCCTGCAGGGGCTTCCCAACGGTTTGTAAATTACCGGATGTTAACCGAATTTTCCTGATCGGAGATCCACGCCGTCGTATTTTCCGTTCCGGCGCGTGAAGTCTGAACCTAAATAACAATACATATATGGTTTTTTTCACCTATTATTGTACTTGCCGTGAGAGGAGGGTTGGATGAAGACTGAGGTCCTGAAAGACATCAAAAAAGCTGAAGAAGAGTACCAGTCTGTAATCAGCAAGGCCCAGGAAGAGAAGAAATATAAGCATTCCCAGGCCGAGCTTGAAATGGACAATCTGGTTACCAAAGCGCAGAGCAATGCAGAACAATACAAAAAGCTGAAACTGGAAGAAGCACGGCACCAGGCGGCACTTAAGCACGCTGAAATCATAAAAAGTGGCAATCAGCGCGCAGCAGCACTGAGATCGAAGGGGGAACAGAACCTCTCGGAGGCAGTGCAGCTGCTGGTTTTGCGGTTTAAGGAGCAGCTGCATGTTAAAGCCTAAGCAGATGAGCCGTCTCCTCATCGCCGCCTCGCGGGACCAGATGGGTCCTGTCGTTGCGGAGCTCTATCGATACCACCTGTTCCACATCGAGGATTATGTTGAGGGCTGGGCGGAAGGCTATGAGGGCTTTAAGATTGGTACGCCTCTTTCGGGAGCAAGCGAAGCGTCCGTTGATCTCATCAAGATACGGTCGATCGAAAATGTCATCTCTGTCCGGGGGGATGACATCGATGCAAAACAAACTTGTAACCGTTCAGAACTCCGGACCAGAATCGAACGTGAACTCCCGCTCATTGAACGGGAAGTTGAGGAACTGACGGCAAGGCGTTCGAAACTTGACACGCAGGTAAAAGAGTACGAACAGAAGATCTCCGAGATCACGCCGTTTATCCCGGTCCCCGCTGATCTGGATCTTTACTATGGATACAGGGGTTTCTCCGTCATCGCCGGGTATGTAGCCCGCGAACCGGTGATTGCTGTCCCGTGCGAATTGTTTGTGTCCAGAGGAAAGGAAAAGCAGTTTATTGTTATCGTTACTCCTGTCGCGCAGCGCAGCGACGTCGAGCGGGCATTACAGGAAGTTGCATTCCAGGCAGTCCAGATCCCTGAGGAATCCGGCAGTCCTCAGGCACGTATCGACTATTACTCCGGCCAGATTGCAACGATCCGTCAGGAACTTACTGACATCAGCAGCAAGCTGGAAGCAGTAAAACAGAAGCACACCGAATTTCTGGTATCCTGCGAGGAATTTTTAAAAGCGGAAGTGGAACAGACCGAGGCACCGCTCCGGTTTGCAACCACAAAACAGATGTTTGTCGCTGAGGGATGGGTACCGTCTGATACCGTCCCGACAGTAACTCAGGCGCTTGAAAAAGCTGCCGGAGGAAAAATTTTTGTCACCGAATTATCCATAGACCTTGAGCATGACAATGTGCCCGTCGAGTACAACAACCCGTCGTTTGCACAACCTACACAGATGCTCATGGATATCTATTCCCGGCCCAAGTACACGGAAGTCGACCCCACCCTGCTGGTCTCTATCGTGTTTCCGATATTCTTCGGGTTGATCCTCGGTGATGTAGGGTACGGGCTGATACTTCTTGTCATGGCATTCGGGCTCCGGAAGTTTATAAAAGGCGGAGAGGGCCGGCAGTTACTGACGGTTCTCCGGAATGCCAGTATCTCGAGTATCTTCTTTGGTATCATATTCAGTGAGTTCCTGGGATTCGCGATTCCCGGATGGAATCCTGTCCTGTACTCCCGTCACCTCATGTCCGAGCACGGGGGACATGGTCCGAATATCCCGGAACTGATGGTCCTGTCGATCTGGATCGGGATCCTGCATATCACGCTGGGCAGGGTGCTCAGCATGTATAACCACGCAAAACAGGACCACGGTCACCACCGTACCATGGCAGTACTGGCCAACTTCGGCTGGCTTACCGTGATGTGGGGGATTATCCTTGCAATCTGGTCTGTCGCTGCGGTGCCGCTGATGCCCAACCTTTCCGGGCTTTCTGCGGTCGCAACGGTGCCAGGTGTCGGGTTTGGACTGAACCCAGCAGCAATCATAGGCGGAGTACTCATCCTCGTGGGTATCATCCTCATCGCACGGGAGAACTTCCTTGAAGTGATCGAGTTGCCCACGATCGTTTCCCACGTGCTCTCGTACGCCCGTATCGTTGCAGTCGGGCTTTCATCGGTCGCCATCGCAATGGTCGTGAACTACATGTCCATTACGATGTTCATCAATCCCGCACTGAAAAATCTCTCAATTCTTGGAATCGTCATGATCCTTGTCGGTATTGTGGTATTCCTCCTCGGGCATACCCTCAATATCGCACTGGGGATACTGGGTGGCGGTCTCCACTCGATTCGTTTGCACTATGTTGAATTCTTCACCAAGTTCTACAAGGGTGGAGGCAAGAAGTACATCCCATTCGGGATGAAACGCAGATTTACGGAGGATTAAATTATGGCAGTTGAAGCAGTAGCAGTAGCAGCAACAGATCTCGCAACAATGCAGGCATCGCAGTTGGGAATGAAGGCACTCGGCGCAGGTATTGCCGTCGGTCTCACCGGTATCGGAACCGGTGTGGCTGAGATGGGTATCGGTTCAGCCGCAGTCGGTGCTGTCGCCGAGAACAAGGACATGTTCGGTCTGGCACTCCTCTTCACCGTTATTCCTGAAACAATCGTCATCTTCGGTCTGGTCGTCGCTCTCCTGTTGTTATTCGTATAAAACGGTGCAGACAATGGGACTGGAAGCCGTAGTTGCAGAGATCAGGGAAAAAGGCAAAACCGAAGCAGAAAAGATCCGTGCCGAGTCAAAACAGGATGCAGACAAGATCCTTGCAGCAGCGAACAAGCGTGTGGAAGAGATCAAGCTTGCCGCTGAAGCAGAGTCAGTAAAACAGACTTCACATATTGTGGATCAGGAAACGTCTGCGGCAAACCTGCTGGTCAAGCGCGAGCTGTTGAACACACAGAAATCGCTGCTGGACACCGTCTACGAATCCACGCGAGCGGAGATTGCCAGACTCCCTGAAAGCTTCCATCGTGAAGCCATCAAGAAACTCCTTGCCGAGGCCAAGAAGGAGATCCCGAGCGGGACTCTTTCCTGCAATGCCCGCGACGTGGCATCTGCAAAGGCCATCATCGCCGGGAACCCCGAATTTGCAGGATTCAAAGTCGGAGAGCCGGTCGATATCGATGGGGGGATCCTCATCGAAAGCGAGGGGAGGGCGTTGCAGATTGATTACAGTTATCGCACATTCCTTGCCGGAGTGTGGGAATCCGGGTTGAAAGATGCATCCGACATCCTGTTTGGATAAGGGGGTAAACGTATGGTTGGGATGAGAGGTATCTCAGCACCGTACATTTACGTGTGTACCAGAATGCGGGTAAGGAAGGCAAAACTCCTCCCGAAGGAGGAATATATGCGAATGCTCAACATGAGCCTTGCCGAGATCACCCGTTTCATCGGTGAAACCGAATACAAACAGGAAATCGACGAACTGGGCACGACGTTCCGGGGAATCGATCTCATCGAAGTCGCATTATCCTGGAACCTTGCAAAGGAATACCAGAAGATCCAGGAGATCACACCGGGTAACCTGAAAGAGTTCACCCGGGCATACCTCAGGCGCTGGGATATCCAGAACGTCCTCACGATCCTGCGGGGCAAGACGCAGGGGGTAAAATCCGGTAAGATAAAGGAGATCCTTGTCCCTGCCGGCAGCCTTGATAGTACAGTCCTCGACCGGCTCCTTTCTGAGGATAATACCGAGAGGATTATCGATGCGCTCAAAGGCAACCGCATATACCCGGTGCTTGCACGGGAGTATCCATTAGCCAGGGAGAGTGGATCGTTCTCCCGCATGGAAAATGAACTCTACAAGCAGTTCTACGCGGAGATCATCGCAGAGGCCGAGAGCGGGATCAAGGGGGGTCACCTGTTCCTTGAGTTCATCCGGCTCGATATCGACATAAAGAACCTCAAGACCCTGTTCCGGCTGCGTGCAGACACGTTCGAAGAGGATGCACGGGAAATGTACATTCCCGGCGGTGCACTCCTGGTAACGGATTTTTCCTTCATGAACACGATCAAGGACCAGGGCGAGTTCATCGATTCCCTCAAAGTGAAATACCGACAGAAATTGCTGATTTCCCTTCTTGATGAGATGAAAAGTGAGAAAACAATACATGATGTTGAGGTTCGCTTGACCCGTGTCCAGCTGGAACAGATGGAACGTATGTCCAAGCGCAATCCCATATCGATTCACCCGATCCTCATCTATCTTGAGAAGAAGAAGTACGAGGTCTTTAACCTGCGGGCGCTCGCCCGAGGCAAGGAATCGAAGCTGCCATCCGAGAAGATCGCGGAATACCTGGTGATGTAAATGGAGATTGCAGTAATCGGCAACAGTGAGTTCATTCTCGGGTTCCGGCTCGCAGGCATCCGCAAGACCTACGCAGCGGAGAACGAGGAGAAACTCAATGAGCACATCACCACTGTACTACAGGACGGCGAAGTCGGTATTCTCGTCCTCAACAGCAGTGACATGGAAAAGATTCCCCGCAGGCTTCGCGCCACGCTGGAGACTTCCGTAAAGCCGACCGTCATTGCGATCGGCGGCGAGGAGGAGGGCGGGCTGTCCATGCGGGAGAGAATCAAGAGATCGGTGGGTGTTGATCTGTGGAAGTAAAAGGCAAACATGCAAAAGAACAGAAACAAGGGGTCCTGAAAAGGATCGCCGGCCCTGTCGTTACGGCAGTCAACCTTGACGCCCACATGTACGATGTGGTGAAGGTCGGCAAAGAAGCGCTGATGGGAGAAGTCATCAAGATCCAGGGTGATAACGTCATTATCCAGGTGTACGAGGATACTTCGGGTATCCGGCCCGGCGAACCGGTGGTGAACACCGGCCTCTCGCTCTCCGTTGAACTGGGTCCTGGTCTTCTGACCAGTATCTACGATGGTATCCAGCGCCCGCTGGCGGTTCTCGTGGAAAAGATGGGCAACTTCATCGAACGTGGTGTCTCGGCACCCGGGCTTTCCCACACGAAAAAATGGACCTTCAAACCGCTCGTCAAGACCGGCGACAAAATTGAACCAGGTGCGATTCTTGGCGAAGTGCAGGAGACCAATATCGTCCACCGGGTCATGCTCCCTCCCAATGTAAAGGCAGGGGTTGTCAAGACAATCAAGAGCGGGGACTTCACTGTCGACGAGATCATCTGTGTTCTCGATGACGGTCGCGAGTACCCGATGATCCAGCGTTGGCCGGTCCGTGTCCCCCGCCCCGTGAAAGAGAAGAAGAACCCGACGATCCCGCTGATCACCGGTCAGCGGATCCTCGACGGTCTCTTCCCAATCGCAAAGGGCGGCACGGCAGCCATCCCCGGACCGTTCGGAAGCGGCAAGACGGTCACCCAGCAGCAGCTGGCGAAGTGGTCGGATGCCGAGATCGTGGTCTACATCGGCTGCGGTGAACGCGGCAACGAGATGACGGAAGTTCTTACGGAATTCCCGCACCTCGAAGACCCGAAGTCGGGCAAACCCCTCATGGAGAGGACAGTGCTCATCGCAAACACGTCCAACATGCCGGTCGCAGCCCGTGAAGCGTCCGTATACACCGGTATCACCATCGCGGAGTACTTCCGTGACATGGGGTACGACGTCTCCCTGATGGCAGACTCGACTTCCCGCTGGGCAGAAGCCATGCGTGAGATCTCAAGCCGTCTGGAAGAGATGCCCGGTGAAGAAGGGTACCCGGCATACCTTGCAGCCCGGCTCTCGGAGTTCTACGAGCGTGCCGGTCTCGTCGAGACCCTGAACGGAGCCTCCGGTTCCGTTTCGGTTATCGGTGCGGTCTCACCGCCCGGCGGAGACTTTTCGGAGCCGGTCACCCAGAACACCCTGCGTATCGTCAAGGTCTTCTGGGCACTGGACGCAAAGCTCTCCCAGCGCCGGCACTTCCCGGCGATCAACTGGCTGAACTCATACTCCCTGTACCTGGAAGCCCTCCACGACTACTATGACAGGGAAGTCTCTCCCGAATGGAACAAGCTCCGGTCATGGGCCATGGAAGTGCTCCAGAAAGAGGCAGAACTCCAGGAGATCGTGCAGCTCGTTGGTTCCGATGCCCTGCCCGAGTCAGAACAGGTGACGATTGAAGTCGCCCGTATGATCCGTGAGATCTTCCTCCAGCAGAACGCGTACGACGCGGTCGACACGTTCTGTGATATGACCAAGCAGTACGACATGATGAAGGCGATCAAGCTCTTTGCAGACCTTGCCTACTCTGCCCAGCTTGCCGGCGTCAGCCCAGCGCAGATCATTGGCGTCAAGTCCAAGAACGAGATGCCCCAGATCAAGTTCATCAAGGACTACAAGCCGGAACTCGCCAAGATCCAGAAGCAGATGGACGATGAGTTCAACACACTGAGGTCGGCAGCATGAAGGAATACAGGACGATTAGTAAGATTGCCGGCCCGCTCGTTTTCGTCGAGAAGACCGAGCCGGTTGCCTATCAGGAACTCGTGAACATAGTCCTCTTCGACGGGACCATCAAGCGCGGTCAGGTCCTCGACACGAGCGACGAACTCGTCGTTGTCCAGATATTCGAGACCACGACCGGTATCGGCAGGGACAGCGGCGTCCGGTTCACCGGCGAGACCATCAAGATGCCAGTCGGCAGGGAGATGCTCGGCCGTATCCTGTCCGGTGGCGGTAAGCCTATCGACGGTGGCCCGGAGATTGTGCCGGAGAAGCGCCTTGATATCACCGGTGCGGCCATCAACCCGTACGCACGGGGAATGCCGGCGGATTTCATCCAGACCGGTATCTCAACCATCGATGGTACCAACACCCTTGTCCGTGGCCAGAAACTCCCGATCTTCTCGGCAGCAGGTCTCCCGCACAACAATGTTGCGCTGCAGATTGCCCGTCAGGCAAAAGTGCCCGGTTCAACCGAGACATTCGCCGTGGTTTTCGCTGCAATGGGGATCACGAAAGAAGAAGCGAACTACTTCATGCAGGACTTCGAGCGCACTGGTGCCCTTGAGCGTGCCGTCGTCTTCCTCAATCTTGCGGACGACCCGGCTGTCGAGCGTATCATCACCCCGCGTCTTGCCCTGACAACTGCTGAATACCTTGCCTTCGAGCTCGGTATGCACGTGCTCGTCATCCTCACAGATATGACGAACTACTGCGAAGCACTCCGTCAGATCGGTGCTGCCCGCGAGGAAGTGCCCGGTCGCCGTGGCTATCCCGGGTACATGTACACGGATCTTGCCTCGCTCTATGAACGTGCCGGTATGATCAAAGGACTGAAGGGTTCCGTTACCCAGATCCCGATCCTGACCATGCCCGGTGACGATATCACCCACCCGATTCCCGACCTTACCGGCTATATTACGGAAGGCCAGATCGTGGTCAACCGTGAACTGCACCGCAAGGGTATCTATCCGCCCATCAACGTGCTGCCCTCGCTCTCGCGTCTTATGAACCTCGGTATCGGCAAGGGTCACACCCGTGAGGACCACAAGAAAGTCTCCGACCAGATGTACGCCGGGTATGCAGAAGGCAACGACCTTCGCGGCCTCGTGGCCATCGTCGGTAAGGATGCCCTCTCCGAGCGCGATCGGCTGCTCCTGGAGTTCGCGGACCTCTTCGAGAACCGGTTCGTCCGGCAGGGCTACGATGAGGACCGGACCATCGAGGATACCTTAAATCTCGGCTGGGAACTCCTCTCGTCGCTGCCGGTTGAGCAGCTGACCCGTATCGACCGCGATCTGATCAACAAGTACCACCCGAAATTCCGTGCCGGTGCAAAGAAGGAGTAACCATCCATGGCGCTGCGCGATATCAAGCCAACCCGTTCGGAACTGATCACCCTCAAACGGAAGATCCAGCTCTCCGAGCGTGGCTACAAGATCCTCAAGATGAAGCGCGATGGACTGATCTTAGAATTTTTCAAGGTACTCGCAGATGCAAAGGATTGCAAGGGCGACCTCCTCAAAAAACATGCCCGCGCCGTCGAGATGATGGCAGTGGCGAACACTGTCGAAGGTGCAATTGGGGTGAAATCTGCGGCATTCTCGGTCAAGGAAGTGCCTCAGATCACCTTGAAAAGCAAGAATATCATGGGTGTCGTTGTGCCCCAGATCGAGTCCTCGAAGGTCAGGAAGAGTCTCGCAGACCGTGGTTATGGTGTCCTCGGGACATCTACGGTCATCGACGAGACCGCCTCGGCATTCGAGGAACTCGTGGAAGCGATCATCCTGAGTGCTGAGATCGAGACTACGATGAAGCGTCTGCTCGATGAGATCGAGAAGACCAAGCGCCGGGTCAATGCACTCGAATTCAAGGTGATCCCGGAGCTCACCGCTGCCCGGGACTTCATCAAGATGCGCCTTGACGAGATGGAGCGTGAAGAGCTCTTCCGGATGAAGAAGATCAAATCCCGGAATACCGCGTAACATTTTCTGGGGTATATCGATGCCGATTGGAACGATCAAGGACTTGGGAGCTGAGGGAAAAACAGTCCTCCTCCGGCTCGACCTCAACTCCCCCATCGACCCCACGTCCAACCTTATTCTTGATGATAAGCGGTTCCGGGAGCACCTGCCGACCATCCATGCTCTCGAAGAAAGCCGGGTCGTGATCATTACCCACCAGAGCAGGCCCGGGAAGAAGGACTTCACCACCCTTGAGGCCCATGCAGAGAAACTCGAACAGCTGCTGGGGAAGCCGGTCCTGTATGTCGACAGCATCTTCGGGCGCCATGCCCGTGAGGCAGTGCATGCGATGAAGACCGGTGACATCGTGATGCTGGAGAATGTCCGGTTCAATGCCGAGGAGAACCTCACCCTCAAACCGGAAGAAGCAAAAAAGACCCACCTTGTCAGGAAACTCTCGGCCATGGGGGACGTATTTGTTAACGATGCCTTTGGCACCGCCCATCGCTCGCAGCCAACAGTTGTCGGCCTGCCCCTTGCGATGCGATCGGCAGGAGGGCTCCTCATGGAGAAGGAAGTCGCCACCCTGTCACGGGTCTTCTCCGGTGCTCCCCGTCCCGTCTGCATGGTGCTGGGAGGCACCAAGGTGGACGACTCCATTGACGTTGCCCGGCACGTGCTGGACACCGGCATCGCAGATCAGGTCATCGTGATTGGTGTGGTCGCCAACGTCTTCCTGATCGCGGCTGGGTACAATATCGGCAAACCCTCCACGCAGCTGATTGCCCAGCTCAAGTACCAGCCGGAGATCGAGAAGGCAAAAGAGATCCTCTCCCGCCACCGCGACCGTGTCGTGATGCCGGAGTCCGTTGCTGTCCGACAGGACAACCGCCGTGTCGAGTATGCCGTCGGGAAGATCCCCGATGATGCCCCGGTGCTCGACCTTGGCATGGATGCCCTCACCTCGCTTGTCCAGAACCTTAAGAAAGCTGGGACGGTAGTCTTCAACGGCCCGGCCGGTGTCTTTGAAGATGCCGACTTCGCCACCGGCACCTACGAACTCCTCAGGGCCGCATCGAAGGTGGAGTTCTCGGTCGTCGGAGGCGGGCATACCGCAGCCGTTATCGAGAAGATGGGGATCGAGCAGGATTTCACCCACATCTCTACCGGGGGCGGGGCTTGTATCGAATTCCTGACCGGGAAGAAACTGCCCGCGGTCGATGCCCTTGAGCAGTCAAAAAAGATCTTTGGATAATTTAATTAATCTTTTTTCAGTAGTGTGTCCGCCATGATACCGGAGAGGTAGTTGTTATGCCGCTTCCGGGACACGACGGCCGGTTGCCCGGATCCCTGCTGTGAAATTGTGACGATCTCATCCGGTGTGCCAACTTGAAGTACCGGCTTCTCGATCCGGTTTCTTCTCCCCCGCATGGTGCTGAGTACGGCAAACGAGAACACGAGTGCCGTGAACATGAACAGGCAGACGGAAAAAAGCGTGGTGATGCCAAGGATTAAACCGAACCGGGTCTCCTGAAGCACGGCCCAGATCCCGATGATGAACAGCGCCCAGAAGATCAGTACGGCAATCTTTGTGGATTCGATGGGGCTTGCAAGACTGCGTTCGCGTATCGATTCATCACCAGCAGGGAACCGGTCGATCATCTTTCCGAGGGCCAGGAGTGCCACGCTGCAGCCGATAGCAAAAACGCCAACAATAGGCAGGAGTAACAGGAGTATTTCATTCACGGTTCTCACCTCACGATGATCTCCTGTTAACTGCCGCGCTATAAAAAGTATTCTTTATGTATGATATAAGGATTACCCGAAGAAAAAAAAGTATTACTTAAAGATTATTGCAGGCGATTAACAGCCTATTTATAGTAATTTGCCCTAGTTTGTAGGGAATGGCTGAAAAAGTACCGGCGAGTCGCGGGGAGCGTGTCGCGATTTCTTACAAAATGCCCCCCAATATCTATGAAAAGGTCAATAAACTTGTGTACGAGGAAAAGAAGTTCTCCACGGTCTCCGACTGCATCACGCAAGCTTTATTAGCCTTCGTCGATAATCACCACGATATGGGACAGTTCAAGGAGCTGTTCAAGGACTACATGTCATCTGATGAGGGTCGGGAACTCATGAAAAACATGATGAAAGAAGTCCTGCTGGATGTGTTATCCAACCAGAAAATCGATACAAAAGATGCTAAGGGTAATTCATAGGTAACATGCTTCCATCTCTTCTTTTCGCCCCCCTGTAGCATGCGTTATGGATAAATACTCGGAATCTTGTGCTTTTGACTATGCAGATCCGTATTATTGCGGTTGGTAAGATCAAGGAAAAGTTCCTGCAGGACGGGATTTTCGAATACGAAAAACGACTCCGTCCCTACGCGAAGGTGCAGGTATCCGAGGTCTCCGAGGAGAAGCGGCTGGTAACTGCCTCTGCGTCCGTGGAAAGGGCAACGATGGAGAAGGAAGGCGAACGGATCCTTGCTGCTATCCCCGACGGTTCGTTCGTGATCGTCCTTGATATCAGGGGAGAGAGCTGGTCGAGCGAGGAACTGGCGGAATCCTTCCGGCAGTGGGAACTGGCCGGGCAGAACCAGCTGGCGTTTGTGATAGGCGGGGATCTCGGAATCTCCCCGGAGGTCCTTGCCCGGGGCGACCTGCACCTCTCCCTCTCCCGCATGACCTTCACTCACCCGATGGCGCGTTTCCTCCTCGTGGAGCAGGTATACCGGGCGTTCCGGATCATCCGGGGCGAGCCGTACCACAAGTGAATCTCTCTCTAATACTTTTCCTTTTTTTGGAAAAGAGGAACCGGGGCAGCACCGGCAGACCTGTGCGCCCCTCCACACAAATGGGGATCGAGGGTTCGGCTGTTTTATCGATTAATTATTTATAATGAAATTACATTATACTAGTATAATGTACCAATACGTTCCTTTCAGGATGATCGTGGAGACAAGGGTACGGGCCATTCATGGTAAGCGGATGCTTTTCTTAATCTGTTAGGACCTGCTTTTCTGGCAATCCGGCAGAAAATTGGTATCGTTTTGGAAAAAACTAAAAAATTTATTTGGTGAATACGATGGATTTGAGTGTTGAGAAACCCGATGTTGAGTGGTACAATTCCTTTCCCCGGAAAGGTGCCATATATGATTTAGCGTATGCGGCAGTATCCGGATCGGAGAGGGAAGAGCGGTTGCGGGCTGTGGGGGCTCTCGGAAAGAGCGGGGATCCACGGGCGGTCCGCCCCCTGATGGACCTTGCAGCTGACAGTGATCCGGAGATTCGGTCTTCCGTGATCTCGGCACTGGGCTGCCTGAAAAGCGGACGCTCGGTTGAGGTCCTGATCGGGTGCCTGAGGGACAGGGACGAACAGGCCGGAATCCGGCAAGACGCAGCGGCAGCGCTTGCCGCCATCCGTAGCACCGGGGCGATCCGGGGACTGAAGGAGTTCATCGCAGATGAGGGGGGCGAGGACGCTGAGATCCGGTCCGCTGCGAAGGATATACTAAACAGCATAGGAACCTGGTGAAGGAACGGATACCTCGCCCCTCAGAACCATCCTCCTTTATTATCCGGGTTTGTTACAAACCGCAGGAATGGCAGGAACCCCCCTACCCCCACTAAGGGAGCCACTCCTCACGTTCCCACCCTTCCGGTTTTTTGGAGGGGGGGATGGGGGATACCCCCCCCTTACCTGCATATCCACGTTCCACTTCTTCTGCGGAATTCACGTCGGAAAACTATCATTGCCTGCATGCCAGTCCGGTTGTCAGACAGGGGTATCCGGCATACCCCCCACCCCATGGAGGGGGGGTCTGGACGATTTGAAAACCAAACAGTGGGGGGGTCTGCCGGATACCCCCCCTCCTCAATTGTAAGTGGGAATTACTTTTACGCAACCGTCTGGCTACAGTTTCGTGTGGAGTCTCCGACTGACGGGCAGATCTTCAGGGTTCCCAGAATTGATAATGAGGGGGTTCCCGGGCCCGGAGGGGGGAGGGGTCTATGGCATACCCCCCCATGGCAGGGTGGGGGGGGTTTCCGCGATTTGAAATCCGGATGGAGGGGGGGATCGCCTTGGCCCCCCTCACCCCCTCCTCAGTACCACAGCCCGGTTCACGAAGAAGAACGACCTCTCGACCTGCAGGAACCCGGCCTCCTCTGCCAGTGCAAGGTTGTCCCTGAACTCCTTCCCAGAGACAATGAACGGGGGCTCAGTATAGAAGAGCGTGCCGCCCGGCTTCAGGAGTAGGGTAATCTCCCGGAACAGTTTAGCTGGGTCCGGTACTTCGTGGACGACAAAGATGGTGAATGCGACATCGAAGGTCCCGTGCAGGTCCGGGGGGAGGTTGATGAAATCCGGCTTGCACTGGTGCGTCCTTATCCGCGGCAGGAGGCCTTCAGGCTCCAGTTTTCCCCGCAGGGTCGCAAGCATCTCCTCCTGGATGTCAACGGAGAATACCTGCCCGCCCTCCCCGACCCGTTTCGCAAATTCGCGGGCGAAGAACCCCGGACCGCAACCGAAGTCGAGGACCCGGTCGCCGGGTTTCACGTACCGCTCCGCGAGCCGGTCGGGGCGGTAGAGGACCCAGCGCAGGCGGGTGTCGAGGTGCCCAGCTTTCTCGGCAGAGAAGACCTCGTGGGGGTGGTTTATTCTTGGCGTTTCACCGGGACTCATGGAGAACTGTTGGCAAAATGTTCCTGATAACTGTTCCGATGAGAGAAAAGATTGTAACCGTTTCACGGCATGGGCGCGTCGCCTTTTTTTCTCTTACGGACTATGCGGGTTTCGGGGGCTTCTCATTCCCGGCGTCCGGTGATTCTCCCTCCGTTTCCCCTTCTTCCTCGCCCGGCTTCTGGGTCTTCATCGAGGGGAAGAGAATCACTTCCTTGATGGAATTGTTATTGGTAAGCAGCATCACGAGCCGGTCGATGCCGATCCCGACTCCGCCGGTCGGGGGCATGCCGTACCCGATGGCATTGATGAAATCGTAGTCGATCATCTGGGCCTCGACGTCCCCGAGCCGGCGCTTCTCATCCTGCGCCTCGAACCGCTCCTTCTGGTCGACCGGGTCGTTGAGCTCCGAGAAACCGTTACCCACCTCCATACCGGCGATGAAGAGCTCGAACCGCTCAGTGAAGCCCTCCTTCTCGCGGTGGCGTTTCGCCAGAGGTGAGTTCTCGACCGGGTAGTCATAGATGAAGGTCGGCTGGATGAGTTTCTCCTCAACAAGCCCTTCGAAGAAGGCGATGAGGAACTCCCGCTGGCTCTGCGGTTTCTCCGGCTCATCGATCTTGTGTTCCCGGGCAAGCGTGCGAAGTTCCTCAACAGAATGAGCGAAGATATCGATGCCGCCCAACTCCTTCACCGCGTCGGCCATGGAGAGTTTCTTCCAGGGTCTGGTGAAGTTTAGCGTGATCTCCCCGAACGGGATCTCAAGTTTCCCGTGGACATCCTGAATGATAGAGGTGACGATTGATTCGGTGAGGTCCATCATGTCCTGGAAGTCGCGGTACGCCCAGTAGATCTCTACCATCGTGAACTCGGGGTTGTGGTCGGTGTCCACACCCTCGTTCCGGAAGTTCCTTGAGATCTCAAAGACCCGCTCGAACCCGCCGACCACGAGCCGCTTGAGATAGAGTTCGGGGGCGATACGGAGATAGAGTTTCTGGTCAAGGAAGTTGTGGTAGGTGGTGAACGGGCGGGCGTTTGCCCCACCGTAGACCGGCTGGAGGATGGGCGTCTCGAACTCGAGGAAACCATGGTCGTCGAGGTACCTGCGGAGGAGCGAGATGATCCGGCTCCTGGTGCGGAAAGTCTGTCGGTTCTCCTCGTTCACGATCAGGTCCACGTACCGCTGGCGGTAACGCTTCTCGACGTCCTTCAGACCATGGAACTTCTCCGGCAGAGAACAGACTGCCTTGCAGAGAAGGGAGAATGTGTCCACCCATATGGTGATCTCGCCCAGTTTCGTCCGGAAGACGTTGCCTACAACCCCGATGATGTCTCCCCTCTCGACATACTGGTTGAAGAGCTCGAACTGCTCCTCACCGAGGTCGTTCTTCCGGATGTAGAGCTGGATCTTGCCGGTCTCATCGCCGAGGTCGGCAAAGATCGTCTTTCCATGGTTCCGCACAATATGGATCCGCCCTGCCGTTGAGACGCTCTCCGCACTTTTGTCATGAGTGATCTCCGCGTAGCGGGTCTTGATCTCAAGGACAGTGTTCTTGCGGTCGAACGTGGGAGGGAACATGGGGAGCCCTTTCTCGCGAAGGGCCTGGATCTTGTCGAGCCGTGTCTGGTCGAATGCAGTATTCTCGGTGGGGCTGCTCATGGGAAAAACACCCGGGGACTGGGGATATGTATCGTAATAATGCGATCCCGGAAGTAATAATACCTTCAGCATCTGCGACGGTAACCCGGGCAGGAACGATGAAGGGTTTACCGGCTCCCGCGCTTTTTGAGGATCTCTGAGGCGTATTTCGCCAGCCCGTAGACCCCGTCCGTGGAGGGGTGGACCTCGATGAAATCCTCGAAGTCGTGCACGGTGAAGTGGTGCTTCATCAGGAATGCCATATAACTGGCAATCAGACCTCCGCCGGGGGAGGCAGAGCAGATGCTGCTGATGGAACCATCGGCCCCGACCATGATCTTGGCAAGACCAGTATTGGAGGTGGGAACCTCCCAGAAGGTACCAGGCCCTGCAGGCCCGGGGATGACGAGGGGTTTGGCACCAGGGCTATCGTCCGAGCAGAAGGCAAGCTCGTACCCGAGGTTGAGCGACTGGGGAATGGCAGCATAGTCCATCTTCCGGTGTTTGCCGAGGATGTTGTCTGCCGCTATGATCCCCTGCTGGCGGGCAACAGGAGTTAGGAACGGGGGGCCGGTCACATCCCCGCAGGCATAGACGCAGGGAACGTCCGTCCGCATGAACTCATCCACGATCACTTCGCCGTTCTTCCGCTTGGAAATCCCGTCGAGCATCTCCGAGTTGGGGGTGAGACCGGCAGCGATAAGGACCGCATCGCAATCAAGGGCATCGGCCCCTCCCATGGTTTTCAGGCTGAGTCGGAGGTTCCTGTTCTCCCCCTCAACTGAGAGGAGATCTGTGCCTTCCCGGATATCAGCACCTGATAGTTCCCGGACTGCATGTTTCCGGAGGTGCTCATCGAGGTTTTTCAGGAACCGGCTCCGGGAAAGAATGGTCACCCTGCTCCCGAAACAGGAGAAGATGAACGCAAACTCCGCTGCCATGATCCCACCGCCGATGATGGCGAGTTTTTCCGGCAGGCGGTCCATATTATGGAGGGTGTGCGGGGTATACACGCCTCTTGTGGAAATCCCGGGGATTGTCGGGATAGCGGGGCGGGAACCGGTGGAAAGGATGACGGCATCGGCCTCCAGCTTTTCATCGCCAAGAATGACCTGTTTTCCGTCGAACCTGCCTTCCCTGCCGTAGACGATCTCTGCGCCGGCATCCCGGGTCTCCTTGTCGAGCACAGATGCAATGGTCTCCTGCACCTTCTGCATCTCGCGGAGGAGTGCCGGGAAGTTCACTTCCGGGACCGAGTCGACAATCCCGAGGTTCCGGAAGGTTCCGGCAGCCTGGACGTGACGGGCAACATCGTTGAGGGCACAGACCGGCATGCAGCCGAAATGGAGGCACTGCCCGCCGATCCCACCCCTTTCTATCAGTGTTACCTCCTTACCGGCAGACGCCAGCCGGACCCCTGCCAGCCGGCCGGCCGGACCCCCGCCCAGAATGACGATCATACGAAACCCGCACCCCCCGGGATCGACCCGCGGTTATTGTCGGCACCGACAAAAAGAAGGTAAGAAAAAAGCGGCATGAGGGAACCGGATATCCTGCGGAAAAAAGAGATACTGATGCTCATTCTCTTTTAGAAGACTTCGACGCCTTCATCCATTGGTTCTGAGAGCAGCTCGCCGGTAAATGCGTTCACTTCCACGATCTTCTTGCCCCTGATCTGCCATACGGGAATGTAGACCTGCTTTGTGTCGACCGTGATATTCTTCTTGTCGGGCTTGAGGATCTTCTCCTCGTAGAAGATCGCGTCGCCTTTTTCCTGCTTGATCCGGACCTTCTGGGTGAGCCGGTCGATCAGTTCGCTCACGATCCGCTCTGTTGCCTCATCCTTCCTGATATGGGGATCGCAGACTTCTGCACCACCGGGGATCTCCTTCTCCTCCACGAGTTTCCCGTCAAGATCGATCTTGATACCGTTGATTGCATTGATCGCTCCCCACCCGTCAGCATCGAATGGGATGCGGCGATCCTTGTACACCTGCTCACCCGTGCTCTGGTAATGGAAGAGGAAATAGGGTATGAAACGGAGCTTTGCAACTCCCTGAACGCCGCTTGCCCGGATGGCTGCCTGTTCGGAGAGTTTTATGGGGAAATGGGGGATGGTGATCCCTGATGGTTCTTCCTTCTCGGCAGTGGCTGCTGCAACAGCGACCTTTCTTGCTTTGGTGGGCGTAAGATCGAGTGCCAGTTCGCGGCCGAGGATGTCTGCAAGCACGGCCTCGCCGGTGTACCGCACGAACTCATCAACCCCCCACTGGATACAGTTCTCCGTAGCGATGTCCTTTTCGAGGGTAAAAAGAAGCTTCTTGCAGTTCATCTCCTGATCGTCGATCATGAGACTGTAATTCGTCTTATCGAACTGGGCAATCATGTCCCGGTCGTTTGAACAGAGTACAAGGAGACAGGTGCTGTCACGTACTGCTGAAAGGTCCAGTGGGTCATCAACCTCCTCCACTTCAAAACGAGCCGCTTCAAGAATGAGTCTCATCGCATTCTTGGCTTTTTCCCGCATGTCTTGTTCCATCATACATAAATTGCCATGGTCTTATAGAACAATTTTTCTATTGTAATGTCCGAGATTAGTGTAATGATGCCTCCTCTGAAATTTGTCAATCACAATATCGAGGATTATGCCATCCAGGTCACGTTTGATCCCGTTGAGGGCACGGGTAAAATCGTGTACAACCTTTCTCTTATTAAAAATGAGGACCTGGAATTTGCTATATCCATCCTCAAGGATGCGAATAAAACCGGGGTCAGTGTCAGCGGGCTGGTCAAATTCTTTGCATCCGGCCAGAAAATAACGGACTTCACCGTTCCGAAAGGGTGCACGGGAATCTGTACCATGTGCAGCATTACATTCGACGGTCTCCTGATCCGGCGCGGGATCCCGGTCAACCCGATCGGCGGCGGGGTTGTCGAGATCGAGAACCGGATACCCATCCGGTTCACCCATATCATCCTCTACGAGCATACCACCATTGATCCGCTTCAGGTACTGATATCCCAGAAGACAACCTCGGTGACGAACGTGATGCGCCAGGGCAGCGGTCACATCCTTGCCAACATTCGAGAATTCCACATGGAAGCAGAACCCCTTGTGGGGCAGGTGCTCGACGAGCTTTCGAGCAGCAGCTACTCGGGGATCCTTGAAGTGGGCATTCCCAACGTATCCCTGCTCGGTGTCCCGGTAAATCCCCAGTATATTGCGATTGCCGCAGTCGGCGGGACGAATCCGATGGCGGCGATACGGGAAGGCGACCGGTGGGTGCAGACCCAGGCGATGAAAGGCCTGATGGATATTGAGGACATGGAAGAGATCCGGAATTTCTGAAACGATTCTTTTCTTATCTTCTGCTCCCCGCATTTTTGCCCCTTCTATGATCAGGTAATACTACTGCACAAAGAACCGGATACCTCCTTCCGATTCTGAATAGACGGCCACGGCATCCCGATGTGCGCGGAACCCCCCGGGGCTTGTGGCTCCTTCTTACGGTAGTACTCATCGCCCTTATCGCGGGAGGCGCCGGGTATTATTTAGTTGTAATAAGAAAGAATAAATGATGCTTGGATGGGACGGGGAGCTGCCTCCCCCTGCAGTCCGGACAATCGAGGAGATGCGCCCTGTCCTTGCCGAATCGTCATGTACATGCAGCGAGCCGCTCTATTTCATGTACCGCGATCTGGCAAAGTCAGATGCCGACTGGCGCTGGTTGCATGCCCATAACCTGAGGTATGACCTCACGGTGATCCCCCCCCACGATCTCTGCGGGGAGTGGGTGAAGACCAAGGGCCATTACCACCCGAAGAACCCGGCACGGGTAGGCTACCCGGAGATTTACGAGGTGCTTGAGGGAAAAGCGCATTACCTCCTCCAGTCACGGGATCTTCGCGATATCGTTATGATCAGTGCACATGCCGGGGATATTGTCATCATACCACCTGAGTATGGTCATATCTCCATCAACCCTACTCGGGATGAGACGCTCGCGATGGCAAACATCGTCTCGACCGCATTTGAGAGTGAATATGGGGAGTACGAGTCGCACCACGGGGCAGCTTATTTCGAATTATCTACCGGGGAACTGAGGAAAAATCTCCGGTACCCGGATATCCCCCCGGTCAGGTTGGTCAGGCCGAAATCTGGAAACGGGGATCACCGTATCTTAAGGGGGCCCCTGTACAGCCTTATAGGAAACGCAGAGGCACTGGCCTTCCTGAACAATCCGGAACACTATTCCTCTATTCTGGACATACTGCTAATAGATTAGGTGACGGCTGCCGCTTGTGCCCGCTCTTTTTCACAAGGGCAAGCACTTTCTCTTCTGTCGGTGTCCCTGCCTGCCATTGCTGGTGTTCAAGGGCTTTGAGCGATGTATCAATATCTGCATAGGAAAGACCAATCTCCCCCTCGTCGCTCTGCCCCTCCCACAACCCTGCAGACGGTACTTTGTTCAGGATCGGGTCCGGTATGTCGAGTTCCTTTGCCACAATGTATACTTCAGTTTTATAGAGATGGAGGATCGGCTGGAAATCTGCCGCATTGTCACCGTATTTCGTGCAGTAACCCAGCATGTACTCACTCCTGTTCGATGTGCCGCAGACAAGGCGGTGATCCCGGTTCGCGTGGTAATAGAGGACGGTCATGCGGATACGGGCCATCAGGTTGCCCAGCAGGTACGGGGACTCCGTGAAATCCGGGATGGTCTTAAAACCGGCAAGCATGGGATCAATGCTCACGATACGGTGGCTCATACCGAGCCTGGCGCAGAGATCTGCGGCATCCCGGGCGTCAGCCGGGTCGCTGACCGACGATGGCAGGGAAAGGCCGAGCACCTTGTCCGGGCCAACCGCACGGCAGCAGAACGTGGCTGCCACCGCGGAATCGATACCTCCGCTTAACCCGATCACGATCCCCTTGCACCCGGTATTCCAGTATGCGTACCGGATCATCTGCTCCACCCTGCCCATGCTGCACCCGAGATCTGATGACATGCTCTTCACTCCGTTATAGTAGTCGGATAAACGACTTTAACTGATCGGTGTTCCCGACGGCGATCACATTGTCTCCCTGCTGGAGCACCTCATGCGGGTCTGGTGCGACTATCGAGCGGATCACGCTTTCCATGCCAATTATCCGTACGCCGGTCTTTCCGGCAAACCACCCGACCGTCCGGGAATCACTCTTATTGACCTGTTTCATCACCACGATATTCCCATTTGGAAGGTCGAGCAGGATGGTCACGGTGTCCGCAAGCACGATACGCCCGATGGATTGTCCGCCGATCATGGGAAGAAGGGCGACATAATCCGCTCCGGCGCGATAGAGCTTGTCCACGGATGCCGGTTCATTGGCCCTCGCCAGGATCCTGATCCCCGGGTTGATATTACGTGCCATGAGAGCGGTGAAAATATTCACGTCATCATCGTTGAGAGCGACGATGCAGTACTGGGCGGACTCGATATGTGTGGCCTTGAGGACCTGCTCATCCTCGGCATTTCCTATCACCTGGTCAGTGATGTCCTGCTGCCGGGAATCGATCACCGTGCAGGCTGTCCCGGAAGACTGGAGTTCCTGGTATGCGGACTTACCGACATCCCCGAAACCGGCGATAATGGCCCGGGCGTCCCGTCTCCCTCCCACATCGAACTCAGCAGTGATGGCCCTGACAATGGCATCGGCCCTGCCGAAAAGGAAAAGCGATGTAGTGTCGTCAACGATCACATCCTCTTCGGGCTGTGCAACGAATGTGCCCGATTTCCAGAGGAACAGTATAATGATCCCGTACTTGTTGAATAACTGGAGTTCCCGGAGGTTCTTCCCTTCGGCAGTGCATCCGGCCACGACCGGGGTATTGATGAGGCGGATCTCACGATCCGGCGTATGGTTAAAATTGATCGTGATCCGGTCCATTCCCGGAATCTCCGCGACCGTATCTCCACCGGGATTGAGGACCGCGTGGCGTGCGAGGATCCTTCCGGTCGAGTGCTTGGGTGAGAGGACATAATCCGCGCCGGCATAGCGCAGGTACCGGTCGAAGGAGATCTTGTCCACAACGGAGATGATCCTCCCCGTTGCCATCTTGCGGATCCCAAGGATGATGTTGGCCGTCAGGCGCTCATCCATGGAGATGACGATAAAACTGGCTTCAGAGATATGTGCCGCATCCCAAGTGGAAGGATCGGTATAATCGCCCCACACCACGTAGGCCCTCCGCCGGTACTGGGTGGCAATTTCCAGGGCAGCAGTCTTGTCCTGCTCGATGATCACGATGTCATGGTCGGAGATGGTCAGGCTGTCGATAACCGACCGGATCAGCTCATCGTACCCGAAGACGATGATATGCCCGCTGAGTTTGTGGGGAGTCTTTTTTGGGGGTGCAGGGGCGAGAAGGGTCGAAAGGAACGGGGCGAGGAGCAGGGGAACGACAATGAAGATCATGATGACACCGGAAATCATGATCTGGATGGCAAGAAGTACCGTCAAATCATTGACAAAGGGAGGAAGATCAGTATATCCTACCGTAGTCATTGATTCCACGACGAATAACAGGGCATGAGACCAGGATAGTGTATTGTTCTCAAGAACCGGGTAGAACATGTGAAAGGTATAGGTATAAAGGCCAATGAGCGAAGCAAAGGCGATGAAGTAGATCGATATCTGGATCCCGGGGGAATTCCTGACCGCTCTCCAGATCCGTCCCCGTTTATGCGCCATGCGGGAGCACCTCGTCAGACTTCCTGCAGGTGAGTGCCAGCGATTCACTGAGGTTCAGTACGGCATGGGGTGCCGCGGGGTGGCGTTTGGAATAGTCGATCAGCATAGCCTTCACCTCAGTATATAACGGGTCATTTTCCTGCGGGCAGGGCAACTTCTCCTCCGTTATCCCATGAACCCGGGCATAAACCGCAATCTCTTCTGCCGGGATATGACTGAGCGGGGTTATCAGAGGCAGAGTGCTGGCACAATCGTCGCTGTAGGGAATATGCCTCTCAACATTTCCCTGCAGGACATCTGCAAGAGCTGATGCAGCTGCGTCTTCCAGCATAGTGGCAATGGCGATCTTCGTAATCCCGGAATCCCTTGCCATTTCTTGGTACCCTGCAATCCCCTCGCAGGCAGGAATTGCAGAAACCCGGATGTCCCTTCGATTTCCGGTCAGCTTATCTAAAAAGAAGAGCAGGGCCTTGCCCGAGGAATTTCCGTCTAAAGGAACGCCGATATGATCGCCCGGCCGCATCCACTGGTGCACCCGGATCGCCCGCTTCACTTTTGCCTCAAGATCATTAATGAAATGGTCCCGGCAGAGGTGCTGCCCGGAATAGGGCTGGTAAACGATCGATTCCTTCCTGCACTTGCTGCATTGCATCTTTCTTTATCCAATCAATTCTGGATGATGAAAGATGTTTAAGGTTATGCCAGCCGGGTGGCATGACACGGAAGATCCTATGATCTTCCTCTCAAGCTTCGGTCCTGATGGCCCTCTGCTTGAAACAGAAGATGTGATTTTATAGTCTCGCACATAACCACTCTAACGATTATGGTCGTCGCCGCGGAACATATCCGCACCTTAAACAAGTATGAAAAATCCATCCTCCTTGCTCTCGAACGGGGGATGAAGCGATACTCGTGGGTGCCGCTGGAGCACTTGAAGACGACCACAAAATTGTCCGAATCGGAAATCAATTACCGCCTCTCGCGGCTCATCGCGTGGGGGATGGTCCGGTTCAACCCGGTTCCGTATGATGGCTATACCCTTGTCTTCGGGGGATACGATACGCTTGCGCTTGCTACCCTCACGCAGAAAGGAACAATTTCGGCACTGGGCACCCTCATCGGTGAAGGAAAGGAGTCCGTCGTGTACGAGGCCCTGGGACTTGGCCCCGTGGCGATCAAGTTCCACCGGGTGGGTGGGCGCTCCTTCTCCTCAGCCCGGCTCAACCGTGAGTACATGGAGGAGGGGCACTGCCCGTGGCTTCTTGCATCGCGGAGATCCGCGGAGCGCGAGTTCCAGGCCCTCAAAGCGCTTCACCCGAAGGTGAGTGTCCCGCTCCCCATTGCCCAGAACCGGCATACGGTGGTGATGTCCTTCATCAATGGCGCCATTCTCAACCGCTGCCGTCTCGACTCTCCCGCAGAAGTCCTCGATGAGATCCTCGAAAACGTCCGCACGACGTACAAGGCTGGCATCATCCATTCAGATCTCTCGGAATACAACATCATGGTCGAGGACGGGAAGTGCATCCTCATCGACTGGCCCCAGTGGGTCGAGACCAGCCACCCGAACGCAGATGCGATCGTCGGGAGGGACATCGACAACATCCTGGCATTTTTCAAGAGGAAATACAAACTCAGGCGCGACCGGGAGGTTGCGTTGCAATGCGTGATCACCTGAAGGTCTTTGGCATCGATATCATCAAAGGCTCCGTCCGATCACGATCCCGGCGGCCGATGTACGCCCTTGTCCGGATGGACGGCTCACGAATCGAGAGCGAGAGCGAAGTGTCGATGTTCCGCCTCTTCCGCCAGCTCGCTAATGAACAGCCGGATATCCTAGCGGTTGACAGCCTGCAGGAGATCGCGGCTGACCAGCACGAACTCTTCTTCTTCCTGCAGGGTCTGCCCCCCCAGACCCGTCTCGTGCAGGTGACGGGGGGCGAACGCAAAGAGACCCTCGGGAAGGTCGCGGCACGGTTCAACATCAGTTTCAACAAGTTCGATCCCTTTGCGGAAGCCCGGACCACAGCACAGGTCGCAACGCTGGGTGCCGGCGCGGAAGTGATCGCGTTCGAGAACGAGAGCGAGGTCGTGGTCAGCCGGCACCGCTCGCCGGGCAAGGGCGGGTGGAGCCAGAACCGGTATGTCCGGAAGATGCACGGTGCTGTCCAGCTCAAGGGCAGGGAGATCGAACAGGCGCTCGTAGCTGCGGGCTTGAGATACGGGAAGAAGGAGACCCGGGCATTCGGCGGGTGCAGCAGGGTTGCGTTCCGCGTCTTTGCCACCCGGGACCAGGTACCGGTCTCCACGTATCGCGGGGCCGATGTCCAAGTCCGCATCAGCGGCAAGCGTCTCGAGCGGATCCGGTTCCGCCCGCTCTCCGCAAAACCGCGGTACCTGATCGTAGGGATCGATCCCGGCACCACCATGGCAGTTGCCGCACTCGACCTTGACGGCAACCTGCTCCACCTCGCGAGTTCCCGGCAGATGAACATGTCGGATGTGATCGAATCGCTCTACAAAGTGGGAAAGCCGTTAATCATCGCCTCCGATGTCGAGGAGATGCCCTTCACGGTGGAGAAGATCCGCCGGGCCTTCTCGGCAATTGCCTTCACGCCAAAGCAGGATACGAGCGTGGAGACCAAGATGGAGCTTGCCGCGCCGTTTGCCTACGCAAATGACCACGAACGGGACGCCCTTTCCGCGGCTCTCGATGCGTACCGCCAGTACCGCCACCGCTTCCAGAACTTACTGAAACGCATCCCGCCAGGCCACGACCTCGACGAGGTGCGGGCCCGGGTGATCCGCGGGCAGTCACTCGACCAGGTGATCGGGGAGATGAACTCGGTGGCTCCCGTGCCAGTGACACAAACCCCCCCGGTTGCAGTTGACGAGAAACATGACGAACGGGTCCGGATGCTGGATGGGATGGTGAAACGCCTGCGGACCTACGTGGCCGAGCTTCAAGAAGAGGTCAAGGGGAAGGACTACGAGATCCGCCGTCTCTCTGCACGGTTGCGGAACGTCCACACCACGAGGGATGCGGAGCTGGCGAAGGATACGGAAGTGGTCAAGAAGGATGCGGTCATCCAGAGCCTCAAGAAGCGCCTGCACATGGAGGAGCGGTACAACCGGAACTTGGCAAAACGCCTTGCCCGGATCAAGAAGTTTGCCGAGCTCTCCATGGACGGAGAGGTGGTGCCGGTGAAAGTGATGGAGACCCTGACAAAGGAAGGGCTCCGACGGCTCGTTGACGATGTGGGAGTCGATGAGGGCGATATCATTTACGTAAGCCGGACGGACGGGTGGGGGAGGAGCGTGATCAAGGACTTATCGGAACTCCGGGTAAAGGCAGTCATAGTCGGAGAGAAGAACCTCTCCGAGAGCGATCCGCTGATCCTCCCCGGCTTCAGGGGAGCAGGTGTTTCCCTGCTCTCAGACAAGGATGCAGGGGTCCAGGTGCGGGGAAAGCAGGGACTCTGCGGGAAAGAGACTCTGGATGCTGCCCTTGCACGCTGGAACGACCAGCAGGCACAAGCCGAACGCGAGAAGAAGTCGGAAATGATCGAGCACATCTTCAAGGAGTACAAGAGCGAACGGGGTAAGGAGGTGCGCAAAGGTGGATGACCGGGAGCTCCTGAACGTGGTAATGGGCATCGTCGGGCGGGAGAACTGCCTCGACGACTGCGCAGTATTCCCGTGCGGGGAACAGGTAATGGTCGCGACGACCGACATGCTCCACCGGACCACGGATTTTGTCCCCGGTATGACGGACTGGCAGGCCGGGTGGATGAGCGCTGCGGTCACCCTTTCCGACATCGCGAGCATGGGGGCGGTACCGAAATACCTGCTCATTGCGGTCGGGCTCGATGACTGGAAGAGCCTTGCCGGCGTCATGCAGGGGGCAAAGGACTGCTGCACGCGCTATGGTGCGGAGATCATCGGGGGAGACATTGATCGTCACGGCGAACTCACCGTCGTAACGACGGGGCTCGGCCTTGTCGACAGACAAAACCTTGTCCGGAGAACCGGGGCTCGGCCGGGCGATCTTGTCTGCATCACCGGAACCCCGGGACAGGCGCAGGCATGGCTGGACGGCTATCACCAGTACAAGAAGGCCCTGTTCGAGCCGCAACCCCGTGTTGAGGAAGGGCAGATCCTCGGAAAGGCGGGAGCGAGTGCGATGATGGATGACAGCGACGGGATCGCGCTTTCGCTCTATGACCTGATGAGCGTGAACGGTTGCGGTTTTACTCTGGACTCGTCAAGACTCCCCCTCCCTACAGGTATTCCCGCAGCACAGGCCCGTGAGCTCGCCCTGTATGGCGGGGGGGACTACGAATTGATCTTCACAATCCCACCAAGAAAGTTCCCGGTTGCCGGTGTCCCCTCCACAGAAATCGGCATGGTAGTCCCGGAAATATCCGTCACTGTGGACGGCCAGCCCCTGCAGAAGCGAGGGTACCAGCATACGTGGGAATAATTTTTCACCCGTCGTGGACCCCCTGCCCCGCAGTTCTCTTAAATACAAGGCGAAAGAGACATTTTACCTGGAATTTCTGCCAGGGGAGATACTGATGGAATCACTTGAGAGCAGGATGGAGCGTCTGACACCGGAACAGCACAAGGAAGTAGAGGATTTTGTAGACTTCCTCCTTTTGCAAAACAATATCCGGCAGGCACCGGTCACCATCTCCCCACCACCACCCGTTCTCCGGAACACTCCTCCCATACTTTCCGCTGAGCCGTCCCCTTCTCTGCAACAGCCTCCTGTCCGGATGCAGGATCTGGTTATCCGGGACGAATCGCATTCATCCGCGATCGGTGCTGATCCCGCTCCTTCTCCGGTCGGGGAGAACACGGCTGGCGGTGATGACTGGATCACCCGCGACTATATGGACTACGGGAAGTTCGACCAGCAACCTTCCCCTGCAACAGAAGCGGTCAAGAAAGTGAAACAGAAGAACATTGCCCGGGGGGCTGAGGAAAAATCCCGGCAGCTGCTCGACTGGGTGGATTAAATCCATGTATTTTTAAAAAAAGCCTAATGGTATGTTCGGTAGGGCAACAGTTTATCCACGATGGTCTTTGTCTCACCCGAATAAAGCATGACCTGGACCTGAACCCGGTCGGTGCCGCGTGTACCCTGCAGCGTGACTTCCGACAACTGCTGGTTGAAATTGAGTTTTCCCTCGGTGACCGTTCCATCCGACCTCGTCAGGATCACCCGGTTATCCTTCTCGAGGCCCATCCCCGGTCCTCCGTTGAACTGAACGGTCACCATTGCATTGCTGTCATCCTTTCTCGCGTCCACGTAGAGTTCGGTATCCTTTGCCAGCGTCTGGGTAGGTTCAACCGTGAGTACAACGGTATTCACCGCAGCATCCGAACTCCGGTAATTGACGCTAGCCGATGGTGTAAGATTGTTCGGATTCGAGATGTTCGAAATAAATCCAAGGTTGAACATTCCCATCTGCATTCCAATGACAAGGAGAATAACTGCCACCACCGTGATCGCTGCAACGGCAAGTCCC
The DNA here is from genome assembly GCF_049510175.1 of Methanoregula sp. GTDB lineage: Archaea > Halobacteriota > Methanomicrobia > Methanomicrobiales > Methanospirillaceae > Methanoregula. The sequence goes on from NZ_JBEKZF010000001.1 coordinate 66,267, forward strand.
TTTTTATGTCTTGCAGGAAACACCGTGGAGTAACTTCCTGGTTTTGGGAGATGTTCCAGCCCGGGTTCCGGATGAATCGTTTCAGGTTCGGAGGCCGGGACAGGTGTGGACAGAATCGGAGGAACCGGTGTGGAAGATTCTGTCATCTGCGGACTCTCTCGGAGAGATGCCGCGTTCAGACCGGCAGCCGGTTTCCGGTCTTGGTTTATGATGGCTTCAACGGTTTTGACCAGAAGATCGATGTGTTGCTCCATGGGAGGGGAGACGGCATCAAGCCAGTGCGGGACGCTGATCAGGTACTCCATGGATTTGGAGGGGGGCACATCTTCAATCCGGAATGGGATGATGATCCGGCCCTTGTTCACCGCATTCGTCAGCTCTCTGGTAACATGGGAGGATTTATTTGCAAAGGAGGAAAAGATGAGCACAACCACTTTTCCCTCTTCAATACCTTCGATGATCGCTTCCGGGAAACTTTTCCCGGGGGGGATATCGCGTGGGGCTATCCAGCAGCGGATATTCCGGAATTCAAGTTTTGCGCAGACCGCGTCAGCAATGGGTTTGTCATGCTGGGCATAGCTGATGAACACATCGTGATGACCTGGGTTTTTCCGAGACGATTCATCAGACATAAAAGGATCAGGGTTTTATGCTCTTAGAGGACTCTTTTTAAATGCTAACTGGGATTGCGAGATATTAGTAGTTTTCCCACGGGCCTGACGGAGAGTTATGAAAAACACCCGGCGCCGCGATCTCAGAAAAAAACCTGAAGGGTCATCGAACTACGGGGGAGGCGGATCATAACAGGATCTTTCCCGATTATGTAAAACGTCGTGAACCGGGGTTTCGGAGATCCAGGATAATTTCCGGGGTTGCTTCACTGAACTTTATATGGTTGGAGGTGATCCTCTGGTTCCGGTCCTGGACTATGCAGTCATAGTCACCATACATCACCCGGAACCCGACACTGCCGTCCTCGGTTGTGACATCGCTGCCGTCAATTTTGCCGGCTCTCCGGATAGATACGAGGCTACCTTTCTGCGGCACCCTGTCCCTGAGGATGATCATCCGGAGGTGCCCGATGCCCTGGCTTTTTTTGCCGATCTCGGGGATCACAGTAGTGACGTTCTTCCTCAGGTGGATCTTCTCAAGGATCCTGCACCCCACGACAACGGCTTCGACATTATCCGGCTTTATGCCATAAAGGACGAATTTTTCGTGGCCGGTTATCATCATCACTGCCTTGTCTCCATAAAGTTCCCCCTTCTTGTCGACATAGATCGCACCTTCGGCTTCGCCGTCGATAAACGAGAGGTACAGCTCCCGGCCGCCCTCTTTTGCTATGGCTATCCCGCTGACGCTGCCGGTCTCGGAAAACCTGAAGAGCTCGGGAAGGGTGAACGTGCCCAGGTACTTCGATCCCTTGAGAGTATTCTCGATGAGGTCCTTTATCGACCCCCCTGCGGGAGGCGATGGGGCCTGAACCGGGGGGGCCGGCGACATATTCTCGGATAATATGATATTTTCGACCGTATTTGCCAGGATCTCGATATGCGTATCAAGCGGCGGGGTGATGGCATCGAGCCAGTGAGGTACGCTTATCAGGTATTCCATGGATTTTGAGGGGATCACATCCTCAATCCGGAACGGGATGATAACCAGGCCCTTGTTCACCGCATTCGTCAGCTCCCTGGTGACATGGGGAGATTTATTTGCGAAGGAGGAAAAGATGAGCGCAACCAATTTACTTTCTTCTATTCCTTCGACGATTGCTTCCGGGAAATTTTTTCCAGGGGGGATATCCCGGGGGGCTATCCAGCAGCGGATATTCTTGGACTCAATCTTTACGCAAACCGCATCGGCAACTGGTTTGTCTTCTTGGGCATAGCTGATGAAAACATCGTAATGGCCTTGGTTTTTCCGAGACGATTCATCAGACATATATCATATCAGGATCGTATGAATTTCCTGCCCCGCTATGGATTTTTATTGTGGGCTATAAGATTATTATTGTTGCTCTTGTCCAAACGGACAATTTTCAGGTACACCTTTGCAAGGACTCCCGGCAGGGCTTGGACGGCGTTCCGGTCCTTCTGTCGTTGCGCCTCCGGTAGTTGTTCCCACGGGATAATGCAGTCGTGGATTTTCTGCTGATCATCACGGTTCTTGCCGTAAGTCCATCCTTTTTTCAGACGCTCATTCACCCACTGCCTGTGCTCCTTTTCTGCAAGGAACTCGGCCTCGCTATCGGTAAATACAAAGACCGGCTCACGGCCGCTTGTCGACAGCCCGATAGCACAATGGATCATATGGAGGGTCTTCCAGATATCCTCGACCTGCCGGAGGTTTGACTCTTTTAACCGATGGGGCAGCTCATCCCAGGGACGCACGGAAGGGTTTGATTCCGGTGTAGCACCGGCTTTTTTCTCCTGTTCGATGTATTCCTGGTGGATAGCCCGTGCAACCAGCTCGTGGGTTCCGGTTGCACCGATATCGTAGTATTTTTTGATGATATTCCGGACTTTTTCAGAATCAATCCATCCCCGGTCAATCCGGGTAATCATAGCGTCGATCTCCATTGCCCGGGTCTGGATCTTGGCAGCAGCAGTCCTGTCGTCCAGAAGGTCGCAAAGGCCGATGATCGCGGTGAGCGGGTTCCGCAGGTGGTCACCCAGGACGGCAAACTGCTCGATATTTTTCTCGATTTGGGTAAAAGCGAGCTTTTTTAATTGTTCCATCTCAACCGAGTCGGTAATATCCAGACCGCATAAATAAATGCTGGAAATGGGCTGGTCCGCATCCCTCCGTGGAAGGGCAGTGAACCGGATCACTTTTCTCTCCCCGGTCTGTCCCTGAACAGACCGGACAATGCCGGACCGTAATTCCCCGGATTCGATTACCTCGTGGAGGTCTTCCATGATCTCATCTGCGTCTGTAGGAAATATCTGCCATATTTCCCAGGGAGTAGCGCTGGATTCTCGCGTACCCATGAATTCATTGAATGCGCGGTTTGACCATTCAACGATCCCGTCATGTCTCATAATGAGCACCCATTCGGACAACCCCTCAAGGGCATCGGTGAGAGTTTCCGTTTTACCAGCAGACAGATCCATCCGTGTCCCCCCTCGTACCTTTCTAGTGGATACTATCCGTCAGTTGTTATCTAATAATATCTGTTCCCTGCCGGATCCGTGGCTCTGCCTTTCGAACCCGGCGAGACCTAACGGTCTTTTTTTAGGGAAGTTTTGGAAAACGAGTATGGACTCGACGGGATTTGAACCCGTGGCCTTCACGTTGCAAACGTGACGATCTACCCCTGATCTACGAGCCCGCTGCATGTATGCTTGCGGCATATTATTTTTCTGCCGATTCCATATAGTTGTTACTGATCACACGGGGTTTTTTGGTAATCCGTTCACGTTTTCCTTCAAGGCGGGGGCCGGTTTTACCGGGATGCAAAACCATTTTGTAAACCGAAAGAGATACAAGAACATACTCCGGGCAATCGATCCGGGATGGAGTTTTCATGGCAAAACTGATCATCGAACCCAAGAAAACAAAGGATGGACAGATCGAATACATCGTCAACTATCACGATCCCAAAAGCGACAACTCATTTACGGTGACAACCACCAATGATCTCAATGAGGCGGTTGAACGCCTGAAATCGACACTGGAGAGCGAGGTTCAGGCAATGCTGGAGAAGAAGTGACGATCAGGTAATTTCCTCATTTAAAAAACGGATATGGACCCGGCGGGATTTGAACCCGCGGCCTCTACGTTGCGAACGTAGCGATCTACCCCTGATCTACGAGCCCGCTGCTGGTGTGGTTTATAGGTTTTGAGCCGCAGGAATATAGTTGTTGGTGTCCTGCGGAAGAAAACGAGAACCAAAAAGGGATTTAGAGAATAATCTCGATATCCAGTTTTTCCGCCAGTTCCTTGTACCGGTTCCGGATGGTGACCTCAGTCACACCGGCAACTTCCGCCACTTCGCGCTGGGTGCGCCGTTCGCCTCCTAGGATAGAGGAGATGTAGATTGCAGCTGCTGCGACGCCCGTTGGACCCCGTCCGCTCGTTAGTTCACGCTCGCCTGCCTGTCGGAGAATCTCCACGGCCCGGCTCTGCACCTCGCCCTTGAGGGTGAGACCCGAGCAGAACCGAGGTACGTAATCGATGGGGGAGGTCGGGAGGAGCTTCAAGCCCAGTTCGCGGGAGATGAACCGGTAGGTCCTGCCGATCTCTTTCCTCGACACACGGGATACTTCTGCGATCTCGTCGAGGGTCCGGGGTACGCTGCACTGCCGGCATGCGGCATAGAGTGCCGCTGCTGCAACACCTTCGATGCTCCGCCCGCGGATCAGGTTCTTGTCGACCGCATCACGGTAGACAACGGCTGCAGTCTCACGGACGTTTCTCGGGAGGCCCAGTGCGGAGGCCATGCGGTCCAGTTCCGAGAGGGCGAATGCAAGGTTGCGCTCCGTTGCATTGCTGACACGGATCCGGCGCTGCCACTTGCGGAGACGGTAAAGCTGTGCCCGGTTCTTGGACGAGATTGCCCTGCCGTACGAGTCACGGTTGCGCCAGTCGATCATGGTCGAGAGCCCCTTGTCGTGGATCGTGAAGGTCATCGGGGCGCCGACACGGGACCTCTTCATCCGCTGGTCATGGTCAAAGGCACGCCACTCCGGGCCGCGGTCGATAAAGTCATCATCGATGACCAGCCCGCAGCTCTGGCAGACCAGTTCTGCCCGCTCGTAGTCATGGACGAGCTGCCTGCCACCACACTCCGGACAGACGGTCTCGGTGTGGTTCTCGGCTTTTTTCTCCTGCTCTTTCTGTTTCGTACGGGATTTGAGCGCTTCGCGCTCAGACTGGAGGACTTTTAATTTTTCAACTTCCTGCATCCACATTCACCTGATTTGAGATTGGGATTTCTTTATTCTGATTGCCGGACAGGCGTATCCATGGGAACTGTTACTTTGTGAAGAGTTTTTCATTGGGCTGGACAGTGCATTTCTCCCGGCAGAGAACGGCGGCATAGGGGGCCTTCACGTTCCCGAAGAGATCCAGTATCTTGCCAACCGGCTTCATGCGCCGGTCGTTCACCTCGCTGTAGAGAGCGGGGAGCTGGGCGGCATCGCACTGGATAATGAGCATCCGGCTGCCAACGGTGCTCATCGCTCGACCAACAACTTTCACGAATAACCTCAGGGATACAATAATGCTGAAATATTTTAGTAATCTATATATGTGCGACGGCACGGTATTTAAATATTGCGTGAAAGTATAAATAGAGATTTCACAATTCCAAAAATTGGTCGATATTTAAAGATAGCACCTGTTTGCACTCTGCTTCGGTCAGTCCGGCCCCTTTGGCCACGATAAATTTCGCGCGCTCATCAAGGATATCGTGGGGAGCGTGAGCGTCGGAGTCCACGACCAGCTGGCACCCGGCCTCCCGTGCAACCCGTGCGACGTGACCATTGGTCCGGTTGTGACCCCCACGTGACGTGATCTCGAGAGCAATTCCGTTCTTTGCCGCTGCCTGCGCATCCTTAAGAGAAATGACGCCGGGGTGGGCCAGGACATTGACCTGCCTGCACGTGCAGGCAGCATGGTTAGTGCCCTCTGCAACAGGCTCGACCGGTGTCTCACCGTGGACAATGACAATATCAGCTCCCGCCGATTTTGCCGTTTTTGCAAGCGACGCGATCTGGGACGGGGGCACGTGGGTGATCTCCACGCCACAGAGCAGCCGTACGCCATAGAGACCGGCAGATTCCCTCAAGAGTGCAAGGGTAGTGAGAACGGGTTCTGCGTTGGAGAGATCCACATGATCGGTGATTGCGACGGTTGTATACCCAATGACCGCCATCCGGCGGACAAGCTCGATAGGGAGCATCTCGCCGTCCGAGAGGATCGTGTGGGTGTGCAGGTCGTACATGCCGCTCATTTCCGTACTTCCAGCTTCTGTGCGACTTTCCTTATCAGGACTTCCTTGCTCTCCGTCCATTCAGCAATAATCCGGCCTTCTCGCCGGGTCCAGTGGGCCGGGTGGTGATGGTCTTCCACGCGGTACGTGATGCCGGAACGTTTGAGAGCGCGTTCCAGATCCATCAGTACCGGTCCCTTGATAGCGAGGCTGCGCGGGACCCTCCGCCCAAAGGTACGGGAATACGCCACATTAAAGTAACAGGGATATAATATGCACTCGCCAGCTGCCATTGCCGGAATGTTTGTGGGTCAAGGTATAAACACTGCACGCTCTCACCTTGTACTATGCATCATATAGACGTCAGGCTGGAGAAGGATGTCTACGACGCCAACAACGCTCTTGCCGATCACAACGCAAATCACCTGAAGGCGCATGGGGTGCGGGCGTTTGACCTGCTGGGCGCAATAGGGTCGGGGAAGACTGCCTTGATCGAACGCATCGTTCCTCTGCTTGAGAAGAAGGGGCTCAAGGCCGGTGCAATCGCCGGCGACGTATATGGTGACGACGACTTCAAACGGATCGTAGCCCTCGGTGTTCCCGCGTACAACGCCAACACGGGCAAGGAATGCCACCTCGATGCCCATCTTGTGGAGCATGCGATCGATCACCTCCCGCTCGATAACATCGACATCCTGTTCATCGAAAACGTGGGCAACATGGTCTGCCCTACGGATTTCCGGCTCGGGGCGGAGAAGCGTATTGTAGTCGTGAGTTCCACGGAAGGGGACGATGTAGTGAACAAGCATCCTATGATGTTCCGCGACTGCACGATCGGCGTGATCAACAAGGTCGACCTGGCGCCGCTTGTGGGGGCGAACCTGGACCGGATGGAGTCGGACATCCGCCGCTACAATCCCGGCATGCCGGTGTTCCGGACGAACCTGAAGACCGGTGACGGGGTGAAAGCGCTCCTTGACACCATACTTGCCTGAACCAGTATGGTGACGGGCAGAGAAAAACAAAGAAGTACTATAAATAATTCTGAAAGGAATATATACAGCACCATCGTCGGGAAGAATTTCCGGAGAATACGATTTGAGAGAGTGACACCATGCAGTGGCAGGGAGAATCAGTACGGAAGGTAACCGGTGGCAGGCGCCGCCCGGCACAGATGAAGAGGAGAGCAGAGATCGGACTTGCACCGGCAGACACCCATATCGGTGAGGACCGGATGAGGATTATCCGGACGTACGGCGGGAACGACAAGGTCCGTGCGCTGCGTGCGAGCGTTGCGAACGTGACCAACCCGAAGAACGGCGAGACCAAAAAAGTCAAGATCGAGACCGTGGAGAAGAACACGGCAAATCCGAACTATGTCCGGCGGAACCTGCTCACCAAGGGCGCAGTCATCAAGACCGAGATCGGGCATGCCCGGATTACCAGCCGCCCTGGCCAAGACGGCATAATCAACGCGCTGTTACTCGAATAAAAATAGTACAATATCCCTTTTTCCCTATCAGGGTTTTTTAGGTTCGTGCGATACCCGGCACCCTTTTATTCAGCAATCTTTTTTCTTTCAGATGTACAATGCTCTAGTCATGCGAAGGATCTATTATCGTTTCCCCCAGCGGGTGGATCTCTCGTTTGCGATGGGCATGCCGTTTAACGAGACCCTCAATTATATCGCACACCTGAACAACGAGGAATCGACAAAGACCACCGGGAAAGAGCTGGTCAAGGTCAAGACCAAGGTGGAGATTGCGATTGACCGTGCCACGTTTGGCGAGATCATGCCGGATGTCCTCCGTCCCGGCGTCATCACGGAAGCGGTCGATCTCCGCGTGTCCGTACTTGCGCTTGCCCTGCGCGGCGGCGGGAAAGTTCCCATTGCCAATGATATTTTTTACCTCCGGCTGAGTGACCAGGTCTCGCGGACAGATATCGATATTGCAAAAGAAGGCCGCGGGGAAGGGCTGGATGCACTTGATATGAAAAATATTCTCCTGGGTGCCCAGAAGTGACCCTCCGGACAACGATCGCTGCCCCCTTCAGGCATACCCGGAAGACCGGCATGCGCAAAAATGAGTTGGTCTATTACTACGCCCTTGACCGGAAATGGATGAGCACCGAGCAGGCCAACCAGCTCCTGCGCCGGGCGGAAGAAGACGGCCTGATCCGGCAGGAGAATGGGATATATTCCCCCCTGTTTAATAGTGCGGAAGTGACCATTCCCATTGGCTTCAAGCCGACCTCCGCGATCTTTGAGCGCAACGACCCGACGCAGGAACTTATCGGCCGTATTGCACAGGCCCGTAACGTCGAGGAGACGCAAATTGTCGCAGAAATGAATCTCGTCATCAAAGACGGGTTCGATACTCATCTCCTCCCACCGGCAGCGCTGGTCATTCTCGCAAAAAAATACCATGTCCCGTTTGAGGACCTGCAGGGTCCACTCATGAAGTCCATACGGAAAGCGTAGGAAGCCCGGTTTTTCTGGTTACCCCGTGTTTGGGCCCGGGAGGAACGGATCAATACACAAAGTATTTCCTTAATTTATTCATTATCTATCATAGAGTATATCCGGAGACCAGACATGAGACACAGGAGTAGAGATCTTGGAGATACGCCGTGGGTCACCATCGCGGCGGTTGTCGGCGTGATCGCTGTAGTGATTATCGCACTGTTTTTTTTCCTAGGCGGGGGTTCAGGACAGACATCGGGGGCCACATCTTCCGGGAGCAGCAGCGTCGCCCCGCAGGCCACCGTGCTGTCGAACAAGGGAGTGACATCCATTACAGTGAAAGCGACCACCCCGGTATCGGTTCCGGCCACAGGTGTGTTCGTTGAGGTAAATTACCTCGGAAGTTACTCCGGAACCTATGGGACGAACAGTTCGGTGGAAAAGACACAAAATTCCGGCGATCGCTTGTACGCTATTGAAGACGCAAACAATACGATCGTGGCAAAATTCCAGAAGCAGGACCACTCCACGAGCCATGACCTGACCGTGCAGATCTGGAAAGATGGGAAAGCCGTTAAGTTCGCCAAAAACGGTTCGGCATACGGTATTGTCAGCGTCCAATACCCGTGATACTTTTTTAAAAAATTCCGCGTGTAAACCGGCAAAGAAGATCAAAAAGAGATTATGTTATTTCTTGCCGACCCGTGCTTTGGGTGCTGATTTTTCTTCTGCCTTCTTCTCGCCTTCAACTTTCGGGAAGAGCTCATCGAGCGTTTTCTCACCATATGCGGTAACACGTGCATTGATCTGCACGAAATCCTGAGTGATCTCGTTTGAACGGATCATCTTTCTGCGGCGCTCCCCATCCATCGTCGGATGGAACCCGATACCGCCTGCAAGGAGGAGCTTCTTGCGCCCTGCACCCGGGAGGCCCTTCTTTGCCGTGATCCCGGTCCGGTCCGAGGCACCGGTGATCAGGATCTTGTATCCCGCGAGCCCGAGGGATCCTGCTTCAAGTTCGTCACCGATACGTTTGCCCACGATCGCACCTGCTGCACCGCCACTGGCGTCAACATTGTAGGCACGACCGGTCTTGGGGTCTGATACAACGACTTTAAACTCAACCATAACTGATTCTCCTTATTGTTTTATCCAAAAAACCCGATCCTCCGGGTTTCTTTTCACGTCTCCGGCTTCTGGCGGATTCGCCTACACATGAGAAGTACCCATTTTATTATACTGGTACGCTATTAAACCCTCGCGTTCTCCGCAGGCAGTATAACGCCTATTTACCCCAGAAGGGATCGCCTTTGCGCCGCATCGCGGTAAATTCTGCTAGGATTTCCTGTGTGCTCGTGTTCAGGGTCTTGATCATCTCCTTCTCGAGCACCTTGACATGGCGTTCAGGGATATCCACGAACAGGTCATCGCCAACGCTCACCTGCCTGCCAACCGTTGCTCCCTCGATGGAGATGGCAACTTCGAGGCCGGCATCGGCCTCGCGGATCGTTTCCTGCCGGAGCTGCATGCTCTTGAGGTGTCCGATCTTTTTCCCGTCCAGCTTGATCAGGTTGACATCGCTGCGCAGTTTCCCTCCAAGCACTCGGACACCTACGACGGCCGGGTTGCTCTGGCGGAACACGCAGTCGGGGAGAAGGCGGATCTTCGCCGGCATAATTACGTGCTCGAACCGCTGCTTCTCCTGCAGTCGTTTCTGCTCGTCTTTCCATTCGACATACTGGTCGATCAACTGGTAGATGACGCGTCCTTCGAACACCTTTACCTGAGTGTACAGGGGATTCCTGATCATCTCCGCTGCATCCGGGAGGATCGGTGTGTTGAACGAGAGCAGGACCCGGAACGCCGGGTTCTTGATGGTTTCCGTCTCGATCAGGTCGTGACGGCTGACCGGCCCGACCTCCGCCCGCATGACCCCGATCCCCTTGCTTTCGAGTTCCTTGCAGAGTGCTTCAAGCGCCCCGATCGTGTCCGCCTTGATCACGATCCCTTCTTCGGCAAGGTTCACATGGATCTCGGTCATCTCCTTCCGGATTCGTGCTTCGACCTCATCGCGGTTGCCGCGGATGACAAAAAACGGCGATCCCGCGATCACGCCTTCGAGATTGGGTGCGGTGACCTTGATCCCTGAGGCCGCGGCAACGGATTTCACCCGTTCGAACCGGTCCTCCACGAGAATCTCCTTCATGGGCCGGGGTTTCAGCAGGGACCGCACTTTTGTCACCACAACATCACCCTGTGTCGCGACGGCGATCTCGTCACCGATCGCGAGAGTGCCGTTGTAGAGAATCACATCGAGGGTGATCCCGAGGCCCCGCTCCTCCTTGACCTCAAGGACGGTCCCGGCACCCGGGCCCTCCACCGAGAGTTTGAGCGCATCGCCCATGTACCGTTGGGCGAGGCCGATCATGACGAGAAGGAGGTCAGGTATGCCCTCACCGGTATGGGCACTCACCGGCACAATCGCGAGGTTGCGCTGGAAGTCAGAGACCCGGTCGAACCGGTCCGCGGAGAAGTCCAGCTCGGAGAGTTTGCCCACGATCTCATAGGTCTTGTTTTCGACATCACTCTTGACCCTCTCATTCTGCTTTGCAAAAGAGGAGAGGAACGACTCGTTCTCGTTGACACGCCAGCCGTGGATGCGGTCGATCTTCGTCGCGGCGATAACGAACGGTGTACGGCAGTTTCGCAGGATCTGCAGCGCCTCAATAGTCTGGGGCTGGAACCCCTGGTTGATATCCACAACAAGGATCGCCATGTCTGCAAGCGCACCGCCCCTGGCCCGCAGAGTGGTGAAAGCGTGGTGTCCCGGTGTGTCAATAAAAAGAAGGCCGGGAATATTGATCGGCACCTTATCCATCGTACCGCTCATCGTTAGTATCGCTTCGATAGGAACGATGGTGGCGCCGATATGCTGGGTGATCGCCCCGACTTCGGAACTGACGACCGATGATCCCCGGATCCGGTCAAGGAGCGAGGTCTTGCCATGATCCACATGCCCCATGACGCAGACAATCGGTGTCCTGATCTTCGGGTTCTCCGCCATATCCTAAAAACCCCTCTATCGTCCAAGCTCTGGTACCGGGTAAAAACCCCATACTCCCTCGTGCCCGTGCCATAGGACGCGGTGCGCCTCATCGTCAGGGAAGAGTATTCAGAGCCACCTGATATGTAATGGACGCCTGACCCTATTAATAATCACGCCTCGGTCAGGGCCCGAACCAGCGTCACATTTCCGCCCCTCCGTACCTATTCTGGCGGCAGCAGTACACGGATAGATTAATCAGATTCCGGTGCAAATGTAACAAGGACATCTGCCAGGGTAGGGTAGTCTGGTTATCCTAAGGGGCTGTGGATCCCTCGACCCGGGTTCAAATCTCGGCCCTGGCCTTTTCTTTTCATCTGGTTTTCCGGTTATTGGTCATTGAGCCGTTTATCCCGGTTCCGCGTTGCTTGTTCTGTGGCTCCTGCGTTCTCTCTGTTCCCAAGCCTCCGTCAAATCTGTTGTTATTACAGTACATATTTGTACAACAACAAACAAAAATGTACAATATCCCGGATGGGCCCCGCCGGCAACCGCAGGCCTTGTGAGGATTCGGATGGCACATCACACGTATGTTCATGGCTATTCAGCACGTGAATCGGAGCGGCTCTCCGACCAGGCACAGACACTTACGAACCTTCTCCACGATGACACCCGGTATCCCACGGGCTCGCGGGTGCTTGAGGCCGGCTGCGGCATCGGCGCCCAGACCGTGATCCTTGCGAAGAACAGTCCGGGTGCATTGATCACATCGGTCGATATATCTGAAGAGTCCCTGAAGCGGGCGGAAGAGAAGATCCGGCAGGAAGGGATTACGAATGTGACATTCCGGCAGGGGGACATCTTCCGGCTCCCCTTCGAACCGGGAAGTTTCGATCACATCTTTGTCTGCTTCGTGCTGGAACATCTTGCAGAACCACAGCGGGCGCTCAAACAACTCCGTCCGCTCCTGAAAGAGGGGGGTACTCTTACCGTAATCGAAGGCGATCATGGCTCGACCTTCTTCCACCCTGAGAGCGAAGATGCCCACCGGGCAGTTCAATGCCTCGTAACCCTCCAGCAGCAGATAGGTGGCAATGCCCTGATCGGCAGGGAGCTCTATCCGCTCGTCACGGGCGCGGGATACACGGACGTGCAGGTCTCGCCGCGGATGGTGTACGCGGATGCCTCCCGCCCGGCGATGGTCGAAGGGTTTACGAAACTGACATTCACAGCGATGGTCGAAGGGGTTGGCCCGGAGGTGCTGAAGCAGGGGCTGATGAGCCGGGATGAGTGGGAACGGGGGATCGCCGCACTCTACCGCACTGCCGAAGCGGACGGGATATTCTGTTATACGTTCTTCAAGGCAACTGCACGCAGGTAGCTGGCCTTATTACGAGTAATTATGTGCCCTCACTTTCGCGCCGTGTATCCCGCTCCATTTTACCTGTACATCTCGTCTTTTGTTCCGGAAACGTATTATGGACGACGCTGCACGAACCCGTGATATTGAAGAGTCAATAAAAGCCATGAACTGCTATTGGACAGCATCATGGAATGAGCCGGCATTCAGGAGATACCTTCACACCGATGCCGTGGCGGGGTTTTGTAGAAGCGGCAACGATCCGCGAATGGGAGAAACGCGATCACCGGGTTCAGCGCTACACTGCGGGAAAATGCGCCGTTGCCACGTACCTGTTCTCCATCACCTTCTCAATGGGCGGGCAGATACAGACCATGAAGGGCAGGGGCATGTTCTTCCTGGTAAAAGAAGAGAAGAGATGGCTTGTCGTTGCAGACCAGTTCTCACCCGAACCACTTCAGGTTTGAGGTACACTCCATTCGGAAGAAATGCTTCCCCATCTCTTCCGCCCGAAAAACGCGACCGGTATAAATTGTCTTGCGAAGAATACTAGGGAAGACACATCATGGACACCATCGTAATCGTCGGCTACATTGCAGGCGCCCTCACCACCATCTCGTTCGTCCCCCAGCTGATCAAAGCATGGAAGATGCGGGAGACGCGGGATCTCTCGCTTGCGATGCTCGTGCTGTTCGGCATCGGTATCCTTCTCTGGATCATCTATGGATTCTGGGTCGACTCCCTGCCCATCATAGCCGCAAACGTGAGCACGGTTGTCCTGATCCTCGTGCTCCTCTTCCTGAAGATACGGTATAAATAATCATACCCCGTCACCGGGCCTGGAGCGTTATATCCGGTTGATGATGAATAACCCGACGCCGGAAGACGGGCCTGACGAAAAAACTATGAAAAAAGGATCGGAATGTTCAGTCCTGCAGGAGCACAAGGCATCCCGCGATCTTGTCGTGGAGCCCCTGGTGCTTTTTCGTGAAACCGATCATGATGAACCCGATGAAAATAATCAGGGTAGAGATATATTTCCCGAAGAAGCGGAGTGTCGTCCTTGCGAAGGATGTCTTGTTGCCCTCGAGATCCGTCACCACGAGGTGCATGAGCACCTTGCCGGGCGTTGCCTGGCTGCGGGAAGACTCAAAGCCTGCATAATAAAGCCACGGGATGATAACGAACAGCATGCCAAGTGCTGCCACGATCGGTCCCAGTGCCGCATCAAGGGTTCCCGCCTCGGTCAGATCATGGTAGCTGACACCGCTGGCAGACATATAATAGGCATATTTCAACCCGTTTGTCAAGGAGAAGAATGTAATGACGATACTTCCCCCGATGAGGATCAGAATGAAATCAACGATGAACGCAATAAACCGCCTGCCCAGACCTGCATAAACCCCGACTTCGGGCCCCTCGTCCTCTTCAGGAGTGGCGACGGGTCTCGACTGGATGGACTCTATGTCGGCCCCGCACCACTGGCAGAATTTTCCGGAGGCATCAGTCTCTTTTCCACATTTAGGACAGAACATTCGTTTTACTCCTGATATGTAAACTTAATCCGGGTGTCCTTTTTAATTTAACTGTTCATTACTGGTATTTTTCCCAAATTTTCCTTTCGGATTCATGTTTTGCACGAAACTGCTGGGTCCGGAGAAGCATGTTCGACCGCTTGGTCATCGGAGCACAAATCAGTAATATGAATACATTCAAGCACTCTGCATGAAATATGCCCTGATTCCTGCAGTTCTGGCGGGGCTGGTGCTGTGTGCGCTCTCTGCCGGCTGCACAAGCCCGACCCAGACAGAGATCAAACCCGTGGAAACCGCCACGCTTCCGACAGCGGTTCCCACCACGTTCATCTCAACGGTTGTGGCGACACCGGTCCCGGTGGAAACACTGCCGGCCGAGCAATATGTCGACCTCCAGTTGTCCAAGGAGCGCCCCGATTACACGCTGCACCTGATCTACAACGGCGGCAAGGGTGAAGGCAATGTCGTGAACATCCTGATGAAAGCGACCCTGTCGGATGGGACGGTCGTCGAGAAGTACATGAATGACGGACAGAGACAGCCCCGGCGCGGAGACGAAATTATCATCCAGGGGACGAGGGGCAGTGACCGTGTCGAGGTGTTCGTGACCAGCGCGGGCAGGACCTACAAGGTGCTTGACCAGCCAATGATGACGCACACGCTCTGAACTGCCAAAAATACCTCTTTTCATTGCTATCCCGTGTGACTCATCCTGCTGATCCTTTCAGCGCACGTTCCGGGTCACGTACCCGAGCACGGCAATGACGGCCGGTGTCACCGCAAGTACAACCCACTGCCCCCAACCCGGCCGTCCCCACGGCAAGACGGGTCAGGAGGTTCATCGGGTTGGCCGGCGGGGAGAGGGATTCTTTATCACCGAAGCTGCGGACAAGAAGGATTTCAAGGAGTCAACGGCAGCTATCACGGAAGCTCGCGGCACGGTCGAGAAGATCGAGTCCCGCTATTCCTCGCTCGAAGAGATGCTCCTCAAGATCGGGAACCAGTCAGCAACCCGTCTTCACTCTCTTTTGCGTCCTGTACCGGGTGGGCAGCGGTTGGTTATATTACCCTGACGACCGCCCCGCTGTTGCGGGCTGAAGTGACCAGGGTCGTTCCCCCGACGGCCTGCTCCTGCATGAACGACCGTGCCGCTCGCTCAAGGTCCTGCATACCTGTATCTCCTATGGCAAAGATCGCGGGGCCGAACGAGCTCATGCCTGCACCGGCAGCTCCGGCCGTACGCACGGTGGAAAGAAGGCTTGTTACGACATTCGGCTGGCGGCTGATCTCGACTTTCTTGAACCCGAGGCTTTGGAGGGTATTGATGGAGGAGCCAAAGAGGTCGAGGTCGTGCTCGACAATTCCCGGGAGCATCCGCATCATCACCTCATGAGTGATGGCCCGGACATCGTCGAGCGGGACCGGGCATGACTCTCGGAAGATATCGGCTTCATAGCCCCCGCTGGCACCGGTAGGAAGGTCGGGGATGGCAAGCAGGATGCGCCAGTCGGCCGGCATGTCATGGCGGACGATCACCGGCGGGGGACTGACCCCCCGCGATGCGGATGACGGGCGGAAATCCGATTTCTCTTTCCCGGTTCCGAGCCGGTGCCCGCCATCGATGATGAACCCCCCGTGATCGAATGCCGCGGTGCCGATGCCGGAGGTCCCGCCCCGGCCCGTGAGCCGGGCAAGCTCGCGTGTAGTGAGCTGCCGGTCATGAAGTTCTGCGATCGCCCGTGCCACGGCAAGCGAGATCTGGGACCCGCTCCCGAGACCGACATGGGACGGGTATTGGTTCCTGACCGTGATCGCCACGTTCCCTCCAAGACCGAGTTCCCGCAGTACGCCTGCCGCCACCTGCCCGATCCGTTCCTGTGTTGCCAGGTCGCAGCCGGTTACAGAAAGGACCGGGGAGAGCTCTGCTTCCAGCAGGATGCCGGGTTCGTCAAGGGTGATGCCGATGCCGCCGTCAACCCGTCCCGAACCGCCATGCATGTCGATGAGCGAGATGTGGACCCGTGACGGGGTGTTCACGACCACCCTCCGGGTATCGAGGAACCGGTTGTAGGGGAATCGCTCCTCGATGAAGATGAGCGGCTTACCGCCGTGGATAATCTGGTACTGCCGGGAGAGGAGCGGCTCGTTCCTGCAGATAGAGAATAATTTACCGGCCTCTTCCGTTGCGGGAAGGACCCGGGCGGTGAGGATCTCCCGTCGGGCCTCGATATTGTGCTGTTTGATAATTTTTCCAATGGGAATGTCGGCCTTCATCAGGTCGTCCCTGAATTCCGGCGAGAGGCGCCGGATGGGCGTGTGGGATATCGCGTAGATCAACACTTCCCCGTTCTCTTCCGTTGTGATCTCCACGATCCGGAAGTTGACCGGGTCGCCTTCGGCAATGCGAAGGTGATCAGCGGTTGTGCAGTCGGCAGGGACGATATCCTGGACCAGCGTCCTGATAACGACTTTTTTTCCGGTGATTGATTCGAGGAGCTGGGTGACCGAACCGTCCGTGCCCAGGAGGAATTTCTGGACGGGCGAGATCCTGCCAACCTGTGCCTCCATCTCCCGGATTGCCTGTGCAATGTCCATCCCAACAACCTTATCACCGGATATAATAAGGATGCTGATGCACCATATCCGGCTCCAGGAAAAAATAAAAAAATCCTGAAACGATTCGCTGTTTCAGCGCACGTTCCGGGATCTGTTGGACCGTTTGACTGTTGCTGTACCGGGAGGCATGGCTGCCGGCACCCGTGCGGTAATTTCCGCGAGCGACCCGGCAGTGAGCCGGCCTTTTTTCCCGATCACGTCCCTTCCCGAAAGGGTGAGTACCCGTGATGTCATCACGTAGCTTTCGCCAAAGAGATCGAGCCCCCCGGTGGCAAAATCGTCAATGGAGAGCGGCAGGCTAGGTGCATCAGACGGCGGCTTGCTGCTGACCGGGCAGATGTGGATCCTGCCGGACTCTTCCGTCCGGATTACCACGACCGGCCGGGTCTTGGGTAAGGTCCGGTCATCCAGCGCGACCGATGCAAGAAGGACATCTCCCTGTACGTACTGCCCCATGCATAATTATCCGGTGTGGTATGGCATAAGGGATCCTATTCCATATAGCTGGAGGCAGAACCATTTATCCGTAGAACATCATAGGAGAATTGATGACGGCTTGCGATCACTGCGGCAATGAGACTGCACTGCCGTTCACCTGCCAGCACTGTGGGGGAAAGTACTGCGCTGACTGCCGGCTCCCGCCCAATCATAACTGTACTGGCATCGGGAGCTGGAACAGCAAACCCCGGCCTGCGGTGGGCATGAACTACAACCGGGGTGGCGGTGTACGTGTAACCGGCGGGGTGACTGTGGATACACGGCGCGAAACCTCAAGGAAAGCCGCCGGAGGGATCCCGTACCTGAAGATCATGGTCGCTGTTATCGTGTTGGTTCTACTCGGGCTCGTGGGGCTCATGCTGAGCGGGTACAGGTTCAGCTGAAATTCCGATCGTGCCGGCTCCGGAACCTGTTTTTTTGAGACATGGAAATTTGCTAAAAACGGCAGACAGAAATGCCCAACCTCTCCGGAATGTATTTGGGGTCAGCGGAGAGATTGTGCGCTATAGCGGGGGAATTTGCATGATGTGGCTTGCACTTGTTATTTTTGCTATCGGTATTGCATTTGGCTTTTTTCACAAGGGAACGGAGGATTACCGGGGGCTTCTTCGGAATGGTGCTATCACCGGTGTCATCATAAGCGTCGTCCTGGTGCTTCTTTCGATGGTGCTGCTTCCCGAGTATATCAGTTCCGGTCTCGCATTCCTTGGCGCGTTCGGTATCCTGATTGAGATCGTCATCTCCGTGATCATCTTTATCATCGGGGCCTTTGTCGGCGACAAGATCGAGCGTGTCATCAGAAAGTAACCCGCAGAGGATGCCTCAAGACAGTCCTCCGCAGATTTTTTTAATGCCTGTTTTCCTTCACCCATATTAACATCCGGCTCCAAACCTGTAAACAGGAGCATACTGACTGATGAAGATCCTCGCCATCCACGGGAGCCCCCGGACCGTCCGGAGCACAACGCGAATACTGGCAAACTTCGTTCTCGAAGGAGCCGCCGAAGCCGGCGCAGAGACCGAGATGATCGACCTCTGCGATTACCGGGTCACGCCCTGCTCGGCCTGCGAGGGCTGCTCGTTCAACGGGATCTGCGTGTTCGAGGACGATGTCCCGGCCATCATTGCCCGTATGAGGGAGGCCGACGGCATCATCTTCGCCTCTCCGGTATATATCGACAACATCTCCGGCCAGATGAAAGTCTTCTTTGACCGGCTCGCAGACGCGATCCACTACCAGCTGCTGGCCGGCAAATTCGGCTGCTCGGTTGCAACCACGCACACGTCCGGCGGTGATGACGTGGTCACGTACCTGAACCATGTCCAGAATTACCTTGGCGTGATCTCCATTGGGGGGCTCGGTGTTGCCACGGGCGGGAATACGGAAACCGTTGATGCGGCGGAGGCCTCTGCCCGGGAGCTCGGGAAAAAACTGGCCGGTGCGATACGTAATGGTTTCTCTGATCCGAACCAGGAAGAAGAGATTGCCGGCAACCGGGAGTTTTTCAGGGATATCGTCATCGAGAACCGCGACTTCCGCACCGAAGACTATGATCGGTGGGTGCAGATGGGCTGGATTGAGTAGCCCGCCAACTACAGAACATTATCGGCAAATTTGTGTAACGGCCTGATTGGGCATCTCACCGGTCGTGATATCGCTCCGCGCAAAACGCCACCCGTGTTTTGGGCTATCCGGAGGGATTTTTCCTTCCATGATATCCAGTAAAACGTAATACGACACAATCGCTCTGCCCGGGGGCAGTTGGGGGGACCGCATACCTGTCTAAAAACGGGTATGATGTGCAGAAGATTTCCATCAGGTAATCTTTGAAATGCAACGAAGGAGCATGAAAAAATGTGGACGTGAAGATTTTTTAAAGAGAACACCGCCCCATCCTCAACTATCCGTCTTTTTCAGAATCGAAAAAATGAGTTAAAATAAAAAAAATCAGTAGTTCTCTGCCACCAGCTCGAAGTATGCCCGCGGGTGATCGCAGACCGGGCACTTCGCGGGTGCCATCTTACCATCGTGGACAAACCCGCAGTTCCGGCAGTACCATTTCGAGGGCATCTCGGTTTTGAAAATGGTTCCGTTCATCAGGTTCTCATGCAGTTTCGCGTACCGCGCCTCATGGTGGGCCTCCACTTCCCCAACCATCTTGAAGAGATAGGCGATCTCCCCGAATCCCTCTTTCTTTGCTGTGGCTGCAAATGCCGGGTAGAGCGTGCCCCACTCCATCTGCTCCCCCGCAACTGCTGCCGCGAGGTTCTCTTTCGTGGTCTTGATCGCACCGGCAGGATAGGCCGCACTGATCTCCACATCGCCGCCTTTGAGCTGTTTGAAGAAGAGTTTCCCGTGTTCCTTCTCCTCATCGGCAGTCTGCTGGAAGATCGCCGCGATCTGCTCGTACCCTTCCTTTCGTGCTGCACTGGCAAAAAATGTGTACCGGTTCCGTGCCTGTGACTCACCGGCAAACGCAGCGAGCAGGTTCTTTTCCGTTTTGCTTCCGTTGAACTTCAAAGTAACAACCTCATGACTGTTCTTTTTTTCCCTAGAAGATATACCCCGCGGTTAGTATACAACCTGTTACCACATGGATCGATCAAAAGGATGCGAACGCCGTGATAGAAAAATAAAAGAAAAACGGGCCTGAAGGGATTTGAACCCTTGACCTGCGGATTAAGAGTCCGCCGCTATGCCGAACTAAGCTACAGACCCAAGCCTGTTAGACCTAATAATGTGGTCGATATTGCCGAATAAATGTTTTGGCGCTCCCGCACGATCCTGCAATTGGAATTCCTTAATACACTGGAGTGGTACATCTTCTGTAATATGCCACCAGAAGCCGCTTTTGAACAGCCGGGACCGACAAAATACAGTATTTTCGGGTGCGGCACGAATGGGTACAATATCATTCTCGAGCTGGCAAAAGAGAACGAGCGCGTGGTGGTCATTGACAAGGACGAGACCCGGGTACGGCATCTCCGCGACCAGAAATACGATGCATACCAGCGTGATATCACCTCCCCGGACCTGCTCGCCGGCCTTCCACCGTTTGAGATTGCCTTCGTCATGACCGGCGATGGGGACGCAAATCTTGCCGCAGTCCTTACGATCCGGAAGCGCTATCCCTCCACCCAGATCGTCGTCCGGGCAATTGACCCGGTGAACGGCGAGAAACTCACGGCTGCCGGGGCCGAAGTTGTTCTCTACTCTCAGGAAGTAGTAGCACGGTATGCGATCCTCCAGATCAAAAAGCAGCACTCGAGCAGGATCTCGCAGCGGCTCTTCACGCTGCTCGCCGGCTGGGAGGGGACGCTCGGCATCATCACGCACAAGAACCCGGATCCCGACGCGATCTCGTCTGCCATGGCGCTTGCCGAGATCGCAAAACATGCAAATCCGAAGACCCTTGCCACCCGGATCTTTTATGAAGGCAACATCGGCCACCAGGAGAACCGGACGTTCGTCAACCTCCTCGATATCAAGATGGAGCACCTCACTGCCGATGCCCTCGCGAAGTGCACGTACCTTGCCCTTGTCGACTGCTCGGGCCCCGGCGCCAACAACGACATCCCGCCCCAGACCAAGATCAACATCATCATCGACCACCACAAGGAGGGGAAGCACATGGCGACCCAGAGCATGTTCATCGATATCCGGCCCGGGGTCGGGGCTACGGCAAGCATCATGACCCAGTACCTGCAGGAGCTGGACGTACCAGTCGACAAGAGGGTCGCAACTGCCCTCCTCTACGGTATCCGGACCGATACCAAGGAATTCAAGCGCAACGTGACGCCGCAGGACCTCAACTACGCGGGCTTCCTCCTCCCTCTGACGGATGCCGACCTGCTCGATAAGATCATGTCGCCGTCCATGTCGCAGGAGACACTCGACATCATCGGGAAGGCGATCCACGAGCGGAAGATCCAGAGCGGGTACCTCTTCGCGAACGTGGGGTACGTGATGAACCGCGACTCCCTCCCGCAGGCGGCCGACCTCCTGATCACGCTCGAAGGCGTGAACACGGCGCTCGTCTATGGCATCACGGACAACGCGATCGTGATCTCGGCCCGCAACCGCGACATCCGGCTCCATATCGGCAATGCCCTTTCCGAAGCGTTCGGGGATATGGGGGATGCGGGGGGCCATCCGAACATGGCCGCTGCAACCCTTCCCCTCCACTATTTCGGCAAGGTCGAGAACAAGGCCCAGCTCCTCGAGATCGTGATCGAACCCGTGCTGCAGAAGTTCAAGAATCTCGTCGGGCTTGAGAACGAGGGTAGGAAGAATGGAATATAGCCGGTGGGAGCCCTGCTACTGCAGGATTCTCGCGTACTTCGGGTTCGACCGCGGGGCGGATGAAGAGGCAGCCCGACTGCTCGCCTTGCTCATGACCCGTGACAACCTTCTCTCTCTGGTAACCCTGACAGACGGCAACGAAGTCACCGTGTGCGGGAACGCCCCGTGCCTTGAGAAGGAACTCGGGAAGATCAGGGGCGTCGTGTTTGCCGCTGATGCGGCTGCCGACGTGCTCGAGGACAACGGCATCCGCCCGGACGCGATCTTCACGGATCTCGATGGGGCGACCGACCGGTTCCTTGAGATGAACCGGGAGGGAACCATCATCGTCATCCACGCACATGGGGACAACATCCCGCTTCTGAAGTACTGGGTCCCGCAGTTCACCGGCCCCGTTGTTGCCACAACGCAGGCGTCCCCTCTCCCCCATGTCCACAACTTCGGAGGGTTCACGGACGGGGACCGGGCCGTATTCGCGGCCGATGAACTGGGGGCGTCCTCCATCACGCTGGCCGGTTTCGATCTTGACGATGAGGATGTCGACCCGCTGAAACGCGGCAAGCTCCATATTGCAAAGAAACTCCTCGCCATGATCGGGCATTCTCCATGAGCACGACCGCGTTCATCCTCGACGGGTACGTGGACGAACCGGCATGTCTTGGCGTACCCCCGTATATTTCTCCTTACATCCGCACGGTCGCCGGTGCACTCATCGCCCATGGGTATCCGGTCAGGTATCTTACAATCGACCAGCTGAGGAAAGACCCGCTGCGGGCAAACGTGCTGAACACAGCAGCCCTGCTGGTCATGATCGCGGGGGCCACCGTACCCGGGAAGTATCTTGGCGGTACCCCGGCCACGCTCACCGAGATCCAGCAGATCGGCCACATGGTGAGGGGGCCGAAGAAACTGATCGGAGGCCCCATCGGGTTTGGCTATGCAGGAGAAGGCGGGCAGAAGGCGATCCGGCAGGTTATCAGCGGATTCGATGCCTTTCTCACCGGCGAACCTGCAATCGCGCTCGATAATTTTCTCACCGGCAATGAACCGGCCGGGGTGCTGGACTATGCCCGGACTGACCCGTGGAGCGTGGCGGGCAGCGGGATCATAGAGTGGCACCCGGACTACCCGTACGTGATGTGCGAACTGGAGACCGCCCGGGGCTGTGCCCACGGTGCATCGGGCGGCTGTTCGTTCTGTACGGAGCCGTTCTATGGCATGCCGAAATACCGGAGTATCGCCGCAATTGCAGAGGAGGTGTCAGCTCTCCATGCGCATGGGGCCCTCCACTTCCGGGTTGGGCGCCAGCCGGATATCCTCGCCTACGGGGCCGGTCCGGGTGAGTATCCTGCACCGGTACCGGAGAAAATAGAGGCTTTGTTCTTCGCTATCCGGTCCTCTGCCCCGGATCTGAAGACACTGCATATCGACAACACGAATCCCGCCACCATCGCCCGGCACGAGAATGCGGCCCGGGAAGCCCTCCAGGCGATCATCCGGCACCACACTTCGGGAGATGTCGCTGCGTTCGGGATGGAAACGGCTGACCCTGCCGTGGTCACAGCGAACAACCTCAAGGCACAACCCGATGACGTATTCCGGGCAATAGAAATCGTGAATGAGGAAGGGGGAAAACGCCGGGACAATGTGCCCGAGCTGCTCCCGGGCCTCAACTTCGTCTGCGGGCTTGCGGGAGAAACAGAGAAGACGTACGAGCTCAACGAGCAGTTCCTCGTGCGGGTCCGCGATGCAGGACTCTCGGTCCGTCGCGTGAACATCCGGCAGGTGATGCCGTTTGAAGGCACGCCAGCCTATACGGATAACACTCTCGGGAAATATGAGCGACGGTTCAGGAAGTTCAAGGACTATGTCAGGAACCGGATCGATCTCCCGATGCTCCAGCGGGTATTCCCGATTGGCACCGTGCTCCGGGATGTACGGATCGAGGTCTCCGGGGATCTCTCGTTCGGCAGGCAGATGGGTTCGTACCCGATCCTCGCGGGGCTGCCCCTCCGATTGCCGCTTCATTCGGTCACGGATGCGGTTGTCGTGGACTGGGGGATGCGTTCGGTTACGGCACTGCCGGCCCCTGTCGCGATCAATACGATCCCGGCCTCAGCGATCAAGTGGCTGCCGGGCGTAGGGAAGAAGAAGGTTGCAGCCGTCATCGCGAAGCGGCCGTTCCGGGGTCTCGAAGACTACCGGAAGGTGACGGGGAGTTCCGGCATCGATTCCCTGCTGGCATTCTGAACTGTTTTTATATCTGCCTGAGTTGAGTCACTTTCAGGATATCGGTCCGGGTCACGATCCCAACGATTTTGCCGTTAGTGATGACCGGGATCCTGCCGATGTCATGGGCCGACATGATCCGGAGGGCATCGATGACCGGGGCGTCAGGAGGAAGCGTGATGAGGTCACGGGTCATGATGTCCCTTACCTGCATTGCCTCCCGGTCGATAGGCGAGGTCCTGTTCACGTCGGCGAGCGTGACCATGCCCACCAGCGTATCCCGCTCGATCACCGGGAAGCCGAGGTGCTTGCTTGAGTACATCATACCGATCACCTCGCTGACGGGAACCGTAGGGCCAACGGTCGTCACCGGGCTGCTCATCATACTGCCTACCGTGACATCCTGCAGGAAGTGGCTGTATTTCACGGAGGTCGACTCCATGTTCGCCCCGATATAGATGAAGAGTGCGATCAGGATCAAAAACGGGGAGAAGGCAAAGAGCCCGATGATGCCGAAGAGGATAGCAAATCCCTTGCCGATGTCCGCAGCGATCTGGGTTGCCCGGTGCAGAGGCATCCGTCCGGCAAGCCATGCCCGGAGCACCCTGCCCCCGTCCATGGGGAACGCCGGGACGAGGTTGAAGGCGCACAGGATGATGTTGAGCACGCCAAGATAACCTGCAATGAAGATGAACACCCCGGTCATTCCCGGGCTGGCAGTGACTGATGGAACGACATACACCAGCGCACTGCAGAGGATCCCGAAGATAAGGCTTGCGATGGGCCCGACAAGCGCCATCGGGAGCTCGGCCTTCGGGTCGGGGACTCCCTCCTCCATCGTGGCGATGCCGCCGAAGATCATGAGCGTGATGCTGTTGATCGCTATCCCCTTCGCCCGGGCAACAAGCGAATGGGCGAGTTCGTGTACGAGGACCCCGAAGAAGAGGCCGAGGGCGACGATCGTCCCGAGGACATACGGCATGTATCCCGCAGTGGCGAGGGTGGTATCGATCGGGACCTGGTAGATCTCCCTGAGCATATCGATTGTAAGATTGATCTGGCTGCCGATGATCCAGGCAAAAAGGGGGATCACCAGGAGGAACGTGTAGTGGATCAGGATCGGAATCCCAAATATGCGCCCGATCCGAATAGATCCGTCCATATGAAAGGATTATCTTTTTAACTCTTAAGTATATACTTTCATCTGATAACGATGGAAGCCCAGATTACAGAATTGTTCGGTCTGCAGATCTATACTGATAAGGGAATGTTTATCGGCGAAGTCGAAGACGTAGTGATCGACGTGGACCAGAAGAAGATCGAGGCCTTAGTCGTCAGCAAGGTCAACGACCAGCTCTTCGAGCTCAAGAACTTCAAGGGCCTCAAGATTCCCTACCGCATCATCAGCGCAATTGACGATATTGTCCTGATCCGCCACCTGCCGGGCGCCTTCACGGGTGCAAGCACCGAAGAAGAGTAGGGAACAAAGCGCAAGAGAACAGCGGGAGAATCCCACATATTTTCTGTACTCCCGTATGGTACTCGTATGGAGAACCGGGAAATATTTTCAACGATCACTGCCATTCCCCCCGTTTTCGTACGACTTGACGGCCGGGCATTCCACCGTCTTGCCGATTGTCTCGGGCTTCAAAAGCCGTTCGACGAATTTTTCCACAAGGCGATGGTAACTGCCTGCACGTCGCTTGTTGCCGACAGCGGGCTCAACCCGGACCTCGCGTTCACGTTCTCGGACGAGATCAGCCTCTACCTCACAAAGCTCCCGTTCAATGGCCGGGTAGAGAAGCTCGATTCGGTGGCAGCATCGTATACGGCAAGTTCCTTTACCGTCGCCCTTGGAGGGACGACACTCGTCGCGTTCGATGCCCGGATCATCCCGGCAACCCCGGAGTTCGCCATCGAGTACCTGACAAACCGGCAGGCCGAGGCGTGGCGTAACCATATCAATGCCTACTGCCAGCAGGCCCTGATCGAGGATGGGATGGATGCGAAGAAGGCTGCAGAACAGCTCAAAGGTCTGCAGTCCAAGGACCTTCACGAGATGATGCACGTGCGGGGCTTCAACCTTGCAACTACACCTGCATGGCAACGCAGGGGTACACTCGTATATAAGAAAATCACGGAGAAGGAAGGATTCAACCCGATCACGAATAAGACCGTGATCGCTGAGCGGAGTGCGGTCACGACCGAGACGGATCTGCCCCTGTTCACGAGTCCCGAGGGGAAGGAGTTCCTGAGGATGGTGCTGGGGGGAGTGTGACATAATTCATACACCCCGTTTTTGGATAAACCGTGTTTTAGGAAATTGATACCCCCTCTTTGTGACTCCAGCTGATCGAAGGGCCAGGGGTTCTTCTCCAGCCTCCTTGTGCCCTTCAAGAGAAGGAATCGCCCCTAAAAAAAAGGGAGCAGGGCACAATCACGATGCCTCTAATCTAACCCAGCTCATTGAATTCTCTATCGCTGCCTTAAACAGGTAATAGGACGTCATCGCAAAACGTGCATTATCGAGCGGCCTATGCATACCTTGGATCCGCCGGATCGCTCTCAAAGTATAATGACGCGGTAAATAACAATCTTTAAATGAAGCTACGGGTATATTGCCCCATATCTTATCCGGATTTCTCCGGATATTACCGGGCCGGATAATGGAGACGCTGGGGGGCGTAGGGTGATGAAAGATTTTGGTTATGGTTCGGTAACAATCGGTGGAAGGGAGAAGGATCGGTGGAAACCATCCCGGGCATGGTACCGGGTAATGTTCGGGGTTATTCTCCTGCTCGTCTGTACCGGCATGGTAGACGCGAGTGTTCCAGGCGCAACGTGGACACAGGTAACACCGCATGCCACCTGGCCGGTGCGCATAGGACACCAGGCACTTGTGTTCAATAACAAGACGTGGGTGATGGGGGGATTAGGTTCTACGGGACGGACGAGCGATGTCTGGAATTCTTTGGATATGGGCAGTTCGTGGACGGAGGCGAATGCAAGTGCCTGGCCGGCCCGAAATGACTTCGGTGTGGTTGTGTTCAAGAACAAGATGTGGGTGATGGGGGGAACCGGCGCGGGGGGCGAGATGAACGATATCTGGTATTCGAGTGATGGCATTATATGGACGCAGGAACCGCTATCGGATGCCCTATGGTCTCCGAGAGCAGATCTTAGTGTGGTTGTATTCAACAACAAGATGTGGGTGCTCGGGGGAGATAGCGATGGCGCGCCTACGAACGATGTATGGTATTCGGATGATGGCTTGACATGGACGCAGGTCCAGGGTATCAGCTGGAACGCAAGAAAATACCAGCAGGCAGTTGTATTTGATCACAGGATATGGGTGCTCGGAGGAGATACCGGGTATACCACCACTACCCTTGTGAACGATGTATGGTATTCGTATGATGGCACTACATGGACGGAGGCGAATGCAAGTGCCAGCTGGCCGGCCCGAGATATGTTCGGTGCGGCTGTGTTCAATAACATGATGTGGGTGATGGGGGGACAGAGTGGTCCTACGGGACGGGTGAACGATGTCTGGGTTTCGGCGAATGGCACCATATGGACACAGGCAATTTCAGCTCAGCAGCAGACCTGGACTGCGAGACGAGACTTTGCGACGGTTGTATACACTACTAACGTGGTGACACCCACTTCCGGGACAACGGGCCAGCCAGCGGAAAATATGCTGATACTGGGAGGGTCTGCCCCAACCGGTCCGGCGAACGATGTCTGGCAAACTGGTTTGGTTCCAGTTCCGATTACCGTCAGTATCGTGCCGCAATCACCAGTTGTGATAAACGGGACCTCGACCACTTACAACATTATACTAAGCGCTGCGCCGTATGGAATATCGGGAATAGAATACCAGATCTGCCAGAATAACACGGCAAATGGCCAGATAACCAGCTTTACCACGCCCCCGTGGGCAGGATTAGCAAACTCTGTACAGACTCACGGCTATGTGAGATTTGCGGCAGTTGACCTGACGGGCACATCCGGCACCACTAATATCACTCTCGGTTCGTTCAGCATATTAAACACGCAACCGGGTATCACAACGTTTAGTTATGGTTCGCAGTGTGCAGAACAACTGATCATACCATCAATTCAGGACCGTATAGGTGGGTCTTATATGGTCAAGTACATTCCGGAAAATTTCACGGTCATGACGGACCGATTGCCATTCCCCCGCCCCCAGCCCCTTGGCGGGTTCTTCGGTGCTCCAAAGGATCCTAATCATGACGGGTTATACGAAGACCTTGACGGCAACGGCTTCGTTACGATGAACGATGTTGTCGTGATGTTCACGAATCTGGACGACATCACCGCCGGCACATATGGTCTGGTCAGTTACTATGACTTTGACGGGAGTGGCGATATCGGGTTTAACGATGTTGTGACGCTCTATAATGAAATAAGAGTGCAAGTATGACCCCTGTAAAAAAATACGCACAATGGATACCATGAAGCAATGCATGCAAAAAAACTGGATCATTGCCGGCATACTCCTCCTCCTTTTTACTGTACCTGTAAGTGGCGCAGTGTTTACGGCAAACGGGGGGTCCGGCTGTGCACCGGTATCATCGCCCCTCTCCGTCCCGGTCACCCTCACCGATATCCCCACGGGGCTCTCGGGACTGAATGTGACCTTCGCCATCAGCGATCCCCAGGCAGCCCAGATTGTCAGCATCGCATTCCCTGCCTGGGCAGCACTTCACGACGTGTCACCACTTCCGGCACAGCAGGTCTGGGTCAGGGTGGTCGACCTGGACAGGAAGGTGAATGCGAATGACAAGGACGTCCCGGTCGCCACGCTGTCGGTACAGGGGCTGAAAGCGGGGAGCGTGGTCCTGACCATCAGTCCCACGAGAGTCGAGGACGATGCAGGGAAGGTTTACTCAATTGCGCCCCAGAGCCAGACCCTCTGCTTCAGCGGTTCGGCCGCCTCTCCCCCATCAGCGGCATTCCCGCAGGCTGCGGCGGCCTCCCCTTCAGGTACATCCCCTGCATCAAACGGGCCGCGTACCACCTATTCGCCGCTCCCCATATTCCTCCCGGTATGCTGCTGTATCCTTGCCGTTATTGCAATCCACAGGATGCGGGAAAGATGGAGAGAATAGCGATATAAAACCCTGAACAGGCTTTTAATCTCATCCCATTTTTTTATCTCTCGCATCAGCCGATCCTCCAAATAATAGGGAGTCTGCCGTTCTGCAGGGGACGCGGTGTAGTGGAATACTCCCAAATCGTTTGTTGATTCAGTCACTGACCCGCCGGGAGGTGCCCCGTCGTGAGTAGCGACGCCTATCCATCTGAGGGTTTGGGGGCATCAGCCCCCATCAATATTCCCTGACATCGCGAAAAAATTTTCATTCACCCCCTCAGCCCCTGCCCGGAATTTTTCACACAGGGTCTGGTTGATCAGACTTGGCGTCCACGTCGGAGAAAACAAAACATTGTTAGATAAATATCCAATTGTTGGATAATTATCCAACAGTTGGCAACATTACTAACACCCTGCGATCGCGATTGAAAATATTTCAGCGGGTACGAGCCGATTATTCGTACCAAAAAAGGTGCCTTATATCGCTTTTCCGATCCCGATCGTCATCCCCACATCCTCGACGTCCCACTCCTTGACGGAAGCAAAGCGTGCAGTATCGGGCTGCGTCCCGTCTTTTGAGAATCCGAAGAACTTCGCCCGTACTTCGTCCCCAATCATGGCGATCGTCGCATCGCTGTGGAGCAGGGCAAGCACCCGCTTGTCACTCACTGCCACCTCTGCGTTGATCATGTCCTCCACCGCGAGGTCGAGCTGCTTGCGCATCTCCTGGATCCGCCGGATCACTTCGCGGGCATAACCTTCCGCTTCGAGATCGGGAGTGAGGGCCACGTCTACGTAGACCATGGCATCCGTCATGGGAGCAGAGAAGATATCCGCGGGAAGTTTCTCGGTGAAGGTGACATGCTCCGGCCCGATCTCGAAGACCTCGTCGCCGCTGCCCAGCCGGTATTTCCGCCCGGCATCGATCTCGGCCTTGAGCGCATCCCCATCTGCTGCCTCGATGAGGGCTTTCAGCTTGAACGAATCCTTGCCAAACCCTTTTCCGAGCGCCTTCATCACCGGCTCTGCGTGCCATCCTATGCGATCCCACCGGCCCATGACTACTGAGACCTTCCGTGCATTGGCCCGGTCCATGCAGACCGCGTTGAGCCTGCCTATCGCATCCTTCACCGGCACTGCACTGGTCACTACCACGACTTCCGCTACCGGCCACCGGAGTTTTCTCTTCCCGGCCTGGCGGGCGTTTGCCGAGGCTTCGTCGAACGAGCGGACAATCTCGACCGCGTGCTCCAGGTCCCGGTCTACGAGCACCGTCTCCCCGGCATCCCAGTCGAGCAGGTGGATGCTTTCGGGGTCGTTTGCACAGCGGAGGTTCCGGTAGATCTCCTCGGTGAGGTGCGGGCAGAAGGGCGCAAGGAGCCCGGTCAGCCGGTGCATCACGTAATACATCGTCTCGTACGCAAAGACCTTCTGCTCCGACTCCCCCTCGAGCCACATGCGGGGCCTGACGAGCTGGACATACCAGCGCGAGAGGTCTTCGAGAATGAAGTTTGTCAGTTCGCGGGTGGCCCGGTGGAGCTGGCACTCCCTGGTCGCGGTGTCAACGATAGAGGCGACCGAGTTGATCCGGGAGATGATGAACCGGTCCTCATCTGGCATCTCCCGTATGTGGGCCCGGACGTAGGCATCGTCCCAGACCCCGTTCTTCGACGCGGGTTCGAACGTATCGAGGATCATATAGGGAAGCGGGAAGCGGTACACGTTCCAGAGGATGTTGACCGCCCTGTTAACCGTCCCGACACCTTCCCAGTTGAACTTCAGGTCGTCCCATGGCGCCGAGGAGGAGAGGACATAGAGGCGCAGGACATCCACTCCGACCTTCTCGATTACGTCCCCGGGGTTTACCACGTTCCCGAGGCTCTTTGACATCTTTTTGCCCTCTGCATCGAGGGCAAAGCCATGCATGCACACGCTCTTGTAGGGCGCTTTCCCGAACGCGATCGTGCTCGCGCCCAGCTGCGAATAGAACCAGCCACGGGTCTGGTCCTGCCCTTCAGTGATAAAATCAGCAGGCCAGAGCTTTTCGAAGTCCTTTGTCTTGCCCGGGAATCCGAGCGTTGCCCACGATGCGACCGCGGAGTCGAACCAGACATCGAAGATGTCCTCGACCCGTCTCATCGTGCCGCCGCAGCTGCACGGGATTGTCACCTCGTCCACATACGGGCGGTGGGGGTCGGGAAGGGATGTACCGCTCCGTTTCTCGAGTTCCGCGATGGTGCCGATCACCCGGTAGGTATTGCATTTCGGGCAGACCCAGACAGGTATCGGGATACCCCAGTAGCGCTGCCGGGAGATGCACCAGTCACGGGCTTCCTTGATCCAGTCGTAGAACCGGGCGCTGCCTGCCCAGTCGGGGTACCAGGTGACCTTCGCGATCTCGGAGAGCATCAGGTCCCGCATCTCAGATGCTTTCAGGAACCACTGGGAGGTGGCCCGGAAGATGATCGGGGTCTTGCAGCGCCAGCAGTGGCCGTAGCGGTGGGTGACCGTCTCTCTGGCGAGGAGGTCATCGCCCAGTGCCGCGAGCACATTCTCGTTTGCGTCTCTCACGTATTGGCCGGCAAATTCTCCTGCTTCCTCCTTGAACTTCCCGGCACCGTCGACCGGGCAGACAATGGGCAGGCCCTCTTTTGTCCCGAGCACAAAGTCGTCCCAGCCATGGCCGGGGGCGATATGCACCATGCCGGTATTCTCGAGCGCCACGAAATCCGCAGTCACGATCCTGTGCTGGATCTCCCGCTGGAGGGGTACCTGTGTGTCGAGCGGGGAATGGTATTCCCATCCGACAAGTTCAGTGCCCTTCTTCTTCTCAACGAGGGAAAAGTCCTTGAACCGGCCTTTCTTCAGCACGGCCTTGACAAGGGGCTCCGCGATCCAGAGATACACTTCCTTCCCGTCCTTTTTGGCGAGCACCTTCGCGTACTCGAACTCCTTCGATACGGCAACCGCGACATTGGCCGGAAGGGTCCACGGGGTCGTGGTCCAGATGACGAGAAACTCATCCGGCTTTCCGGTGAGCGGGAACCTGACGAAGATCGAGGGGTCGTTCTCGTCCCAGTACTCCACCTCGGCGTCAGCGATCGCCGTCTCGCACCGGGGGCACCAGTTCACGACGCGGTGGCCGCGCTCAAGCATCCCATGCTCATCGGCTTTCGCAAGGGTCCACCACGCTGCCTCGATGTATTCCGGTTTCACGGTCTGGTACGCGCCCGGGAAATCGAGCCAGACGCCGAGGCTTTCAAACTGTTCGTCCATCAGTTTCTTGTTCGTGATCGCGAACTCCCGGCATTTCTCGATGAACGGCCGGATGCCGAACGTCTCGATGTCCTTCTTGGACTTAAAACCCAGTGCCTGCTCGACCTTCACCTCGATCGGCAGCCCGTGCATGTCGTAGCCGGCCCGGTCGATGACATTCCTGCCATTCATGCGGTAGTAGCGCAGGATGGAATCCTTGATGATCTTGTTCCAGGCAGTCCCGAGGTGGATGTGCCCCGTGGTGTACGGCGGGCCGTCCACGAAAAAGAACGGCTTGCCTGCACTCCGGTGCTTTCTTACGGTCTGGTACGTGTCGTGAGTGCACCAGTATTCCTGCACTCCACGCTCGATCTCCTTTGCATTGAAGTTCGCGGTGACTTCCCTCAAAAAAACCCCTCTTTTTGCCCCTCGTCGCTCAGCGTGACGCCCGTTTATGCGATAGAATGTTGGCGCCACTGCACAAAGTAGTTTTTCTTGGGTACTGTACGTTTCGCCTGCTTCAGGAAACTGACAGAACGGGAATCGCAACCTATATGTGTACCGCTTTGAAGAGGAATATCATGCGATCCCATGGTTATGCTGCCCTGACCGCCTCCCTTCTCGTGCTGGTTATCGTACTTCTGTGTGCAGCCGGCTGCACTACGGCACAGAAGACCGATACGGCGACTCCTGCCCCGACCTCTGCCTCCACATCAGCAGGAGTGATATCCGCAACGGCAGCGGCAAAGACTGCGAATATCGATACGACGATAGGTGTCCATTTTAACGATTACGCGTGTCTTGACGTGCAGAAAGAGATGCGCGTCTCGTACCTCTACCCTGACGAGAAGTATATCCTTTCCGCAACCACCCCGGGTCCAGGTACCGTGAACGTCAACATCATCTTCCTGGACACGAACGACCATATCGCCCTCCAGGCGGTCCAGCCGAAGTGGGACAGCGTGAACAAGAAATGGGTGTACGAGGGAATTGTGCCGGTTGTCCAGTTCAACGACGTCACTGCACCGGTGCAGAAGACCTTCACCATTAAGAACCAGGGGCAGTATTATCTTTGTGTCGACGACCGCAAGGAGACCGGCGTGAACGATGCCATCTACCAGGTTCCGGTCAAACTGCTGAAGATCGCTTAGCCTCTCCTTTTTTTTACAATGGTGATGGCACGGTCACCGGGCATCAGACCGTGCAGTTCTTATTGCAGGTCTTTTCATGCTGTATATACGGGTATATGTGAGTGATGCGTGATGGAATCCTATCCGATCCTTCTTGGCGGGGAGAAGAAACAGACGGCTGAAACAATCCAGGTCCGGTTCCCGTATACGGGCGAACGCTATTGCCAGGTCTGCCAGGCTGGTACCAGTGACCTGAAAGCAGCGGTAACAAGTGCCGTGGCCGGGTTCGGGAAGACGAAACGTCTCTCCTCCCATGCCCGGGCTGAGATACTCTGTAATCTCGCGGACGAGATCCATCGGCGCTCGGCCGACTTTATTGATGTCATGATCATGGAAGGGGGCAAGACCCGGAAGTTCGCCACGACTGAAGTGGCCAGGGCCGAGGTGACCGTCCGGACTTCCGCAGAGGAGGCAAAAAGGATCTATGGCGAGATCATCCCCCTTGACCTGAGCGAGGACATGCAGGGAAGGACCGGATTCCTCCAGCGCTTCCCGCTCGGGCCGGTGGTTGGTATTGTCCCCTTCAATTTTCCGCTCAACCTCGCCTGCCATAAGCTTGCCCCGGCGATTGCAGCCGGGAACTCCGTAGTCCTTAAACCCGCGTCTGTAACGCCGGTCTCAAGCCTGATCCTCGGGGACATGGCTGTCGCTGCGGGCCTGCCCCCGGAAGCGATCAGCGTGGTTCCGTGCGCCGGCGCCCGGGCAGAAGCCCTTGTCCGTGACCCCCGGGTCGCCTACCTCTCCTTTACCGGCAGCTGTGCGGTCGGCTGGCACCTGAGGGAGATTGCCGGAAGGAAGAAAGTGGGGCTGGAACTGGGCGGGAACGCTGCAGTGATCGTGCATGACGACGCGAACCTTGCATTTGCGGCTCAGCGGATCGCAACCGGCGGCTTCATCAACGCCGGGCAGGTCTGCATCTCGGTCCAGCGGGTGCTTGCCCACCGGCCGGTATACGAGGAGATCGTGGAGAAGATCCTCGCGGCCACAAAGGCACTGAAGTTCGGTGACCCACGGGATCCGTCTACGGATGTGGGCCCGATGATCGACCGGCTGAAGGCTGAGGAGGCCTACCGGAAGGTGCAGGAAGCGATCCGACAGGGCGCCCGGGCGCTCACCGGCGGGACGCTCAAAGAGACGATGTTTACCCCCACGATGCTGGTCGATACAACGCCCGCGATGCGGGTGAACCGCGAGGAGGTCTTCGCGCCCGTCATCTCGGTCACGCCGTACGATGATTTCGCCGATGCCATACGGATCGCGAACGCGGGCGAGTACGGGCTCCAGGTGGGCATCTTCACGCAGAACATTAACCGGGCGATGCGGGCCTTCGCGGAGATGGATGTCGGGGGTGTGATGGTGAATGACATCCCCACGTTCCGTGCCGACCAGATGCCGTACGGCGGGGCGAAAGGTTCGGGGCTCGGCCGGGAAGGCCCGCGGTTCGCGATCGAGGAGATGAGCGGGCTCCGGCTGATGGTGATCAACCGGCAGGGAGGGACGGAATAAAGAAACGATCTTTTCCGGCCTATTTTATTCGATATGGAGCATTTCCGGTAAGAACGATTTCATCAGCTGCTCGATGTGAGTGTACGCCTTTTTGTGGTCGATATAGATCCGGAATGAACCGCGATCCTTTGTTGAGATGGTCAAAAACCCGGAGAGCAGCACCGGCTTTTTCAGCTCGATCTTCGTGATATCCGCTTTTTCCGCCGAGTAAATCTCCTGATCTTCCAGTTCATGTATCGACTTCTGGCGCGTGTCCACAGTCGTCCCGAAGAGTTCGTCCATCATGAACGAACTGAACTGGACGCCTTTCGAGGACTCTGCGTTCAGATCAGGGTTCTGGATCACAAAGAGTCGTCTGGTTGTCGCATACACCCCGTATCCCCCGGTGGAGGAACCGATTGCCCCGGCGATTGCACCGCCGAGGCCCTCACCCGAGACTTTCAACGTGATGCTCGAGATCCCGCCAAGGTACCCTTCCTGGCCTGCCATCTCCTTCTGGGGCTCCCCGACCGTTATTGCCTCGATGGCTGCAATGAGCGAGCCCTTTGCATCATACACCGGGGAACCCTTGCCCCACAGCAGCATCGGTTTGCCCCGGATGGTGATATGCTCCACGTCCCCGATGTAGGTATCTCCTGCTTTCTTTATCCCGGTTCCGGAGCCTGCACTGGGCCGGATAATGTGATCGATGAGCATGAGCTTCGGCTTGCCGTAGAAGGGAACCGAGTACTCGTAATTGCCTTTTCCGATCATGGATGAGGCAGAGATTCCCGTCAGTTCTTCAAGCCCCTTGTTCCACGCGATGATCACACCTTTTTTGTCCACGGCAAAGACCGGGTTGTCCAGCGACTGGATCGTTTCGACAAGTCCCCCCCAGTCAGCGGGCCCCTCCTGGGGTGCCGGGGCAACAGCGGGTGCTGGGCTGGCTCTTGCCGGTGCTGCCGATGTACGTGCCGCCACAGGCTGTTTCGGGCTCCCGATAGAGACCAGACCCCCCGTATCCCTCCCTGAGACCTGGTATTCCGAAACAGCGCCGGTACCCGTGAAAAAACCATGGTAACTCCACTGGAGAACCACCGGTTTTCCATCGCCACCGGCAATGCTGTGTTCCATGAGGATGTCGGGTTTGATCGCCGAGAGGTTCTGGAGCCGGAGGAGGACCACCTGCCGCTCATCATCCGGCAGGAGGGAGAAGAAACTGGTCTTCAGTAACTCCTCGTACGGCCTCCTGAAAAAATGGAGCCCGGATTCACTGGCAAACCGGAATGAACCGTCCGGGCCGATCCGGCAGATGATGTCTGTATGGTTCTCGATAGCGGACTGGTAAAATCTCCCCCATTCCGTCAGTTCTTGTTCGGCACGCCGCTCGGGCACGCGTTTCCTGATGAACTCTATGAGCTTCGTTATCTCCGGGCCTGCCTCCGCCCCCCCCTTCTGCAGGTAATAGTCCGCCCCGGTGTTCAGCGCATCGATGGCGATATGGGCAAGGCGCTTGGCTGTCACCATGATAAAGATAGACTGGCAACCCCGCGCCCGGATCTCCTGAAGCAGTGTGATACCGTCCATGTCCGGCATCGCATAATCCGAGATGATCACATCAAAATATTGGGTGTTGATGAGCTCCAGGGCCTCGGCGACGGTCGATGCTGATACGATGGAAAACCCGGGCTCGCGCTCAAGTCTCTGCGTAAAGGCGTCCAGGAACAGGGGCTCAGCGTCTATGCATAAAATAGATATCATCTGTGGATCCTGCATGTGATTTCCCCTTGTAGATATAGTCACATTCTTTTCTCCCATGGTAAAATAAATTGTGTAATCGTATCCGGGAAGTCCGGTCCCGGAGAAATCCAGTTTTATCTGCTGACAGGACAACACATCCCTCATGCAGATCGCAGTTGCCGGTGCAGCCGAGACGACGCGGCAGGAATACAAAACGGCATATGCCGTCGGCCGTCTCATCGCCGGGAGTGGTGCAGTGCTGGTCTGCGGCGGGCTTGGCGGGGTGATGGAAGCCGCATGCAGGGGTGCCCGGGACCATGGCGGCACCACGGTGGGGATCATCTCCGGCACCGGTGACGGGAACCCGTACCTCGATATCGTGATCCGGACCGGGCTCGGCCATGGCCGGAATGTCCTTGTCGCCCAGTCAGGGGATGCGATGATCGCCGTCGGCGGCAGTTACGGAACCCTCTCGGAGATCGCGATCGCCCTGAAGACCGGGTGCCCGGTCTTCGGCCTCTCCACGTGGAAGATTGAGGGCGTGGTGAAGTGCAGTACCCCGGAGGAAACGGTGAAGATGGCGGTCGAAGCGGCGCGCAACCGGTCCCCCCGGGCCGGAACGGGATGACTGGCAGGGGCAGCCGGGGACGAACGGCCACATGCTCCCTTAATCGTCTGCCGCGTCTACGTATGCTGTAATGAGGATCGCGCTGGTCAACTCCCGGCAGGACACGGCAGGTCTGAATATCCGGCACCACATCGAGCACCTGCTCGACACCGGGGCCGGGATACCGGGGCAGGAAAACGGCAACACCTACAATTTTTATGATGTTGGAGAACGGCTGATCCATGCAGAGGCGGTCGACCGGGAGATCGAAGCCGACCTCCTTATCTTCCTCTCCCGCCACTCCAGCGTCAACCCGGTCCCCATCCTCACCGTCCACGTCACCGGGAACTTCGGTGCAGCGGAACTCGGCGGCAGTCCCCGGACCCTCGCCCCCGCCGCTCCGGCCATGATGCAGGCAACGCTGCGGGCCCTTGCCCGGCACTGTCCCGAAGGCTACCGGGTCTCGTACGAGGTGACCCACCACGGGCCGACCGGCCTCTCGCTCCCGTCGTTCTTTGTCGAGATCGGCAGCACAGAGAAGGAATGGGGCGATCCCGTGGCCGGCAGGGCGGTGGCTGAGAGCGTGCTGTCGGCAGTCCCGCAGGAGCCGGTCCCGCTCATCGGGTTTGGCGGCACCCATTACGCGGCCCGGGAAACGGAGATCGCCCTCACATCCCGGGGGGCATTCGGCCACATTGCCCATACCCGCGAGATTGCGGCACTTGACAATGAGATGGTGCGCTCGATGATGGAGAAGAGCGGGGCGGTTGGCGCTTATATCGACCGGAAAGCACTTGACCGCGAAGTGCTCAACCGGTTATCAGGGATGCTTGAGGCACTGCAGATCCCACGACTCTCCGAGAGCGAGATCACCGCACTGGGCCACCTGTCCTGGGACACGTATTGTGCGATCCGGAAGATGGCCGGGGGGGTATCGCCCGGATCAAGGTGCTACATCCACGCACTCTCACGTGCGGGTACACCGGTGCTTGTACGGGCAAATCCTGTTTTACTGGCCGAAACCGTCAAAACGGACGAGCCGGGCCTGTTAAAAAATCTAACCAATCTGCCCGTTGTTCATCTTTCCACGCACGATAATCGCCTGCTTCCCGAATTCATTACCTATACGGAACATTCGGCCCAAATAATAAATGATTTAAATACATTGTGCGTAAAAATCATACGTAGTAAAGAGATCACTGCAACGGAGAGAGATTACCTGATCATTACCAAGGTACGGTTCGATCCCAAAAAAGCGCGCGAACTGGGAGTTATACCCGGACCTTCCTACAAGGAGCTGGCAGGGGGCCGGCCGGTAGTTGTTGATCAGAGGACAATCACACCGGACCTGGTGTCTTCCCGCAGTGAAGTCAGAATCCACATCCCGGGGTTGGAGAAGTTTTCATGAGGTCAATTGTTGAAGAGGCACTCACTAAGGCGAGGGACGAAACCGTGTCCCCCACGCAGAATAACGAAGACCTTGACCAGATTCTCGCTGAGCTCAAGACCGAGATCGCGGTCATCGGCTGCGGAGGCGGAGGGTCGAACACGATCTCCCGCATGATGGAGGAGGGTATCCACGGGGCGAAGCTCATTGCCATGAACACGGATGCCCAGCACCTGATCCGCACCCGTGCGGACCAGCGTATCCTTCTCGGCCGGCAGCGGACCCGCGGTCTCGGCGCCGGTTCCATCCCGCAGATAGGGGAGGAAGCGGCCCTCGAGAACGAACAGGAGATCCGTGCGGCCGTTTCCGGCTGCGACATGGTCTTCATCACGGTCGGGCTCGGCGGGGGTACCGGTACCGGTGTCGCGCCGGTCGTGGCAAAGGCCGCCCGGGAGGAAGGGGCCCTCACGATCGCGATTGTCACCCTGCCGTTCGCCGCGGAAGGGTCCATCCGCATGGAGAATGCAGAAGCCGGCCTCGAGCGCCTTCGGGACGTGGCTGATACGGTCATTGTTGTGCCCAATGACAAGCTGCTCGAGATTGTCCCGAAACTCCCCCTCTATGCTGCCTTCAAGGTCGCGGATGAAGTCCTGATGCGTGCGGTCAAGGGCATCACCGAGCTGATCACGATGCCCGGGCTCGTGAACCTGGACTTTGCCGATGTGCGCACGGTCATGGAACGCGGCGGCGTCGCGATGATCGGGATGGGCGAGAGTGACAGCGAGGACAAGGCCGCAGATTCGGTCAAGAAGGCGATCCGCTCCCCGCTTCTCGACGTGGATATCAGCGGTGCAACTGCCGCGCTTGTCAACGTGGTCGGAGGCCCGGACATGACCATGGAAGAGGCGGAGGGTGTGGTGCAGGAAGTCTATTCCAGAGTCGACCCGAACGCCCGGATCATCTGGGGTGCTCAGATCGACCCGGCGATGGAAGACAAGATGCGGTGCCTGCTGGTGGTCACGGGCGTACGGTCGCCACAAATATATGGTCGTAGTGAGAAGCTTACCCCCAAAGTACAGAAACAGTTTGAGATCGATTTTCTCAAGTGAGCGGATATGGAAATTTCAAAGTCTGAAAACAAAACGAGCGTCATACACGAGGAATTGTTCCGTAAGTACCTCCGGGTCTTAAAACTCGCGCGCACTCCCACCCGGGACGAGTTCACCAAGATTGCCACCGTTGCAGCAGCCGGCGTCCTCCTTGTCGGCATGATCGGGTTCATCATCTTCGTCGGATTCGAACACAAGACCATGCTGGGATTCTGATCCCCGATGTCTATGACTCAGCCTCCCACCCCCGCAGCTCCGCAGGCTCCGGCCACCCCCGAAGTATTTGTCAACCGGATCTTTGCGATCAAGACGACCTCCAAGCAGGAGCGCACGGTAGCGGATAATATCCTCAAGGCGATTGAGACCAAGGCAATCGATGTCAAGGTGACCGCGATCATCGTGCCCAACGAGCTCCAGGGCTACGTGCTCGTCGAGACCCCCGAGAAGATGAACCGTATCGAGCAGCTCGTGGAGAAAGTTGCCCACGCGCGTTCGGTGATCAAGGGCGAGACGAGCCTTGCCGAAGTCGGCCACTTCCTCATCCCGAAGCCGGTCGTCTCCGGTATCGAGGAAGGCACGATCGTTGAGCTGATCGCAGGACCCTTCAAGGGCGAGAAGGCCGTGGTAAAAAGGGTCGATTCCGCAAAGGAAGAGATCACGGTCGAGCTCTACGAGAGCGTTGTCCCGATCCCGATCACGGTCCGCGGGGATAATGTCCGGGTCGTTGAGAAGTACTCCGACCAGAAATAACTCAGCTCTTTTTCATTTATCAATGCAGGCCGACCGTACAGGTTTATGAGCGGCGGGATCCGGATAGAGATTTTCCCCCCGATTCCCCCACCGTGCCCGGGCCTCCCATCAATACCTTTATCATGGATTTTCTCCGATTCCCATCCAAGAGGAGAGGACGTTTATGAAAAGTATCACCGCAGAAAAACTCCGGCTTGACCATGAACCCGTGGCCATTCTCTGGAGCAATACCAAACCCGAAGGTGCATTGCAGATAAAACCGCACGGGCAGAGCTGCATTATGCCATTCTTTGCGCAGGTCGCAACGAAGGGAAAGACCGCCGTGTTCGACCGGGAGAGCTATGGCTGCCCCGGTGCCCGTGCAGGACTCGGGTTCGGCAACGGGTACTACGATGCCTTTGGTGGCGCCGGTGTCGAATTCATGGCTGCATTCTTTGTAAAAGGGCAGGAGAGCAGCAAGAACAGGGAGGCCTATTGTGCAACCGTGCAGCATATTCCCGAGCGGGATCGGGCGAAGTTCCTGCATGGCGAACGCCTTCATAAGAATACGGAGAAGGCAAAGCGGTTCATGACCGCAGACCTCCCGATCACGGATATAGCCGAGAAGTACGTGATCTTCACCCCCTTGGGCAAGGTGAAGCCCGGCGAGCGCCCGGTCGTCGTGGTGTTTGTTGCCGATCCGCTGCAGATCACCGGGCTCGTCACGCTCGTCGGGGCGGTCCGCGAGGGCACCGATCCCGTGCGGGTCCCGCCCATGGCCGCCTGCCAGCAGATCGGGGCATTCGTGTACGACGAGGCAAAGAAGGAGCATCCCCGGGCAGTGCTCGGGTACACGGACCTTGCCGCACGGGCGAATGTGGGCAAGACGATCCCTCCGCATATGTTCACCTTTGCCGTGCCGTTTTCCCTTTTCGAGGAGATGGAAGAGGAGGCGAAAGATGGTGTGTTCGACGGCCCGATCTGGAAAGGACTGGCCGCAGAGCAGTGATGGAGGGTGATCATGACAGAAACGGATTTCAGGGAAATTGGGGCAAGGCTGAAGACCGCATTCAGGCTTTCGACACGCCCCCTTGTGGTGTACGGATCGGAAGTCCTGCCGGCGGGCGTTCCCCGGCTGGCTGAGGTGAACCGGTGTTTTGCCGTCTCCCTTTACCGGATGGCGACAGGAACTGAGGTATCAGCGATCTATCTCAGTGCCGACACCAGCGAGGGCTGTTGTCCTGGCGGGCTCTACCATGTGGGGTATATTCCGGTGCCCGATGATATCAAATATTTCGTATCGACCGGCAGGAAAGACGTCCGCGGCGGGGCGGCGGAATACCTGAAAGCAAGCCCGGATCTTGTCGAACGCTGCACGGTGGCGGCAGGGCCGATCCGCTCCCCGGGAAAATATCTTGTCGTGCAGGCATGCGAGACCCTTCCGGATGCCGGACCTGCCATCAGATCCCTCTGCTGCTTTGGTACGGGCGAGCAGATCCGGAACATGGCGGCACTCATCCACTTTGACCGGGATGACCCGTTCTCACCCGTCATCGTTCCCTGGGGATCTGCCTGTTCGACCTATATCACGTTCCCGGCGGGCCTTGCGGAAAACACGCCCCGCGACACCGCGTTCATGGGCCCGCAGGACCCGACGCAGAACCATTCCCTTCCCCCGGAGATGATGGCGCTGGGCATTCCCGCAGACATGGCCGAACGAATGGTAAAAAATCTGGACGCCTCATTTATTGTACGGAGACCGCAGGTGGCATTTCCCGGCCACGGGAAGCGGCTGGACCGGTAGGCTGCCGGATATACCATTAAAATAAATTTTTCAGGGATCCAGGAAAATTATCAGGACCGATCATCGTTTCAGACGATGCTCCCGGTACATCTTCTCGAGCTCGGCGAGGTCGTTCACCGGTGTCGGGATGACCTGTGAATCATTATCCATAATCGCTTGTGCAAGATTCCTGAAGACCTCCGCTTCAGTTGATCCAGGAGAGAACTCCACCACGGCCCGTCCTTCCATCTCGCACGCCTGGATCACAGAACTCCGGGGCACGAACCGGACAAACGAAGTCCCCAGTTTTTTTGCAAATTCCGGGATGACTGCGTGCTCGAACGCATCATCACCGTTGCTGTTGCAGATGATCCCGGCAAGCCCGGTATCCCCCCGCTTGGCGAGGCGCTGCACGGCCCGGGCAATGTTGTTTGCCGCATAAATGCTCATGAATCCGCCGGAACAGACAAGGTAGATCTCTTTTGCGAACCCTTCGCGGATGGGCATCGAAAATCCCCCGCAGACAACGTCGCCGAGTACATCGTAAATCGCCACATCGATCTTGTAGGTCTCGAATGCGTTGAGGTCCTTTAAGATCTGCAGCGCTGTCAGCACGCCCCGGCCGGCACAGCCGACTCCAGGCTCCGGGCC
This sequence comes from Methanoregula sp., assembly GCF_049510175.1. Taxonomy (GTDB): domain Archaea; phylum Halobacteriota; class Methanomicrobia; order Methanomicrobiales; family Methanospirillaceae; genus Methanoregula. The sequence goes on from NZ_JBEKZF010000001.1 coordinate 109,305, forward strand.
CCCGGCCTCGACAAGGTAGATCCCGCCGGGCGATTTGAAGACGATATGGTCCAGTTTGATCGCATATTCGTCCCTGCCCACCCTCAGCTGTTCCCGGTGCTCTTCCAGGACCGCGGGGATAAACCGACCCCCGGCAAGGATCCTCGTCGAGTCCCTCTTGGGATCGCAACCGACCTGCATGACGGTATGCCCCATTTCGTTCAGCGCCGCAGACAGGTTTGAGGCAATCGTGCTCTTCCCGATGCCCCCTTTGCCGTATATCGCGATTTGTCTCATGCTTTAATTCACCACTTCGCCTCGTACCTTCTCTCTTTTGAACGCCACCCCATCGTCCATTCGTTCTGGACACACTCGAAGAGGTTCAGGATGCCGGTATAGCCGAAATATTCCCGGTTGATCATCCTGAACTGGCGCATCATTCTCACCACTTCGACCACGTATGCCACCGGAAGTCCCTCGCTGGCATGCCGTTCGATGGTGCTCCCGAATATGACCTTCGGCCTTATCTCCCGTAAGCTCATCCTCGTCTTGTATACGTCCGTGCCATACACGACTCTGGGGCTGAGCCCGAGTTCTTTCAGTTCCTTTTCAAGGAGTTCCCGCACCGGGCGCTGCGACGTGTAGAGAGCCACGAGTTCCGGTGTCATCTCCATCTCCTCGGTGACAAACCGGACCAGCGGGATCCCGATCGTGGCATCGGCAATGATCGCGGCAGGAGTCCGGTACAGGAACCGCGCCATCGGCATCTTGCGCCTGCACGTCGCTGTCACCATTCGCTCGCCTTCCGCAACCATGCCCTCCACTGTTTTCTGCGCATCGAACCGCTCCCCGAGCGCAGCCAGCCATCGCTGCGTGTTGGTCAATCCTATGGGGAGCGGCATCCCCCTTAAAATCTGTTCGATACCATAGGCCGAAGAAAGATAATCCGCTGCTTTCTGCCCGGCATCGTGGCTGAGCAGGAGAGATGTCTCGGCAGATGCCACCTTCTCAATCTCAGAAAGGGGAGTCTTGTGGGTGAGCGTGGCAACAACCCGGACACCCATCCGGGAAAGGACCTGCTGTACCCATGCAAGGTCTGCAGTCCAGGTCGGGTTGGCATTCGCGTGGGGAGCGATAAGGCAGACCGATCCCGACCTCTTCTCCCCCCCATTCTTCACCAGTCTTTTCAGGAGGGTATCCAGTGCAATGTCGATGCCGTCATACTGCGATCCCCTGAACCCGGCACAGGGAATGGGTACAAGCCTGAACTTCACCTCCGGCTGCAGGGTCTCGCATACCGCAACGATGTCATCACCGACAATCTCGGGCCCGCATGCACTGATTACGAACAGGGAGGAGATGGGGAGATCTTTTGCCTCCCGGATCGTCCGGGCAAGGATGTCTTCACCGCCGTGCACGATCTCGTTTACGCACAGTTTTGTACAGAGCGTAACCGTCTCCATATAGTCGCACTCCTGCGAGGCAAAGGCATTGTTGACAAGGTACTCGCACCCCTGGGGGGAATGAGCAAGCAGGGCGGAACCGGAGACACCCAGCGCTGTTTGGGCTGCGCCGTTGAAGGCGCACCGGAGGTAGGGGTCGGTACATGACTCCGGGGAAGGGATCCTCCGCCCGGCTGGCTCTTCACCGTTTTCCGGTTCCATAAAGCATCCCCCTGAAGAGGCGCGAGCGCGGGAGGTCCTTGTTCTCCAGTGCCTGCCTGACGAGAGCAGCGATGTTTTTGATCCCCTTGTAGCCGTACTGGGGCTGGAACGCCGGGTTCATGAGCGTCAGGTTCACCACCGGGCAGGGCGGGAACCGGCCGGAGTTCCCGAAGAAGATCGCGTTATCATACCCTTTTACAATCGCTTCCAGCTCGTCCTCGGTCTCTTTTGACGAGCGGAAGCTCCCCAGCCGGAAGAGTCCTTTTGTCAGGATAATTTCCGGGTTGACGCCGGTCTCTAACAGGAACTTGATACTGGGCATCCGCTCCTTGATCGTATACGGGTGAACATTGATTACGACCGGATGTGCCCCGAACTCCGCTGCCATCCGTGCAAGGGAGAGGGCCCGGATCGGCCCGGGAAATTCCGATATCTCGATGATTGCGGTTTTTCCCGAGAGGGCCTGCCGCAGATAGGTAAGATCCGGCTCAACCTCTCGCATTTCCTGCTCAATCACCTCAAGCGCTTTTTCCTCCATGCCAAGAGGAGTTGCAACACCGAGCAGCCACTCTCTGGTTGCCTCAGGTCCGTAGGGTTGCCCGGTCCTGCTGTACGGGATACCGAACCGTTCCTGCATCAGGTCGCCGAGCTTCTGCCCCCAGTCGTAACACCACGAGGCATTCAGCTCGACTTCCCGGGCATGTTTAATCTGCTCGACCGTACATCCTCCCGCGATGATGGCGTTTATCCTTATGCCGATCTTATCAAGGAGCCGTTCAATCTCGTCCATGTCCCAGTTGAACTCCGTGGGTGACGGCCCCCAGCGGGCCCCAAGGATGTTGATCGTCCCTTTCATCATCTTTTCCGGGGGCTCCATCAGCTCCATGATGAGCTTGAACGCATCCTCGTACCCGCTCCGGAAGTCGCCGCCGAAGCCCTCGCTCCTGAGCGCAAGCACCCTGCAGCCGACCTGCTTTTCGGCTTCACGGGCAATGCTCTCGACATCGTCACCGATGATCCCGGAACAACAGCAGGAGAGGATAACGATGAGGTCGGGATGGTACTTTTGATACGCTTCTTTCACTGCTTCCAGGAGTTTTCCCTCGCCTCCGTAGATGATGTGGCTTTCATCCAGGGTGGTGCAGGCAGTGGGTTCGAGCGGGACGCCCCGTATCTCGCAGCATTCACGGGTCCTGACAAAGTCAGACATGTAGAGCGGGCATCCCGTGGGGCCGTGTACGAGAGGGACAACGTGCCGGATACCGCTGATAACGTAATATGCAGTGAAAAATTTGCACATGGGAGCGTGCGATGCCTGCAGCTTGGGGATCATCTCGCCGGTCTCCACTTTCTCCAGCAGCTGCTGCAGGTTGCCGTGAAATACGATGGACTCGTTCTCCATGATTCACACAGTTTCCCATCACGCACGGGCGGTAAATAGTTATTGACTGATTTTTTATGGAGAATACGGGGATAAGAAGCCAGCCGGCGTTTTACCCGCAGACAAAAGGTATGAAGGGGTTGACCCTGGACAGGAAAGCCTCTCATGAAATGAATTCAGCGTCGTTCCGCCAGCAGGTAGATTACAACATGCGAACCGAATTTACCACCGATTTCAATGGTTTTCAACTCACGGATCCTGAAATACGGGGAGACGAGGTCCTGCAGTTCGGATTCTGATGAGAAATAGTGTGTTGTCCCGATCCGTGTTTTCCGGAATTTCCCGCTCCCGCCAAACTGGGGGTCCTGTTCGGGGAAGTAGACGGAGAGGTATGTGGCACAGGGGGTTCAGGATCCGGAGCACATTCCTGATATACGTCTGGTGGTCTTTCGGCAAGATGTGGTGTAACAGTTCCCAGTCAAATGCAAAATCAAACGTGCCGGTCACTTCCTGCCGGTTGACGGGGAGATCGGCAACGATGAACCGGCACCGCCCGCCTTTTTCCCGTGCGTTCTTTTCTGCAATACTGATCGCTGTTTGTGAACTGTCGACTCGGGTCACGTCAAACCCGGGACCTGATTGGGAATATTCGAGTAACAGACTCTGAAATATCAATAAAAAAATTTCTGCGTTACCTTTAACGTTTGGTACAGTGACTACTGGCGTGATTATTCAGACCAGCTAAAAAACCGATCTATACTCCATGATATGATCACCTCTACCCAGTCTCACCGTGTTACAGAACTGATCAGAGATTCGCGTGCATATTACTGTCTCGAATGTGGTAAATGTACTGCACGATGTCCTATCGCACGAGCTGACAAATCCTTCTCTCCTGTTCTGAATATTGCAAAAATTATCCGCGGATATGATCGGGAGATATGGCGCGACAGGGCCATCTGGGCATGCATGATCTGTGAAGCCTGTAGTACTGCCTGTCCCTCCGGTGTGGATTACCCTCGTCTCGTCCTTGGAATGAGGGCTGAAGCATTAAAATCTGGAGAAGAGCGATCGCATCGCTCGGAACTTGAGCATCTCTTCCTAGGTGAAGGATCAAGGGAAGGGTTTGGGGTTTTCCGTAAAGTATCTGCAGTACAAACAACTCTCTCCGGGTATGACGGGGGAGTAGTCACTTCCCTGCTCATCAAAGGGATGAAACGGAATTTTTTTGACTCTGCGATAGTTGTCCGGAGAGGAAATAACAAGAAGAACGAGGCTGTTATTGCGGAGGATCCTGATGATATTATCAGTGCGAAAGGTTCAAAATACGAACTGCTCCCGATACCAGAAAAATTTGTCGAAGCAGTACAAGAGAGAGGGAAGAAGAGGATTGCAGTGGTTGGACTTCCCTGTCAGATATTCGGATTACGGGAGATCCAGAGGTCTATGCCGGATGTAGATCTCACGGCCATCGGTCTCTTCTGTATGGAAAACTTCAGGTATTATCTCCTGAAAAAAAGAATTAAAGATCTCCTGCATGTAGATCTGGATACTGTTGAGAGAGCAGTCATATCGAAAGGGAATTTCATCGTCTCGGACAGAGGGAAGACGGTCTCATGCAGGGTGAAAGATCTGATAACTGCCGTCAGGACCGGTTGCCTGTTCTGCACCGATTTCACCTCAGAACTGGCTGATATATCAGTCGGAATGGTCGGAAGCCCAGACGGATACTCTACGGTTATTGTGAGAACACAGAAAGGAGAAGAACTTTTTAATCTTTTAAAGGATCGCGACAGTACTTCAGCAGACAATGGTGAGATAGCCAGAATGGTCTCACGGAAAGATAAGCATGGAATTGATCAGCTAAGAAAATATCTCTCTCTTTTTTGGGATGCAGATGAAAGATAGTGTGCTTGTTATCGGAGGAGGGGTAGCAGGAATTCAGGCAGCTCTTGATCTTGCTGAAAAAGGGTTGAATGTATATCTCGTCGAGAAGAGTCCGAGTATCGGGGGCAGAATGGCCCAGCTGGATAAGACGTTTCCGACCAATGACTGCTCCATCTGTATCCTTGCTCCAAAGATGATCGACTGCTTCAATCATCCGAATATCACCGTGTATTCGTATTCTCAGGTAAAAAAGATGAGTCGCCTTGGGGATTCTTTCCACGTTCAGATCATCACCAGACCACGATACATCGACGAAGAGAAATGCACCGGATGCGGTGACTGCATAACCGCATGCCCATATCAGGCCCCGGACATCTTCAATGTCGGGCTTGGATCTGGTCGCAGCATACACCTCTACTTCCCGCAGGCAGTCCCACGGGTAGCACTGATCGATTGGGATACCTGCATCAAGTGCGGTAACTGCGTGAAGGTATGCAATGCAGAGGCAATTAATCTGGATCAGAAGTCCAGGGAATTTTCACTTGATGCACGGGCTATCATCGTCGCAACCGGGCTGGACGTCTTTGATCCATCGTCAATCCCTGAATACGGATACGGTGAATACCCGAATGTGATCACTTCGATACAGTATGAGCGTCTGATCAATGCTTCCGGTCCTACCGGGGGACATCTGGTAAGAATCTCCGACGGACGTCCGGTAAAGAGACTCGCATTTATTCAGTGTGTGGGATCCCGGGATGTGAAGAATAATCCGTACTGCTCCGCGATATGCTGCATGTTCTCGACTAAGAGCGCAACCCTGGCACGGGAGCATGATCCTGATATCGAAAATTTTATCTTTTATACGGAGTTGCAGGCATCAGGGAAGAGGTTTCAGGAGTACATCGTACGGGGAAAAGCGGAGTATGGAATACAGTATATTCAGGCAAAACCCGGAGAGATCCGGGAGACTGCAGATAATAACCCGGTGCTATGGTATTATGACCGCCAGAGTTCGGAGGTAAAGAAGATCACGGTAGATATGGTTGTTCTTGCGGTTGCCCTTCAGCCAAGCCATGGGGCCGGAGAACTCGCCGGGATTCTTGGTATCGATATCGATGAGAACGGGTTTTTTTCATGCAGGGATATGCTGTTTGCTCCGTCTGATACGAAAGTTCCCGGTATTTTTGTCTGCGGATACAGCAAGAGACCGGTGGATATCACCGATGCGGTGATAAGCGCGAGCGGTGCATCTGCACGGGCGGCAGAGTATATCTGCATCCTCCGGGAATCGCTCACCAGTTCCCTGACCGGACAGCAGGATACCAGAAGCGGGTTTAGATCATGAATGAAGTCCGGATAGGTGTATTTGTCTGCCATTGCGGGACAAATATTGGCGGGTTTGTTGACGTCCCGGGGGCCATTGAATATGTGAAGAAACTCCCGGGGGTAGTATATGCAGAGCAGGATCTCTATACCTGTGCGGATAACGGGCTCACAGCAATAAAGGCAGCTATTACCGATCACCAGTTAAACAGGATTGTTGTTGCTGCCTGTACTCCGAGGACCCATGCACCTCTCTTCAGATCTGCCTGCAGGGATGCAGGACTCAATCCGTATCTCTTTGAGTTCGTGAATATCCGGGACCAGTGCTCATGGGTTCACATGAACGAGAAGGAGAAAGCTACCGCGAAGGCGAAGGATCTTTTGAGGATGGGCATCGCGAAAGCGGCACTTCTCGAACCGGATGAGGATATATCTGTTGATGTTGAGCCGTCTGCACTGGTGATCGGCAGTGGAATCGCAGGTATGACTGCAGCTCTCAGTCTGGCAAAACAGGGTTTTTTGGTTTATCTCGTCGAGAAGGAGAGAGAACTTGGGGGTATGCTCAAAAATCTGCACTCTCTTTTTCCCTCGTACCAGGACTCTGCCCAATCTTTAAAGCCCATTCTGGATGAAGTGAGATCCACTGAAAAGATAACTGTACTCGTATCATCCGTGATTCAGGATCTGAAAGGGTTTATCGGTAATTTTGATGTGATTGTTAACCGGAACGGAGAGGAGATCCCCCTCCGTGTCGGTACAATCATCGTTGCAACCGGAGCAGTCCCTTTTGAACCAGAAGGACTGTATCGATATCATGATTCTGATCAGGTGATCACCCAGTTCGAACTCGAAAAGATGATGAATGCCGGTTTTGCACCTCCTGAAGATATCGTGATGATACAATGTGTCGGTTCACGGGGTCAGTCAGTCTCGTACTGTTCGCGAATCTGTTGTATGGTTGCGATAAAGAATGCCATCCTGCTCAAAGAGATGAATCCCGATGCACGGATCTCTATCCTGCACAATGACATACAGGTATACGGAGCGGACTACGAAACCCAGTACCGAAGAGCACGGGAGACGGGCATTAAATTCATTAAATTCTTGCCTGAACGGCCGCCAACCGTAGGTGACAGAATTTGTACTGTCTATGATCCGGTGCTCAGGAGAGAACTGGATATTCGGTCAGATATGGTGGTACTCTCAACACCGCTTGTCCAGACCACGGAAGCGGAACAACTCTCAAAGGTCCTGAAGGTTCCTCTCGGACAGGACAAATTTTTCTTCGAAGCCCATTTAAAAATTCGTCCGGTTGATTTTGCGAACGACGGAATATACGTATGCGGAACAGCACGGGGACCGGCCGGGATACCGGAGAGTGTTGAACAAGCGCTTGCGGCCGCATCGAGAGCCGGGATCCCGATGTGGAACCGGGTTTTTAAAATCGATGCCATCAGCAGTATGATCGATCCTGATCTCTGCACCGGATGTGGCGTCTGTGAGAATCTCTGCCCGTACGGGGTGATACGGATCGAGAATAAGAAGGCACGAACCCTACGAGCGCTCTGCAAGGGATGCGGGAACTGTGGTGCTGCATGTCCTACCCATGCGATAACCATGTCTCATTTCACCGATGAGCAGATTCATGCACAGATCCATGCTGCTTTTCAGGAACGACGGGAAGATGAGATCAAGATAATTGCCTTCTGCTGCAACTGGTGTAGTTATGCAGGAGCGGATTTTGCAGGTGCGGCCAGGTTCCAGTATCCTCCGAATACCAGGATCATCAGGGTTATGTGCTCTGCACGGGTTGATCCGGTCTTTGTCTTTGATGCTCTCACCGAGGGGGCGGATGGGGTACTCATCTCCGGATGTCATCTGCAGGACTGTCATTACATAGACGGGAACCTGGAGACATTGCGGAGATATAACCTCCTTCATACTGTCTTTGAACGATATGGACTGGATGAGCGGATACGACTCGAGTGGGTATCTGCATCAGAAGGCGAGAAATTTTCTGAGATCACGAAAAGTTTTATTGACCGGATCCGATCCCTCGGAAAGATGGGAGAGGATGACCGGAAGAATCTGGAGCACCTCAAAGCGGTGTTTCAGGGAAAGAAGCTTCGTCTGATACTTGGTCTTGCAAGAAAGAGCATACAGAAAGGTGTTTCGGAAGAGCGGTACGGAGAGAGACTTTTAAGTACTATCCTTCAGGAGATGGAAGCTGCTCTGAGAGATGATGAGAAAGCCAGGATGTTAAAGGCAGATACAAGGACAATATCTGCAAATCTCTCATCATCTGTTCTGGCCAGAGGAGATCGCCTTGTCATTACCGGAGCGGTGACCGGATCTCTGCCTCCGGAAATTGCTATCTGGATCTTTGGGGATGAGTTCCGGTTTTATGATAGTGTTCCTGTTGAGGTCGGGAATACCTTCCAATATACTCTCCCCCCGGCCATGACGGAGAAGATGAAAACCGGTGAGTATTCCGTTATACTGCAGCATCCAGGAGAAAATAACCGGTTCGATCTGGTCTGGATGATCACTGAAGAAGGAGTGGTTGTAAAAAACACCGTGAATGATAAACAGATCCGGTTTGAGTGTTCCCTGACAGGTAGTTCAGCGGTAGCTGCACTCACTGATATGATCACGACCGATGGTCTTGATGATTTATTGGTACATATTCCGTTCTCTGTTCAGGAGCCGTTCATCAGGATCGATCCTATGTCTGATAAGGAGATGGGAGAGTCATTTACCATCTCAGGATTTACAAATATCAGTGAAGGAGAAGAGTTATCCGTGGTAATCTCTCCAATCCGATCGGAAAGGAGGAGGTTTTACCCGGTTGATGATTGTATTCTGAAAGCGCATGTCAGATCCGGGAATGAAGGCGAAAATCCATGGTCAACCGATGTCGCATGTTCATTGAAAAAACCGCAGGAGTATGAGGTCTTGGTCAGATCCGGGATCGGGATCGTTTCAGTCGGGAAAATATCAGTGAAATGGAGATAGGAATAAAATCCGGTTGAATGAGAATGCACGGGTAGAATCCGGATTTGCCTTGATAATGAAAAAGTAAAAAAATGGGCTCTGGAGAAAACCTTATTTCATTCAATCAATCTCTCAACTTTTTCCACAGATATCGCATCGCGGGGGTGTCTTTCGTGTCCAAAGGACAGGACAGGCTCACAGGAAATATTCGACAGAATATTTCCGAGTTTGCCTCAGCGGCGGGGGTGAACTGGAGGCGAAACCCCTAGGAGCGTCTTTACAAACATATCCTGTACGATTTCTCCAGAGCCCAAAAATGAATTCTATGAACTTTTTTCCGGAATTTCTATTAATTTCTCGGCTCATCGCTAGCGTCGTTCAGCTAACACTGATACCGCACAATGCGGGCCATACTTGGCGCTGACTTCCATGGTTTTCAGTTCCCGGATCGTAAAATACGGGGAGATGAGGTCTCGCAGCTCGGACTCCGATGAGAAATAGAGCGTTGTCCCGATCCGGGTCTTCCGGTACTTCCCGGTGCCGCCAAACTGGGGGTCTTTCTCGCTGAAACAGACGGAAAAGTACGTTGCTCCGGGGTTCAGGATTTTATGTACATTTTTAATATAGGTCCCCCGGTCTTCCGGGAATATATGGTGCAGGAACTCCCAGTCATAGGCAAAGTCAAACGTGCCCTTCACTTCATGCAAATTGCCGAGGAGATCCGCGACAATGAACCCGCACCGGACTCCCCGTTTTTTTGCATTTTCTCCGGCAATTTTTATTGCCGTGGGAGAACTGTCGACGCCGGTGACATCGAACCCGAGACCTGCCAGGTATATCGCATAGTTGCCGGCACCGCACCCGAGATCGATGGTTTTGCAGGGCCGGACGATCCCGTCCTGCACAAGCTCAACAAGTGCGTCGGGAGGGGTCTCGCTGTTCCAGGGAATGTTATCCAGCGGTATGGTCCGGTAAATCCTGTCGACATTGGCATATTTCATGCATGCCACCCTGAGGGAGTAATCAATTGGGGGAGGGTTTCAATGTTTCCCCGTTTTCTCCCGACGGGAACAGCTTCTTTTTCTTTTCACATTTTCGTTGCCCTTTTCTCCGGTTCTGATATCCCGTATCCCTCCGGGTACGTTCATCCGGAGCAGTTCCTTCAGGCCGGGTGCCTGAAACAATTATAGCCCCGAAGGATCTAACTTTGTAAACTATAGTTTACATGTTCAGGACAGATTCCCGGATGATAACGGGGGCGGCCCGATCCCATGGAGAAGAACGAAACCCCAGGCACTGGAACAGGACCGGTCAAAAAAGGCATCGATTACAAGTGGATCGTGCTCTCGATCACGACCATCGAGATGTTCATGGTATCCGTCAACGGCAGCATCACCTTGATCTCGCTGCCCGCGATCTTCAATGGCATCAATATCGACCCGCTCACCTCGTTCCAGTACCTGATCTGGGTACTGATGGGGTACAGCCTCGTCACCGCAACACTGCTCCTCAGCTTCGGCCGGCTCTCGGACATGTACGGGAGGGTGAAGCTTTACAATATCGGGTTTGCCATCTTCACCCTTGGATCCATCCTGCTCTTCCTCACGCCGGACAAGGGTGACGCAGGCGCCCTCGAGATCATCGCGTTCCGTCTCGTCCAGGCCGTGGGCGCGTCGTTCACGTTCTCCAACAGCGCGGCAATCCTCACCGATGCATTCCCTCCTGATGAACGGGGCAAGGCGCTGGGACTGAACACGATGGCGTTCCTGTCAGGCCAGTTCGTGGGACTCATCCTCGGCGGCATACTCGCGTTCTATAACTGGCGGTACGTGTTTCTCGTCAGCGTGCCGGTCGGCATCCTGGGCACGGTGTGGGCATTCCTGAAACTGAAGGAGACACCGTTACCGAAACGGGCCCGGAAGATCGATGTCTGGGGCAACATCACCTTTGTCGGCGGGCTGACCATCTTTTTGATCGGTATCACGTATGCCCTGCTCCCTTACGGGCAGGACCCGATGGGATGGGGCAGCCCGTGGGTCCTCGCATCGCTCGTGATCGGCATCGCCCTCCTGGTCGCATTCCCGTTCATCGAGAGCCGTGTCGAGGACCCGATGTTCCGGCTGAGCCTTTTCAGGATCCGGGTATTTTCCCTCGCGAACACCGCCGGGTTCCTGAGCGCACTTGCCCGCGGAGGCATGATGTTCCTCCTGATCATGCTGCTGCAGGGCATCTGGCTGCCACTCCACGGGTACAGCTACGAGTCGACACCGTTCTGGGCCGGGGTCTTCATGCTGCCGCTCACCGCCGGGTTCGTGATCATGGGCCCCCTCTCGGGCTGGCTGTCGGACAAATACGGCTCCCGGTGGTTCGCCACCTCCGGTCTGCTCCTCATCGCCTTCTCATTCCTGATGCTGGCCATGCTGCCCTATAATTTCGAGTACCCGATCTTTGCCATCGCACTCCTGATCATGGGCCTCGGGAATGGCATGTTCGGCACCCCGAACATTGCGGCCATCATGAATTCCGTTCCCCCGGAGGACCGGGGTGTTGCATCAGGCATGCGGTCGATGCTGCAGAACAGCGGGATGGTCATCTCCATGGCCCTGTTTTTTACCGTCGTCATCGTCAGCCTGACGCACCTGTTTCCCCCGGAACTCGCGATATCGCTTACCAACGCCGGGGCCCCGGACCTGATCGTTCCCATGAGCGTAATTCCGCCGACGGGAGCGTTGTTTGCCGCGTTCCTGGGATACAACCCGGTCCATGCGATCCTTGTCACCCTGCCCCAGTCCGTCGTTACCGCGATCAGCCCGGCGACCATGACCACCCTGACCGGCACCACCTGGTTCCCGACAACGCTTGCGCATGCCTTCATGCCATCGCTCAGGATCTCCTTCTACATCGGTGCCCTGCTCTCCGTCATCGCCGCGATATTGTGTTCCATGACCGGGTCACGGTTTGTTCACGAAATCCACGGGAAGAAGGGGGAAACACCCGGGGAGATACCCGGACCCCTGGATAATGCCGGCTGGGATATTGTGGAATAGGAATTGCGTTATGGATCCAAGAGGGAGACACACATTTTCCTGCCTGCTCCGGATTTTTCTTTCGGGGCCACCGGAATCTGACCGCAGTCTTGCCGGAGTTCCGGAATACCGGTGAGATACCTCCTTTCAAAAACTGTAAACTATCACCATATATAAACAGGCCCGGGATGATTGCCGTGCATGAAGATCGTGACTGCCGGAGTATTTGCTTTTCTCGTCCTTGCCATGTTCATCGCCGGATGTTCGTCCCAGGCTCCGGCGGGTCCGCCGGGCACGACGACAGCTCCTCAGCTGAGAACCCCTGCCGGTGCTGTGCCGGCAGCACCCACATACACGATTGCCCTGCCAAGCACACTGTCAGTTCCTCAGTCGCAAACTCCTGCTGGTGCCATGCAGGTAGCATCTACGAACACGATAGCCGGGCCGGGAACACCGGTTGTTATCCCCGCTCCGGGAGAAGGCATCCATAAGATCCAGCATGTGATCATCATCATGCAGGAGAACCGGGCGTTCGACGAGTACTTCGGCACCTATCCCGGGGCCGAGGGCATTCCGATGACAGGAGGTGTCCCCACGGTCTGCGTTCCCGATGTGGCCGGCGACAGCTGCATCGCACCCTACCATGATGCAAACGATACGAATTACGGGGGCCCGCACGGGGAGTATGATTCCATCGCTGACATCGACAACGGGAAGATGGACGGGTTCCTCCGCCAGCAGTACGAGGGAATAAGACTTGCCTGCAACCAGACATCCAATTACACGGACTGCATGGAAAAAACAGCGACCGTGGATGCCATGGGTTACCACGACCGGCGCGAACTCCCGAATTACTGGACCTATGCCGACAATTATGTCCTGCAGGACCATATGTTCGCATCGGCCGCCACCTGGAGCCTTCCCGAACACCTCTTCATCGTTTCCGGCTGGTCGGCACGGTGTTCAACAACCGACCCGATGAGCTGTGTCAATGAACTCCAGGTGCCTGAACGGCTCCTCCTCGATAAAAACGGGACGCCGACAGCAATCCCCAATTATGCCTGGACCGATATCACCTACCTGCTTCATAAGAACAAGGTAACGTGGGCGTATTACCTTGACGAAGGTACCCAGCCGGACTGCGCCAATGACGAGATGTTCTGCGAAGAGCAGCCCCAGCGGGCGGGCGTACCCCAGATCTGGAACCCGCTCCCGTGGTTTGTCACCGTACAACAGAACAACGAGACGGCAAACGTCCAGTCCCTGGATAATTATTTTGCCGCAGTGAATAACGGGACGCTCCCGCAGGTCTCGTGGATCACGCCGAATAACCGGGTCAGCGAACACCCGCCCAGCAGCATATCAACCGGGCAGGCCTACACGACCTCGATCATCAATGCCGCCATGGAGGGCCCCGACTGGAACAGCACCGCGATCTTCCTCGCATGGGACGACTGGGGAGGGTTCTATGACCATGTCGTGCCGCCGCAGGTGGACGTGAACGGGTACGGGATCCGGGTCCCGGCTCTCGTAATCAGTCCGTACGCAAAGAAAGGGTACATCGACAAACAGACACTCAGCTTCGATGCGTACCTGAAGTTCATTGAGGATGATTTCCTCGGGGGAGCACGCCTTGATCCGTCGACCGACTCCCGTCCTGACCCGCGGACGAGCGTCCGGGAATATGCCCCGGTCCTTGGCGACCTGAGCCGGGACTTCGATTTCACGCAGGAGCCGCGTCCCCCGCTCCTTCTCCCGGTGTACCCCAATTCGTCAGCAGGCGGGGGGAATGCCGGCAGCTAAACGCTCATCTGCGAATGTGAGAAAAGAATGGAAATTGCAGGAGAATTACGGCCATGAAACCAGGTCACGCGTGGACAGTGATCATTGTTTTCCTGATTGTTGCAGCAGGGTGCACGTCCGTTAAAACCGGAGTAACTACGGCCCCTGCCACGACAACCGGGCTGGCTACCGTCCCGGCGGCCCCGGGAGAGGGGATTCACAAGATCCAGCACGTGATCATCATCATGCAGGAGAACCGGGCATTCGACGAGTATTTCGGCACCTATCCCGGGGCGGACGGGTATCCCATGCAGAACGGGGCCCCGGCTGTCTGCGTCCCCGACCCGGATGAAGGACAATGCGTCCCCCCCTACCATGACCCGAGGGATGTCAATTATGGCGGGCCCCACAGCCAGTACGAGTCCGAGGCCGACATCAATGACGGAAAGATGGACGGGTTCATCGAGCAGGCGGAGATCGCGATCAACAACACCTGCACGCGGGCAGCCAACCCCGGGCAGTGCATGCGTGCCGTTGCAGAAGAGGCCGAGGTCGATGTAATGGGGTACCATGACCGGCGGGAGATCCCGAATTACTGGGAGTACGCGGACAATTATGTGCTGCAGGACCGCATGTTCGAGTCCTCCGCCTCCTGGAGCCTCCCCTCCCACTTGTACATGGTCTCGGCCTGGTCGGCACGGTGCAAAGCCGGCGACCCGATGAGCTGCGTGGATGCGCTCCAGGGCCCTCAGCGGCTTATCGTTTCCGGGAACGGGACCATCACGGAGGTCCCGGATTATGCCTGGACCGACATCACGTATCTCCTCCACCGGAACAACATCACATGGGCGTACTATCTTGCCGAGGGCGACCAGCCGGACTGCGCCGATGACGCGATGTTCTGCCCGCTCCAGCCCCAGGAGGTTGTCGTGCCCCAGATCTGGAACCCCCTGCCCTGGTTCGATACCGTGCGGGAGAACAACCAGGTGAAGAACGTCCAGGCGATCGACCGGTACTATGCCGCGGCACGGGCCGGGACCCTCCCGAAGGTTGTCTGGATCACCCCCAACCAGACCGTGAGCGAGCACCCGCCGGCCCGGGTCTCAGTCGGGCAGGCCTTCACGGCCTCCATCATCAACGCGGCGATGGAGGGGCCGGACTGGAACAGCACCGCAATCTTCCTGACATGGGACGACTGGGGCGGGTTCTACGACCATGTCGTCCCGCCGAAAGTCGACCAGAACGGGTACGGGATCCGGGTCCCGGGGATCGTGATCAGCCCCTATGCAAAGAGAGGCTATATCGACCACCAGACGCTCAGCTCCGATGCGTACCTGAAGTTCATCGAGGACGATTTCCTCAACGGGACGCGTCTTGATCCTTCCACCGATGCCCGTCCCGATTCCCGCCCCACGGTCAGGGAGAATGTCCCGGTCCTCGGAGATCTCACCAATGATTTTGATTTCAGCCAGGAGCCGCGGGCTCCGCTGGTGCTCCTGCCCTACCCGGAAAAATAGATTTTTGCCCGGGACTAAAAGGGCCGGCGCTCTTTCATCCAGTCATGGGAAAAGATCTCTGCCTCGCCGCTTACGATCCCCCCGGCAATCTTACCGGCGACAAATTCTGCTGAGTCCAGCGGGTACGGGCCGGTCGGTTCCTGTTTGTCTTCAGGCACGGGAACTGCCCGGATGGTGTTCTTCTCGAAATTGGTGAGGGTAATGTACGGGTAAACGACGGAGACGACAATCCTGTCAGCCGCCAGTTCCTGCCGGGCAGCGAGGCTGATGCCGGCCAGGGCCCGCTTGGACGACGAATACGCGCTCATCCCCGGCAGGTGCATCAGTGCGGTGCCGGAACTGATGTTGATAATCGTCCCCCCGCCCTGCGCCCTCATGACCGAGATCACCTGCTGCATGGCGACCAGCGGGCCGATCACATTCAGGTCGTAAATATATCTGAACGTGCCGGTCTCGGTCTTTTCCACCGGCGCGTCATAACCCTGGCCCGCATTATTGACAAGGATGTCAATCCTGCCAAAATAGTTCTTCGCCCTGCTGACCATCCTTTTGATCTGCGGTACCTTTGTCATGTCGGCGGGGAAGGCCTGTGAACCGGGCAGTGTCCGGGAAAGCTCGTCAAGCAGGTCCTGAGATCGCGAGACGAGCCCGACCCTGACACCGTTCTCTGCAAGGAGCCGTGCGGTCGCACGGCCAATTCCCGACGAAGCACCGGTCACGATAGCAGTTTTTCCCTGTAATTCCGGATAATTTTCATTCATGGTTTTATCACCTCCTCCTCATCTACTGGACAATGAACTTCCCGGTCATGAGCGCCGGGTGGACATCGCACCGGAAAAAATAGGTGCCCGGTGCCGCAGGCGCATTGAACCGGTAGACTGTATCCTGTCCCCCGGTAATAATCGCCCCGCTGAAGATCGTCGTCTTCGCATCCGCCGAGTCGTATACGGCGAAATTGTGGGAGATGCCGGTAACCTGTGAAGACCCCGAAGGCTCCCGGTTGTGGAAATTGACGACCACAGACGCACCGGCAGGCACAATGATCGTGGATCTGTCAAAGGCCATTTTGGCTGCGGTAAGTTCGATCGTAACGGTCTGCCGTGGCCCGCCGGCAGTTGTCGGATTCGGAGTGTTGCTATAACCACCACCGGCACTGGTACACCCGGCAATGCAGGTGAAGGCCAGTACCATCAGGACAATGAAAAGAACCGGATTGCGGAGTCTCATAGTTGCGATTTAGGGATCGTCCTTGGTAATAAGCATATGTACCGTGACACACCGGCAGGCGATGCCCGGATCGGCGGGGCGAACCCGTTGCGACTATTATTTTCCGGAGTTCTCCCCGGGAATCCGGTATTAAATCCCCTTTGAAAGATTATACTGCTGGATCAGTTTTGCACAAAGGATGAAGAGCAGGATTACTATAACAAGGACAATTACATCAAGAACTGCGGGGTAGACCGCATTGCCGTTGATCGCCCCGTTAAACAGGTCAACGAGATAGGTGAGCGGGGAGAGCGACGTGAGCATCCATTCCCAGTCCCCCAGCTGGTTAAGGGGGATAAAAATACCACTGACAAATATCAGGGGAAGGCGGATCAGGTTGGAGACCATCATCACGTTGGAGGGATTATTCATCGCCGGGGATGAGAGCAGGGTGCCGAGGGATGCAAAGGTGAATGCCCCAAGCAGTAATGTCACTACCAGAAGCCCCGGGTTTGAGAGTGGCAGGTGAAGGATAAGCGACCCTGCACTCCAGACAATCGTTGTGATAACGATCCCGAAGAGCGAACCTGCAAGGATATCGCCAAGGATGATACTTTCAAGCGTGACGGGCAGGGACAGGAGTCGCTCATAGGTCTTCTCCCGTTTTTCCCACGGTGTGATGAGCGGCCCGGTGGATGATGAGGAGAAGAACAGCATCATACCAAGGAATGCCGGGAAAAAAAGAATAAGATTGAGGTTCCGCCCGATAAAAAATGTCAGGAACATGATGAAAGGGAAGAGGAGACCGAAGATCACGACTGCCCCCTTGTAATAGTAAATCCGCATATTCTTCTCGGTGACTAACAGGACGCTCCGGGCAAATATCCTGAGATCCATTACGCGCCTCCCGTGAGCTGGACGAACGCCTCTTCAAGCGTCGGGGTCGATGTCGCAATGGAGAGGATCCTCAAACGTTCCCGTTCCGCGAGCGCTGCACAATATTTTACTGTCTGGTCCGGATCATCCGTATACAGCCGCCACTTGTCTCCGTGGGGCTCTGCCCGGGATATTCCCCCCTGGGAAAACAATTCCCTGGTAACCGGCTGTTCGAATGCGATCTCGACATAGTTCGCCCGGTCAAAACTCTTCTTGAGCTTCTCCGGGCTGCCCGTTGCTATGATGGCTCCTTTGTTGATGACGCTGATGATCGTGCAGAGCTCGTTTGCTTCCTCGATATTGTGCGTGGTAAGAAAGACCGTACTGCCCTCGTCATTCATGCGCCGGATCGTATCGATCACCAGTCGGCGGCTGAACACATCCAGCCCTCCGGTGGGTTCATCAAGAAACAGAACCGGTGGCGAGGGGACGATGGCACACGCGATGCTGATCCGCTGCCGCATCCCTTTTGAGAAGTTGCGGACAATGTCATTTCTCCGTTCGGAGAGTCCCAGGTCTGACAGGATCTCGTCTGCCCGCTTTTTGCGGGAGGCACTGTCCATGCCGTAGAATTTTGCCGTCCAGAGAATGTTCTGTTCAGCCGTCAGATCGCTGTAGACCGTGCCATTCTCGGGTATAATCCCCATCTTCATCTTGGCTTCGAGCGGGTTTTTGTGGATATCAATCCCGCAGATCCGGGCCGAACCGGCATCCGGTGTCAGTACCCCGGTCAGCATCCGGATGGTGGTGGTCTTCCCGGCACCGTTTGGTCCGAGAAAACCGAAAATTTCCCCTTCCTCAACCGCGATGCTGACATTGTCAACTGCCTTGAAAGACCCGAATGATTTGCTGAGATGATCTGCTTCGATAATTTCCATGCGTGATGTCCGGAATCAAGATTATCAGGCAGAACCATATGAGGGTATCTGTCAGCCTGTCACGGGTAACGCTATGACCCCGGCGATTCCTGTGACCCCGGGTCTCCTAGACATCCATCACCCGGGCCAGCCACTCCATATCCCTGAAACCCCCCGGCAACCGCCCGAAAGGTACAAGAACAAACAGGGTGTAATCTCTCAAAGATCTGATGGATACCCGGCAAAAAATCATTATTTCTGTTCTCATGCTCGGGACCCTGATGGGATCTCTTGATTCCACCATCGTCATCCTCGCATTTCCCACCATATCGGCAAGCCTCCACGCGGACCTTGTCACAACCCTCTGGGTGATCCTCATCTATCTTCTCGTCGTCGCCGTCTGCACTACCCAGCTCGGGCGGCTGGGAGATATATATGGCAGGAGCCGGATGTTCAATACCGGTTTTTTTGTCTTCACGCTGGGCTCGCTCTTCTGTGGTTTGTCACCAGCGATTTCCTGGCTGATCCTGTCCCGGGGTATCCAGGCATTCGGCGGGGCACTGATGCAGGCGAACAGCGGTGCGATCATTGCCGATACCTTCCCCCCGAATGTGCGGGGAACGGCATTCGGGTATATTTCCCTGGGCTGGACGAGCGGGGCGATGCTCGGTATTGTGCTGGGCGGAATAATTACGACCTATGTGGGCTGGGAATACATCTTTTTCATCAACCTGCCGATCGGGATCCTTGCCACCCTCCTCGGGTTACGGTATGTGAAGGATACGGTCAGGGCCGATGCACACCTTGACATGACCGGTATGCTCCTCCTGGGCACGGCACTTACGCTGGTCTCCTATGCCGGGGTCGACTTTGCCGGCCAGGGTGTGACGGGACTCAACAGCCTCTTCTTTGTCCTGGGTCTGGTGGCAATTGTCCTGTTTCTCATCTATGAATTCAGGTGTGCCCATCCCATCATCGACTTTGCAGTTTTTAAAAACCGGATCCTGAAATATTCCATCATGGCCGCATTTTTCTTGAGTCTTGGCTACCTGTCCGTCGTGTTTCTTATCACGATGTATCTCCAGGGTATCCGCGGGCTCTCGCCGCTCGATGCCGCACTCCTCCTGACCCCGGGGTACGTGGTGGGAAGCCTGCTCTCCCCCATGATGGGCAGGTTTTCCGACCGGTACGGGGCCCGGGTCCTTGCAACCTCCGGTGCGGCGATGCTCTGTCTTGCAACGCTCGGCTATCTCACGCTCCAGCTCGATACCCCCCTCTGGGTGGTTCTCGCTGCTTCCGGCATCTCCGGTATCGGGTCGGCGATGTTCTTCCCGTCAAATAACAGCGCTGTCATGGCAAATGCACCGCAAGGATCCTTCGGTGGGATCTCGGGGGTCCTCAGGACCGTGCAGAACATCGGGGTCCTGGGAAGTTTTGTCATTGCCATCACCGTGGCCTCCGCATCGATCCCGCGAAGTGTTGCCTTTGAAGTGTTCATTGGCACGACCAATCTTGTCGGCGGTGTCTCGGAGGCATTCCTCCATGGTATTGACGCCTCGCTCTGGGCCTCGATCGGTATCATGGGAATTGCGGCTGTCCTTTCCTGGATGAGAGGACACGAGGTACGGCACTCAGAACCGTAGGAATTGCACATAATCCGGCATGACGGATCGTCTCCAATGGTATCCAGACGCCGGCTCAGGACTCATGGCGATATTATATTTTCGGGAGTTCGCTGTTTGATTCCTCCGGATTTTTTTGATGACGGGATGGAACCTGGCATTCCTCCGTAAGCAGGGGGTCGGACAGGTACAAATCGATCCCCAGCGGAAGAGGCTGTCCGGGAAGTTCACGTCAGAAATTTAATGGTTTGCAGGATTACTCATGGCCCCTGTATTACAGAGTACACCGCCCGACCCCCCCAACCCCCTGCATTTTTTGGCAGATTTTTTGTATATTTTTAGGTAATTTTATGACGGGAATTTTGTGAATAGGCGGGATAAAATCCAGCTGAATGCGAGAGGGGGGGTCGGACGGTGTACCTTCAGTGGCAGGCTGGGATTTCTACGAAGATCCAGGGTGAGGGCGGTTTGACGAGAACCTTTAACGTTTGATTATATTGGAATATCTCATTGTTTTGGTTTGAAAAGACAATCCACCATATGAAAAATATTTCAAAAATTATTTACCTGATCAAGTCATTTTTTTGTTCTGATTTTTATATAAAACCCGGAGATGTCATGATCCAGTTTCGTGGAATATTCGCCCTGACGTTTCTTGTTGTCGGGGCGCTGCTGGCAGCAGGCTGCACATCCTCATCACCTGCTCCTGTTACTCCCGCTGGAAACATAAGTGTCTCGACGATACTAACTCCGCCCGTCACGATAAATCCCCCCACTGTAACACCGAATGTCACGGAAACCGTTGAGCAGGTGACCTGGAACACCAGCAGCGAAAATTTTACCTCCTGCGTCCCCCTTGATATCCGGGAGCCGGAAATCACTATCGATCCGCTCCCCCATCATTATGTGGGAGATACCTTCACCATCGGGGGAACCACGAACCTGCACCCGCGGGAGATGATTACTGCAGGGATTTATGCGACTGAATTCAGACCCTGTTCCATCGGTTCTTGTAGTGGAGGAATCAGCAATACAATTGCAGTTGTCCCAGGAAATTGTAATATCAACACCTGGTCCTGGGTTATCGATACTTCACAATACGGTCTCCGGCAAGGGTATCCTTATGTTCTTGATGTAAAAGGAAGAAACGGTCTCGTGGAAAACAGCAGTCTTTTCAGCGTCTGGAATATTCCAAAACCCAACATTACCTTCAACCTTCCGGAGAATGATCCAAATGAATATGCCATCCGGTTCTCCGGCCAGGTGAATACCGGGAATGGCCCGGACGAGAAATTATTGGTGAAGATCTCTTCGGATTCCGGAGCCAAAGTCAGCTACACGATTCCCGTGTTTCTCAATGGAACAGGATATTATTGGAATTTTACCCTGAAGAAGTCCGAAATAACCCCGTATAATTTCTATACCGTGAATATAACCTCCCTGACCAATCCGGAAATCGGATACCTCAATACCTTCATGTACAACAACCTGCCCGAGTACAATTAATTCCCACGATCACCTTTATTTCATATCACATCAATAGTTACAGACCCAAGCTTGGAACCCTCATCAGGAGGGACGGC
Organism: Methanoregula sp.; assembly: GCF_049510175.1. GTDB lineage: Archaea > Halobacteriota > Methanomicrobia > Methanomicrobiales > Methanospirillaceae > Methanoregula. The sequence continues at coordinate 131,065 of NZ_JBEKZF010000001.1, forward strand.
ATGGTGCAAAGACTATGGCAGAAGTGGTCGAGGTTTTAGTACCCGGCGGAAAGGCAACGGCAGGTCCACCCCTTGGACCGTCGCTTGGACCACTCGGTATCAACGTGAAGGCCGTAGTCGACGAGATCAACAAGAAGACCGCATCCTTCAACGGCATGCAGGTCCCGGTTAAGATCGTAGTCGACGCAAAGAAGAACTTCACGCTGACGGTCGGTATCCCACCGACCACGGCACTCATCAAGAAAGAGGCCGGTATCGAGAAAGGATCCGCAGAGCCCAACGTCAAAGTGGCAGGCAATCTGCCATTCGAGGCCGCTGTCAGAATTGCCAACATGAAACTCGAAGGCATGCTCTCCTACGAGCTGAAGACCGCAGTCAGAGAGGTCATCGGCACGTGCGTCAGCATGGGAGTCACCGTTGACGGCAAGAAGGCCAAAGAGGTCCTCGCCCTCATCGGAGAAGGCAAGTACGACAGTGTACTCGTGAAATAAACAGGAGAAAACCATAGGAGATCGGAAGGTCGCAGAACTATGGAGGAAACTGATGGTTGATAGGGCTAAGATTTTAGAAGCCGTGAAAACGGCTGTTGAAAAAGCGCCTAAGCGTAAATTCTCTGAGAGCATAGATATTACCATCAATCTCAAGAATATCGACATGGCGCAGCCGAAAAATCGTATCGACGAGACGATTATGCTCCCCCACGGAACCGGTGAAAGCATCGGCATCTGTGTCATCGGCAAGGGAGATATCGTCACCCAGGCAAAGGATGCCAAGGTCGACCTGATCATCGGCCCTGAAGAAGTTGAACGGCTCGGCGGACAGCCCCGCGAAGCACGGAAAGTTGCCAGCAAATACCGGTACTTCCTTGCAGAGACGGCGGTCATGCCCGGTGTCGGACGGTACTTAGGTCCCCGGCTCGGTCCGCGGGGCAGGATGCCGATGCCGATTACCAGCGGCCAGGACATCCGCCCGATCGTGGAGCGCCTGAAAAACTCGGTGAAGATCAGGACCAAGGACAAGACGGTCTTCTCCACCAAGGTCGGCACAACCGCGATGAAGCCGGAGCAGGTCGCCGAGAACATCGAGACGATCGTCAAGCGTGTCGAATCCGTTCTCGAACAGGGTCCGCTGAACGTCCGGTCCGTCTTTGTGAAGACAACGATGGGCCCCGCAGTGAGGTTGGGATAATGGCGTTATACACCCACCACCTTCCGGCGTGGAAGAAGGACGAGGTCGCTGACATCAAGAAGAACGCGAAGCAGTACAAGCTCATCGGGCTTGTCGACATGTACGGTATCCCCGCACAGCAGGTGCAGCAGATCCGCAGGAACCTGCGGGGAAAAGCGGTCATCAAGGTGACGAGGAACACCCTGATTGAGCACGCGTTCAACGAGATCGGCGGGGATGTCAAGAACCTCACGAAGTTCATCTCCGGTCACTCGGCGATCATCTTCACGAACGACAACCCGTTCAAGCTCTTCAAGCAGCTGGAGAAGACCAAGACAAAGATGGCGGCAAAGCCCGGCGAGAAAGCGCCGGAAGACATCGTCATCCCGAGCGGTCCGACCAGTTTCAAGCCGGGCCCGATTGTCGGGGAGCTCCAGCAGGCCGGCATTCCCGCAGCAATCGAAGCGGGAAAGGTCAGGATCAAAGAGACCAAGACAGTCGTGAAGAGGGGCGGCGTCATCTCGGCAAAACTCGCCGCGGTGCTCGTCAAGCTCGACATCAAGCCGATGGACGTAGGACTTGCCCTGCAGGTCGCGTTCCATGACGGCAGCATCTACGAGCCGTCCGTGCTCGCAGTTGACGAGACCGTCATCCTCGGACAGATCGCGCTTGCCAGCAGGCAGGCACTCGCCCTGTCGCTCGAAGCAGCGATCCCGACGAAGGACTCGATGGACGCACTCCTGACGAAGGCGGTCAGGGATGCCCGCGGTCTTGCGATCGAAGCAGCGATCTACGAGAAAGACGTTGTCGATGCGATTATCGGTAAAGCGTACAGAGAAGGCCAGGTCATCAAGAGCCTGGTAAAATAATTTAATTGAGGTGTATTAAGATGGAGTATATCTATGCAGCACTTCTCCTGCACAAGGCAGGCAAGAAGGTCGATGAGAACGGCGTCAAGGCAGTCTTGGCCGCCGCAGGTGTGGCAGCAGACGAATCACGGATCAAGGCACTCATTGTAGCGCTCGATGGCGTGAACATTGAGGACGCGATCAAGGCAGCAGCAGTCGCCCCGGTCGCAGCAGCAGCACCCGCAGCAGCAGCAGGTCACGCAGCACCCGCCAAGGAAGAGCACAAGGAAGAGCACAAGAAGGAAGACGAAGAGAGCGGCATGGCAGGGCTCGGTGCCCTGTTCGGCTAAGCTTTTTTTTCTCCAAGAGGTTCGTCAGAACCTCGGGAAAGAGAAGATTTGCAGAAGCAAATCTTCGAATTTCGAAAAGTAATCTCTGTTTTAATCTATCATTATCTGCCAGAGGCCCCCCACCCACCGGTGCACGATTGGGAATACCTTGGCAAGATACGCGAAACCCGGTTACCTGATATACACGACTCTCTTCACATCGCTCACACTCATGCCATGCGTAAGACCGGTCCCGTACATGATCCCGATCGCCTTCAGGTCGGCATAGGTCAGGTTGACATTGGTATTATCCTCCCCGTAAAAGACACTGTCGGGGTATTTCTGGGTGTCGCCGACAAACCCCAGCTCGTAGAAGAGGCTGCGGACGATGGTGTGGTTGCGCACGTCGCCGTTCAGGTTCGTGTTGATGTAGATCGTCCCGTGGGTGGTTTTTGCGGCAGTGACACCGTCCAGCCGGAACTCCCGGTTGGTCAGGTCCTCGGACGTGTTGAGGGCGATCCCGTCCATGCCTTTTTCCGAAATGAACTTGATCGCAATATTCCCGTTCTCCTCCTCTTTGATCTGCTCGGACAACTGGTTGGTCTGCGACATGCTGTTGAACTCCCGTGCTGCGGTTTCCAGCAACGGGATATCGGCATCGTTGTTCGCGGTCACCGATATGATGATGCGGCCGTTGTTCTCCGTTGCGTTCCACCGTTCGAGGTACGCGTTGCCCGCCCCGTAGGCAAGGTCCATGAAATGCATCTTGATATCGTCCGAGGATAGCTGCGCGGTGGCCTGCGCTGCGGGTATTTCCGTAGTCGGTGATGCGGGTGTCATGAGCGACGGGGAGGTGGTCGCTGCGGGAGTCATCTCCGGCGCGGAAATCCCGAAAGGAGTCTCGGTGATTTGCGGGAGTGTTGCCGCCGGGGCCGGGGAGTTGGCCGGGGCGGGTTCGGGCGCTGTTCCCCCGGTAATAATCCAGGCAACACCGATGGCGATGATGAAGATCCCGGTGAGGAGGAATGCCCAGCCCGTTTTCATACGTTCTAAGTTCATCACTACGGATTTTAAGCCTGTTTATCGTATTCCGGTTTCCGGGCCCTGTGCATCAGACCGGCATACCTGTGTAGATGTTGTGCTTTGTCGAGACGATCTTCACGCGGACCTGCCCCGACTCCTTCTCGCAATTATACACGGAGACCACACGGTTGCGGGCGACCCCGAGCATCTCGCCATGGATCCAGCCCGGCGCCCGGATCTCGACCGTCACTTTCTCCCCTTTTGAGAATGCGAGCGGCACGAACGGGCGCCTCACCGTGCCAAAGTCCCGTTTCGCATCGAGCCTGAGGACGAGACCGGACTCCTCCTCCCACGGTTTTATGCTCCGGTTGAAGAACTGCCACCAGCTCTGGGCCTTCACCCCTTTAGGCGACCTGCCGTACCGGTAGTGCTCGAACTTCTGGATGCCGAGCGGGGGGAACCGTTTGCCCGCCCCGCACTCCTGCGCGAACCGGATCAGCCTCGGGATCTCGGCATCGTTGATTCCCGGGATGTAGACCGGGGCGATGAGGAGGTCGATCCTGCTCCGGGCAACGGTCCGTGCCGCTTCGGTTACCTGGTCGATATCGAACCAGTCGACCCCTGCCAGCACCCGTGCAATCGCCGGGTCGAGGGCGTGAAGCGAAAAATTGATCCGGTCTAGCCCGGCGGACTCGAGGGCCGCAATTTTTGCCTCATCGAGCAGGGTGCCATTGGTCTGGAGCGAGATCGTGCTCACGCAATCGATCCCGCGGAGTCCCGCGACCAGCTCCGGGAGCCGGTGGTACATGAGGGGCTCCCCGGGGGAATCGATATGGCACTCGACTCCCTCTCCCTTGAACCGGGCGATCTCCTCTACCGCCCCGAGCAGGTACTCCATCTCCACTTCGTAACTGGTGGCACGGGTCTTCGATTCCGGCCCCGCGTCAACGGAGCAGAACGGGCAGTTCAGGTTACAGCCGCAGCTCGGGCGCACCTGAAGGATATTGGTGCCTCGGTCGATAATGCCAAAGTACAGGGAGCCGAGAAGGGGGATCCCCGAGGCTTCCGTGATCCGGATGTGGGCCATTGTAAGGAAAGAGCTGCACCGGCCGGTCAGCAACTGCCGGGCCGGAGCCGGTAACCGATCCATTCGCCCCGGTCGGGTACCGGCACCGGGTTCTCGATATGCGCAAAGACAAACTCCAAGGCGTCCTGGTCCACGACGCTCCTGCCATTTTTCTGGCAGTACCGGACGAAGGCATCGGACATCGATGTGCAGGGTACGTGTCCTGACGGGTCCGCGAGCAGAGCTTCCTCATGGAACCGCCAGATGCCCTCGGACTCGATGTCCTCGTCCACGAGCGGTTTTGCAAGGGTCTGGTCCACCTCATCCACGGCGTCCTGGTGATGGGAGACGCGTTCGAGGTCCCGGTAGTAGTCAGTGACGAGGGTAAGCCCCTGGCGGAGGTCGTTGAGGTCCTGCTCGAGGCTCCTGAGCTTCTTCTCCGTAGTGGTTATCTTGTCAGGTGGCTCCATTGCTCGTGATCCATGATTTTGTTTTTTGGATGATAAAGGAGTCGAATGTACGGCATTCTGCATGGGCAGAATAAATAGGGATATTTTATAATCCGGTATTAATGACACACTATCCATTCTGATTGTGGTTTTCGGAAGGGTATCACTATGAGGACAGTGTGTTATTGTTTGTTATTGCTGGGGATCGTCCTGCTCATCGGCTGTGCAGGTGCGCAGGCCCCGACAGCGGCGTTCAGCGGGACGCCGACAAGCGGTGTAATACCGCTCAACGTGGCATTCACGGATCTGTCGACCGGTGGCCCCACCGGCTGGGCATGGTTTTTCGGCGACGAGAATTTCACGGCACCGTGGTCACTGGTGAACGCGAGTCCCGGGTGGCTGGCCAGGAGATGGCACAGCAGCGTAGTGATGCCTGATGGCAGCATCGTACTAACGGGTGGTCAAGCCATCGATGGATCAAAGAATGATACATGGAAGTCTGCGAATAACGGCACTACCTGGACGCAGGTGAACGCGAGTTCCGGGTGGCCGGCACGGTACGGTCACAGCAGCGTGGCGTTATCGGACGGCAACATTGTGCTGATGGGCGGGTATGACGGTACCAATTATATGAATGACGTCTGGCGGTCCACGGATAACGGTACAACTTGGGCCCTGGTCAACGCGAGTCCCGGCTGGTCTGTACGAAACTTCTTCAGCAGCGTGGTGCTGCCGGACGGCAGTATCGTGCTGATGGGCGGTCTAAGTCAATTTGGCCAGGCAGAGCAGGACGTGTGGCGATCGACGGATGATGGCTCGACATGGGGGCGAGTGACCCCGAGCGCCCAGTGGGCGGCACGGAGTGAATTCAGCAGCGTGGTGCTGCCGGACGGCAGCATCGTCCTGACTGGCGGTGCAGACAACGTTATCGGCTATGAGAATGAGACGTGGCGATCAACGGATGGTGGTGCGACCTGGACCGAGATGAACACGAGTTCCGGCTGGCCTGTACGAAACGAACACGCCAGCGTGGCGATGCCGGATGGGAGCATCGTGCTGATGGGCGGTTGGAATCCCTCCACCGGTTTCCTGAATGACGTATGGCGGTCTACAAACAATGGCTCGACGTGGACGGATATAAACGCGAGTGCCGGGTGGACACCAAGAGGCAGCCATACCGGCATGGCGATGGCGGATGGCAGCATTGTGCTGACGGGTGGTGCCGGAACCGGCGGTGATACGAATGAAACGTGGCAGTTCGTGCCGAAAGGGTCCTCGGCACAAAACCCGTCTCATATCTATAACACCCCGGGGAGTTATCAGGTGACGCTCCAGGCGTACAATATCAATGGCTTCAACAGCACGCGGAAGGCCGGGTACATCAATGTGGTGCCGCCAGTGGTCGCTGATTTCTGGGGAACGCCCACTTTCGGCCCGGCCCCGCTGGACGTCGCGTTCATGGACAATTCAACCGGCCAGCCTATTTCCTGGAACTGGACGTTTGGCGACGGAAACTTCTCCCACCTCCAGAACCCTGTCCACCGGTACCTTACGAACGGCAACTTCACGGTCTCGCTGAACGTCACGAACGTGCAGGGATCAAACAACCTGATCCTGACAAAATATATCCAGGTGACCCCGCCGCTCGCACCCCCGGTGATCAAGTCGATAACACCCACAACGGGGGTCCGTAATTCCACCGTCTCGTTCACCATTCTCGGGAACAATTTCCAGGCTGGCCACACGACCGCAGAGTTCCGGAACCAGTCCAGCGGACTGATCACCGCCTCGCTCTCATTTATTAATGCCACCAATCTTACGGGCACTGTTGCCATTCCCGCCAATGCATCGACCGGCCTGTGGAACATTCGCGTCGTCACCACAACGAACGGGGAGGCAATCCTCATGAACGCGTTCACCATCAAAAACGCCTCGCCCCCGACCATCGCTGCCATAACCCCGCCGTCCCCGTGGTACCGGAACGCGAGCGTGAAGTTCCTCATCACCGGCACGAACTTCCAGCCCGGCAAGACCACCATCAACTTCACGTACCCGTCCAACGGCACGCAGCTGAACCTGACGCTGGACATGAAGATCCTGATCATCAATACAACCGCCATCAACGGCACGGTAGTGATACCGTATAATGCATCAGCCGTGGCGATGAACGTGAGCGTAACAACGGTGGACGGCGGCAGGGTCTGGAAAGCCTCCGCGTTCACGGTAGCCCCGTTCCCGGCCCCGACCATTGCGTCAGTGGCACCGTCCACCCCGTGGTACCGGAACGCGAGTGTCTTTTTCCTTATCACCGGCACGAACTTCCAGCCCGGCCAGACAATAGTCAACTTCACGTACCCGTCCAATGGCACGGAACTGAACCTGACGCCGGGAATGAGGATCCAGACCATAACGACGACAACGATCAATGGCACGGTTGTCGTGCCATATAATGCATCAGCCGTGGCACTGAACGTGAGCGTAAGGACGCTTGACGGCGGCAGGGTCTGGAAACCCGCTGCGTTCACGGTGGCTGTATCCCCGGCCCCGACCATTGCGTCCGTCACCCCGACCACCCCGTGGTACCGGAACGCGAGCGTGAAGTTCCTGATCACCGGCACGAACTTCCAGCCGGGTCACACAATTGTAAACTTCACCTACCCGTCCAACGGCACGCAGCTGAACCTGACGCAGGGCATGAAGATCCTGATCATCAATACAACCGCCATCAACGGCACGGTAGTGATACCGTATAATGCATCAGCCGTGGCACTGAACGTGAGCGTAAGGACGCTTGACGGCGGCAGGGTCTGGAAAGCCTCCGCGTTCACGATAGCCCCGTTCCCGGCTCCCACCATCGTGTCAGTGGCACCGACCACCCCGTGGTACCGGAACGCGAGTGTCTTTTTCCTTATCACCGGCACGAACTTCCAGCCCGGTCAGACAGCGGTCAACTTCACGTACCCGTCCAATGGCACGGAACTGAACGTAACGGGAATGAAGATCCAGACCATCACCACGACAACGATCAACGGAACGGTTGTCGTGCCATATAATGCATCAGCCGTGACGATGAACGTGAGCGTAAGGACGCTGGATGGCGGCAGGGCGTGGAAACCCGCTGCGTTCACGGTGGCCCAATTCCCGGCGCCGACCATTGGGGCCATCACGCCGGCCTCCGGGTTCCGGAACACGACCGTCGCGTTCACCATCACCGGCACGAACTTCCTGCCCGGTCAGACCACCGTCAACCTGAGTTATCCGGCAAACAGCGAGATTAGTACTACCCTTTACGCGGTCTCGTCCACCCAGATCATCGGGGGCATGCGGGTACCCGGCAATGCTACGAACGGTGCTTGGAAACTCAATGTCACTACCCTTGACGGCGGCCTTACTACCAGACCCTCCGCGTTCACCATCAGCAAATTACCGGCTCCTGCTGTCACAGCCTTCGCCCCATCAGCTGCGTACCGGGGAACAACGGTCTCGTTCATCGTGAATGGCAGTTACTTTGAGCCGGGTGGACTGACAATCGTGAACCTGACAAAGCCCGGCCAAGTCGATATTTCGACGAACCTAACCACCGTTTACTCGTCACAGATCGCCGGGAATTTCACCATCCCGTCAGGTTACGCGACAGGATTGTGGAATGTTAATGTAAGTACCATCGATGGCAATTTTGTAACAAAAGCCAGCGCCCTCAGCGTGCTGTAGGAAACCCGCTTTTTTTTATTTTGCATTTCTGATGGGGGCTGATGCCCCCATACCCCCTTCAGGATAGTCGCCGCCGCCCCCGTCGGGGCGCTGTCGAAGAATCCTGACGGATTCTTCTCCAGTCAATCATCGCTGTGTGACGAAGGAACACGAGAAGAGAGCCATCAGGCTCTCTTCGCTGACGCGACGATTGTCTCCCCGCGGCAGATCAGAAACTAAAAGCAATTTTTAAAAAACCTTCTCGCCCCGCCGTGCCTCGGAGAGGCCCTGATGCGGGGGAGACTCCCCGCTATTGCTTCACATTAGGAAATTTTCCCCCTCAATCCCTCTTCTTCAGCAGAGTCCCTGCATACACGCACTGGCCGAACGAGACGCAACCATCCCCGAGCGGGTACTCCCGGTTGAGAATACACGAACGGCCCTGTGCAGTAACCACCTTTTCGATGGTCGTGCGGATCGCATGGTTGTACGCGACCCCGCCGCTGAGCGCGATCTCCTTCATGCCGTCCCGTTCCGCAGCCCTCACTGCCATCTGCGCAATCCCGCGGGCGAGGTTCTTCTGGAACGAGGCAGCGATCGTGCGGATTGCCCGCTGGTCGCCGGAAGGTGCAGCGAGCAGCTTCTCAAGTGCTGTTGCCACGAGAACCCGGCTGGAGAGTGTCTCGCATCCGTCCCGGGTGGAGAATACCAGTTCCCACGCCTCCGGCTTGCCCCCGGCGGCAGCCGCTTCCAGTTTCATCGCAGGTTCGCCATCATATGTCCGCTCCCGGCAGATACCGAGGAGTGCGGCGCAGGCATCGAGCACCCTCCCGGTGCTCGTAGTCTGCGTTACGTTGAACCCCGAGGCGACCTGTTTTTCGAGGACGCCCAGCTCCACGTCCGACCAGCCGCGGGAGGAAAGGAGCGAGCGGACACGCTCGTCCGGCAGGATGCCGTAGAGCATCCGCTCCGGGAACCGGGTCGCAAGGTCCCCGCCGGGCATCGCCACCGGTTCAAGGTGGGCGACCCGCCGGAGCTCCGGGGCCTGCCCGGAGAAGATCTCGCTGCCCCAGACCGTCCCGTCGTCCCCGTACCCCACACCGTCGATCGCGATGCCGATACAGGGCCCCGTTGTCGTGGCGGCAATGTGGGCCCGGTGGTGCTGGACCGGGACGAGGTCGAGGCCGTGCTCGGCCGCGATCTCGCGGGCGAACCGGGTCGAGAGGAACTGCGGGTGGAGGTCGTGGGCGACCATGTCGAACTTTGCCCCGAGGATCCGCCGGAGGTTATGCACGGTCTCCTCCAGGTATTCGAGCGTCGCGGGGTTGCGCACGTTCCCCACGTGGGGCGAGGTGACGGCAAACCCTCCCTTGTAGATGGTCGCGTTTGCGTTCAGTTCGGGGCCCACGCCGAGGATGCAGTACTTGCCGAGGTCGATCGCTGTCCGTTTCGGGGCGATCCCCCGCGAAAGCCTTATGATGTATCCGTCCCGGACCACCGAGTCGTCGCACCGGTTCACGATCTTCCGGTTGTGGGTGAGGAAGAAGTCTGCGTCGCGGTTCAGTTTTGCCATCGCGGCATCGATCTCCGTGATCATCGGGTAGCCGGGCATGTTCGCGCTCGTCATGATCAGGAGCGGGTGCTTCAGGTGCGAGAAGAGGAGGTGGTGGAGGCCGGTGTAGGGAAGCATGCAGCCGACCGTGTGCAGGTTGCTGATCGCGGCGTGGGCAGTCGGGTCGCGTTTTTCGAGGACCGCGATCGGGTGCACGGGGCTCTCAAGCACCTGCCGGTCCTCCGTCGAGACGATCGTGAGCTGGTCGATATGATCCGGCCGGACCATGATCGCAAAGGGCTGCTCGATCCGGCCGAGCCGGTGCTTGAGCTTGTCCGCAGCCTCTTCAATGCACGCAAGGTGGAACCCGCCGATGCCCCGCATCGCGAGGATGAACCCGGAGTCGAGCAGCCGGGCAGCCTCCGCGACGGGGTCGGGGCAGTCGACCCTGTTCCCGAGCCTGTCGAAGAGGGTGAGGGCCGGCCCGCAGCTGGCGCAGGCAATCGTCTGGGCATGGTGGCGCCGGGAGTGCGGGTCGCTGTATTCCGCTGCGCAGGCCGGGCACATCGGGAACTCCGCCATCGACGTCCGCTCGCGGTCATAGGGAATTTCGCTGATGATGCTGTACCGGGGGCCGCAGTTGACACAGGAAGTAGCCCAGTAGTTCTCGTACCTCCCGCCGTGGGTAAAAATATCGCCGATGCACTCGTCGCAGATCGCGATGTCAGGAGGGATCATACCCGAGAACGAACCGGTGCCGCTCGCGAGGATTGAGAACCCGTCCGGGACGTCACGGTCTGTTTCCGTGCATTCAACAGAATCGATCCGGGCAAGGGGCGGTCCGCGGGAGACTGCAGCCAGAAACTCGGAAAAACGCGCGCCCTTTGCGAAAATCTCCACTTCGCTGCCAAGATTCTTCACCGTGCCGGTGATACCGAACTCGGCAGCCTTTGCAAACACAAAAGGGCGGAACCCGACACCCTGGACAATTCCCCGGACCGTGATTCTGCCTTTCTGCATGATGGTGTCGCAAAATTTTATTGATGCGCACAACGATATAATGATAGGGTTTTCACCGTGCCGGGCCATATTCGCATTGTAAACGATCCTGTAGAGCTGGTCCCTCTCCTGATGACATTCAATGACCCCTCCTTCAAGAAAGTCTATGAACTATTGAACAAATCGTGGCTTACCGAGCCCGAGATCCGGGCACACATCGATGACGATTGCGTGCCGCTCTGCCTCCAGATCCTCAAGAAGGGTAACCTTGTCGAGGAGCAGTGGCGGATGCCCAAGCCCGGATCGAAGCCCGAAAAGGAGTTCCGGGCAACGTACAACAAGTTCCGGGCAAACTTCCAGTGCAATCTCTCCGACCTCTCCGATATCCTCTACATCTCGCTCTCCAACGACGAGAATCTCCGCGAGGTGGTGGAGCAGATCGAGGGCGAGCTTGCCAAGGGCAACAGTTCCATCAACGACCTCTCCCGGAAATTCGGCGTCAGTTCTGTCTTCATCAAGGGCCTCGCCAAACGGATCACCCATATGGATGTGAAGGGACAGGGACTGGTGCTGCTTGACACAGGGCGCTAAGGATCCCCTCTATTCTATCCTGCGGAGCAAGCGCGAGGTCTCGCGCCTCCAGATCCTCGTCGAGATTGCCGAGCACCAGCCGGCGGTGCGGCAGCAGGAGATCGCCGAGAAACTTGGCGTGACCCCGCAGGCGATCTCCGAGTATATCCGTGAACTGGTCGACGAGGGCATGGTCTCGGCGAGCGGCCGGGGCAACTACGAGGTGACAAAGTCCGGCATCGAGTGGGTACTCGCAAACGCCGAGTCGCTTGAGTCGTACGCCCGGCACATCCGGCGCGACATCATCCAGCAGGTCTCGGTCTGGACCGCGATTGCGGCCGAGAACCTCAAGGACGGTGACGAGGTAGGGGTGTACATGAAGGACGGTTTCCTCTACGCGGCGAAGAAACCCTCGGCGGCAACCGGCTCGGCGATTGCGGATGCAAAGAAGGACGAGGATGTCGGGATTGCCCGCCTGAACGGGATCATCGACCACCACGAGGGCGTTCTCCACGTCTGCAAGGTCCCGCGCATCCAGCACGGCGGCTCGCGCAAGGTGCGGAGGGACAAGCTGCTGGAAGTCACGGGAAAAGCAGGCATCGTCGCGGCGGTCGGGCTCGAGGCCTACATCGCCCTGAAGTCCGCGGGCCGGAAGCCCGACATGTTCTTTGGCGCACGGGAAGGTGTGATCGAAGCGGCATTCCACGGGATCGACTGCGCGATCGTGGTCGTGGACGAGGAGTTCACGGACTTCTTAAAACGGCTGGAGAGCGTGGAACTCGCGTACGTGATCCACGACCTGATCACCCCATGAAGATCATCGTCCAGCCCCAGAAAGGGGGCAGCTACAAACTCCTTTTTTACGATGGCAGGAACGTGCGGGGTGCCGGTTATGTTGAGCTCCAGGACACGCCCCGCGGCCCCCGCCCGACCAAGTACCGGGTGAAGTGGGGGACAAAGAAGGAGTACCGGCACACGCCCTCCAAGGACCTGGTCGCAAACCTCCGCGATTCGGATGTGCGGCTGACGAAGCGGGACCATCCGTTCGAGACATTCCTTGCCGACTTCCAGGTGAAGGCGGGGACGGTCGATGCCTGCCGCATGTGCCTGCTGGACGAAAAGTACACCCCGCTCGATGAGAACAACACGGTGCTGTTCGGCAAGAACGAGCGGATCTGCCTCGACTGCGGCCGGCGCGAGCTGCGCCGGGAGGTCTCGCATATCGGGCGCCTGGGCCGGGACGGGATCGCCCATCTCGAGAGCCTCCTCGTCCAGTTCCGGAACCTCGACCGGGTGCTTGCCACGCTCAATCCCGAGAAACTGACCATGGGGGCGGCCCTCTTCGACAAGCTCGAAGCACATCCCGTGATGACGACGGCCCCGCTCGACGAGCTGCCTCTCCCCCGGCAGTTCATTGACGCAAGCGGCGTGAAACAGCTGATGCCCGCCCAGCAGCTGGCGGTGGAGGCAGGTTTGCTCTACGGGAAGGACCTGCTGGTCGTGGCAGCCACCGCGAGCGGCAAGACCTTCATCGGCGAGATGGCGGGGATCAAGAACTATCTTGAGGGCCGGGGACGAATGCTCTTCCTCGTCCCGCTCGTGGCCCTCGCGAACCAGAAGTACGAGCGGTTCGCGGAACGGTACGGGAAGTTCGCGAAGACCGGGCTCCTGACCGGGGTGAGCCGGCTCAACCTGCCCGAGACCCGGAAGGTCGGGGACCGAAACCCGCAGGCCCCGATCATTGTCGGTACCTACGAGGGGGTCGACAACATGATCCGGTGCGGGCAGAGGATGCAGAACATCGCCACGGTCGTGATCGACGAGGTGCAGATGCTCGAGGACAAAGACCGGGGCCACCGGCTCGACGGCATGATCGCCCGGCTCAAGTACCTCGCCCCGCAGGCCCAGTTCCTCTACCTCTCGGCCACGATCGGGTCGCCTAAGGTGCTCGCGAAGAAGCTCAACTGCACGCTCGTCCAGTACGCGGACCGCCCGGTCGGGCTCGAGCGTTACCTCCTCTTTGTCGAGCGCAAGCAGAAGATCCCGACCATCAAGCAGATGACGACTGAAGAGTACAAGCGGACCTCGTCCAAAGGGTTCCGGGGCCAGACGATCATCTTCACCAATGCCCGGGCCCGGTGCCACATGATCGCCGATGCCCTTGGCATGCGTGCCGCCGCCTACCACGCAGGCCTGAGTGCGCAGGAGCGCAGGGACGTGGAGAGCCGGTTCCTGCAGGGAAAGCTGATGGCCGTCGTCACCACCGCCGCGCTCGGTGCGGGGGTTGATTTCCCGGCCTCGCAGGTGATCTTTGACGCCCTCGCGATGGGCAGGGACTGGCTCTCGGTGCAGGAGTTCAACCAGATGGGGGGCCGGGCCGGCCGGCCGGACTTCCACGACCTCGGCCGGGTCGTGATCCTCGCAGAGCCCGGGGGAAGTTACTCCCGCGAGAACCCCTTTACGGAAGAGGAGGTCGCGATCCGGCTCCTCAAGGGCGAGATGGAGGAAGTGGCGCCCGAGCACGACTTCGAGCAGAGCTCGGAGGAGTACGTGGCGAATGCCGTTGCCTGCGGGGGGGAGGAGGCGGACCTCAACCGGATCAACGGCATGATGGTCGGCAGCATGGAACCGGTCCTGCCGGAACTCATCGCCCACAAGCTGGTCGAGAAGCACGGCACGAAGCTCGTGATGACCCCGCTCGCCCGCGTCATGGCGGAGCATTTCATCGGCATGGAACGGCTGCTCGAGATCATCCGGCTCACGAAGACGATGAAGGATCCGGTGGAGATCATCGCTGAACTGGAGAGCGAGGACGTGCATAAGGAGAAGAAACCGGACCCGAAAAAAACGGTGCACGAGAAGCCGGGCCGCAAACGCAGGTAGTACGTAACATGTTAAAACATGCGGAAAATTTTACCATATTTTTGCCATCACGGCTGAATTGAGACAATTTTAAGAGACCCCTAGTTTACCTTTCCAACCATGCAAGGCATGCCCATGGATACCGGGAAGGAGCGGAGCATCCGGTCCTGTACGCCACCGCCCGATACTCTTACCGGCGATGGCACTGCGGTCAGCAAGCGGCTGAAACGTGTCCCCCTCCTCCGGTGGAGTGAACGGGCTGGATTTTTGGAAGTATCGGCAGGCCTTCATTTTGCCGTCGACCGGCATACCCACAAATCATAGATCGGGTCGGCCGGGTTTTCTGAGACCTCGACTGCGCTGCCCAGTTCCTCGCCCCAGCTCCGGATGAGCAGGGCTTCCGGTTCCGTCCCGACCGTGATGATGGTCTCCTGCGATAACGCGAAGAGCTCGCTGACGATCCGCTGCCACATGTCCTGCGAGAAGCTGTTGATCTCGCCCATCATGATCCCGATACCTTTTGGAACGGGCTGGATGTACTGCGAGGCGATCGTCGCGTCCAGCCACATCGTCTCCTCCGGGAGGAGTCGTTTCTCGGTCAGGCCCCGGCAGAGGAGGGTCTCGTCATTGTCGTACGAGAGCGGGGCGTAGCCGAGATCCCGCAGGACGAGCGATCCCACGCCGGAACCACAGCAGGCGTCGATGCAGGTCCCGCCGTTTCCCGTTCCCCAGAACCCCCTGATGAGATCGGTGAGGATGCCCCTGCGCTTCGGGTTGAGGTCTTCCATGGAGGGGGGGACCGCCGCGAGGAGTGCCATGCTGTAATGCTCCCGTACCGCTGCGGCCCAGACCGCCCGGTCCTCCTGGAAGATCTCGCCGCTGACATTCTCGAACCGCTCGATCAGGGCAAGGGACGGGTTCCGGCAGAGAAACGACCCGGCCGTCCAGCCATCCGTCCCCCGGAACGCGAGCGCTACCGGTTCCTCGTGTTCGTCTACGAGGAGGCGCCCCTCATCGCCCGGGGTTTTTGCAAGGACGGCGTTGAACCCGGTATCGGTGAGGGCGGCAAAGGCCGGCTCGACGAATGTGACCGCATCAACCCCGAGGATCTCCGCCGCCTTCATGGTTTTTGGTTCCCCCGTTCGATCCGCAGGCCGTGCGGCGCCTCGATCGTCCCGTCAATCTTTGCCTCTTCGTGGAGCACGATCGACTTCGCCTTCACGTCGCCAAGGATATGGGCCCCTTTCTTCACGAACACGGTCGAGCCGCTCTCCACGTTCCCGTGGACCGTGACGCCGTCGACTACGGTGATCCGGTTCTTCGCCCGGAGGCTCCCGAAGATGACCGTGTTCTGCTGGACGTCGATGGACCCGGCCCGGATGTTCCCGTGCAGCCGGCAGCCCCTGCCGATCTTCATCGTGGAGGGAACCGCAAAGAACTTCATGTTCAGCTTCGAGCGGGCGGGGATCATGAGCGGGATCTCCCTCTTCTCCTCGTCTTCCGAGAAGAGGTCGTCGAGGAGCCGGTCGAGTTCCTTCTCGTTCTCGAGATGGAGGAGGGTCATTAAGTAGATGATGATGAACATGAAGACCGGCATCGGGTTCCTGACCTCGATGTCGCCCTTTGCTTCGAACCCGTCCCGGATCTCGACCTTCTCGCCGATATCGAGGGCTCCCGCAACGGAGAGTTTCCCGTTGATCTTCACGCCCTCGCCGATGTAGGCGTCCTCTTTTGCGATCACGTCGCCGCCGATCTCGGACCAGTTCCCGATCCGGGTGTCGCCGTTCGCCCAGATGTACTCGCGGATCTTCGAGGACTCGCCCACGAAGACATCGTTGCCCCGGAGCCCGTAGTCGATCTGGCAAAACTCGCCGATCACGATGTTCCGGTCGGTCTTGATGCTGTGTTCCTGGAGTTCGGTCCCGTCAGGAAGCAGGCAGTGCCTGTGCCAGTCTTTCACGGTGCGTTCTTTCATGCATCACCAAAGGGTGCCGTTCAGGCCCCGAACTTGTGCGTCCTGTTGATGAGGTCGAGCGCGATGGGCATCAGGGCCGTGCCCGGTATCCGGCAGAGCCCGCCTTTCGCGCAGGTGTATTCGTCAAACCGGACCACGTCGTCCGTGCGTACCCCGTCGCCCCGGATGATGAGCGGTACCGGGTCGGCGGAATGGTCCTTGAGGGTGCAGGGGGTGGAGTGGTCGCCGCAGATGATGATGATGCAGTCCTTCCGGTCGAGCAGCGGTTCGAGCACCGCGTCGATCTTTTCTATGAAGTTCTTCTTCTGCTCCGCGAGCCCGTCGTGGCCGGACTCGTCGGCGCCCTTGATGTTGACGAGCACGAAGTCCTTCGAATCGAGCTCCTTCTGTGCAGCCGCAATCTTGCCCGCGATATTGCTGTCCTGCGAGCCGGTGATGCCCGGCACGGGGACCCGGGTGAGGCCGACGGCGCTGCCGATGCCGTTGATCAGGCTGGCGGCGGCAATCACGCTGCCGTTGAGACCGTACTTCTCAAAAAAAGGCTCGAAGTGCCCCATCTCGCCGGCGCCCCGCATGAGCACGATGTTCGCCGGGTTGAGGCTGTTCTTCACCCGGTCCTTGTTGATCGGGTGGTCAAAGAGGATCGGCATGGACTGCTTCACGAACTCGTTGCAGACTGCGGCAGTCTTCTCGTGGTTTGCTGCCTTTTTGACCGCAGTGATCGTGAGCGGCGGCACACCCTCCTTCTTCGGGTCGTTCGAGGTGACACAGTGCCCGAGGCCAACACCCTTCAGGGCAAGGGCGGCCCGGTGTCCCGCTCCCGAGCGGAACGTGAACTCGACGCCGAACTTCGAGAGGTCGACCCCGTCCTGGATCGCTTTACTCAGTACAGCGGTGTCGTGGATACGTCCCGCCCGCCGGTCGAGAACCTTCCCGTCCTTCGAAACGGTCGCGTAGTTGCACCGGAACCCGATCATGCCGGGCTCCATGTGGATCCCCGAGCCCTCGCATTCGAGCGGGCCCCGCCCGGTGTAGTACTTGTACGGGTCGTAGCCGAGCAGGGCGAGGTGGGCGGTGTCGGACCCGGGCCGGATGCCGGGGCCGATGGTATCCATGATCCCGCAGATCCCTTCAGCGGCAAGCCGGTCCAGCACCGGCGTCCTTGCCGCGGCGAGCGGGGTCGTGCCGCCAAGTGACGGGTTCGGCCGGTCTGAGATCCCGTCCAGCACGAGGAAGAGGATTTTATTCGCGGTCATTCGTATGGAATGGTTGGGCGGGCGGGGTAATTAGGTTTGTCGAACCCTCCCGTCAGTGAGGGTGAGACAAGAGAAGAACGCATCAGCGTTCTTCGACTTGTCGAACCCCAATCTCATACTGTTATCCCCGGGAGATGCCGGATGCTCCCGGGGCTCCGGCCGGCTCTTCCATTCGGGAACCAGGAGAAGGAGATATCAGTCGAAGAAATTCCTGGCGGTATCCCCCGGCCTGGACCTCACTCCAAAGGATCTGGTCGAAGAAATTCCTGGCGGTATCCCCCGGCCTGGACCTCACTCCAAAGGATCTGGTCGAAGAAATTCCTGCGGAATTTCTTCTCCAGCCTGCCCTTCCCTGCGGGAACGGCAGTCTCCCCAAAAATCCATAATCCCCCCCGACCCATTGTTATAGGAATTTAAATGCGTATACCCATCCAGTCAGTCACACCGGACTGCGGATTCGCGGAAGTCTGCGGCTGGGTTCACGAGGTCAGGGACCTCGGCGGCCTCGCCTTCATGCTCATCCGCGACCGGACCGGCATCATCCAGGTGACGATCCCGAAGAAGAAAGTATCGGAAGGCGTCCTTGCAGCCATGAAAGCGGTCTCCCGTGAATCGGTTGTCCGGGTCACCGGCCTGGTCAAGGCAATCGACAAGGCCCCCGGCGGCCGTGAGCTTGTGCCCGAGACCATCGAGATCGTGAGCCTCGCCGAGACCCCGCTCCCGCTCGATGTCTCCGAAAAGGTTCCGGCAGAACTCGATACCCGGCTCGACGCCCGGTTCCTCGATGTGCGGAGGCCCCGCGTTGCTGCTGTTTTTGAGATCCGCAGCGCTGCGCTCCATGCCATCAACCAGTACTTCCATGACAACGGGTTTACGAATATCACCACCCCCAAGATCGTGGCTGCAGCCACCGAGGGCGGCACCGAACTTTTCCCGATCGCCTACTTCGACCGGGAAGCCTTCCTGAACCAGAGCCCGCAGCTCTACAAGCAGATGATGATGGCCGCCGGCTGCGAGAAGGTGTACGAGATCGGGCCGATCTTCCGGGCCGAGGAGCACAACACCACGAAACACCTCAATGAGGCGACGAGTATCGATATTGAAGTCTCGTTTGCCGACCACATCGAGGTGATGCGCATCCTCGAAGACCTGATCGTGAAGACCTACGCGTACGTGGATGCGAAATGTCCCGCCCAGCTCGCAAACCTGGAGATCACCGACTTCCCCCTGCCGAAAGCCCCGTTCCCCCGGATCACGTATGGCGAGGCGATCGTGATCGCGAAGAAGAAACTCGACGAGCCGATCAAGTATGGCGACGACATCAGCCCCGCGGCCGAGCGGGCAATCGGTGCCGAGATGGGCGGCCACTACTTTATCGTGGACTGGCCCAGCGAGATCCGCCCGTACTACGCGATGCAGTACGAGAACGATCCCTCGATCTGCAAGGCATTCGACCTGATGCACCC
The DNA here is from genome assembly GCF_049510175.1 of Methanoregula sp. GTDB lineage: Archaea > Halobacteriota > Methanomicrobia > Methanomicrobiales > Methanospirillaceae > Methanoregula. The sequence continues at coordinate 150,317 of NZ_JBEKZF010000001.1, forward strand.
GCGGATGGAGCTCTCGAGCGGAGCCCAGCGGGAGCACCGGTATGACCGGCTCGTGCAGCAGATCAAAAAGAAGGGCCTGAACCCCGAGAGCTTCGAGTTCTACCTCCGCCCGTTCCGGTACGGCATGCCGCCCCACGCGGGCTGGGGCCTCGGGGCCGAGCGCCTGGTGATGACGATGCTGGGCTTATCCAACGTGCGCGAAGCGGTCCTCTTCCCACGGGACATGCACCGGCTGGTTCCCTGACCACGAACTATTTTTCTTTGAGGAACAATCGATCTGTAACGAAAGGGCCCGTATTTCCCATGTCCAAAGCGTATTTCATCAATAAGGTACTCGCGACCACGGTAGTCGGGAGCTATCCGGTTGTAAAAGGCGGCGGCCTGAGGAGCCTCTTTGACCCGCTCCATTCCGCGGTCGAGACAGCAGTTGCCGACCAGATCGGGGCAGGGATCGATATCATTTCCGACGGACAGGTCCGGGGTGACATGATCGGGGCCTTTGCATCGAAACTCCCCGGCGTCAAAGGCCAGGACGTGATCGGCAAGATCCAGCCTGCCGCTGCCGCGATCACGGCCGCCGACACAAAGTACGCCATCTCGAAGTTCCCGAAAGTGAAGGGGATCATCACCGGCCCCTCCACGCTCGCCCACGGCCTCCACATCAGCACCCCGATGTACCGGAACAAGGAGGAACTCGCGCTTGACCTCGCCGCTGCACTCGTCATCGAAGCAAGAAGCCTTGAAGCCGCGGGTGTCACCCTCCTCCAGATCGACGAGCCGATCCTCTCGACCGGTATTGCCGATCTTGCCGTCGGGAAGCAGGCGGTGGAGCTGATCACCTCTTCGGTCCGGGTCCCCACGTGCATGCATATCTGCGGGAACCTTGCAAACGTGCTCGACGAGCTCCTGAAGTACAATGTCAACGTGCTGGACTTCGAGTTCTCCAAAAACCCATCCAACCTTGATGTCCTCTCGCGCAGGGACCTCTCGGGGAAGATGCTCGGGTACGGCTGCGTCGATTCATCATCTGATGAGATCGAGACCGTGCATGAAATAAAAAAGCGGATCGAGAAAGGCGTGGAGTATTTCGACCCGAAGATCCTCCTCATCGATCCGGACTGCGGCATGCGGATGCGGAGCCGGGAGTCGGCCTACTGGAAACTCAAGAACATGTGCGATGCGGCAAGGGAAGTCAGGATTGCGCTGTAGGGGATTTTTCAGATCCGAAAAACCCCTCCCGGGAGATATATTCTGATATGCATCAGTGTTCCCGGTGGATCCTCCCCATCATCCTGGTCCTCGTTCTCCTTGCTGCCGGATGCCTCCAGAGTACGCCGGGCTTTTCAGGTACTTCCACCACCGTCCCGGCCGGTGCAGGAGCGCAGGTAACGTCACCTTCTCCCGGCGACACCTGCTCGCTCACCCCGGGACCGTTCCAGACCTTGCCGGCGTACGAGGACGCCAGCATCACGGTGGACCGGAACACGATCACCAAGCACCCGGACATCACCACACGCTTCGATGGCGGGCGGGGACTCGGCATGGTCCGGAGAATGACCGTGACCGTGGTCCGGTCGGACTGTGTCACGGAACAGGAGATCCGGGACAACCCGAAGATCGGCACCAGCGTGACCCTGACGGGGACGAGAACGACCGACCGGGTCATTGTCGTTCTCCTGATGACTTCGGGAGAGCAGTATACGGTGATCGATGCCGGTTACCCGTTCCCGATAAAAATGTAATTTTTCGTATACACTCCTGCAATAACAACCGGCTGTCGGAAAAAAATTGCTGGTAAAACCGGCCCTTACACCACTCTCGTCGTGGTCGAGGCCTCGACACCATGGTCGGTAATGATAAACGGCAGCAACCGCTGGGGCGCCGCTGCATCCCTGATCTTATGGACGCACAGCGTCCGCTCAATGTCGGACTGCGTGATCGTGGTCTTGAACTCAATGACCACGTCTGCCGCACGCATGATCTTGGTCATCTCCATGGGCGTATGGATACCCGTATAGACGACGAACAACAGGTTGGCACTCCGTTTCCTCATCTCCTCGCGGGCGAGCCGCAGGAACTTGAGCGCCTCGTTAATCTCGTACTTCATGATAATCGTCGAGAGCGAGTCGACGACAATCCTGCCACCCGCCATCTGCGGGAGGTACATCTCGGGATGCAGCTCGGTTGCATCGATCATGCCCACGTCCACATCCCCTTCGTTCATGAAGTACGTCCCCTCTTCTCCCCCTTCCGCCTTCCAGAACTGCGCCGCAGCAAGGTCGACCCCCGCAAGCGGCGTCCCGTAGATCATGACAAGGGTCCCCTCAGGAAACCCGCCGTCAAGCAGCAGGTTAAGGCCGACAATACCCGTGGTCCGCTTCTTGACCCTCCCGCTAATCGGGATGTCCTGGATCCGGCTTCTCGTGTCTGTCGGGACTGCCATCGGGGATGTACCAAAGATTATTGGTCAATATCTGCTTAAATGGTTTGCGGGACTCCCGGCGGTTTTGTCGCAGAATGTCCCCTTAAATCGGATTAGGAGCGCGATCCGCCGAACTTTTGCCGGAGGTCCCTGCGCAGCAGCTTCCAGCCATGGACCCGGGGCAGCGAGTCCACAATGATCAGTTTCCGCGGGATCTTGTACCCCGCCATGTGGTCCCGGCAGTAGGCTTCAAATTCTGCTTCGGTGAGTGCAGTCCCGGGCCTGCATACGATCGCAGCCACCGGGAACTCTCCTTTGCGTTCGTCCGGCAGACCGAAGACTGCGACATCCGCAACCGCCGGGTGCCGGATGATCACGTTCTCCACTTCCGTGGGGTAGATCTTCCAGCCCGACATAATGATCATGTCCTTCTTCCGGTCGGTGATGCAGAGGATGCCGTCCGCATCAAGGTTCCCGATATCCCCGGTCAGGAACCAGCCATCTGGACGGAATACCTCCCGGGTCGCATCCGGCAGGTTCCAGTACCCTTGTGCTATGGCAGGACCGCGGAGGGCAACTTCGCCTGTCTCGCCAAACGGCAGCTCCTTCTCCGGGTCGGTCGTGTCCACGATCTTCATCTCCGTATAGCCGACCGCGACGCCGACGCTCTGGTAATTCTTCGTGAGGTGGGGGTACTCGGGCAGCGTTGTCGTGCCCGAACCGATCACGATCGTCTCGGAGAGGCCGTACGAGTTCGCGACCGGGATGTGGTATCTCCTGTCAAATGCCTCCCAGACCGCCGGCAGGAGCCCCCCGCCACCGGAGATGATCACGCGGGCATGCCGGAGCCGCTCCTCGGTCCCGGGTGCTGCATGGACGAGCGAGTGGATGACCGGGGGCATGCCGGCGAGGATCGTCGCTTCGTACTGTTCCGCGAGGGCCAGGTAATGTTCGAGTTCGAACCGCTCCATCATTACGTACGTCCCCCCGGCCCGGATCGCTGCGAGCCCCCAGGAGAGCCCGACATGGCCCATCGGGTAGATGCCGAGGTACGTATCAACAGGCCTGAGGCGGAGGGCGTCGCGTTCCGTGTCAAGTGACGTCATCCAGTTGCCATGCGTAAGCATTGCACCCTTGGGTTTGCCGGTCGTTCCCGCGGTGTACTGGATGTGGCAGAGGTCCCCGGTCGAGCAGTTGGCCGCCCGCATATTCTCCGGGGCGGGCGGGAACGACTCCCATGCCACGGAGCCCTCGCAGGAGCCGCCAACACAGATGATGCGGGAGACCGTGGGAGCGTCCTTCCGGATACTGCTGATAACGCCGCCACCCTGGCGGTCCGTGATGACTGCGATCGCACCGGCATCGTTGAGCACGTGCAGCAGTTCCTCTCCTTTATAGACAATGTTGGTCGGCACCGCAACAGCACCAATCCGCCAGAGCGCGAAATAACTGATCAGGTATTCCGGCGAGCTGTCCAGGTAGATGCAGACCCGGTCGCCCTTCTTCACGCCAAGGGTGAGGAGGCCGTGGCCGATCCGGTTCATCTCGTCCCGGAGTTTTTTGTAATTGTAAGTCTCGTTCCGGGACGGGCAGACGAGCGCTGCTTTTGCTTCGGGAACGCTCTTTGCATCCAGGAGGGTGGTGACGTTGGACATGGATGGAGATCTCTTCTTAAACAGAATTGGACGCTGATGTATATAGTTGTTCATTATCCGGTACCGGTCGCCCGCGTGGCCGGGTGGATCCAAGAGGTCATGCCAAACTATTTCTTCTCCCTGCCCCGATTGATCAGCCGGACATTTATGGCGGAAGAAACAGAGCAGCCACAACAGACACGTGACAAAGAGCCAACACCTGCCCCGCAATCCCAGCAGTCCCCGGCCCCGCAGCACCAGCCCGGACAGCGAAGGAATGACCGGCGGGACCGGGGCCGGCACCCGGCCGGCCAGCGGGACCATTACCGGATCGACCACCCGCCGCAGCTGTCGGAGGAAAAACCCGCGGAAGCTTCAGAGAAAGAGACTGATATCGATGCCGAAGATGAGACCGAGCAGGACCGGTCCTCCTCCCGGCAGCGGCACCACCGTGGCGGCAGGCCTCCCAAGAAGATCATAGAAGAGTGGGCAAACGATATCTACTGCGAATAGTGGCCGGATCCCTGCTCCTTTTTTTGTAACATCATAGCCTCCATTCATATCGCTGCCCCACCACCTTCAGCGGTCTTCCATAAAGGACAGGATCCTCCTGCACACCGATGATCGGAGGTATTGTCTTTGCCATGGCGATTTCCCGTTAGTCTCTTGATACCCGGGACACAATATCCCTGCAGCAGATTTTTGGAGTGTGCCATGGATCCGATCCTGCAGTATGCAAGCCTCTTCTTCACCGGGATCCTGACCGGGACTGCCTCGGGGCTCTTCGGCGTCGGTGGCGGGTTCCTGATGACACCGGTGCAGTTCTGGGTGTATACGGGTGGCGGTATGGAGAGCACGCTTGCCACCCGTCTCGCCTTCGGGACATCGCTGGCCGTGATGATCCCGACGATGATCAGCGGGGCCACCGCCCACAACAGCCGTGGGGCGGTGAACTGGCAGGCCGCCGTGCCGATGGGCTGTGCCGCAGTCTTCGGGGGCCTCGCCGGCGGTACGCTTGCGGCACACCTGCCGGGCATCGTGCTCCGGACGTTCTTTTCTCTCGTGATCATCCTGATGGCGGTCCGGATGGTCTGGCATGTCCACAGCTGCCAGGTCTGCGAACCCCGCGGATCTACAGGCATCTATCTCCTCATCGGGTTTCTTATCGGCATCGTATCGGGCCTGGCCGGGATCGGCGGCGGCGTCCTGCTGGTGCCGCTCCTTGTGATACTCCTCGGCTATCCCATGCATACCGCAATCGGCACCTCTTCGGCCTGCCTCATATTCTCCTCGGCAGGCGCTGTTGCTGCCTATATCATCAATGGCTGGGGTGTGGCGGGCCTGCCACCGTATTCAATCGGTTACATGGATCTCGTGACGTTCGTGATCCTCGCGGTCACCACCATCCCGCTCGCACGGTTCGGCGTAAGGTGTGCCCACCGTTGTTCCGGGCGAAACCTGCAGATGGTGTTCGCCGGCGTGCTCATCCTCATCGGCGGGATGATGCTCGTGAGCGGGTAAACAAGAATAATGATTTAGGTAATTATCAACAATTAGCCCCAACACTGAGACAATCTCATATTTTTGGTCTGAAAAAATTATTTTCAGGTGTTGTGATTGCCCCCCTCTTGCGCCACCAGAGTCGAAGAACCTGATGGTTCTTCTTCTGTCTCATCTCTGATGAGATTCGACATCCCCGCTGGGGGATGCTGAGGGTCTTCAGACCCGGAGCAGGAGAAGAACGCGAAGCGTTCTTCGACTTCGGGGCGCATTGCGATAGCATCAGAACAGGTAATACGGCACTATCGCAATTGGGGGGTGCCCGAGCGGCGGGGGCGTAGCCCCCGAGGGCGGATTTCTCATACTTTTGATTCTTTTGACTTCAATTAATTGAGAATTTGCTTTTCCCAATACCAATCTAGGAGCTGATTTTTTACAATACTATAATTTACTGGTATTCCGGCGGCTGGACCTTCTTGGGCAGGCCGCCCTTGAAGTGCTGCTGGATCTTGTCGTAATACTGCCGGAGGTTCTCATTCATCGTCGGGTGAACCTTCTTCTGGGCCTCGTCGAAGTGGTGCCGGGTCACGATCGTTGCCCCCTCGCGGAGTGCGAGCATGCCGGCTTCCCGGCAGAGGGCCTCGAGATCCGAGCCGACAAAACCCTCGGTTATGCCGGCAAGGTCCGCTGCGAGGCGCTCGCGGGCCGGGTCGGTGAGGGTGAGGTTCTTCTCGCCGAGCAGTTCCAGGAACCGTCTCCTCCTTATGCCGGCAGGAAGCCCGGTGCTCTCCTCCTTTGCCGGCAGGATCGCTGCCTCCACACCCCCGGCAGTGACTGCCTTGTCCCTCCCGAGCTTCTCGACCAGTTCCGCAAGTGCATCTTCGTTGAACCCTCCGGTCAGCTTCACGACCTCTTCGAGCGCGGAGCCTTCGAGCGGCATGAACCGGGTGTGGATGCCGATGATCGTCTTCCGGTCCTCAAGACCGGGCTCACCGATATAGACGAGCCGGTCGAACCGTCCCGCCCGGAGCAGGGCGGGGTCGACCATCTCCGGGCGGTTCGTCGCACCCATAATGACGACGTCTTTCAGCTCGAGGAGCCCGTCCATCTCCGTCAGGATCTGGTTGAGCACATTGTCGAGGACATGGGAATCGCTGCTCCTGCCCCGTTCCGGTGCCAGTGCATCCAGTTCATCGAAGAAGATGATCGAGGGGGCAACCTGCCGCGCTTTCTTGAATATCTCGCGCACCGCCCGCTCGCTCTCGCCCACCCACTTCGAGAGGAGCTGGGGTCCCCGGACCGGGATGAAATTCGCCCCGCTCTCGCTTGCCACGGCCTTTGCGATCAGGGTCTTTCCCGTGCCGGGCGGACCGTACAGGAGGATGCCACGCGGCGGTTCGATCCCCAGATCATCGATCTTCTGCCGGTCTTTCAGGGGGAGCTCGATCGCCTCGCGGACCTCGATCTTCGCTGCATTAAGGCCACCCACGTTCTGCCACTTCACGTGCGAGACTTCAAGCATCACCTCCCGCATCGCGCTCGGGCCGACATCGCGCTGGGCACTCCGGAAGTCGCTGGCGAGCACCTTGAGCGTATCCAGGACGTCCGCAGGGATCTCCTCGGCATCGAGATCGAGGGCCGGCAGGTAGCGGCGGAGGGCACGGATGGCTGCCTCGCGGGCGAGGGCGGCAAGGTCAGCGCCCACGAACCCGTGGGTCTGCTGGGCAAGGGTATCGAGGTTCACATCATCGGCGAGCGGCATACCCCGTGTGTGGATCTTCATGATCTCGATCCGGTCGAGCTCGCTCGGGACGCCGATCTCGATCTCGCGGTCGAACCGGCCGGGCCTCCTGAGGGCCGCGTCGATCGCATCGACCCGGTTCGTTGCCCCGATGACCACGACCTGCCCGCGTTCCTCGAGGCCGTCCATCATGGTGAGGAGCTGGGCGACGACCCGGCGCTCCACTTCCCCGGTCACGTCCTCGCGCCGCGGGGCGATCGAGTCCAGTTCATCAATGAAGATGATCGAGGGAGCGTTCTCCCGGGCTTCATCGAAGATATCCCGGAGTTTCTGCTCGCTTTCACCGTAATATTTGGATATGACTTCAGGCCCGGCAATATGGATGAAGTGCGCCCCGCTCTCGCTTGCCACGGCCTTGGCGATCAGGGTCTTTCCGGTACCGGGCGGACCGTAGAGGAGCACTCCCCTGGGCGGCTCGATCCCGAGCTTCTGGAAGAGTTCCGGGTGCCGGAGCGGGAGCTCGATCGTCTCGCGGAGACGCTGGAGCTCGTCCTTGAGACCCCCGATGTCCTCGTACGAGAACCGCCTGATGCCCTCGAAACCGGCGGCCGGCTTATCCGAGAACTCAACGGAGGTGTTCTTGGTGATGATGACGGCTTCCTCAGGCTCGATCTCGACAACCTTGAACCCGATAATCTGCGGCTGGATGAACGGCAGGCCGAGCATGACCGGGACGGTATCGTTCTTGACGACCGGGAAGTCGATCAGGCCGTTGACGACATGCGGGTTGTTTGCGATCGGGATCTTCTTCGGGAGATCTTCGGGCGGTGCGAGCACGACCCGTTTTGCCTCGATCTCGTCCGTGATCTTTGAGACCTTGACCGTGTCGCCGATACTGACACTGGCATTGATCCGGGTGAAGTTATCGATCCGTATCTTGCGCTGGTTCCAGTCCTCGACAAGAGCCCGCCAGACCTTGGCCACGGTCCGGCGCTTCCCTTCGATCGCGACCAGGTCGCCGGGCGAGATCTTGAGTGCGAGCATCGTTTCGGGATCCAGCCGGGCCTTCCCGCCTCCCTGGTCGCCGGGGTACGCGGAATCCACCCTTAATTGCACTTCTGGCATTACCTTAAAGGTCATATACGCAGGGATTTATAAGTACTGATAATGCGTCTCCTCATTCTCGATCCCTTCCACGGCGCAGCGGGCGACATGATCACGGGTGCCCTGCTGGACTGCGGCGCGGACAGGGAAACCGTCGTGCGTGCGATGCGGGCAGTGGTGGCAGAGCCCTCGATCACAGAGGTCACCCGGGCCGGGATCCGTGCACTCAAGGTCGACACCCGGTCCACACCGGCCCACCGGACGCTTCACGATGTGCTGAAGCGGCTGGACGAGGCCGCACCCCACGTGCCGGCACCGGCGCAGGCAATGGCCCACCGGGTCTTTGAGCGGATCAATACTGCGGAGGAGGAAGTGCACGGGACCCAGGCTCATTTCCACGAGGTCGGGGCCGATGACGCGATCGCGGATATCGTCGGGGCCTGCACCGCCCTCCACACGCTCGGGGTTGACCGTATAGCGATCCTCCCGGTCACGCTCGGTTATGGGATTGGGACCGGTTCCCACGGCACCTTCCCGATCCCGGCGCCTGCGACCGCAGCGATCCTCCGGAAGTCAGGGCTTACTGCCGTTGCCGGCAACCACGAGGGCGAGCTCTGCACCCCGACCGGCGCCGCACTCCTCGCGGAGTTTGCCACGCTGGCTGTTGGCGAAGCGGTGCTGCCGGCGTACACGATCATAGCGGTCGGGTACGGGGCCGGCACACGCGATCCCCCCCATACGCCCAACGTGCTCCGGGCGATGGTCGTTGAGACGACCGGCCCTGCCGGGAAAAGCGGCGAACCGCCAGAGGATACCGTCGACATTCTCGAGACGAACGTGGATGACGTGAGCGGGGAGGTGATCGCCCACGCGATCGCCCGGTTCATGGAGGCAGGGGCCCGGGACGCGAGTGCCCTGCCGATCATCATGAAGAAAGGCAGGCCGGGCTTCCTGATCCGGGTGATCTGTCTCCCGGCCGCGAGCCTACAGCTCGCGGAGCTGATGGCCGGAGAACTCGGGACGCTGGGCATCCGCTGCATCCCGGTCATCCACCGGTTCATCGCGGACCGGACAACCGAAGACGTTGAGATCGAAATTGCCGGGAAGCGCCGGAGGCTGCCGGTGAAGTACGGGTGGATGCACGGTGCGGTGTACACGCTGAAGGCGGAGTTTGAGCCGGCCAAGGCATTCGCCGATGAGACGGGGGTGCCGGTCCGGGAGGTGCTCCGGATCGTCGAGGAGCGGGCCTGGGAGCGGGTGAGGAGATAGCCCCCACAGCTTTCCCCCGGGAGAACGCTCAAACCCCCGGCTTTTCATTTTCATTCCCCGCGGTGCCGGGTTTTAAACCAGTCCGTAAAATACCGGAAAGGAGAGAATTATTCAAGAACACTTATCTCTTCTTCTTACCGATGCTGATCAGAGATGAAACCGGAGGGGGTGCCTGATGAAAACGGAGAAACGGACAAGCGGGAACGCGGCCCTTGACACCCTCATCGGCGGCGGCCTTGAGATGCGGACGATCACCCAGTTTTACGGTGAGCCCGCAAGCGGCAAGAGCACCCTGTGCACGATCGCCGCGGTCGCCTGCCTGCGGGCCGGCCATGCGGTAGTCTATATCGATTCCGAAGGATTCTCGATCGAACGGTTCCGGCAGATCGCGGGCGAGGATACCGAGAAGATCGCGGACCGGCTCTTCCTGTTCGAGCCGATCGATTTCGAGCACCAGGGCACGATGATCCTCGAAGCAGAGAAGGTCCTCAAGGCGCACAAGCCGGGGCTGCTGGTCATGGACTCCGCCACCGCCCTCTACCGCACCGATCTCGAAAAAGGCCGGGATGCGATGCAGGCGCTCACCCGGCAGATGATCCACCTCCTCGGGTATGCCAAGCGCTACGAGATGCCGGTGATCATCACCAACCAGGTCTACATGGACACCGTGAAGAACACCTACTTCGGGCTGGGAGGGACGGCCCTCGAACACCTCTCGAAAGTGATCGTCCGGCTGGAGAAGACCGATACGCCCGGGCTCCGGAGAGCGCGGCTCGTCAAGCACCGGTCTTTACCGGAAGGTGCCTCCTTCGAGTTCGAGATTACCGGAGACGGCATCAGACCCCGGTAATCACCAGCCCGAAGCAACAATCCGGCAGCCTTCGGTTTTTCCTGAGAACGGAAAGATTGCAATTATTATATCTTCATAAGCAGAATATTTGCTCACAAATGGCACTGAGGAGGGAAATCACTGCCCGGATCACCGGCCTCCTGAGGCAGAACCCGCAGGGGCTCAGCATAACGGAGATCGTCAGGAGCGGGGGCATCAACCGGAACACTGCCGGGCGGTACCTGGACAACCTGCTCGTCTCCGGCCAGGTGGAGATGCGTCATTTCGGGATGGCAAAGATCTACTCTCTCTCCCAGCGGCTGCCGGTCTCTTCCGTTCTCTCCATCTCATCCGAATTCGTGATGCAGCTGGACGCCAGCCTCCGTATCGTTTTTCTCAACCAGCCTTTCATCGAGCTGCTGGGTACGGGCGGGAAGGAGATAGTGGGGAAAAACATCGAGTTTTCCCCGATCCCTCCCTTTTTTGACGAGTCGTTCCCCCGGGTTCTCGCACGGCTCCACGATGGTCTTGCAGGTACGGAATTCAAAGGCCGGCTGGAGGTTCCCGGCCGAAATCTGACCTTTTTCTGCCGGATCACACCAACGGTCTTCAATAATGGCCAGAAAGGGGTCTCGGTCATTTTCGAAGATATCACCCGGAGGCTGCAGAGCGAATCCCGCCTGCGGGAGAGCGAGGCGAGATTGCGCAGCATCATCCGCGTCGCGCCTATTGGAATCGGTGTCGTTGTAGATCGTATCCTTCTCGAGGTGAATGACCAGGTCTGCAGGATGACCGGTTATGAGGCGGGGGAGCTGATCGGATACCCGGCCCGGAAACTGTACGCAAGCCAAGAAGAGTACGATCGCGTCGGGGAGGTCAAATACGGGCAGATCCGGAAGACGGGGTCCGGTTCCGTTGAGACGCAGTGGCAGAGGAAGGACGGGGGGGTGATCGAGATCCTCCTCAGTTCCACTCCCCTGGATCTTGCGGACCCGGGTGCCGGGGTCACCTTCACGGCACTGGACATCACTGAGCGCAAACGGGCCGAGGAGGCCCTGCGGGAGAATGAGGCCCGGTACCGCTCCCTTGCCGAGGCCTCGCAGGACATGATCTTTGTGATCGACCGGGAGGACCGGGTGGTGTATATCAACCAACAGGCCGCAGATGTCCTCCGGAAACCGGTAGAAGCAGTGATCAACCAGCCCCGGAGTGATTTCTTCCCCAAAGATACCTCCACCCGCCAGTACGGGGCACTCCAGCACGTGTTTGCGACCGGCCAGCCGCTGAGGAACGAAGGGCCGATGACGATCGGGAACGGGTTGCGGTGGTTCGATCATGCACTGGTGCCCATCCTGGATTCGGAGGGGACGGTTGGCTCGGTCCTCGGGGTGTCGCGTGATATCACCAAACGCGTTGCTGCGGAACAGGAACAGCGGCAGAACGAGCGGAACAACCGGTTTATCGCCGAACACTCCGTCGATATCATCAACCGGCAGACCCCGGAGTGCATCTGTACCTACGCGTCCCCGTCCGTCACGACGCTGCTGGGCTACACGGAGCAGGAGGTGCTGGACAGATCCATGCTGGCGCTGGTGCATCCTGACGACCTCCCCGGGGTGGTGAAGGATCTCTCGGCCATCCGCAGCAGCAGTCAGGATACCGTTACTTCAACCTTCCGGTTCCGGCACAAGGACGGACACTTCCTTTGGTTCGAGTCAACGACCCGGATCGTCCGGGACGGGATGGGGCAGATCAGGGAATTTTTAAGTATCTCCCGGGACATCACGGGCCGGAAGCCCGATCAATAAACAGAGGGATCAGAACGGGATGATCCCGGTAAAGACCGTTGTGGCCGGGCCTTCCATCCTGGCGCCCCCGTCTTTTAAGGATATGACGAGCGGCCCCCCGCGGGTCTCCACGTTCACGACATCCCCGGTCAGCCCGAGCCGGTGCACGACTGCGGCAGACGCCGTTGCCCCGGTGCCGCACGAGAGGGTCTCCTCCTCGACACCCCGCTCGAACGTGCGGATCCGGATGCTGTTGTCACCGGTCCTCTCCACGAAGTTCACGTTCGCGCCTTTCTCGAACGTTGGATGGCGGCGGATTGCCGGCGCCACGGCTTCGATATCGACCGCGTCTACCGCGGGCACAACGATGACTGCATGAGGGACTCCGGTGTTCACGGCATAGACATCGTAGTCCCCGATATGTTCCTTGTATTCCCCGGTGCCGGTCGCCGGGATCTCCTTCCGGTCGAACTTCGGCGGGGTCATCGCGACGGTCGCGGCAAAGCCGTCCTCACTGTACCCCATCGCAACCCCGATCTCGCCGGCAGGGGTCTCGACGGTACAGGACTCTTTCACGTACCCGGCGTCGAAGGCATACCTGGCCAGGCAGCGGATGCCGTTGCCGCACATCTCGGCCTCGCTCTCGTCCGGCTGCAGGATGCGCATTTTGAGGTTACTCTTCTCTGACCGGGAGAGAAAAATGACCCCGTCAGCCCCGATGCCGAAACGCCGGTCGCAGTAGCACGCGGCGAACTGCCCTTTCATCTCGTCCGGGATGACAACGTGCTCAAATTCATCGATCAGGATGAAGTCATTGCCGTTACCCTGCAGCTTGGTAAAATGTATCTCCATTAAAAATCCCCTGCATTGTTTTATTCTTTCCACACGCCCTGATACGGAGCGCTGCCGTTGTATACAGCTCAAGCGTTCTGCCCTTCCATAAAGGCATCGGCACCCGGGAACGGGTGCACATGCGATCAGTCCTCGTGGCCCCCGTTCAGGTCGAATGCCTTGTGGAACTCCCCGATGTCCCAGCCCAAATACTCCCGGATGATCACGTACGCCATCTGCGGCGGGATTGCTCCCTGTTCCGTGACGATGAGATCGATATATTCTGCCGGGGTCACATCGAAGGCCGGGTTGCGGACCCTGACGTGCGGGAGGGTCTGTGCGATTGCATCTGCAAGCACCTCGCCGGGCGGGCGTTCCTCGATCTGGATCAGTTCTCCGACCACCGTCCGGGGCGCAAACTTGTAGGTCTCGGCTGCCACGATCACGTTCACGCGGGCCTCCGCGGCCGTGTGGGCCACCTGCGAGGTCCCGATCTTGTTCACCACGGCCCCGTTGACCGTCACCGCATCCGCCCCGACCATCACGAGATCGACATCGTGGATGAAGGACCGGACCGCGGAATCGACAATGAAGTTCGTTTTTATCCCGGCATCGTTCAGGGTCCGGATCGTGATGAGGCCTTGGTTCCGTGGCCGCACTTCCGTTGCGAAGACCTCGATCTCCTTTCCCTGCCGGTGGGCCGCGATCATGCACCCGAGCGCCGCCTCCGAGTTGCAGTGCGTGAGGATCACGTCCCCGTCCCGGATATGCCGGGCACCGAACTCCGCGATCTTCTCCACGGCATGCCGGGAGGATTCGATGAACTGTCCGGCGCGACTGACCACGGCCGTCCGTGCCTCTTTTACGGTCTTCGCTGCATCGAGGCCTGCCATGACAAAATGGACCGCGTTCGGGAGCGAGACCGCAGTCGGGCGGGTCGCGACAAGCTCGGCTGCCGCCCGCTCCATCTCCTGACGGAACGCAGCATTCGTCGGTGCTTTGACAGCCAGGGCATGGTCCCGGAGGGCCTCGGCCGCCGCACGGGCAATCCTGCCGGCACCCCGGATCTCCATGCTCTTTATCTTCTCTGCGGTTTCAGTTACGAACATCAGCTTCATTGATCCCATGTATCAGGGAAATACATAGAGTTATTGCAGGGTGCCCCCGATGTCGGTTGCCGTGGTCTTTGACAGTGCCGGAACGCTCATGAATACCTACCGGGTCGCAAAGGACATCTGCAACAGAAAACTGCTCCCCGGTATCGAGACGACGACGCTCACGTTCAGTTCTCCCGACCGGGTGCTCATTCTCCTCCCGGTCCACTCCAAGGACCTCATGGCAATCCCGGGGGATACCCTTCTTTCCGCATACCTTGTTGCTAAAAATATCGGCTTTGGCGTCAGCTGCACCCGGAAGATCATCACCGCTGAGGACATCGGCGACGTCCTCTACGCCGACCGACGGGCCCGGGTCGGCGACCTCCAGGAATGCATCCGCAATGTCTGGTCGATGTGCAAACAGGAGTACATGGTCACGCTCAACAGCGGGGCGATCATCAATATGGCGCACAAGGCAATCGAGTTCACCCTCACCGCCGGGGGCTGGCCGTTCGAGGGCGCAAAAGAGACCATCACCGCCCTGCACCGGATGGGCGTCCCGACCTTCATCGCATCCGGGGACCGGGTCACCAAACTCGAGAAGATGGCCGATCACTTCGGCATCCCCCACGACCGGGTGTACGGGGTCGCAACGCCCACGGTCAAGGCGCAGATCATCAGCGATCTCCGGCAGGAGTACGACCAGGTGGTGATGGTGGGGGACGGGATCAACGATCTCGCGGCGATGCGGATTGCCGATATCTCGATCCTCACCCTCCAGCAGCCGGGCGATCGCCCCGAGGAACTGTACAAGGCAGCCGACCATGTCGTGAAAAATGTCAGCGACGTTACGGTGATCGTGCAGGATCTGCTCAGGTCCGGGAAAATTTGCGATCGTGACGGCTGTGATGTATCATATAAAAGGTAATATGATACTTCTGTCACATTAGGTATAAGGGTACTATGAAGGCACCATTGATCACGGTCGACAACCTCTCCATGGATTTTGACGGCGAGAGGGTCCTCAGGAATATTTCCTTTGAGATTGGCGAGGGGGAGATCCTCGGGATTATCGGCAGGAGCGGCGCCGGTAAGACGGTCCTGATGCACCTCATCCGCGGGGTCGAGCAGCCCCCGACCAGCGGGCGCATCATCTACCACGTGGCAGCCTGCGGCGGGTGCGATTACCTGGGTGTGGGCAGTTCCGCGGGAAAGCCCTGCCCCCATTGCGGCGCCATCCTGACGGCTCTCGATATCGATCTCTGGAACGAGAAGGACGAGAACCTGACGCGGCGCCTGATGCGCCGGACCGCGATCATGTTCCAGCGCACCTTTGCCCTGTACGGGGATGACCGGGTCATCGAGAACGTCCTTCACGCGCTCGATGATATCGATTACCCGCCGGACAATGCGATCAACCGGGCCGCGGATCTCATCGACCAGGTGAAACTCTCCCACCGTATGATGCATATCGCCCGCGACCTCTCCGGAGGCGAGAAACAACGGGTCGTGCTCGCCCGGCAGCTCGCAAAAGAGCCCTTCATGCTGTTTGCCGATGAGCCCACGGGTACGCTCGACCCGGGAACCGCACAGGTCGTCCACGCTGTGCTCACCGATGCTGCAAAGGCCAACAACATGGGCATCGTCGTCACCTCCCACTTCTCGCAGGTGATCGAGGATGTCGCAGACCGGGCGATGCTGCTTGTCGACGGCAGTATCGCGAAGATCGGGACGCCCAAAGACGTGATCGAGGAGTTCATGAAGGGCTGCGATGATACCGAGACATTCGAGGAAACAAAATTCGGGGACAAGGTCATCGTCGCACGCGATCTCTTCAAGCGGTACATCTCTGTTGACCGCGGTGTCGTGAAAGCCGTCAACGGCGTCTCCTTTGAAGTCTATACCAAGGAGATCTTCGGTATCATCGGGAAGAGCGGGGCGGGAAAGACCACGCTCTCGGGCATCATCGCAGGCCTCATCGAGCCGACGAGCGGGGAGATCAACATCCGCATCGGAGACGAATGGGTCGACATGACCAAGCCGGGCATTGAGCAGCGGGGGCGGGCGACCGCGTATATCGGGCTCCTCCACCAGGAGTACGACCTCTTCCCCCACAGGACCGTGCTCGACAACCTGACGGACGCGATCGGCCTCGAATTCCCGAAGGAGCTGGCGATGCGCAAGGCCCTCGTGACCCTGAAGATGGCGGGGTTCACGGATGAGAAGAGCCAGGAGATCCTCGACCGCATGCCCTCCCAGCTCTCCGAAGGGGAACGCCACCGGGTCGCGCTCGCGCAGGTCCTGATCCGGGAGCCGCGTATCGTGATCCTCGACGAGCCGACGGGCACGATGGACCCCATTACGAAGATCGATGTGAAGCACTCCATCATGCATTCCCGGGAGGAGATGGACGAGACGTTCATTGTCGTTTCCCACGACATGGACTTCGTGCGGGACATCTGCGACCGGCTTGCTCTCATGCGGGGCGGGAAGATCATCCAGATCGGCAAGACTGCCGATGTCCTCGCTATCCTTACCGAGGACGAGAAGAAGGTCATGAGCCAGCCCACGGCCTGAGGTGACGCGTGATCACCATCCACATTGACGGGAAGAGGCTGGAGTGCGAGGAGGGGATCAGGCTCTCTTCCATCCTGTCCGAACACCCCGCCGGTTGTGCTGTCGGCATCATCCGCCCGGCAACGCAGGAACAGACAAAGACCGCGAACCTCGCGATCAGTACAACGGCCGGGGAAATTATCATCGAGATGCTGGCCGGGCAGGAGACCGGTTTCCTCGAGTCACCGGACATGACCGGCAGGCTTGCACTCCACTGGAGCGACCGGTATGCCGCTGCGTTCGGGCCGTTCCCGTCATCCGTCCGACCGGTGCGAAAGCCCCATCTCTACGAGCGGGGCGATGTGATCCTCGGGTGTGGCGGGTATGAGCCGGAGCGGTCGTACCTGATCTTTGCGAAGACCCGGCACTCGGCAGACCATGGGGCCGATGAGAGCGGGGGCATCCTCGGAAAAGTCGTCAGTGGCAGGGGGATGCTGGACCGTTTTGCGACCGGCGACCGGGTAATACGGATTGAACCGGTCGTCAGCTGGGCGGATACCAGCAGGTCGTTCACCACCACAGATCCGGACCTGGTGCTCGAAGACGGCATGCAGCTCGTGACCCGGATGGAGATCGTCGCCCAGGGATATACACCGGACCGGATCACCACGGAGGCCGCCGGCAGCGTGGAGCACCTGCTCCACGCGCTCCAGTCCGGAAAATTTACGGTCGGGCGTGCAGCGACCACGCATATCCTTGACCCGCGTCTTGCCGGCGCCGATGATATCGGGAAGGAGCACCGGCACCCGCGGCGGGAGGGTACCGTCACCGTGCGGAATACCGGGAGATCGGCCGGCGGGATCTATATCTACCGGGCGGATGTCCCGAGCAGTCCTGCCCATAATGTGGTCGGGCAGGTCGTCCACGGCATTGAACTTGCAAAACTGGCAAAAGAGCATGATGTCCTGTCCGTCACCGTCACACCTGCACGGATCGACCTTCTCGGCCGGCCCCTCGCGAAGGCACGGGAGATCGCAGCGGCAGCAGGAGTTGCGCTGAAGTCCGACAACAACGGGAGCGACCGGATCGTCGTTTCCCAGGAACCCGGGACAACCCTGGATGTCCTCAACGAGCGGCTCGTGACCGTGAATACGGCCCCCATCGACAAGGTGATCGATATCGAACTTGACGATGCCGCGGCTCCCCTGAGCTGTGAGGTGTTCCGGCGCTTCACCGGCCTTAAGGAGCACGATGCCGGCATGATGCCGGTCTTCTTCAAGTTCGACGACGTGGTCCTGTTCAAGCCGGCGATCGATCCCGGCACCAGGATCATTCCGGAAAACCAGCCCGTGGACGAGGTCCCGGCAGCCGCACTTGCCATCACCAACGATTCACGGAAAGGGACCGGGCTTGTCGGGGTCCGTATGTCCACGAACAAGGAGTTCGGCCCGACATCGGAACCTTTCGAGGGGACGAACATCATCGGGCGCGTGATCGATAAAGAGAAACTGAAGAACGTGAAGGAGCGGGAGACTGTGTATATCAGGGAAGTGAGACGATGACCGGCTATACGCCGACCCTAGTTGGCACCGTGACAAAATACGTGGTCGTGGAATCGTTCGATGTCACGCCGGCGGACCTGGCGATCCGCGGGTACGAGATCTCGAACGGGGCAATGATCAAGGAGACCTGTTTTGGTCTCGTCGTTAATGGCAAAGAGGAGGAGGTCGACCGGATCGTGAGCGAGCTCCGCAAGGTGGACCCGGACCATATCTTTGTCAAGGACCGGGGGTTCCCGCCGGGCGATTCACGGCGCTGCCGGGCAAACCTCGGCGGGGCACGCCCGGGATACCATGGCCTGGAGTTCGAGATGACCGTCATTCCCTATGTCTCCCACGGGCTCGAAGAGCTGAAGAAACGGGACGAGTCAACCGTTCCCGCACCGGAAAACCCGCTCGAACACAAGGCGATCGACATCGCCACGCTGAAAAAACTGATCGATGCACAGGAGTCCTGAAATGGCAAAAGTATTCATCTATCCCGCAACGAGCCTGATCCTCACTGACCTGGTAGCACGGCACGGCCACACCCCGCTCTCGTCGGCCGTCGCCATCCGCGAACGCATCCAGACCGCAGGACTCGAATCCCCGCCCCTCCAGATCACGCCCGAAGAGCCCAAGAAGGGGCTGAAGTGGGCGGCCGTGGAGGTCCCCAGCGGCGTCCGGGGGCGCATGTCGCTCTACGGCCCGATGATCGGGGAGTGCGAGGCCGCGATCATCATCAACGATGCGGACCTCTCGTTCGGGTGCATGGGCTGTGCCCGGACCAACGAACTGATCAAGTTCCTCCTGCGCCAGAAGGATATCCCAAAACTCGACCTGAACTACCCGAAGAACGAGGAAGAGGGCGTGAAATTCGTGGCCGTGATCAAACGGTTCCTTGACGGACTCGGGGGTAAGAAATGACAGCCCCCGTACGGATTGCCCAGCTCTCCTGCGGCCCGGACTATTCCGGTGTCCAGCATGAGATCGAAGCCGCGGCACACGAGGTCAACGGGGAGATCTTCTTCCCGGATATCGCCCTCAAGGACATCCAGCGGGACTTCGATCTGTTCGGGCTGGACGTGCGGAGCCCCGACCTCAAGCTCGCCATTGCCCGGGCCAGGGCCCTTGTCGACGGGCGGGTGGAGGCGGACGCGGTCTTCATCGCCACCTGCTTCCGGTGTGCCGAGGCCGCGATCGTGAGAAACGAGCTCCGGCGCTATATCCACGAGCACTCGAAACTGCCGGTCGTCAGTTACTCCTTCACCGAGCGGACCACGGCCGGCACGCTCCTGACGAGGATGGAGGCCCTGTCCACCATTGCGCGGCGGCGTGCCCTCCTCGCCCGCGAGACGCAACAGGGTATCACCCTCGGACTCGATTCAGGTTCGTCGACAACGAAAGCGATCGTGATGAAGGACAACCGGATCATCGGGACCGGCTGGCAGCCCACGATGGAAGTGCTGAAAAGTGCGCAGGGCGTGATCGATCACGCACTCCAGGAAGCCGGCATCACGCTGGACGATGTCCAGGCAACCGGTACCACCGGGTACGGGCGGTTCCTTGTCGGCAAGGCGATCAAGGCAGACCTCATCCAGGAAGAGCTGACCGTGAACTCGAAGGGGGCGGTCTACCTCGCGGACCGGCAGCACGGGCCGGCAACGGTGATCGATATCGGGGGTATGGACAACAAGGCGATATCGGTCATGGACGGTATCCCCGGTGTCTTCACGATGGGCGGGATCTGCGCCGGGGCGAGCGGGAGGTTCCTCGAGATGACGGCAAAACGTCTCGGCGTCGATATCACCGAACTCGGCCCGCTGTCCATGAAAGGGTTCGGCGGCCGCGTGCCGATGAACAGTTACTGTATTGTCTTTGGCACCCAGAGCCTCGTCAACGCCCTTGCTGCCGGGAGCACCCGTGAGGACGTGGCGGCCGCGGCCTGCCACAGCGTTGCAGAGCAGGTCTTCGAGCAGCAGCTGCAGGAAGTGGATATCAAGGAGCCGGTGCTCATGGTCGGCGGCACGTCGCTCATCGAAGGGCTCGTCCACGCGATGGGCGAGCTGTTGCAGACGAAGATCGTCGTGCCCCCCCACTCCCAGTATATCGGTGCCGTCGGGTCAGCGCTCCTCGCATCAGGATTCATCAGGGACGATTAAATGTTATCTGTCGAGTACTTTGATGTGGAATGTCCCGAGGCGCTGGGTGGCGAGTACTACAAGCAGATCGCCAACGACGTCCTGCTCGACCAGAACCTGCTGAAAGTGGTGAACAAACTCCACATCTTCATCGATCCCAAAATACCGGTCTTCATCGCCGTCGGTGTCCTGAACAAGATCACGACCGTGGTCCGGGTAGGGGATTTTGCGAATGTCAACCCGCAGGAGGGTAAGATGACGCTCGTCATCTCCGAAGAGACCTACCTGGCACCGATGCTGAAGATCTTCTGGGAGCGGTTCGGCAAGGAGAAGGTCGAGCAGCCCGACCGGTTCACGGTGATCCTGTACAATGTCCCTGCACAGCCCAAGGAGATCGAGGAGATCGTCGTTGCCGACCCGAGCGTGTCGCTGCACAAGGACCTCATCTATGCCCTCCGGTGCATCGCCCCCGAGGGCTTCCGGCTCAGGAGCGAGACCTTCACGGGCAGCAAATTCCTCTTTGTCGCAAGCGAGAACACGCTGGCCGAGGACATCAGCACGCTCGTCAGAGAGAAGTTTGCCCTGATGGGCGAGGTGCCCCCATGACGCTCGTGCCGGTCACCTACAAGGGCGGGATCTACCAGCACGATATCGTCATCGACCTGATCGAGGACCTGGGCGGCTATATCGTCCAGAAGCACATCATCGCGGCGGATGTCGTGCTCCAGTGCTTCGTGCCGCGGGAGGACATCGAGCTGATCCGCCAGATCTCCAAGCCCCTCTTCGGGGAAGTGACCGATTCCCCCCTGGTCGGCACGGAGATCGCGGTTGTTTCCATGAGCCTCGAGATCCACCACCTGCCCCACCCGTCCTGCGACATCGCGGAGTATGTCCGGCGGAACGGTGCCAAGAGCAACATGGTCAGCCTCGCCCGGGGCCCGGGGAAACGGATCGCGGGCCTGAACGACGAGGAGCGGGACGTGATCAACGAGCACGACATCGCGGTCTACCTCATGGGGAACTTCGAGACCTGCATCGAGTACAAGATGCCCACCCTCCGGCGGGGGATCGAAGTGCCGATCGTGCTCTGCGGGGGCCCCGCCATTGAGGTCCTCAGGAAGATCATCGACCCGCCGGTGGAGGGATATGTCGGGAATGTCGGCCGATTCATGCGGAGGACGAAGGAGGCCGACCAGCTGGATAAGCTGGACGAGATCGTTGCGGAGGTCACCCGGGTGCTCGAGGAGAAGCGGGACTCGATAGCGAAAGATCCCCTCTCGGTCTCGCCGGCCCGGCTCATGGGCCTGATCAACGAGAAGGTCCCCGAGATCCTGGACGTGACCTCGCCGACACCCCTGACCGTGCAGATGGCCGGCCTCAGGGTCAAGCTGCCCTACGACACCTTTGCAGAGAAGATGCGGAAGATCGAGATCGAGGACGGGATCACCCTCGGGGATGTTGCGGAAGTCCTCCCCTCGCGGATGCGGGACTATATCCTCGTTAAGATCCTCCCGTTCTCGGAGACGAACACGGTGGTATGATGGGAAAGAAGATATCAACACTATCCACGAAGGACCAGTTTGAGGAGAAACTTGCCCAGATCGTGGCGCAGGGCGCAGATGCGACAGCCGATGAATGGATGAAGGCGATCGAGGTCGAGTACGGCAAGGTGCCGCTCATCTTCAAGCGCATGGGGGAGCGCCCGGAGGTGCTCATCTCCCACCTCCTGTACAAGGGGACCGTGGCGCAGACGAGCCCGCTCGACCCGAAGTACGTGGAGCTGATCAGCATGGCGGTGGGGGCGGCCCTCAAGTGCCCGCACTGTACCGGCTACCACATGACGGCAGCGCTCCGCATGGGCGCGAGCCGGGAAGAGATCCTTGAAGTGATCCTCCTCGCGGGGATGATCTCCAACTCGTCCGTGCTCGCCAATGCCTACCGCATCATCGACGAGAAGCTGGAGAAGTGCGTGCCCTGCGAAGTGAAGGATGTGGAGAAGAACGGGGCGGCTAAGAAGGCACCTGTGAAACGAGCTGCAAAAAAGAAGAAGTAACTGCGTATTCTTTTTAGCATGATACGCCTTTTCCGGATCCGTTTACCTTTTTTTAAACATGCGCCAGACCCGGTGCAACCAGCTCCCGTATTACCTGCTCTTTCGCCCGTATCGCTTATGTGCATACACCACCTATGATGAAATGATCATCCGTTTCATGAAATCGCAGACAGACAGACAAACGGTCAGCGAGGATACCCTGCTGGCAATCGAAGAGGGCATCGCCGATATCCGGAATAAGAAGACCCGCGAGCTCAATGAGTTCTGCGATTCCCATGGGATTTGACAAGCCCCGGCCTACTTTTTCCGGATCTGTTTTACCTTTTTACAACCAGGGTCTGCTTCAAAGAAACCTGAAGGTTTCTTCTCCTCTTCCAAGTCTGTTGACCTGTCAGATTAAAAAAATTTGAGCAGGGTCTGGTCAATCGGCTCGCGGAGCATGAAAATGCTTCGCATTTTCAGCAGCCGCACACGAAAGTCCTGCGGACTTTCATATCCGTCTTTTTCAAGCAGGGTCTGAGGGGGTGGTTGAAATTTTTCGGGCAGGGTCCGGTTAAAAAATTTTGAGCAGAGTCTGCTGAAAAAATTTCAATCACGGTCTGGTTAAAAATTTTCAACCAGGGTCTGGTCCAATTCCCGGTTTTTCCTGCGACGGTGGTGTAGTTTCACGGTTTTGCGTTCCGGCAGATCTGTTTAACTTTTTGCAACCAGGGTCTGCTCAAAAAATTTTGAGCAGGGTCTGGTTGAAAATTTTCGAGCAAGGTCCGGTTGAACAACAATCTAAGTAAATTGGAGTTAACGTATTTGGTAAAAATAGTGTAAGTGTACACTTGGTTCACTTACGAGCGATGCATAAATCAAACTAAAAGTAATCCAGAAAGCTCACATTAGCGATGTTCGTATGATCAATAATCGTCTGTCTATTTCTGTAAACATGATAATGATCTCCAGAAACAAAATCCAAGCCAGCTAAAGTTCCTCCAACATGATGGGCATCTAAAAGGATTACTACATCTGACTCATCCTCTATAACTGATTTTAAAGTCCTGAAAAGTTCCGGATATTCAACATCACGTTCGTGGAGTTGAATTATTGCAGGTTTTTTTAATAACGAGAGTCGGTCATCACAATCGCTTTCATATTTTCGCTCGGCGAATCGGATTTTCCGTTCCAACTGTTTAATATCATGTTCATACCTTGCAGCGAGTTCCTGAATAATATCCATGGTTCTCCATTTCTCTTCTGTAACGACTGAGAAAAGATCGACTGGAGAATATCTGTCTTTTGTCAAGAGAGAAATCGCGCTGAAAAATTCATCCTTGATCTCTTGCAAAATTGTCTTGCATCTACCATGGCATCCATCCACCCCAAAACATTCATGCCAGACATGATCGCTCGAATGTTTTTGCTCCGGGATTTCAACAAGCTTTTTTGCCTGATTTCCCCACATGTCTCCACAAAAGAAATAGTAACCGATGAAAACGTTACTATCTAAAAAGTAGGGCATGATATCATCTCAATTTTCAGATTTGGATAAATGATTTCTGGAAATGAAATTTAATTTTTTTACCAGATTGTCAATTTCCTTATCGTCTTCTTGTCCCTTTTTCCATTTTTTCAACAGTGATGTGCGTAATTTATGAAGGGTTCCCTGATATTCTGGAAAAACCGTTGACGTAAAAAGCGAATCCCACTCATGAATTAAAGCGTCGGGTATGTTCTCATTTTTTATTATACGGAGATTCTTACAGAACATTTTCCAGAAAGAATCCGTCATGGAAAAAATTCTTTTTTGATCATACTCAATTGCGATTCGAGCAGTGTCATCCCATTCGAGATATGTTTCGAATATACGCTCCATGTCTTCATTGGGAAAAACCCGAAGTGAGTTGTCCAGAAACGTTTCGATTGCCTCTATGTTTTCACAAGTGAAAGATAATGAAACGGGAATTTCTCTGCGAGCGGGAGTCTTGAAGGAATTTAGGAACGGTACGAATTTCCGATTAAATGCCCTCTGAAAATCATAGGGTGCTTTCTCATATACATCATCGAGGAGGAAGTCAAGATATCCTTTTTTGAAATATCCATTCGTCTGTTTATAGTGTTGAACCAAGGTCTGGATATTCTGATCGATAATCTGTTTTTCATCAGCAGATATCGAAGTTATTGGAACGGACATCATTCTCCTGCTGGAGTGATCGGAGGTGATATAATATAGGCGTGATTTACCCACATCGGATTCGAATTGGTTTTCTTCGATTAATGAGCCCTGAAGATACCAGTAATAGGGTAGTTTGAGATCAACATCATTCTCCTGAAGCCGCTTATATAATAAAAAAATCATTTTGTTAAACGCGGTACCCCCAAAAAAGGTTCCCCCTTCAGGATTTGCTTCGTGGAGCAAACGCTCGATGGAATATTTCAGCAGGGGGTTCTTTACCAAAAGGGTCACCTAGATATTAGGATCACTAGATATTAGGAGTGGAATATTAAAGGTTTTGTTGTATGAAGCGAAAGTAACGGTCCTATCAGGAACTATTGAACATTTTGATTGAAATTCGATAATGATTTCACAATCCTTTTCGTCAAGGAACATTAATCACTCCACAATTATATCCGTGAATAATTCAGATTAATTGCGTTAACCTTGCTTTTTACGTTCGGCAAGGATTTCTTTCTCATTGGTGGAGTGCTGTATGAGTAACGGGGATACAACATGGATTCAGAATTTCATCTGGGGAATTGCAGATGACGTCTTACGGGACGATTATGTCCGGGGTAAATATCGCGATGTAATCCTGCCAATGACCGTCATCCGTCGGATTGATGCTGTTCTTGAACCGACGAAACCTGCGGTCCTGAAGATGAAGGAGTCGCTCGATAAGGCAAAGATAACGAACCAAGACGCTGCACTCCGTCAGGCTTCAGGGCAGGCGTTCTATAATATTTCCCCGTTCACCCTCCGCGACCTGAAAGCCCGGGCAAAACAACAGCAGCTCAAAGCAGATTTCGAAGCATACCTTGATGGCTTTTCCCCAAATGTTCAGGAAATTCTCGACAAATTCAAGTTCCGAAACCAGATCCTGACGCTCGTGGATAACGACCTCCTTGGACTTTTGATTGAAAAATTCCTCGAACCTTCTATCAACCTGAGCCCATATCCTGTTTTCGATGCTTCAGGTAATGAAAAAATCAAAGGTCTCGACAATCATGCGATGGGTACGATCTTCGAAGAACTGATCCGCAAGTTTAATGAAGAGAACAACGAGGAGGCCGGCGAGCACTTCACGCCCCGTGATGTGATTTATCTCATGGCTGATTTGATCTTCCTGCCAATCGCTGAGTCTATCGAGTCAGGTACGTATCTGGTCTACGATGGGGCCTGCGGCACCGGCGGAATGCTGACCATTGCAGAGGAGCGGCTGAAAGGCCTTGCAGAAGCTCACGGCAAAGAGGTCGCTATTCACCTGTATGGGCAGGAAGTGAATCCGGAGACCTATGCGATCAACAAAGCGGACCTCCTGCTCAAGGGGGAGGGTGAGGAAGCTGAAAATATCCACCATGCCTCGACCCTGTCGCAGGATGCCTTTATCAATCGGCAGTTCGATTTCATGCTCTCCAATCCCCCGTACGGGAAATCATGGAAGAAGGATCTCGAACGGATGGGCGGGAAAAAAGATCTCAGGGATCCCCGGTTCACTATCACGCATGGTGGTGATGCAGAATACTCCCTGGTTACCCGGTCCAGCGACGGCCAGCTGATGTTTCTCGTGAACAAGCTCAGCAAGATGAAGCAGGACACGCCTCTTGGGAGCAGGATCGCGGAAGTCCACAACGGTTCCTCGCTCTTTACCGGGGATGCCGGGCAGGGGGAGAGCAATATCCGGCGCTGGATAATCGAGAACGACTGGCTTGAAGCCATCATCGCCCTCCCGCTGGATATGTTCTACAACACAAATATCGCGACGTATATCTGGGTGCTTTCCAACCGGAAGCCTGCTCACCGGAAAGGAAAAGTCCAGCTTATCAACGCCACGGAATGGTACAAACCGTTGCGAAAAAATCTCGGAAAGAAGAACTGCGAACTGTCAGAGGAGAACATCCGGCAGATCTGCTCCCTGTTCCTTGAGTTCAAAGAGAGCGAGCAATCGAAGATCTTCAAAAATGAGGCCTTCGGATACTGGAAGGTGACGGTCGAGCGCCCCCTCCGGCTGCACAGCCAGTTCACAACCAAGGCAGTGGAGGCCCTGCGGTATGCGTCCGGTGATGCTGAGATCCGTGCACAACTCTACGAGGAATTCCACGATGCCCTTGTGGAGGATTTCCCGAAGATACGTAAAGCCCTTGAGACCCGGCTTGCCGAATGGGGGACTGATGAGGAAGATGAGGATGAGGAATCTTCTTTAAAGAAAGGCCTTCCCGAGAAGATCAGGAAGAAAATTCTCGACGAAAAGACATGGAAGAGGGACGCCACGCTTGTCCGTGTCGCAAAGGAACTGCGCAGGATTATCGGCGACAAACTCTTCACGGATCACAATGTTTTCCGCAGCGCGGTTGATGCTACCCTGAAAGACGCCGGCATCAAGATCTCCGCCGCTGATCTCAAGACACTCCTTAAAGCCGTGAGCTGGCGAGAGGAGACTGCTCCTCCGGTCATCGCGAAGATCCACAAACCCGGCAAAGCCAAAGCCGATCCCCTCCACGGTCTCTTTGAAACAAAGATTGACGGGCAGAAGGCCATTGTCGAGTACGAACCCGACAGCGATCTCCGCGACACCGAGCAGGTGCCCCTGCTAGAGGATGGCGGTATCGAAGCGTTCATCCGCAGGGAAGTCCTGCCACATGTCCCCGATGCCTGGATCGATGAGTCGTCCATTAAGATCGGGTACGAGATCTCCTTCACCCGGTATTTCTACAAACCAAAGCTGCTCCGAACCTTGGAAGAGATCCGGGCGGACATCCTGAAGGTGGAGAGGGAGAGCGAGGGGCTGCTGGAGAAAATTCTCGGTATGGGAAGTATGACATGAATTATCCGTTACGCCATCTCTCTGTCCGTGTTCCCTGGCATGATGCAGGATGGGACGGGACGGTCTGTCGAGCCCCCCATCTGAATGGTTCCTGTGTAAACCTCAAGACAATTGCTGAAGGAAAAAACGAGATTCAGGAACGTACTATTGCGGGGCACAGTTTTGAGGATCTCTCCCCGGATCAAAGACCCTGTTGTATCAATGAACGGGTCACTTTCATGGCCCCGTTTGAAATGGTTTATATCAAAAAACACGCACTGGCAAAAAGGAGCCCGAAAACCTATGGCCATTTTCAGCCGACTCCTCAGAGATATCCCGCGTATTCTGCCGGAATTATTCCGTTTCACTGGATGATGAGGGATAATCTGGATTATTATGGTGACCTTTTCGAACTTGATGTGGACAGTGATCGTGAGCCGGAACTGGGTTATGAATCAGACTGGACTCATGAATATCAAAACCAGATATCCCTGCTTGATTGTTTTGCAGGACATCTTCGTAAAGAGGAATCAATCTGTTTGTTTTACGCTAAGCAGGTTCCCTTCATCGAAGGGACCGGGCGTATTCTCGTCGGGGTTGGCCGGATAAAGGATATCGGTTCACTAATTGAGTATGACCGGAAGGGAGAGGGGATGCGTGGTATGGTATGGGAGCGTCCCATCCAGCACTCTATAAGACCAAAAAACCGGGACGGTTTCCTCCTACCCTATTATGAAATTATAAAGCGTGCCGAGGTTGATCCATCCCTCGATCTCGAACGCTATACCGCCAAAGCCCCCGACGAACACTGGGGTGAGTTCTCGTACGGGAGTGAACTTGTTACTCATGATGGATCAATCGCCGCATTACTCTCAATCGATCGTGCACTGAAACGGATGGAAAGCGAACTGGGAATTGCAACGGGCTGGCAGCAACAGTGGGTTCATACTGAATTGATCCGTCTCTGGAAAGTCCGCGGACCCTATCCCGGGTTTGGTGCTGTCCTCACAGCGTTTGGTTTCTCTCAGGGATTATTCATTGCACATGCTATCCAGCAGAAAGCAGGAGAGAATACCGACCCCTGGCCATTGCTTGACATTGCTTTTCAAAATCCTTCAAAGGTACTGCCCAAAGAGCTTCACCGCGATATCAATGAACTGGCTCCGATATGGACACGGATGAGTGTCGAGCGGAAAAAATTCTTACGACTGATAAGCCGTTTTGAACTGACTGCTGAACAGGCAAAGTGCCTGTATGATGCAGGATCCCGAGGAAAGAAGCATTGGGCATGCTCCGATAAGGAGATTCTGGAAAATCCGTACCATATTTACGAAATTAGTCGTCACGATCCGGAGAGGATTCATCTCCTGACGATTGATCGGGGGATATTCCCGGATGATTCAGTTCGCCTGAAACATCCTCTGGAAGAACCTTCTCAACTGACTTCAGCCGTCGATGTTCGCCGGATCCGGGCGTTTATCATCAGTGTGCTAGAAGATGCTGCATCTTCCGGAAACACCCTCCTTTCGTTCGATAAGATAGTTGAGGCTATCCGGGGAATGTCCGTTTTGCCTGAATGTCCGGTTACCAATGATATTCTCTCGGCCCGATCGCAGGATATATTTCAGGAAGTTTCCCCGGTGAAAATTGGGAACGAGAACGGGCTTCAGTTAAAACGCTATGAAAAGATCCGGGATCTTGTCCAGAAACAAGTATTAGGCCGTATTGGCGGCCAACGGCATGCAATTTCCCCGGACTGGAGGAAATTAATTGATGAAAAGTTCGGAATATCCGACGATCCGGGAGAACAACGGGCCCGGGTGGAGAAGGCTGCAGCCCTCAAGGAACTAACCGAATCAAGATTCAGCGTTCTTGCAGGTCCGGCGGGTGCCGGTAAAACAACCGTCCTTGGAATTCTCTGCAAACTAAAAGAGATAAACCGGGATGGCTTACTGCTCCTAGCACCCACGGGAAAGGCACGGGTCCGCATGGAAGAACTGGCAGGAGGGAATGGCGGAAAAGCGCTGACTATTGCCCAGTTTCTGAACGGACTCGGTCGTTATGATGGGAATTCCGGGCGCTATTTCATGAGTGATCGGCCGAAGGAGAATCGGTACGGGACAGTTATTGTTGATGAATCTTCCATGCTCACCGAGGATATGCTCGGAGCTTTAATTGATGCTCTTGCCGGAGTAAAACGTTACATCTTTGTTGGGGATCCCGCACAACTTCCTCCAATCGGTGCAGGAAGACCCTTTGTTGACATCATTGCAAGAGTACGACCTGCAAATTATGAAAGCATGTTTCCCCGTATTGCTAATGGATATGCGGAACTTACTATCGAACGCCGCCAAGTAGGAACAGAACGGGCGGATCTCTGCCTTGCGCGATGGTTCAGTACAACAGCCCCTTCAGCTGGAGAGGATGATGTTTTTTTTGCCGGTGCGGATGAGCTTTCGCATATTCGTTTTGTCGAATGGCAAAAGCCAGAGGATTTCCAATCAAAGCTTATAGCGGTTCTTGTTGAGGAGTTGAAATTATCCGATGAAAATGATATCCGGGGATTTAACGAGAAATTAGGCGCAACAAAATCCGGAAATTATGATTATTTTAATGCCATACGAGATGGAAAGGCCGGTGCAGTTGAAGCGGTTGATCGCTGGCAGATTCTCAGTCCCCTCCGTGGAAATCCGTTCGGTGTACTGGATATCAACCGCCTTATCCATGAAAAATATCGTAAGCAGTTTCTCAATCTAGCCAGCGGGCCAAACCGACCAATTGCCAAACCCATGGGGGCTGAACGCATCGTTTATGGCGATAAAGTGATTAATGTTGTAAATCATCGCCGTGATGGAAGGTGGGTATACCCTCAGGCCGGTGCCCTTGGTTACCTCGCCAACGGAGAAATCGGGATCACTGTCGGACCCTTCAAGACCGGCAGCTATCCGAAATTCCAGAATGTTGAATTTTCATCCCAAAAGGGATTCACCTATACATTTTTTAGCAGCGATTTCAGGGAAGAAGGCGAAGCAAAGCTCGAACTCGCTTATGCACTCACTGTTCATAAAGCACAAGGCAGTCAGTTCAGACTGGTCATTCTTGTTCTGCCGGAAGGCCACCCGATCCTCTCTCGTGAACTGATCTATACAGCCATCACCCGTCATCAGGACCGGGTTGTTATCATGCACCAGGGACCCCGGACCCTGTTGAAAGAGTTCGCCGCTCCCCATCGTTCAGAGACCGCACGCCGCATGACAAATCTCCTCAACGAATGCCGGATGCTGGAATTCCCGCAAACAAAAGGGAGTGTCTTTTTACAAGAGGGCCTCATCCACCGAACCAGCAAAGGTCTTGCTGTCCGTTCGAAATCGGAGCTGCTCATTGCAGAAGCCCTGGGGAATGCCGGCATTGCCTTCGAGTACGAAAAACCGCTGACACTCGGCGGGAAAACCCGTTACCCGGATTTCACGATTGAAGATGATATTTCCGGGAGAACGATCTACTGGGAACATCTCGGACTTCTCGAACGCGAAGATTACCGGCAAAGCTGGGATAAGAAACTGCGATGGTACCAGAAACACGAGGTTCTCCCGGCAAAGGATGGCGGTGGAAAGGCAGGCATGCTTGTAACGACAACAGAGTCAAGTACCACCGGGCTGGATATGGGACAAGTCACTGCACTTATCAAGGAAGCTTTCCATGCCTGAACAGATATCGAAGATGGATCTGAAGCCCTATCCGGAATACAAGGATTCGAACCTACTTTGGCTGGGTAAAATCCCGAAACACTGGGAATTACGAAAGATGAAGTATCTGTTTACCGAGAGGAAACAGAAAGGATATCCCGATGAGCCATTATTAGCTGCAACACAAACAAAAGGGGTTATACCAAAGGAATTATATGAGAACAGAACTACGACAGCAATGAAAGATCTCCATTTACTCAAGTTAGTAAAAAAAGGAGATTATGTCATTAGTTTAAGGTCATTTCAGGGAGGTATTGAGTTTGCTCATTATCAGGGAATCATAAGTCCTGCATATACTGTTCTTGAACCCCGCTCTGATGCAAATAAAGGATACTACCGCTCCCTCTTTAAATCGAAATTGTTCATAGATCAACTTACTATCTTTATTACGGGAATTCGGGAAGGACAAAATATTGATTATGGGAGATTAAGCCGTTCTTTCATCTCATTCCCTCCTCAACAAGAACAACAATTAATTGGAAATTTTTTAAATACATTTGAATTTCGATTCAATAGATTTCTTCATGCAAAGAATCGAGTCATCGATCTCCTAAATGAACGAAAGTTAGAGATAATCAGCCATGCCGTAACACGCGGCATCGATCCGAACGTCCCCTTCAGACCATCTGAGATTGATTGGATAGGTAATATTCCGGAACATTGGCAAATTCAAAAGCTAAAGTACGTAACAAAAATGATTGTCGGGGGCTCCACTCCTTCGACAACTGATCTTTCTTGTTGGAACGGGGATATTGTTTGGATTACACCTGAAGATGTGAGCAAAAGTGAATTATTATCAACATCCTCTCGAAAAATTACTCAAAATGGAGTTAGGAATTGCTCCACAGTTATCGTTCCTAAAGGGAGTATCATCATTACGTCTCGTGCACCCGTTGGAAATGTCGCCGTTGGAAATATTGATCTTTGTACAAATCAAGGGTGTAAGTCGATTATTCCAGATTTGCTAAAATTTGATACTACATACGGCTATTTCCTCCTCAAGATTATGCAACCAGAACTTCAGAGTATGTCAAAAGGGACAACATTCTATGAAATCTCAACATTTTTACTCGCTAACGTGAAAATTCCCCTCCCTCCATTAAAAGAACAGCAAATAATTGTTGAATCCCTAAAAAAAGAATTAAAAGTCGTTGAAAACTCCATTAACCGTACCGTTCACGAAATTGATCTTATTCGAGAATATCGTACTCGGCTTATTTCCGATATTATTACAGGAAAGATAGATGTTAGAACCGTAAAAATTGAAAGGAATATCGAAGATCATTTTGATACCTTTGAAAACACTGTTCTTCTTGATCCAGATGTGCCGAATGATGATTGAATCATATGTGGAAAAAGGCGTATCTCAATGAGAATATCCTGTAGAGATTTCAAAGATAATTATACTCATCTGAATAACGAACTTCACGATATCCAATTCTCATGGCCTCAGCTCCGGCATGCAGTTGTCACAATGGGCTCCCCGTCGCTGCGGGCTGCAATGCCATCGACTCAGCACGCATTTGCCTTTGCCCTTCACAAGATCTTCGCCCTTGAAAGTGTAATTGAAATTGATGATCAGGGAACGCTGCAATTACCGGACCATTATGAAGACCTCGACCAGAGTGAAAAGGGAGTCCTCTCTTACTGGCTGGGGATGTGTGTTACAAAAGTTGTATCTGCCGAGATACTGGATGTCCCATGGCCGGTTCATCTCCAGCACATGATGAAGGCCATTCGGATCTTTATGAAGGACAAACAATTTCCTGATTATGTCGGGATTGATTCAAAGAACAATTGGCATGTTATTGAAGCCAAATGTTTTCAGACCGAACCGGGAAGAATACATCGTGCACGATGGGAGAAACAGGTTGACAGCGTCGACATGATTTCAGATATGTTTCCAGATACACGATCATATTGTCTGACCAGACTCAAACCACATATTTTAATAGAATTAACCGATCCGGATGACGAGACTAAAAAAAGAAAAACCAATCTTCCGATTAAACCAGAACAACTCCAGAAATTCTATTACCAGCCCTATCTTGATCTTTTTTCTGCTGAATTGAATTATACGGACAACATCGACAATAATAGAATGCTTTATAAATCAATAGGCTTCGATTCATTAAATAAGATAAAATACTCGATCGCGGTAGAAAGAAGCATTCTCGAAGGTGTTCTCAGGAATGAACTGATAAAAAAGACCACTCCGATCCTGCAGGATGACTGGTATCTCGGATCAGATGGGATAGCACTAAAAAAAGAATCAACAACAGAAGCGGATTGCATTGAGTACCACCGACACCACTGAAAAAGGCCTGGAAACCCTCATCGTTGAGGCCCTCACACGTAAGTCCGATACCCCACAGCAACCCCCGCCCTCAGTACATTACAAACCAAGCATCTACGGCAGCCTCCCCTATGTCGAAGGCAGCCCGAAAGACTTCGACCGGGACCACGCTGTCGATCTGGTAAAACTCCTCGCGTTCCTTCAGGAGACCCAGCCAAAGGTCGTCGAACAGCTCGGCATTGGTAATGACAGCCCCAAGCGGGACCAGTTCTTGGCCCGGCTCCAGGGACAGATCACAAAACGCGGGATAATCGATGTATTACGGAAAGGTGTCCAGGATGGTCCGGCAACGATCACTCTGTTCTACGGCACCCCTACCCCGGGCAATACACGGGCCGAGGAACTCTGGCTGAAAAATATCTTCTCGGTCACCCGGCAGCTCCAGTACAGCAGGGACGAGACCCGGCTCGCGCTCGATCTCTGTCTCTTCATCAACGGGTTGCCGATTGTCACGTTCGAACTCAAGAACCGGCTCACAAAACAGACGTATGACGATGCCATCCAGCAGTACAAGCGGGACCGGGATCCCCGCGAGCTCATCTTCCAGTTCAAGCGATGCATGGTCCACTTCGCAGTCGATGACCAGCAGGTCTGGATGTGTACGCAGCTGAAGGGAAATGAGTCCTGGTTCCTGCCGTTCAACAAGGGATACCATGACGGTGCCGGAAATCCCCCGAATCCTGCCGGGATCAAGACCGATTATCTCTGGAAGGAAATCCTCACACGGGATGGCCTGACGGATATTATCGAGAACTATGCGCAGGTCGTTGAAGAGATTGATCGGAAGACCGGCAAGAAGAAGCAGAAACAGATCTTCCCACGTTTCCACCAGCTCGACCTTGTCCACAAACTCCTGAACGAAACGCGGATCCAGCGGATTGGCAAGCGGTTCCTCATCCAGCACTCGGCGGGAAGCGGTAAGAGCAATTCGATAGCATGGCTCGCCCACCAGCTTATCGGCCTGCAAAAGAATGACAAAACGGTCTTCGATTCCATCATAGTCGTCACCGATAGGAAAGTCCTTGACAAACAGATCAGGGATACTGTCAAACAGTTCGCGCAGGTTTCCTCTACCGTTGGAGCGGTCACGGAAGGATCCCCGCAGCTCCGGGAATTCATCCAGTCCGGCAAGAAGATCATCATCACCACGGTCCAGAAATTCCCGTTCATTCTCGATGAGATCGGCAACGAGCACCGGAACCATAAGTTCGCCATCATCATCGATGAAGCGCATTCCAGCCAGGGCGGCCGGACCTCCGCAAAAATGAATATTGCACTTTCCGAGACGGGTGATGAAGAGGAAGAGACCGTTGAAGATAAAATCAACCATATTATCGAAGCCCGGAAGATGCTCAAGAACGCAGACTATTTTGCGTTCACGGCAACCCCGAAGAACAAGACCCTGGAGATCTTCGGGGAGCCCTACCCGGAAGGAGATGTCGTCCACCATCGTCCCTTCCATAGTTACACAATGAAACAGGCAATCGATGAAGGATTCATTCTCGATGTCCTGAAGAACTATACACCGGTCTACAGTTACTATCGCCTTACAAAGACGATTGAGGACGATCCGGAGTTCGATACACGAAGAGCGATCAAGAAACTGCGTAAATTCGTTGAATCCAACGAGACCGCGATCGAAAAGAAAGCCGAGATCATGATCGACCACTTCAATGACCACGTCTACCGGACAAAAATCGGCGGTGAAGCGCGGGCAATGGTCGTGACAAGCGGAATCGAGAGAGCGATCCAGTACTATCATGCGTTCAATTCCTATCTTACGCAAGAGAAGAGGCCTTATAAGCCGATTGTTGCATTCTCCGGGGAGTACGAATACAAAGGAATCAAGGTTACAGAGGTTTCGCTCAACGGATTTCCCAGTA
Source organism: Methanoregula sp. (assembly GCF_049510175.1). Lineage (GTDB taxonomy): Archaea > Halobacteriota > Methanomicrobia > Methanomicrobiales > Methanospirillaceae > Methanoregula. The sequence continues at coordinate 185,810 of NZ_JBEKZF010000001.1, forward strand.
AAGATATTGAGGATAAATTCCAGGAAGACCCCTACCGGTTCCTTATCGTTGCAGAAAAATTCCAGACAGGTTATGACGAACCGCTCCTCCATACCATGTATGTCGACAAGCCTCTTTCAGGCATCAAAGCGGTCCAGACCCTCTCAAGGATCAACCGTGCACACCCGAAGAAGCACGATACCTTTGTTCTTGATTTCATGAACAATTCGGATGTCATCCGGTTCGCTTTCGAGGATTATTACCGGACCACTATCCTGTCAGATGAGACCGATCCCAACAAACTCCATGATCTCAAGGCCGACATTGACGGGTACCAGATCTATTCGCAGGAAGAGATTACCCAACTCGTTGACCTTTATCTTAAGGGGGCAAGCCGCGAGAAACTGGACCCGGTTCTTGACACCTGCACAGGACGATATATCGATGAACTCGATGAAGACGGGCAGGTAGATTTCAAGGGTAATGCCAAGGCATTTGTCAGGACATACAATTTCCTTGGATCCATTCTACCATACACTAATCCGGAATGGGAAAAACTCTCGATCTTCTTGAACTTCCTCATCCCCAAACTCCCGGCCCCGAAAGAGGAGGATCTCTCCAAAGGTATTCTTGAGGCAATCGACATGGACAGTTACCGGGTTGAAGTGAAATCAGCCCTGGCTATCAGGTTATCAGATCAGAATGGAACGGTCGGGCCGGTGCCCACACGTGGTGGGGGCAGGCTGCCAGAGCCGGATCTTGACCGGCTCAGTAATATCATCAGATCTTTCAACGAGTTATGGGGAAAAATTGACTGGAAGGACAAGGACAAGATCCAGAAAGTCATCACTGAGGAGATCCCTGCAAAAGTGGCAGCGGACAGAGCATATCAGAATGCGATGAAACATTCTGATAAGCAGAATGCCCGTATTGAACATGATACTGCATTGAACAAAGTGTTGGTTGAGCTTCTTGCGGATCAGACGGAATTATTCAAACTCTACAGCGATAACCTGTATTTTCGGAAATGGCTGGCGGATATGGTTTTCAAGAGGACGTATAGTACAAGTCAGGCATCGGCTAATAAATAATTGAAAAATCTTTTTTACTTGCCAAAAAAGGTGTATATCAACGGATCCAGATCCCTAAAAATAATTCCGAAATTGATCCCCCGCTATTCCCTGCACCTCCACCAATCTCCCCGCGGTTCAATCCCAGAACCCGCAGGTTATACCAATCAGGCCCCAATACAAGCCCAAATTCCCGCATTACGGCCACAATATTTTCTATTGACCAATCAGCATATATAGCACTTTTATGAAACCGAGTATAATCACAAATGCCAAATGAAAACTGCACACGGACACGGGCGTTGATCATGGGTTCCGGCCGGCATTTCTCTCATAGTAATAGCCGGCCGGTGAACCACGGTCTGCGCAGCCGGCAGCAGAGCAAAAATTATCCTGCCAGCCGTGAGGGGGGTACATGAGCCGCGGGCCGCCACCACGATCTGCGATCGATGCTGCGTTGAAGATAGCGCTGGCGCGTGGCTTTGTCACCTGCAGCAAACGCGGGCGTGGCAGTGTCTGTGATTTTATCATCCATATAGCAGGTTACACCGCTGTTATCCTGGTACTGCGGAGCCGGCGTCTTCATGGATCGCTCGCGGAGATGGAGGCGCAGGCTGCCGAAGCGATCGCCCGGCTCCGGCTCGTACCCGAAGATCCCTGCCGGTCACGGGAACTCTGGGCTTGCAGCCCGCATGGCGTGCTCCGGTTCTTCCGCGTCCTGAACAACGGTCTCATCGAGCTCGACCGGGATGGCAAACCGTTCGGAAGCACCGGGAATATGCCAGGAGTTCCGGGATAGCCAGCTACCGGTGTCAGACACTCCCGGGATGGGGTTCTCCGTCGGAGACACCCCTCATTTTCGAGTGCCTCTGATCCGGGGCCGTATAGGGCTCCGTTTACCCCCTCTTGGAGGCCGACCGTGTCAGTTTCGCGAAAACGCGTGTCAGTTTCCGTGTCGATAATGCGTAATTTTCCCTGTTTTTACGTCGCAGAGAGAGCGTGTCAGTTACCCTGTTAATATGGGTCAGTTGGGGCGGCCGATCGGAGGGTGAGATGAGATTTGGGAGGTGGCAGGTGGTGTGTCCGGGACCGGAGGGGTGCTATGGCGGTTTTAGAGGGGGTGGCAATTCTCCGACGGAGAATACCTGCCTGGAGAGGGGAATGGAGGTATCTTCGGGCTCTCTGGATGGATGTTTACGCTGGGGATGGAGACGCTCATCATTTTTGTGAGGGGTTCTGTTGTTGAAAATTGCATGAAAAAATTTTTTATAACAACTATTTACTCTGAAAAATTTTTTCAAGAACACTCCGCCCTCTTACAATGGAATTGCAAGAGAATTTTTTTGGCCCCGGGAGCGTCAGAAAAAATGAGAGTTCCTCAGCCGTGACTGACTGTTCATGTTCAAAGCCCTGCGACTCACATTTTTAGCCGTAAAACTGAAAAAAGGTTCGTGAAAACCTCTTTTTCAGTTAAAAAAATTGAGATTATAATCTAACTTTTGTTAGTCTTGACCGCGACAGTCTGGTTTGCCTGAACTGCAACAGTCTGGGTAGCCATAACCGCGACTCCCCCTTGGTTTTGGACCACGAATGTTGGTACTACGGTTACCGCCGGCGTTGGCGTAGGTGTCACTACAGGTTGTTTCTGTGTGCATCCGGCAATCAGTATTGCCGAAAAGACTACCAGCAAAAGGAGAAATAGTGTTGTGTTTTTCATCGAATCATCACCATGATAGATTATAAAAATCTTTGTGGTATGAAAAATAACTTTCGTTTTTAATCCAGTGGGTATATCAGATAATAATACAACATCAGCCGTATTTGACCTTGAATGTTCAAAGCCTCACGACGATAAATTTCTAAATCTCATGAGCCTTTTTTAAAATAAAAATTTTTGTTGTTATGATGTCGGAGTACCATTGGGAGGTGTTCCGCTTGAAGAATTTCCTCCGGTCATATTAACAGCAGGGGCACTGGTCATGTTTACAACCGGACTTGGGGGCATATTTCCACTGGGAGCACCGGTCATATTAACAGCAGGGGCACCGGTCATGTTTACAACCGGACTTGGGGGCATATTTCCACTGGGAGCACCGGTCATATTAACAGCAGGTGCACCGGTCATGTTTACAACCGGAGTGCTTACCGGTGCTGGTGTTTCACTTACCGGTATTGCAGTAGTGACTGCAGTAGTTACGGTTGTCGTGGATGGTGACGAGCTCGTACATCCTGTAATCAGAACCATGCCAATAAGGAAGACTGCAACTGCCAATGCTATGCAGAGGGTCCGATTTTGGCCAGAAATATTTTTAGGGAATCGGGAAATCGAATTCATGTGCACACACCTTTGATTCAAAATAATCCGTATCTATAGTCTCTATAGATTCGTCGGATTATTGATCCTTCTGAGTATAGAATTTTTAACATTATTATTGCTTCGTATTACAATTTTCGCAAGATATCCGAACGTTCTGTATTTTTAATCATTTTCCGGTAAGAGATTCATTTCGGATCTTCAATTTGTAAAAAAACTTCAGCCATGACCGACCGTAAATGTTCAAACCACTGCGACGAAAAAATATATTCTCCCGGCCAGGATGGCATTCACGGGGACTGGTCGATCACCGAGAGTCAGCTCCGGTAGAACTCCCTGCCCAGCCACCAGAAGAGAACCCCGATAAACAGCCATGACAACTGCGCACGGTAGGGACTGAATACGGTAATCCCTATCGAAATGAGGTACGCTACGGAGCCAAGTATCCCGCGACAAACGAGACAACGGTGAATATCGTCCATTGAAAAATATCAAGTATTGAAGATGCTCCAGAACCCCGTCTATGAGAAACATCCATCGGTTATAAGAACAGGGGGATGAGAAAAGAAACATTTGTGGTGTAATTTATGTCAGAGGAAGTCATCATCGTTGAAACCACATTCCACCCGGTGAAATGGGGTTCGTTCATTATCCGGGGATTGATTGCCCTCATCATCGGGATTCTCGTCCTGATCTGGACCAATATTGCAGAACAGGTTGTGGTAACCCTCATCGGGATCCTGATTATCATTGCTGCAATCCTCTCGCTGGTCCTCGCACTCAAGTCCCCGGCAGGTGCTTCGCGATCCGTTGTGCTCCTCGTGGTGGGAGTCCTGGGGCTGCTCGTCGGAATTGCAGCCATTCTGCGTCCATGGGTTGCTGCTGCAGGTCTTACGGTTATCATTGCTCTCCTTATGCTCTTTTTCGGGTTTATCGATCTCACTATTGCAATCTTCCATCCCGAATATACGAAGCATCAACTGCTGCTTGGTTTTTCCGGGGCACTTTCGGTAATTCTCGGGGGGTTATTCTTTTTCCTGCCAGCGTTGGGTGCAGTGGTGCTTGTTGCCGTGTACCTCGGGATATTTGCTATCATCTACGGTATCCTGAGCATCGCCGTCGGGATTACGGTAAGGAAAGAGCAGAAGGACGTGACCGCAGGGTAACCGGTATGCTAAGACCCGCTCACGTCCGGCTCCCGTTTCATCGGGCAGACATTGCACCCCTGCATCTCCCCGAAACAGAAGATGAAACGTTCCCGGATACTCTGCGGGAGCTCCTCCTCCGGGATCGGCACCCACCCGAGCGTCTTGTAAAAGGCGATCAGGACGAGCGTCGAGTGGATAAAGATCGGTTCCAATCCGCATGCCTGCAGGAGCGCCTCAACCGCCATCCTTGCATACCCTTTCCCCCGGTACTTTTCTGAGGAGAAGACGCAGTCCATCTCCGCCCCGTCGGGATGGCGGGTGTACCGGGCCGTTGCTGCGAGGCTGCCGCCATCGAAGACACCGAATATCCGTTCATGCGGCGCATTCGCTTTCTGGCCCCGGTACTGCTCCCAGAGCTTCTCTGCAAGCGGGAATTCCTCGGGTTTCAGCTCGCGGGTTTCCGTTGTCATCGGATTCGTCCTCTCATTTTCATGCCGGATATCGTAATGCGTTTTTTTTATCGGGATGCTCGGTGTGCTGCGGTTGGAATTCATACCCGACGCGGCCTCGGGCTGGTGCCTGAGATGGTGTAGTAAGGACAGCCGCCGCTGGCAAGAGCGCCTCAGCTCTCATATTTCCCTCACATCCTTTTAAACCACCGGTACCCACCTTTACCATAATGTGCGGGATCGCAGGCCAGTACTGTCTTGACGGCAGGGGGGTGGATACAGGGCTCCTTGCCGCAATGTCGGGGCGGCTCACCCACCGCGGCCCCGATGGCGAGGGCACCCGGATCTGCGGAAGCACGGGGCTCGTGCACCGCCGGCTTGCCATCATCGACCTGACAGCCGAGGGCCTCCAGCCCATGACGAACGAGGACGGGACGCTCTGGCTGGTCTTCAACGGCGAGATCTATAATTATGTCGAGCTCCGCGAAGAACTCATCAAAAAAGGTCACCGCTTCCATTCGCACTCCGACACGGAAGTGATCCTGCATGCGTACGAGGAATGGGACACCGGCTGCCTGAGCCGGTTCAACGGCATGTGGGCCTTTGCGCTCTGGGACGGGAAACAGCAGCAACTCTTCTGCGCCCGGGACCGCCTTGGCATCAAACCGTTCTATTACACGCAGGTAAACGGTTCGTTCCTGTTCGCGTCGGAGATCAAGGCGTTACTCGCCCACCCGGACGTGGGGAACCACCCCGATGATACGACACTCGGCACCTACCTCGCGTGGGGCGTGCTCGATCATTCCAACCGGACGATGTTTGAGGGTATCGTCCAGCTGGAACCCGCCCATGCCCTGATCGTGACCGCTGCCGGCCCGCAGCAGCCGTTCCGGTACTGGGATGTGACGGTCAATCCGGCGATCCGTTCCGATATCAGGGACAACGAGGCTGCTGCCCGGCTCCTCGCGATCCTCCGCGATGCCACCCGGATCCACCTCCGGAGCGATGTCGCGGTCGGGACCTGCCTCTCGGGGGGCATCGACTCCTCGACCCTCACCGTGCTCATCAACGACCTCATCCGGAACGAGGCGCCGGCCAGTGTCGGGGCCCGGCAGAAGACCTTCTCCGCGGTTTTTACCGATAAACGGTTCGACGAGAGCCGGTATATCGACGAGATCGTGGCCGCAACCGGGGTCGATGCCCACAAGGTCGAGCCGACACCGGAACAGCTCTGGGACGATATCAACCGGCTGGTGTACATACAGGACGAGCCGTTCGGCTCGCTCTCGATCTATGCCCAGTACTGCGTGATGCGGCTGGCAAAAGAGCAGGTAAAAGTGGTGCTGGACGGGCAGGGCGCCGACGAGCTCCTCGCCGGGTATATCGCGTACCAGGGCAGCTACATCGGCACACTCCTCCGGAAGTTTCACGGCTGGACAGCGCTTCGCGAATGCGCCGGCAGCCTCCGGCACAACGGAGGGTTCTTCCGCTCTTCAGTCCGCCAGCTCTGGGAACGCAAAAAACGCAGGAGTCTCCTTACGTGCACGGCTGAAACTATCCAGCGGTATAACGGGAACCTCGACCGCGTGCTGTATAAGGAACTCACGTCAACGAACCTGCCGGCGCTCCTCCACTACGAGGACCGCAACGCGATGGCGTTCTCGATCGAGTCGAGGGTGCCGTTCCTCGATTACCGGTTCGTGGAATATGTCGCCTCTCTCGCGCTCAACCAGAAGATCAGGAACGGTGTCACCAAGACGGCCCTGCGCTCTGCAATCAAAGGGATCGTGCCGGATGCCATCCGCTGCCGGATGGACAAGATGGGGTTTGTCACACCGGAAGAGGTCTGGATGCGGGAGGACCTGCGCCCGTTCGTGCTCAAGGTGCTCTCGTCCGATGCGTTCCGGACCCGCCCGTACTGGGACGCGGCGGCGGTCATGCGGGACTATCTCGCGTTCCTTGAAGGGCGGTCCACCTACTCCCCGGAGCTCTGGCGCATCATCTGTGCCGAGGTGTGGCTGCGAAAATTTTTCGACTGTCGCCGTGCTGCCGGGACAGGCGCATGATACCCTCGGAAAAAAAACGGGGTTGTAACGGGTGACCGTGCACAGGATCGAATTCTATAAATGGTCAATCCCACGAGATGTATGTGACGAGTCCCTGATGACCCCGTACCGGTCCGGACTCAATACGGGTTTCCCATGAGATCGATCATCCTTGCTGGCGGTGTCGGGACGCGGCTCTGGCCGCTTTCACGGGAGTACTATCCCAAGCAGTTCATCCAGCTCGACGGCCTCACCCTGTTCCAGAAGACCTACGAGCGGGCAGTCCGCCTCTCCGGGCCGGACGGCATCTTCGTGGTGACGAACGATATCCACCGGTATCTTGTCCGCAACCAGGCCGATGAGCTCGGGTACACCCTGGACGATGCCCACCTTCTCGCGGAGCCCGAAGGGAAGAATACCCTGCCTGCCATCGGGTGGGCGATGCAGCGCATCAGGAACACCGATCGCCATGCCACGGCAGTGGTATTCCCGAGCGATCACGTGCTCGGTGACGATGCCCTCGACCAGATCCGGGCAGCAGAACCCTTATCAAAAAAATATCTCGTAACGTTCGGGGTAAAACCAACCTCCCCCCATACGGGATACGGGTATATCCGGCCGGGCAGGACACTGTCGGTCGGGAACCTTGTCGAAGAATTCAGGGAGAAGCCGGACGAGAAGACCGCACAGGAGTATGTCCGAAAAGGATATCTCTGGAACAGCGGGATCTTCCTCCTCTCCACGGATTGTTTCTTTGCGGAGCTGAAAAAATACCAGCCGGGACTGTATGCCGCACTTTCCGGAGCTCAGGATCCGGATTATCGGGAACTTGAGGCAATCTCCATCGATTACGGCCTGCTGGAGCATTCCAAGAAAGTTGCGGTTGTCCCGCTCGAGGCGGAATGGAACGATCTTGGCACATTCAAGGCCCTCTATGATACGGAACCCCACGACGCCGAGGGAAATGTCGGGAACGCGGAATACCTCTCCGCCCGGAACAATTACGTGCATGCTCCCGGGAAACATGTCGGCCTTATCGGCGTCAGTGACCTGATCATCGTGGATACCACGGATGCCCTCCTGGTCTGCAATAACCGGGAGACCGAGCAGGTCAAGCACCTGGTAAACCGCTACAAGGCAGGTAATGATCCCGTGACCAAGTTCCACCGGCAGGTCCACCGGCCATGGGGTTCCTACACGGTGCTTGAAGACGGGACGGTCTACAAGATCAAGCGGGTGACCGTAAAGCCCGGCGAGAAACTCTCGCTCCAGCTCCACCACCACCGGAGCGAGCACTGGGTGGTGGTCCGGGGCACGGCAGAAGTCGAGCTGAACGGCGAGACGCGGTTCCTGCGAAAAGGCGAGAGCACGTTTGTCCGCAGCGGGACGAAGCACCGGCTGAAGAACCCCGGCCTGATCCCCCTTGAAGTCATCGAGGTGCAGCTCGGGGATTACCTTGAAGAGGATGACATCGTCCGGTTCGACGACGAGTACGGCCGGAAGTGAAGAAATTCTTAAATTTTTTTTGGCTCTATAGATCTCATTCAGAAAGCTCTGACGCTCTTGGGGGCGTTGCCCCCGCCGCTAGGGCATCCCCATTGGGATGACGACGTATCACCGGTAACCTGCCTCAGGACATCACACTGCGCCCCGTCCCCCAACGGGGGACTGGTGGCGCAAGAGGGGGGTATCAGGTCATGTAAAATATTTTCTACGGAGTTTATTTTTTCGATCCCCGGTGTTTTCCCAAAAACGATCGGGTCATGCCGGGCCCCGCTCCCACCAGGCACTTTTTATCCCTGCCAACGAGATCCCTCCTCCCCGCCGCTTCCAGCCCCTCGACGACCATCCGGTAATTCCGCGGTTCGCGGTACTGCAGCAGGGCCCGCTGGACCTGCTTCTCGCGCCCCTTCGCCACGTGGATCGGTTCCAGGGTAAACGGGTTGAGGCCGGTATAATACATACAGGTGGAGACGCTCATGGGCGTGGGTGTGAAGTCCTGGACCTGTTCCGTATACAGGTTGTTGTCCCGGATATATTCCGCAAGCTGGATCATGTCCTCGACCGTGCAGCCGGGGTGCCCTGACATGAAATAGGGCAGCAGGTACTGTTTCTTCGGTTTGCCCTGCTGGAGGAGAGAGAAACGCGTGCGGAACCGGTCGAAGACTTCCTGCGGGGGCTTGTTCATGATCGTGGTAACGTTGTGTGCAATGTGCTCGGGGGCCACTTTCAGGTGGCCGGAGACGTGGTGGTCGCAGATCTGTTCCAGGTACCCGCTCTGGTCAGCCAGAACGAGGTCATAGCGGACGCCGGACCCGATGAACACTTTCCTGACGCCGGGGATCTGCCGGAGTGCCGTGAGAAGTTCGCACTGGGCGGAATGACCCGTGTGCAGGGTCCTGCAGGCCGGGCTGCAGTGCTTGTCCCGGCATGCCCCGGAGCTCTCCCAGAGGTCACAGGAAAGGCCGTACATATTCGCTGTCGGTCCACCTACGTCCTGCACGATCCCCTTGAAACCCGGCATCTTCGTCATCCGCGTCACCTCCCTCACCAGGGATTCAATGCTCCGGCCCTGGATGATCCGGCCCTGGTGGTGGGTGAGGGCGCAGAACGAGCAGCCGCCAAAACAGCCGCGGTGGCTGGTCACTGAAAACCGGACCGGTTCGAGGGCAGGGACCGGCTGTTTGTAGGACGGGTGGGCCTCGCGGGAGAACGGCAGTTCATAGATGTGGTCGAGTTCCGGCGTGGTCAGAGGTGGGGCCGGGGGGTTCTGGATAACGACTGTCTTCGGGTGCGGCTGCGCAACGGGTCTCCCGCGGACCGGGTCCTGTTCGCCATAATGCAGGGCAAAGGCCTGGGCATAGGCGGCCTTGTCCTGCGAGACTTCGGAAAACCCGGGGATCTCGACCATCTCCGGCGGCCGGTGACTGCGCCATTCCGCAATCTCCATCGTATACGCGGTCCCGCGGATGTCCCGGAGGGACGGGACGTGCTCTCCCGCGCTGAGACGGCGGGCGATCTCTACCATCTGCCGCTCGGCCATGCCAAAGGCGAGGAGGTCCGCAGGGGCATCCGCCAGGATTGCCTGCCGCACCCGGTCCTGCCAGTAATCGTAGTGGGCGAACCGCCGGAGGCTGGCCTCGATGCCGCCGAGGACAACCGGCGTGTCGGGAAACCGTTCATGGATCCGGTTCGCGTAGACGATCACGGCCCGGTCCGGGCGTTTCGGGATCCCCCCGGGGGAATAGACGTCGTCGCTCCTTCGCTTCAGGTTCGGGGTGAAGTTGTCCACCATCGAATCAACATTGCCCGAGGAGATGCCAAAAAAGAGCCGGGGAGCCCCGAGCTTCGCAACGTCGGCGCCGGACTTCCAGTCCGGTTGCGCAATGATACCCACGGAAAAACCGGCATCCCACAGGACCCTGCCGATCAGGGCAGTCCCGAACGAGGGGTGGTCCACATAGGCATCCCCGGTGATGAGAATGACATCGAACCGGTCGATGCCCAGCCCCTGCCCTTCTTCGGATGACAGGGGGAGAAACGGGGGCTGGCGGATCATAGAAAAACTTATGTCGGCGGGCGCCGGGTCAGGTCACGGATGATCTCGGCAAGACCACCGGGTAATTCGCCCTTCTCCTCTTTTTTTTCTTCACGGGAGATCTGGCGGACTTCTTCTTTTGCCCCTTCAGGCTCACCCGCTTCAGCCTCCTTTCCGTTCCTGAGGACAGGGAGGTGAATCTGGGTCTTTTCATCGAACTCTTTCCGGGCGGAAAGCCCCGTGAATTCGTAGATGACCGCTTCGACGATGAGATAGGTAACGGCCTTTTCCCGCAGGCAGCCGGTCAGGGCATAGCCGGCCCGGCCCACCGAGGCATGGTAATGGACGTGCGGACCTCCTTCCCCGGCATAGATCGTGCCAACACCGAATACTTCCCAGCCGCCCTCAAACATCACGAAATGCGGGACCGGGGGAATGACCAGTTCTTCCGGGCCGGTGACCAGCCGCCCGTTCCTCAGGGCACCGAGGAAGAAGATCGAGCCGGCCTGGATCCCTTTGTCCTGGATAAACTGGCGGAGAGAGACGAGCATGTCCTCCCCGTCATCGATCCTCACGACAAAGACCCTGCCGAGCTGGCCTTCCGTATACTGCATATACTAAAGATTCCCTTTTTGGTATTCTTATGGTTTGCGCGGGTTTATATCTCCAGTGACCCGTTCCGGACAGGATTTGCGGGCCGAATCCGGGGGCGCCTCTCTTTTCCGGAGTGCGTGTCGGAGTCTCCCGGTTCACCGTCCCCCGGCACCGCCGCCGCCGAACCCGCCTCCTCCTCCAAAGCCGCCCCCACCGCCAAAGCCCCCGCCGCCACCGGAACCGCCATGGCTCGGCGGCGAGAAGAGGATCAACGGGACAAATGCGGCGTTCATGCCTATGGCTCCCACCGGAACACCGGTGTCGGCCACCCGGATATTGAGTGACTTCATTGCCTTCTCCACGTTCGCTCCCACACCGAGAGCGGTCCCGTAGATGAGCCAGTCGCCCCACATCGACAGGTCGGCGGGTGCATACTTCTGGATCATGGCCATATCCGAGAGGAAACGGGTGAATGAATCCCATTCCAGCTTTTCTTTGTAACGGTCACCCTTCCAGTGGCCGAACAGCGTGGACGGGGCGGCAAAGGCAATCGCTGTCTGGACGAAGACCACCCCCCAGAGCGCTGCTGCCGGGAAGAGGATGTATGACTGCATGGAGTAGACAAGAGCAAGGATCACGGTGAGGCAGAACAGGACGCCGGCAACCATTCCCAGCGGTGTGATGTGGTCCCGGCCATCCACCATGTACTGCGTGGCGAGGCTGGTGTCCACCCTGCTGGTCACATCCGTAATGTTGCGCTGGTAGCGGATGGCGGTCTCTTCCGCACTGCTGTCGGACTGCGCCCGTTTCGCAAGTGCGGCAATCCTTTCTGTGTCCAGCACACCTTTTTCCGCTACCTGGTCGATGAACGCGAGGACTCTCTGCTCGTAGGAGTCGAGGTTCTCAGATGACAGCACCCGGATCTCCACACCTTTACCGTCACCTTTCTCCGTGATCGCGATGTTCTTGCGCCGGTGGAGATCGAGCAGGGTTGCATAGTAGCCATCCACATCGAAATCCAGTACATCGCCTTTGAAGAGTAGGTTCACCTGCCAGGGCTTGAGGGCGGTAGAGGGAAGGGTACTCAGGTATGCCGGGACCGTGAACTCCTTCTCCCGTCCGTAGCAGTAATAGATCAGGATGAGGAGGAACGGGATGAGGATGACGGCAATGGTCGCAATCCCGTTCAGGATGTATGCCGCGTAATAGGGTGCATCGTACCAGAAACCCGCGGAACTGGTCTTTCCCTGGAGATCAGAAGACTCTGTCCGGAACCCGGGCATCCCGGCAAACGCGTTGCTGGTACCAAGCAGCTCGACCGACAGGATCTCGTTCTCCGCCACGTTCCCGGTAATCACATAGGTGTCAACGGTTTTTTCGGTGTGCAGGCCGGGAGGATAGACGTAGATCTGCTCCACATTATCCGCGGGGATGGTGATATGGATTTTGTTGTAGGGGATGTGCGTATCCCCGGCAAATTTCAGGTTGAGATGGGTCGTGCTGCCGTCATACTCGATCGGGGGGTAGAGGATGTAGGTGAATCCGGCGGTATAGGTACCGTCAGAATAATAATTGGGATTAAAGATGCCCACTTCGTTTGTATTGGCGAGTTCATCGATGAGTGCTTTCCGGGAAGCATCCTGTGCATCTCCAGCAACGTTTACCGTTCCATCACTGGCTTTTGCATACCAGGTTGCACCCTCTGGAGCCTCTGCGGAAACGAACTGAACGGCAGAAGACGATGGCGTCGAAAAGACCACCGGGGCATCCCAGCTCCGGTACAGCATGCGGTACTCCCCCGCAGTATGTACATTGTAAGTGTAGTGCTCCGTCAGGGTCCCGTTGCTCTGGAGGACGGCATCGTACGAGTCCACCACCAGATCCCCCGTGAACAGGGCCGGCGCTGCGTTGACCACGACGAGGCCGATGATCCCGATGACCAGGCCCGCGATAACAAGCCCGGCAAGCTGGCGCGTTTCTCCCATGGCAATGACCTTTTAGAACTTGATCTTCAGAACTCGATCTTCGGGGCTGTCGCGATGGCTTCCTCGAACTGGAGATACTCGAGCTTTGTGAGATGCATCATCTTTGCGATGAAGTTCGAGGGGATGGTATCCACCATGGTATTGAATTCCTGCGAGATGTTGTTGAAGGTATAGCGCTGCCGTCCAATCTCGTCCTCGAGCCCCTTGACCGAGTCCATGAGGCTGGTCACGGTCGCGGAGGTCTTGAGGTCCGGGTAATTCTCCGCAACGGCAAGGAGGCGGCCAAAGATAGAGCGGGACTCTGCTTCGACCTTGTTCAGGTCGCCGGGGCCGGCAGTTGCGACCGCGGCCCGCATGGCGGTGACTTTTGTAAAGGTCTCCTGCTCGAACTTTGCGTAACTTTTTACAGACCCCAGCAGTTGTTCGATCATGTCCAGCCGTTTTTTCATGGCGACACGGATCTGCCCGAGCGTGGCCTCAGATGAGTTTCTCAGGCTCACAAACCGGTTGTAGATACCTACTATCCAGAGGACCAGACCTATGATCACAAGGACAATGACGATCAGGATAATCCATCCAATAATACCTTCCAGCATGGTTTCTCGCAGTACTGATGCACGTTCCAAAAGATAAGATATATTGTTGGCCGGCCTGCACCAGACCGGGATCCGAAAAAGGGGTTATGGTAGGATCAGAAACCCGACAACCCGCAGCTTGCCGCCTTCAAGATAATGGAGCACGATACGGGCGCCGGGAGCATAGATCATCGCCTTTTCCAGGGAGAGGGTCAGGGTCGGCATCCTCCAGTCCCCCTCGACAACGGCCTTTTCAAGCCGGGTGGGAAGGAACTGCATCCAGTGCCCGGCATAGAGGACCATCCCCTCTTTGAGCGGGGCCGGCCAGTATTTCACCAGCTGGGCTTTTCCGGTGACGGAGGTGGCGTACTGTACACCGGGATCCGTGGTCAGGACAAAGCCGCGGTCGAGGTCTTCCGATTCGATATTTTTCAGGGAGAGGCCGACCCGGTCACCGGCGACCGCACTCTCGGCATCGTCATCGTGTTTCTGGATGGAGCGGATCTGGGCGGTCTTTTCTGTCGGGAGGACCTTTACCGTATCGTGCTTTTTGATGCTTCCCTGTGCCACGGAGCCGAGGACGACGACCCCGACGCCTTTCACATTGAAGTGGGTATCGATGGGAACGATCCCTTTTCCCATATTCTCGTGGGCTTTCTGGTGGGCGGTATGTTTGACCGAGATCTCGAGCATCTTCTCGCGGAGGCCTACCATATCCTCTTCGAGGATCTCGTAGTGTTCGAGAACGGTGCCCCTGATGAGCGGTGCGATCTGGTCCGGTGAGATATAGTTCTTGAGGATGAGATGCCCGGTGGACTTACCGGCACACTGGAGCATCAGCACGCATTCACCGAACGTGGCATTGATCTCATCGACGACAAGGATCACGCGGTCCGACAGGGAGACCGCATAGAAAAGGGAGGAGAGCTTCTCGGGATATCGTGTCGGTTCGATAAAGGTGACGGTCGCGTCACCTTTCTTCAGGTTATAGAATGTGATATCGCTCGTCGTCCCCTTCTTTCCCAGATCCTTGGCATAGTCCGGGGGGGCGAGGACTGCAACGGTGAGATTGGACATAATAATCATTGACGTTTCAGGGATATGAGAGTTTATATTGCGGTTTTCAGCGGATTTGATCTGCCGCGTATGAAGTGCAGAGAATACCGCGTTCAGCCCGCAAAGGGACAGCCCGGTGAAAAGGGAGTGTGATTATTTCCTTCCCCATGTCAGACGGCGGTTGATAACGAAATTCCAGACAAAACCGATGAGGATCCCAATAAGATCCGCAAGCTCAATTTTCATCCCGATGAATTGGGTGAGCGCGATGGCAATTCCATAATTGATAACTGCACCACCAGCCGAAACCGTGTAGAACAACCAGAGGCGCTGCCAGACACTGGTCACCAGTCGCTGGGCTGAGTCTTTGAAGGTCCAGAGATCATTCCACAGAAAGTTGTTCAGGATTGCAACCACAATGGCAAAAAAGAGCGCAGCATACCCGGATATGCCCGCCATAAGCAGGAGTTTGAGAACTGCCAGATTGACGATTACCCCGGTCAGTCCCACAAGACCAAACTTAAACACCTTTTTCCATTCCCGCCACGCAGCGCTCTCGTGATGGGAGAAGGAGTACAGAGTAATATCCATGACCTGCTGTGCGTACTCGATGATGGTCTTGATCTTCAGTTTGCTTGCCCCGATCTCCCGATCACTGAACTCGAACGGTATCTCCTTGTCGTTCTCCCAGATACCTTTCCCCAGCACTTCAAGGAGAATTTTGTAACCCCGGGGCTTGAGCTGTGCCTGTGCTACCACACGTTTCCTGACCGCAAAAAAGCCGCTCACCGGGTCAGTGATATCGGGAAAGAGGAGCCGGCCAAGGAACGTTGCCCCAAGGGAGATGACCCGGCGCTTGAGAGGCCATTTTTTTATCCCACCACCCTCCATGTACCGGCTGCCTATGACGACGTCGCTGCCTGCCCGGATCTCGCCATACATCTTCGGGATGAGGACGGGGGGATGGGATAAGTCGGCGTCGATGACGACAAAGACATCCGACGACGCATGCAGAAAGCCATCGGCAACAGACTGCGAGAGCCCGTGATCGGATTTCCTGACCAGCAGGCTGACATTCGTTTTTGTCTTCTTCAGTTCATTGACGATGGCGATGGTATTATCGGGCGAGTTGTCATCCACAACCAGTATTTCACCGTTCAGGGCGTTTTTTAAAAAAACCGCGTCCACTTCAGTGATGATCTTCCTGATGTTCGCCTCTTCTTTGAAGGTCGGGATAATAACGGTCAGGTCATACATGGTGGGTCAGAGGGTTTAACCGGAGGTGAACAGATAGATTCCTGTGGTCTCTCCGACCTGTTTTGTATGCTCCTGGAGCCATTTGACTGCGTCACCGGACGGATTTGCTGAACTGATGTCTCCGGTCACCACATAGTAGACGGTGTTGTTCGTTTTCTGGGCAGTAACCGCCGCCAGCTGCCCGGCATCCGAAGCCCCGTATTCGAACGTCCCTTCCGTGACATTGGAGTAATAATAATCAAACGGCTGGCTGATATACCCGGGAACCAGAACGAGGAGATCACCCGGCTGGGTGATGTTCTGGATCTGCCCGGAAAAACCTCTCCAGTCCTCCTTGGAGTATTGCGAATAATAGCTCGTAAAGAACGGGGTGGTGACACTGAGCAGGACCATCAGCGCAATAAAACCATATACCACACCACGGTTGCTGATAACGGTAAAAACGGGTTTGTACGCAAGGGCAATCCCGACAAAAAAGACCGGTGCAAAGACGATGAGATACCGGGGCACCATCGGGATCCGGTAGGAGAGGATCCAGCTGATGGCAAAGGGCAGGAGGGTGAGGGCCAGGAGAAAGATCCCTTTTTTCCTGTCAAGAAGGAAGGCCTGGACGATGCCCACCGCGAACAGGAGCAGGAGCAGGTACATCGCGATGGTGGAAAACCCGGACAACTCCCTGAAGGTCTCGGGGACAATATCGATACCCTGTATCCCGAACGTGGGTGCGGATGCCGTTCTTTTCGCGAAGAGCTGGATCGTCACGATGATCAGCGGCAGACAGATGATGGCAAACACCGCTCCCGCCGCCACGAGGGGTTTGATGGTCCTGATGTCATGCCTGAATTCCGGGATCTTCACCGCAAGGGCATAGAGGCCCATGGCCCCGATGATGACCAGCGTGTAAAAATGGGACCAGAAGGCAAGGGCCGAAAGGACGCCGAAAAGAGCCCAGGAGCGTGTCTCATTGGTTTTCAGGGCCTTAAGGAAAAAAAACATGGCAAAGGCTACAAAGAAGAGGCCCAGGGAGTATGCCCGGGCTTCCTGGGAGTAATAGATGAGGAACGGGGAGAAGGCACATGCCGCTGCCGCAATAATCCCGACATTCCTGTCAACGAATTCCTTCCCTACGAAATATATGAGCGGTATTGTCAGAACGCCCAGCAGCGCCGGAACAAACCGCAGGATGACTTCGTTGTTCCCGAGGGTCAGCATGAGGTGCTCGATCCAGTAGAACAATGGGGGGTTGAATTCTCCTGACATCGTTGCCTGCCAGATCCCGGGGATCGACATCGAGGCAAACGTATAGGTTGAGGCTTCGTCAAGCCAGAGGGAATTGAAACCGAGATTGTAGAACCGCAGGAACAGGCCGACAATGGTTAACGAGATGAGGATCTGGGTATACCTGCTGTGAAGCAGGAGAGTTTTGACAGGTTTAAAATTCCGTAACGAGAGCACCGGGGAGATAAAACCGTTATCCAGATCACAGGTACCATCGCCGGTCGTACCATCTCCGGTCTTTTTTTTCCGGCCTTCCCGGTCCTCTCGTTTTTTCGCCATAATAACGCATTACTATTGCGTAAATATTCTCATATAGTTTATTGCTTTTCCGCTTTTCCCAACAGATTTGACGCGTTTTTTGAAATCAGCTGAAATTACGTTTTATCCTGACTCCGGCCCATTATCGATCGCCCTTCAGCAACGGTGGGGCGTTGAGGGCTTCCAGGAATTTTTCCGGTGTGGTCACAACGACTGCCGATTGTTCGAGCATGAGGTTGACGTGTTCGGTGGCGCCAACATGGCGGAAGTCTGTTCTCAGGGCAATGATCGTCTTTCCCCGGGCATACGCATACCCCATTTCCCAGGCGGTGCCGGAATCCGCATCCGCTCCGTCAATGACTGCAACAACGGTATCCGCCTGTTCAATGGCCTTTTTATTCATCGTGAAGAGCTGTTCCTGCGTATTCCGGTCCCTTCCCGCTGAATCGTCACCGGCAGCCTGCGGCAGGAAAACCTTGAACAGGTTCTTTTCCAGAAGCCCTGCAATGAAGGAGTTGTAGGAACGCTCCGCTTCAGAGAAAAGGGGGGCTGCAAGGTACACCCGGTACCGGGAAAAGGTGATGGTATCCATCGCAGCGACCTGGGGGAACCGTGAAAGAAATACCCCGCGTCCCGCACGCCGGGGGGGTTCATCACCCCTGCTCCCGTAGTAGGTGCTTGTCACACCGCAGGTGGGCGATGAGTTAACCCCGATGATGCAGAGAGGCGGGCCGCGTTGTGCAAGGATACCTCTGACCCGTGTTTCGAGCTCGTCCAGCAGCCGGAAAAATGCCGGGTTGTCCAGGCGTTCAAGGAAGGTGCCCGGCTGCCGGGCCGGCCCGAGGAAGAGCGTCTCCGGGCAGGGCAACGGTACCATATCAATACCAAACGCATCACAACGGGCTTTCGTGCGCTCAAATGCCTCAAGGTCCGACGGTTTTGTGATGCCGTCCGCCCGGAGTGCCGGGTTGAGAATGCAAGGGCTGCAGAGCACGTACATTATTACAGTGTGTGCACGCACAGATGATCAATGATCCCCCTGTACGCCTACCGTGACAACAGCTGCGATCCCCGGAAATGCACGGTCAAAAAAATGGAACGGGCGGGTTTTCTCAAAATTGTCCGGAATCTGTCACAGATCCCGCGCAATACCCTGCTTCTCGATCCCACCGCGGAGCAGGCGCTCTCTCCCGCGGACAGGTATGTAAAATCCCTCACCGTGCTGGATTGTTCATGGGAGGTACTGGACACCGGGGCCATCAGTTCGTGGCGGATACGCAGGGCGCTGCCCTTTTTGATGGCGGCAAATCCGGTCAATTTCGGCAAGCCCTGCAAACTTTCATCCATCGAGGCAGTTGCCGCAGCACTCTATATTCTGGGTGAGAAAGAGCGGGCGGGAGACGTGCTCTCAAAAGTACACTGGGGAATCCGGTTCCTGGAAGTGAACCGGGAACCGCTTGAACTCTACGCCACAGCGAAGGACAGTACGGAGATTATACAGTTCCAGGCACTGTTCCTGTGACCGGCTGCAGGGTGTGCCGGACAGTTCCCGGGAGGGTAATTTCATAAAATTCTTGTTATTTCGGGAGAGTTTATACATGATATTGGTGTTTTTCTTACGGCTTTTGATGCTGTCCTGAACAGCTGCATGACATTCAGCATAGTTTTTTCTGTCCAAGCGCAATGTACGATTGTATGATCAAGGTTGCCATCAACGGGTACGGTACCATCGGCAAACGCGTGGCCGATGCAGTGGCTGCTCAGAAAGACATGAAGGTGATCGGGGTTTCCAAGACCCGGCCAAACGCGGAGGCCTTTGTCGCAAAGCAGCGGGGTTACCCGCTGTATATCGCCGATATCTCGAAGAAGGCGGCATTCGAGAAGGTCGGCCTCACGGTCGCCGGCAGTGTCGAGGAGATGTGCAAGGCCGCCGATATCGTGGTCGATGCGACACCGGGCAATGTCGGTGCCACCAATAAACCGCTCTACGAAAAGATCGGGGTCAAGGCACTCTGGCAGGGCGGGGAGGAGCACGAACTGACAGGCTTCTCCTTCAACTCTTCCTGCAATTACAAGGACGCGATCGGCAGGCAGTTTGTCCGCGTTGTTTCCTGTAATACCACGGGCCTGTGCCGCATCATCCACGAGGTCGACAAGGAGTTCGGGGTCACCCATGTCCACGCGATCATGGTGCGCCGCGGCTCCGATCCGGGCGAGATCAAGAAAGGGCCTATCGATGCGATCGTCCTGGACCCGGTGACCGTTCCCAGCCACCATGGCCCTGACGTCCTGAGTGTCCTCCCCCATATATCGATCACCACGATGGCCATGATCGTCCCGACCACGATGATGCACATGCACGCGATCCAGATGACCACCAAAAAAACGGTCAGCAAGGAACAGGTCATCGAGCTCATCAATAAGCACCCCCGCCTCGGTCTCATCAAGAAGAGTGCCGGGCTCAAGAGCACCGCCGAACTCAAAGAGTTCGCCATGGACTTGGGAAGGCAGCGGTCCGACCTCTGGGAGAACTGTATCTTCGAGGAGTCCATCTACGCAAACAAGAACGAGCTCTGCTTCTTCCAGGCCATCCACCAGGAGGCCGATGTTGTCGTTGAGAACGTCGATGCCATCCGCGCTGTGATGGGGATGGAAAAGGATGCCGCAAAATCAATTGCAGCGACCAATGCCGCACTGAACTTCAAAACCATCCAGAATAACCATTAACACTCATCATCACCCATTCTTTTTG
This sequence comes from Methanoregula sp., assembly GCF_049510175.1. Lineage (GTDB taxonomy): Archaea > Halobacteriota > Methanomicrobia > Methanomicrobiales > Methanospirillaceae > Methanoregula. The sequence continues at coordinate 206,108 of NZ_JBEKZF010000001.1, forward strand.
ATGGACGCATACGAGCGTGTTACCCGGAATACTGTCGAAGTTGTCACGGATGATGACCTCCGGGCGCTTCTTTTACAGCCCACAAAACGTGTTTATGCCGGCTACGAACCGAGCGGGGAGATCCACCTCGGTCACCTCGTCACGATCAACAAACTGGTGGATCTCCAGGCCGCGGGTTTTGAAGTTACCGTGCTGCTCGCCGATCTCCACGCCTTCCTCAACCGCAAGGGGACCATGGAGAAGGTCCGGGAACTTGCCGAGTACAACAAGCGCTGCTTTGAGGGGCTGGGCTTAAAGAACGTAAAATATATCCTCGGATCGGATGTGCAGCTCAACCGGGACTACGAGCTGCTGGTCCTCCGGCTCTCCCAAGAGATCACCTTAAACCGCGCCACGCGGAGCATGGATGAGGTCGGGCGGCAGATGGACCACCCCACAGTCTCTCAGATGATCTACCCGATCATGCAGATGGCAGATATCGCCCTGCTGGGAGCGGATGCCGCTGTCGGGGGGATCGACCAGCGGAAGATCCACATGCTCGCCCGCGAGCACCTCGTCAACTTCGGATACAAGGCACCGGTCTGTATCCACACGCCGATCCTGAACGGGCTCGATGGCAAAAAGATGTCCTCGTCGCAGGGGAACTATATCTCGGTCGCGGATTCTGAGGAGGAGATCCGGAAAAAGTGCCAGAAGGCATTCTGCCCGCCGGAGATTGCAGAGAACCCCATCCTCCAGATCTTCCAGCACCATGTTTTTCCCCGCCTTCCCCGGATCACCATCCACCGACCCGAAAAATTCGGCGGGGACCGGGCATTCGCCAGCTATGCCGAGCTTGAAGCGGCATACGGCATGGGTGAGATCCACCCGCTTGACCTCAAGAAATCCTGTGGCGAATCCCTCGTAGAGATCCTCGCCCCCGTCCGCGATTACATCCGGTAAACCGAGGAATACCCGGTGGCACTGCATGAAAAAGGAGACCAACATCGATAAAAAACTGGACCAGTTCGATCAGCGGCTTGAAGAGATGGGGGTCCGCATCAAGGATGCCAACAATCTCAAGGTGCGGGAGGACGTCTTCGATGAGATTACCCTCCTCGCACTCTACAAACTGGTGCACAAGAAGTGGTTTTCCGTTCTTGGCGGCTCGATCAGTACCGGTAAAGAAGCCAATGTCTTTTACGCTGAACGGGATGGGACTACTCTTGCCATCAAGATCTACCGGATCCAAACCGCCAATTTCACCACGATGAGTTCCTATATTATCGGTGACCGGCGCTTCTCCCATGTGAAAAAAGCAAAAAAGGAACTCATCTTTGCCTGGACGAGAAAGGAGTTCTCCAACCTTGTCCGGGCCCGGGATGCCGGGATCGCTGTTCCCGAACCCTTTGTCTGGGACCGGAACATCCTCATCATGTCCTTCCTTGGCGAGGGGGAGATCCCCTATCCCCAACTCCGCAATGTTGAACTGGAGGATCCCGCGGAAACGTATGCCCGGATAATAAGTATAATCGAAACCCTCTACAAGAAAGCCGATCTGGTGCATGCTGATTTAAGCGAGTTCAATATATTATACAGCGACAAACCATATCTCATAGATATGGGCCAGTCCGTCACCCGTGATCACCCCCGAGCCCTTCCGTTCCTGATGCGGGATATCAGGAACGTCAACCGGTTCTTTAAAAATCGTTGTGATGTCAGGAACGATGTGGAAATTTTCAATGCGGTGACAGGACTCGATACTGCCGAACCATGATAATTGCTTATCATGGAGGGAAAAATCAGGTAAATGGAACAACAAAAATCCCGGTATACGAAATATAGGTGAATACAAAAATGATGCAGGAAGTAAAAATTGTCGGAAGCAGGGTTGGTGTACTTATTGGCAAGGCCGGTGCAACAAAAAAGGAGCTTGAGACCAGGACGCACACGACCATAACCGTCGACAGCAAGGAGGGCCTCGTCAAAGTTGAGGGGACGGAAGAGAATACCATACCCTTTCTCAGGGCAGTGGAGATCATCAATGCGATCAACCGCGGGTTCTCACCTGAACGGGCCTTTGAGATGATCGAGGATGAAGACCTCCTTCTCGAAGTGATCGATCTCTCCGGCATGGCGGATGGCCCCCATCAACTGGACCGGCTGAGGGGAAGAATCATCGGGAAAGACGGGCGCGCCCGCGAACAGATTGAAGATATGACCGATGTTGAAATATCCGTATTCGGGAAGACCATTGCCCTGATTGGATATCCTGAGCAACTGAAGACCGCACGGACTGCAATTGACATGCTGATCGAGGGGGTACCCCATGAAAACGTCTTTGCGTTCCTTGACAAGAAGAAGAAAGAGTCGAAGCAGGATATGATCAGCTATTATTATTGATGTCCTGATAAATTCAGGAACCCCCATATATGTGTTTTGCTACATTTCCTGTGGAAGATAATTCGGTTTATAGATTAGATTTGCCCGAACAGACAGAAATAACGGCGAATTTCAGTGGAATTAAAGGGGTTCAGTAGAGGTACAGGTTGTGACATGCAAATAAGCGGACTCTCCATTCCGGAAAACCTGAAGCAACACTACCTGGCAACAGGATTCTCTGAACTCTACCCTCCGCAGGCAGAGTGCGTTGAAAAAGGCATGTTCGCCGGGAAGAACCTGCTGGTCGCCATACCAACCGCGAGCGGCAAGACGCTCATTGCCGAGATGGCGATGCACTGCCATATCGCCCGCAAAGGAAAATGCCTCTATATCGTTCCCTTAAAAGCGCTGGCAAGCGAGAAATTCGATGAATTCAACAACAAGGGTGTCCGCGTCGGCATTGCCACCGGTGATTTTGACCGGCGTGATGATATGCTCGGCAGAAATGATATCATCGTCGCCACCAGTGAGAAAGTGGACTCACTCCTGCGGAATAATGCCCGGTGGATCTCAGATATCACCCTCCTCGTCATCGATGAGGTCCACCTGATCGATTCCTTAAACCGGGGTCCTGTTGTCGAGATGGTCATTGCAAAGATGCGGTACCGGAACCCGTCCATGCAGGTGATCGGGCTCTCCGCAACGATCGGCAACCCGCAGGTCCTGGCCGGGTGGCTGGACGCTGAACTGGTCACCAGTACCTGGCACCCGGTCGATCTCCGCCAGGGCGTGTTCTGCAATGACCGGATCCATTTCCGGGATGGGGAGCGGCGGATAAAGGCGGTGTCAAAAAATTACGATGACCTCAACCTGTGTCTGGATACCATTGAAGAGGGGGGGCAGTGTCTCGTCTTTGTCTCATCGCGCCGCAATGCAGAGGCATTTGCCAAGCGGGCTGCAGGTGCCATCAAGAGCGAGGAGCCTGAGCTCAAAACATATGCCAGTCAGCTCGAAAAGACCGCGGAAACAGAGATGGGAAAGACACTGGCGCTGTGCATCTCCCGTGGGGCTGCATTCCACCATGCCGGTCTCAGTCGCCCTGAGAGGGCAATTGTCGAAGAGGGGTTCCGGAAAGGCCTGATAAAATGCATCTCCTCCACCCCGACCCTTGCCGCGGGGCTGAACCTTCCTGCACGCCGGGTGATCGTCCGGGATTACCTCCGGTTTACCGCGGGTGAGGGGATGCAGCCGATCCCGGCAAGCGAGTATCACCAGATGGCGGGACGGGCGGGACGACCCCGTCTGGATCCCTATGGTGAAGCCGTGCTCATTGCCAGGGATGAGGGGCAGGTAGAGGAACTGTTCGAATGGTATATTGAGGCACCACCCGATGAGGTTCATTCGAAGATCGCTGAGCCGAATGCCCTCTATACCCACGTGCTGTCACTGATTGCCTCCGGGTTCGCGGGCACACGGGGCGAGCTTGCCGCGTTTATGGACCGGAGTTTTTATGTCCATGAACACCGCCATGGCCGCCTGATGCAGAGAGCCGTAGATACAGCCCTTAAATTCCTCGCTGAATCCGAGATGGTGCTCGAGGTCGGTGATCATCTCGGATCGACAGAGTTTGGCACCATGGTATCGAGACTCTATATCGATCCGAGGAGTGCGGCAATGATCGTCACCACGCTCCGCGAGAAGACTGAATATTCCGATATCGGACTCCTCCACCTTATCTGCAGCACACCCGATATGCCTAAGCTCTATGTCCGCAACACGGACCAAGGGGCACTTGACCGCATGATCGAGGCGCATGAGGAGGGACTGTGGCTCACCCTCCCTCATGACGAGGATGCGCAGGAGGGTTATTATCGTGCACTCAAGACCGCGATGCTCCTGAACGACTGGGCTGATGAACTTCCGGATGCAAAAATATGCGAGCGGTATTCAGTGGGGCCCGGAGATATCTATGGGATGGTCGAGAGCGTGAACTGGTTGCTCCATGCCAGCGGAGAGCTCTCGCGGATGTTTGCCATGCGTTTTCATCCACGGATCCGCGAGTACGAGATCTGTATGAAGAACGGTATACGGCGCGAGCTCCTGCCGCTTGTTAAACTGCGTGGCATCGGCCGGGTCCGTGCCCGCCGCCTCTTCAACAACCGTATCACAACTCCCGATGCGGTTATTGATGCCGGCATCGAGACCGTAACAAAACTTATCGGCCGTGGCATTGCTGAGCAGGTGTTTGCCCAGCTTGAGAACGGGAAACGGGGGAAACAGACCTCTGCACCGACGGTTAGTGAAGATAATATGGCGGGACAATCAACACTCTCCCGGTTCAGGTAATCAGATGAGCGCGGGAGACAGGACGTGTGAGATCCGGGCTGCCCTGTCCAGTATCGACGATAAGCCCGGCTTTCTCCTGAGGCTCAAAGAGGTTGCACGGAGATGCAATACCCATATCATCTGTTTCAACGCCGACATGCTGGCCGGCAGGAGGCACGCCGAGTCGGCAGTGCTGCATGCCGTCCGTTCATTTGAGAGCGGGGATGCCATATCCAACACCCTTGAAATGGAGGCACTGTTGTACGCTGCGGGATCCCGCCAGTGCAATGTCGCTGCATCGGTCGGGATCCATGAGGGGGAGAACCGCCTCTGGGTGTGCTGTTATCCCTCAGCGGAGAGCGTATGGGATGCTCTCACACCGGTTCTTCAGTTTTGTGACGCAAATGCCTGGGATGGCATGGATCACAAGAAACGTGAGCGTCTTATGCAGATTTATGAGATTACTCCGGAAGAGCTTGAAACCCTTGACAAAGGGGAGAGATTAGCCGATCTTGTGCTTGAGCGGGTTGCCCTGCTGAACGTCCTGCGATAAATAATCTCCCGTGGGGACTGGTTATCCTTGGAATTCCTGCTGCCGGTTTTTTATAGGGATCTGACACGGGAGAGCAACCCGTTACCTGGTGGCATGTGAGAGGAGATGGGCAATTTCCGGGACGATTAACTCTGTTGTGGCAAGCGTGACTGCTGGCGTTGAACCCGGGATGCAAAATATCGCCTTCCCGTTACTGATACCGGCAACAGCACGGGACAGCATGGAGGTTATGCCAATCTGCTGGATGCTTTTCATACGGAAGAGTTCACCAAACCCGTCGATCCTTTTTTCCAGAAGCGGTGATATCGCCTCGATCGTGCAATCATCATGGGTAAGGCCGGTGCCCCCGTTGAATATGATACAATTGGCCTTTTTCATTGCCATAAACCAGGCGTCCCGGATCTTTTCAATGCGATCGGGAACGATGGTATAATAGGTAACCGGTATATTTTTTTCCTTGAGAATTTCTTCAATTGCCTTCCCGCTCGTATCATTTTCTTTCGTCCTTGTACTCGAGACGGTGATAATTGCTGCAGTGATCTCTATGGACAGGACGTGCGGATGACTCATAATAGAGTGATGTTGTCTGTATTGTATTAAGAGAATTCCGGAATCGAGGGATTTGCTACCTTTATTATATTGTATCATTAGATTCTATCAAATCTTTTTGGGGACCGGAGACCCCCTTGTTTCGCGTGGAATTTTTTCCTTGTTGGTCTCTCTTTTAAGCTATCACAGCTGCACTCAAATTCCCCGTGTTGCGATGTTTACGCACTTGGTTGAAAATTAATTTCGAATGTTTTATATATTATTAATAATAAATACTAAAATGGCTATTTTGTTAAAATTAAAAAAAAGAGCCATGTAACTTTGTTTCTGTTCCACACGAAACAAAGGGGGGGGTCCCAGAGGAAGTCCGATGATATATCTATATATTTTTCTCTTGTTGCAATGCAATATCGAGGAAGATTCATAGGTAAATAATGTGAGTTGATATTCAGAAAAAGGGAAAAACCATAAAAATGAATAATGTCAAATCTCGCGCCATTTTGAATATTGGTTGAAATAAAACAGATTTCCACACGAAATGAAGGGGTTTATATATGGTCAGACAAACCGATCGTTTTTTAGTCTTATCCCACCAACTCTCAGCTCCACAGTGTCATCATGCCTGAAACCGACGACCCCTCAACGGGACTATTTAAAAAATATCTTTCCAATAACCGGATATTTAAGGACCGCGAAGTACTCCGGCACTCATACCGTCCCCAGATCCTTCCCCACAGGAAGCCCCAGATTGATGAAGTAGCATCAATCCTTGCCCCCTCACTCAGGAACGAGACCCCCTCAAATATCCTCATCTACGGAAAGACCGGCACCGGCAAGACCGCATGTGTCCGGTACGTGGGTTCAGAGCTTGAGAAGGCCAGCAGCAAGATGGGGACGATCTGCCGGATCGTCCACCTGAACTGCGAAGTGATCGACACCCAGTACCGGGTACTGGCCCAGATCGCCAAATGCCTTGATGTTGTGGACGAACTGTCCAGTGACAAGACCCGGACCCATATCCCGATGACCGGGTGGCCGACCGACCAGGTGTACGCGGAACTGAAAAACCAGCTCGAGGTCGGTGGCGGTGTCCTCGTTATCGTGCTTGACGAGATTGATAAACTGGTAAAGAAGAGCGGCGATGACACGCTCTACAACCTCACGAGGATAAACTCCGACCTGAAAAACTCCAAGGTCAGTATCATCGGTATTTCCAACGACCTGAGTTTCAAGGATTTTCTGGATCCGCGGGTCCTGTCCTCACTCTCTGAGGAAGAGATTGTATTTCCGCCATATAACGCGCCCCAGCTGGTGGATATCCTTGCCCAGCGTGCCGACGGGGCCTTTGTCCCGGGCGCCCTTGCGGAAGGCGTCATACCTCTCTGTTCTGCGCTTGCAGCGCAGGAGCACGGTGATGCCCGGCGTGCACTTGATCTCTTCAGAATATCCGGGGAGCTGGCCGATCGCGACGGATCTACACACGTGACGGAAGAGCACGTCAAGCAGGCCCAGGCAAAGATCGAGACCGACAGCATGATTGAATGCATTGCGACGCTCCCCACGCAGAGCAAGCTGATCCTCTTCTCAATGCTCATCCTTGAACAACTGGGGCAGAATATCTTTACGAGCGGGGAAGTCTCACGTATATATCAGGACATTGCCCCGACAATCGAACTTGACGTCCTCACGCACCGGAGAATTACCGATCTGATCTCCGAGCTGAACATGCTCGGCGTAATCAACACCCGGGTCGTGAGCCGCGGGCGATATGGAAGAACAAAAGAGATGTGGTTCGATGCGAACACGGGAAAGATCCGCGAGGTCGTGCTCAAGGATTCGCGTCTGAACGGACTGAAGGACCTCGATGTATCCCAGATGGAAGCAAAGTGGTTGAAGACCTGGTTCAGGTGATACAGGATGGATGATAAGGATCTCGAACTCCTCCGGATTCTTGAGGAGAACAGCCGGCTTTCGACAGAAGAAATCGCGACCATGACGAGCCTTGGCAAGGCAGAGATTGAAAACCGCATCCGTGCCCTCGAAGATACCCACGTGATCATGCGCTACTCAACCGTAGTCAATTGGGAGCGGGCCGGTAACGGGGAGGTCTCCGCGATCATCGAACTGAAGGTAAGTCCCGAACGCGATTTCGGTTATGACCGCATTGCAGAACGGCTCTCCCGGTTCCGGCAGGTGAAAAGCCTGCGGCTCATCACCGGCACCTACGATCTCCAGCTCCTCGTGACGGGAAAGAACATGCAGGACGTCTCGCGGTTCGTCTCCGAGCATGTGGCGCCGATGGACCGGATCCGCGAAACGGCGACACACATTATCATGAAGTCGTACAAGGAAAACGGCAACACGTTCTTTGAACAGCCGGAAACGGAACGCCTCCCCTACAGCCCGTGATGTGGTGCCATGCGGAACTTTGTCTCGGCACGTGCGCAGGAGATCCCGCCATCCGGGATCAGGAAATTTTTTGATCTCGTGCTCACCATGGAAGACGTGATCTCCCTCGGCGTCGGGGAACCGGATTTTAACACGCCCTGGAACATCTGCGAATCGAGCATCTACTCGATCGAACAGGGCGTCACCTCCTACACGTCCAACCGGGGCCTCCAGACCCTGCGGGACGCCCTCTCGCGCTATCTCGCGCAGCATTACCACCTGAACTACAGCAGCGATGACGAGATGATCATCACCACGGGCGTCTCAGAAGCCCTTGATATTGCGGTCAGGGCGATTGTCGATCCGGGTGATGAAGTCCTCGTTGCCCAGCCCAGTTACGTCTCGTACGGTCCCTGCGTAACCCTCACCGGTGGGAAGCCGGTCCCGGTCAGGTGCACGGAAAAGGACCACTTCAAACTTAACCCCGACGCCCTTGCAGAACAGGTAACCGCAAAATCAAAGGCACTGATCATCAATTTCCCGAACAATCCTACGGGAGGTGTCATGAGCGAAAGCGATCTGAAAGCGATTGCAGACATTGTCATCGATCACGATCTCGTGCTCATCAGCGACGAGGTATATGCGGAGCTGACCTATGAGGCACACCACTGCGCTGCAGCAACGGTCAGCGAGCTCCGGGAACGGACCATCACGCTCAACGGCTTCTCCAAGGCCTATGCGATGACCGGGTGGCGTGTCGGATATCTCTGCGCCCCGAAAGATCTCTGCGATGCGGCCCTCAAGATCCACCAGTACGTCATGCTTTGTGCCCCGGTGATGGGGCAGGTAGGTGCCCTTGAGGCGCTCCGGTCCGCAGAGGAGGAGAAGAACAGCATGGTCAACGAGTACCGCCTGCGGCGCAACCTGTTCGTGGCAGGCCTCAACCGTATCGGTCTCCCCAGCCATATCCCTGAAGGTGCGTTCTACGCATTCCCTTCGATAGAAAAGACCGGCCTTTCTGATGTGGAATTTGCCGAGCGGCTGCTCAAGGAGCAGCGCGTGGCTGTTGTCCCGGGGAGTGTCTTTGGTGAGGGTGGCGAGGGCCATCTCCGGTGTGCCTATGCGGTTTCCCGGAAGGAACTGAGTGAATCGCTCCAGAGAATGGACGCGTTTATTCAGGGACTCTGATCAGGTACAGGAGACCACTGTTATCAGGCGTCCCCTTTTGTTAAAAACACACACTATATCGATATAAGGAATAGTTTATTGGGAAACTCGTTCAATACTACATGAAAGACAATGAGCTGTACTATCATCGTTGGTGGATTTTTTGGGGATGAGGGGAAGGGCAAGGTTGTTGCACATATCGCATGCAAGGATAAACCCGTAATCATCTCCCGCGGCGGTGTGGGTCCGAATGCCGGACACACTGTCCAGGTCGGAGATCATGAATATGGCGTCCGCATGGTCCCGTCCGGTTTTGTATACAAGGATGCGAAGCTCTGCATCGGGAGCGGAGTTCTCGTCGATCCGCGGATCCTGAAACACGAAGTCGAGATGCTGGGCGTCAGGGGGCGGATCTTTGTGGACAAACGCTGCGGTATCATCACGGAAGACCACATCGCCCGCGACAAAGGAAGCGCCCACTTATCAAAGAAGATCGGGAGCACCGGCTCAGGCTGCGGGCCGGCAAATGCCGACCGCGTTATGCGGATCTCCCCGCAGGCAAAGGACATTCCCGAACTTAAGGAATACCTCCTTGACGTCCCGAAAGCGATTGACGATGCGCTGAAAAGGAAGGAGAATGTCCTCCTGGAAGGAACACAGGGTTTCGGCATCTCCCTGTATTACGGGACCTATCCTTTTGTAACGAGCAAGGATACCTCCGCCTCCCAGATTGCCGCAGACAACGGTGTCGGGCCCACGAAAATCGATGATGTGATCGTGGTCTTCAAGGCCTACCCCACCCGTGTCGGGGAAGGCCCGTTCAGCACCGAGATGTCAGCGTCCAAATCCGATGCGATGGGTATCGAGGAGTTCGGGACGGTCACCCACCGCAAGAGGCGTATCGGCGGCTGGGATGGAGATATGGCCCGGTATTCGGCAATGATCAACGGATGTACCCAGGCGGCGATCACCGGGATCGACCGCATCGACAAGGCCTGTTTCGGTGTTACCGAATATAAAAAGCTGACAAAGAAGGCAAAGGATTTTGTCAAGCAGGCTGAGGAGGATATCGGAAGCCCGGTCACGCTCATATCCACCGGCCCGGAGATCACCCAGATTGTTGACCTTAGGGACGAACTGAGATGAGACACTCGCTCATGGATATCCTCTGCTGCCCTGTCTGCAAAGGGGATCTGGCCCTCCGCGTGGATAAGGAAGATGAGAAAGAGATCCTTGAAGGCAATCTTCATTGCACTGCCTGTAACGTGGACTATACCATTCACGAGGGCATCCCCAATCTCCTGCCTCCCACAGGGCGTTGAAACGAAGGTACCGTTATGATGTTCCCGTTTCCCGTTCCGGTGTTTTTATCGGCCGGTGCGGACGGGTATGATGCCGGGTATGAAGTGCATCTCAACCGCAGCGGGATCAATTCCATCGATACCCCCCGGGAAAAAATCACGGCAGAATCCGGCAGCAGCCTGCGCATCCGGTTCCTGAACCACGGGGCACCGATCCATATCACCATCACTTCTTCCAACGCCGGCATGTTCACCGACTTTTTCCATGAAAACCTGTACGTTGTTGATGAATCCGTGCTCACGATCCCTATCCGGAAAGACAGCCTGGAGGAGGCGTTTGATCTTGAGATCCTCTCGGGTTACGGTGTGGTGAAGACCCAGATGCAGGTTCATGTCATTCACCCGCCGGCAGTACGGCTGAGCATTCAGGAAGAATATCCCCTTCAGCCGGTTGCGCACGGACGGCCTCATCTCCTGATGATCATGATGGGCATTGCACTCCTCATCTACTGTGCCTGGCTCTATACCCACATCGAGTTCCTGAATATCGCCTCGTTCATCATCCTCATTGTCGGGGCCCTCTACACATGGTACCGTCAGCAGTAACGCTTGCAGCTATCGTCCTTTGTGCTGCGCTTGTCGTGGACCGGCTGATCGGAGATCCACACTCCCGGTACCATCCGGTCGCCCTTCTTGGCTCATTTATCGGGATATGGGGCAGACCGGCATACTATCCTCAGGAACGCCAGCGGATAGCAGGCGTCCTGTTCTGGGTACTTACGGTATTCCTGTTCTGTCTTCCATTCTACCTTGTTACAACATTTGCCCCATGGTACCTCTATCTCCTCATTGCGCCGTTCCTGCTGAAGTGCTGTTTTGCCTGGAAATCCCTCGAGGAGCATACGCAGGCTGTAGTATCAGCATTGAATGAGGGTGTGGAGATTGGCAGAGAAAAAGTCCGGCTGCTGGTATCCCGGGATACGGCAAAACTTGACCGGGACCACATCCTCTCGGCAGGCTACGAGTCCATGACCGAGAACCTTACGGATAGCATCATTGCACCGTTGTTCTGGTTCTCCCTCTTCAACCTCCCCGGTGCTGCGGTCTGCCGTGCGATCAACACGATGGACGCGATGCTCGGGTACCGCGACGAGCGCAAACGGCTCGGGTGGTGTGCCGCACGCATGGACGATCTCCTCAATTTCATCCCGGCCCGGATTACCGTCCTGTTGCTCCTTATCTGGTTTGGCAGCAGGGGGATGTTCTCCCATGCATGGCATGTCATACGCCGCGATGGCCATAAGCGCCCCGGGTTCAATGGGGGTATTGTGATGGCTGCAATGGCAGGAGGGACGGGCACCCGGTTCGAAAAGCCGGGGGTCTATACTATCGGTGACGGTGACCTGTCACTTGATGAAGCAGGCGCGGATATCCTGAAAGCAACCCGGGCGGTTACCTTGATGTATGCAATTATTGCCTGTTGTACACTGTTTTTATTGGGAGCCTTGATCAATAATATTGGCATATGAAGCTGGAAGAACTGAGATTTGGCACCGAGCTCCTCAAGCGCGGCTTTGCATCCATGCAGAAGGGGGGCGTCATCATGGATGTCGTGAATGCCGAACAGGCGAAGATCGCTGAGGACGCTGGGGCAGTCGCAGTCATGTCGCTTGAGCGTGTGCCCTCCGACATCAGGAAGGAGGGCGGAGTTGCACGCATGGCAGACCCCGAGAAGGTCATCGAGATCATTGAGGCGGTCTCCATCCCGGTAATGGGAAAAGTGCGGATCGGTCACTTCGTCGAAGCCCAGGTGCTGGAAGTCCTCGGCGTTGATATGATCGATGAGAGCGAAGTCCTTACTCCGGCAGACGAACAATACCATATCGATAAGAAGCAGTTCAAGGTGCCCTTCGTCTGCGGTGCACGCGATCTCGGTGAGGCTCTCCGGCGAATCGATGAAGGTGCGGCGATGATCCGGACCAAGGGAGAGGCCGGTACCGGTAATGTTGTTGAAGCAGTCCGCCACATGCGCAACATCATGGGTGAGATCCGGATGCTCCGGGGTCTCGACAAGCAGGAAATGACGGACTATGCCCGCGAGATCGAAGCCCCCGCGGAGCTGGTCTTTGAGTGTGCGGAACGTGGCAGGCTGCCGGTTGTGAATTTCTCGGCAGGTGGCATCGCCACGCCCTCAGATGCGGCGATGATGATGCAGCTGGGTGCCGATGGTGTATTTGTCGGGTCGGGGATCTTCAAGTCCTCAAGTCCCGAGCGGATGGCCAAGGCAATCGTGGAAGCGGTCAACCACTTTGACGATGCAAACGTGATCGCAAAGGTCAGCAAAGGTCTTGGCGACGCAATGCCGGGCCTCGATGTCCACAAGCTTAAGGATGACGAGGTGCTCCAGACCCGTGGACGCTAAGATTGGCGTGCTTGCACTCCAGGGGAACGTGAGCGAGCATATCGACGCGTTTCTCCTTGCGCTCGAACGGATGGGCCACGGCCCGTCGTCCGAAGTCTTTGAGGTGAGGAGCCCTGCCGATCTCGCGGACTGCAACGCGCTCGCGCTGCCGGGCGGGGAATCCACCACCATCTCGCGTCTTATTGACAAGAACGGGCTCTACGAACCGATCCGCAGCTTCAAAGGGGGGATCTTCGCGACCTGTGCCGGCATGGTACTGATGGCGACCCGCGTGGACGACATCCGAATCCACCCGCTCGGGCTTATCGATATGGCCGTAGACCGGAATGCATTTGGGAGGCAGAAGGAGTCCTTTGAGATGGACCTTGCGGTTGACGGCCTTCACGGCGGGCCGTTCCATGCGGTTTTCATCCGGGCCCCGGTTGTCACCTCTGCCGGCCCGGATGTGAACGTGCTTGCGCGGATCGACCAGGGGATCGTCGCAGTGGAGCAGGGAAAACACATAGCGCTGTCGTTCCATCCCGAACTCAGTGACGATACCCGGCTTCACGAGCAGTTTCTGAAAAATCTCGGGATCACGAGAAGATCCTGATACGTGCTGTGTTCCGCATTTACGGTTGTAATGTCTATTGCAAATCCCTTCCAGCACCAAAAAATGCGTATGCCTGATCGGAAACTGCTTTTAATTCAGGGAGACAATCCACAAGAGAATGACCCCGGTATAAGACCGCTGGATTCCCCGGGATACCCCCATACCATTACGGGCAAATGCCCCCCATTCCAGGAAATCTCATGAACCAGACAGAACGAATCAGGGATATGTATGAGCGCATCACCCGTTGTTGACAGTATCCTCTCCGCACGGTACCTCCGGAAAGGGGAAACTTCATTTGAGGATATCTGCCGCCGCGTCGCATCGGCCCTTGCCGAGGATCCGGAGGAAGAAACCCGCTTTTTTGAGGTCATGCGGTCGCTGCGCTTCCTCCCCAACTCCCCCACGCTGATGAATGCCGGCACCGAACTGGGCCAGCTCTCCGCATGTTTTACCCTGCCAGTCATGGACTCGATCGATGGGATCTTCGATGCGATGAAACAGGGTGCGATCATCCACAAGACGGGTGGAGGTACAGGGTATAATTTCTCGCACCTCCGGCCGGAAGGCTCTCCCGTGCAGTCAACCGAGGGGGTCGCGTCGGGCCCGGTCTCGTTCATGCGGGTCTTCAACGCCGCCACTGAGGTCATCAAGCAGGGTGGCCGCCGTCGCGGGGCCAATATGGGGATCCTCAATGTCTGGCACCCGGATATACTCCCGTTCATCACAGCAAAGACGAAGGAAGGCGAGTTTGCAAATTTCAACATCTCGGTTATGGTCAACGATACCTTCATGAACCTTGTCTCCCGCCAGCAGTTTGAGACCGTCTGGATCACCCACCCTCGTACCGGAGAGAACGTCACCGTAGGCCAGATCTGGAGCGGTATCGTTGACGGGATCTGGAAGAATGGCGAACCGGGCCTCCTCTTCTACGATGAGATCAACCGGCGGAACCCGACACCGCAGCTCGGCGATATCGATACCACCAATCCCTGCGGCGAACAGCCGCTTCTCCCCTTCGAGAGTTGTGTGCTCGGGAGCATCAACCTCGCGGCCTGTGTGTATCATGGGGCGCTCGATGAGAAGGAACTCACAGAGACTGCACGCATGGCCACCCGGTTCCTCGACCTCGTCATTGACCGGAACGTCTTCCCGATCCCCCAGATCGCGGAAGCGACGAAGAAGACCCGGAAGATCGGCCTCGGCCTCATGGGGGTCCATGACGCCTTGCTCATGGCCGGGTTCGCGTATGACGCTCCTGACGGCCGGGCCTGGTGCGAACGGATCATGCAGATCGTGACCGATGCTGCCGTGAATGAATCCCGGCGGCGTGCCGAGAAGATCGGTCCGTTCCCGGCATGGCGGGGGAGCATCTGGAAGGATTTTCCGGTGAGGAACGCGGCGATGACGACCATCGCCCCTACCGGTACGATCTCCCTCCTTGCCGGGTGTTCGAGCGGGATCGAGCCGATCTTCTCGTTTGCCTACACCCGGAAGAACACGGTGGGCAAGACATTTGTCATCGTGAACCCGGTATTCCGCGACCGACTGAAGGCTACGCTTTCCGGCATGGGGCTTGCAGGAGGCGAGCTGGAAACGAGGACCGGGGAGGTCATCGCCCATGTCCATGAGACCGGGACCGTTCAGGATCTCGGCTGGCTCCCGGAGGACTTCCGGGTACTGTTTAAGACTGCGCTGGACATCTCGTGGAAGGATCATATCCTGATGCAGGCCGCCTTCCAGAAGCATGTCCACGCATCCATCAGCAAGACCATCAATATGCCCTCATCAGCGACAAAGCAGGACTGCGCGGAAGCCCTGCTCATGGCCTGGTCGTTGAAGCTCAAGGGGATCACCATCTACCGGACCGGCAGCCGGGAAGACGTGGTCCTTACCCTGAAGGAGATAACGCCTGCGCCACTCCTTGATACCGGCAGAAATGTTCCGGAAAAAATCCCGGCGCTTTCGATCAAACGGCCCCGGGAACTCTCAGGGAGAACCTATCTCTGCCAGTCCGGGTGTTGCCGCCTGTACGTAACAGTCAACCTCTTGGATGGGAAACCCATGGAGGTTTTCATCAGGACTGTCGGGAGCGGGGGCTGCGAGGCAAACAGCAGTGCTCTTGGTCGGGCGATCAGCACCGGCCTCCAGAACGGCGTCCCCTACCCAAAATTCGTCAAGCAGTTCGCCAAGGTCAACTGTATCGTTGCCCTCAAGAATCCTTCCTCGGAGGGGCACTCCTGTGCGGATGTCGTGGGACGCTGTATCGAGCTCTCGGCAAAGAACCAGAGCATCACCACCTTAAAAGACTGGGACATCCGCGAAGTGGATAAAAAACATCTCTGCCCGGACTGTCACGAGCCCCTGGACTTCGGCGAGGGCTGCAACAAGGGGATTTGCAAGAACTGCGGCTGGACCGGGTGCAGCTGATACAACGTGACCGGAGTCCTCTAAAATCCCGGCACGCCATCGGTCCGATCCCAAAGTATAAGCCCTGAAAAAGAGAGTGGGTTCTTATATGCCCTTTGGGAGAGCTCTTGTTTGTGTCTATAACCTTGACAGTGGCGTATTGCCAAACATCAAGGATTATGCGACCCCGGGATCAGCATCTGGGACAGGAAGCTGTAACCTGTATATACTTACCAACAGCCCTATCGGCATGAAAAAAGAATGGAAGCGCTTTATTAAGGATCTTGGTATCCCGGCCCGGTTCCTGAGCCGGAATGAATTTTCATCAGAATTTGGCACCGGTCTCACGGCGTTTCCCGCCATACTTGTCCAGGCTGGAAAAGACCTGTCCCGGGTTATCAGTACTGAGGAGATCAACCAATGTCGGGCACTTGAAGATCTTATCAGCCTGCTCCGACAGCGGTTCGCGGACATCCGCTAAAGGCCACATCCGGTGTGGCTGGTTATTCTCTTTCAAGACCCCGTTGTACCGGATACCGCTGCACCGGCATAACGTTGACCCCACCTTTTTTACCACTCTACCTGTCTTTCTTCATCGCTTCGGTCTTGAGGTCTTTTGGCATCAGCTCGATCGCGTACCGCAAAGCCGTCCGGGGCATCACCCTCCTGTGTTCCATCACGTAGGAGAAGACCGCGTCCGTATGCATTCGGCTTGTTTCCTTGAGCAGCCAGCCGTAGCCTTTCTGCACCATATCGTCATCATCCGTGAGCAGCAGGTCGGCAATTTCGAGAGACTCTTCGAGAAATTTACCGTGTTTGGCCGGGACGATGAGGGAAACGGCTGCCGCACGACGCATCCAGCGGTTCTGCGACTGCGTCCAGTGCTTCAGCTCATCGATATATTCCGGGTATTGCTCCATGAAGTCGCCCATCGTGTGGTTGCAGAACCCGTCGCACGACGCCCAGTTGGTGATGTACCTATCGATCCAGCGCCGGAACACCGCGAGATCCTCTTTCTCATACCGTCCTGAGAGAGCATGGGCCCATGCGGAGACGATGAAGGACTCTTCCAGGTACCCCGATTGGTATAACTCCTCGCAGAGACGGTAGATCTCATCTTTCGGCCGCCCCTTTACTTCTTTCCAGTACTTCCTCGCAATCGCGATCACGGTTGCTGTCTTCATGCCGTAACACGTGATCGCCTCCTTGAAGAATCTCTGCGAGGTCTTCCGGATTTCAGGGTCAGCACGATGTTCCAGTTCCCCGCGTATATGTGCAATGACCGGGTCCATGCAGAAAGATGAGCGGGAATACGGGATAAGGGAGATGGTATGCGGGGAGTAAATGTGGGAGAAGAACAGCCCGGTTCAGAAAAGGATGTACCCCCCGCAAGCAGGTATTGAGGTCATGGCCCTGTCGGAGCCTGACAACCGATGCCGGATCTTTGGGAAATACGCCAGGGAGCATGGTGTATCGGAAAGAATCTGATGCAGCAGTTACAAAAAGGTACCTGGAAAGGACCGTGAATGATGGCAACAATACTTGTCGATCAGGATCTCTGCACCCGGTGCGGGATCTGCTCTGTTGTCTGCCCGATGGCGATTGTTACCCCCGCCGAGGAGAACACCCTCCCCCGGGTTGCTGACGCAAACGCCGGGATGTGCATCCGGTGCGGGCACTGCGAAGCCTACTGCCCGTCGCAAGCGCTCCTCCTGAACGTCTGCCCGGATGAGAAAGTGCCCTTGCCCGCCGGCGCCGGAACTATTGCTCCCGATGATATGGGATATTACCTGAGGAAACGGCGCTCAGTGCGGCATTTCACAAAAGACCCGGTGCCGAAAGAGAAGATCCTCGAAGTCCTCGATATTGCCCGGTACGCCGCATCGGGCAGCAACGGACAGCCGGTGGAGTGGATTGTTGTCCGCGACCCGAAAAAAGTAAAGAAGATCGCCGGGCGGACCATCGAATGGATGAAGACGCTCGTAAACTCGAATCATCCCATGGGCGGCTACGTGCCGACGCTCATTGCTGCATGGGAAGGGGGATACGATGTCATCTGCCGAGGCGCCCCGCACATGCTCTTCGCCCACATACCGGAGGGTAACCCTATTGCACCTGTCGACGCCATCATTGCCCTCACGCATTTCGATATTGCAGCGCCGGCATTTGGTATTGGGACCTGCTGGGCAGGTTTTGTCGCGATGGCAGCCGCATCCTATGAACCGCTCCAGAAGGAACTTGGTATACCCCCAGGAAGGAAATCCGCCTATGCGATGATGTTCGGCCATCCGCAGTACAAAACCTACGGGATTCCCCGCAGGAAACCCCTTGAGGTAACGTGGCGTTAACCCCGCACCGGAAGGATATTACGATAATGAATGACTGGATAACGATATGACAGAGTACGCAGCAGCTGGAGGGAAAAAACTGCTTGAAATAGACGAGAAAGTCGGCACCGGATTTAAATTAGCGGGTTTTTCATTGATTGCAGGAAGAGTAATATAAAACCCCTCAAAAAATCCCCGGAATTCGAAAAAGATAAAGAAGTAGCCTGTCCAAGAGATGTTGATGGGAAATGCCTTGATTGTGGTGCTGAATTATGGTCCTACCACTTAGTAAAACGTTTCCAAAAAGTCCATTACAGATCCTTGGAGTGGAGAGGGGTTTGAAATCATGATTGAACCTAACGCTTGGTCTAACGATTTCAGTTATGATTATTATATCAAACTTCTCAATGTTGCTGAGAACAATTTTGAATTGTGTTTGATTTCAGATGCAGAACGTGTATTAAAGATTCGGCATAAAAAACCCGTTCTCTTCTTACGGCATGACCTTGACGTTTCAGTTGAAGGAGCGTTAGATATGGCGAAGTTTGAGTTTAATCAGAACATTTATGCAACGTATTATGTCAGATTAAACACAGAGTTTTATTCGCTTAAAGATACATCAACATTCAATGCCCTCCAAAAAATTTTAGATTTGGGGCATGAAATTGGATTGCATTACGATTACAGAAAAGATCCAAGTTTGCCGTCATGTTTTAAAAAATTGGAATCTCTCACCGGAAAACCGGTACGTTCTTTAGCGTTTCATATACCTATATCCAATCAATTAAGAATGAACGGGTTGAAGATTCACGGAAGGATGAATGCTTATTCCAGTGAGTTGATGGGGTGGTATATATCGGATTCCAGTGGTAGATTTCGTGACGGTGAACCGATACCACAATTGAGGAACCCAAAAGGATCTATACTCCAAGTATTAATCCATCCGGTATGGTGGGGGAAGAAGGTTATTCCATCCAGTAAGAAGGAAATGATAATCAAGAAACTTAAAAATGGATGGTAAATTATGCAATTATCAGATTTGGATTCAGAACAGTTTAAGATTAAAGTTGTACGAGATGGCAAATTCCTATCGCTTGGTTCATTTAATTTGAAGAATCCTTACCAGTTGGTATTTATTGACAGTGAAAAGTTTTTACCCAACTTAAAAAAGTACCCAACATATTCCTGTGTAATCACAAAAGAAGAGTTTATTCCATCCATCCCAAAAGAAATGGGGATATCTCTCTCTCTCAATCCAATGGTATCCTTTTATGCCATTCATAACTTTTGGGTAAAAGAGGGTGTGTACGGTGGTCATTTCCCCTCAAAGATTTCAGATAAAGCAACTGTTCATCGGCTAGCTCATGTAGATCCATATAATGTCATTATCGGAGATGGTTGTATTGTCTATCCTCATGCTGTCATTCATAGCGGCTCTGTTTTAAAGGAGAACGTCATTATAGGTTCCGGTGCGGTCATCGGGAATGATGGGTTCCGGTTTATTAAAGACAGGGATAATATCATCAAGGTTCTTCATGCTGGGGGTGTAGTCCTCCATAATGATGTCGAGATTCAGGCTAACGCGTGTGTATGTAAAGCCGTCTATCGAAACAACACCGAAATTGGAGAGAAAACCAAAATTGGGGTTTTAGTAGATATTTCCCATAATGTGCAAATCGGGAAACGGTGTCTTATTGTCGATCATACGATGATAGCTGGTGGTGCCGAAATCGGAGATGATGTCTGGATAGGCACCGGCGCAGTAATCTCGGATCATGTGAAGATTGGAGATAATGCATTTGTATCTATCGGGGCCATCGTAACAAAGGATGTTAGATCTGGTCAAAAAGTATCCGGCAACTTTGCGATTGATCATGCAAAATTCTTGGATTTTATTAGGAGTATAAGATAGGAAGTAAACCCGGACAATCGAGAACCAGGAAGGAAAACGACATGAAGGTCCTTGCAATCAACGGAAGCCCGAGAAAGAAGTGGAACACGGCAACGCTGCTCGAACACGCCCTTGCAGGAGCACAATCCAAAGGTGCGGAGACGGAACTGGTTCATCTCTACGATCTGGATTTCAAAGGGTGCACGAGCTGCTTTGCCTGCAAACTGAAAGGCGGGAAGAGTTACGGGAAATGTGCCGTGCGTGACGGGCTGGCGCCCGTCCTCGAAAAGATAGTGGATGTTGACGCCCTCATTCTCGGCTCGCCAATCTATTTCGGTAACGTGACCGGCATGATGCGGTGTTTCATGGAGCGTCTGCTCTTCCCGTACCTGACCTACAGCCGGCCCCCGGCCTCTCTCTTCCCAAAGAAGATCCCCACCGTGTTCGTGTACACGATGAACATCTCAGAGCAGCTGATGAAGGAGAACTACGGTACGTATATCGGGGCAAACAAGCAGGTGCTGAAGATGATGTTCGGGAAGTCTGAGTCCTTCTTCTCAAACGAGACCCTCCAGTTCGAGGACTACGACAAGGTGGTCTTCAGTTATTTCGATCCGGAGGAGAGAAAGGAGCGGCGCAGAACGGTATTCCCTCAGGACTGCAAGCGGGCCTTTGAACTGGGAACACGACTGGCCCGAATTCGTTGAACGTGGGTCATCAGATAAGAGAAAATCTCCATTCGTTCAATCCAGACAACGAAAAACAGAGTAAGTGAGGTACAACAATCATGGAAGCAATCGAAGCCATCAGGACCGTATGACAATCTCCTGCTGCGGAACCTGCCTGTAGAAGAAGTGTGAATAAAAAGAGGATATCTGGCAAGGCATCTGGGTGCACCCACCTGGGTATACGCTCGTATTTCACCCGGCAGGACTATACAGACGTAATGCAGTCCCCGTCCCTCGTCTCCCGTGTTCTTCCGGGGAATCTCATCTACAGCACTCCCGTCATTTCGCTCATTGCTGCCAATCTCATCACCATCATCCTTGCGATCCTTGGGAACTGGGATCTTGCCACAGTAATGTTCATCTACTGGGCACAGAGCATCATCATCGGTTTTTTCACCGTCATGAGCCTGCTTCTGGTCAATATATCTCCTACAGCACCGGGCAAGGAACAACCCGAACAACAACCAGGCGGGCCGCGCACGATTTACATCCAAAATCCATGGGTAGTCAGGTGCATTCTGGTCGGGTTCTTTACGCTGCCCTACGTCATCTTCCACTGGGTGTATTACTCCTTCATCGTCGATTCCGGGTTCTTCGGTACGGTGCACTTCTCTGATCCAGCCATCTGGGTTTCCTGCGGTGTGTTCTTTGCAAATCATCTCTATTCATATATTGCCTACAACCACCGCGTATCGCTGGAAACCATGGATTTTTACGAATATTTCCTCCTGCCGTACCGGCGGATTATTCCCATGCACCTGACCATCATCTTCGGCGGCATCCTTCTCCTTATACTGCAGTTTATCGGAATCCAGTCAACGATACCGGTCCTCGTCCTCTTCCTTGTCCTTAAAACTTTGACGGATGTAGCTGCCCATATTGACAAGCATCAACCCAAGACGTCTTCCGATGGAGCTGCCACCAGTATATAACCTGGTGTTCCGGTAGTACCTGCGATAACACTTAAGGAACTAAGCGCGATTCTTGTACAGGAAAGGAGGGAACTTGTATGGCAACCGATCCCGTCTGTCTCATGATAGTTGATGAAGATGATGCGAAATTCACCAGTACCTATAAAAACCAGAAGTATTACTTCTGCTGCAACTACTGCAAAAAACAGTTCGAGGAAAACCCGAAACGGTACTCGCGTATGGATGTGGATATGAGTGTCGATCTCGGGTCATGCACCTGACCTGATACGAGAGGAAAGGGCTGTTTTTTATCCAGGAAGACCCGTCTCCTGAGAACGGGAGGGGGGCCGTCACAGGTGATTTTTGCACCTTCTGGTTTTTCTTGCCTCATTCCTGCGTACGCTTCCTCGTGATATTTTAACAAGGAATGAAGTTATTTTTGGGAATTATTCTGTAAGATAATGTGGGAGATGTCCTGGACGATCCCGTTGATGAATACGACGTTCTTGTTCTCGTCGAACTCTGCGAGCGCCGTGACATTGACGGAAAATGGCGTGCCGTCCGGCTTTTTTAAGTGAAGCACCCGGTTTTTCACAAACTGATTCCTTCGCAGTTCCTCGAGCAGTTCAAGCCGCCCGTCCGGCTCGTTGAAGACATTGACGACCGGCACCTCCCGAAGATCGGAGATGGAATGATACCCAAGAATATTGAGGAGGGCTGAATTCCCCCAGACAAACCGGCCGCGGGGATCACCGGTGCTCCGGTATATCCCGACATTGAGGTCTTCCACGAGCGTGCGGTACTGGTCTTCGTGTTGCCGGAGGTACTGCTCCATCTTTTCCCCGGTGATGTCCTGGACAATGGACGATGCGCCGACAACCGCCCCGTTCTCCCCCATAATAGGAGAGATAGACATCAGGACATCGAGCATCGCACCGCTCTTGGTGGTCATCCTCATCTCGTGGCGGCGGATGCTCTCCCCGTGTGAAACCCGTTCCAGGATCGCCTCCAGCTCGCTTCGGGATTTCCCGGACAGGAGCTCTGTGATCGGTGTCGAGAGCACCTCTGCCTCCTTAATACCGTAAAGCCGTTCTGCGGCCGGGTTCCAGCTGGTGATGCTGCCATCCGGGGCGCTTCCGATGATCGCTTCCCCGATGGACTGGACGAGCCCCCGGTACCTTGCCTCGCTGATCCGCAGCATCTCCTCGTATTTTTTCCGGGCCGTGATGTCTTCGGCAATGAAGGTGAATCCGTCGCTCCCGTCTTCGAATGCCGTAGGTACCTGCTTGATCCGAAAATGGCGTTCCCCGCCGTGGATCACACAATTCATGTCACTGACATGCTCCTCCTCCGCATGGGGGTCACGGGAATTTTCGGTTATGCAGATAAGCCGCATGAACGGGCTGTCGATCTCTTCCGGAAGCTTACGCATCAGGATGTCCCGCTGCATGTCCAGCAGTGTCGTTACCGGTTCGTTGACCTGCAGTATCCTCCGGTCACTGCTAATAACAATCACCGGGTCCTTGGAGAATTCCAGAAGGGCTGATATGGGAACCCTCCGTGAAAGGAAAAAAACCTTTGCGGCGCCCACGATCTGCATCTCGACCTGCCCTGAGACGAGAAGCATGTCAAGATATTTTGCAACAAGGTTCCTGTTCATTTTCATCTCGGATGAAAGGTCCGAGATCGTCATTCCCCGTGGATGCCATTTGAGGATTCTCTTGATCTTATCGACCTTTTCGGAATCCAGAATTCCCATACACCTACATTGGACGGCGGGATAGTAAATATAGTGCCTCCCTGATAATACGCTGCGAATGGAAAGGGGAGTAGTGCCGGCAGGAAGGAACGCCCACTTCATATCCGGTAACTTCGCCGATATTGAACAGCTCCTTTTCCGTAATTTTCTTATTGCATGGCAGACCGTACCAGCAGACCTGTCAGGCGGTACTGATGTGCAAATATTGAATATATGCCCCGGATGAATGAACGGTTGACCCCCGGAGCGGGGCCAGGACGGATTTGTATGAACAGGGATGTTAAAAGCGAGACTGCCGTGGAAGTGACTGCCCTGTCGGTCTCGATGTTGGCGATGAAAAAATTCCAGCAGCCCTTGGTTGAATATCTCCTGAGCGGCCTAGAGGACAACGACAAGTGGGTACGGGTCATGGCGGCAGAGATGCTGGGCACCATTGGTGACCCCCGTTCAGCGGAGCACTTGAAACCGTTCATGGTTCACCGGGACAAGGACCTGCGGCTTGTAGCGGCGAAATCCTTTACCATGATACGTTCACCGAGGATGGCGTTTGCCCGGTCACAGGCAGATAACTGCGAAAACTGCATGATCCGGCTTGTTGCCGATGAAGCGCTTGAGAGACTGAAGGCAAAATAAGAGATTGCACGTCACCTATGAGAAGAGAAGACCGTCACGAAAGGGGGGTCTGCCGGCGTGTGCCGGGATCGGAAATCCCCGGGTGCAGGAAGAAGAAAGGGGGCCTGGATGAAGGAAAAACGAAGGGAGGGAATCGCATATGAACATGTACGGAATAAACGGAATCCCGCTGGAAGCACAATACCTGTACCGGCGGGGAGTTGAATTATCAAGCCAAAAAAAATACGAGGCTGCAGTAAAGTGTCTGCGACAGGCAATCATTATCGCGCCACGGTTTACCGGGGCATACCGGGAGCTGGGCTGCTGCTTCAGACGTCTCGGGAGAGAGGAAGATGCGGCGGACTGCTACCTGAAACTCAACAGGATCGCATCGTATAGTTCCTGTCACGCGGCTCAGTCCAGTACCTGATCAGTTGAAAAGATTCTCTTTTAATTTCCATGAAGGAAACCGGCAAAATCTGCGAAGAAAAAAAGGATTTTCAGATGAAGAGTGGTGCCAGCACAAGCGTCAGCGTAGCGAGAAGCTTGATGAGCACGTGGAGTGACGGACCGGCAGTGTCCTTGAATGGATCACCGAGCGTATCACCGATGACCGCTGCCTTGTGGGCGTCGCTGCCCTTGCCGCCGTGAGCACCGGACTCGATGTATTTCTTGGCATTGTCCCATGCACCGCCACTGTTGTTGAGGATAAGGGCGAGGAGGATACCGGTGATGGTCGCGACCATGAGGAAGCCGGCGAGGGCTTCGTACTTCATGGTGACACCGATGATGATCGGGAACCCAATTACCAGGATGCCGGGGAGGACCATGCTCTTCAGGGCACCCTGGGTAGTGATATCAATGACCGCTGCATAGTCGGGCTTCTTGGTGCCTGCCATGATGGCGGGGTCCTTGAACTGGATGCGAACCGCGTCAATGACTGACTGGGCGGTCTTTGAAACGGCACGGATAGCGAAGCTCGCAAAGAGGAAGACGAGCATGGCGCCGAGGAGTGCACCGACAAAGACATTCACGCTTGCCAGGTTAACGACGTCGAATGCCTTGCCGCTGAGCTTGGTAATGTCAGCCATGTACGCGTTGAAGAGCAGGAACACAGCGAGCGATGCACTGCCGATGGCATATCCCTTGGTGAGTGCTTTCGTGGTGTTACCGGCTGCATCGAGCTTGTCCATGCGCTTGCGGACTTCCTCGGGGGCCTGGCTCATCTCGACGATACCTCCGGCATTGTCGGCGATGGGGCCGAATGTGTCCATGGTAAGGACGTACGCACAGACCATCAGCATTCCAACGGTTGCAACGGCTGTACCGTAGAGGCCGCCGCTCGGGACACCGCTCATGGTACCGAACCCATAGGAAATAATCAGAGAGAGGCCAATCAGGATGGCCGGGACTGCGGTGGTCTCGAGACCAACCGAGAACCCGGTGATGATGTTGGTTGCTGCTCCTGTTTCAGAGGCGTTAGCAATCTCCTGCACCGGGCGATAGTGGTGGTCGGTGTAATACATCGTAACCCGGAGGAAGCACACGGAGAGTGCGATACCAACGAGACCTGCATAGACGAAGTATATCCAGCCGGGAGCTGCACCGAGGAGCCACTGGACCCCGAAGAAGAGGAATACCGCGGAGATGATGGCAGTTATGTAGTATCCCCTGTTCATGGCGTCCATCGGATCGGCGCCGTCTTTTCCCCGTACGGAGAGTATACCAATCATGCTCGCAAGGAGACCGAGCGAACACATGACAATGGGGAAGAGGATACCGTTGACACCAAAGACCGGGAAGAGCGCGACACCGAGGATCATTGCACCGATGTTCTCGGCAGCGGTGGACTCGAAGAGGTCAGCGCCACGGCCGGCACAGTCGCCGACGTTGTCTCCGACAAGGTCTGCAATGGTGGCCGGGTTCCGGACATCGTCCTCGGGAATACCAGCCTCGACCTTGCCGACAAGGTCTGCACCGACATCGGCGGCTTTCGTGTAGATACCGCCACCGAGCTGGGCAAAGAGTGCCACGAACGAGGCACCGAAACCGAACCCGACGATAACGAACGGGGTGTGGGTCGGATCTGCCCCGAGAGCAATGTACGTCAGCGAGACACCGAGGAGCGACATCGAGGTGATGATCAGCCCGGAGATCGCCCCGCCGCGGAACGAGAAGTCGAGTGCCTTCCCGTCGCTGGTCTGGGCGGCTGCGGCCGTGCGGATGTTTGTCCTGACGGCAATCCACATGGCTACAACGCCGGCAACTGCACTGCAGGAAGCCCCGACAACGAAAGCAGCTGCTGTGGAGATTGCAAGCGACTGCTGTCCGGTGAGGTAATAGACCGCAAAGATCACCACGGCCAGCACGATAGCCAGCATGGCGATAGTCGAGTACTGACGCTTGATGAATGCTTCCGCACCCACCCGGATCGCATCGGAGACCTCGCGCATCTTAGGTGTCCCCTCATCCTGTGAGAGGAGATTACGCGCTAAGAGAGCTGCAAGACCCAGTGCGATAACACATATCGCAATAACGATTAGTAATGCAAAGTCGATCATTCCATGACCTCCCTGCTGTGTCAGAAGAATCTTTCAGTGCGACCGGGCCCGTACTTATTGACCGCACAGGCAAGGTACAGACCAGTCTGGAGACTCTTGCAACACATCAGGTATGATAATTGGCATCAGCAGAGACCTGCTCAAATGACCCAAAGGAGGGCTCTTAAGCTTCCGGGATCGCCCCGCACACGTACGCAACCCATCCTAAGAGATCATTAGTGCTGTTTTGAAACATTAAACTTTTATGCCTCCTGCCCTCCCTTCACTACACGGGATCAGGACGCCGTGAACGCAGTATGTGATTTTTAGGTTTTTATCCTGTCTTTGTGGTTTTCCTGACAGTATTTTTTTATTTTTTTTATGTTTCTGGTGCAGAAACTCCGGTTTTTTGCCGGGGGTGCTCACATGGGGAACCATGCACAATTCAATATGATTAATAATGAAAAATTCCCATATTCAGGGAGGGAGGGTATCTGGTGCAGATTCTTCAGCTCTTGCTTTATCTCATTCTGTTTCCCCTGATCGCGGCGCTCTTCATACTCATCGGGCGCAGGGATTCCGGGCGTAATATGATCGTGCAGTTCTCTGCGATCGTAATCGGTATTGTATCTCTACTGCTGCTGGTTTTCGGGTATGACAAAGGGACGCTCATCTATTCCATTGCCTCTGAACCGGTCAGCCAGCTCATGTTCGTTATCGAGATAATCCTGGCCGTATTCATTCTCTATCTCGGTATAAAGCACAGGAAATCGCTGACCGTGGTCCTGATCGTGCTGCAGGCCGGGCTGCTGCTCTGGTTTGAGATAAGTATGGCTGGCCACCTGCATGTAGAGGAGAACCTCTTTGTGGATCAGTTCTCGATCATCATGGCCATGATCATCGGGATCATCGGCAGCCTGATCTGTGTCTATTCCGTGGGGTACATGGAGACCTACCACCACCACCACAAGGAGATCCGGGACCGTCGGGGTATCTTCTTCGGACTCCTGTTCATTTTCCTTGCCTCCATGTTCGGGTTGATCTTCTCCAATAACCTCGTCTGGGTCTTCTTCTTCTGGGAGATCACTACCCTCTGTTCGTTCTTTCTCATCGGGTACTCGGAGACCGAGGAGGCGACCAACAATTCGTTCCTCGCCCTGTCCATGAACCTGCTGGGTGGCGTGGCGTTCATCGCGGCCATTATCTACCTGGTAATTTCCGATCCATCCGGCAAGCTGCTGGGCCTGAATTACCTGCTCACCACCGGTAAGGCGGTTGCCCTGGTGCCGGCGGTCCTGATCTGCTTTGCCGGCATCACCAAGGCTGCACTGATGCCGTTTTCGTCATGGCTTGTCGGGGCTATGGTCGCCCCCACGCCGGTTTCTGCCCTGCTCCACTCGAGCACGATGGTCAAGGCAGGTGTCTATATCATCGTGAGGTTCGCCCCGGTGCTCTCCGGGACTACTGAGGGACTCATCATCGCCTTGGTCGGAGGAACAACCTTTGCCCTTGCGTCCTTTATGGCAATATCGCAGAATAATGCCAAGAAGGTTCTTGCCTACTCGACTATCGCCAACCTCGGGCTGATCGTTGCCTGTGCCGGGGTCGGGACCTATAACCTGATGTGGGTGGCAATCCTGCTGATCATTTTCCATGCGATTGCAAAGTCGCTCCTCTTTCTCTGCGTCGGGACCGTTGAGAACCGGATCGGCAGCCGGAACATCGAGGACATGGGCGGGCTGATCGTCCGGATGCCCAAGATCGCCATCATGATGTTCATCGGCATGGCCGGCATGTTTCTTGCACCCTTCGGTATGGTCATCTCCAAATGGGCAGCGATCGAGGCGTTCATCACCGCCCCGTTTGGCCTGATCTTTATCGCCATCCTTGTATTCGGCGGTTCGGCAACGGTTTTCTTCTGGAGCAAGTGGATGGGCAAGATCATCTCGGTGATGCGCGACCAGACGGTGATCGAGGATACAGTAAAAAAAGAGAAATGGGCGGTGCTCTATATCCTGACCGGGCTGGTTGTTGTTGTCTGCCTCATCTTCCCGCTCATCTCCTCGGTCCTGATCGAGCCATTCGTCCTGAATATCTACGGCCAGACGGCCCGGCTTGCGCAGGCCAACCTCACGATCATGCTGATGATGCTCTGCCTGCTGATGATCATGCCATTCTCCATGCTCTTTTACAGGAAGGGGGAGCAACCTCCCGCAACTCCCTACATGGGAGGGCGGCCGATGGACGATCCCATGCATTTTGCCGGTTCCATGGGGGTCTCCCGTGAAGTGGTGCTCTCCAACTACTATCTCGAAAAGACCTTTGGCGAGGAGCGGTTGTTCATGATCGGGGCGTCGCTGTGCTGGGGGCTGCTTCTCATCGTCGGTATCATGCTCCTGGGGGTGATCTTATGATCCCCGAAGCGTTCGTACCCGTCTTCTACGCACTGGTGTATATCCTCGTAGCACCGCTCCTCGGGGGGCTGATCGTCGGGATAGACCGGAAGGTGACCGCGAGGATGCAGGGCCGGGTGGGGCCGCCGATCCTCCAGCCGTTCTATGATGTGGGGAAGCTCTTCGAGAAGGAGAACGCGGTGGTCACGGTGACCCAGAACTTCTACGTTCTGAGTTACCTCGTTTTCATGGTCGTGGCAGGAGCCCTCTTCTTCTCGGGAGGGGACATGCTGCTGGTCATCTTTGCATTTACCCTTTCCCACATCTTCATCGTACTCGGGGCATACGCCTCGTACTCCCCTTACAGCCATGTGGGGGCGGAGCGCGAGCTCCTCCAGATCATCGCCTATGAACCGATGATCATCCTGACCGCCGTGGGGATGTACATGGTTACGAAGAGCTTCTTTGTGAGTACGATCGTCTCCTCACCAGTTCCGATCATCCTCTATCTGCCCGGGATCTTCATCGGGTACATGATCGTGCTGACCATCAAGCTCCGCAAGTCGCCGTTCGATCTCTCCACCTCGCACCATGCGCACCAGGAGATTGTCAAGGGCGTGACCACGGACTTTGCCGGTCCCAACTTCGGCAAGATCGAGATCGCCCACTGGTACGAGTATGTCTTCCTGCTGGGAGTTATCTGGCTCTTCTTTGCCTGGAACCCTCTCATCGCGGTTGCGGCGATCCTTGTTGCTTATTTCCTGGAGATCCTCATCGACAATACCATCTCCCGGTTCAAGTGGCAGCTCATGCTCCGGAGTGCATGGATCGTTGCAGGGACCCTCGGGTTGGTAAACCTCGGGGTATTATATTACCTCAGGACGGTGGTGGTGCCATGACCTATTTACAAAAATCCCCCTGGATTGTGCACTATAATGCATCGTCGTGCAACGGGTGCGATATAGAGATCCTCGCCGCCCTGACACCGGTCTTCGATGTGGAGCGGTTCGGCATCATCAATACCGGTAACCCCAAGCACGCCGATATCCTGCTGTGTACCGGCAGTGTCAACGAGCAGAACAAGGTGCCCTTGAAGAACGTGTACGACCAGATACCGGAGCCGAAAGTCGTGGTGGCAATCGGCATCTGCGCTGCATCAGGCGGCATCTTCCGGGAGTGCTACAATGTCTTCGGCGGGATTGACAAGATCATTCCCGTTGACGTCTGGGTGCCCGGATGTGCAGCACGGCCGGAATCGATCATCGATGGCGTGGTCAAGGCACTGGGAATTCTCGAACAGAAACGGGCAAAGATGCTTGAAAAAAGCAGTTCCGGAAGCACAAAGGCGGGTGAGGCCGTATGACCCTGGAAAAACAGACAACCACAAACATCGATGTCGGGAAACTGATCGGCAGCGTGGAGCGGTTCCGGAACGAAGGTTACCGCCTCGTCCAGGTCGGCTGTACCAAGGTCGGCGACCTCTACGAGATCAACTACTCGTTTGACAAGGACTATCACTTCGAAAATATCCGTATCACGGTTACGGGAGATACTGAGATCCCGAGCATCTCCGGCATGTACTGGAACTCGTTTATTTACGAGAACGAGATGCATGACCTCTTCGGTATCCAGGTCCGGGGCATGAATATCGATTTCAAGGGGACCTTCATCCGGACTGCCGTCAAGTACCCGTTTAGCCAGCCCCCGGTCACCGTGACAAAGGGGGACAAGCCATGAGCAAGCAGATCATCGTCCCGTTCGGGCCGCAGCACCCGGTTCTGCCAGAGCCGATCCACCTCGACCTCGTCCTTGAGGACGAGAATGTCGTGGATGTAATCCCGACGATCGGGTACATCCACCGGGGTTTTGAAAAGCTCGTTGAGAAGCGGGAATTTACCGATTACGTCTATATCGCTGAGCGGACCTGCGGGATCTGCAGTTTTGTCCACGGGGCAACGTTCTGCCAGGGCATCGAGCGGATCATGAACATCGACGTGCCCGAGCGGGCCCAGTACCTGCGGGTGATCTGGTCCGAGTACTCGCGGCTCCACTCCCACCTCCTCTGGCTGGGGCTCTTTGCCGATTCGTTCGGCTTTGAGAACCTGTTCATGAATGCGTGGAAGATCCGCGAGGATATCCTCGATGTCATGGAGCAGACCACCGGTGGCAGGGTCATCCAGGGGTCCTGCAAGGTGGGCGGTGTCCGGCGGGACATCAGCAACGAGAAGCTGGACGCGATGGCAAAGGACCTTGACCGGATCGACCGCGACATGAAAGAGCTGACCACGGTCTTCCTGCACGACGACTCGATCCGGCACCGGCTCAGGAATATCGGCATCATCTCCAGGGAGGACGCGTACCACCTGGGTGCGGTCGGGCCCACGGCACGCGGGAGCGGCGTTGCCATCGATACGAGGAAGCTGGGGTATGGTGCCTACGACCGGCTCAATGTCCAGGTGGTCACGGACAGCTGCGGGGACTGTTACTCGCGCTGCGCCGTCAGGGCAAAGGAGCTCTTCACATCCACCGATCTCATCCGGCAGGCAGTGAAGAAGATCCCTGACGGACCCATCGATGTCAAGGTAATAGGGACGCCGGACGGTGAGTATTTCATGCGGGCCGAACAGCCCCGGGGAGAACTGGTCCATTACCTCAAGGGCAACGGCACCAAGTTCCTCGTGAGGTCCCGGATCCGAACCCCCACCCTGACCAATATCCCTCCGCTGATCAGGATGCTGAAGGGATGCGAGCTTGCCGACGTACCGGTGATCGTACTGTCCATCGACCCCTGTATCAGCTGCACGGAGAGGTGAGGATCATGGTATTTTTCGAGATGGTAAAAACCGCACTTAAAACTGTCATTCACCGGCCGGCAACAATCCTCTACCCCGCGCAGGCTGCTAAAAAGACTCCGATCTCCCGGGGCCACGTGGTCTTTGACGGGAGCAAATGCATCTCCTGCAGTCTCTGCCAGAGGAAATGTCCCTCGCAGGCAATCGTGCTCGACAAGGAAGCGAAGAGCTGGCAGATTGACCGGTTCCGCTGCGTGGTCTGCAACTCATGTGTCGATACCTGCCCCACTAAGTGTCTCTCCATGGATACCCAGTACACGGCACCGGTATCGGTACGGGGTGTGGAAGTCTTCACGATCACGTACGTGAAACCGCCCAAGCCCGAAAAAAAGGATGAACCCAAACAATAATTTCTTCTTTTTTTCGAAGAATTTCAAAGAACGCTGACGGATTCTTCTCATTCATGAATTTCACGGTGCTCTCGTCTTCGGAGTTCGAAGAAGTTCGTCAGGACTTCGAGATAGAGAAGGAAGGCGCAAGCCGACCTTCGATCTTCGAAGAACGCTGATGCGTTCTTCTCATCCTCGCGGTTTTGATAAACCGTTCCGATTCCCAAACCTTTATGCTCTCTGTTGTGATAAGATGAAATCATTGAGTAAAGAATGGAAATCACCTGCTATGTAGTGGGATTACCAACAAAATCAGCATGAAAACCGGCATTCTGCCGCAGAATGGCGGGGGATTGCAGGTAACCCCCGGAAGATTACCATGACCGATCCTTCCCGTTCTGTTAACCTATTGTTGAAGAGAGTACGGGTCTATTTTCACTCAGCGTTTTTTTCACTGCACCGGGGAACGGCTCCTGTTCCACCGGCAGACCGGCACCGGGATCACGGCAGGGGTGCGTGATACCCGATGCCAGGACCTGACTTCATTATCGTGCTTGCAATCGGCGTGGCGACAGTCGCCATGGCACTGATCGCGGTGTTGCAGAAAAACCTCATCCGGGCAGTGATTGCATTCGCGGTCTCAAGTACAGGTCTTGCAACCTTGTTTTTCGTGCTGTCATCCGCGTACGCCGGTGCCCTTGAGCTTACGGTCGGCGCGGGCCTTGTGGCAGTTCTCTTACTCGTGGCCCTCGTCCTCGCGGGTGGCGAAGAGGAAAAGGTGCGCACATGAATGCAAAAAATGCCTGTGCGCTGTTCTTGGGGGTGGTCTTTCCCCTTCTTTTTATTATCATCGTGATCCCGCATTTTGCTTCCTGGCCGGTCACACCCCCTCAGGTGCTTAGCGCAGGTGAAGCCCTGTGGAAAGGGCGCACGTACGAGGTGATCCTCCAGGGTTTCATTATGCTCGCCGGAGTCATGTCCATCCTCCTGCTCCTTGGCCTGAATTATTCCCGGAGGATGCCACCATGATCCCCGCTTTTGCGCCGGTGATTATGGTCGTTGCCGGTGCACTCTTTGCCATCGGGCTTGCAAGCCTGATTGCCCGCTGCAATCTGATCAAAATGGTCATGGGGCTCGAATTCCTCGGAAAAGGCGTCAGCCTGCTCTTCGTTCTCGGGGGGTATCTTGCCGGTGACGTGGGGGTGTCCCAGGCTGTGGTCATCACCCTGATCGCCATCGAGGCAGTCGTCGCGGGCGTCGCGCTGGCACTGGTCATCCTGCTGCGAAGGGTGTACAAGACCTTCGATATTGCGGCCATCTCCCGGCTTTCACGGGGAGGTGACCTGTGATGGATGTCCAGCCGTGGATGCTTGTCCTCATCGTGGCTATACCGTTTATCGGGACCGGCTTTGTGATACTTCTGCACAACCGCCCGGATGCCCGTGAAGCCGCATCGCTTGCATCTGCTGTCCTGACGTTCCTCTTCTGTGTCCTCGCCCTTCCCTCGGCATTTACAGCTCAGGCGGTCTCCACGCAGGCCCTCTCCATCCTCCCCGGTCTCTCCCTCCAGTTCACTGCCGATGCCCTCGGCCTCCTGTTTGCGTGCCTCGCCTCACTGCTCTGGATCATCACGACCGTGTACAGTATCGGCTACATGCGTGGCCTCAGGGAACACGCCCAAACGCGTTACTATGCCTGCTTTGCACTCTGTATCGGGTCGGTCATGGGGATTGCACTCTCCACCAACCTCTTCTCACTGTTCGTGTTCTACGACATCCTTGCCATGGCCGCATATCCTCTCGTTGTCCATACCGAGACGCCGGAAGCGCTTGCAGCTGGGATGAAATATCTTATTTACACCCAGGCTGGGGGCGTTGCAGTCCTCGCGGGGATCATGGCCCTGCTCGCTATGGGAAATACCCTTGACTTTGTTGCCGGCGGCAATCCCGGCATCGCAGCCATTGCCCCCGGCTTTGCCCGGCTTGCCTTTTTCCTCCTCATGGCAGGTTTTGCCGTCAAGGCAGCACTTGTCCCGGTTCACGGGTGGTTGCCGAGCGCCATGGTCGCCCCGACTCCGGTCAGCGGGCTCCTGCATGCCGTTGCCGTCGTGAATGCCGGTGTTTTCGGGCTCCTCCGCGTTATGCTGTACCTGTACGGGCCCAGCCTGATGGCGGGCCTCGGCCTTCAGAACATCGTCATTGCAGCAGCAGTCATCACGATTATCGTCGGCTCTCTCCTTGCGCTGCTGCAGGATGACTTCAAGCTCAGACTCGCGTACTCCACGGTCAGCCAGCTCAGTTACATGATCCTGGGCGCTGCCGTGCTGGTGCCGCCCGGGATATCCGGGGTCTCCGACGCGGGGAGGGCTGCCGCCATAATCGGGGCGACCTATGCATTCTGTGCCCATGCGTTCGGCAAGCTGACCATGTTTTTTGTTGCCGGTGCAGTGGCCGTGGAAACGGGGAAGAAAAAGATCTCTGAGCTTGACGGTATCGGCCGGAAAATGCCATGGGAGTTTGGTGCCTTCACCCTTGCCACCCTGAGCATGGTGGGGCTGCCTCCCATGGCCGGGTTCATCGCGAAATACTATCTCTCGCTGGGAATTGGCGGAGGAACTATCAGTATATGGTGGATCCTTTTTATCCTCATTTCAGCGAGCGTCCTGAACCTTGCGTATTTCCTGCCCATCATCATGCGGGCATTTTTCCGGCCGTCCGAAGGTGAAATACCACCGGTCCGCATGACACTCCGTGTCCCGATACTCGTGACCGCGGCAGGAGCACTGGTGCTTGGCCTCTGGACTGCGTACCCTCTCAGCCCGTTCGCACTCTGTGCCCAGGTTGCCGCGAGCGTGACCCATACTGCGGTGCTCGCATCGGGAACCCTGGCACTTGGCACTGCGGTCCCGCCATTCCTGATCTTCCTTATCGGTGCACCGCTCGTGCTGGCACTGAAGGGGCGTGCACGGCAGGCCGGGCTCATTGCGCTCGGCGGGCTCGCCCTTGCTGATGTCCTCCTCCTCCCCGGGGGGGCCTTTGCCGGCACGGCTGCTCTTGGCGTGATGCAGTGGGATCTCCCCTTTGCCGGGTATACCCTGATCCTCCTGAGAGTTGACAGCCTCTCGTACCTGACGGGGGTCATCTTTGCGATCATCACGTTCCTCGCAATCCTCTATGCCGCAGCCGTTGCAGCACCCCGTCTCCACCTTTTTGCCCTGCTCTATGCCGGCGCCTCGCTCGGCGTGGTCTTTGCAGGGGACTGGATCACCCTCTTGATCTTCTGGGAGCTCATGGCGATCACCTCGACGTTCCTCATCTGGCAGGAAGGCGGGGAAGCGATCCGGGCGGGATACCGGTACCTCCTCTTCCATGGTCTCGGGGGGGCCCTCCTTTCTGCCGGGATCGCCCTGCTCTTTTTAGGGGGAGGCTCCCCCCTTGTCGGGCCTCTTGCCGGCATTCCCAATGCGAGCTACCAGCTGTGGGCAACCGTCCTGATCATCCTGGGTACCGGCGTGAATATGGCGTTCATCCCGCTGCATACCTGGCTTCCGGATGCCTATCCCCGGGCCAACTTCGTCGCAAGCGTCTTCCTGTGCGTCTACACCACGAAAGCAGCGGTGTATCTCCTTGCACGGGCACAGCCCGGCACGGAATATATTGCCTTTATGGGGGCGCTCATGGCCGTGTATGGCGTAACATTTGCCGTCTTCCAGAACGATATGCGCCGTCTCCTCTCGTACCATATCATCTCCCAGGTGGGTTATATGGTCGCCGGGATTGGGATCCTGGGATGGCTGGGAGCAGCAAGCGGGATCGGGCAGCTCGGCCTGGACGGCGGCATGGCCCATCTCGTCAACAATATCCTCTACAAGACGCTCCTGTTCATGGCAGTCGGCGTGATCATATGGAAGACCGGTGAGAACCTGCTCAGCCGCATCGGCGGGCTCCAGAAAAAGATGCCGGTCACGGCGTTTGCCTTCTGGATCGCGGCATTCGCGATATCAGGAGTACCGCTCTTCAACGGCTATGTGTCCAAGGGGATGGTGCTCATGGCCGCGGAAAACACCAGTTTCTGGCTCTGGGCACTCCTTGAGATCGCGTCCTTCGGGACATGCCTGTCCTTCCTCAAGCTGGGATATTTCGCATTTTTACGTCCGGGCAGCTCCGAGGCCTCGGACCCGCCGCTTCTCATGCAGGCCGGCATGCTCGGTGCTGCAGCATTATGCATCATCATCGGCATATTCCCGCAGATCCTCTACGGTATCCTGCCCTACCCGACCACGTACCTGGCATATGACCCGGAGCATCTGGCCAGTGCTCTCCTGGTCCTTGGCGCTGCCGTGCTCTTCTTCTTTGCAGTCGGGCGGAAGATCCTTGAGCCTCATGAAACGCAGGTCAGGGATATTGACGTGGCGTATGTGGGACTGGCTCATGGCATCACCGCCTTTGCTGGCGGCCTCCAGGAGCTTTCCGTTTGGGTCTACCGCTGTGCCGTCGCAGCAGCTCTCACCCTCTTTACTGTCGGAAAGTATGCCATGAGTATGGAAAACCGTGATGCGAACTGGAACCTCGCCATATTCGGGAGCGTCCTTATCGCCCTCATCACCGTGGTCATTCTGGGGGTGGGCTTGTGATACCCGCTGATATTGCCGCTGCCACTCCCCTTGTTGTTGCAATGTGTGGCATAGCGATCTATTTCATCACGAAAATCCTTCCGCGGAACCTCCGCCACTGGAGCGGGACGCTGACCGCTCTGATACTCCTTGGCACCTTCTTTATCCTGTTATCCGTGATTGCCCGGCATGCCACACTCACCCATCTCTCGTTTACCGGCATTACCGGAGGACTTCTTGTCACGGGGATTGGTGCTGTTTCAGCATGGGCTTCCGAAGGGAGCCTTGACCCGAAAGGGCCGGTCCACCTGTATTACCCGCTCTTCCTCTTTGCACTGGCCGGTGCGATGGCCATCGGGTTTGCAAACGACCTCTTCACCATTTTTGTCATGGTCGAGCTGTCGGCCATCCCGGTATATGCCCTGTGCGCCTACCGGCACAAGGAAGACCCGGCAGCGCTCTCGTCGGCCATGAAGTACATGCTGCAGGGTGTCGTAGGGACGCTGACCGCCCTCTTCGGGGTGGCAATCCTGTACCTCATCGGGCATACCCTGAACCTGTCAGAACTCCCCAAAGCCCTTGCCGGTGCAGACCCGTCGCTTGTCATATTTGCAGCCATCCTGATCCTGCTCGGGTACGGGGTGAAACTGGCGATTGTCCCGCTGCACACCTGGCTTCCGGATGCCTATGCCCGGGCACCTGTTGGTGTTACCGCGATCATGGTGGGCCCGACAAAGATAGGCGTCCTGATTGCACTGTTCCTTACCCTCTCTGCCCTGCCTGCCGGCGGTGGTATTCCCAGGACCCTTGGCATCATCGTCATTTTTTTTGCCGTTCTGACCATGACCGTGGGAAATCTCCTTGCGCTCAACCAGCGGGATCTCCGGTATCTCCTTGCCTACTCGAGCGTGGCCCAGATGGGATATATCCTGCTCGGGTTCGGGATCGGCATGGTCTATAACCTGCCCCTGGGGTTTATCGCCGGCCTCTATTATGCCATCGCGTATGCGATGATGAAAGCGGGAGCGTTCATTGCCGCCGATGTGTTTGCAACCGATGCAGGATCGTTTGACACGGATAAGATGAAGGGCCTGGGGGCCCGGCACCCGTTCTTGGGCATCTCCTTTGCAATATTCATATTCGGGCTGATCGGTGTGCCGTTCACCAACGGGTTCCTGGGGAAGATGCTCCTGGAGCAGGCAGGCATGGTCACGTCCATGATGAGCGGTGTCGTCCTCGCGCTCATCCTCGCGCTGAACAGCGCCCTCTCTCTCGGGTACTATGTTCCGGTGATCTCGACACTGATGTTCTCCAGCGCGGAGAGAGGCCAGTGCCCCGTCCGTCTGAAACCAGTTCCCCTCGGTGCCCTTACAGCCGTGGTATTTCTCGCGATTGTCACGGTCTATTTCGGGCTTTTCCCGGAGTCGTTTAACTGGATCTCGCATGCATCGGAACAGATATTCACGTGGGGGGTGGCATGAATGCAGCTGTGGGATCTCATGGCGTCACCCATCACCATCATGGCGGATACTCTTGTGATCGGGTGCCTGATTTACTGGTGGTCCCGCACCGTTGCACCGGCATCGGTACCATCCGTCAACAAGACCATGCCCTACGTCGGCGGCGAGGTTGCAGTGGCGCAGGTCTGGCAGCCCGGTTACCAGTTCTTCTACGTGGCCCTGTTCTTCACGGTCGTGCACGTGGCAGCACTCGTTCTTGCAACCTCTCCCCCCGATGCACCCCTCTGGGGGCCTCTCGGGTACCTGGTCATCATGGCGGTTGCGGTAACGGTCCTGAGGTGGGAGTAATGAGCACATGCATTCATCTGTATACCGGTGTCCCGAACGGGCAGCCACAGGACGTCCGGGGTTTCCGGCTCAATGCCGGCGGAAATGTCCCGATCCATGGGTTTATATTTTCCCACGGAGGTGATGATTAACCATGGCAGTCCCGGCAGCCGGCCTGAGCCAGCGTCTCGTGAACTGGGCGCGGATGAAATCACCGTGGATTACGGTCTTCAACAGCGGTGCCTGCAATGCCTGCGATATCGAGATTATTGCGTGCCTGATGCCCCGCTTCGATGTCGAGCGTTTCGGGATCCTTGTCAAGGGCTCGCCCCGGCACGCGGATATCCTGATCGTCACCGGCCACGTCACGCTGAAACAGGCGTCCCGCCTGCGCCGTGTCTGGGAACAGATACCCGAGCCGAAATATGTGATCGCCATGGGTGCCTGCGGTGCGTCAGGGGGGGTATTCCACGGCCTGTACCACATGATGGACTGTGTTGACAGAGTAATCCCCATTGATGTCTATGTCGCCGGCTGCCCGCCTCGCCCGGACGAGATCATCAATGGCGTCGTGACATGCCTGAACCTTTTCCACGAGGATGCGGCCCATGGCGGGAAGGAGTGGCGGCAGAAAAAGGCGGTCCCGGTTACCGGCACGGACACAACAACCTGTAAGGTGGTACCATGACCGGCCCGCTGACGCTGGCCATGGTCGCTGGGAAGATGAAGGAGTTCGGGAATTCGGAACTGGTCCGGAAAAACCGTATCAGGATAACAACGACACCGGACAAGGTTCATGATACGATAAGGGCGGTCCAGGCCATGTTGGGGTGCGACCGCCTGATTACGATCAGTGCCGTGGATAACAGCAGGACGCTTGAACTGATCTACCATCTGACCGGCCCTCACCGCATGATCATTTCTATCGCCATTGAACTTGAGCGGGATCAGCCGGCGATCCCGACCAGCTCCGATATTCTCCCCCCGGCGGCGATCTACGAACGGCAGATCCACGACCTTTTCGGCATCGTCTTTACCGGCAACCCCAACCTGAACCGGATCATGTTAAATGAGGACTGGCCGGTGGACGAATATCCCCTGCGGAAGGATTGGAAGCCCGGCCCGGATACCTTCTACGGGGGCATAAAAGTGGAGAGGACCTGAAATGCCTGAGGTTGTTGTCTCCATCGGCCCGCATCATCCCGCCCTCAAGGAACCGGTGAATTTCAAGGTTGTTGTCGATGGTGAAAAAATTGTACGGCTCGAACTTGACCTTTCGTATAACCACCGGGGAGTCGAGAAGGCCGCTGAACAGCGTGACTTTATCAGGGTCCTCCCCCTCATGGAGCGGGTCTGCGGGATCTGCTCCCATTCACACTCAACGGCATTTGCCAAGGGAATCGAAGAGCTGATGCAGCTGGAGATCCCGCCACGGGCCCAGTACATCCGTACGATCATCGCCGAGCTGGAGCGGATGCACAGCCACCTTCTCTGGCTGGGAGTGGCTGCACATGTCATCGGGTTCAATACCCTCTTCATGTGGACATGGCGCGACCGCGAAGCGGTCCAGGATACGGTCGAGGAGATGAGCGGGAACCGCGTCCACTATGGCATGAACGAAGTCGGGGGTGTTCGCCGTGACCTGACGCCCGCCCAGGTGACTGCCGCCCTGGAGCGACTGCCCAATCTCGAAGAACGGATAAAAAAATACGTGGACATGGTGAGCAGCGAGGAGACCATGCTCATCCGGTTCCGGGGTGTCGGCAAGCTCTCAAAAGAGGAGGCTCTCAGGTACGGGACGGTCGGGCCGACGGCACGCGCAAGCGGTGTGGACTATGATACCCGGAAGGATGACCCGTACCTTGCCTATGCAGATGTGCCCTGGAACGTGGTGACCGATACAAAAGGGGACGTCTATGGCAGGACGCGTGTCCGCATAGGGGAACTCTGGGAGAGCCTCAGGATTGTCCGCTATTGTCTTGAAAATCTCCCGGAAGGGCCCATCCGTGTACCTGCACCGAAAAATGCGCCGAACGGGGAGATACTCTCCCGGTACGAAGCGCCAAGGGGAGAGCTGGTGCACTTTATCCGGACAAACGGGACTGACAAGGTGGAACGTGTCGATATCCGCACGCCGACCCTGGCAAACTGGACCTCGGTGGCGATATGCCTTGTCAACCAGAACCTTGCTGACTTACCCGTGATTGTTGCCGCGATCGATCCATGCCTGTCGTGCACATCACGGATCACGCTTCTGGACAACCAGTCTAAAAAAACTGGAGTTATGAGCTTTGATGAGTTGATACGGCGCAACCGCTTCCACGATCAGCGGCAGGTGTGATCATGACTGACCCCGTGTCCGGATTGATCTACATCTTCATCTTCCCGGGCTTTCTCTTCCTTTTTCTGTATGCCCTGTTCCTCGCGTTCCTGGATCGCAAGATCGCGGCCAGGATGCAGCAGCGGGTAGGCCCGCCGTTTTTCCAGCCGTTTGCGGATTTCATCAAGATGCTGGGGAAGGAGGTCATTGATCCGGCCGGCGTGGACCGGGTGATATTCGATGCAGCACCCCTTGTTGCCCTCGC
The DNA here is from genome assembly GCF_049510175.1 of Methanoregula sp. Lineage (GTDB taxonomy): Archaea > Halobacteriota > Methanomicrobia > Methanomicrobiales > Methanospirillaceae > Methanoregula. Next base: position 247,501 of record NZ_JBEKZF010000001.1, read on the forward strand.
AGCGGTCATGACTGCATATCTCTACGTCCCCATTGTCGGGAACAGCCCGCTCGCATTCCAGGGCGACCTCGTTGTCGTCCTCTATCTCATGTCGCTCCCGACCATCGTGCTCTTCCTGCTGGGCTGGCTCTCCCGGAACATCTTCTCTGCCATTGGCGGGATCCGGGCTGTCACCCAGCTCTTTATTTACGAGGTACCGTTCTTCCTTGCTCTTATGACCCCGGCCCTGATGGCCGGCACCTGGTCAATCTCGGAGATCGTTACCTGGCAGCAGAAAAACATGTGGTTTGTCTTTCTCCAGCCTATTGGTTTTATTGTTGCATTGATCGGGCTCCAGGCAAAACTGGAGAGGACGCCGTTTGATATTCCCGAGGCAGAGACCGAGATTGTTGCCGGGCCCTGGACAGAGTTGACCGGGCGGCGACTCGCCATCATGGACCTGACGGTCGATGTATCGTTTGTCGTCGGGAGCGCACTGGTCGCGGCCCTCTTCCTTGGCGGCCCTCTGATCCCGTGGGCGGTTACACCGGCTTGGCTTGAAGTGGTTATCGGCTTTTTCCTGTTCCTTGCAAAGACCCTTGCCGTGCTCCTCATACTGTCCTCAATAAAAGTGGCAACCGGCCGTATCCGGATCGACCAGCTGAACGATATAGGCTGGAAATATATCGCCAGCGCCTCCATCGTGCAGGTCGGGATCGTGCTCGTCATGAACTATCTCTGGGTGTACGCATGAGCGTCCTGCGGGAGATGTTTGAAAACCTCCTGTCACGGCCGATCACGATCCTCTACCCGAAGGTGAAAGTCCCGATCCCGGGGGCATTCCGCGGGAGGGTTGCCATTACCGATGAGAAATGCATCGGGTGTTCGAAGTGTTCCCTTGTCTGCCCGGCCCGGGCCATCACCATGATCGACGGACCCCGGGATGTCGAATTTAAGGGAAAAAACCTCGCCCGGAAGAAACGGCCGCAGGTAAAATTGTACAAGTGCATCCGCTGCGGCCTCTGTGAGCGGCACTGCCCGACCGGGGCGATAGAGCTGAAGCATGAATTGTCAATCTCGGGTACCGACGGGGAAGTCGTGGTAACGTAATGGAGAATGCGCCCCCGCTCTCTGAGACCCTGCAGAGCAGGATAAAAAATGCCCGCAGGCTGGCGATAATCGGTATCGGGGACGAATTCATCCCCGCGGATCGGCTGGGGATGTCCGTAGCGCGGGAGATTGAACAGCGACAACTCCCGGACATCAGGTTTTTTTTGGCCGGTACCGTACCGGAGAGTATCACCGGCCCCCTCCGCAGGTATCAGCCGGAACATGTGCTTTTCCTTGATGCTGCAGATATGGGTGCACGACCAGGTACTATTGCCGTCATCGAACCGGGACAGATCCAGGCCAGCCTCGTCTCGACGCATGTCCTCCCGCTCTCGGTGGTGATGGAGTATGTTGAACGGGAGACCGGGGCAGGGGTTACCCTGCTGGGGATCCAGCCCGATCTCACAGGAGCTGATAAAGACCTGTCAGATGCAGACAGGAAATACATGAACCGGAACCTCCGGGTATTAGCAGAAGTGCTGCGAAACCGATAGCAATCTGTGCAGCGGGTTTTTAAAGAAACACTCCGTTAATGGAGTATTGTGAAAAAAAGAAACATCTGTACCAGCCTCTCTCGATGATCTGTGTGACAGGGTTTATGCGTTTGACGAGATCAAGGTGTATTTGATGAAAAAATACCATCTCGGAGGATTTGTTTTCTATCTCTTGCGGGCTGGCTGCTGATCGGTAAGCTGAACCTGGCAAAAATCGGTGCATGAAATTAAGAACCATTGAACCGGAGTCGTGCAGGTGCCCGGGAATATTCCCCTCACTTCGGTTCGCTTCATATCTTTATCTATAAATTTTCAATTCTCTGGATTTTGTTGTCAACAACACTCAGTTTTTCCATGAGAATGTTAAGTCCTGCTTTAACATCGTCGATAATCGTTGCGCCGGTAATAACTATTTTTCCCGATGAGAAGAGAAGAAATACGATCTTGGGATCAGAAATCCGGCAAACCAGTCCAGGAAACGCTTCCGGTTCATATTCAACCTGCTCAGTATCCATTAATGCCGTTGTAATCCTGACCAGATTGAGGGGGAATCCAAGATCATAGGTGCAGACTATATTGGTGACTTTGATCTGCGGATTATCCTTGCAGGATATTCCTGCCTCTTTGAGGTTTTGCAGAAGGTTTTGTAATGCCACGGGAATATCTTCTGACCTATGGTGACCCGTAAGAACAACTCTACCTGATGAAAAAATAAGGGCCGCGGATTTCGGGTTTTGCATATGAAATACCGCACCGGGAAACTTCTTTTTCGTGAATGTACAGTTTGGGATATTATTTCCAATGAATTCCAGATCGATTGATTCTGCAATCGACCCTGCAGAGACGATATTTTGGATTTTTAATGAGCTGTTCTCACTCTTTTTCATGTAGTAAATTGGGCGGAAGTACCTATATATCAATAACTTTGCAGACATTAGATTGGAGGAGTGCCCATTTTTGTATCTTTATTTTTTAAAAAAAATTTTAAATTAGCTTAACTGCACCACATGCCACGGTCCGGATGCACCAGATCAAATTGATGCAATTCGACATTGATCGCGATTAAAAATGCCTGAAACTGCCAGAAGTTTCAGCAGCCGCTTGGGGGCGGCTTTTTCAAACGCGATCACTTTTGCGTTTTGATCGCGATCAAACGCGGTCCGGGAACCCTCAGTGAATTGGTACATGGCGCTCGGGAAAACTGCCGAACCATGATTCTTACGCGAAACTGAACGTTTCCGGTACCAGCGTCTGCAGATCGACAACCACCGCGAGCGCCGGGGTTGGGTTCACGTTCATCTGTTTCTGGAATAAGGTCTGGGACTGCCACGTACCGGCATTGATCCCGAGCACGCCACGGTAGTTTGTGATCCCCTTGATGTGGACGTGGCCGGTATGGAGGATCTCGGGCAGCGGATCGATGATCAGCCGGTCGGTCTTGCCGGCGGCGATCGGCGTTCGCCGGCCATACGCGGGTGCGAGGTGGCGGCGGATCAGCATCTCCTCCATCATCAGCCCGCTCTGCTCGTAAGAGGCCCCGGGGATCAGGCCGATCATGTCATCGATGGACCTGCCGTGGTACATCAGCACCCGGACGCCCTGGAGGTTGACGACCGCCGGGTTCTCGACGAGCGTGCAGTTGGCCGGGAATTTTTTCGTGAACGCGTCCGGGATCACGGGTTGGGGTTCTGCGCCCCGCACTACGTCGTGGTTGCCCGGTGATGCAATGATCTTCATCCGTGACGGGAGTTCGGAGAGCATGGCGCCGAACGCATCGTACTGCTCGTAGATGTTCTTGATCGTCAGTTCGCTCTCCTGGTTCGGGTAGATGCCGATACCGTCAACGAGGTCCCCGGCGATGAGGAGGTACCCGAAATCGGAATCCGAGAGCCAGTCCGCGAACCGGTTCCAGGCCCCCTCAAGGAAGGTGTTGCTGCCCACATGGACATCCGAGATGAAGACCGCTTTTCCCGGCTGTTCGCTCCGGAAGGGAGTGTTGTCGATGCGGATGTCCGGGCGGTAGAGCTGCTCTGCGAAGAAGAGGCGCCCGTCATTCGAGAGCTTGCCTTTTACTCCAATCACCTCATCGTAGATGATACGCTGAGCATCTGCAAATACCGGGAGGTCTTTCCGGAAGAGCACGGATATGCTTGCGGATGAATCCTCGATCTCGGCGATACGGTGGCCGTTCGTTGTGTTCTTGACCTCCGCGACCATGCCGATGACGGTGCATTCCTCCTGACGGTAACGGGTGCTCCGTATCAACCCTTCAATAGGCATCGCGCCCACCCGGCTCCGGATCATCCCGCCAAGCCGGGCATAACGGTCCCGGAAATAGTGGAGGTAATCACTGGTCCCATTCACGCAGCCCGAGGTGCCTGCGCTGCCGCTCACGACCTCGACACTGGGATCGATGAGGAACCGTGTCCCGTCACGGGTCGGGTGGATGCCCGGGATGTACTTGGCGGAGACGACAATGGTGTCCTTTGGCACCCCCGCAATGATGCGCTCGATCAGGTCCGGCTCGTTGTTTTCCAGGATATAGCGGACCACTTCGGGATGGACCTGCAGTTTGGTATCGAGGAACCGGTGGGTGATCTCCTGCGCATCAAGCATACCAGATTATTGGTTCCCGTTAAAATATAGACTGTTATTCTGGCATGGCACCGGGCTGGCGGTGAAAACGGCCGGGCTGCCTGATATGGTTGATAACCTTGCCCGGTACACCTTGTACTACATCACAGGCTCATACAATGTACGGTCTCCTCTCGATGTTGCTGCTGGGGTTTGTGATTGGCCTTACCGGAGCGCTCGCACCCGGCCCGACACTGGTCGCCACTATCAACGCATCGCTTGCCGGGAACTGGACCACCGGGCTGAAGATCTCTCTCGGCCATATCGTTGTCGAAATGGTCATTTTCCTGCTGATCGTCCTCGGGCTCGCGGCGGTCGCGCAACCGTACACTGCCGTGATTGCCGGTGTCGGGGGCATTGCCCTTGTTGTTTTCGGTATCATGACCATCCTGGGCAGCCGGGATGCATCGCTTACAGCATCCCCCGAAGGAGCGGTCACGAACCCTTACATGGCGGGCCTCCTCACCAGCGCGGCAAACCCGTATTTCTGGATCTGGTGGCTTTCTGTCGGGAGTGCGATGGTGATCGCAGGGCTCGAAGGGGGACTCGTGCTTGCCGGGGTGTTCATGATCGGTCACTGGTGTGCGGATACCGGTTGGTACACGTTTGTTTCCACCGGTGTTTCACGGGGCAGGAGCATCCTGACCGACCGCACATATCACCGGATCATGGCGGCCTGCGGTATCTTCCTCGTCGTGTTCGGCTTCTATTATGTCTCGGGTTTTTTCATACCCCGCTGATTCTCCGGCAATCACCTCCCGCATGGTTAATGTGTGCGGGACTTTAACACTATATAAAAATCGGTACCAGGCATATCAATGGCTGAAAAAGACACTTCCCGGGACATACGCTCGCTGATTGCGCAATTCCGTACCAGTGACCACTGGGCGATATCCCTTGCCCGCGACCTTCTCTGGGTTGTCTGCGTGGTAGGTACTATCGCGCTTGCTCTCTACCTGATCTGCGGGACATGGCCCGCGGTTGTCACGATCGAGTCCAAGAGCATGGAGCCCAACATGAACGTCGGTGACCTCGTGGTGGTGGTCCAGAAGGACCGGTACGGGGAGTTCATGACGTGGGATATGGCAAAGCAGGCGAATGTCACGAAGTATAACGGATATGGTGACGTGATCATCTACAAGCCCAACGGCATCACCTCGGTCCACCCGATCATTCACCGGGCAATCGATTACGTCATTGCCGGCTCTCCGGTAACGGAAATCCGCGGCAACCTGCTCCGGGCGAATTATACGCCCTCACATGACGGGTATATCACGTGGGGCGACAACAACCCGGCCCCGGACCAGTTCGTTTCCTATCCCGGGATTGGTACTCCCGAACCGGTCAAAGATGAGTGGATTGTCGGAAAGGCGCTGTTTTCCGTACCCCTGGTGGGTTATCTCCCTCTCCACATCGAGATAGTGATCATTGTCGTTATCGCAGTCATGCTCCTGCACGAGCTCTACCTCCGCTCGCGTGAGGGTGAAGCAGAAAAGGAGAGCGTTCGTGGCAGGCCAAGGAAGAAAGCCGGAAAGAAACAGAAGTAAGGAGAAGGGACCATGACCGCGATACCCATGCTTCTTTCTGACGTGCTTGGTGGCTACCGGCTTACGGAGGACGAGGCAGCCCTCCTCCTCAAAACACCTGGACGGGACGTATGGAAAATTACCGCAGCGGCTGACGAGATGAGGGAGCGCCGGGCAGGGGATGTCGTCACCTATGTCCGGAACCAGAACCTGCATGTGACCAACATCTGCAAGAACCTCTGCGGGTTCTGCGGGTTCGGCAGGAAGACGACGGATCCCGGGGCGTACTGCCATGAGAAGGATGGGATCCAGGCGCAGGCAAGGTTGGCATACGAGAGGAAGGTGACCGAGATCTGCCTCCTCTCCGGTGTCCACCCGGCTTTCACGCTGGATACCTTCGTTGACCTGATCCACTGGGTGCACGAGGCGGCTCCCGGTGTTCACATCCATGCATTCAGTCCCGACGAAGTGGCCTTTGCAGCAATGAAGATGCACTGTCCGACTACGGAGGTGCTTGCCCGGCTGAAAGAGGAGGGACTCGGGACCATTCAGGGGACGGCGGCGGAGATCCTTGTCGACTCCGTCCGGGAAGTGATCTGCCCCCGCAAAGTACCCACTGCCGACTGGGTCCGGATCATCCAGGAGGCGCATGGCATGGGACTACGGTCTACGGCGACCATCATGTACGGCTCGTATGAATCACCGGGGGACCAGGCTGAACACCTTGGCCTCCTGAGAGCAATCCAGGATGAGACACACGGATTTACGGAACTCGTGACCCTCCCCTTCGTCCACACCAACACGCCGCTCTACCTCAAGGGGATCGCCCGGGCCGGGCCCACCGGCCGGGAGGATCTGCTGATGATTGCGGTGTCCCGTCTCTTCCTGGACAATTTCGACAATATCCAGGTGGCGTGGGGGAAGGTCGGGCTCAAGATGACCCAGCTCACCCTGCTCTCGGGTGCCAACGATCTCTCGGGGACGATGTTCACGGACGATGTGACCGGAGATGCCGGTGCCTCCGGATCAGATTATCTGGATCCGAAGGATATGGAGCGGATCGTTTCGGATATCGGGAGGATGCTGCGGCAGCGAACGACGCTGTACGAGATGGTGTAGATCCAGGCAAATCGCTAAAAAAGTATCGCTAACGTGTTTTTTGAAAAAATCAGAGCAGTTCCAGCGCCTGACGCCCGGTCATGCCCGTCTTGATCCCGCGCCCCAGTGCAGAGCGGTTCGCCTCCTTCACGATCCCCCTGAGGATATCATCGGTGTCCACAATGGACGGGCCGAGAGAAGGCCGCACCTTTGCCGCCGGATAGCTGAAGGAATCGAGTGCGGCAACATCAAAGGCACCGCACCCGACCATGCCCACATCGGTCCTGACAGCGACAAGGTTCGCCGGGCCGAGGGGAATCACAAATCCGACTGCTTTCTTCTTATTCAGTTGAATATCTACCTGATGCATAGCTCACACAGATATGGTTGATCTACAGGATTATAATCCTGCGGCATCAGGATTCGATACCTTTACTTTTCGGGAGACGGTACACTCCGTAGCACAACCGCGGGGGACGTTATGGAACAGGATCTTAAGGTGTTATTGAATGATGTCAGGGGGGGCCACCGGATGAGCGGGGACGAGGCGCTCCGGCTCTTCCTCACCCGCGACCGTCAGGTCTGGGAGATTGCCGCCGCAGCAGATGAGGTGCGCGAACAGCGGGCAGGGAACGCGGTGACGTATGTCCGGAACCAGAACATCAATGTGACCAACCTCTGCGTGAATGCCTGCGGGTTCTGCGGGTACTCGAAAAAACCCGGTGATCCGGGGATCTATTTCCATGACAAGACGGAGATCCAGAAGAAAGTGTCACTGGCAAAGGAGCGCAAGGTCACGGAGATCTGCACCGTGAGCGGCCTCCACCCGGACTTCACCGCACAGTCCTATACTGACGTGTACCGCTGGATCCACGAAGCGGCACCGGGCATCCACCTCCATGCGAGCAACCCGATGGAAGTGGCGTATGCCGCAAAAAAGAGCAGGATGAGCACGGTTGAGGTGCTTGAAGCGATGGAAGAGGCCGGTCTCAACTCGATGTGCGGGACGGCAGCGGAGATTCTTGTGGATGATATCCGGCAGAAGATCTGTAAGGAGAAGATCCCGACGAAAGAATGGGTCCGGATCATCACCGAGGCGCATGGCCTTGGGATCCGGACAACTGCCACCATCATGTACGGGCACTGCGAGAGCGATGCCGACCGGGTGGCACACCTTGCTATCCTGAGAGATATCCAGGATGAGACGCAGGGGTTTACTGAATTTGTCCCGCTCTCGTTCATCCATATGAACACGCCGCTCTTCCGGCAGGGTAATGCCCGGGCGGGAGCGACGGGCAGGGAGGACCTCCTGATGGTGGCCGTTGCCCGCCTCTTCCTTGACAATTTCAAAAACATCCAGGTCTCGTGGGTGAAAGAGGGGATCAAGATGGCCCAGCTGGGGCTCCTTGCCGGAGGAAACGATCTCGGTGGTACCGTGTTCGAAGAGAGCATCTCAAAGGGAGCGGGCGCGACAAATACCGATTACCTTGACCCTGCAGAGATGCAGCGGGTCGCAGAAGACATCGGCCGGACCCTGCGCCGCCGTAGCACCCTCTACGAATTGCTCTGAAACCCATGTTCGGCACTCCGCATCGGTATCGGTGGAGGATCCTCACCTATCATGGAATCCTGTGAACTGTGAAGAAAATATGAGGAAAAGAAGTATTGATATCTTTTAATCGTGGTTGGGCTTGAGCAGACGGACGATTTTATCCCCGATCTTCTGTGCCCTGCGCAGCGCTTCTGCATCGTTGAGCACGTCACCTTCTTGATACCCGGTCCCTTTGACTGCCCCGAGCGAAGCGAACTCGTGCGTGGAGAGGAAGCCCTCCAGAGTCTGGATCGTGCGGCTTGCCCCCTTGTTGGCATGTACGGCCACGGCCACCCCTTTCTTCCCCGCAAGCTTGCGGTCATGATAGAGGGAATAGGTGCGGTCGATAAAATTTTTTAAATGTCCGCATACGTCGAAATAGTAAGTCGGCGACCCGATGACCAGGACATCGCACTTTAAAATTTTCTGCATTACCTCGTCCCAGTCATCATTCTCGATCACGCACCACTTCTTCTCCTTGCACTTCTCGCAGCCAAGGCAGGGGGAGATCTTCTTCCCGGAAAGCGATATGAACTCGGTCCGTATTCCCGACTCCTCGCAGCGGCTGAGAATTTCCTTGACAAGAATCGATGTATTTCCCTTTTTGCGCATGCTTCCCGATATGCCCAGAACCTGCATAGGTTACCCTTACTGCACTACCGGCTCATGATAGTTGTGGTGGCAGGGATAAGCCCGAGACTTCTGAATGCCGTCATGATCTCGTTGTGCGGGTCCTTTTCCCGGAAGAGCAGGTGAGATGGGCATCGGCAGTCGCTGCACCCAAATCCGGGGATGCCCGGGCCCCCAAGGGCATCTGTGAGCCGGCACTCGAGCCGCGCTTCCGTAACGGCATGTACGGTATACCGAAGCAAAAAGTGGCTGCTGGTAGAGAGGTAATCGACATGCCACTTCGGTATCCTGTCCTTTGCCCGGGAAAGGGCGATGTGGCGAGAGAGCCGGGCAAGCCCTCCGCTCCCGAGTGCAGAACCGATATACATATGCCAGCCGTCACGGAACGTGACCGGTCCGAGTGCGCCAATCCTGACCGTACTGGCAGGATTCTCAAAAACGAGGCAATATATTCCCTTATCCATACCCGCTCTTCATCAGGCCCTGTGCAGCAGCGATGCACCGGCTCCCGCCTTTATCCACCGGCTCCCCATGGCCCGCGTACAATCCTTCAACATCGAGCACGGATAACCGTTCGAGTGAGTGGGCCAGCTCGGTCCTGCTCCCGCCCGGGAAGTCGTACCGGCCGAAGTAGCCGTCAGCAAAGACCGTATCCCCTGAGAAGAGCACCTTATCTTTTTCGGAGAAGAGGCAGATGCTGCCCGGCGTATGACCCGGTGTATGGATGACTACGAGATCGCCAATAATATCCCCGTCGGAGAGCACGATATCGGGAACGATCCCCGGGGATCGGGCGCCAAAATGCATCGAGAGGCTGCGGGTGTCCTCGATGAGCCCCCGGGCATCGTTCTTATGGATGCCGACCTTTGCCTTGCACATGTGCGCGATCTCTTTTACCCGGGCGGTATGGTCGAAGTGGCAGTGGGTCAGGATGATGGTATCGATGGTCTCCTTATACGGGGCCACTGCCATCGGCATCACGCCCGCGTCCACGAGGATATTCCCGAAGATATACGAGTTCGCAAAGGCCGATTCACCGGCAATCCACCTGACCTGCATGCACAATAATAAGGACTCCCGACAGATGTTTCTTATGGATTTGCTCATCCGCAGGTGCTGTGGCGGGCTCCCCAGGGAACTGGACGCAGCGGCACGGGAGGAACAGTTAGACCCGGCAGGATTTGCGAAGGGCATTGCTGCGGGACGGATCGTGGTCCCGGCCAACCCGAAGCGGAAGCACCGGCTCTGCGCCATCGGCGAGGGCTGCACGGTCAAGATCAACGTGAATATCGGGACCTCGGGCACCCGCTGCGATCCTGCGCTCGAACAGGTGAAGGCGAAGGCGGCGCTCGACAACGGTGCCGATGCCCTCATGGATCTCTCCACGGGAGGCGACCTCGTGGCGATCCGGAAGAAGATTCTCGCCCTCGATACAACGGTCGGCACCGTCCCCGTGTATGAGGCGGTCCGCAGGGTGGGCAATGCCGGGGATGTCACTGCCGACCTGCTTTTTAAGGTCATCCGGGAGCACTGCCAGCAGGGTGTAGACTTCTTAACCCTCCACTGCGGCGTGAACCGGCAGGCGCTCGCCGCCCTCCGGGCAGACCCGCGGCTGATGGGCGTCGTGAGCCGGGGAGGGTCGTTCCACTGCGCGATGATGATGCAGCGGGAGGAGGAGAACCCCCTCTATGCCGAGTACGACTACCTGCTGGAGATCCTTGCCGAGTACGATGTCACGGTCAGCCTCGGTGACGGGATGCGGCCCGGCTGCCTGCAGGACGCGGAGAAACTCGCAAAATCGGTGGAATACAATACGTTGGGGATACTCGCAAAGCGGGCGCAGGCCGCCGGCGTCCAGCGGATGATCGAGGGCCCCGGCCATATGCCGCTCGACCAGGTGGGCTATAACGTGAAGATGATCAAGGAGATCACCGATCACGCCCCGCTCTACCTCCTCGGTCCGCTCGTCACCGATATTGCACCGGGCTACGACCACGTTGTCGCGGCCATCGGCGGTGCCACGGCCTGCCTGAACGGCGCCGACTTCCTCTGCATGGTCTCGCCGAGCGAACACCTCGCGTTGCCGGATGTCGCGGATATCATTGAAGGCACCCGGATCGCAAAGATTGCAGCGCATGTCGGCGATACCGTCCGCAGGCCGGAAGGCTGGCGGATGGAACGCGAGGTCCGGATGGCGGAGGCCCGGCACGAGCTTGACTGGGACGAACAGTTCCGGCTCGCGCTCTACGGCGACCATGCCCGGAAGATCCACGAGCGGGACGGCGAAACGGAGACTTGCTCGATGTGCGGGGACCTCTGTGCGGTCAAGATGGTGAACGAGCTCTTCGGGACGGGGAAGAAGAAGGGGAAGTAAGCAACTCCCCCCTCTCTCAGCGGGTGGGGTAGCTACCCCTCCCTCAGTACGAGGCACCCCCACCCCCTCAGGAAAAATCCGGCAGGGGGGGTAGGGGGTATGCCCGATACCCCTCCTCCACGGCCCGTTCAACCCCTCCCGCTTCGGGAACTCACGTGTGAAATGGAAATTTCACATGAGTTCAGAGGGGGGGTCTCCTGCAATTTTTTTTAAACGGGTGGGGGGGTATGCCCGGTTTGAAAATAAAGTGGAGGGGGGGTATGCCGGACACCCCCCCTTACCAAATGTGAGTTTGTATCCCCTTTTTTCAACCGCCAGACTTATACTTCGCGTGGAGCACCGACGGAGCGACCTGATTCGCAGGGTTCCCGAAAATGAGTAAGCGGGGTGTCCCGGCCCTGAGGGGGAGGGGGGTATGTCGGAGACCCCCCCCATAGCTGGCAGGGGGGGTATGATCGTTTTGAAATCCAAACGGTGGGGGGGGTATCCGGCATACCCCCCTTTGCGAGTGTGCCGGGACGGCCTTCAGTCTTACTTCTTCTTCCCGGCAAGGGAATTTGCAACCTGCGCCATCGTCACCGGCATGGTCTTCGTGAAAGGCACCGACCAGCCGAACAGGAGGCAGTCGATGACGGCCTTCCCCTCTATCGTGACCTGCACGTCACTATGGGTCACGAAGGTTGCAAGCGCCCCGATGAGGGCCGCGTTCTGGGACCTGACCGGCACGTGCAGCAGGAAGTTGCCCCGGGCCGGTATCTTCACCCTGCCGGTATTCCCGGCAGCGATCTGCGTGTCCCGGTTGCCCGCCCGGCACCGAACGGTGAACATCAGTTCCCGGAGGGTTACGCCAAGGGGATTTACGTTCCCGACCCGGATCGCCACATCCAGCTCAAGGGAGGAGAGCGAGAGTGCCCAGAGCTTCACCGCATCAAGGCTGACTTCCGGCTCGTGCAGGACTGGCATCGTAAAAACGTACGCTTGTGCTGGCTATAAGTATACCCCGGAAATGAATGAACGCCCTACTTTTTATTTCAGTTTTAAGATCCGGATTGCCAGCCACGCTGCATTCTCTCCGTTGTCCACGCCCACGCAGGCGACCGGCACGCCTTTGGGCATCTGGGCGATCGAGAGCAGGGCGTCCATGCCGTTCAGTGTCCCGCTCACGGGTACGCCGATGACGGGCCTGTCGGTCTTCGAGGCGATCACGCCGGGAAGCGCTGCGGAAAGCCCGGCGATGGCGATATAGATTTTACACGTGCTCGCTTTGATGTAGGCATCGAGCTTGTCGGGATCGCGGTGGGCAGAGAGGATCTGGGCATCGTATGAGATGTTGTTCGCTTCGAGGATTTTCTTCACCTTGTCGGTAATTGCCGCGTCGGATGCGGATCCGGATATAATAGCTACGTCTGCCATATCTGCCATCCAAACTTATATTGCGTCTATATTAAAATACTATGAGCAGATCCACATGGAAAAAGAACTACTCCTGATGCTGCCAGGCCCGGTGCCGATGCCGGAACGGGTCCGGCTCGCAATGTCGCGTCAGGCAATAAACCACCGCAGCGCCGAGTTCGGTGCTGTCTATGCCGACTGCGTTCGGGTACTGAAGACCGCCTTTGGGACCACCAATGATCTTTTTGTTATCAGCGGATCCGGCACGGCCGGCATGGAAGCCGCGGTCTCAAACGTGGGAAAGGACAAGGAGATCGCCTGTTTCGTCAACGGGAAGTTCGGCGAGCGGCTCTATAAGATCAGCCAGCGGTACGGCACGGCCCACGAGATCAAGTCCGAGTGGGGGACGCCGCTCAACCTGGCTGCCCTTGAAGAGCAGCTCGAGAAGGGCGCAGAGATCGTCACCCTCGTCCACAACGAGACCTCGGCCGGTATCAAAAACCCGGCACAGGAGGTAGGGAGACTCTGCCGGAAGCACGACGCGCTCTTCATCATGGACGGTATCACGTCCGTTGGCGGCGACCTGGTCGAGGCCGACAAGTGGGGCGTCGACATAGCAATCACCGGCTCGCAGAAGTGCTTTGCGGCCCCCGCGGGACTCGCGATGGTATCGGTCAGCAGCAGGGCATGGGAGCGGCTCACGAAGAACCCGCCCTTTTACCTTGACCTTGCCGCGTACAAAAAGAGCGCCTCTGGTAAACCGATGGAGACGCCGTACACCCCCGCGGTACCCCTCTTCCTTGCGCTCCGCGAGGCCTGTCTCCTGATAGAGGAGGAAGGTCTCCCCGCCCGGATCGCCCGACACCAGAAGATGTCCGGCGCGATCCAGGCCGCGGCAAAGGCATGGGGGCTCGCCCTCTTCCCGAAGATCGACAAACTGCATGGCTACTCCTCGACCGTCACCGCCATCGAGTATCCCGCCGGAGTCAAGGATGATGAGATGCGGGCGGCCATCAAGAAGATGGGGATCGTCATCGCGGGCGGCCAGGACCACCTGAAAGGAAAGATCTTCCGCATCGGGAGTATGGGCGCGGTCAGCGCACCGGAGATCCTCGCCACTCTCGCTGCAACCCAGTACGCACTGAAGAAGTGCGGCTACACGTCAAAGGGCAACGGTGTCGAAGCCGCAGCTGAGGTGCTGGGATGAGGGTAGGTGTTGCCGATACCACCTTCTCGCGCGTCAACATGGGAGCCATCGCTGTCGATGAGCTCAAAAAACATGCAAGTGTAGCGATCGAACGGGTCACGGTGCCGGGTATCAAGGATCTGCCGGTGGCCTGCAAGAAACTGATCGAGGAACGCCGGTGCGAGATTGTCATGGCGCTTGGAATGCCCGGGGGAAAAGACAAGGACCGGATGTGTGCCCACGAGGCATCGCAGGGCCTCATCATGTGCCAGCTCATGACGAACACCCATATCATCGAAGTGTTCGTGCATGAAGACGAGGCAAAGGACGGCACGGAGCTTGCCTGGCTCGCCGAGCAGCGCATCCGTGAGCACGCGGTCAATGCCGTGAAACTGGTGCTCCACCCAAAAGAGCTGGAGAAAGAGGCCGGCACCGGCCAGCGCCAGGGATTCGCCGACGCAGGGCCGGCACGCCGGTAACGAACACCGTACGAATTTATGACCCTTCACAAGAGATGATCTAACTATGTGTGATACCAACCCGATAAAACTGGGATTCGTGGTCGCGGAGTTCAACCGCGACATCACGTACATGATGGAGATTGAAGGCCGCGAACATGCAGCATTCCTCGGCGCAGAAGTGACCGAGACACTGTATGTCCCGGGTGCCTACGACATGCCGCTTGCCATCAAGAAGATGCTCACCAATGGGAAAGTCGACGCTATCGTCACTATCGGCTGTGTGATCGAGGGCTCGACCCAGCACGACGAGATCGTGGTGCAGCACGCGGCGCGGAAGATCATCGACCTCTCGCTTGAGTTCGGCAAGCCGGTCACGCTCGGCATCTCCGGTCCGGGGATGACCCGCCTTGAGGCGAACGAGCGGATCGATTACGCAAAGCGGGCCGTTGAATCCGCTATCAAGCTTGTCAAACGGTTGAAATGAAGCCCCTCTCGGCAAAGATCGGGGCCGTCGCCCCTTCCGCAACGATTGCGATCTCCGACAAGGCGAAGAAGATGCAACGGGAGGGAATCGATGTCATCAGCCTCTCGATCGGGGAGCCGGACTTCGATACGCCCCGGCACATCAAGGATGCCTGTATCGATGCGCTGAACCGGGGCGAGACCCACTATGCCCCGAGCAATGGCATACCGGAACTGCTGAGCGCCATCAGCGAGAAGATCAACCGGGACAACCACGTTCCCTGTACCCCCCAGCAGGTGATCGTTGCCTGCGGGGCGAAGGACGCGATCTACGAGGCGATGGAGGCCGTCCTGAACCCGGGCGATGAGACGATCCTCCTGACCCCCGCGTGGGTCTCCTACGAGCCCTGTGTCCAGATCGCCGGTGGCACGGTTGTCAAACACGCGGTCAACCAGAAGAGCTTCCAGCTCGACGACTCGATCCTCGAACGGGTGAATGCAAAGACCAAGATGATCGTGGTCAATTCGCCGTCCAACCCTTCGGGTGCGGTTTTTGATAAGAGTTCGATAAACCTTGTTGCCGATCTCTGCCAGGACAACGACATCTATGCGATGTCCGATGAGATTTACGAGACACTCGTGTATGGCAAGGAGCACATCTCGCTTGCTTCGCTCGGCAACATGGCGGAGCGTACCATCACCATCAACGGTTTCTCGAAGTCCTATGCGATGACCGGTTGGCGCCTCGGGTATGCGGTGGCCCCGGTCGGGATTATAAAGGCGATGTCCAAGGTCCAGCAGCACTCGATCAGCCAGGCGACGACCTTTGCGATGTGGGGTGGGGTTGCAGCGCTCAGGGGCGACCAGCGGTGCGTCGAAGAGATGCGCAAGGAGTTTGACCGGCGGAGAAAATACATCATCGCCGAGCTGAACCGCATGGGTTACCAGACTGCACCCGCGGACGGGGCCTTCTATGCATTTGTCAAAGTGGCCGGCGACGATATGGAGATTGCAAACCGCTGGCTGGAGAAAGCCCACGTCGCTGTCACACCCGGCAGTGCATTCGATGCCCCGGGATGGCTCCGGCTCTCATACGCCGCCTCCATGGACAGGCTCAAAGAGGCAATAAGCCGGATACGAAGGGTTGGGTAACACACTTTTTTTATTGGGAAAAGAGAGAAAATTTTTTTGAACCAGGAGTTTCAGGTCTCATTTTTCCTTGATAACAAGATACATGCCGGCGAGTGCGGCCAGGATAGCTATCACGTTCAGGATAGCAAGGGTATCTGCAGAGAAACCGGAGGAGTTGAGGAGATCGAAGAGTGCAAACAGGAGAAATGTCACTGCAAAGAGGTACCCGTGGTCTTTTTCAGGGCGTACCCTGCGTATAGTCCTAAGACACAGATGACCAGCTCAAGGAGCATAGCAACCGGAGTTATCACCGTATATACTGCCATAATAAATCATAACCTGTTATCTTGTTTAAAAGGATGCGATGGAGCGATCACCGGAAACGCATACGTGGATCATCCGCTTTTCTTCCACCAGATCTTCGCAAAGGTAGAGTCCCCGGAAATGACGATATCCTGTCCCTCGGTACGGATTAACGGCTTCAGATACAGTTTTACAGTCTCCTGCTGCTCCGGTGTCTTTGCACTGAACCGCCGGTTGAAGAATGTCTCCATGTCATTATGTGAAGTGAACCGGTATTCCTTGCCGAGTGGCAGCATCTCCACGTTCGCATAGATCCCCATCTGGTACAGTAAATTGAAGAGACAGTCGGCCTTTGGCCCGGCATAATACGGGCTCCCGTGCAGGGGTTCCCAGAGGTCAGCATACATCCGCTCCCAGAAGGGAAAGTCCACAAACCAGTACAGGCACACGTATTGCCGTGATGTTGCATCCATCTTCTCAAGGGCTTCCCTGATATCTTCCATGGTGAGCGAGAGCGATGCGATTACAATGTCATACGGGCCTGAGAGATCGCGATCAATATCGACATCTTCCCACAGTTTCTGCACGCAGGAGATATTCGTGATGCCCTCCTTTGCAGCCCGCTCCCGGAGGATCGAGACCATACCCGCACCGGGCTCGACCGCAGTAATATGCCTGACCCGGGGAGCAAGCGGTATCGCAAGGGTACCCGGCCCGGCCCCGATGTCCAGCACCCGCGAATCCCTCGTGGCATCGAGCCCGTCAAGGGTGAGCCTGATACGGGCATCGTACTCGGTCCGTGAGTTGGCATCGTACCGCTCTGCATTCTCCTTTTTATCCCAGTTATGGGACTGGTCATCGGATACTCTGGAGAGCTCGTGCTGTTTCTGCCGGAATTTCCAGACCTCATTCCAGTCGGGGTTCATGTCTGCCGGTTCCGGAAGGCTCATCGCTTTAGAGTATACACGCAACCGGTAATAAGACTCACGCCACGTAAAAAGGAGAGGAAAATGGTCACTCGTGCCTGAGCGCATCAATGGGATTCATATTCGCTGCCTGCCATGCCGGGTAAAGACCGCAGGCAAGACAGATCACGATCCCGAACCCGACACCTTCCGTCACAGAGATCGCAGTCGCAATGGTGAACAGGTACTTGGTCGAATTGAGCATCAGGGCGCTGATGGCATATCCCGCTACAAGGCTCAGAATGCCCCCGACAACACTGCCGATTATACCGATGATCGCAGCTTCGTAGATGAACATGCTCATCACCTCCTTTTTCTGGGTCCCGATGCTGCGCATGATGCCGATCTCCTTGATCCGCTCGTTGACCGACATCATCATGATATTGAAGATCGAGACCCCGGCAACTACCATGGAGATGCCTCCGATAGCAGTGACGAATGTCGTGACCGTGCCGAAAGTCGCATAGATTGTTGCCAGGGTCGCCTTGCTGTCCATGACCGAAACGATCTTGTCTCTCTTGTTCAGCTGTTTTTCGATGGTGGTCTTGACATCCGCGGTATCCTGCCCGCTTTTTACCTTGACGACGACCTGATCGTAATCCTCCCGGTCATAGGTGCTGTCAAACCAGTCCTGGGTAGCAACAATCGCATTGTCGGTGCTGACATCGAAGGCCATGCCCCTCTCCTCGATGATGCCGGTGACACGGAGCGTTCCCTTCTCGCCGTCGGAACCCATGGAAATCCGGGATCCGACTTTGATATTATTATCCTTGGCAAATTCCGATCCTACCAGGCACCCGGAATTGGCATTGTTGAAACCGCCTGAGGTCAGGACCAGGTTGAGATCCGGGATATACTGGGGATCGATACCATACACGGTTGCCACGATATCGTCGCCGCCAACACCCACTTTCATGCGTTCCGCGGTCGAGAGCACCGGTATCGCGACGCCGGGCGCAACGGCCCGTTTGATCTGCTGGAACTGCTGATCAGTGATCTTCAGGTTTGCGGAACTCGCGCCACCCCCTCCGCCCATACCCATACCGCCGCCACCTGTGTACGGGCTCACGATAACGCTATCGCCAACCGATTTCAGGCTGTCAGAAACAGTTGCCACCAGGCTGTTCCCGAGGATCCCCATCGATGCGATGGCCACGACACCGATCACGATCCCGAGCATCGCGAGGGTTGACCGGAGAAAGTGCAGTCGTATATTGCGCTTGGCGATCTCCCAGAAGATCATGATACGATCCTCCCGTCGGCGATCCTGATTGTCCGCCGTGAGTATTCGGCGATGTGAGGGTCGTGGGTGACCATGATGATCGTTGTGCCTTTCCGGTTGAGTTCGGTCATCAGGTCCATGATGCCGGCTCCGGTCTTTGAATCGAGGTTCCCCGTGGGCTCATCGCAGAGGAGGATGTCCGGATTATTGATGAGCGCCCGGGCAATGGCGACACGCTGCTGCTGGCCCCCGGAGAGCTCCGTCGGTGTATGAGTGAAGAGTTTCTCATCCAGCTGGACCGCCCTGAGTACCTCCTTTCCCCGCTCAGGATCCACCTCTTTCTGGGATTTGAGCATCATGGGAAACGTGACGTTCTCAATGATGTTGAGGAGGGGGAAGAGGTTGAAGTACTGGAAGATAAACCCGATCCGATCCCGCCTCAGGCTGGTCAGCTCAGTATCCGCCATATCCCCTATGTGGGTGCCGCTGATGTAGATATCCCCAGAAGTCGGCAGGTCCAGACATCCCATGAGGTTCAGGAGCGTGGACTTCCCTGAACCGGATGGGCCCATCACGGAAATGAACTCGCCCCGGTCCACCTGGAATGAGATACCGTCCAGTGCCGTGACATCTCCCGCGCGAAGCGGGTACACTTTGCTCACGTCCCGGAACAACATTACCGGCTGGTCGTCCATGGGAGCCGTCACTTCTTGTTCTTCCTGATGTAGACGAACCAGCCGCCGACAAATACTGCGACAATGACGAGCCCGGCGATGATGGGTACGAGGGGTAGGCCGCTGCTTTTCTGGGCAGTGATGCCGGTCGAGGGGATATTCACGTTCTGGACCGAGTTGTAGATATTGCCATCGCTGTCCCTGTAGGAGAGCTGGATGGGAACACTGGTGCTGTTGGCGTCGGTGGTGAAGGTAACTTCAAAGCTGCCGAAGTCATCGGCCTTGAGAGCTCCGACAACGTAGGTCTTGTAGGGATCCTGCGGGACAGCCGGTGAGAGGGAAGTCACAGTCACGGTATTCGCCGTATCGAGGCCGGCATTATTCACATCACCGGTGACGTGGTAAACAGACCCGTCATTTTTTACGATCACATTGCTCATGACCGGGTCTGCCTGTTTCTTATCCGTCCCGAAGGTGACGGGAATATTCATGGTGACCGTGTGGGGGTTGTCGCCATTATCGTATGTGAGGGTAAGGGCAAGCGGGGTCTCCTTATCCGGTGTTACGGAAAAGTTCACCGGTATTTTTGCTCCTGATGCAAGATCTCCGACAAAGGTCCTCGATGGCGAAGCAGTGATACCGTCCCCGGCAACTTCAAGGATCATGTTTCTCACATCATTTTTCCTGGGATTCGCCACCTGTATGGTGATGGTCTTCTTCTTTCCCTGCGTAAAGGCATCCGGTTTATCGACGACAGTCAGTTCAAGGGGAGTGTTATCGACCTGAACCAGCGTTTTATGGTAGAGATTCGAATTGTAAAAACTTAAGGAAAACGAAGGGTAATAATCCCCTTCAGGTACATCGGCAAGTATTGAAAATGTAAATGGCCGGGTCTGGAGAGGACCCAATGTATTCGAGAAATCATAAGTCCCGCTCAGCAGTTTGAAATTGTCATCAGAGAACGTTCCATGGTTCAGCATCACGCTGGTATTCGTGTTGCTGTTCATCACTACATACGTAGCGGTTCCCTTATCTCCGGTAAAAAAAACCTCAGGATAGAAGGTCACACTGGATACAAAAACATTACCTGTGACCGGTGACATGCTTTCGCTCAGGTCCGCGCTTGCCACGCCAACCAATGTGCTCGCGAACAGAAGAAGGCAGATGCTGGTTAAAATCCAGTGCATTTTCATTTAAGAAACCCCAAGATTATAGATCATATAAAGGATATATGCGATGACCGGGATACCCACGCAGAGTGCGCCGTCCCGTGGCGATAATTTTCGTGCATGGCGGATACCAAATATCCAGATATTGGCACTCCAGAGCAGGAACACAATAGTTATGAGAACGGTGATCTGGGTAAGTTCCACCATCGCGGGATCATGCATCATGGTACTGACAGCATTCTGTATCACCTGCCCGAGCTGATCGGTCGGGATGCCCGCTGTCGAGATCTGCGGCACCTTGACTTCTGGCAGGTATTCGAATGCTGCCGCAAGGGTGATGAAGGAACCAATGATCTGGGGAAGGTACCCGTACCCTGTGAATTCCAGGGTTCGTTTAAATGTCCCCTCACCTTTGAATACTGCAGAAAAACCGTACAGAACTCCAGCCCAGATCAGCCAGAAGACAAACGTTCCGATGATTGCCCCAAGGATCGTAGAGATCAATATAATTGATTCGATTCCTGGCGTCACAGCAGACATCATCTGTGATGTCAGCCTGCCGATCAGGTACCCATAGGCTGCACTGATAATTCCGACGGCAAGCACGATGAGCACAGGAATAGTGAAATTTTCCTCCTCTTCCATCGCATTTCGGAAGAATGTATCGGTATTGATCAGGAGGTTTATTAACGATTCTTTCATCATATGATCTCCGTTTATATATCAGCATAAATGCTGTTTTTTTACAACAACTTTTACACACATAGGTATTGTGTATTTATAATTTTATGTTCATGGGGCCATAAAAAAAATGGTCAAATATCTTTTTTGGTCTAAAATAAGAAGGGAAGAAGCCTTTTTTGAAGGAGCGTATGAACCAGAGTGAGCATCCGATGGATATCCTCGCGCCCATTACCCTGTTCATTATGGCAATGACATTCATCGTATTGTCAGGAACTCCGGTCCATCGTATGATACCCGTGGTACGTTGTATGGATTTTATGCCCTTGCCCATCCCGTGCCCTGTTTGAAATGTATACATTAATGCACAATCACTCAAAATTGTTCCACAATGTATTTATTTATACAAAGTAAGTACTGTGTATGCAGACAAAAATCCTCCTCGATGAGGAGCAGATGCCAAAGAAATGGTATAATATCCAGGCGGATCTGCCCTCGCCGCTCGATCCCCCGCTCCACCCCGCCACCCACAAACCGGTGGGACCCGACGACCTGTCAGCGATCTTTCCCATGGAACTGATCCGGCAGGAAGTGACCACGGACCGGTATGTTGATATACCGGCAGACGTTCAGGAAGTCCTGAGGCTCTGGAGGCCCAGCCCTCTGTACCGCGCCCACCGGCTTGAGAAATTCCTCAAGACCCCGGCAAAAATATACTACAAGTGGGAAGGGGTCAGCCCGGCTGGGAGCCACAAGCCCAATACCGCCGTTCCTCAGGCTTATTACAACATGAAGGCCGGGATCGAGAGGATCGCGACGGAGACCGGTGCCGGGCAATGGGGATCCGCACTGGCATTCGCCACGATGCTCTACGATCTCGAGTGCACGATCTACATGGTCAGGTCCAGCTATACCCAGAAACCCTACCGCAAGTCGATGATGCAGGCCTGGGGAGCAGAGTGCATCCCGAGCCCGAGCACCAAGACGAATTCCGGGAAAGCTGTCCTCGAAAAAGATCCCGAAACGCCAGGCGCTCTTGGCATTGCCATTTCCGAAGCGGTCGAAGATGCGGCAACCCATGCCAACACCAATTACGCGCTCGGCTCGGTGCTGAACCATGTCTGTCTCCACCAGACGATCATCGGGCAGGAATGTCGCGAGCAGCTGGCGATGGTGGATGCTTACCCGGACGTCGTGATTGGGTGCGTCGGCGGGGGGTCCAACTTTGCCGGGATCTCATTCCCGTTCGCGGGCGACAAGATGACCGGGAAGCATAAGGATATCGACCTCATCGGTGTGGAACCCGCATCGTGCCCAACCCTCACCAAAGGAGCCTACACCTATGATTTCGGTGACGTTGCCGGCCTGACACCGCTCCTGAAGATGTTCACCCTTGGCCATGATTTCGTCCCGCCGTCCATCCATGCAGGAGGCCTCCGGTACCACGGGGACTCGCCCATCGTATCCCGTCTCGTTCACGACGGCGTGATGCGGGGAGTCGCCTATCACCAGAGCGAGGTCTTCGATGCGGCCCAGACCTTCTCAAGAACGGAAGGCATCATCGTCGCTCCTGAGACTTCCCATGCTGTGAAAGCGACGATTGATGAA
The DNA here is from genome assembly GCF_049510175.1 of Methanoregula sp. Classification (GTDB taxonomy): domain Archaea; phylum Halobacteriota; class Methanomicrobia; order Methanomicrobiales; family Methanospirillaceae; genus Methanoregula. Next base: position 270,191 of record NZ_JBEKZF010000001.1, read on the forward strand.
GCGCTGAAGTGTAAAAAGACGGGGGAGGAGAAGACGATCCTGTTCAACTGCTCTGGGCATGGCAATTTCGATATGTCGGCCTATGATGCATATTATGCGGGCCAGCTCGTGGACTATGAATATCCGGATGAACTGATCAGAGAGGCGATCGGCCGGATACCCAAGATACAATAAACCATCCATTCCATCTCTTTTTATGAAACGGATCGGTCTCATCGTCAATCCGGTTGCGGGAATGGGAGGATCGGTGGGGCTGAAAGGCACTGACGGGAACGTGGAAGAGGCAAGGCAGCGGGGGGCCGTCCCGCATGCCATGGAACGGGCCCGGATCACGCTTGCCCTGCTGTCACGGGAAACCGGGCTGCATTTCATTACCTGTTCCGGCGCCATGGGGGGAGATATCCTTCAGGAAGCCGGTATTAAGGGATTCGAGATCATGTATACCGTTTCCGGTGAAAGCAGGGCATCGGATACCAAAGCCGCGGCCCGCCGGTTCAGGGAAGCGGGAGTCGACCTGCTACTGTTCTGCGGAGGTGACGGGACAGCACGGGATATCTTCGAAGTGACCGGAAGGGACGTGCCGTTGCTCGGGATACCCGCGGGAGTGAAGATGTATTCTGCAGTCTTTGCCATCGATCCGACGGTTGCCGCCGAACTTGTCCGGGAATCTGATACCAAAAATCTCAGGGATTCGGAGATCCTCGATGTGGATGAGGAAGCCTACCGGGGAGGGGAATTAAAAACCCGGATCTTCGGTATCGCCCGGACGCCTTCTGGTGCTGGTAAAATACAGCCCGCAAAGCAGGTGTACGAGGAGCCGGACGAGGAGCGGGCGAAGCAGGAGATCGCACGGTTCATGCAGGAAGTGATGCTGCCGGATACGCTCTACATCCTCGGGGCGGGGACGACGACGGAGGCGATCGCGCACCGGCTCGGCGTGCAGAAAACCCTCCTTGGTGTTGATGCAGTAAAAGACGGTAAAGTGATAGCAGCGGATGTGGATGAAAAAACCATCCTCGATCTTGCAGCTCGCGAAAAGGAGACCCGGATAATCCTCAGCCCGATTGGTGCACAGGGATTCATTCTGGGCAGGGGGAACCAGCAGATCAGCGCCCGGGTGATCAGACTGGTGGGGAGAAACAATATCATCCTTGTCGCAACCCCCCACAAGCTCGCTGAGCTTCCGGAACTCTACGTCGATTCGGGTGATCCGGTTCTTGATACCGAATTCGGGAATTCCATCCAGGTGATCTCCGGGTACCGCATTGCGCAGCGGAAGAAGATCCACCAGCCTGTCGCTCTATAACAGCACCTGCGGCGGGGGGTACAAAATGCCAATGCCGGGAAGTGTCTGATAATCTTCTGCCGGATCCACCCCTACCCGGAGAAAAAAAGTATGGTTATGTTTTTTCGGGTGCATCTGGTATTTTCAGCAGCGCGAACGCGGTAATGAAGCCGATCACTGCGAGAACGAGCACGATGGGGAATACCCCAAGGTAGGATCCGGTCGAGGTCTTGATGAACCCGGCCATCTGAGGTCCGACGATGGCTCCGGCACCATAGGCCAGGAAAACCACGCCATAGCACCGCGGGTAATCTGCCGTCCCGAAGTAGCACCCGGTACTCGCAGGGGCGATGGCGAGCCAGCCGCCGAGGCATCCCCAGAGCAGTGCGAAAGCGACGATATATACGCTCACTCCGGTGAACTGCCACAACAGCAGCGAAGCGAGAGCAATCAGGAAAAACGAGAGCATGGCCGTAATCCTCGGCGTAAACCTGTCCGTTATTGCACCGAAGACCGGCCGCCCGAACCCGTTGAATATTGCAAAGAAGCCTACGAGCAGCGTTGCGAGTCCGGTCTCAATCCCAACATCAGTACCTACCGGTTTCGCGATCGAGATGGCCATGAGCCCTGCAAGGCAGCCGATGAAATAACACAGCCAGAGCCCGTAGAACGACCGGGATTTAAGCATCTGCTCCCGCCGGAACTCGCAGGCAATGGCCTGGCCGGGAACCGGCGCAGGAGGTGTCCACCCCCGGGGGGTCCAACCGGCGCCCGGGAACTTCATGGGCAGGGCCAACAGGCACGTCAGGATCACGAATGCAATGCCAAAGATCCTGAATGTGGTCATGACTCCGTAGGTGTCGATCAGCCAGCCCGCGATGTTTGCTGTGAAGAATGCCGAAAAGCCGAACCCAAGGACCGTAAGTCCGACTGCGAGACCTCTCCGGTCCGGGAACCAGCGCGCCGACACCGCAACGGGTACCCCGTACGCGATACCGACCCCGATTCCTCCTATCACGCCATACACGACGTAGAGCATCGGGACCGACGTGGCAAAGGAAGCCAGGAGCCAGCCGAGCCCCGTCAGGACTCCCCCGACAATAGTCACGTTCCGGGGCCCGTAGCGTTCAATATATTTTCCGGTGAAGGGCATGGCGATGGCAAAGAATGCAAGGAAGACCGAGAACGGCAGCAGGATATCGGTTGCCGTGACGGTCTGTCCCAGGTCTCTGGTGAAGTACGTGGTGAGAGGTGCGACGAACACGCTCCACGAATAGATTGTTCCCAGACAGAGATTGATGATAAGCCCGAGAAGGACCAGGATCCACCGCCCGTTCTCAGGTTCCATTCCCATGATTTTTTCCCCAGTTTTTTCACTCATGATGGTTCCTCACGTATTTTCTTAAACGACTGTTCCACCTTCTTTTTTAAAAAGGGTTATTCCTCCAGTGTGGAGATATCCCCCGGGTCAATACCCAGTTCCTTTGCCTTGAGGACGCGACGCATGATCTTGCCGCTGCGGGTCTTGGGCAGTTTCTCCACGAACTCGATCTCGTGTGGGACGGCGATGGGCCCAATCGTCATCCGCACGTGATACATTAGTTCCTGGAGGAGCTTGTCACCGGGTTTGTTCCCGACCCTGAGGATGACGAACGCCTTGATGGAATTTCCTTTCACGGGATCAGGCTTACCAATCACCGCTGCCTCAGCGACGGCGTGGTGGGAAACCAGGGCGCTCTCCACCTCGGCGGTGCCGATATTGTGCCCGGCGACGATGATGATGTCATCGGCCCGGCCCAGCACCATGATGTAGCCGTCCTTACCCTTGACTGCAAGGTCACCTGCGGAATAGCAGTCCTTGATCGTATACCAGTATTGCCGGTACCGCTCATCATTTTTATACACCGTGCGGAACATGGCTGGCCAGGGCGCTTTTATCGCGAGGAACCCCCCGGTTCCGGGAGGTACGGAATTTCCGTTCTTGTCCACGACATCCACAATCACTCCCGGTACCGCTTTTCCGGCAAACCCGGGGCGCATCGGCTCTCCCACCATGGTCGTGATCATCTGCATTCCCGTCTCCGTCTGCCACCAGGTATCTACGATAGGGCACCTGTCCCCACCAATCGCGTGGTGATACCAGACGAAGGCCTCGGGATTGAGAGGTTCTCCCACGGACCCGATCACCCTCAGGGAACTCAGGTCGTATTTTTTCGGCCATTCTTCTCCCATTTTCATGAACATCCTGATCGCTGTCGGAGCCGTATAGAGGACATTGATCTTCTGCTCCTCGACCAGTTTCCACCAGATCCCCGGGTCCGGGTAATCGGGGGTCATCTCTGTGATGAAGACTGTGGCACCCACCGCAAGCGGCCCATAGACAATGTAGCTGTGGCCGGTGATCCAGCCCGGGTCGGCAGTGCACCAGTAGATGTCGCTCTCTTTGAGATCGAAGACATATTTCGTTGTGTAGTAAATCCCAACCAGGTAGCCGGCGCAGGTATGGACGATTCCTTTGGGGGACCCGGTGGAACCACTCGTGTAGAGCATGAACAGGGGATCTTCTGCATCCATGACCTCCGGCTCGCAGACAGCGGGAACGCCTTCCATAAGACTATAAAAATCAATCTCGAAGTCCGGTCTGATTTCGACAGGGGGCTCTCTCCGCCTTCGGTAGAGGATGAGGTGTTCTACGCTTGGGGCATTGAGGATTGACTCCTGGACGGTCGTAATGAGCGGGATTGCCTTTCCCCTGCGGATGGAGATGTCCGCGGAGATGACCACCTTTGCTTCTGCCTCCCTGATCCGCATATTCAGTGCAGTCACGCCGAACCCTGCAAAGACGACACTGTGGATGGCACCGATCCGTGCACACGCCAGCATGGCAATAACCTGCTCCGGCACCATGGGCATATAGATACAGACCCGGTCGCCTTTCTTTACACCGATCTTTTTGAGGCCATTTGCAAAACGCATCACATCCGAGAGAAGTTTCTGGTATGTGTAGATCCTCTCTGCGCCTTCCTCGCCCCTCCAGATGAGTGCGACCTTGTTGCGCCGGTGGTTCTTCACCTGGCGGTCGAGACAGTTCGCGGTAATGTTGAGCTTCGCGTTCACGAACCATTTGGCATAGGGGTAGTTCCATTCCTTGACGGTATCCCACGGACGTATCCAGTCCAGATCCTTCGCTACCCTCTCCCAGAATGCATCAGGATCAGCAAGGAATTCCCGGTATGCAGTCTCATAGTCTCCAAGCCAGGAATTTTGCTTATATTCCGGGCTCGGCGTATAACGGACGGTGCTCTCAACCAGCTTGACGTCGAAGTCTTCGGTCATACGATCTCCAATTCTACATTATTAATCATGTGAAACATTGTATATAAAATTGTCGAAGTAAGATTCGACAGATCCGATGAATATATGACAGATACCGTCAGAAAACGGTAATCGATCAGACATTTATGCGATCCTGAAATTGTTCACATTTCAAAATCACATGCCCGATGAAGCAGGATATAACAAGGGTTATCTATCCGGGTTTTTCAATATAAGATCGATGCTCAAAAAATTCAAGGGGTGCCTGCTGGGTGCGGCAATCGGTGATGCACTCGGTATGCCCAATGAGAGTACATCTCCGAACCTGAATAAAATGAAGTACGGGTACCGCCGCCCGTACAAAGGACATCCCAATGAAGGATTGAACGCGGGGCAGTATACGGACGATACGCAGCTGATGATCCTTGTGGGCACTCTTCTTGCCGATGGCAGGTATAATGAAGATCGGTACGCAACGGCACTCCGGGAACTCTATACCCGGGGCGCCCTCCGTTTTCCCGATGGATCTATCTCTGCTGCCTGTGAACATATGACCAAAGAGAACCTCCCTCAGAAAGGAGTCAAATCCACAACAGCCGGCTGCCTGCCGGTTGCGGTCCCCTTTGCATTGACATTCCCCGATATGAGCGAGGCATGTGAACGTGCCGTGAGGGCCTGTAATATCACCCATTCCCATCCTGCCGCCCACGCCGCGGTTTCAACAGTTGTCACGCTTCTCTACCACGCGCTCCATGAATCGCCGGACCCCATCGAAAAGGCTGTCAATAAAGCACTGGCCGAGGACGAGATACTTGGCAGCAAGATCCATAATGCACTCCTCCTTGAAAAAGACGGGATGGACACGGAGACCGCCCTGCTCAAGATCGGCAACGATGTATCCGTGTTCCAGACCCTCCCTATCGCTTTCTTCCTGATCAACCGCTATTCCCATCCACCCGACCTCCTGACCGTGTCCGCCAATACCGGAGGTAACACCGATACCATCGCTCTCCTCTGCGGTGCCTATCTCGGCGCGGCAAAAGGCATGGATGCGCTTCCTGAAGATCTCCTCAAGGGGCTTGAGGACCGGGACAGGATCGAGCTCCTCGGGCAGCGGCTCTACAATGTCTATTCGCGCAAAAGTAAGTAAGATCAGGGCAGATTTTTCAAAAAATCGAAGATAAACCGGGCACTTCCGGAAAGCCGGTCTAAAAAGCATTAAATTTTTACAGCCGGATATTACTGTATGAAAATTGCGATTATCGGGGCCTCCGGTTATGCCGGTGGTGAATTGATCCGCCTCCTCGTTCACCATTCGGCTGCAAAAGTCACCTGTGCCACTTCACGGAAACTTGCAGGAACCCCGCTCGACCAGATCCATCCCCACCTGAAAGGGTTCACCGACCTAAAGTTCGAGAACCCTGAGATTGATGCGATCGATGCCGACGTGGTATTTCTTGCCGTGCCTCACACCGCGGCGATGACCTACGCAGGCAAACTGCTCTCCCGCGGGATCAAAGTCGTTGACCTGAGCGCGGATTACCGGTTGCCAAAAGAAGTATTTGAAAAAGTGTACGGTGTACCCCACACCGACTTTTTCCCCGCACCTTATGGTATCCCTGAACTTCATCGTAAGGAATGCATCAACGCGAAATTTGTTGCAAACCCCGGTTGTTTCCCGACCGGGGCAACCCTTGCCGCCGCTCCTCTCGCAAAATATGCCCATACCGTAATATTTGACTCCAAGACCGGTGTCAGCGGAGCCGGGGACAATCCTTCCGCAACAACACATTACCCCAACGTGGGGGACAATGTCGGGCCGTACAAGTGGACGACCCACCGGCACCTTGCGGAGATGAAACAGGAGCTGGCATTCCTTGGATCGAAGGCAAACGTCTACTTCACCCCCCACCTCGTGCCTGTCAACCGCGGGATCCTGACAACAGCGCATATCCTGCTCAACGAACCCATGGAGCAGGAAGAGGTGGAGAAACTCTACCACGACTTCTACAAGGGAGAATATTTCGTCCGCTACCAGAAGCCCTCGCTTGCCGCAGTCCGCGGGAGCAACTTCTGCGATGTTATGGTGGAGAGTGAAGGACACCGGGTTGTCGCCGTTTCTGCCATCGATAATCTTGTCAAAGGTGCGAGCGGCCAGGCGATCCAGAACATGAACCTGATGTGCGGTTATCCGGAAACGGATGGTCTCGTCAGCGCAGGGATGCTGCCCTAGGAGGATGATACCATGCTCGTACAGGATGCAATGACAAAAGACCCCGTTGTGTGTTCAGCGGAAACCCCCCTCCGGGACGTGGTAGCCCTCTTCCGGAAGCACCATATCGGGGGTCTCCCGGTCATGGAGGGAAAGGAGCTGGTGGGAATCATCACGGAGTCCGATCTCATTTCCCTCCTTGAGACCGAGAGGATCTCCGATGACCTCTGGCTCCCGTCCCCGTTCGAGATCATCGAGGTGCCGATCCGGGAGTACATCAACTGGGAAAAGACCAAGCACGCGCTGACAAATATCGGTGACATGCCGGCGAAAAAAGTCATGACCCACCGTGTAGTCACCACTACCGAAGAGATGGACGTCGAGGCGGCTGCCGCCCTCATGCTGAAGGAAGGCATCGCCCGCCTGCCGGTTCTGCGGGGTAAGAAGTGCGTCGGGATCATCACGCGTGCGGATATCATCAATGCGATCGGATCGGCGTATTCCGGAAAAGAAGGGGCTGGTGAATAAATGTCGTTCAAGAGTATCTGCGCTGTCCTGGGCGTCAAAGCCTGGGGCATGAAGGAGGGGAAGTTCGGTCTTGCACTCATTGAGGCGCATGGCACAGCAGCCGGTGTGTTTACGGAAAATCTGGTAAAGGCTGCACCAATCGAGCTGATGCGCAAACAGATAAAGGCCGGAAAACTTGAAGCAGTCATCGTCAACAGCGGGTGTGCAAACGCCTACACGGGAAAACGGGGGTATGCCGATGCCGTTGCCATGACGGAGTATGCCGGATCGGCACTCGGGGTACAACCCGCTCACACCGGAGTGGCAAGCACCGGGGTCATCGGGAGATACCTGGACCTGCCTCTGATCAAGCGTCAGTGCGAGACGGTCGCGCCGAAGATCGACCGGACTCCGGAAGCAGAAATCCTTGCTGCGCAGGCAATCATGACAACGGATACGATCCAGAAACACGCGCTCGTGGAAAAAGAGGGTTTCTGCATCGGGGGCATCACCAAAGGAAGTGGCATGATCGCACCAAACATGGGAACGATGCTCGCGTTCATCTACACCGATGCAGAGATCGGTGCAAAGCCGCTCTCCGATGCCCTGAAACTGGCAACCCGCCGTTCGTTCAACCGCGTTGTTGTCGATGGCGACACGAGCACGAATGACATCGCACTCTGTACCGCGACCGGTGACGCGGGCAACGTGAAAGCAGCCGAATTCTCTGCAGCGCTTGAAGAGTGTTGCCGTGCCCTTGCAGAGCAGATCGCAAAGGACGGTGAGGGCGCAACAAAGCTCCTCCAGATTACGGTAACGGGAGCAAAGAAGGAGGACGATGCGGAGAAGGTTGCCCGCACGGTCATCGAATCACCTCTCGTGAAGACCGCTGTGTACGGGGAGGATCCCAACTGGGGCCGGGTCGTTGCCGCGGCCGGCCGGGCGGGAGTGAAGTTTGATCCGAACGCGGTTTCGCTCTGGATCAGCGATGGCAGTAAAAAATACCCGCTGGTGAAATCCGGTGAGATCATTGCCGATCTCCATGCAGCCAAGAAGGCGATGCACGGCAGGAAAGTGACCTTCATCCTCGATCTTGCGGCAGGAAAGGAGCAGGCGACCGCATGGGGCTGCGATCTCACCGAGCGCTATGTGGAGATTAACGGGAGGTACACCACATAATGAAGCGTGAAGATGTGCTCATGGAAGCACTGCCCTACATCCAGCAGTTCCATGGCAAGACTATCGTGATCAAGCTCGGCGGGCACGCAATGGTGGATCCCGTTGTGCTCGAAAATGCGATCCGGGATGCGGTGCTCCTCCACTACGTTGGCATCCGCGTTGTACTTGTTCACGGCGGCGGTCCCGAGATCAGCGAGAAGATGAAGCAGATGGGCAAGGAATCGGTCTTTGTCGGGGGCCTGCGGGTGACCGATGAGGAGACCCTCGAGATCGCCCAGATGGTGCTCGTCGGCAAGATCAACAAGGGGATCGTCTCCCTGATAGCGAAGTGCGGCGCCCGTGGCGTTGGACTGTCCGGCAGCGACGGGAACCTCATCCTCGCAAAGAAGATGGATCTCCAGAAAGTCGAGATCGGCGGCATCCAGAAGGAAGTGGACCTCGGCCATGTAGGCGAGATCGAGTGGATCGATCCCACGATCCTCAACACTTTGCTCGATAAGGACTATATCCCGGTGGTATCGCCCATTGCCATCGACAAGAACGGGGGCAGCCTGAACATCAATGCCGATATCGCGGCGGGAGATATCGCCATCGCACTGAATGCCTACAAGCTCGTCAACATGACAGATGTCGACGGTGTCATGGACAAGGGCCGCACGAAGGTCTTCCGGAAACTGACCGTCCGCGAGGCGAACGATCTCCAGAAGTCCGGGGCAATCGCGGAAGGCATGATCCCAAAGGTCATGTCCGTCATCAAGGCCGTGGAGAACGGTGTCAGCTACTCCCACATCATCAATGGGAATATCGAACACAACCTCATCCTCGAGCTCTTTACCCACGATGGTGTCGGGACGATGATCTCCATGAGCTGACCATTTTCCCGAGCGCCGCTCATTATCTGGATAGGCATTTTATTAAATCAGAAGTTTTCAAAATAACTAACAGGTTTCTCATCATGGATAAGATCATCAAGATTGCTGCAGGGTTGTTCGCAATTATTGTTATTGCAAGTCTCGCGATTTTTTTAGTCAGCTTCCCGCAGCCGGCAGGGCCCACCACCACCCCCGCGATCATCTATTATTTCTATGGTGAAGAATGCCCGCACTGCCACAATATCAAGCCGTTCATGGACAACATTACGCAGAAATATCCGGAGGCCAATATCCAGATCCTCGAGGTCTGGCATAACCAGACCAACCAGAACATCTACAACCAGGTAAACTCGGCTGCCGGAATATCCACACCCCCTGGAGTTCCTGAAGTTGTTATCGGCAAGACCGTACTCGTGGGAGAAAAGGATATCCCTGACAAGCTCGAGGCGCTGGTCCAGGATTACCTCAAAAAAAAACTGTAAGTAATCCACCTCCTCCACCCACGCCACCGGGGAATACTACCCCGGCAAACCTCACTACTTCCAATGTCGCCATCAGTGCCGTCTATTTCTATGGTGACGGGTGCGAACATTGCGAGAAACTAAACTCCCTGATCACCAGTCTCCAGGAAAAATATCCCGAGCTGCATCTCGAACAGCTGGAAGTCTACCACAATGCCAGCAACCAGCAGAGATTCGTGGAGATGACCGGCCGGTATAATCTCAGCAACCCGGGGATCCCGATTATTTTTATCGGCGATCGGGCACTTGTCGGGGAAACCGCGATCAGGGAGCAGTTCGAGGAGCGTATCCTTGCTGAAAAAGAACGAACAGCTTCGTGCAATACAACTACAACTGGGCTGTCGTCGTCATGGGAAAACTGCACAACCGCAGTCACTCTTCTGACCCCCCAGATGGTGATCCTTCCGGCACTGGTTGACAGCCTCAACCCATGCGCACTCTCGGTCCTGATCTTCCTCCTCATTTCGATTGCCGCGGCAGCGAACCGGCGGCGGATCCTGCTCATCGGTGGTTCGTACATCGCAGCCGTCTTCCTGTTCCACCTCCTCATGGGGATTGGGATCTTCTCCGTGGTCACCCTCTCCGGCTACTCGAAACTGTTCCCGCTCCTTGGCGCAACCATTGCGATAATCCTTGGGGTAATCACCCTGGCAGACGTGATAAAAAACAGGGAAACGTTCGTCTTGTCCGTTCCGGAATCCGGCAAGGGTCTCCTCTCGAAATATATCCGGATCGCATCCCTGCCCGCCGCGTTTATCCTCGGGACACTCGCAGGACTGCTCGGTTTTTCCTGTACCGGCGGGATCTATATCAGCATAATCGCCCTGATGGGAAAGAGCCTGACCATATCGGCCGGCCTGCCCTACCTGCTCCTCTACAATATAATCTTCGTCCTGCCCCTCGCACTGGTAACGCTCCTTGTCGCGTACGGCGTATCCCCGGAAAAAGCGGACATGTGGAGGACCGAAAACAAGCGTGCCCTTCGCCTTGTCATCGGGCTCATCATGATCGCACTTGGTTTCGTGATCTTTCTCGGGTGGTTCGGGTAAAAAAACTATTGAGAAATGGGTTACGGCAGGTTGCCCTCGCCGGAGCGTTCGTGCTGGCGCTCCTCGCTCATGGCAATCAGAATCTCGAATATCTTCTGGACGGAAACGGGATCGATCCTGTTCTCGACAGCCAGGTTGAAGACGGATTCGAGTACTTCCGCGGTCCTCTTCCTGTCATGGATTGCAATCCCGTCCCGTATCTTTATCTCCGCCACCCTGTTTACCAGTTCCTGCCGTTTTGCGATAAGCCGGATGATGCCGGCATCCACGTTTGAGATCTCGGCCCGCATGTGTTCGAGCGACATACCATGTACATTCCCCCGCTTTTTCATAAACGTAATGCTTACGAGCACGAACGCCAAAGCAATTAACACAGGAAATCCCATCTGATCTGGTGTCTCACATGCTCGAACGAATAACCCGGCGCGAAGAAGCGGATCTTTTTGTTGCCTGGATGGCAATCGCATTATCGTTCACTATCATCAACCTCACTCCCTATGGCATTCTCGGTCCTATTGCGTCAATCGATCCCCTTAATGCCCTGATCTATTTCGGGATCGCCCTCCTAACAGTGGGGATCGGGTTTATCCTCCACGAGATGGCCCACAAATTCGTCGCGATCCGGTTCGGGTACTGGGCGGAATTTGTCAAGGACAACACCATGCTCCTCGTTGCCGTGGTCATGGCGGCACTGGTCGGGTTTGTATTCGCTGCCCCGGGAGCGACCGTCATTTATTCTCCTGACGGAAGGGGCCTGAGCAGGGAACAGAACGGGATTATATCAGCGGCAGGACCGGTCATCAACCTTGTCCTGTGCATCCTCTTTGCCGCCCTGTTCTTTATTGCCGGCGGAGTGATGGCACTCAAGACGGGCAGCCTTCCCGCAAAGATCGGTCTTGCCGGGATCCAGATCAATGCAATGATCGCGGCATTCAACCTCCTGCCGGTCAGCATCCTTGACGGAAGGAAAGTACTCGCGTGGAACTTCGTGATATTCATCGTCCTGATTGTCGCAGCCTTCGGGACGCTGGTCGCCTCGTTCTACCTTCTTTGATCCTTTTTTAGTACAGCCGCGTTACTGGCTTTTGAGTTTCTCTATCTCCCCGACGACCTTCTGCCCCTTGAGAAATGCATCCTTCATGGCGGTCGGGTGGTTTTTGATTCCCTTGTACTCGTCCATATTGTTTGCGATGATATTGTCGTAGTACTCAAAACCGGTGCCATTGAAGATCGCGGTGATTGCGGGAAATGCCCCGTCGAACACGTGATCCCAGTTCTGCCCGGCAGTCGAGATAAAGAGCCCTTTATGGCGCCTTATGTGCTCATCGGAAAAATACAGGGTTTTCAATATGAATTTCCGAGCCCAAAGATATTGTCCCCGGTCGATCAGCCCTTTGAGTTCTGCGGTGATACCCATGGTATAAATGGGAGAAGCAATGGCAATGCAATCCATAGCCAGTATCTTATCGAAAAGGGAGATCGCGTCGTCCTTCACGACACACTCCCCGGTCTTATGGCAGGCATTGCATCCCCGGCAGGGAGAATAGCTGAGATCTTTGAGCACCACTTTCTCTACGGACGCCCCGGCCGATCGCGCCCCGTCAAGAAAACTGTCCAGCAGGGTCTCGGTGTTCCCGTGCCGGTGCGGGCTTCCTGAAATTCCAAGAACGGTAACGACCATGGCAACCTCAGGTTGCGAGCCTTTTTTTCAGCTCAGCGATCATGGTTTTTCCCAGCTTCATGGCATCTGCCTTAGCAGTCGGGTGTTTTTCGATTGCGCCCTTCTCGTCAACATGGTTGATCATGAGGTAGCTGATGTCGGCGTCCCTGATGTCGATCACATGGTAGAAGCATTTGACTGAAGGAACAGCCGCATCGAAGACGTACTTCCAGTCCTGGCCGGCACTGGCAAGGAAGGCGCCGAGCCGCTTTCCTTTCCGTTCCGGTGGCACGATGGGGAGTTTGAGGACATACTTCCTCGACCGGAAGACCTGCGCCCGGTCGATGAGAGCCTTGGGCAGAGCAGCGATGCCCATGCAGTAGATGGGGGAGGAGAGGAGGATGCAGTCGGCTTCGATGATCTTATCGTGGTATATGTCCATCCCGTCGCGCTGGATGCACTTGTTGAGGGTCTCGCAGGCATTGCACCCGCGGCAGATATTGATATTCGCCTCGGTGAGCGGGACCTTTTCTATGGATATGTCGGGGTCCTCTGCCATCGATGCGAGCACCCAGTCGAGCAGCGTCTCAGAGTTCCCGTGCCGGCGCGGGCTCCCGGCAAAGGCGAGGACTTTGATCGTCATTACTCTGTTCTATGTCATCCGCGTTGAAAAATAATTGGATGGTGATCAGGGTAAATCCACGATCAGTGATCCCGGACCCTGCCATAGTGAGCATTCCGGAACCGGATCAGCTCGTTGCAGAACTCGCCCAGGTACTCGTCCATGGAGAGACTGCCCTCCTCAAAGACGCAGTCACCCTCCTCAACGACCTTGTTGATCATGTCCCGGGTGGGAAGGATCAGGTTGATGGGAACCCCGGACTTTTCCGAACCCCGGATCAGTGCCTCGCGGAAGAGCCCGATGCAGTACCCGATCCGGTACATGTACGTATGGCGGGTCTTTTCGAGGTATCCTGCAACGCGGTCTGTCTCGATACGGAGGAAATCCTCGAGGATCTTGGGATCCTTGCACTTCCCGAGCATGTACTTGTAATGGGCGTACGGGTACATCTCCTCGAGTTCTGCGGGGACGATGCCGCAGGTCCCGAAGATGACCATATGGTACTGCGGCTCCTCGAACACCTGGGAGATGATCATCCTGATCAGCTGGTGGCTGGGGCTTGCACTGTAGGGTTTCCGGACTGCACAGGGCATGAAGATGGCGATGTCCTTCCGGGTGATCTCATACTCGTCGATGATGTACCGGTACGACTGCTCGAACTCCGGGAGGTAGAACGGCGGATCGGTGAGGATCGGCAATGGACCAGCATCTTTGTCTTCCGGCTTATCGTCTGCCATCGTCTTCCATACCAGATCGCTCCCGGAGCAGATGAACCAAACGATCACCAGACCGTGCAGTCAGGATAGAAATGGTTTTTATTGGTGGCGAGTCACGCAGATAAAAAAGGGGGTGTTCGGTACCTCCCGAGGGGTTATGTCCGGGCTCACACCTTCTTGTAGCAGAGATACCAGTCTTTACATTCGTATCCTTCGCTCAGGCGCTTGTCCATCTCGGCCGCGGTCTTTGGCGGGGCCACGACAACCTTGTCGCCCGGCTGCCAGTTTGCCGGTGTTGACACCTTGTACTTGTCAGTTGTCTGGAGCGCCTTTACCATCCGGATGATCTCGGGCATAAACCGCCCGTTCGACTGCGGGTAGTAGATCATCGCCCGCATGATTCCCTTGTCATCGATGAAGAAAACACTCCTGACCGCCGCTGTCGAGTTCAGGGCCGGGTGGATCATGCCGAACTTCGTTGCCACTTTCATGTTCAGGTCGGCAATGACCGGGAACGGGATGGTGACACCCATCTTCTCCTTGATGTTGCGCACCCAGGCAAGGTGTGCCGATATACTGTCAACGGAAAGCCCGATCAGCTTCACGTTGAGCGCCGCAAGTTCATCGTGAATCGCGGCAAACGCTATGAATTCCGTTGTACAGACTGGAGTGAAATCGGCAGGATGCGAAAACAGCACCACCCATTTCCCCTTCTGGTCCGAGAGTTTGATCGGACCCTGCGTTGTATCAGCTTCAAAGTCCGGGGCAGGCTCTCCCAGCAGGGGAAGAGCCGGAAAGGTTTCTTCAGTCATACTTGCACTCCTTGCATTACTTTTTCATGATTTCATCAAGCTGTGCCTTGCCGTACACATAGGCTGGCATGCCTGAGAGCAGGAACGTGACGCGGAGCGCCTCTTCCACTTCCGCCTTGGTGACGCCGAGGTTTGCAGCTCCCGCAAGCTGGGCCCGGACCGCGTGCTGGTCACGGAGGGCGGCAGCGATCGCAATCGCGATCAGTTTCTTGGTCTTCTTCGTGAGCTTGCCGTCGTCCCAGATGTGGTTCTCGAACTTCATGACGAGATCGAACATCTCTGGATCGTTCGTAGTCAGTTCCTTGAAGAATTTCGGGACTTTGCCGATCTTCTTCTCCAGGTCATTTAAGTCTTTCTTGGTTGTAGCTTTTGCCATATTCAATCACTCCTCAAGTTGCATCGGTTCGCCGCAGCAGATCAGTTCTCCTCCGCCGGCTTCCCTGACCACAACAACATTGCCGCAGATCTCGCATTTGAAAACCTGCCCCTCCTTGGACACATTCACCATGATGGTCACTCTCTCTTCAACAGGATTTGCCTGGTGCCGGACGCCATGCGACAAACCGTTCAGACGGCTGTTGCCGATGTCCGGCACCAGTATTCACAACGACAGTACGCTGCGGGGAAAAATAAGAAGTTACTGGAAGCTCTTGCCACGTTTGGGCGGGTTTTTGGCATCTTCCGGCGTCTTGATATCCGGGCGGATGTGGGTCATCGGGAAACACTGGTACTCCGCACAGGAGCAGGAAGGGCATTTCCTGAGGTCCTGTTCACTCTCGTCGAGGGTCAGTTCTTTTCCGCAGTCAATGCAAACGTATTTGCCCGGCCCGACTTTCTGGCCTGCACTGTAGGTTTTCTGTTCGGTCAAACGAAACACCAAACCTCTCATTCACGCCAAAGATATATATGGGTTGTGTTGGTGCATATCCCGTCCTTCCCCCATTATTGGTGGAAAAATCTCCTGCGCTTTGCAAAACTATATGGCACATTTATCTCCAGTTGTATTATGGCTGGCAGGGTAATCGGGATTTTAGGTAGCCCCCTTCCCGAGGGTAATACCGCACGTCTGCTGGATCGGGCGCTGGACGGGGCAGAGGCTGCAGGATGTACGGTGGAAAAGATCGTGGTGCCGAACCTCAGTTTCGAGGCCTGCCAGGAGATGATGTTCTGCAAGGACCATGAGACCTGCATCCTGGATGACGACATGCAGCAGATGTACCCGAAACTCCGGGATGCGGACTGCCTTATCCTCGCCACGCCGATCATGAACATGGGCATTCCCGGGAAACTCAAGTCCTTCATGGACCGCTTCCAGGTCTTTTTCATGGCAAAGTACCTGAGGAAAAAATCCCTTGTTTCACCAGAGAAGAAGGCCGCACGAAAAGCGCTCTTTATCTGCATCTCCGGCATGAACGTCCCGGAGGTGTTTGTCGGCGCCAAACTTACCACGAGGTCATTCCTCGACATCATCGACTGCCAGTACTGGGACGAGCTGCTGGTGAGCGACATGGACACGATCCGCGATATCACGACACAGCCCGAACTCCTCAAAGCCGCGTATAATAAGGGATTGGCTCTTGGGAAGACACAAAACCCGTGACCCGCCCCTTTAACGGCTGTATCTTGTTGCAGATGAGGAAAAAGAATTTTGACAAAACCTTATCAGATCATCCCGCGTTCCCGCATGCTCAGGTGCCCGGTTTTCGTGACGATGACATGATCGATAAGCTGGATTCCCACGAGAGAGCCGGCCTCCTTGAGCTGGGTGGTGATCGCCATGTCCTGGCTGCTTGGCTCAAGGGAGCCCGAGGGGTGGTTATGCACACAGATGATCGATGCCGCCCGGTCTGTGATTGCATCGGCAAATACCTCGCGGGGGTGGACAAGGCTGTGATTCAGCAGGCCGACAGTGATAACCCGGTTGCCAAGCACTTCGCCGGCACCATTGAGGGTGATGCAGCAGAAGTGCTCCTGGCGTTTGTCCCGGAGGTGGGCGATAAGGGGAAGGATGTCATCAGGTTTTGTGACCTTCCCGCCTGCCACTTCGGGTGCAAAATATCTCCTTCCCATCTCAAAACAAGCCATAATCTGGGATGCTCTGGTAGGGCCGATTCCCTCGATTGCCCGGATAGTCTCGTACCGGATATCCTGTTTTTCCTTAAGGATCCCGCACACGTCCTTTGCAATTTCCCGGACATCCCTCTGTCGCGTGCCCCGCCCGATAATTGCCTCTATCAACTCAGTATCCGATAGTGCAGACGCACCTTTTTTTTCAATCTTTTCGCGAGGCCTGTCCTGGAGCGGTACATCTCTCATTTTTCTCATAAAAACCTGTTTTCCTGGCCGGTATTCCTGAGTGCTTTCCCGGGACCAGGAATACTGTCCATAACCATCATAACTCTCTCTTTTTTATTCATGTTAAATTATTCCAATAATAAAATGCGTTCTCGTGCCCTCCCGGCTTTCCGGTTATCGCCCGTGTGCCGCATCAAGAAAATTTAAGAACAACTTCCTGTCATACCATTCCCTCATGGCAACAAGTGACGATGCAAAGGAAGCGTTTGCCGGAGAATCGCAGGCAAACCGGAAATACCTGGCCTTTTCTGAGAAAGCTGCTGAGGAAGGGTTCAAGAGTGTAGCGACGCTCTTTAAGGCTGCCTCAGAGGCTGAGGCCATCCATGCAAAAAAACTGTTAAAAGTGCTCTCTGCCATCGGTCCGACCGCCCAGAACCTTGAAGGGAGCATCGCGGGGGAGACCGACGAGTATACCTCGATGTACCCGGGTTTTATCAAGACTGCCGAGGCAGAGAAAAAGACCGATGCGCTCCTCGCCTTCACCCTCGCGATGAAGGCAGAGCAGGTGCATGCAGGTCTTTACAAGAAGGCATTCGATGCCATCAAGGCCGGCCATGACCTCGGGCGGGAGAAAGTGTTTCTCTGCCCGGTCTGTGGTAATATCGAACTGGGCAAGGCTCCCGACAAGTGCCCGATCTGCGGGGTTTTCGGTAAGCAGTTCCGGGAAATCACCCTGTAATTCTTTTTTACTCTTTCTTGTCACCAGTATCCGTTGCATCTTTTTCTGATCCGTGGTTCTGTTCCTTTATCGTCGTCCTGCGCCGGTGGAGCCAGATAATGACGAGGAGTAACGCGATCAGTGTCGCCCACGATGCCGAATAGATCACGATGCTGGGATTGGCAAGGATATTCTGGGGAATGACCGACAGGGGTTGAGTTGCCGCAACGCACTGGAAGAGGATCCCGACGCTGGCCGGGAAACGGTATTTCCCGTCAAAATACCGGATATACACCGAAGCATTCCCGGAAGGGATCACGCCCTCAACCGGTGCATTGTTGGTGTTGGGGAATGCAATTGATCTGTCCACACGCCCCTCCTTCTCGTCTGCAATTTCGATATACCATGCGTCCGGGTATGATGAAGAGTAGAGATCATATCCACTGACAACAAGCTTCGAACCTGCGGGCACGGAAACGTGCCAGGTCCCGTTTACTGTTTTATCAGAGAACACGAGGGTCCGGGAAGCAGATTCCCCGTTGTTGAGATGCAGGGCCCCGGAACTGGAACCGCAGGAAGACACGGGTGTCGTCACATTCACCTGTTCTGGCGGGAGAACTCCCGGTTCTGCTGAGCAGCGGTACCGGTCGTCCATCACTTGGCTGTAATCCAGCGCAGTATCGTATATCCTGACCTCGTCAAGCCCGCCCTTCAGATAATGGGGGCATGCAGAGTCCGGTGATGCAGAAATCCCGGCATCAGCGCCGAGGATAATATAATTATTGTATTCATAGTGGATGGGGCCCGAGGCATTGACACTGTTCCTCAGTGCCCCGTCGAGATAGATCTTCACGGCCTGCCCGTCATAGGTACCCGTAACATGGTGCCACTGGCGGAGCGTGATACCCTCATGCTGCACAGGTACGGCAACAACACCAGAACCTTCGGTAGTTACGGTCCACCACAAGTCGTTCCCGTCTCCAAATCCCAGCCAGTATCCGCCATCGTCATCACTCGAGACGAGGGCCTGGGGGGCAAACGAATCCACATAGAACCAGGTCGAAACGGTGATCTCCTTTTCCGGGTGGTTCTGGGTCGTGAACGGTATACTTACGTAACTTCCCGTACCGTTAAACAGGAGTGCTCCCCCGCACCCTCCGCTCTCGGTACGTGTTGCCCCATATATTGTCCCTGCATTCCCGTGACCTGATGCGTCAAGGACGGTATTACCGCTTCCTTCATTGAAGTCGAGATAAACTGCCGGTTCACCCTGTGTTCTCGTGACGGCAGGAGCGGCATGAACACTGCCGGCAAGCACCAGGAGTATGATGCAGAGAAAGAGGTACTGTCTCAGCCTCCGAATGAATGGGTCGGTGTTCATGGTTTGTTTCCAATGGTGTATTTGAACTCGTTCAAAAAGAACATTGCGATGGAAACGGGTTTGACCCTCTTTGCCCCCGTCAATATGTTTATATTTTTCCGGAACATGTACCGCATAATGACCAAAGTCACCATATATTCGACGAAAAACTGCCCGTACTGCCGGATGGCCAAGGCATTTCTCGAGAAATATGGCGTCCCCTACGAAAGTGTCGATGTCGGCGCTGATGAAAATGCTGCACAGAAGATGATCGAACTGTCGGGCCAGCGCGGGGTTCCGGTCATCATGGTTGACAATGAAGTGATTGTCGGGTTCGATGCACCCAGGCTCAATGAGCTCTTCGGTGAGACTGATGCCACGGATATCTATACGGTCCTGATTGTTGGTGCAGGTCCGGCCGGGCTGACGGCGGCCGTCTACTGCGCACGGAAGATGCTCAATACCATGGTCATCAGCGAGAATATTGGCGGGCAGGCGCTGGAATCGTGGGCGATCGAGAACTATATGGGCTACCGGATGATCTCCGGTGAGGACCTGATGAAGAAGTTCGAGGAGCACGTCAGGACCCTCAATATCCGTCTGGAGCTGGACAAGGTCGTGGCCATCGCCCGGGAGGAGGACATATTCGTTGTAAAAACCCTCTCGGACAATACGATCCGGGCCCGGGCGCTGATCCTTACCCAGGGGAACCGGCCGAAAAAGCTTGGAGTGGCAAACGAGGAACAGTATATCGGCCGCGGGCTCTCGATCTGCTCCACCTGTGACGGCCCGCTCTTCAAGGGCAAGATCGTGGCGATTGTCGGTGGCGGAAACTCCGCGCTCCAGACCGCTCTTGAGATGAGTGATATCGCAAAATCGGTGAGCCTGATCACCCGCAGTATGATCCGGGCCGACCCGGTCTATATCGAGAAGCTGAACTCAAAGAAGAATATCACGGTGCACACGAACACGCAGATCACAGCACTCCAGGGCGACAAGTTCCTGAGTGGAATCACTATCAAGGATGAATCGGGCGCTGAGCAGAAGATCGATGTCGATGGGGTCTTCATCGAGATAGGCTGGCTCCCGAACACGGACATGGTAGACGGACTCCTTGACCTGAACGAGAAAAAAGAGATCATCGTGGATATCAACGGCCGGACCAGTGTCCCCGGTATCTTTGCGGCGGGAGACGTGACCAATGTCAAGAGCAAGCAGATCATCATTGCTGCCGGTGATGGTGCAAAGGCATCGCTTGAGGCGTTCGAGTACCTGATGAAGCAGTAAGGAACCGGGGGCGGTACTCTGGTCCCGGCTTTTTCCGGATCATTTTTCTTTTTTCTCTCATTGAATTGTCGCGGCACAATGGCGGAAAAAGATCTGGCCGGATTATTTCCGGAAATTGTCCGGAAATTTTTTTTTAAAAAATTATTTCCCGGGATTTTTTTATTTCCCCGCTCATGACACATCCGCCCCGGCCGCTCCTCCAGCAGCACTCGCAGCGAGTGGCAGTCCGCCCCGCTCCGGCTCGATGATCGCAGCGAGCAGCGGTGTTCATCCTGTCTTCTGGTGCATGCAGCAGGTCAGGAGGTGTATAATCCTCTGCAGCACGATGGAACAGGTTCCCGGCTCCCGGAAGATCGACTCCCCAAAACAGGCCTCCGGTTCAATAACATCTGAATCCTGTCCCGGACCCTGTTTCAGCGCCCAAATGCTGCTAAATACCGTGGGTGTCCTGCCGACGTGAAAACGCGTTTGCCTGGCCGAATTACCGTGGCATTTTCCCGAATTACCGCTTCCCGGGGGGTCCGACCCATCTTTCAGGTCAGGGGTCTCCGACGGAGAACCGGAACCTGAAGAGGGTATCTCTCCCGGCATCCCTAATTTACCCACTCTCCGACGGTGAAAGGGGGTTTATATACCCTATACGGAAGATCTGACTTTCAGGAGGAGGGTACCGGATCGCCCCCCTCTTGCGCCACCAGGGTCGAAGAACCTGATGGTTCTTATTCTGTCTCATCTCTGATGAGATTCGACATCCCCGCTGGGGGATGCTGAGGGTCTTCAGACCCGAAGCAGGAGAAGAACGCGAAGCGTTCTTCGACTTCGGGGCGCAGTGCGATGTCCCTATATTACCTTTACAGAAATTTATACAGAAAATTCTCCACAATATGTGGTAATACAGAACTATCACAACTGGGGGATGCCCACGCAGCGGGGGCAGAGCCCCCAAGAGTGTCCAGACTTTTTCTTCTTCCGGATACGAAAAAGATCCGAAAAAAATATACGGTTTACGAAATTTCGCACGGCCCGGAAAAATTTTTCAAAAAATTATGGAATGCTGAACGGGCATTCAGTCTTTCAATCCCGCGACTTTCTTCCGGTCCTTTTCCCGGTACCCTTCCAGCAAGACGGTCGCAATATTTTTCACCGGCTTGTCCGTATGGCCCATGATGTGGAACTCGCAGAACGGGCAGGACGTGATCACAATCTCTGCGCCGGTCTTCCTGATCTCCTCGCCCCGTCGCCTGCCGAGCGCCGCCGCCTCATCCGGATTGCCGGCCCGGACGCCCCCGCCGCTCCCGCAGCAGATGGACGGCATCTCCACAAGATCAACAACCTGCCGGATCAGCTCGCGGGGCTGGTCGCGGATGCCCTGCCCCCGCATCAGGTGGCACGGGTCATGGTACGTTGCTTTTACCCGAAGCCGTGCCGGTGGTTCGATACCGTACTGCGTGAGGAGCTCGTTGATGTCGATGACTTTGAACGGTGTTGTATAATCTTTCTTGAGCGTAGTACCGCAGCCGGCGCACATGGTGAGTACGGTGTCGATACCCCGCGACCGGAAGGTCTCAATGTTCCGCTGTTTGAGCGTATCCACGTACGAGAGCTGCCCGGTCCGGATGAGCGGCGAGCCGCAGCAGACCTGCTCCTTGGGGATGATAACGCGAATGCCATTGCGCTGCAGGACTTCCATCGCGTCGAGTGCAGACTGCTGCTGCCGGAGGTTGTACATACACCCGATAAAGAACCCGACCGTTGCCTTTACCGGCCCGTACGGCTCAATAACATCGCTTACCTTTTCGAGGAACGATTCCGAGGTGCGGGGAATGCTCCTTCCGGTCTCCTGGACAAGGGCCGCGACCTCTTTGTGACGGGGCAGGGTGAGCCCACGCTTGTTCGCGTGCGCCCGGAGTTTCTCGATTGCCTTGCCCGGGATTTCGATCTTCTTCGGGCAGACCTTCCAGCAGGCCTGGCACGTAGTGCAGGTGAAGAGGCCGTCCCGTACCGCATCTGTGATGCGGTCGCCGCTGTCCCGCGGATCGAGCACGAGCCGCATCTCCTGCCGCATCGCGGTCGGTCCGAGAAACTTCGTCACGTCCACGGCGGGACAGACCGAGACGCAGGCCAGGCATTCGATGCAGTCCTTTAACGGTTTTATCGCGTCGATATCGGCCTTCTTCGGGAGGATGGTCTCTTTTTTCGGCATGAGGGAGGCGATCTGTTCGAGCCTCGGTATCAGATCGGTAACGAGATCTTTTTTCACGGCAAGGTTCAGGGGCTGGATCGTGATCCCGTCCCGTGCCTCCTCCATGCAGGCAAGGACCGGCTCACCGTTCACCCGCACCGCACAGCTCCCGCACTGGCCCGAAGCACAGGAGTAGCGGTACGAGAGCGTCGGGTCGAGCTCGTCGTGGATTGCATGGAGCACGTTGAGCACGCGTGCCCCATCGTTGACGTTCACGGTGTAGGTCTCGAACCGGGGCTCCCTCTCCGTATCCGGATCGAACCGGGATACCCTGACCGTGAGCTCCTTCATATCTGCACCTCCCTCATCTCGATGCCCCCGCGGGACTGGGAGATGAACGTGTGGCCATAGGGCGAATGCTCCGCGTCGTGTGTCTGTATGATATCAGTACGCATGTGTGCCCCACGGGATTCCGTGCGGCGCAGGGCGCCCCGGCAGATGAGCGAAGCGGTCAGGCACATGTTCTGCACGATGCAGCACTCCGCAAGGTTCCGGGCTGATGCAGCCCGGAGCTGCACGGCCGACAACCGCATTGTTGTCGCCAGCGTCTTCTCAAGATCTCCCGCGTTCCGGAATATGCCTGCACCCCGCCACATGGCCAGCTGGAGTTCTTTCCTGACCTGGGCCGGGTTCGTATTTCCGCTCAGAAACCCGTCGAGCCGCTTCTGTTGTGCATCGATCTGGCGCTGGTCTACCCTCTTCTGACGCGTTCCTGATTTTCCCGCTGCCTCCCCTGCACGCTTCCCGAAGACCTGCGTTTCGGCAAGGGCATTGCCACCGAGCCGGTTGGCGCCCTGTACTCCTCCGGAGACCTCGCCGCAGGCAAAGAGGCCGGGCTGTGTAGTCCGGCAATTAGGTGTGATACGGAGGCCGCCCATGATGTGGTGGGCCGTGGGAGCAACTTCCATAGGGGTGGTGCGGATATCGACGCCGAACTTCAGGAACTGTTCGAGCATCACCGGCAGCTGCGTCTCTATCTGCTCGCGGGAAAGGTGGGTCACATCAAGGTAAACCCCCCCGTGTGCCGTCCCTCTCCCCTGTATAATCTCGGTGGCGATCGCCCGGGCAACGACATCCCGGGTGGAGAGTTCCATCCGGGCGGGATCGTAATTCTTCATGAACCGCTCGCCCTTCAAATTTTTGAGGATTCCGCCTTCGCCCCGGACCGCTTCGGTCACGAGTCTCCCACGGGCATCGTAGGGGAAGACCGCGCCGGTCGGGTGGAACTGGACCATCTCCATATCGATCAATTCAGCGCCGGCACGGTACCCGATTGCGTACCCGTCACCGGTACCGCTGGACGAGTTTGTGGAAATATCGTAGACTTTCGTACCCCCGCCTGTCGCGAGGATCGTGCTGTCCGCTTTCAGGATGACAAGGCTGCCTTTCTCATCCAGCGCCATTGCCCCGATGACTGCATCCCTGTCTTTCAGCAGGTCGATAACCGTGAACTCCTGCAGGGTCGTGACCTTCGTTGCATCGAGCTGCTCGACAAGAGTCGTCATCATCTCGTGGCCGGTGCGGTCGCCGGCATAACATGTCCGGGGGAATCGCTGGCCACCGAACGGGCGCTGGGCAACTTCATCCTTATCCGTGAAGTCAAATACCGCACCCCACTTTACAAGGTCTCCCATGCGCAGCGGGGATTCCCTGACGAGAATGTTCACCAGCGCCGGATCGTTGAGGTATGCCCCGCCTTTAAGCGTATCCTCGAAATGGATCGCGCACGAGTCCTGTTCCCTCAGGACCGCATTGTACCCGCCCTCCGCCATCGGGGTGCACCCGCCTTTACCCACGATGGTTTTTGAGATGAGGATCGTGTCGCCATATTGCGACGCCTCAATGGCAGCGCGGACACCCGCACCTCCGCTCCCGATCACCAGCACGTGGCAGTCCACAACCTCATCTGTAAGCATCTTATTATTTTGTGGATCGTATAGTTACATAAATAAATGGCACGCCCAGAGTGAGAGAAAGAATGAGATTGTTGATGAAATTCGGTGGGACATCCGTTGCAGATGCCCGGTGTATCCAGCGTGTTGTCGATATCCTCGAGAAACACCACAAAGCAGGAGACGAACTCGCCGTTGTTGTATCGGCACAGCGTGGCGTGACTGACCAGTTCATCGCGATCGCTGCCGCTCTCCCGACCGCCAATGACAACACTGCCATTGCACCGCTGATCCAAGCGCTCAGCAAGCGTCATATCACCACGCTCGAAGGGGCAGCACCCGATTATGTGCCAGAAGTCGGGGCGGAGATGGAAGAGCAGCTCATACGGCTCCAGAACATCCTCTTTGCGATCTACAACCTGCGGGAACTCACTCCCCGCTCGAAAGATTACATCATCTCGTTCGGCGAGCGGCTTCTCGCCCCGATCCTTTCCGCAGCGCTGCGCCAGCGGGGCATCGCCTCGACCGTGATGGACGGATGCGAGGCCGGTATCCTCACCACTGCCCAGCACGGGGAGTCTACCTCTCTCCCGGACAGCGATGAGCGGATTAAGCGCCGTATCGGCCCCCTGCTCGGGAAAGAGGTCCCGGTGATCATGGGGTTCATGGGCTGCACCCGCGAGGGGGTCCTGACCACGCTCGGCCGGAGCGGCTCGGACTACTCCGCTTCCATCATCGGCGCCGGTATCGATGCGGACGAGATCTGGATCTGGACCGATGTCGATGGGATCATGACCTGCGACCCCCGGGTGATCAACGATGCCCGGGTGATGCCATCGCTCTCGTATCTCGAGGTGATGGAACTCTCGTATTTCGGTGCGAAGGTGATGCACCCCCGCTCGATCGAGCCAGCGATGAGGAAAAATATCCTCGTCAGGGTGAAGAATACCTTCAATCCATCCCACCCGGGCACGGTGATCGTGCGCAACGGCAAACGGGACCACCGCGTGGTAAAGGCCCTCACCTACATCGATAAGGTGGCCGCGATCAACATCAATGGTGCCCAGATGATCGGGAGGCCCGGCGTGGCAAAAGCGATCTTCACGATCCTTGCCGATAATGAGGTGAACGTGATGATGATCTCGCAGGGCTCCTCTGAAGCGAACATCTCGCTGATTGTCGACGAGTCCCACGTGTCGGCCGCGGTAAAAGCCCTCACTGAGCTGATGAAACAGGGTGTGGTCCGCGAAGTGAGCCACAACCACGACGTCTGTGCAGTCGCAGTGGTCGGGGCTGGCATGGCAGGGGAGCCCGGGACCGGCGGGAGAATATTCACGGCATTGGGCAAAGCCGGCATCAACGTGATGATGATCTCGCAGGGCTCGAGCGAGGCGAATATCTCGTTTGTCGTCAGTCAGAACGATGGTCCGCGTGCGGTCCGCGTGCTCCATGACGAGTTCCGGCTCTCGGAGGAAAGCGATGAGTAAGAATGCTTACGCGGAAGCCGGTGTGGACATCGATCTCGAATCCATGGCGATCAAGGCCCTGATCAAAAACCTGGATTACAAGCGGAAGGGCAAGGCAACGATGATGGGAAGCGTCGGGCACTTCGCCGGCCTGATCGATTTCGGTGAGATGGCACTCGCCCTGACCACGGACGGCGTGGGGACGAAGATGCTCGTTGCCGACCAACAGGGAGACTGGAGCACGGTCGGTATCGACTGCATCGCGATGAATGTGAATGACCTCTACGTGATGAACGTGGAACCTGTCGCATTTGTTGACTACATCGCGACCGATAAGCTCTCGATTGAGAAGATGGCCCAGATCGGGATCGGTCTCAACGAGGGGGCGAAGCAGGCGAATATCGATATCGTGGGCGGGGAGACCGCGTCCCTCAAGGGCCTCGTGAACGGCCTTGACCTTGCCGGCACCTGCCTCGGTATGCAGAAGAAGGATAAGATCATTGCGGGCGAAAGGATAAAACCGGGTGACAAGATTATCGGTGTCCTCTCGACCGGTGTCCACAGTAACGGCCTCTCCCTTGCCCGCCGCATAGTGGAGAAGTATGCCGGCTATGGCAAGAAGTTCAAAGGGAAAAAGACATTCGGCGAGGAGCTCCTCACCCCGACCCGGATCTACCACGAGAGTCTGAAGGTCACGGCATCCTGCACGGTGCACGGCATGTGCCATATTACCGGTGGGGGCCTGCTCAATTTCAACCGGCTCAGCAAGTACGGGTTCCGGTTTGATACACCCATCACTCCACCAGATATTTTCTCGTGGATCCAAAAGGCGGGTGATATCTCTCTGGTCGAGATGTACCGCACCTTCAACATGGGCATGGGTTATGCCTATATTGTGCCGAAGGGCAGCGTTGCCTGCGTGCTGAAGATGGTGAAGGAGGCGCAGGTTGTCGGGGAAGTGGTGAAGGAGCCCGGGGCGTTTCTGGGCGAATTGGAAATTACCTGATCCCCGCAGTTACCTGAAATTAAACCGATTTTTTTCTGCCGTGCTCTTCACAGCCCCATCGGCAACTATGTAAGCCGATCTGGGTGTTCCCCGGGATCAGAAAGCGGGCACGATAATCCACAACCCATATAATATTCATAAACTCCTGTTTAATGGATGAACTATGGCTGATGTTACAAAAAAGCCTGAATCACCGGGCAAATCTGGCTGGAGTACCGGTACCAAGGTGCTCGTCGGAATCGTGGTGCTGATCGTTGTCATTGCCACGCTTGCTGTTGTCACGCTGACCATTGCCGTTCTTGGCACCAATGTCGGCACCGAATTCCCGTACACCACCAACTACCGCGTCACCCTGCCGGATGGCGAGCCGATTACCATCGGGAGCAGCCACATCCTCGTCACCTCGTACAACAACGAACTGATCGCCGACGTGGACGGGACAAAAGAGAAACTGGTCGTAGGCCAGCAGCGCGTCACCAGCCCCCGGCACGCACAGGTCACTGTTATCGGTATGCCGGTCATTGACACCGATTTCCAGATCACCCTCACCTACCTGGGATCGACCGGCAGCACCGCGAATTTCGACATGAGCGTGAAGACGTCGACACAGGTCCCGGAACTCGTGATCAGGCGCCTGATCCCCCCGGCAATGAACGCCCTGCCGGCATAAACTGGAATAATGGTGTAAATTTTTTTACACCGCGTATTTTTCACTGCCAGATGATATTCCCGATCTCCGGGACGAAGAACATGGATGTGGGAGAGTTGTGAGCTGGAACTCCGCTCATGGCAGTCCCTGCACGTGAACATCCGGATCCATCATCGTTGACGATTCAGTCTTTTCTCTCTTGCCCCGACGCCTTCTCATCAGCGGCGGGCTGCCGGAGCACGTTGAACACGATGGATGCAACGGCAACCATCGAAATGCCGATGATTGCATAGACGACAAGGCTGAAATTCTCCTTGACGATGGGCAGGCCGCCAAAGAAAAAGCCTGCGAGCGTGAACGCAAGGATCCAGAGGGATGCACCGATCACGTTATAGGTAAGGAACCACCGGTAACGCATCTTCCCGACACCGGCAAGGAACGGCGCGAAGGTCCGGATAAAGGGGATAAACCGCGCGATCACGATGGTGATACCGCCATATTTGTTGAAATACGCCCGGGTCCTGTCGAGGTGTTCGGTTTTGACAAAACTGTGCTTCCGTTCAAGGACTTTCATCCCGATCGTATGCCCGATCCAGTAATTCACGGTGTCTCCGAGGATTGCGGCGGCAAGGAGGGTGATAACAAGGATCTCCACATTGAGGTAACCGGCCCCTGCAAGTGTGCCGGCGACGAACAACATCGAGTCGCCGGGGAGGTAGGGCAGGATGACGAACCCTGTCTCGCAGAAGATTACTGCAAACAGGATCAGGTAGGTCCAGAACCCATAGTTCCCAATGATCCCGGGAAGGTACTTGTCAATGTGGAGCACGAGGTCGATGAGGATAAACGGTACATCCATTTCCGGGTACCTTGTTTCCGGAATACCATAAACCAATCTTCCGGCCCCTCTCCGGCACACACACTTCCCGGCACCGCACGTGCGGTCCGGATACGGGCGTCCTGCCCGGGTGCTGTCAATAACTGCTATTTATATACGAGGACAATAAGGAATAAAGGTGAATGCATGAAAAACGTTAATGAACCAACCTATTCCTTTGTCATTCTTACGTTCATCCTTATTATCATCGACACCCTCCTCGCGTGGATCTCGGTACAGATCCCCCCGACTATTGCTGGCGGTGTCGTATCCAGGTTCTATATCGCCGTCGCGTTCATGATCCTCTTTACGCTCTGGTTTGGTGCCTACGGTGCGATCGCGGCATATGCCGGGACCCTTGTCGGCTCAGGGCTCCTTGCCTCGGATACGCTCGCCCACCACCCGGAGATCGCCATCATCTGGGCGATTGCCGGTCTCCTGCAGGTCCTCATCCCGCTGGTGGCGGTCCAGAGTTTCGGTGTGAACTTGTCCATGGAGAGTCCGCGGGACTTTACCTACGTGCTCCTCTTCTGTGTGATTATCAACAATCTCATCGGTGCCGCCTGGGCCACGTGGACGCTCTCGCTCGCCGATGCCAATGCCGCCGCGAGTATGGGATCGGTCTTTTCCACCTGGTTTATCGGTAATGCGATTGTCTGCATTCTGATCGTTCCTCTCGCGCTGAAGATCTTCACGCCAAAGGTCCAGAAAAACCGGCTGTTTGTAAAAAATTACTGGGATTAACCCCTTTTTTCCCGTGCCTTGGCGTATCATCAGGTATACCAGGAATGGTCCTGTACCGCACATCTTTTATACCGCCCGGCAGGCATCATTAGTGTAGTGGTAGAGATGAAGATCATTGGGATCAACGCGAGCCCGAAAGGGGAGAAGAGCCAGACCCGCCGCCTCGTCATGGGCGTTCTCGAAGGCGCCCGGCAAGCGGGAGCCGATATAACGTTCGTGGATGTCTGCGGCCTTGACATTCATTACTGCACCGCATGCGGCACCTGTTATGCGAAGGGAGAATGCATTCACGATGACGACTACCCGGCACTGCTTGAGAAGATGCTGGACGCGGACGGGATCGTCCTCGGTTCGCCGAATTATATCAACCAGGTCACCGCCCAGCTCAAGACAATGCTCGACAGGATGGCGGACGTGGTCCATTGCCAGGCACTCTCCGGTAAGTACGGGTGTGCGGTCTGTACTGCAGGCGGCGCGTACGCGGACGAGGTCGCGGATTACATGAATATGGCCCTCTTGCACTTTGGTGCGACAACGGTTGGCAAGGTGGCGGTGGTCGTGGGGGCGGATCCGAACGCGATCGTCGTCGGCGAGAAGCAGGCAAAGGAGCTGGGCAGAAAACTGGAGGAATCGATCAGGACGAAATGGAAGGATCCTTCCCAGGAGAAGATCCACGCTGAGCGAAAAGAAAATTTCAAGCGCCTCGTCTCGTTCAACAAGGGCATCTGGAAACACGAGTACGATTACTGGAAGGACCTCGGGGAACTCTAAGGAGACCCTTACGGGTTATACCCGCACTTTTTTTGCATCGAACGCCGGGATCCTGCACGGAACTCTGCTGGCTTATTACCCCCGTTCCGGTATCCCCTCGATTAGCGGGGAGAGAAAAACGTAGAGTTGCAAAGCGAGCGATGCGACGATCTGGGTGTATCCCGGCAGGTCAGATCCTGCCCAGGATGAAAAACGGACGGGAAAAATTATTCGGACTGCTTCCTCTCGATCCTGCACAGCGAGGAGCAATCCTCGCACGCCTCGCTGCAGGGTTCGACATGGATGGAGATGCTTGTCCTTGGAAATTCAAGCAGGATATCCGATTCGAGATGATCGGCAAGGTCATGGGCCTCCTCAACCGTGGTGTCCTTTGCCACCACGAGATGCAGGTCGACAAACCGGTCGGGCCCTGACCGCCGGGTCCGCAGTGCATGGAAATTCGCAAAATCCGTGGCATGGTCGCAGAGGATCTTTTTGATCCGGGCCTCCTCCTCGTCAGAGAGACGGTGGTCGGTGAGCTCGCCAAACGAACGCACCGTCAGTTCGTACGCCGCATGCATGATCATCATGGCAACACCGAACGCGAAGAGCTGGTCGAGGATCAGGATGCCGGTGAGCTTGATCAGGATGAGTCCGGCCATGATCCCAAGGGAGGTGTAGACATCAGTGCGCAGGTGCCAGGCATCGCTCTCGAGCGCGATGGACTCCGTCTCCTTTGCCACCTTCATCAGACGCCCCGAGACGAAAAAATTTATGAGCGCCGAGATGCCCATGACGGCAATACCGATCCCGAGCAGGTCCTCGTTGAGCGCTGCCTCCCCGTGGATCAGTTTCATGACGGCCTCGTACATGATAAGGACGGCCGCACCGAAAATGAGGAGTGCCTCAAAGAAGCCGGACATGTCCTCGAATTTGCCGTGCCCGAAGGTATGGTCCTTGTCCGGGGGTTCGTTCGCCTTCTTTATCGATATATATGCGATGATCGCGGCGAGAAGGTCAATGCCCGAGTGGGCCGCCTCTGAGATGATCGCGAGCGAGCCGACAGCAAACCCGATGGCGAGTTTCATAACGACGAGGGAGATATTGGAGAGAACCGAAAGCCGCGCCGTACTTCGTTTGGCTTCGGCTGCAGACTGTACCTGCATCTTCTTCGTGCGTGAGAAAAGCCCGAGCATGATTTCTGTGCATTCTATTGGGCTGACCGGAAAAAAAGGTTATGTGGTATCTATCCGGGAAAATATGCGGTCCGTTCACAGGGTGCTTAAAAAAATATGGAAGATGCGGACGGGTTATGCCGCAGTCCGCTTCTTGATCATCTCGAGGGCTTCGAAGGCCTCTTTCCGGACCGTGACATTATCGTCAGAGAGCAGGCTGGTCAGATGGTCGACCGCCTTCTGATCGCCAATCTCGCCAAGCAGGAGGGCGGCCCGCTTCCGGACATCGCTCTGGTCGTCTTTTAAGACCATGATCAGCGGCGTCGTGGCCGGCTGGCCGAGCATCCAGAGGGCTTCCATGGCGCCGGTCCTCATACGGCCGTCCCCTTCGCGGAAGACCTGCATGAGCGGGGCGATGGCGGGAACGCCGAGGGCTGCAAGGGCCCTGACGGATTCGATCCGCACGGAGCGCTCGGGATCATTGAGGCACTCGATGATCTTCGGGATGGCCCGTGAATTCCCGATCTGCCCGAGCACCTCAGCTGCACCCCTGCGAATGCCCGGGTTCTGGTCACCGAGGGCGGCGATCAGGGCATCGATGGCCGGCTCCCCGATCGTTACAAGTGCAAACGATGCCCGGCGGCAGACGTCCTCGTTCTGGTCAACCAGTGCCCGGATCAGCGGGTCGATGGATGGTTGCCCGAGAGAGCAGAGGGTCGCCATTGCGGCTGTCCGCACCTTCTCCTGAGGGTCGCTGAGGCTCTCGATCAGCGGACTGACGCCACGGGGGTCACCGACGCGTCCGAAGGCCACCGCTGCCTCGTGCCGTACTCCGGCATCCGCGTCCTTCAGGGCTTCGGCAAGAACCGGGATTGCCCGTACCTCACTCATGATGCCGAGTGCCTCCACGGCACCCCGCCGGATGAGCGGGTGGCCGTGCTTTGTAGCCTGGACAAGAGTGGCGACTGAAGGCTCTCCAATCAGCTGGAGCGCCCGAACCGTCTCCTGCCGGACATCCTCACCGGGTTCGTCCAGTGCACCGATCAGGGGATGGACCGCTGGGGCACCGATCTTGCCGAGGGTATCAGCAGATCCCCGCCGGATAATCCAGTATTCATCCTTTAACCCACGGATCAGCGGTTCGATAAACGGCTCGCCAAGGTCGCCGACGGATCGTACGGCAGCCCAGCGGGCATCGAGGTCTCCCTCGGTAAGTGCCCTGAGGAAGTTATCATAGCGCTCCTTCTGTGCCTGGAGGCGTGCCTCCTCCTCCTCGCCTTTCCCTGACTTGAACAGGTTGAGGAATTTTTGGATAATACTCATATAACTTCTCCGAACGAATATTAGTATAAAATCATTCAAATAGGTATCGGATGGCGTGTTCGGGTTTTTATTTTCATTGCGCTGATTATTAGCCGAATATTGGAGGACGTTTTCCATTAAAAAAACATTTTATTCCATGAACCGGAAAGAATAAAGGGAATTTTTTAATGCCGATACAGGATTATTTCCAGCGGGTAGTGTCGTCAGCTGTTTAAGACAGAGGAGTTGACGATCCGGAATTAGTTAAGACTGAGAAACCTGACGATGCGGATGCGGTTCTTTGCGCATCGTTGATATATATTGTATACGCTCCCGCCGGCGTCGAATAGGATGTTACATATTTGTACGTCCAGGTATTGTCGGCATTAATTGACTGCGTCCCAAGGTTTATACCATTGGTAAATTGTCCAGGACCGTACAGGGTCAGGATGACGTTTTGTGCACCGGTTGTGCATATCCCAGAGAATGTTATGGTATCGCCAACTGTGTAGGTAGACCTGCTCGTTGTGACGGCAAGCTGACCGCCGCCAACGACATTAAACCCTGCCCTCACCGACGTTGTCTTTTGAACGTCGCTTGCAACTATGCTATAGGTACCGGACATGACTGAAGACCCCGGATTCCAGGTATATTGCCAGACACCATCTGCACCGACATTTGTCTGGTAAAGGTTAACCCCGTCAGTATATTTGCCCGGTCCGTAGAGGACCAGCAGCACGTTCTGGCCCGGAGTACCTGTGCCCGAAAATGTCTGCGTATTGCCAATAGTCATAATGTCCTTCTCAACCTTCAGGGTAAGTGTCAGGGGTGAGGAAGGTGCTAGGGTGGTGGCCATAGTGCCAATCACCGAAGTATTGCCTGCCTGAGGCAACAATGCGGCAAATACATTATTTGGACCGGATGACACCACCATGTCTGTTGACCAGCTCTCATATCCGGTATACCTGAATTCAATCGAATGGGTGCCGGGTTCGATATCCGTTACAGTACTTGGTGCGGTTCCCCGGAACTGGGAGTCAAGATAAATCTGGGCGCCTGGAGGCGAGGACGTAAACTGGATGGTCCCTTTCTCCGGGACTTTTTCAGAAACACAGCCTGCAAGTAAGACAAAAAAAATTATCGGCAAAATGATAATTTTCCGGAACATTGTGGGATTCTACCTCTTACGATAACCGTTATTGCCTAGCGATATATAGATTTGCAAACCGGGTTGATCACAACCGGGCAATTGCATCCCGGATTCTGATTTTGCGAACGGCAGGGGAGATTTCAGCAGGTCGCGATCAGCCGCAGGACTTCCTGTGCCAGCGCGATGCTTTTCTCCTCGTCCACCATCAGGGTATCGAACCGCACCGAGGGGCTCACTTCCACGGGATCGCGGACGTCCTGGACGAACAGGTCCGCCAGGCCCTTGTAACAGTTGAAGGTCCCGATCGAGTTCGGCTCAAACCCGGCTGCCTGCATGAGGGCCGCTGCCGGGCCGCTCACCGGGGCATTGCCGATGAACGGGCTGACAGCGATCACCCTCTTGTCCCTGAGCGCTGCCTTCATTCCCTCGCAGGAAAGGATGGGCAGGATGCTTGTGATCGGGTTGGAGGGTCCGATCACGACGGCATCGCTCGCTTCGATGGCCTCGAGCGCTTCCGGTGTTGCCACGGGGGGTTCGTTGAAACTCCTGATCACCTTCTGGATCTCGATCCTGCCTTTTGCCCGGACCCAGTACTCCTGGAAGTGGATGAGGCCGAGGTCCGTCTGCACCTGCGTCGTGACTTCCGTATCGGTCATGGGCAGGACGTTCTCGCGGACCCCGAACCGCTCGCACAGGATCTTGGTCACGTTGGTCAGCCGCATCCCGTTGCGCATCATCTCGCCGCGGGCGATATGCACGGCCCGGTCCTTGTCACCAATCGCGATGAACTCATCGATACCCAGCCGTGTGATCTCCTCATGGGTGGTGAAGGTGTCGCTCCGGATTCCCCACCAGGTATCGGTATTGAGCATGCCGGCGAACAGGTACATCACTGTATCGACATCCGGGGAGATATGGTTGCCCGATATCCAGATGTCCTCGGCCGTATTGACAATCACCGAGATCTCGTGCCGGTCCATCACTTTCTGCATGCCCCGCAGGAGTTTCGGCGTGCCGGTCCCACCCGACAGGAAGGTAATCATTACTCAATACTTTTATGCGATGTATATGAAGATTCTTTAGTGAATCTGAAGATCATCAAGGACCCGGTCCATGGCTATATCGAGGTGGAGGATTTCGCGCTCCGGCTGCTCGACTCCCCCGTGCTGCAGCGCCTCCGCTACATCAGGCAGCTCGGTTTTTCCTACTTCGTGTATCCGGGCGCCAACCACACGCGGTTCGAGCACTCCCTTGGCACCATGTTCCTTGCTGATGTCGCGTGCCGCAGGTTCCAGCTCCCCGATGACGAGCGCACACTTGTTGTCGCCGCGGCTCTTCTCCATGATATCGGCCACGGGCCGTTCTCCCATGCGAGCGAGCCCTTAATGGACAAGTACCTGCACCGCACCCATGACGAGATTGACCCGGTTGTTGAGGACTGCGCAGGTGACCTGCTCATTGCGGCCGGCGTAGACCCCGCGGAGCTCTGTGCGGTCGTGAAAGGGAAGCACCCCCTCTCCGGGATCATCCACGGTGATTTCGATGTGGACCGGATGGATTACCTGCTCCGGGACGCCTACTATACCGGCGCCCCGTACGGCACGGTCGATGCCCAGCGCCTGATCCGGCACCTGATTCGCTATCCCGACGGCACCGTGCTGGACGAGAACG
The DNA here is from genome assembly GCF_049510175.1 of Methanoregula sp. Lineage (GTDB taxonomy): Archaea > Halobacteriota > Methanomicrobia > Methanomicrobiales > Methanospirillaceae > Methanoregula. Next base: position 305,525 of record NZ_JBEKZF010000001.1, read on the forward strand.
GGGTGAATGCAGCCGAGTCCCTCCTGATCGCCCGGACGCTCATGCGCCCGACCGTCTATTTCCACCATGTCAGCAGGATTGGGGAGAGCATGTTCCAGCTCGCGGCGCTGGAGCACTTTGCTGAAGTAGAGGATGACGGGATACAGCAGTTCCTCAGGATGGACGATGCAGGCTGCATGTACGCGCTGCTGGCCTCGGAAAATGCGATCGCACGCGGGATTGCACGCCGCCTGTACGAGCGCCGGCTGTATAAGCGGGCCATCTATGTCGGCGGCGACCAGGTGAACAGCGTGGCATGGCAGGACGGGATCCCGCTGGCAGAGTCCCGGACAATCGCTGCACGGATTGCTGAAAATGCAGGCATACGGCCGGAGGAGGTGCTGGTGGATATCCCCCCGATTCCCGGCGAGATGACCCTTGGCGTCCGGGTGCAGAACCGGCATTCCGTGACGAGTTTTGAAGAGATCTCGCCCCGCATCCGCACACTCAATATGACGCGGCGCGAGCAGTGGCGTCTCGGTATTTATACGCTCCCGGAATACCGGGAGACGGTGGCCGATGCGGCATGCGAGGTCCTGCATATCAAAAAGCCGACCCGGCAGGACACGCTCTTTTAGCGCGGATAAAACGGTGTCCGGCCGAAACACCCCCCCGGACAGGCAGAATTCGCGCGGCACGCAAATAAAAAATAATATATTACCATCCCCCAACACTGACCCATATGCAATACAGTGTACTTTTAACCGTTGTGCTGGTTATTGCAGGCGTCCTGATCGCCGGGTGCACCCAGAGCCAGGGCACTGGTGCGACCCCTGCCCCTGCTCCTGTCGCCACGACTGCCGCGGCTGCCACGGCTGCCCCCCAGCCATCGTTCTCCCTCGGTGACCACTATCTCCAGAAGTCCTACACCTTCCAGAGCGAGAAGGACCGGTATACCGAACAGTTCCGGGTGGACAATGCCTCGTGGGGTATCGATATCAACGTCCTCCCGCTCAGCGACAACCTGCAGAACTGCTGGTTCCAGATGAACGTGACGAACATGGACACCAACAAGACCGATCCCTACGGGTGGCCATATAAAAACAGTTACGAGAAACACCAGCAGTTCCCGATGTACATCACCGGGCCGTATAAGATCGTTATGACCGGCACCCTGGTCAAGGTGGATGTCACCGCAGCAAAGCGGAACCCATGATAACGGAGAAGTAACGTATGTCTGACGATGTAATTGTAATAATCTGCGGGGTCATCGTTATCGTTGCTGCCATCGCGGTTGCGGTGTGGAAGCTCCGTGGCGCGGAGCGCCGGGTGCATGAGAGTACCCATAAGCTGAAAGTCTATACGGACCTCCTCAACGCGATCACCGAGCTGAACCTGGCCGGTGGAGACCCGTACAAGATGGACATCGCGAAGAAGAACCTTGCGATGACCCTCAACCGCCTCAACCTCGTGGGAAGCACCGGGGTCCTCCGGAGCACAAACGACCTGCTGGACTTCTTAAACGAGCACAAGGACAAGGACTACGACACCCTCCGGCTCCACAACATCCTCAACACGCTCGTAATCGAGGCGCGCCGGGACCTGAACCCCTCGCACGCAAAGAAGATCGAGGAGGCGCAGGTCCGGTACCGTTTCTTTGCGCCGCCAAAAAAATAAAAAACCTGCCATAGCCGGGCAGGTCCCGGCACAAACTCTTTTTGCCACCAGTCAGACATTGGTACCACACGAGAGCGCGAGGCTACCATGAAAAAGGAGTACGTAATCGGCGTGACCGGGGCAAGCGGGGTCATTTATGCCCGCCGCCTGCTCGAGGTCCTGTGCAGAGATGCGACCGTTCACCTTATCGTCACGGACATTGCGCAGCAGATCGCGGCCCACGAGCGGGTCTCGTTTGAAGGGTTTCCCGCAACGTATCACGGGATCGACGATATCGCGGCACCCATTGCCAGCGGCTCGCATCGGTCCGACGGCATGGTGGTGATCCCGTGCAGCCAGAAGACACTCGCCGCCATCGCGAACGGGTATTCCGACAACCTGATCACGCGGACCGCCGATGTCTGCCTCAAGGAGCACCGGAAGTGCATCCTCGTCACCCGCGAGACCCCGCTCTCGAAAATTCATCTGAAGAACATGCTCGCCGCCGAAGACGCCGGGGCAACGATCATGCCTGCGTGCCCGGCGTTCTATCATAAACCGGAGACGATCGATGATCTCGTGGACATGGTCGTGGCCCGCGTGCTCGACCACCTCGGGGTGGAACACAACCTTACGAAGCGCTGGGAGGGCTACGATGCGTGAGTTCATAGAAAAAATGCGGGAAAAGGGTCTCGTGATCGATGTCGAGGAACAGATCTCGGCGGACATGGAAGCTCCGAAGATGGCGGCCGGTACCGACAAGCTCCTCTTCTTCCACAGGATCGGGAGCTCCCGTGCGGTGATGAACCTCACGGCAAGCCGGGCCGCCCTCTCCATAGCACTCGGGATGGACGAGCCGGAGATCGTGCCGACACTGGCCGACGCAAGCTATGCGGGGAAGGTTGTAACGGATGGCAACCTTGCGATGAAGAAGCCAGAGCTTTCACGCATCCCGATCATGCGCCACTTCCCGAAGGACGCAGGAAAGTACATCACCTCCGGGATCGTCTTCTCGCGCTATGACGGCGTCGAGAACGCTTCGATCCACCGGATGCTCGTGCTTGACGACCACTGGGTCGCGGCCCGGCTCGTGGAAGGCCGGCACACCCACGTGATGCTCGGGAAGGCGCTTGCCAAAGGAGAGAAACTCCCGATCGCTGTCACGATCGGGACGCACCCGGCAGTGACCTTCGCGAGCTGCACCCGGGTCCCGACCGGCATGGAACTTGGGTTTGCCGCGGAACTGATGGGGGGGGAGATCCGGGTGAACCGGTGCAGTAACGGAGTCCTTGTTCCCGATGCGGAGATCGTGCTGGAAGGGTTCATCGGGTCCGACGTGACGGACGAGGGGCCGTTTGTCGACATCACCGGCACCTACGACCCGGTCCGGCGCCAGCCGGTGATCGAGTTCACCGGCATGCACACAAAGAAGGACTTCATCTACCACGGGATCCTGCCCGGCGGGGACGAGCACAAGGTGCTGATGGGCTGTCCCTACGAGCCGAAGATCTACAAGGCAGTGGCCGGTGTGACACAGGTAAAAAATGTCGTGCTCACGAAGGGCGGCTGCGGCTATCTCCACGCGGTGATCCAGATCAAAAAGAGCACGCAGGGCGACGGGAAGAACGCGATCATGGCCGCGTTTGCCGCCCACACCTCGCTCAAGCATGTCGTGGTCGTGGACGAGGACATCGATCCCACAGACCCCCACGACGTCGAATATGCGATCGCGACACGGGTGAGCGGCGACCGGGACGTGATGGTGATCACCGGTGTCCGCGGGTCTTCCTTGGACCCGTGCCAGCTCGAGGACGGCACGAATGTCAAGGTCGGGGTTGACGCGACGATGGTACTCGGGCGCGAGGCGGATTTCTCGCGTGCCACGTGGTGAAGCGATGGAGCTCGACAGGGACGAGGAACGGATACTTGCCGGTGAGCGTGGCGAGACCCGGCAGAAGATGCTCGAGCTCCTCGTCGCGCTTGGCAAGGTCTTCGGCGCCGAACGGCTCGTCCCCATCAAAAGTGCACAGGTGAGCGGGGCGTCCTACAAGACGATCGGCGAGTACGGCCTCCAGTGGCTCTCCTCGCTCGACGCAAAGGCCGTGGTCCCGGCGGTGCTGAACCCAATCGGCATGCCCCGCGGGCGTTGGCAGGAGATGGGCGTGGATCCGGACTTCGCGCAGAAGCAGCAGGCCGTCGTCGCCGCCTACGAGCGTCTCGGCATCGGCATCGAGTGCACCTGCACGCCCTACTACCTCCGTGAAACGGACTTCGGCGACCACCTGGCATGGTCGGAGTCCTCCGCGGTCAGCTACGCGAACTCGGTGATCGGGGCCCGCACCAACCGCGAAGGCGGGCCCGGCGCCCTTGCCGCTGCGCTCGTGGGAAAGACGCCCTGCTACGGCCTCCACCTGGAACAGAACCGCAAACCGCAGCTCGTTATCGATGTTAAAGCGGATACGAAAAACTGGAGCATCGCAGACTACGGGGCACTCGGTTACCATGCCGGCAAGCTGGCGGGCAACCGGATCCCGTACATCACCGGCATCCGTCCGGACAAGGACCAGCTCAAGGGGCTCGGGGCGGCGATGGCAGCAACCGGTGCTGTAGCCCTTTACCACGTCGCGGGTATCACCCCCGAGGCCGTGAAAAGACCCTTCGACCTCACCGGCCTCGACACAATTGCCGTGGAATCTGCGGAGATCAGGAAGCTGTTCAAAGAGATCCCGGTCGATGCGGTCGCGGTCGGCTGCCCGCACTGCTCCCCTGCGGAGCTGGAGGAGATCGCCCGGCTCCTCATAGGGAAGGTCGTCAGCATGCCGTTCTATATCTTTGCTTCGCAGGGCGTTATCGACAATAACCTGCGAACCGTGGATGCGATCGAGAAGAGCGGGGCCCGGGTCTTTGCCGATACCTGCATGGTGGTCTCGCCCGTGATGGAGCAGTATGAGGCAATCATGGTGAATTCCGGCAAGGCGCTCGCGTACGTGCCGGACATGTGCGCTGCGGTCGCCCGGATCGGGACGATCGAGGAGTGCGTGCGGGTGGGGACGGAGTAGGATCTCCGGCCTCCGGGAGCGTTATGAAATTCCGGGGAAAATCTTTGGGATTTCAAATTTTTTCCGGAAAAATTTCACTCCAGTTTTTTTTGAAAATTTTTTCAAAGAATTTCCGGAAAATTTTCCCGGGATTTTTTTACGATTTCCTGCCCGGTTCGCAAGACCCTACCAAATAAGTTCCCGGCTCCCGGAAATCCGGATCCCCAAAACAGGCCTCCGGTTTAATAACGTCCTGAATCCCGATCCGGATTCTGTTTCGGCGCCCAAATGCTGCTAAATACCGTCATGGTTCTGCCGACGTAAAATAGTCGGTCCGGAGCCGAATTACCGTGGCATTTTCCGAAATTACCGCTTCCCGGGAGGTCCATACCTGCCCAAGGGCAGGAAGTCTCCGACGGAGAACGGGAACCTGAAAAGAGTATCTCTTCCGGCATCCAATTTTTACCCACTCTCCGACGGTGAAAAGGGGTTTATATACCCTTTCGGATGGCTCTAACTCCCAGAGGCCGGTACCGGATCGCCCCCCCTCTTGCGCCACCAGTCAGTCGAAGAGCCTGAAGGCTCTTCTCCTGTCTCATCTCTGATGAGATTCGACACCCCGTGGGGGGACGTGGCGCATTGTGATGCCTCCGTATTACCTGTGCAGAAAATTTCTCCACATTTTTGTACAGGTAATACAGCGCTATCACAATGGGGGGACCTCAGCGGCGGGCCGGAGCCGAAGGCGGAGCCCCTGGAGCGTCAGAATTTATTGAATAATTTCTTCAGAGCCCGGAAAATTTTGTCATCGAAAAATCCAGAAAATTTTTTGGAAAATTTCAAACCCGCCCGGAAAAATCTCAAAAAATAGTTCCGGCCGCGCTCCGGAAAAAAAAAGATGATGCTCACTTCACCGCAAGCAGGATCTTCCTGATCTCTGCCACCGCATCCGGCGCCGGGTTCCGCCCCGGCATAACTCCTTCCCCGTACGAAAGGATCTGCCGGACATCGCCCGCCTTGGTATTCGCAAACGGGATCTTGTCCCAGATCCCCTGGTCGATCGTGTTCCACGTGCACTGGAGCAGGTGCGTGAGGATGCTGACATCCGCTTCGGAGAACGACTTCCACTCTGCACCGATACCCTGCTGCATCAGTTTCATCGCACGCTCGACCGTCTTTCCACGATGGACATGGTACAGGCGCCTTCCTATCTCTGCCTGAGTTACATCCGGCATACGTGTTCCTCCCGCCCCATGATGGGGATGATGAGTGAGTCCCGCTGTGCAATCATATACTTTGCGGCCTCTGCACGGACTGCGGAATCAGCGCCGCGCACGTATTATATAGTGTCATGGATTGGGTAAAAGTACATGGCCGGTGAGGGAAAGTGCTATAACTCGGGACAGTATAATTCCGATTGATTGCGAATATGACCCGCACCGATGAAGAGGAACTGGGCAGGAGGCGGTTCCAGCTCCAGAGGGAGCAGGCCGTTGAAGCTGCGGTGGAGAAGATACGGCACGCCCCGGCTGCCGGATGGCCCTCCTTTTGCAATGCAGACTACACCCTCCTCCGGGAAATTCTCGGCGAGCTCTGGATCAACCTTAAGCGTGAGAAGTGGGAAGAGTACTCGTTCTCCACGCTCACCTGCCAGGACATACAGGACCTCATCGCCCTCGGTAAGAGGGCCAAGGGCCATGTGATTACTGACGTCGTGTTCGACGAGATGGACGCGATCCTCTCGCATTCCCGGCACAGTTCTCCTCCCTTGTGACCGTCCCGCAAGCATACGTGGTGGAAGCCTGCTTCCGGTCATAACCACCGCAATACCTTAATATAGCAGCACTCTGTTAGGTTCTATCATTAAGAGGTAATGACATGGTTGGTTGGGAAGTTCCTATCGGGGCTGCGCTCGCATTCTCCTTAGGTGCGATTGGCACCGGGTGGGCGCAGTCCCGCATCGGCGCAGCAGGCGCGGGTGCGATTGCTGAAAAGCCGGAGACTGCAGGTTCGATCATCATCTTAGAAGCGATCCCCGAGACGCTGGTCATCCTCGGTTTTGTCGTCGCCGCGATGATCATCCTGATGGTGAAGTGACACAGGTGGCAAATAGGCTGCCCGTGAGAGCACTGCGTTCCCCAGACAGAATCCTTCTTTCCCCTCCCGGACCGGGAACACCGGGAGCCACAAGGCAGCAGGACCGCTTCGCTTGAGAGGAAATGCAAGACGGTGATATCGTGGCCTATGAAAATCTCTTGAAATCCGTCGAGGAGAGTGCACAGGAACGGGAGCGGGAGCTCCGGGAAAAGGCAAAAAAGCTGGCCGGGGAGATCCGGGCGGAGGCGAAGAAGAAGGCAGAGGAGATCCAGGCGATCTCCATAAAAGAAGCAGAAAAATCCGCCTCTATCGAGCGGAACAAGCAGATGTACCTCACGAAGGGGGATATCAAGGAGAAAGCTCTCAGGAGCCGGGAGAACATTTTTCTGGCCGCTTTTGACAACGCCTGGACGCAGTTGTCCCGGCTCCGGCAGGACAAAAAATACCCGGCCATATTCGAACGGCTTGCCCGGGAGGCGACCGGCGCGATGGGGGCGACCCCGTTCCTTGTCCACGTCGACAAGCGGGACCTCGATCTCTGCACAAAAACACTGGCGGCAATGGGCATCCGGTGCGAGATCCTCACCGATATCGAATGTGCGGGAGGTCTCGTGGCCAGTTCTCCGGATGGCCTCATCACGATCTCCAATACGATTGAGTCCCGGCTCGAACGGATAAAGGAGCACAAGAGACTCGAGATCTACGCCATATTGTCCGGTGGCTGACATGGACTGGGGATACATCAATGCCCGGATGCGGGGGATGAAGAGCCGGCTCTTGGATCACCACACGCTCGACAACCTGATCCTCCAGCCTGATCTCGACTCACTGATCAGCGAGCTTGAGAAGACTGCTTACCGCGAGGACCTTATCGAGGCGCGGGGCAGGTACTCCGGCATGCCCGCAATCGAGCACGCCCTCCGGAATAACTTCGTCCGGACCTTCCATAATGTCCTTAATTTTTCAAAGGAGAGGGAAGCAAGACTCTTCATCAGCATCTTCCTCCACCGCTGGGATGTCCAGAATATCAAGACGATCCTCCGCGGGAAGAACATCCATGTGACCAACGAGGAGATCCTTGACTGTCTGATACCTGCCGGTGAGCTGGACGAGGTGACCCTGACCGAGCTCGTCCGGCAGCAGGACCCAAAGGCAGTGATCGACCTGCTTGCTACGTGGGAAATCTCGTATGCGCGGCCACTTACGACGGCATTCCCGGACTTCGCAAAGACCGGGGACCTCGGCATGCTCGAGTGTGCGCTCGACCGGTATTATTACGAGGATGCACTCCTCGCGGTAAAAACCAGCTCCCCCAACAACGTGATGATCCGTGATATTGTCTCTCTCGAGATCGATGTGGTAAACATCAAGACAATCCTGCGGATGATCCGGGACCATGTCGAGCCGGAAGAGGCAAAAAAGTTCCTGCTTGACGGGGGACTGGAGGTTGACTCTGCGATGATCGACCGTCTCCTTTCCCTCCATACGATCGACGACGCCCTTGCCACGCTCGCGACCACGTGGTACCTCACGCGATACTCCAAGCGGTACCGCTTCCTCTCCAGCACACCCGAGACTGCCCTGAAGGCCCAGAAGATCTCCGTCATCGAAAAACAGCTGGAGCGGTACCTGGTCCAGCAGGGAGTCAGATCGTTCATGGGCGACCCTTTAAGCGTCGCCTCGCTCATCGGATACTTCTGGGCAAAGTACAACGAGATCACCAATATCCGGGTCATCTCGCGGTGCAAGACCGCGGATTTCCCCGTCGAGAACCTCAGGGAGGAACTCGTGTATGTATAAGTTTGTCATCGTCACGGACAGCGACCGGGCATCGGGGTTCCGGCTCGCCGGGGCGGAGGTCTACGAGGCAAAGGACGTGGCGGAGGCAAGGACCGTGATCCCTCCCCTGCTCCACAAGGATGATATCGGCATCGTGGCGGTGAACGAGGAGTACATGCTCTCTCTCGATGAGAAACTGATGGACCGGATCGAGAAGATGCACCGCCCGCTCATCATCCCGATCCCCTCGAAATCGAGGGAGGTGGACCGGCGGACATATATCGAGCGCCTCCTCAGGAAGGCGATCGGGTACAACATCGTGCTGAAGAGGTGAAGGTATGATAACGGGAACAATCTCAAGGATTTCAGGGCCTGTCATTATGGCCCGGGGCATGAAGGGGTCCAAGATGTATGACGTGGTGAAAGTCGGGACCGAGGCGCTCCGCGGCGAAATCATCCGGCTTGAGGGCGACGAGGCGGTGATCCAGGTGTACGAGGACACCACCGGGCTCACGCTGGGCGAGAACGTGGAGAACACAGAGACCCCCCTCTCCGTTGAGCTGGGCCCCGGCCTCCTCGCCTCCATCTATGATGGCGTCCAGCGCCCGCTGCCGGTCCTTCTTGCACTGAGCGGCGACTTCATCGGCCGCGGCATCACTGCACCCGGGATCGACCGGTCGAAGAGATGGGATTTTGTCCCTGTGGCAAAGATCGGTGACGAGCTCGGGTCCGGCGATGTGATCGGGACCGTGAAGGAGTTCCAGTTCGAGCACCGGGTCCTCGTCCCCCCGAAAGTGTCCGGGAAGGTCACGGAGATCCAGGCGGGGTCGTTCACGGTCGAGGATATTGTCTGCGTGCTTGACAATAAGGTCCGGCTCCCGATGTTGCAGCGCTGGCCGGTCCGGATCCCGCGCCCCCATAAGAAGAAACTCGACCCGGTCCTGCCGCTGATCACGGGGCAGCGGGTCTTTGACTGCATGTTCCCGGTAGCAAAAGGCGGGACGGCGATGATCCCGGGCGGCTTCGGGACAGGAAAGACCGTCTCGGAGCAGACGCTTGCCAAGTGGTCGGATACCCAGATCGTGGTCTATATCGGGTGCGGGGAGCGGGGCAACGAGATGACGGACGTGCTCGCGGAATTCCCCGAGCTTATCGACCCCCGGACGAAACTCCCCCTGATCGAGCGGACGATCCTGATCGCGAACACCTCGAACATGCCGGTCGCTGCCCGAGAGGCCTCGATCTACACCGGGATCACGATCGCGGAATACTTCCGGGACATGGGATACGATGTTGCGCTGATGGCGGACTCGACCTCCCGCTGGGGCGAGGCGCTGCGCGAGGTCTCCGGCAGGCTCGAGGAGATGCCGGGCGAAGAGGGCTATCCCGCCTACCTCGCGACCCGGCTCTCGGCATTCTATGAACGGGCCGGCCGGGTCGTCTGTCTCGGTGCCGGCGAACGGACCGGCTCGATCACGGTCGTGGGGGCGGTCTCGCCGCCCGGCGGGGACTTCTCGGAGCCGATCACCCAGAACACGCTGCGGGTAGTGGGTACGTTCTGGGCCCTTGACACGAACCTTGCCTACCGCCGGCATTTTCCCTCGGTGAACTGGATCAAGAGCTACTCGCTCTACCTCGACAGCATCACGGAATGGTATGACAAAAACATGGCGCGCGACTGGCGGGAACTCCGGGAGAAGGCGATGTACCTGCTCCAGAAGGAAGTCGAGCTCCAGGAGATCGTCCAGCTGGTGGGCCCGGATGCATTGCCCGACAGCGAGAAGGTGATCCTCGATGTGACGCGGATGATCCGCGAGGACTTCCTCCAGCAGAGCGCCTACAGCGACACGGACTCCTTCTGTCCTATCGATAAGCAGTACCTGATGCTCAAGGTGATCATGACGTATTACGAGCAGGGGAACCTCGCGATGAACCGGGGTGTCAGCCTGCGGCAGATCCAGGCGCTCCCGCTGAAGGCGACGATCGGGCGGATGAAGGATGTGGGAGAGGTGGATGTTATCCGGGGCATGATCGACGAGATCGGTGAGAAGATCACCGGACTGGAGGTGGAGAAATGAAGCAGGCACCGCTGCTGACAAAAGAGTACCGGACGATCGACTACGTCTCCGGCCCGCTGATCTTCGTCAACGGGGTCCTCGGGGCATCGTTTGGGGAGATGGTGAAGATCACCCTCCGGGACCGAGAGGTGCGGACCGGGCAGGTACTCGACATCTCGGAAGACCATGCGGTCGTCCAGGTCTTCGAGGGCACCCGGGGGATCGACCTCGTGGGCACAACGGTCCGGTTCATCGGGGAACCGGCACGGATCAACGTCTCGATGGATATGCTGGGCCGCATCTTTTCCGGCGTTGGGACGGCGCGGGACGGCGGCCCCGATATCATCCCGGAGGCAGTGCTTGACATTGCCGGGACGCCGATCAACCCGTCCGCCCGGGACAAGCCCGCGGACTTCATCCAGACCGGTATGTCGGCAATCGATGGCCTCAACACGCTCGTGCGGGGCCAGAAGCTGCCGATCTTCTCCGGTTCGGGCCTGCCGGCGAGCAAGCTCGCCGCCCAGATCGCCCGGCAGGCAAAGGTACGGGGTGAGGGGGAGCAGTTCGCCGTGGTCTTCGTCGCGATGGGCATCACCCATAAGGAGGCCTCGTTCTTCATGCGGGACTTCGAGCGGACGGGAGCGCTCGACCGGGTGGTCTTCTTCATGAACCTGGCCGACGACCCGACGGTCGAGCGGCTGGCGGCGCCGCGGTGCGGCCTCACGGTTGCGGAGTTCCTTGCCTTCACCCATAATCTCCACGTTCTCGTGATCTTAACGGATATGATCAATTACTGCGAGGCGCTCCGCGAGATCTCGACTGCCCGCGAGGAAGTGCCCGGCCGGCGAGGATATCCCGGGTACATGTACACTGACCTTGCCTCCATCTACGAGCGGGCCGGGAGGCTGAAAGGCCGGACCGGCTCGATCACCCAGATCCCGATCCTGACGATGCCGGACGACGATATCACCCACCCGGTACCCGACCTGACCGGCTATATTACCGAAGGCCAGATCGTCCTCTCGCGGGACATCTTCCGGCGCGGTGCGGACCCGCCGGTCGATGCCCTGCCCTGCCTCTCCCGGCTCATGAACCTCGGCATCGGCCCGGGCAAGACCCGGGAGGATCACCGCGGCGTGGCGGACCAGCTCTACGCCAGTTACGCCTATGGGCGCGACCTCAGGCGGCTCGTTGCGATTGTCGGGGAGGAGGCACTCACGGACCTCGACCGGAAGTACCTGAAGTTCGCGGACGGGTTCGAGCGGCAGTTCATCACACAGGGTGACGAAGACCGTTCTATCGAGACCACGCTCTCCATTGCCTGGGATCTGTTCTCCACCCTGCCGGTAGACGAACTCAAGCGGATCAAGCGGGAGCACATCAAAAAATACCACCCGGCGGCGAAGGAGGCCGCAGAAAAGACTGCAGGGAGTTGAACGGCCATGGAGCAGGTCAAGCCCACGCGGATGGAGCTGATGAAGAAGAAGGCCCAGATCAAGCTCGCGGAGCAGGGCCGCGACCTCCTGCGGGAGAAGATGGACGCGCTCATCCAGGAATTCTTCAAGATCTTAAGCAGCGTCTCGGACTCCCGCGACGAGCTGGAGCAGATCTCCCGGGCAGCGGACCAGGCGCTGATGATCGCGGAAGGCGTTGACGACCCGGTCACGCTGAAGTCTGCCTCGTTTGCTACCCGGCGGTCGATCATGGTGGGTATCACCGGCAAGAATATCATGGGCGTCCCGGTCCCGGTGATCGAGAAGAAACGCGTCTCGAAGAGCATGCTCGAGCGGGGGTACGGGATCATCTCCACGAGCGCCCGGATCGACGAGACTGCGGAGCGGTATGAGGTGGAGCTGGACCTCTTGATCAGGCTGGCCGAAACCGAGACAGCGATGCGGCGGCTGGGGTCCGAGATCCAGATGAACCGCCGGAGGGTCAACGCTCTCGAACAGATCCTCATCCCGGAACTCAAGAGCCAGGCGAAGTACATCAAGAACGCGATCGAGGAGCGGGAGCGGGAGGACCTGTTCCGGCTCAAGAAGGTCAAGAGTATCCTGGAGCGGAAGAAAAAGCTGGCGAAGATGAAGAAGATGAGTGCGTCGAAGTGAAGTGAACACGTGAAGGCAGGATGTGGGACCAGATGCCAGCCCGAATTTCATCTGGAATCGCATAACATAAATTTTTTCAAGGTAAGTGAGTAGCGCAAAACCCGACGGGCGTTTTGCGCGTAAGGCATCGTTTTTATAATGTGGTCTCTGGAGGTCAATAAGTGGGATCACAATAGCTTTACTATCCTCCTTAGCGCACCACACTAATCATTAAACTGCACCACATCCCACTTTCTAGCTGCACCAAGCTCAAGCCTGCACACAACGCTTATTCAATCATGAAGATCTGTTTAACTTTTTTCAAGCAACCATACGATCGCGATCAAAAATTTTCAATCGACCCACTGATCACGTTTAAAATTTTTCAATCGCGATCATTTTCGCGATCTGAAGCCCGAAAAATCTCCACAGGAAATGAAGCTATATCAGATGTAAGAGGCAGCTGGATTTCCGGTTTTATCGCGTTTAAAATTTTTCAAACGACCCATGTGATCGCATTTGAAAAATGAATATCGCGATCGCAGGCACGTTGCGATCCGGACTAAATTTGATTAAAACTTCCTGTAAAACAGGTTTTGCAGATCATGGCCATGTGCACCAGCGGAGCTGAAAAAACCTTGACACTGCTCTATAGGATCCTGTGATGGTCAAAAAAGGTATTTCGGGAAGATTGACGGTTTCTTCACTGACTTGGCTCCTTCGTCTCTGCCTCTTTCTTGAACGGCTTGTACGCCACGCCCCCTCCCTCGTAGAACTTCGAGAAGAACTCCACGATATGGAGACGCATCGCGTGGATTGAGGGGGAAAACATCGCGAGCACGATATTGAGCGCGTGCAGCAGGATGGCGACGATGATGCCGATGATGGCAAACTGGAATGCCCCGCCAAGCCGGTTTGCCACCATGGCGAGGATGACCGAGGCCATGCCGATTGCCATCAGACGGGCGTACGACAGGATGTTGCCGACCGTGCTCATCACCTCGATCGTGCCGAAGACCCCCGCCCCCATCAGGATGAGGGGCAGGGCGATGACGATGAGAATGACCACCGGGTAAATCGCGACATCCGGCAACACACCGGCAAGCATCGCCATAAGGATGACGAGTGCGCAAATCATCATCAGCATGCCGCACTTTTCACACATGTGTTTCCTGCTCTTCATGATTATCGCGTTCCGGAGGCCGATGAGAAGGCCTAAGGACACATGGATGACCCCGAGCGAGATGGCAAAGATGAGCATCGGGATCATCGCGTCCACGCGGTTCCAGGTTATCCCGAGAAATTGTATAGGGTGGAGCCAGCCCATGGACTCTCCCAGGTCACCGAAGAATTCCCCGAACAGGTACCCGAATATGATCGCCGGGATCGATGAGATGATGAGAATATCGGCAAGGCTCTTCGCAAACGCGACGGCCTGAAACCGGTGCCGGATCACAAACGCAAACGCAAGGATGACGATCCCGTATCCGATGTCGCCGACCATCATCCCGAAGAAGAGCGGGAAGAAGATCGCAAGGACCGGGGACGGGTCGACTTCGCGGTACCGCGGCGGGGCAACGAGCTGCATGATGAGCTCGAAGGGTTTCACCCAGAAGGGGTTGTCATAAAAGACCGGTGCCTTCTCCATGTCCTTCTCCGTCACCGGGAGTTCGCAGATGACCACGCGGTCATTAAAAGTCTCGTGCAGGGCCCGCTTGGTCTTCTTGAGGAACTTTTTCGGGATCCATCCCATGATGACAAACGTATAATCCGAGAGCCCGAAGTTCCGGTACGCGCCGAGTTCCCCGAGGATGTTCTCGAGCTGCTTTTTGAGGACAACAAGTTCCTGGTACCAGGTGTTCGAGAGCGTAAGCAGATCCGCATCGGTACGGGCGATCTCGTCCAGCGCATGCATCCTGCTCATTTCGAGAAGGGTGTACATCTCGTAGAAAGGCCTGCCGATGTATTCCTTCGGGAGCCTCACCTCGTTCACGTTCACGGAATAGATGAAGGAGTGGATCTCCTCGGAATACTTCTTGGGAAAGACCATAATGGCAGCGAGGGTCTCGGCATCGACTGTTGTTGCGGTCATCTCGAACCGGTTGCCGGTGATCGTGTCCAGCTCTTTTTTGATCAGCTCGAGGACGTCACGGTGCTCCTCCTGGATGAGGAGGATCGTGACCTCGAATCCCTCCAGTACCGGCAGTTCCTTCTCGACCGGCTGGATGATATCAAGCACCTTTTTGTACCGGTTCAGCGCCGTGATCGAGAGGGAGAGTTCGCTCTTCTTTGCAGCCAGCTCCCGGGTCGTTGTCTCAAGGGTATGAATGATCTCCTGGGCTCGTGCGACGAGTTCAGCGTGGGTCTTTTTTTCGAGAGAAGCCCGGATTAGCGCCTGGATTGCCGTATCATCTGCGATGACGGGGAGGGTGGTGAAGATCGCGCTGATCTTGTTAAGGACCGCCTCTGCCTTCTCTGCATCTTCCAGTCTGACACTGCCTAGGCAGATCTCGGCCCGCGAAATAAGCTCCGGCGCGTTCTCAAGATGGACGGTGCCCGCCCGGTACAGGAGGTCGACTGCCCGGCTCAGCTCATCTTTTGGCCCGATCACCTGGATCCGTTTCATCTTCTGGAGCATATGACTCCTTACCGGGCGTTCCCGGTTTCATTCCATGGTCACGTACCTGACGATCCGCTCCGCAGCGGCAGGAAGGTTCTGCTCTCCCCGCACCGTTGCGGTCTCTCTCTCCCGTTCAGCCGCTTTTTTCAGTGCTTCGATCTCGATCTCGGTCTTCCCCCGCTCCTTCCAGTACACCTGTTCGGCGGTCGTCTTCCCCGCCGTATCTGCCGTGCAGAGCAGGTCTTCCGCCTCGGTCCGTGCAGCGGCCACGGACGCTTCCGTCTCCGCCCGGACAGCATCAACCTTCAGGGAAAGATCGTGCTCCTTGTCCCGTATCTGCTGCAGGAGTGTTTTCTCCGTATCCATTTTGTCTCCCCCTCCTTACAGTCCGTGCTTCCGTTTCATGACTGAGGTCACCCCGCACTGGGGTTTCTGGCACGGTCCCGGAGCATCCGTATCCGGCGGATTGCTCGCGATGATCCCTTTTGCCCTCAGTGCTGCATCCTCTATCCGCTTCCGGCAATTCCCGATTGCCGTATTCTGCAGTACACTGATTGTCTTCATGAGGTCCTGTGCCATCCACCCACACGCCCCTTAAGAGATGATCAATTGCCTATACCATCGATGTTGGATATATACTTTCTTACCCCGGGGCATGAAGGCGGTGATAAAAGGAATCCATTAATCTTCCGGGCGTCCACATTTCCGGCAGGAACCGGCTGCAGAACACCTGCCGGGCGTTTGAGGAGGCTGGATATGGACGTGCTTGCAAACTTCGGTCTGATCATCATCTTCGCGCTTGTCCTCATCCTCCCGTTCCGGGTAAAATGTGTCGAGCACAACCTTGAGGTCTTCCTGTTTGCCTGCGGCGTTGCCTCCCTGACGATTGCCGGGTTCATGACTATCCCCGGCGAGCAGACCGGCTGGAGCCTTGCCATTGTCACCGAAGCGCTGCTTTCACCCCTGAACATCGCGAGCTTTTTTGGTATCCCCATCGGGATCGTCCAGATCGTCCTCCTCGTCGGGCTCCTGCTTCATGTTTTTTACCACCGGCTGCAGGCAGCGATCGTCAGTATGGTCGGCCGTTTCTCCCTGCAATGGATGGTCTTTGCACTCATTGTCATCCTGGGGTTTGTCTCCAGCATCATCTCCGCGATCCTCGCCGCAATCATCCTTGTCGAGATTGTCAATGCCCTTCCCGTGGTGAGGAAAGCCAAAGTGGAGATCGCGGTGGTCGCGTGCTTCTCGATAGGCCTCGGGGCCGGGCTGACCCCGCTGGGCGAACCACTGAGTACCATTGTCATCTCCAAGTTGTCCGGAGTACCCTATCATGCGGGATTCACGTACCTCTTTGAAAAGCTGGGATGGTATATCCTCCCGACTATCGTCGTCCTCGGGTTTGTCGGGGTCTTTCTCTTCTCGCAGAGCCATACCGGGAACGAGCATCTCGAATGCCTTGTCGAGCGGGAGACGGTCCCGGAGATCCTGGTCCGGGCCGGCAAGGTGTACCTGTTCATCATGGCGCTCGTCTTCCTCGGCGAGGGGTTCAAGCCGCTCATCCTCGAGTATGTCATTATGATCCCGTCTGCCGGGCTGTACTGGATCAACATCGTCTCTGCCGTGCTCGACAACGCGACCCTTGCCGCCGCGGAGATCAGTCCCGCCCTGTCGTCCCAGCAGATCACGAGCGCCCTCATGGGACTGTTGATCGCCGGTGGGATGCTCATCCCCGGCAACATCCCCAACATCATTGCGGCCTGCAAGCTCGGGATCAGCAGCAGTGAATGGGCACGGGTCGGCATCCCGCTCGGGATGGCGCTGATGCTCTCGTTGTTTGTCATCATCTTTGTCCCCGGCTGGCTGGGGATTGGGTAACCGGTACTTGGCGACCGGAAAATGGAAACAACCATGTGGGTGCAGTACCCAGATCAGTGTTACCTATGATACGAACTGGTGGGAATCAGGTCATGGATAAGGAGATTGCGCAGCAGATCGCGGCACTGGCTGACCCGGCGATCGACGTACGGCACGACGCGATCGCGGTACTGCGTGGGATTGGCACACCAGCAATCGTCCACCTGATCCAAGCACTCGCGGAAGCGCAGGACAATGACCATCGCTGGTATACTGCCGTGGCACTCTCCCAGATCGGGGAAGCAACGATCGTCCCGTTGATCGATGCGATGAAGGGTAATAACGGCCGGGAGTTCCGGCGTTACGCTGCCGCAGCGCTCGGGGAGATCGGCAGCCCGGCAGTTGAGCCCCTGATCATGGCGATGGGAAGCGATGACCGTGAACTCCGGGGTTTCCTCTCACAGGCGCTCTGCCGGATCGGCGCACCGGCTGTCGAATCCCTCCGGCAGCGGCTCGATGACGCGGACGAGATCATCCGGTCCTGTGCCACCCTGACGCTCTGGCAGATGGGTGAGACCGGTCTGCCGGTGATCGTGGAGCATGCCGGGAAAGATGAGTGAGAAGGCATTTCTGCCTGCACTTTCTGGATTGAACACGTGTCCCGCGGGATGCATGCAGTATTTTTTTACCGGTCCGTTTTTTTTTAAAAATTAGGGAATGATTTGGAAGCCTATGAATTCGTACTGACATACTGAATGGTGTTCATTCGCTTCTTTCATGTGCTCCCTGTTTTTTCCTTGCCTTGAGCCACTCATCGAGACCTCCCACAACGGAGAGCACTGCCGGCATGATGAAGATCGCGCCGATCAACGAGAACGCGACCGCAATAAGGGTCGAGGTACCGAAGTTGCTGACGATCGGGAATGTCGCGAGGAGGAGTGCGGAGAACCCGAAGAAGGTGGCAAGACCCGAGACCGTGATGGCGCTGCCGATCTTCTGAACGCTCTCCTGGATGGCGGCAATGGGATCATGCAGCCGCTCCTCCTCCTCTGCGTATCTCTCCATGACAAGGATGGTGTATTCCGCGGCAACCCCGATTGTCATCGATCCCAGTGTCGCCGTGAGCGGGTTGTACGTGAGGCCAATGATATACATCATGACCGCGTTCCAGCCGACAACGAAGATGATCGGGATCATCGGAGAGATCGCGTGGAGGTGCCGGTACACGAGGAGCAGGAAGGCGCCGACGAAGATGAACCCGAGAAGGGTCATTGTATCCTTTGATTTAGACATGGCCCCTAAGAGTGTGGTATACAACTCGAAACTGCCGGCAGGTTGTACCGAGATCCCAACAGGTGGTTCAAGGAATGCAATATCATTGATCACCTGCTCTTTCAGGCTGTTCTGCTGGGTTATCGAAATTTCAGCGGTGCTGAACCGGATGATCCCGCTCATCGGGTCGCTGAGGTAGGATGTTCTTGTATCATCCGGTATTCTCGCCAGCACGGTGTCGAGTTCGGCCTGTGTCTCCGGCATCACGCCTCCATTATACTGGAGGATATACGTGACAATACTTGTCGCACCGGTCATTTCTGTATGGTGCGCCAGCTCATAGTCCTGGAAATCCTTCATCCACATTATCGTATCAAGATCCGTTACACGGGAGCCCTGGACCAGCAGGTCTGCGGTACTGGTTGCCCCGATGACGCGGGTGACCTTGTCGATGTTGATCTTGGCCGGCATATCTGAGGGGACAAACGAGTTCTCATCAGAACTGACCGGGATGGTCGGGTCGATCTGGAACCCGATGAGGGCGATAAGACCGGCCAGGAGCAGGACCGGTACCGGGTTCTTTGCAATCTTTACCGAGGTTTCCGTGAGGAACTGGCCATAAGAGAAGGAACTCTTCTTCCCGGTGCGGTTTTTCGGGTTATCGATGACGGTATCGCACGCATTCGTCCCCACGGCATAGCACTCTCCGGTCTGCTGCGGCTTGGGCTTGTAATTCACCAGGAGGGCGATGGTGGGCATGCCGATACAGGACACCCAGAAGCAGGTGTTGATGCCGATGATGGACACCACACCGAACGATTTGATCATCGGGACGGTCGAGACCATCATGGCCAGGAATCCCATGGATGTCGCCAGCATCGCGTACATGACCGCGGGGCCGGTACGGGTCACGGTCATGAAGACCGCATCATCAAGGGATCCCTTCCTCGCTTCCTCGTCGAACCGGGCGTGGAACTGGATCGCGTAATCGATCCCCAGACCGATCAGGACCGGGAAGGCCCCGATCACCGCCATGTTCAGATTGATACCGGCCAGGCCCATCAGGCCAAGGGAGGTGATAAGACCGATCCCCACGAGCAGGACAGGCATGAACCGGTGGCGGACATAGGCAAAGAGGATCCCCATTGTGATGATCATCAGGATCATGGCACCGCCAATGAGGATGCCCATGTTGCTTGAAAGTCCGGTCCTCATCTGCTGGGTAAATGCCGGGGAGCCGGACATTTCGACTGTGACTCCCGGAGGTGCGTTGGAATTGTCGATAATCGATGCTACGTTGTTCAGGGTGGAGGTCTGGACATTATCGGACAGTCCCGGAGTGATCTGCATTTGAACGAGGGTCAGCACGTTGGAAGGATAGACTAGGGAGCGGGTGCTCTCGGGAATCGTATTGACAATGCGCAGCGTGTCAGCCTGCGTTGTGGGCAGTGTCCCTCCATTGTATGCCTTCAGGACATCAGTGATGCTCTGTACGCTCTTGATATTCTGCTGCTGCCGCAGATCTGTTTCGAGATTATCGATATACGCAAGGACATCCGGGCTCAGCGGGTTCCCGGCTTCGACAATGAGGATAATCGTACTTGACTGGTAGTCATCATTATATTTTGACTCGAGCGTGCCGGCGGGGGAGTCCTTGAAAACATAGGTCTCCCATCCCGTCTGCATGGAAAGCATGGTCATGCCATAGAGACCGATGCAGAAGATGACGAGAACCAAGCCGGCAACCAGTTTCGGCCTCTTGATGATCGTCTTCGCGATGCCTTCAAAGAGTTCCTTAATCATTCGCCTCTCCCCGGTTCTGCCCGTTCTCTGTAAGGTACCTGTAACAGGTCATGGTAATCTGAAGTCTGAGTCCACGCATCGGAGTCATGGCGTCTCACTGCAGTTTTTTTCTGCGCTGGTATGCCAGCAGCACGATGCCCGCGGCGATCACCACAAGGATGATCGCGGCAACGACCGTGCCGAGCGGAAGTCCTGCGACAGTCCCTGTTTTTGCCGGAAGAATCTGCAGATTCACGGTTATCGTGTCCGACTCCTGGCTGTTGCCAAGAGCATCGCGGAACCGGATCTTGCTGTCGTATGAATACTCCCCGGGCTCCGCTGTCCCGTCCACCTGTACGGTATACTGTGCAGTTTCGGATTCCCCTGGCTTGAGATCCCCGAGGTATGCTATGTTGTCATCGATGGTGACAAGGCCGTGGGGGTTAATCCGTGACTGGGCGTCGTATACGGTTGAATTCCCGTTGTTCCGGTACTGGACCGCGATTGTGCTCTCTGATCCGGCTGCAATCGCCGGCTCCGGTGAGATGATGGTGAAACTGGTCTTTGCACTTACCGGGATACCGATGGTCTCTGTGTCTGATGTGACGATCGCTCCCTCACGGTTTGTATAGGATACAAGGACATCAACAGGATAGGTCTGGTTCGTCGCCTCTGTCGATGCAGAAATTTTGAACTTGCATTCGACGACACCGCCGCTCGGGAAGTCCCCGATATAGACTGTACTATCGGTCGGTATGATCGCACTGCTCCCGCTCCGGACAATCTTCACGGTCGCCTTGGTACCGTCTTCAGGGCCGATATTCTGGACTTTCAAGTGGAGGTACCCTTCGGTTCCCACACTCATCGGGTCCGGGACCGCTTCAAGGACCGCGATCTTCACTACGGGTTTGATATGGATGGTGAGAGGAAGCGTGTCGTTGGCTGCGGTATACGTGTACTCAAATACATCCGCTTTTTCCTGCCGGATTACCCGGGGATATTCATACCCGATGGCAAGCGGCAGCTGATATTCGCCGGTGGTTGCATTCGTGGAGATCTTTGCATTGAATGTTACCGTGACCCCGGCCCCGCTGGAAGGGATCGTACCGACCATCTGCGGATCGGTCTTGATGACGATGGCATCGCTCCCGGACATGAGCCCGATGGTGACAAATTTTGCCGTGGTGGGAAGGTCTTCCGCATCGATCGTGCCCAAGTCAAGCTGTTTCATGGTATCGACACCGGAGTTCTTCACGAGGACGCTGATGGTGGCATCTTCGCCCGGCACAAACTCGTTGACCCCGATCACGCTGGCGGAGAAAGACGGGGAGCCCCCGAGGTACTTCGTTGCCGCGGAGACCGGTGCAACAATGGCAGCACTACAGACACAGAGAAAGATCATCGCGAGCACTGCGCCGGTATACCCGGAAAAACTGGTGGAGGTCATAAAAAATCCACCTTACTGGGACTTTTTCCTGCGGTAGAAGAAATACCCGATAGCAATGACGAGTACGGCAACTACTGCAGCAAGCGCTGGGTTTTCAGTCAGTTGGGCAATGATGCTTTTACCGGCAACAACGTTCACGTTCAGTTTCATCGTGTCCGAGATCACGGTATTGTCAAGGGCATCCCGGTAGCGGATCTCGCTATCGATACCATATTGTTTCACTGTTGCTGCACTATCCGTTGAGACCAGGAATGACGCTTCTTTCGTCTCCCCGGGTGCGAGATCTCCGAGGAATGCCGAGTCATCATTGCTGGTGAAGGGATCGACCATGCTGACACGGGCCTGGGCCTGGTATGCGGTTGCGCCGCCGGTGTTTTTGAATTTTGCCGTGATCACTTTCTTCTGGCCTGCCGTGACGGTCTGCGGGTCCGAGACGATCTCAAAATCTATTTTTCCCCCGACCGGGACACCGATCGTTTCGATGTCGGAGGTAACCATATCCCCGTCATGGTTTTCGTATTTTACATAGACATCAAGGGGATAACTCTGGGCTTCTGCACCGGAATTGACTGAAGTCTTGAAGATACAGGTCGCAGTCCCATTGGACGGGAAATCACCGACATAGGCACTGCCTTCCGTGGGTATGACCGGGCTCCCATCATTCCGTGCAATGGTTACAACGGCCTTCTTTGCATCCTCGTGACCGACATTCTGCACTTCCATGGTGATGTACCCTTCCGTGCCGGCATTCAGATCCCTGACCTGTGCAGAAAGAACGTTGATCCTGACGTCCGACTTAATTTTTACGGGAATCTGGAGGGTCTCGTTCATGGTTTTGTAGGTGTATTGGATCGTGTCAGTTCCATACTGATCGGCGGTATACATGTAGGTATAATTCAACAGGACCGGGAGGCTGTAGGTACCCGCAGGAGCATCTGATGGGATCTTAACCGTAAATTTTGCGGTTGATGTGCCGCTTGCCTTGAGGTCACCGAGCATCTGGGGATCGGACTTCACAATGAGCGGAGAGTTGCCTGCATCAAGGGTCACGGTGAGGAATTTTGCGGTATTCGGGAGGTCATCCGAATCAACGATGCCCGATTTTACAAATTTGAACTGGTTTACTCCGGTGTTCTGGATGACAACCGCGAGCTGTACTTCGTTGCCCGGAGAGAGCTCATTGCTACCGGCTATCACCGCGGAAAGCTCAGGACTTCCGGCCATATATTGGGATCCGGCACTTACGGGTGATACTGCAATAAATGTTATCGCGATCCCGGTCAGGATCAGGAGCGCGAAGACATTGCGGCTCCGGTACCCCGTGTTTCCACGAAAACCGGATAGCCTGTTCTCGGAAATTGTAATTTTTTCACGAACGGTCATAACTATCTCACGCTATATTGCAAATGTATCACTAATGTTAGAAGTTATAGTATTAAAATACTTTTCTTATGGGTTATACATATTGATGATAAAGAGTAGAGACCATTCCGGGAGAAAAAGTGCAGGAGTAAAGACTGGTGATTCAGTGCAAGAGCTCCTGAAGTGCGTCGATACGCTCGCGCAGATTCTTCTCCCGCTCCGCAAAGTCGGTGATGTCCGACATGGTGATATATGTGTTGGTAATATCCCCGTGACGGGCAGCAGTGACTTTTCCCTGGATTAATCGCAGTGTGCCATCTTTACGCCGCATCCAGACTTTGAATTCTCCGGGGGTCTCTGAGTCCGGCTGTACGTTTTTAACGATCTCTTCGATCCTGCCTTTTTCTGAAATGGGTATCATGCCCGGGGCTGAGATTGTCGACATGTCTTCAACAATGAGAGTTCCATGGATCCCCTTTGTGGCCATCTCCTCGGATGAATATCCCGAAATCTCGTTGATACGACGGTTCGTGAACACGACCTTCTCATTTTCAACGATGATAAGGCCGTCCTGGATGTTCTCTGCCATCATCCGGAACCGCTGCTCGCTCTCACGCACCCTGGCTTCCTGGTTTTTGAGTTCTGTAATATCGGTAAATATAATGAAACTGTAGAGAGTATCGCTGTGCCGCACTGTGCTGATACGGCCATAAATGAAACGCCGCGTCCCGTCTTTCCTGATGATCCACATCAGGAGGTCACCGGGTTTGTCGGGGTGTGTCTCGATATCCCGGATCCGTTGCGCTACCTCATCATAGCATTCCGGTGCGATAAGATTGAGAGGTTTCATTGCCCAGATTTCTTCGAAGGAATACCCGGCGATTTCAGTGATGCGGCTGTTGGCATACACATTTTTACCATTTTCCATGATAATAAGACCGTCACGGATATTCTCGGCCATCATCCGGAACCGCTCCTCACTCTCCCGGATTTCCCGCTCGGCAAGAATATGTTCCGTGACATCCTCAAGGATCAGCGTGATACCTTTCCTGCCATCTTCAAAGACCGTAGAGACGCATTTCTGGTGGAAGATTCTTTCCCCTTTATCTTTGACATGGAAGGTGACGGTGGTCTCGCGATCTCCCATATCGGCTCTAATCGTATCGAGAAGTTCATGAACATCCACCTCAGGTGATCGCAGGTAGGTAATATTTTTTCCCACCGTATCCTCACGCGAGAGCTGCAGGAGGCTTAAAAAATTTCCATTGATATCGACGATCCGGGATTCATTGTCCAGCACCATGATCAGATCTTTTGAATAACTGAGCATAGCCGACAGCGGAACGCGCTGCGAAAGGGTGTACACCTTTGCCATGCCATAGGTCCGCATGTCGACCTGTCCTGAGATGAGCAAGATGTCGAGATATCTCCCGATCGTGTTCTTGTTCTTTTTCAGCGCTTTTGAGATATCGGTTACACTCATCCCGTTCGGGTTCTTCTTGAGGAGATCCCGTATTACGGTGAGTTCCTGCTGGTAGTCCTGCATCATGATGGTGTCAAACCGGGTAACGCGACCTTCCTAAGAACTATTGTATGCAAGATTTATAATTGTTGTTAATCACCAAAGTGTATTGTTTATTCAGTGATATTTTTAAATATTATTATCACCCAACTAACTACTGTAGTGTATGTAACATGGTATGTTACAGCTCTATCTTAAAATGTGCTAGATAATCAGGAGTTTAAAGTATGGTAACAATGGACATAGTTTCCCGTGGATTAGTAAATGTAGTGGCAGTACTTCCTGCCATTATCGGAGCACTTGTTGTTCTTATTATTGGCTGGGTTGTAGGACGTCTGCTCGGAAAAGCAGTCCGTATCGTTATTGACAAGGCAATGACCACAGCAACCGCAACCAAGGCAATCGGCGAATCGGACTTGGGCAAAACCGTTACGAAAGCCCCAGTCTCGTTCGGTTATATAGGAGATATTACTGTACGATGCATTGTCTACCTGATCGCCATTCTTGCTGCAGTCGATCTCCTCAATCTGGACTATCTCAGCGCGTTCATGACCAAAGTCATTGAGTATATCCCCCATGTCGTCGCATTCATTGTTATCCTCGTTGTGGGTATCATCCTTGTCGATTTCTTCATCGACTTCTTCCAGAGCTACAAAAGTTCCAGCATTGAACTGCTCAACCCGGTGCTCCTGCTGGTCCGCCTGTTCCTGTACTTCGTTGTCGTCATGCTGGCGCTCTCGCAGCTGCTGTTGGACCTGACCATTATCTACACGATCATTACACCGATATTCTGGGGTATTGGTATTGGGCTTGGCGCCTCGATCGCGATCGTTGTCTGGTTCGGCATGAAGAACCGGAGCGAGGAGATCATGAACAAAGTGATGGAAGTGATTTCGAAATAACCGATATCGTGCCCCCGGTTGTACCAAGGTGAAATCCGGTTGATATTCGGCACCATGTTAAGAACCGGTGCAGCACCCCTCAATAATCAATCCCTCTCTTTTTCCCATGACGAAACCTGCAGACTGGTCTGGCAACATTCATCATGACAGCCCACGCAATAATTTGCTGAACCATGATCTCTCTGCCAGCAGGTCTCTGTTGAAGGGGTCCGTGAAATGGTCCTGCAACCAGATCCACGATGAAGGTTGCGCTAACGGAATATCCGGATTGCAATGGGGACAAACCTCACGAAAGGAAACCTGGTGTTGTCAGATGTTCATGAACGAATATGTAAACTGGAGATCATATCATGAAGATGACCTGTAGGCATCTTATCATCCTTATCGCGATTGCCTTTGTGATAGTGCCTGTTTTAGCAGATTCAGGCAATACTACGAACACTACGGCTATTCCGACAACCAACGTAACAACCTTGGAAACAACGGTGAATACGCAGGTCACCACGGTAGCAACTAATGCTACCGTGGCTACAAATGCTACAACAGTGGTGCCGATAACATCCACCGCGACGACGACTCAAACCCCGATCCCGACAATCACAGCAACGAACGTCGTAACAGCAACCGAGACGACTCAGATTTCAGCTGGCGAACTGACGGTTGCCTCGTCCCCCTTGGGTGCCGCAATCCTTATTGACGGGGTATATCATGGGATGACCCCGGTAAACGTGACCGGCATCTCCCTGGGAAACCACATGATCCGTCTGACAATGAGTGGATACAACGATTATGAAGGAACGATCTATGTCGTTGCCGGGCAGATTATCCCCGTATACGGCACCCTTCATCCCATAAGCGGGGGAGCGGCCCAGATCATCGTGGCGACAGCGGCTGCCCCCGCAACTGCTGTCGTGCCCGAGACTACCGTACAGCCAACCGCCACCGAGACCTCCTCGGGAGGGGCATTAGGGAACCCGACGGTGATTGCCGCCATAATCGGGATTATTACTGCAATCATCGGGGCAGGCGCGACCATCTACACGCATAAGCCAGGGGAAGTGCCAAAGGAAGCGCCAAAAGAAGAGAAGAAACAGTAAACCTGTTGGTGAGATGCCCCGGGATTCGTGCTATAGGATCCCGGCCCTCGTTTTCTCCCCGCAGCCAGCGGGTGTTACCATACATCGGGTATGATGGGATTTTTCTGCCCACCGTCCCGATCCTGCCCGAATCAGCATCCATAAATCCCCGTCCGGCCCAACCGTACCCGTATGCTCAAGCTTTCGCCCGCGATGGAGGCCTATGAGAAATCCTTACTGGATGACCTTTATCGTGCCATTGCGATAGCAAAAGAGGCCCGCTCCCGCGGTCTCGATCCCAGCACTGAGGTTGAGATTCCCGTTGCAAGCGATCTTGCGGACCGGGTGGAGGCACTCCTTGGGATCAAAGGGGTGGCAGTCCGGATCCGTGAGCTCGAACAGCAGATGTCCCGGGAAGAGGTCGCCCTCCGGATCGGGGACGATTTCGTTGCCCGTAAATTCGGGGAGAAGAACAACGACGAGGTGCTTGACCACGCGATCCGGGTGGCGATGGCGCTTCTGACCGAAGGGGTCGTGGCCGCTCCCACAGAAGGGATCGCGAAGATCAGCCTTGGCAGGAACGATGACGGGAGCTCGTACCTGATGATCTTTTACGCAGGTCCGATCCGGAGCGCCGGCGGTACGGCACAGGCGCTCTCGGTGCTGGTTGGCGACTACGTGCGCCAGAAACTCGGTATCAACCGGTATATCCCGCGGCAGGAGGAGGTGGAGCGGTACATCGAGGAGATCCGGCAGTACAACTCCATTATGAACCTCCAGTATCTCCCGAGCGAAGCCGAGATCCGGCTGATCATCGAGAACTGCCCGGTCTGCATTGACGGGGAAGCGACCGAACAGGAGGAGGTCTCCGGCCACCGGAATCTCGAACGGGTGGAAACGAATGTTGTCCGGGGCGGTATGGCGCTTGTTATCGGGGAAGGAATCGCCGGCAAGGCCCGCAAACTCAAGAGCCGGGTCGAGAAGATGAAGATGGGGGGCTGGGACTGGCTGGACAAACTGATCGCCGGGGCGGCAAAAGGTGGCGACGATGAGAAAACCGTGGGTATCAAGCCGCTCGATAAGTACCTCCGCGACCTGATCGGCGGCCGGCCGGTCTTCTCCTATCCGATGCGGAAAGGGGGTTTCAGGCTTCGGTACGGGAGATCGCGGAATACCGGTTTTGCTGCTGCGGGAATGCACCCTGCGACCCTCTACGTTCTCGGGGAGTTCCTCGCTACCGGCACGCAGATGAAGACCGAGCGCCCCGGAAAAGCCTGCGGTGTCGTGCCGGTTGATTCCATCGAAGGGCCGACCGTCAGGATGCAGAACGGGGACGTGCTCCGGATCGATGACGAGGCGACCGCAAAACGCCTCGCCGCCGGGATTGAGAAGATCCTCGATGTTGGTGAGATCCTTATTTCCTATGGGGAATTCCTCGAGAACAACCACCCGCTTGTGCCCGCCGGTTACTGCGAGGAGTGGTGGCTGCTCGATGCAGGGGATGGAGCGAAACTCCCGAAGGACGAACCGGAGGCACTGGGGTATGCCCGGAATGGAGGTTACCTTTACCCTGCCTGGACCTGGTTCTGGGACGATATTTCAACGGACCAGATACGGGCCCTTGCGGAGCATGTGTCGACAAAAGGAAGCGTAAAGGAGGATGGCCTGCACTGCCCGAACGATCCTGCAGTCAAGGAGTCCCTGGAGACACTTCTCATCCCGCACGAAGTCCGCGACGACACCCTCGTAATCCGGACATACCTCTCGTTCATTGCCGGGCTCGGGCTTAGCGGGGATCTCAAAAAGCAGGAGACCTGGCAGACCGCCCCGGCCGTCGCAATTCCGCTGGCACTGGTAATGCACCTGAGTGGGATGAAGATGCGGTCACGGTCCGGGACCCGGATCGGCGGACGCATGGGCAGGCCGGGCAAATCAAAGCCCCGGAAGATGAACCCGCCGCCTCATGTCCTCTTCCCTCTCGGCGATTCGGGCGGGAGCAGGCGCTCCTTCCAGTCCGCTTCAACCCATACGGAGGAGGTAGACGCGGAGAATACGGATCTTGATTTCCAGAAAGAGGGAGGGATTATCGAGATCGAAGTCGGCCGGCGCCGGTGCTCGTCCTGCAACGAGATTACGTACCTGAACCGGTGCGAAAAGTGCGGGGGCCACACGGTTGCAGTATTCACCTGCTCGAAATGTGGGCGGGAGACCACGCAGGACCGGTGTCCCGGCTGCAATGTACCGGCCACCTGCAGCCAGCGGATCACCCTGAACGTAAAGGCCGAGTACGGCAAGGCGATGGAGCGACTGGGGATAAAACCCGATAGCGTCGCCCTCGTCAAAGGAGTGAAAGGGGTGATCTCCCGGGAGAAGACCGTGGAGGCGATGGAGAAGGGCATCCTGCGGGCACGGCAGAACATCTTTGTCTTCAAGGATGGCACGACCCGGTTTGACATGATTGACCTCCCCCTTACACACATCCGCCCGGACGAGGTGCGGGTATCGGTAGAAAAACTTCGGGCTCTCGGCTACACGAAAGACACCAAAGGCTATGATCTCCAGAACGGCTCGCAGGTAGTTGAGCTCCACCCGCAGGACCTCCTTGTCTCCGATTCCTGTGCCGAATACATGGTCAGTGTAGCGCAGTTCATGGATGACCTTCTTGTGAAATGTTACGGACTCGAACCCTTCTACAAGGTGAAGGAACCTGCTGATCTCGTGGGGCACCTTGTCATCGGCCTTGCACCGCACACGAGCGCCGGTGTCCTTGCCCGGATCGTCGGGTTTACCCGGGCAAATGTCGGGTACGCCCACCCGTTCTTCCACGCCGCCAAGCGCAGGAACTGCTTTTACGGCGATACCGAAATCGAAATGTATGACGGGAAGAGCTGGGCAAAGTCCCCGATCCGGAAATTTGTGCTGGAGAATTTCGACCTCAGCCGGCCTGGCCTCGACCGGCTCGGCACGTATTACTCGGACCCGGCCCGGCCGTTCTACACCCGTGCCGTTGATTCGAATGGCCAGATCCACCTCCGGAAGATCACCTCGGTCTCCATCCATCGCTCCCCGGTTACACTGATACGGTTCACCACTTCGCGTGGCAGGGATCTCGTGGTTACCCCCGAGCACGCGATGCTGGTCTGGGACACGGGCTACCTCCGCAAGGTCAAGGCGATGGAGCTCAGGCCCGGCGACGCGGTGCCGGTCTTCGAAGGCTCGTGTGTCATCTCTGACACTATCCGTCTCGCAGAACCCGTCCCCTCGCCCGAGGAACGGGTCTACTGCCTGACGGTAGCAGACGACCATACGCTCGTGGCAAACGGCATCTTCACCGGACAGTGCGATGGCGACGAGGACTGCATCATGCTCCTCCTTGACGGCCTGATCAACTTCTCACGCTCGTTCCTGCCGCAGAACCGGGGAGGCTCGATGGACGCCCCGCTCGTCCTGACAAGCCGGATCGATCCGGCCGAGATCGACAAGGAAGCCCTCAATGTCGATGTCTGCGACCATTACCCGATCGAGATCTATACCAGCGCCCTTGTGTATGCAGAGCCAAAAACGATCGTCAAACTCATCGACCGCGTTGAAAACAGGATCGGGACACCGGCCCAGGTTGAGGGATTCCAGTTCACCCATGATACTTCCGATATATCATCGGGCCCGGTCGAATCAATGTATACCCAGCTCAAGAGTATGACCGAGAAGCTCGAGGCAGAACTGGTGCTTGCCGAGAAGATTCGTGCCGTTGATGCAGATGACGTGGCAGAACGGGTACTTACCACCCACTTCATCCGCGACCTCATGGGCAACCTCTCGGCCTTTTCCAAGCAGAAGTTCCGATGCACGAAGTGCAACACGAGCTACCGGCGGATGCCGCTCGCGGGGAAATGCACGAAATTCAGGGGAAAAGGAGTCTGCAACGGCAACATCATCCCCACGGTGCACGAGGGCTCGGTGAAGAAATACCTCGAGATGTCCCGCGAGATCTGCCGGAAGTACAAGGTCTCGGAGTACACCAAGCAGCGGGTCGAGGTGCTTGACCTTGCGATCACCTCCACGTTCGGCGAGGAGAAGCAGCAGCAGCTCGGCCTTGCGGATTTCATGTGATCCATTTTAGGTCGGTTCGGTCCCTGACCGGGTATCCTTTTTAGTGATACGATTGCTACATTCCTGTAGGTAATGGCCCATATGCACAGGGATAACGGGAAATCATTGAAGCTGGCCCTGATAATAACGACGGTGTTCTTCCTTGTCGAACTGGCCGGGGGGTTTATCTCAGGGTCGCTGGCACTCATCAGCGATGCCGGACACATGTTCAGCGATGTACTTGCCCTTCTCCTCTCGCTTGGGGCGCTCACGCTCGCGACACAGCTCCCGACCAAAGATCGGACGTACGGGTTTCTGAGAGCGGAAATTTTTGCCGCTCTTATCAATGCTCTGCTGCTCATTGCGGTCAGCACCGGGATTCTCTGGGAGGCATACCTGCGGGTGCAGAATCCCGCCCCGGTTCAGGGTCTGCTGATGGGTGTTGTGGCTGTTTCCGGTCTTGTCGCCAACATAGCAGTAGCATTTCTGCTGCATGGCAGTCATAACCTGAACGTTCGGAGTGCCTTCCTTCATGTTGTCGGGGATGCGATCTCATCGGTTGCGGTGATCGCAGCCGCCATCTGGATCTCCCTGACCGGGCAGACACTTGCCGATCCGATCTTATCAGGGATCATCGCGGTGATGATCATGTTCTCGGCTGCCCGGATCCTTCACGAGACCCTGTTGATTCTCCTCCAGTTCACTCCCCGGTCCGTGGATTTCGATGTAGTTGTTGCGGATATGGCATCCGTAGCGGGGGTCTCCGGGGTGCACCACGTCCACATCTGGAGCCTCAGCTCCGATATTAACATCCTTGATGCCCACGTGTATTCCTGTGAGCGGGATGCAGGAAAAATCGAGGGAATGAAACGGGAGATCAAGAAGCGGCTGGAAAACTATCATATTCGTCATTCGACACTAGAGTTCGAGTGCGAGGAGTGCAGCGATTGCGAAATTGTTGAACCGGTTCACAATTCCCTCGAAGGGCACGACGACTGACAGCCATGGTTCCGGGTTGCGCGGGGTATGACGGGTCTCATGATCCGTGCCCTTATGTATCCCCGTCGCCAACAGTGTCCCCGCAGGTGCGGGGACAGCAAAGTCTCGCCAACGGTGATAGACTCAAGATTTATTGACCAGGTTTGGTATAAGAGCACATTCATAAAAACTCAAACCTTTTACATGCTAGCATCAACATTATTCTGAGCGAGAATATCTAAGTGGTCAACAGAGGCGGACTCAAGATCCGTTCCCGTAGGGGTTCGCAGGTTCGACTCCTGCTTCTCGCATTGATTTAACCTACATTACTTTCCAGACTTTGTTCTCTGGGGCCCGAGTTCATTATCCACCAGCAGGTTGATGACCGTTTCGGATATATCACCGGCATATTCCCCGGCTCTGCGGATACTCTCAGAAATGTACGCAATGTTAAGAGCGATCAGCGTGTCCTGCTTGAGTACCATGTTGTTGATATCGCCGCAGATGTTCTCCAATGCAGTGATCGATTCGATATTCCGGTGGGCTTCCTTCATGTCCGCATTGAAAAACGAGACGATACTCCGTTCAAATATCTCAAGCGACATAGCGCTTGACTTCTTGATGGCATTCATGAACTTCTTGTCAAAGTCCACGTCAATGATCGGGAGCGTGTGCTCGGCAATCCGGACCGCATGATCTCCGACACGCTCGATGATGCGGCTGAGCATATAATAGTGCATGGCAAGACCTGGAGAGATCTCCATCTTCCGTGACAACGATGCGTTCTGCATCAACATGTTGGTCTGCCGGGCAATCAGCCAGTTGAGCCGGTCCGCATCCATATCGCGGTTGATGACATCATTTGCCAGGGTCTTGTTATGAGTCTCGAGTGCCGTGATCGCATCCTCATGCATGTTCTTGACGATGACAAACATTCGCTTGATCGTGTTGTCGAACGGCATCTCTGCCGGGTTGAGAAGGTCCTTGATGGCGATAACCGTTTCCGTTTCCTCAACCACTTCCTGCCCGATCGTCATCTGGGTGAAGTCCCGCACCACTGTCCGGACAAATGGCGGAAACCGTTGTTTTGTCGTAATCCGGATCATGGTAAAACCGGTAATATAGGTCCCGATCAGGAGGCGGAACAGGAAGGCAGGATCCGTAATGTTGCTGCTGTCAATCTCCTTGACCCGCTGGACCGGGTCCTCGGTTATTTTCTTGGTCACCAGGAGCGTCCCGTCCGGCTGCACCGTGAGCCCGACCGGATCGTTCTTTTTTATTTTCTGTGATTCCGCCCAATCCTTGGGGAGTGTCACCACAAAGGATGCTCCCCCGGTCATCTGTACGCGCCGTATCTCCATCTTTCCCACCATATTCCTATAGGAAACTGATTTCCCTATGTCACTCTATTTGTCCATTTCTTGTATATATATTAGTATAGTTTATGGCGAAAACACATTTAATACCCCACGTAAAATGGATGATAGAACACCATGAAGGAAAAAAGGAGTTCGTACTTACTCGTAACCATGAGCCTCGCCACATTGCTCATCTGCGCAATGTTGTTCGCAGGTTGTACAGGCAATGGAACAAAAACGCCGGTCGCTACCCTGACACCCAGTGCATCGCTTGCGGTTGTTGTAACTTCGGCCGCCCCGGCACTGATATCGACCCCGGCAGCAGTTGTAACAACTGCAGCCCCGGTCTCAACGGGCCAGAAGCAGACCATCAGGATCAGCGGATCGACTACCGTCCTCCCGATTGCCCAGGCGGCCGCTGACAAGTACATGGCAGCCCATCCGGATGCAGACATCCAGATCTCCGGAGGCGGGTCCGGTGTCGGAGTCCAGGCGATCGGTGCCAAGACCGTGGATATCGGCATGTCTTCCCGTGAAGTCACCAAGGATGAGATGGTCAAGTATCCCAGCTTTGTTATTACTCCGGTTGCACAGGATGGCGTTGCAGTCATCGTCAACCCGGCCAACACGATCCCGTATATCACTCTCGATCAGGCCAAGGGTATCTATCTCGGCAAGATCACCAAGTGGTCAGAGATCACGGGAGCAGATGTTCCCGGTACCAACAACCAGATTGTCGTTGTCGGGCGTGACAGCGCATCCGGCACCCGTACGTATTTCGATCAGACCGTGCTGGGGACTGCAACCGCGACCAACAAGATGCTTGAGAAAAACTCTAATGGTGCAGTCCTTCAGACCGTTGCACAGACCCCGGGTGCAGTCGGATATGTGTCCATCGGGTTCGTCAGCAAGGATGTGAAGGCACTCCCCATCTGGTACAATGCCCAGAAAATCATCCCGCCCACGATTGCGAACGTAAAGGACCTGTCCTACCCGATGTCCCGTGATCTTTACATGATAACGAACGGTCAGCCCTCCGGCCTCTCCGGCGACTTCATCAAGTACATCCTCAGCCCTGACGGTCAGAAGATCGTTGCGGATCAGGGATACGTTACCCTGAGCTAAACTGACTTCGTCAGGATTGAAAAAACCATTTTTTGGAGGCAGACATGGGAAAAATCTTCCAGGGTAATCCGGGTGCCAGAAGCGCCTCCGCTGGCACTGCCCGGTTATCCCTGCTCAGGGAGCAGTCGATCAAGACTGCCTTCTTCTTCACAGCCTTCTTTGCCGTTATCGTTGTCGCATTTATTCTCCTGTTTTTGTTACGGGACGGTTACCCGATCTTCACCCAGGTCGGGATCTTCAATTTCCTCCTTGGCCCTGACTGGGCGCCGACCGCGGTTGAACCGTTGTACGGTATCTTCCCGCTCATTGTCGGAACCCTCCTCGTCACCTTAGGGGCCATGGTCTTTGCCGTCCCGCTGTCCCTTGGCTGTGCAATCTATATATCTGAACTCGCGTCACCCCGTATGAAAAATATCCTCAAACCGGCCATTGAACTGCTTGCAGGGATTCCTTCGGTTGTGTACGGGTTCTTCGGTCTCATCGTTCTCACCAACTTTATCCGGGTCTTATTCGATCTCCCTACGGGAGAGACCTGGCTCGCGGCTTCGGTCCTTCTCGGCATCATGGCACTCCCCACAATCGTCAGCGTTTCTGAAGATGCCATCAGCTCGGTTCCCCATGAGTACAAGGAAGGATCCCTTGCCATCGGTGCGACCCGCTGGCAGACGATCAGTCAAGTACTTGTCCCCGCCGCCCTCTCCGGCATCGCCGCCGCCATTATTCTTGGCATCGGGCGTGCAGTCGGCGAGACCATGGCGGTCATGATGGTGGCAGGGAATGCAGCCATCATCCCGGATCCAATCTGGAATATCCTCTCCCCCTTAAGGACATTGACCGGAACGCTTGGTATTGAGATGGGGGAAGTATCCGTCGGGTCCGATCATTACAACGCCCTGTTCGGTGTTGCAGTCGTACTGCTGGTCATCACGCTCGTCATCAACATTTCCGCGGTTGCGATCCTGCGGTATATCAAGGAGGGAAGGACCGGTGGCATTGCCCGGAAACCGGTGATCTCCTCCAGGACCCGGGTAAAACTCGTATTCGCCGCCAAAATGCTTTGCCTTGCACTGTTACTTATGGTACTCACCGCGATGTCCTGGTGGCTTGCCCCTCTTATCCTGCTGGCGGGGGCCTTATGGTATGCTGGCAGGCCTTACATGTCGGAGAACAAGATCCAGATGATTGCGTTCGGGTTCATTGTTGGCGCGACCCTTGTTGTCCTCGCCATTCTCGTTATCATCCTGCAGGATATAATCATCAACGGCATCCCGGCTCTCACGTGGGACTTCCTGACAAAACCTCCGCTGGATTCCGGGAGGGCCGGCGGCATCTACCCGGCAATTGTCGGCACCCTGTATCTCGTCCTCGGAGCGATTGCCATTGCCCTTCCGCTCGGAGTGGGGGCCGCGATCTACTTGGTTGAATATACGCGGGAAGGCCGCGTTACGCGGCTGATCCGGACCGGTGTCGACCTGCTGAACGGTACTCCCTCGATCGTCTTCGGCCTGTTCGGCTTTGCCTTCATTGTCCTGTACCTCAACGTGGGCGTATCGATGCTCGCGGGGCAGGTCACCCTCGCCCTGATGGTGCTGCCAACTGTCATCAGGACCACAGAGGAAT
This sequence comes from Methanoregula sp., assembly GCF_049510175.1. GTDB lineage: Archaea > Halobacteriota > Methanomicrobia > Methanomicrobiales > Methanospirillaceae > Methanoregula. The sequence goes on from NZ_JBEKZF010000001.1 coordinate 341,225, forward strand.
CCTTGAAAAACATACCACAGTCGCTTCGCGAAGGCAGTCTCGCGCTCGGGGCTACAAAATGGCAGACTATCAGCCGGGTCGTCATTCCACCTGCCGTTCCGGGTATCGTGACAGGGGCGATCCTGTCCATCGGGAGAGCGGCAGGAGAGACGGCACCGATTATGTTCACTGCGGTGGTCTTCTCGTCCCGCTTCCTGCCCGACTCCGTTTTCCAGCCGGTTATGGCTCTGCCCTATCATCTGTTCATCCTGGCAACGAATGTGCCAGGATCGTCAGCCAACAAGTATGGCACTGCGCTCGTGTTGCTGCTGCTTGTTGTCGCCTTCTATGCGGTCGCGATCTTTGTAAGAACCCATTTCCAGAACAAAATGCGGGGTCAACATGTCTGAAAATCCTATCCTTTCCACATCAGATCTCAATCTCTGGTATCATGAGAAGCATGCGCTTCAGTCCGTATCGATGAAGATCCCGAAGAACAAGGTCACCGCACTGATCGGGCCTTCGGGCTGCGGCAAATCCACCCTGCTGCGGTGCTTCAACCGCTTGAACGACCTGATCGATCACGTGAAAATCACCGGGAAGATTACGCTTGACAACGAGGATATCCATGCACCGGGAACCGATGTGGTCACCCTGAGGAAAAAGATCGGGATGGTCTTCCAGAAACCCAACCCGTTCCCTAAATCCATCTGGGAAAATGTGGCGTACGGCCCGAGGGTGCATGGGGTAAAAGACAAGGACGAGCTGGACCGGATTGTGGAGCAGAGCCTGCGTCACGCTGCCATCTGGGACGAAGTGAAAGACCGGCTGAATGATTCCGCACTCGGGCTTTCCGGCGGCCAGCAGCAGCGTCTCTGTATTGCCCGGACGCTCGCAGTCGAACCGGAAGTAATCTTGATGGATGAACCTTGCTCAGCGCTTGACCCGATCGCAACAGCGAAGATCGAGAACCTCATCGAAATGCTCAAGGAGGATTATACGGTTATCATTGTCACGCACAATATGCAGCAGGCGGCACGGGTGAGCGACTACACCGGGTTCATGTATCTTGGAAAACTGATCGAGTGCGGGAAAACCGTGCAGATCTTCGAGCACCCCACAGAGGAACTGACCGAGAATTATATCACCGGCCGGTTCGGCTAGGAGCGGGATATGGCAGAAAAATTTCACACGGAATTAAAAGCGGTAAAAAACGATACGGTCGAAATGGCACAATTTGGGCGTATGATGCTCCGGGATGCGGTCGATGCCCTTATCCGGCAGGATAAGGAACTTGCTGTTGAGGTCGTTGCCAGAAAAGAGCAGATCCATAGTATGGAAGTGAAACTCGAGGAGCACTGTTACCAGCTGATCGCACTCAACCAGCCGATGGCAAAGGATATGCGGGTCATTGCCTGCACGCTCAAAGTGATCACTGCCTCCATGCGGATCGGGCGGTACGGTAAGGTCATTGCAAATATTGTTAAGGAAATCTCTGACAAGCCTCATATCGCCAACATGATGAGCATCCCGCACATGTCAGAGCTGGTCATCGATATGATTGACGATTCGGTCAAAGCCTATGAAACCGATTCCATAGACCTTATCGCGGACTTTTCGGCCCGGGATGATACCATAGATGCGCTCAGGCACTCGATCTTCCGCGAAGGTATCACGTACATGATGGAAGACCCGAAGAACATCTCCCGTTGTACCCACTACATCATGGTCGCCCGTTACCTCGAACGCTGTGCGGACCATGCCTGTAAGATCGCAGAAAATGTCCATTACATGCACACGGGCGATAGGATCGAGATCCATTGATCCATGGCACGCGAAGCTGAGATCCAACGGGAGAAAGAATCCGTCCTATTCATCTGCACCTTCAACTCGGCCCGATCACAGATTGCAGAAGGATTGCTGCGGGCCCGGTGTGGCGGTCGATTTACCATTTACTCGGCCGGGATTGCCCCCGCAGGTCTGAATCCCTATGCGGTTATGGCGATGCGAGAGATCGGGATCGATATCTCACAACAGCGATCAAAGTCGCTTAAAACATTTACCGCGATGAAATTTGATCATGTTGTCACGTTGTGCGATCATGTCGGGCTGGCGGCATCCGGCAGTATTCCCCGTGGAGGCCACTATTACCACCGGGGATTTATCAGCCCCTCGGAAATGCGGCGGGATAAAGCAGCAATCCTTGTTGACTATCGCCGACTTCGGAATGATATGAGTAACTGGCTGTCTGAAGTTTTTCCGGATTGTGCTGATAAACAGGCAGAGAATAAACGTGAATAAAAATAACCGGAACCCATTCAGGAAGAAAATCATATGGCCGGTGTTAGAAACACGAGTGTTCACTCGCTGTAACTATAGTTGCTCCATCAAACATATATAGAAATTTTTTTAAATATATACTTACAGAATGGATTATGTAATTGGGTTGGGCTGCATCCGGGCTCCGAGACCGGAAGAAGAGCCCGGCAATGGAGTGGAGAATGAAAAGTTGTCAGCAGAAAGAAGCCACGTCACAAATATTTCCGGTAAAACACCATGAGTGCGAAGACAATCCGGTGATAGAATGCCGGAAACTGGTACATATTCTAACGAAAAAAACCGAGCTCCTTTACCGGGAGTGCCGGCTTGACCGGGACAAGGCCCTGCATATCCGGACAATGGGTTCAACCCTTGCAGCTCTGACGGTTCTGGTCAACAAGCTCGATCATGAATCCAGATCCTGCCAGCCACAGGAAATCCATGAAGACCCCCGTGGGTTCATCTACCGCGCTGTACGATCGTGTGATCTCAATCGGATCTGTGACAAATAATGAGACGCATCGTGCATGATATTCAGGAACAGGAAAACCCCGATCCCCTTGAAGATTTCCAAGTATCCATAATGTGCGTCGAAAAGAAACTCATGCATCCGGATGATTTCGAGGCACACCTCGCATGGGTGACCGCAAAGCGGGTTCATGAGCTTGTGTCGGAGAAACCTTTGCATAAAAGCCGATTTGTTATTGGATAATAAATGCCCCTCAATCATCCTGAAAATCTCAAGATTTATTGACCAAATTTGGTATAAGAGCACATTCATAAAAACTCGAACCTTCTACATGCTAGAATCAACATTATTCTGAGCGAGTACATCTAAGTGGTCAAAAGAGGCGGACTCAAAATTCGTTCCCGTAGAGGTTCGCAGGTTCGACTCCTGCTCCTTGCATCGGTTTAACCTACCTGATTGTAATAGAGCCGGTAAAACTGAACTCTGTTATTGATTATTTAAAAAAATATGGCAAGGAATCTCTTCTTCCGTTCATAGGAATTGGGTACAGACAACGCCCGCACCAGATGCCAGGCCGGTACTTTCCGCTGATCCTCCGATAGGAAAATCCCCCCTTTGGGACACACGGACCTGAATCTTTACCCGCCTTGACCACAGCGTCACTGGGGGGTCAATACATTCTGAAAAAAATTGGAGAGGGTGTTAATTATTGCTCCTCCCTATCGTATGTTTTGAGCAGATCGTTTCCCGGCAGGGACCGGAGCAAGCGATCCGTCCGGCTGCAACCCGGGCCCGGCCTAAAAAAAGCGGGGGAAGAAACACTCCTGCCTTTAATTATTCCCGCACCTGCATCTTCCTGCCGCAGAGCGGACACTGGTATACGACATCGCCATGGCCATCTGCCCACACCCGCCGCATCGGGGTCGCATCATGGTTCTTGTCGCATGTCGGAATCTTGGAGTCATCCATCTTTTCAGCCCTCGGATAAGATGAATTGACATCTGCCGGCATTTATGTGTATTGACCTTTTTTCAGGCAGGATCCGCGACATCCCCCCCCATGGAGTCACGGGACAGGAACATCGTTGCGGAGCTCCTGTGCAACATTAATGTCAGGCAACAGTCAACAGGTAAAGCAGCGAACAGTTCCGGGTGCCCTGTGGAAGTCAGTATCGTTATTCAGGGAATCGTCATCGGCCTCATCCTCACCGTACCGGTCGGTCCCCTCGCCCTCATGTGCATCCAGCGCTCTCTTTCTGACGGAAGGCTTCATGGCATCATATCAGGGTTCGGGGTCGCGACCGCTGACTCGCTCTATGCCACGGTGGCATTCCTCGGCCTGACCGCGATCTCCGGGTTCATCCTCTCCTGGCAGGACTTCTTCCGCTTCTTTGCCGGGCTGGTCCTTGTTATAGTCGGTATACGAATTTTTTTCATCCGTCCCGATACGGACGGGGAGAAGAGCCTGCACGAGAGCTACGCGAAGGATTACCTCTCCATGGCCGCCATCGGCATCGCAAATCCGCTGACCCTCCTTTTCCTCATGGTGACCCTGCCCGGCTTCGGTTTTTCTTTCGGCGGGACTTCGGTGATCTCGGCAGCGGAGTTCGTTACCGGGTTCTTTTGCGGTTCTGTTGCATGGTGGATCTTCCTATGCGGTACGCTCGGGTCCGTCCGGTCCCGGATTAGCGCCGGAAATCTTGCCCTGATCAACCGGGTATCCGGTCTCTTCATCATCTGTGTCGGTGCTGTTATGCTCATCAGTCTCGTTCTCGCACTGGCAGGAATATCCGGCCCGTGACGCGCCGGGATTTCCGTCCTTCGATGGGAATAAATATATTTTCTCTTGCACCAACAATTAAGCACGTAAACCCGATAAAAAACGTAAAAAAGGAGAGGTTGCACTGACAGATAAAAAACCGGGAGCACCCCCTGGCGATGAGATCATCAGGGTAAAACTGCCCCAGAAACGTAACCGGGAAATGTTCGGGTGTGCTGAACTGATGATGGGTGCAAACCATATCCGGGTCCGCTGTTTTGACGGTGTGACAAGGATGGGCAGGATCAAAGGAAAAATAAAAAAGAAAGTCTGGATCCGGGAGGGGGACATCCTTATTGTCATCCCGTGGAACTTCCAGGACGAGAAATGCGATATCATCTACCGGTACACCGGGCCGCAGGTGGAGTGGCTCCGGCGGAATAAGTATCTCTGAATGTATCATATTTATCACCACCCTGCCCTGCCTCGGCGTGGTATTCCCTGAAAATTCTGTTCTTTCCGCATCGGAATTTGTTGGCGGTGTCTTTTCAGGCTCGACACGTCTGTGGATCATTCTCTGTGTATCGATCGGTTCCGTGCAATACCCTATCCGTGCTGAATAACCTGGGGCTGCACAACCGGAGATACGGTGTGCTGATCGTCTGCACTTGGGTGGAGATGGTGCTCCTCTTACTTGGCATGTCCGGAACAGGTATTACAGGATACTTCAATGAAAGACAACTGGGACGATAGCAGCAAGCTCCCGGGAAGAACTGGTGCGATGCATGGGTGTATTGAATGAAATTGTGAGTTTAAACCTCTCTTGCTATCCGCGGTATTTGGTTTTATATAAAGGGGATATGAAGGGAATGATCCAAAGACGATCTGGAACCATGCGAGGGATTTACCGATAAAAATCATCAGGAATTCCCCTGATGGAAAAGGTGATATCATGGAGGGAACCCCCGGCAGCTGATGGAATAGCCGTGGTGCTGTATTGTTGCTGATTAAAAAAGGTTATTCGAGTTTTATAAATGATCTGCCTTGTGTGGTAAATGAATAGGGACCGCATTCATTTGTATCTGTAGCATCATTCGTGAAGGCATGAACCTGAATCGTGTAGCCGCCCGGTGGAAGTTTATCAGTATTAAGGATTGAAATCTGAGGGGAATTTAAATCGCCCGCGGCCGGGTTGAGTGTCTTCACATCAAATCTTACCGGGACGCCTCCATTATAGATATAACTCACCTCTTCGGTGATCATACTGCTACCAGTGTAGACCGTTGTCCAGGTAACCGGTAATGTACCCTTAACCGGGTCATCCAGTCCTCCATCGGTGCGGGCAAGGCCAGATATCTTGATGATATTTTCTGATACGCCGAGATTTGTCGGGTTCATTGAAGCAGTAAACGAAGCATTGCCGAGTCCCATGCAATTATTGAAGGTTGCACCGGCTGCACCGTTTTGAAAGCAGACTTGTGACGCAGGGCCGAATACTTGGATATCGCCCTCCTTTAATACCTGCAGGCTGAAATCCGCCTGCCATGTCTCGTTCAATTTGATGGTTCCGATATTGAATGCAAGTTGCTGTGGGTGAGCGGCGTCGTTCCAGTAATCCGTTTGGTTGATGATGATCGGGCCGATACTTGGGAAGGGGAGTCCTGTACTGACATCGAATCCCGGGACGAGGTGTTGGTTGATTGCCCCGAGGGGGGTTTTGTTATATTTATCCAGCATGGTCGAGCCCGGTGAGGTTGTTGTGTTGTACTGATAATTGAAATAGTTACCCGCAGAAACAGGGTTACTATTTACGATCAAATTGTGCATGTCCAGAGCTACATCGGTATCCACACTCGCATCGGTAAAAACCTGCCCGTAAATCGTCTGGTATACCGTAGACAGAGCCGTCGCATCACTGGCAACATAATTGCATCCCGGGGATGCAATTGATGTTAATGTCGCAGTATCAGCATCACTTCCGAACGCGATGGTATAGATCTTAATATTTCGTGCATCTGCCTTGATAGCCGATGCGATTTTGATGGCAGCAGTTTTTGCGATAGTGCTGCCCGTACCATCATAATCCGATGGTATGTATGCTTTTAGGGGGAATGACGAATTGACGGGAGCCATGTTGGCGATACCATCAGTCATGATGACGATCGACATGTTGTGGCCAGCATAGCCCTTGGTATTCAATTCTGTTAGGCCCGCTTCCAAGCCACCGGCAAGATCCGTACCTCCGTTCGCACCATACCCCGTATAAGTGTAACTCCCATATGTGTATGTAAAATTTCCTATTGTATTATTGAGAGTAGGGGAATCTGTTGTCAAGTCAGTGTCAATCCTTGCATCCCCGTACCATTTATTGGGTTGTTGGTAGGCAGCAGTCATAAGACTTTTATCCATATAGGGGTCAAACGGTTTTGGAGTTGTACCTGAATTCTGTAGATTCCACAATTGCATGGCTTGCGTGCTATAACCAGATGGATCATTAGCAAACGATGCGAGCGAGAGATACATCTTACCGTTTGACAGTGCCACGAATTGTTTCAATGCGGTTTTTGTCGCTGTTAATTTAGTTCCGGTACCCATAGTGTCAAGCATACTCCCTGACAAATCGGTTACAAGCACGACATCTGAAGGTTTCGGTACTAGCGCCCAGCCATCCCCGTTCAGCTTGATGGAAACATTCACTGAATCCCCCACCTTAACCTTCTGAGGATTCACGGCAACCACGGCACTGAGATAGGGATAATTCTTCCATGTGAGGTGTATATCTGTCTGATTGCCCTTCCATGCAGCCGTGACAATAGCCGTTCCGGAAACCTGTTGCTGATATCCCAGTTCTGTGGCAATCGCATATTTGGCAGGATACAAATTCACCGTTGCATATCCTTGGGCATCAGAAGTGGCGGTGGTGGTCCACAGTTTGCTGCTGCTGGAGAAGGAAGAGTTCTTTGTCTCATTGGCCGAAACGGGGGAATTTACCATATCATGCAGCGTGAAGGTCACAACTTCCCCGGCAACCCCGTTGCCCATAATATCCGTTATTTTTGCCGAGATATTCGAATAAATTGCTGAATTTGCATCCCGGCTGGGCATGGTCTGCGGGTTTGCAGACATATCAATATTTACGGCAGTTGTATTGTAAAACCGGACCGTCTTGTTACACATGAGGGTAGTATTCCCCGCTGCGGTAGCGTTGATCGGATAGAGACCGGTAAAAGACTTGGGTCCGTAGGTTGACCAGACCTGTCCAGTTGTTTCCATCGATGTCTGGAGTATGTTCCCGTCTGAGGTGTTGATCCAGACCCCCTGGTCCTGTGTCGGGTTCCCGTATTTATCATACAGGGAGTAGTAAAAGGTGAACTTGCTTGTTCCGTCGGCAAGAACGGTTGCATACGGACTGCCATCCGGGCTGAACGACTGCGTCATGGAAAAAGGCTTCCCATTTGCCACAGTATCGAACAGTTTCATCTGTTCGGGAATACTGCCCATAGAATCCATAAGGATATAGTGCCAGCCGGGTTTTGTCGCAGGTGTGATGTTGACGGTCACATTTCCGTTTGCATCGAGGTTGAATGTTTTATCGTGAACAAGTCCGTAATCCGTAAAACCGCAATTATTCGGTGGCGATGGCCCGTTTACATGGAGGGTTATGTTATGGGCGGGTAATGATTTTTCGGTCTCAAACCGGTTATCAACAACGTTGCCCCACCGGTCGAAAAGTGATATTGTAACCGGAATCACAGTCTCAACAGACCCATCATTGGAATAATAAAAAACGGCATTATAGGGAACATTATGATCAATTTTTTGATCCCAGTACAGGATGCTATGATAGGTCACACCACTTGTCTCACCCGAAACAACGTTTGCGGTGATCCTTGCAGTACCGGACGTTGGGTGGGTTGCATTGACGGTAAAGGTGCAGAGTGCCACGCCATTGGAATCTGTTGTATTACTGACGGGAGTTATTGTACCAAGCAATGGATTATCTATGCTGAAGGCGACCGGTGCATTTATAATGGGACCAACAAAACCGGGTGTTGTATTATAGGCAACCAGTTTGATGACGTTCTGTTGACCCGTATCGGCAATAATCCAGATTTTTGTGGAATCACTGGGAGAGAACCCGGTACCGTGGGCGGGATCGGCATAATACGCGGTCACCGGCCCCATCAGAAGGAGAAGCCCCAGCAGGATCATAATAGCACGTTTCACTAACATAAAGAACACCTTGGAAGAGGTAATAGTATATGATAGTATATATTTTTTTGCATTCTCTAAAAACCTCATATTTTCGTTACATTCTCTAAATAAACAAAAATCTGCCTTAAATCGAATCAGGCACCCCGTTTCAGTTACGCTACATATATTCTTGCGAAACACAATCTCTCTTTTTAATAAATGAAAACCCGAAGGATGCCCCTCAATTACTATCACCGGGGTCCGCTGACAAAAAAAGTGCAGGTATCAGAGGGATTTGATAACCATATCGTATTTTTTGATGACGAGCGTCATTGGATTGAGAACCGTAAGTGTATATTTGAGTGATCCCCCATTGCCCGGTGTTCCAGTCCGAGAATAAACTGTGATATCCGGGGCATTGTTCAGGGTTTTCATGAAATAATTATCCCAGGCAACAGAATAATCCTGTCCATTTAGTGTGGTATCAGAAGTGTAATTTACACACAGGGAATTCCCGGCGGGTATATTGACATACGTATAATTAGTCGCTCCCATTGCCGTCTGCACTGTGCCGATACCTGCCCGTGACATGCTAGTGGTACTATTGAATCCAATGAGATTGATCACCATCGTGTTCGTCTTATTATCATAGAACCATCGCGGCTCTGCAAGCATAGCGGACCCCGATTCAGCATGCTGGCGCTTCACAACGGCCCCATTCTGGAGGGATATGTCGGTATCTGCACTGTCCGATGAGTACCGTAAATCGCCGGACCTGAACGCTCCCACATAATAAGTGGTAGGGCTCCCACAATTATTAGTAATATCCATCGTAAAAACAGCCGGAGTGGACGATGCGTTATAAACCGTCAGCGACCCCCCCTCTACCTTAAGTGATGATTCTTTGTAGGGCACCGTCTTGTATGCAAGACTTTTTACATCGTTTTGCAGGACAATCATGTTCTTTTCCATGATCCGTTCGTTTGCACTCGACTGTTGCTGTATGAGTGTAGGATATCCATACAGGGTTACCAGCCCTATTCCCGCGATCATTATGCTGAAGATGAGCATGAATCCTATCGCTTCGGAAACACCCCTTTCTGCTAAACTGTACTTTCTAACCGCCATTAAGAAACCCCGCCCGAATTATAACTGATTTTGTTCATTCCCCTACCGGTTGTATTGCCCGTTACCCCGCGGGATGCCCCGATACCGGCGAGCGAAACATGGATATTAATGAGGTCCCGTGATATCTCCACATCCTGGTCTGTCGGGTTATTCCCTTGTCCGATCAGAACGTAATAATCGTTGCCAGCCACATCGTCCGGGAGATCAAAGATAGTAGTAATCGAGCCATCACTGGGTGCAAGGGCATATACATCAACAATCCGGGTGGAAACGCCATTGCCGATATCCGTGAAAGCGACATAGGTCAGGGTTTCGACAGGTGTCTCCATGAACGTTGAGTTCACCAGCAACAGCATCACGACAAGAAGGGCCATGAGAATCCCGCTCACCATGATGTACTCGATCAAAGTCGCTACCCCGGATTCAGTTTGACGGGGGTTAGTATGAGGTCCAGTTTTCATTATATGTCGTCACCCCATTGTTGTAGTGGATCAGGGAATAATTACGCATATCAGTTGTTAGTGGACCTCGTGTATAAACGGTATTTAAAGTATAATTGACAACTGCACCTTTCCGTTGTATGGAGAGGGCAATGATGTCTTGATATACCGGGTCATTAATCGTGCCGTTATTTCCAGCATGCTCTTTGATCACTTGGCTGATGTCCCTGATATCGTTTTTGGGGAATTCAATAACACTTTCCGCGGTGGTTTGTCCAACTACCGTTGACTGGTTTATGATGAGTGCCAGAAAGAACAGGCTGAAGCTTACCAGAAATCCCATCAGGATGATCCACTGGGCATCATCATTCAGTCGCGCCACAGGAGCACCTCCACAAGTACAGCCCGTCTCCCGAGAACCCCCGTATCCGGGGGGAGTTTCTTGTTCACGATTACCCACTTGGTCACTCGGATGGCATGCTCCCCACCGGTCAGGTAACGCGAGGAATTAATGTTAACACTCATGAGCGTAGCATCAGCGGGCACTCTGTACGTATAATTGGCTGAAAACTGAATGTCATGTTTCGGGCCGTATCCGGAAACATTGGTATAATTCATGAACATGACCCTGAACTGTCCCCCGCCATAAGAATCGTTCTCAATAATCTGCTGGAGAGGGCTTGCCGTCACAGTGCCGTTCGGGGGGATATCCATCATAGTCAGTGCATCGCTCCCCAGTACTTCCAGCTGCATATCACTGATGTGTGCATCCCCGGGAGTGTACATCGATGTGGCCCCTACGATAAGATATGCAGTTAAAAGCATGATGAGAGCTGCGGCTACCCCTTCTATGGTATACAGTTGCCCCTCATCGTTTACCACACTGCCACCTCCACGACAGCGTCCCTCAACCGGGGCTGGGTGACATTTGCAGGATCGTAATTATAATCAAACGGTTTTGAGAAGGTATTATTTAAAAATGAACTATTTACTGATTTTGGAGGTATCCCGGTCTTCAAATCAAACGTGAGATTGAAATACACCTGGGAATAGCCTGCCTGCATAATATCGAAAACGCGGGGATTTATTACCAGGGATATATTATCTGAAACTATGCAAGGCGGTGCTGTAACCGAACTGTTGCCGTCGATATATGGAGTATTGAACGTCCGAACCATGGATAGTGCACCCCCATCCCATTTGTAGACGTTGATACTGGTCAAACTTATGTTGACTAATTTAGAATAATTAGAGATCGATGGTGAGTTGTATCCCGGGACTATCGTTGATCGAAGATCAGTTATGTTGATCATGATCTGTTCTCTCGATGGATCGATCTGGTACGTCGGGTTCCTCATTTGTGTCTGGAGTTTGGTATTATTTATGAGAATCGAAAATTCATGGTGGGTGACATTAAGATCTGAGGGTATAGCGGTATTGTTATACTTATGCGCAATGATATACGCTAATCCGATCGAGGCATTGCTGCTACCTTTGATTTTTACGAGTCTTCGGATATACCCATACCCGTCCGGGAGAATACCTCCCACCGATTGACCCTTGCGCGTTTCCACGTCAATAACGGAAATATTGAACTGATAGGGAAAATCCCCGAAAATTGCACGGGACTGGTAGTCATCCGGATAAATAAACGACGAGCAGAAGAACCGGTTGAGTTTATCCTGAGAGAGGATACCCGGGGAATCTTTTGAGGTGGCAAAACCAAACCGGGATATTTCATATTTTTGGCCATCCCCGTAGAATTCCCAGGGTGGTGATGCCGGCCATCCGGGATCCTCGGCAAGAATCACTCCGGTCCGGTAAGCGACTGCATCATAATCTATATGACTTGACTGAAGACCCACCATAATACCGGAGATCATGGAAGCGACCCAGATGAACGCGATCAGGAATATTGTAAAGCCAACAAGAAAATCTATGGAGAGATTTCCGGTCTCATCACTCATATTATTCAATCGCCGCACCCGTTGTTGCATTGAACATTAGGATTTCTGACATGCTTCCGGAAGTTATGGTGAAGGTATAGGTTCCATTTTTCAGTTCAATGTCCCGTTGAGCAGGAATTGTTGAAGGTGAGCTTTCGAGGATTTGTTTCTTGTTTTGATCAAATATGGTCGTGGGAGATACCACGCCGTTTAAGTCTATCTCTTCTGCAGAAATGGCATTGTTCCAGGGAATGATCGTCCAGCCTGTACGATCATATACCCTCAGTTCTTTGATGTCCCCTTTGGTTACCCCAAAAACCCATCGCTCGGCATTTCCCGATTCATCAAGATTGCCTCCCTGAATGAATAAAATCCTTCTCTCTTTCTGGAATTGGTTTGAGGAGAGCGAATCACTGTCTTTCAGGCTGTCTTTCGCCTCGTCAAAACTGATGAATTTCGCACTTGGTACCATCTCTATTGGTATAACGCCCACGTCAGTTTTCGGAGATGCGTTGGGCGAGGGGATCTGCGGCGTCTGGTTCGCAGGACCCAAAGGGGAGATACATCCGCTGAAAAGGCATATCGCAAAGAGAAGCGCGATAGTGATCATCAAAGGGCGATAGCTGTGCATATTCTTCCGTAATGCCTTATTGGCGAATACCTGATATAAACATTGGTGTTTTTCTGGCCGGGAATCCATATTTCATCTATCGGGGCACGCGCTGGGCCAATCCGGGTCTGGGAACATTTATCAGCGAGTATAAGATTTACCCCGCCTTCCCGGGCCGTGCCCGGTTCGCGCATAATTAAAAAGGGATTGACGGGATACCTGGCATTACGGCACGATCTTCGAGATCGGGATCTCGAGAATATCTTCCGCCCCGCACTCCTTGAGTTTCGGGATGAGCTGGTTGACCGCACTTTTCTGCACAACGGTCTGGATGCTGTAATAATCGATGCCGTGGAGCCTGCTCACCGTCGGCTTCTTCATCGCCGGCAGTGCGGTGACCAGGCGCTCCATGGAACTGGTGGGGACGTTCATGGTCAGGAGGACCTTGTGCCGGGCCTCAATAACCCCGAACAAAAGCGTCCTGATCTCTTCGATCTCCCTGCGCTTTTCCGGGTCCTCCCAGCTCGTTTTGTTGGCGATGATAACCGTGTGCGACTCCATAATCTGGCCGATGATCTTGAGCCCGTTCTTGCGGAGTGTCGTACCCGTCTCGGTCAGGTCCACCACCACGTCCATGAGGTCCGGCACTTTTGCTTCGGATGCACCGTAGGAGTGGAAGAGCTGGACCGGGATGTCCAGCCGCTCGAAAAATTTTCGGGTGAGATCGGGGTACTCGGTCGTAACCCGGCTGGCCGGCCGGATCTGGCTGACATTCTCGATCGGCTCGTCGCGGTGCACGGCTACGACAATTCTGACATTGCCCTCCCCGGTCTTGCTGTACGAGAGGTTTGCCACCTCCACGACATCCGAACTCGTCTCGTGAACCCAGTCGAGGCCTGAGATGCCCACATCGAAGTATCCCTTCTCGACATAGGTCGGGATCTCCTGCGGGCGGAGGATCTTGATCTTGCCGATACGGCTGTCGGCGATGCGGGGATTGTAATCGCGGTCCGTGCGCCTGACCTCAAGGTCGGCCTCCTTGAAGAGCTGGAGCGTCTGCGCTTCGAGGCTGCCTTTCGGGAGTGCGATGGTGATCATACCATACATCATCGCTGTAAAAACCGATAAAGGATAGGGTGAATGGGGGGAATCGTACCTAATCGAACGAATGGATGACGAGCCCGCTGAGCAGTTTGGGTTCAAACCACGTGGACTTCGGCGGCATGATGCCCCCGGCATCCGCGATGGAGAGGACGGTCTCCACCCGGACCGGCTGCATGGCAAACGCGAGCCGGTAGGTACCGCTGTCCACGAGTTTTTCCAGATCCGCGACCGGGCGTGCACCGCCAAGGTACTGGAGCCGGGCATCGCCCCGGGGATCGGTGATACCGAGCATGTCTTCCAGCACGTGCTTCTGGAGCACCGCGACATCGAGGGCGTCGAGCGGGGTCGCGCCCGGGACCCGCGGGCGGGTACATTCGTACCATGTGCCGGCAAGATACAGGTGGACAACGTGATATTTCCCGGGATCCGCGATCGCGGGGGGGATGTTGTACCCGCTGCCGTTGACCGTTCCGTATGGCCGCACCGTGAAACAGTCTCCCAGTTTTTTAAGGAAGGAATCGGGAGAATAGGTACCGAGATCGGTGAGGAGACGGCTGTACCCGTGGATCTTCACCCGGTCGTGGGCAAACATCACACCCATGAACCGGCAGACTTCATCGTCAGGCGTCCTGCCTGATGCAATGATACGGTCCGCCAGGTTCACCGCAGCTTTTGCCCGGTGATGTCCGTCCGCGATGTAGAGGGAGGGAACTGAGGCAAACTGGCGTTCGAGACGGGCAAGCACTTCAGGATCTGAGATCCGGAATATCTGGTGGAGGATCCCCTGCTCCGTTCGCACCTCTGCGGCCGGCGGCTGGTTGCGTGCGACCTGTGATTCGATAAACGAGAAAATATCCGCCACATCGCGGTAGAGGAGTACGACAGGGCCGTTGTGCGCCCTGACCGTTTCGATATGCCGGGTCCGGTCCTCCTCCTTGTCATACCGGGTCTGTTCGTGGCGGCGGATATTATTCTTCCGGTAATCGTCCACGTCAAGACAACAGCAGAGACCGAGGAACGTGTCGCCGTCATGCTGCACGCGGTAGAGATACATGCAGAGTTCGATGTCCTTTTTCAGGAGGCCTTCCTGTTCCAGTGCAACGAACATCTCACGGGCCCGCTTATACACGTGGTCATCGAGCGGGGGTGTATCCGGGAGTTCCGCATCGGACCGGCTCACCCGCAGGAAGCTCTTCGGGTTTCTGGCAATAATGGCACGCGCCTCGTCCGCAGTCACCACATCATAAGGTACCGCCGCGATCTCCGGGGCGGCTGCCGGTACGGGCCGCACTCCTGAAAAACGATAAATCCTCACCATACCTGACACCGCACCGGGAACGTTCTTTTTAGTGCTCTCATAATTGTGTGTGATCCCATATATATCGAAGACTTCCGCCTTGCAGGGTCCGATAATCCCAATGCTTCGTGGGGCAAATGCTATGAATCCCAAGCGCTCATGACTACTGTTGCCTGAGAGCAAACGGAGGTCCCTGATGATCCGGCCGCACGATCTTGCTGTCTACCCGCTGCCGCTGATACGGAGAGCGATGCCAACGGATATTCCGGCGATTGTTGCAATTGAACAGGACTCGTTCATCGACCCGTGGGAGCAGTCTGTTTTTCTCGAAGCCCTGACCTATTACACGTCCACGTATTTCGTCGCGGTCTGCGATGGGGGCGTGGTGGGTTTTGTCGTGGGTGGCCTCGAGGATACCGGGGAGAACATCTACGGGCATCTCTGCAACCTGGGGATCAGCCCGCGGTACCGGCGCAGGGGGATCGGGAAACTGCTCGTGAACCGTGTCGAGCACCAGTTCGCGCTGGAGCTGGCCACCGGGGTCCAGCTGGAAGTGCGCCTCTCCAATACGATCGCCCAGCGCTTTTATCGCAGGATGGGATACCGTGACGTATTCGGGATCGAGCACTACTATGCCAACGGTGAAGATGCCATCGTGATGATGAAGTGGTTCCGGTTTTAAGGAAGTTCCCGCTTTTCCGGTTTTACTTTTCCGGATGGCCTGGATAAAATGAAAACGGTTTTTCCCGTGCAGGAAAAAATCCAGAAAACGCTCTTATGTCAGTGCAGGAAAAAAGAAAAACCGGTTATCCCCGCCCCAGCTGCTGGTGGGCGCGGGCAAGGTGCTGGGCGGCAAGCGCCCCGAGGAGGGAGAGTTCGCCGGCGAGGACTCCCGCCCCGATGATCTCCGCGAGTTTCTTCGCATTGGTTCCGGGAGGCCTCCCGCTGCCGGCGACACCGAGCAGTTTCAGGCACTCCTGCTGGGTATCGATGCCGGTCCCGCCGCCAACGGTCCCGACCGGCAGCGAAGGAAGAGTAACCGCGACATACACCCCCGTATCCGTGAAGTCGACCGTGGTGATGCAGGTGCTGCCATCGATTGCATGCGCCGCATCCTGTCCGCAGGCAATGAACATCGCTGCGACAACATTTACCGCATGGGCATTGAACCCCATGGAGCCGGCCCGGGCGGAGCCGACGAGGTTCTTGCGGTAGTTCACCTCAAAGAGGGTCTTTGCATCGGTCTTGAAGACCTCTTTGATCAGCCTGTGTGAGAGGGCGACACCCGCGACAACGCTCCGGCCCCTCCCCATGATGCCGTTGATCGCGGCAGGCTTCTTGTCAGTGCACATGTTCCCGGAAAGGGCGATGAGCCGCACACCCGTGCCCTGTGCGATCATATCGGCCACTTTCGCACTTGCGATCGTCACCATGTTCATGCCCATCGCATCCTTGGTATCGAACTCGAGCCGGACGAAGACGCTCGTCCCGGCAACGAAGGTGACGATATCCGTCAGTTTCCCATGCGAGGTGGTGCTCTCGGCAGCAGCTTTGAGTTCGTCTCGATGCACCTTCACCCAGTCGCCGACCTGTGCTGCGTGGATGATACTGTCCGCGGCAAAGACCGGCGCCCGGGTCATCCCGTCATGGAGGATCCGGGCTTCGGCACCGCCGGCCTTGGTGATGGCGCTGCACCCGCGGTTGACCGATGCGACGAGCGCGCCTTCCGTTGTGGCGAGCGGGAGCCAGTAATTTCCTGTTGCGTACCCCCCATTTACAAGGACCGGCCCCGCAACCCCGAGAGGCACCTGAACCGTGCCGATCATATTCTCGCAGTTTCGTTTTACCACGCGTTCGACATCGATCGAGAAGATGCCGATGTTTTTGAGTGTGGCGCCGGTCTCCTGTTCGATGAACCCGCGCCGCACCCGTATTGCGTCGATCGGAGAGAGTTCCTTCTCCAGTTCGTAGATCTTCAGTGTCCCGTCCCTGAGCCTGTTGTGAATAATCGTTTCCCTGTCCTTGTCGTGACCTGACTTCGCGCCGCTGTCCTTCCCGGTGCGGCGCTCCGCATCATCAGCCATGATTAATGGTTAGCACCTATACTGTTATGATACACGTGGTCAGAAAGACGGCCGGCCAATGGGGTATGCGGGTGCCGGCACAGCGGGGGGAGGAGATGAGGCAGGCGCTGATACACGAGGGCGCGCTCGATGCCTCGCTCAAAGTGCTCCGCGAGGATGAGGATCTCATCCTGCCGCTCCTTGAAGAGTGTGAGGGTGCGGAGTGGTTCGAGTTCGAGGTTCACCCGGGCCGGGAGCCCCTGCCACGGCACGAGCTGGTCGGCGGGATCGCAATCATGCAGGACGATGATCCGGACGGGGCAGAGAGGTTGCTTGCTTCCCGGCCGTCGCTCCGCACGGTTGTGTTTGCCCAAGGAGAGGTGCACGGTGAGTACCGGATCCGTGAGTTCAGGGTCCTGGCAGGCGACCCTACGACCCGGACGAAGGTGACCGAACACGGGCATATATTCACCGTTGACCTTGCCGGCGCCTATTTCTCTGCCCGGCTCTCCACCGAGCGGCAGCGCATCCTTGCGCAGATTCAGGAGGGAGAGGTCGTACTCGACATGTTTGCCGGGGTCGGGCCGTTTGCGATAATCCTTGCAAAGAGGGCGTCTCTTGTTGTTGCTTCAGACCTCAACCCGAGAGCGATTGGCCTGATGCTGGAGAATATCGCACAGAACCGGACGAAGAACGTGCTCCCCATGCTTGCGGATGCCAGACGCCTCGACCGGATCCTGTCATGGAAATTTGACCGTATCGTAATGAACCTTCCCCTCTCGGGCACGGAATTCCTGACGGAGGCGTTTCGGCTCTGCCGGCCGGGAGGGACGATCCATTTTTACTCACTGGTTTCAGTGGAAGGTGAGCATACGGCCCGGATCCGTGAGCTCGGCGGGACGGTGCTCGCAGAGCGGGTAGTGCGATCGTACTCGCCCGGGCAGTGGCACGCGGTTTATGATATCGCAGTTAGCGCTGAGTGATCAAGTTCTCGTTTATGGGGGAGGGGGTATCATAGCCCGGGACAGCCCTCCGTATCCAGAGTTGTCAGCTCGCTTCCCTATGCAAGTGATCCTCCCCGGGGGAATGGACAGTATATGAAAAAAATACTGTCAACGGGAAAAGAATTTACCGGTTTTTCAAAAAAATTTACTCCACCGGCACGAACTTCGTGCCATAGTGAATGATGCCGCTCTCGCCATCGGTGGCGATCCTCCGGAACACACTTTTGACCCGCATGCCGATTTTCGCATCTTTCGGGTTGCAGATGATCTGAGTTGTCATCTGGGGGCCTTCATCGAGCTTGATGATGGCGAGCACATACGGTCCGGGAGATGTGAACTGGTCCGGGGCAGTCTGGATGATTGTGTAGGTGACGATCGTTCCCTTCCCGGAGAACTTGTGGTCCACGATCTTCCCGGTCCTGCGACAGTCAGGGCAGAAGGTCCGCGGGGGGAAGAAGTGCCGGCCGCATTTCTCGCACTTCGTGCCGATCAGGTTGTACCGCTGGGGGATTTTTCTCCAGAATCGTGCAACGGTCATGTTACACCCTCCCGAGGATATGGACTGCGACCGTGGCGCCGGTGCCGCCCACATTATGGGTCATACCGATCTTTGCGCCGTCGACCTGCCGCTTGCCCGCCTCGCCGCGGAGCTGCTGGATGATCTCGTATACCTGCTTGATACCGGTCGCACCGACCGGGTGACCGCAGGCCTTGAGGCCGCCGCTTGTGTTGACCGGGATCTTACCGCCAAGCGCTGTCTCACCGTCCGCGGTGAATTTGCCGGCCATGCCTTTCCTGCAGAACCCGAGGTCCTCGATCGCACAGATCTCCGCGATCGAGAAGCAGTCGTGGACTTCCACCATATCGATGTCTTTGTGCGTGAGTTTTGCCATCTTGAACGCCCGCTGCCCTGCGGCAACGGTGGCATCAAGGGTCGAGATGTCGCGCCGGTCGTGAAGGGCGATGGAGTCGCTTGCCTGTGCCGTGGCCAGCACCTTGATCGGCGTGTCGGTGAACTCCCGTGCCCGTTCGAGCGGTGCAAGGATCACTGCTGCCGCCCCGTCCGTGATGGGCGAGCAGTCAAAGAGCCGGAGGGGCTCGGCAACCATCGTGGATTTCATGACGGTGTTGAGCGTGATCTCCTGCTGGAACTGGGCGATGGGGTTGCGGGCACCGTTGTAGTGGTTTTTCACTGCGACCTGTGCCAGCTGTTCGCGGGTCATGTGGTACTTGTGTATGTAGTCGGTTGCGATCATCGCGTAGAGGCCCGGGAATGTCGCGCCGACAAACCCCTCCCACTCACGGTCCGCTGCGCCGGTAAGGGCATCCGTTGTTGCACCGGGCTCGACATCGGTCATCTTCTCGACGCCGGCTGCCACGACAATGTCTTCCATGCCGCTGGCGACCGCAATGACGGCCTGCCGGAAAGCTAGGCCTCCCGAGGCACAGGCCGCCTCGACCCGTGTTGACGGGATGTGGCGTGTTGCCATACCCGCGTAGTCCGCGATGAGCGCACCGATATGCTCCTGCTCGATGAACCGGCCGGCACTCATGTTTCCGACGTACATTGCATCGATCTTCTCCCCGGAGAGCTGTGCGTCCTCAAGTGCAAGGGTCCCTGCCTCAACAAAGAGGTCACGGAACGAGCTCTCCCATTTCTCCCCGAATTTTGTGCAGCCAACACCGATTACAGCTACGTCTCTCATACCTGCATCACCAGTTTTCCCTTGTGTTTTGCGTACTGTGCATAGTCCAGGTAGATGGGGTTTTTCAGGAGTTTCTCAACACTTGGTGCCGCGTCGCGGTGGAACTTGTCCGATGTGATCCCATCAGTCACTTCGATGTCGAACGCATCGCTGCCTGCACCGGAACCGAACGAGCAGACAAAGATTGTGTCGCCCGGTTTTGCGATGTCCAGCGTTGCCGCGAGGCCAATCGGCGATGCTCCCGAGTAAGTGTTGCCAAGGTGCGGGACAACAAGGCCCGGTTTGATCTGCTCTGACGTGAAGCCGAGATCCTTTGCCACTTTCTGCGGAAACTTCGCGTTGGGCTGGTGGAAGACCGCGTAGGTAAAGTCCTTCGGGCTCTTCTTCGTCTGCTCGAACAGGAGCGTGGTTGCGCCCTTCACGTGCTTGAAGTAACCGGGGTCGCCGGTGAACCTGCC
This sequence comes from Methanoregula sp., assembly GCF_049510175.1. Taxonomy (GTDB): domain Archaea; phylum Halobacteriota; class Methanomicrobia; order Methanomicrobiales; family Methanospirillaceae; genus Methanoregula. Next base: position 361,700 of record NZ_JBEKZF010000001.1, read on the forward strand.
TCCGTGGCGGGGATAGTTCTGCCCCTCGCGGCGCCAGAAATCCGGTGTGTCCGTGGTGAACGAGCAGGTGTGGTGGATCGTGGCGATCGGGTCGTCGTTCCCGATTACGTAGGCCGCACCGCCCGCTGCTGCAGTGTACTCGAGCGCATCGCTCGGTGCACCCTGCGAGACATCGGAGCCGATGGCAACCCCGTACTTGATCATCTTGCTCTTCACAAGGCCCATGCAGGTCTGGATCGCGGCTGTACCCGCCTTGCAGGCAAACTCGTAATCCGCTGCAGTCATGTTTGGAGTGGCACCAATGGCCTCGCCCACTGTACATGCGGTCGGTTTGACGGCGTAGGGATGGGACTCGCTGCCCACATACACGGCCCCGATCTCTTTGCGATCCACATGCCTGCGGAGCAGGGCATTGCGGGCTGCTTCAACAGCGATCGTTGCCGCATCCTCATCCATGTCCGGGACGGACTTCTCAAAAACGCCCAGTCCGCCAGTGATGTCGGACGCGTTCGCGCCCCACACCCGGGCAATCTCCTCGACCTTGATGCGGTATCTCGGTATGTATACACCGTAGGTAATGATGCCTACCATTCTTTTTCCCTCAGGGTAATCACGATTTTGTCAACATCCATGCTCGTACAGAAGACGGTAATACGATCCCGTTCCGCCATCTTCTCCACCATGGGGTGAACGTCAGGGGCATCGATCCCCTGCAGTACCACGCACCGCGGCTTGAAGGGCGTGACGCGGATCGCGACCATCGGTGATTTACCCGTCGAGACGTTGGTGAAGACCAGCGCCCGCTCGGTGCTCCAGCCGTAAATGCGGTTGAACTCATCCGATGAGAGTTGCATGATCGCGTTCAGGCTGTTGACCACCGTGTAGCCGAAGATGAGCTGATCGGTCGAACCGCAGAGCAGGGTGCAGCCGATGGCATCGGCAAAGTCCTTCAGGGGGATTGGCACCTCGTACTCGTGGAGATCGTAGATCACGTCATCCTCGACATTCGAAAAGAGCATGGTTGAGAATTTCTGGATGTGTTTCCCGCCATTCTCCTCGTCCATGGCGAGGAGCGTGTCGACAATCTTGCCGACAACGGCGGTGCCGGGACTTTTCCGCCTTCCGCTTTCATAATCGCTGATGACAGACGGGGAGATGCCAAGGCGGTCCGAGAGGACGCCCGGTGCGATCTCGAAGTTCATGCGCCACTTCTTCAGCGCATGTCCCGGTGAGTCCGACAGCGTAATTTCGCCCGCCATCTTCTCGGCAAGCTGGTTCCGCAATCCGGATTTCATGCTCATAACCATGGAGCCCGGGCGTTATATAATTAACGAACGTGCATTCGACATAAAACGAACCACGACGGGAGCTTGCACGGAGAGCAACCCATAAATAATAAGCATCTCAATTTTGATAAGCATGATACCAGCGGAAGATCTCCAGTGTCTCAAGGCGATCGCGGTGCGGGGGGGGTGTCGCGGCCCCATCTTTGTCTCGACCCAGAGCATCGGTGAGATGCTCGCGATCAGCCAGCAGACCGCATCGCGCAGGCTCAAGGGACTTGAAACGGCAGGGCTCATCACGCGGACGATGACCGCGGACGGCCAGCACGTGACCGTGACCAAATCCGGCGAGGAGGTGCTGCGGAAGGAATACCAGGAATACTGCCGGATTTTTTCTGAAGGCGGCAAGACCTACCTCCTGAATGGTGCCGTGGTCAGCGGGATCGGCGAAGGCAAATATTACATGAGCCTCGGGCCATATAAGGAGCAGTTCTCCGCCTGCCTCGGGTTCGAGCCGTACCCGGGCACGCTCAACATCCGGCTCGCGCCTTCGAGCATGACGGTCAGGAAGAAGATCGATGCGCTCGACTGGACCCGGATCAAGGGCTTCTCCACGGACGGCAGGACCTTCGGCGACGCCCGGTGCATCCCGTGCCGGATCGGGACGATCAAGTGCGGCATCGTGGTGCCCGGCCGGACACACTACCCCGACGACCTTGTTGAAGTGATTGCGCCCATCGCCCTCCGCAGGAAGCTCGGCGTGGAGGACAACGACAGCGTCAACGTCGAGGTGGGGCAATGATCGATGATGCCCTTGCGGCCCTCCGGGACGGGAAGTTTATCCTTCTCTACGATTTCGACGACCGCGAGGGTGAGACCGACTTTGCGATCCGGTCCGATGTGGTCACCCCAAAGGATATTGTCCGGATGCGTAAGGACGGCGGCGGCCTGATCTGCACGGCCGTCCACCCGGTTGCTGCCCAGCGCCTCGGTCTGCCGTTTGCAAGCGACGCTCTGAGGGGGATCGCGGTGGCCGAGCGGGAAGGCGACATCCCGTACGACCGGAAGAACCACTCCTCGTTCTCGCTCTGGGTGAACCACCGGAACACCTTCACCGGCATCACCGACCGGGACCGGGCCCTGACCGTGAACGCGATCGCCGAGCAGGTGAAGCGTGCTCTCAACGGTGGCGGCGTGAACTTCCACGAGACGTTCCGGACACCCGGCCACATGGCCCTCCTCCGGGCCGCGGACGGGCTCCTCGATGTCCGGAAAGGCCAGACCGAGCTCTCGATCGCGATGGCCCAGATGGCCGGCATCACCCCATCGGTCACGATCTGCGAGATGCTGGATGACGAGTCCGGCTATGCCCTTTCAAAAGAGGATGCCAAGCTCTACGCCCGCAAACACAAGCTCGTCTTTATCGAAGGGAGCGAAGTGCTGGAGCGGTGGGAGCAGGAACGATCCTCCCGCTGATCCCCACTGTTTTTACCTGTCCCCGACAGAGGGGACAGGTCCTTTTTCCCGGCAGAAATCATCAGTCTTATTATTCCTTCAGCACCAATTTTTTATCAGCATGAAAGTCCCGCTTAAGGAACTCGACGATCGGATGAAACGCTTCCGTGCCCGGATGGACAAGGCGCAGCCCGGCTGGAAGCTTGCAGCCATCACGGGAAAGATCCCTCTCTACTACTTCACGGGCACTATGCAGGACGGCCTCCTGCTCATCCCGCAGGATGGCGATGCCGTCTTCTGGATCCGGCAGAGTTATGAGCGGGCAGTCGGCGAGTCGCTCTTCCCGAACCTCCGGAAGATGAAGAGCTACCGTGACGTTGCGATGGGCATGGGCAGTCTCCCGTCCACGGTCTATCTCGAAACAGACCTGATGCAGATCGCCCAGCTCCAGCGGATGCAGAAGCACCTGCCCTTCACTACGATAAAACCGGTTGATGAGCAGGTTGCCGCGGTCCGGGCAGTCAAGAGCCGGTACGAGCTCTCGCTTATGGAGCATGCCGGGAAGATCCACCGGCACGTGCTTGAGGACTGCGTGCCCGGCATGCTTGCGGAGGGGATCGATGAAGTCACCTTTGGCTGCGAGCTGTACTCGCTGATGGTGAAGGAAGGTCACCAGGGAATTATCCGGTTCGGTGGGTTCAACGAGATGCTGCTTGGCCAGATAGGGTTTGGCACGAGTTCCATCTGCCCGATCTGTGTCGACACTCCCGGGGGCGTCTCCGGTATGCACCCCTCGGTCCCGCAGATGGGCAGCAGGGAACGGGTGCTCAAAAAAGGTGATCTTGTCGTCATCGACACCGGGTGCGGGTACAAAGGATACCAGACCGACAAGACCCTGTCGTACATGTTCGGCAAACCCATCCCGGACGAGGCGATACGGGAGCATGAGCGGTGCGTAGCGATACAGGATCAGCTTGCAGCGCTCCTGAAACCGGGGGCCATCCCGTCAGAGATTTACACGGACGTCATGGCAGGGCTTGAACCGGCATTCTTAACCAACTTCATGGGATTCGGGAAGCACAAGGTAAAGTTCCTTGGCCACGGGATCGGGCTCTGGATCGATGAGACGCCGGTCATCGCGCAGGGGTTCGATGAGCCCCTGCAGGAGGGAATGGTCTTTGCCCTCGAACCCAAGAAAGGCATACCGGATGTCGGGCTTGTTGGTATTGAGAACACCTTTGTCGTGACACCGCAGGGTGGCCGGTCGATCACCGGGAAAAGCAAGGGACTCGTTGAGGTATACTGACGGTCACGGTCGTACTAACCGGGTCCGGCAATACTCTGCCGAAGGTGGTTGCAAAGCTCTATGCCAGCCGGCACGGGTTCATCTTTATCAACGGGAGTGAAGTGCTGGCGAGCGTAACCCGGCCCCGCTCTTCATGCAGCAGCCCAGACATTAATTTAACAACATATATGCCTCATGAAATAAAACAATCTGAATACATGGTGAAGAAAACCTGTCCGAACTGTGGTGCATCTATAGAATCCAGTCGTACTGTCTGCCCGACGTGTCGGATGGTTTTGAAGGAGAAGAGCTCTCTTACCCCCTGGCTCATCATCGCCGGCATCATCGTTGTCGTGATCCTCGTTGCCGCGTTTCTCCTTATAAGTCCCTCCCCGCAACCGGTGACCATCCCGGAAACAAAGATTACCATCCCGCCAACGACCGCAGTAGCATCTGCCCCGGCAGAGCCGAGCTGTATCATCGCAGTTACCGGCACGAAAGTGCCGCCCTCCTCAATCCGAGTTCAGGTCATGACCAGCACCTGTGGTGCGGGGGATGTTACAGAACTGACGGTATCTGTCAACGGCGCCCCAAAAGGGACGCTCGGTACCAGCACGGGTTCGAGCCAGACCTTCACCGGCACCTCCGGTCTCAATAACGTGATTGTAGTGGCGAAATTTGCCAATGGGGCAGAAAGGGTCGTATACCAGAATGTGGCACTGTGAATTTTCTTTTTTAAATACGCAAATTACTGAAAAATGAAAAAAATTATATCTTGATCTGCGCCAACGCATCGTAAGCGATCTTCCGGAACAGCGAGGGATCGATCGTAGGATACTGCTCCTTTGCCTTCAGGATATCCGGTGTCGGCTCTTTTGTATATGCGTCGACCCGGTCCATCGTATGTTTCGCTGCATCCAGCACCCAGAGGTCGCGGGTGTCCTTGTCGACCACCGTGATCGACTCGACACGGACTGAGGCAAGGTACGAACCGTCCGGCTTCTGGTACAGGTTGGGCTTCCCGATCACTGCGACGAACGCGGGGGTCTCGATCTTTGCCAGCTGCTGCATTGCCTCGGGCTGGTAACTGCCGGCCATGATAAAGAACGTGCCCGTGGGATCGACCACGCGGCCTCGGTAGAAGATATTCTGTTCACCCTGCCTCGTCTTCTCGGTCAGGGTGCCGACAAGGAAGATCCGGTTCGAACGCTCGCCGCTCGGCAGCAGGACAAATGTCGGGCTCTTCTCATCTTCGCCATCCTTGAACTGGTACCGGCACTCCCGCAGTTCCGCGGCAAAGACCCGGCGTGCGGGTTCGCGCTCGAAGGCGCCTTCCCTGCGTCCCATATCCTTTGTATTTGTGCTCATGACGGTGCACCCCCGGCGCGGTTCAGCAGGGCCGTATGGTCACCTGAGTTGAACACCACCTTGTCGCACTTGTTTACAAGGAGGCGGTTGTCGATCTCGCGGCCATGGCAGGTGATGTACCGGCCGAGTACCGTGTCCCGCATCTGGAGGAAGACTTCGTCCATGCCGAGCGGGTTGTTCTCCGCGATCTCCTGTGCCTGGGCAAGAGAGATCCCGGTCAGCGACTCCACCACATCGCGCTGGATCAGGATGTTGTGGGTCTTTTCCCCATCGTCAAGCCAGCCCTTGATCCGCAGGTCGTAGATAAATTTCGGCTGGATCTCGTGGACCGGGCAGTAGTTCTGGCGCGAGAGGGCCCGGTTGCAGCCCTCCACCGGACAGCGCTTGATGATGCCGGAGCCCGGTGCGATGTGGACAATAGCGCCGGTCACGGCCACCTCGCCGCCGCTGACCTCGATCTCACCCTCTTCCTGCAGGATCGTTGCCGTGTTCAGGTTCAGGGAGAGCCGGCCGTTGAACTCGTCAACCTGTGCATAGAAGAGATTGTATACTGCACCGGGCACGAGTTTTTCCTTGCCGGGTTCTTTCCATATAACGAACTTGATCGTGCCGGTCTCGTCCCCCAGCAGGCCGGACTGGAGCATACGCTCGTGCGAGGCGTCCCACTCCTGGATAAACTTTGCCCGGACACTGTCGATGCCAGGGTGAAGATCCTTGATCGGTACCGGGGAGGGGATGAGTGAACGATCCTCGCTGATCTCCTTGATCGTGGTCCCCGAATGGATCTTCAGGTTGGCAACTCCCTTGAACTCGTCCACCACTGCCGATTCGATCCGGTACCATGACCCTTCGGCCATCGCAGGGGCATTCGATTTTGCCCAGACCACGAACCGCATCGCGCCGGAATCGTCGGCGATAACGCCGCTCTGCGCAATGGACGGGGAGGGAGGGTTCGATAATGCGACGATCTTGCCCTCGATGGTCACCCATTCTCCGGGCACACCGTCTGCGATCTTCTTCTCCTCTGTACCGCCGCCTTTTCCCCCGCCACCGGCACTGCCACCGGAACCCGGTGCGGGAAGGTTGAACTCCTTTGCGAGTTCATTGGTCACGCTGCGTTCCGCTTCGGACGGCTGGACACCGAATTCATCCACGAGCCTGCGGAGCTTGCCCTCGATCTTTTTCACATCGGGGGTCTGTCCGCCTTTTGCAAATTTTCGGGAGATTCTGTTTGCTGCTTCAGAAAAATCCATTTTCATACATCTCCAACTATAAATCCCAATTTCTTTACAGTATAAGTGTATCAGCATGTGTAGTGAAAGTGTTGCTTTGCATTTTGGTACATTCCCCGGCACAGCCACTATGGTGAGGTTTATCTGACCCCAAAGCTGACTTAGAAATACTATGACTGAAATCACTGCTGACAGCACCATCTACGATCTCCTCAAGGCAAAACCCGAGGCAACCGAAGCGCTCTTCAAGTTCGGCATGGGATGTGTCGGGTGTGCGATTGCCCGCGGCGAGACGATCCGTGAAGCAGCCGAAGCTCATGGCATCCCGCTTGCAGAGCTCGTTGCAGCCCTCGGAATCAAAGAGTGATTGATATCACTCTTCTCATCGCGCAGCAATGACTGCACGAGGCTCAAGGAATAACTACACTTTTTAATGCGGGACTCCCGTTGGAGGTGCTCCCGGTATCAGGATATTGGCATCCATTTCGTGCAGTACAGGTGCGGACGCTGAACTTGTGAACAGGAAACCGCACCCGACGTCCCTGCACGGACGTTATTGTTCTCGTCCTTTTTTCTTTTCGTAAAGCCGCATGAGCTCTTCCCGCGATGCGTTGGGAAAGGTATTGTAATAGTCCGCGATCTCCGGCTCGTGCAGGAGCGTACAGGAAGCACAGTTCCAGACCCTTCCCCCGTTTGAGCTCTCTACCCACTGCCCGAGGCTCTCGTCTTGGCAGGGATAGAACGGGCAGTAGCAGAAATCGCAGGCCTGCCCTTTGAAATGGCAGGGATAATAGGGGCACTCCGCGCCGGGTTTCCACTCGACCCAGTGACCTCCCTGGAACCGGCTGAAGATGAAGAATGCCAGGTGTTCCGACCGGACATTCGCATCATGACGCTTCAGCGCTTCCGGTATGCCATGGAGCACAGCCTCTCTGACCCGCTGCCCGATATCGCTCATGCGGCCGGCAGAGCGGTGTTCCACTTCACTCTCGCAGGCTGCCATCACGGCGTCCGTTGGCGTGCCGGTGGCCGGGAGGTCAAGACCGATCAACGCCTCGGCCTTTGCCTCGGTCGCGACCATGATCGTTTCGAGCAGTGCCGCGTCCTCCATGCCTTCGCTGCTGCAGACAATGATGTTGATGGTCCCTGCCGTTGCCGGGGGTTCACGCCGGATGCCTGCGGTGATGAAGACGGTGATAAAATCATACTGGAGCACGCAGGCCTGGTGTATCGGCACCGCAGTCAGGAGCCCGAACAGATCGGGACCGATGCCGGCACCGGCTGCCACGATCTCGATCTCCTTTTCCGGGTCTTCCAGATCCCCGTCAGCGGGCACCGTGTGATTGAGGAGGGTTGTGACCGAGCGGATGCCCCCGGAGGTCCCGGTACTGGCAGCGCGGAACGATCCGCGGATGAAAAGAGTATTGTTCTCCAGGTAATATCTCATGCAACCGAATAGCGCGTGCGGTCCTTGAGTTCCTGCTGCTTACCGGCATTCCAGCCGGAGACGTCCTGCAGGTATCCCGTGACCCTGCTGATCTGGGTGACGTCATGGGAGCCGCATTCGGGGCAGACCGCCTGGCCGCAGAGCGGGCAGTACTCAATACCCGAGATGATCTCGTGGCTGCAGTGGCAGTGGTCAAGGGGGCACATCAGCTCGAGGTGTGTCTCGCCGCAGTTCGGACAGGGTTTTTCCTCGACAATGAGGTGGCAGGTGTGGCACTTGTATTTACGCTCTTTTTCAGGAATATCGGATAAGGTCTTGTATTGCTCTGCCAATTTCCGTTGTTCTGCGGTCCATTCCATACTATAACATCGCACAAGTCCTTAATAAATTTTTAGAACCTGCAGGTTCAGCCAATGCGTGATTCATGGTTTAAAAAGCGCGCATATGCGGATCTGGTCAGAATTTGGAAGTTGTTAATAAATCTATACGCCTTACCGGACAGCAGAAAAAGCCTTTATCGCGGTAACCGGGTCCTTTGCCTCATAAATTGCCCGTCCGACAATAATCCCGTCCACGAGCTTCGCGACGGTCTCCACATCCCCGCCCTGTGCCCCGACACCCGGTGAAAGGATCTTGCGGTTGCCCACGATCCCGCGCAGCACTGACAGCCGTTCCGGGCGCGTGGCGGGGGCGATGATCCCGTCGGCCCCGCACTCCATGGCGAGCCGTGCGATCTTCTCCGCGGTCCCGCCGTGGAAGAATGCTGTTGCCCCCGGGTGGCTCATCTCCGCCACTACGAAACATGCGCCCCCGTAATCGGCGGCTACGTCCACGCAGGCCTGCACCGCGTCCTTCCCGGTAAAACCGTGGCAGATGACCGAGGAGAAACCGGCATCGAAGACCTGCTCGGCGATCAGCCGGTTCGTGTTCGGGATGTCGGCCAGCTTGAAGTCCGCGATGAGGGGCCGGTCAAACTCTTCCAGATCTCCGGTGATCGAAAGGCCGCCGGAGAGGATGAGCGGGTAGCCGAGCTTGATCGCATCGAGGTACGGGGCACAGGCCTCGGCGATGGCGAGCGCCTTCTTCTTCTCTGTTACGTCCAGCGCGAGGATCAGTTCTGTCATCGGCCCATCCGCTCCATGACCGCTGCGACCAGCACGGGGAGGGTGATCGTCGCATCCCCGTAGACCGTCACGGCCTGCGCCTCTTCCGTGATCTTGCCCCACGACCGCGCCTCGTCCAGCGTTGCTCCCGAGAGCCCGCCGAGGTCCGGCCGGTCGCCGGTCAGCTGCACCGCGTAGCTGAACCCGTTGGGGGTCATCAGCATGCTCTGGAGAATAAAGTTCTTGGGCACGCCGCCCCCGACAAGCAGCGCCCCGGCCTTCTTCGCCGAGAAGCAGAGGTCCATGAGGGCCGGCATGTCGGCGAACGCGTCCACGGTTACCTTGTTCGTCTGGGAGAAGAGCCAGTACTGGAGGCCGATCATTGAGTCCTGCACCGCGGGGTTGTACACGGGGATCTTCTTCCGTGCGGCCGTATGGAGGATGCCGGACTTCGTGTGGTTCCCGATATGGGCAAGGAGCCCGGAAATGGAGATGGAGCTTCCGGGTTCGAGCTCCCCGAACACCCCCTGCATGAACTCCTCGAAGTGCTCGAAGGCCTCGTTGGGCAGGTAGACATCATAGATCCGGTTGATCTCATCCTGCCGGAGCTCGATATCATCGCAGAACGCGGTGCCGTGGAAATGGTGGCACCCGATCGCCTCGATGATATCGTGCGTGAGGTTGGCGCCGGTCGAGACGAGCACATCGATGTGCCCGCCCTTTATGAGATCGGAGACGATCCCCCCCATGCCTGCCGGTACCATTGCGCCGGCAAGCCCGAAGAACTTCGTGGTCTCCTGGTCAAGGAGCATCTGTTCGTAGATATTCGCTGCACGGTGCAGCGCCCCGCCGTTGTATGCGCCGGCTTTCCCCATCGCGTCCACCAGTTCGTTCACCGTCATGCCCGGTTTCACATGGAGCTGGGTGACCGGCTCATCGCATGGATGTGTCATGATTCTCCCCGGTTGTTGCGGATCTATTGGATTCTGAAAGTGATAAGGATGTTTCAGAACCGTCCGATTTATTAAGGAATTACTCATCTGGATATTAAACGCGACAAAGATATCGGCATAAGGATCAATTATTATCTCAATGCGGGAATCGATTGGATCCGACAACAGCGAGTCAATGTCCCCGTCCGACATGGGGAATGTCCTTCTCACCTGCCTTGAGTCCGCGAGGGATCTCCTCGCCCGCCGGCTTGTCCAGGAACATCACACGGTTACCGATCCGGACCTGAATTACACCGCCGTCTCATCGATCCTCCAGATCCTTTTTCTCAAAACCGGCCAGGAATACGGATTTGTTGAACCCGGCACGCTCACTGCCCTTGCGGGATGTGACAGGATTGCACAACGTATGGTGCGGGCATGCTCGGATGCCGGGTTCAGCCCGGAACAATTCTTTGAAAAAGGGCCGGAAGGTACCCGTACTTTTCCCGGGCTTCCCGATGATCCCCTTCGCGAGATCATCCAGAAGCTGGTCCAGCCGGACGTTCCTGTGCCCTCCTCCAGTCTCCCTCTGGAAGAACTTGTTGCCGTTCTTGAACAGTTCCTTGGGACAAGAATGCAGGCAGCGGAAGGCTGTCGCGTGAACCGTGTCGGCAAATCCGCACTGCTCTACACCGGGGCTGTGGATGTCCCTCCGCAGATCGTCGTTGAGAAGCTGGTGAGTGAAGCAATTGGCGGAATAACCGACAGGTCCGCAATGAGTGGAAAGACGGTACACCGGATCCTCGACCCGGCATGCGGCTCCGGGCTCTTCCTGCTTGCGGCATACCGGTTCCTTGTCCGCAAAAAAACCCGGCCCCTCGATCATTCGGAAGAAATACAGACGGTTCTGCAGGATCTGGCAGGCACATCGGTTTTTGGCACAGACATCGATCCGGAATCCGTAAGTGCAGCACGGACAGTCCTGTTGTTTGCGTTCATTGAAGAGAGCAGGCGTTCAGGTGCCGGGGTTGTATCGCCCGGTCAGATACGCAATGTCTGTTCGTGCCTGATAAAGACCATCAGGTGCGGCAACGCGCTGATCGCGCCGGATTATTTCTCCGGAAAACCGGAGTACCCGTTCAATGCGGAAGAACGCCGGAAGGTAAACCCGTTCAACTGGCAGGAAACATTTCAAAAAATTGTTGCGGAGGGCGGGTTTGATGCCGTGATCGGTGCACCCCCGCCATACCGGCCGTTTGTCATTCAGGCCCGGGAGGAGTACTTCCAGACACACTATGATGTCTATGCACCATCGGCCGGCCTGTATGGGTACTTCATCGAGAGGGGGCTTTCGCTTCTGAAGCCAGGCGGGATAATCACGGTTCTTGTTCCCGGCACGTTCCTGCGATCCCAGCACACCCGGCCGCTCCGGCGCCTCATCCTCTCCCGCCAAATCGTTGCGATAACCACTACCGGCCGGACCCGTCTTTTACCGGAAGGCGATGCGCTGATGTATGCCCTCACTCTCCAAAACCAGCCTCCCGACCGGCCGTTTATTGTCTCACCGGATGGGAATAGTGCCAGATCCCGGCAGGGTATCTTTTCCGGTGCACATGATTTCACGCTCGACCAGCGCTCGTTTGATGATGGGGGATGGAAACTGGATGACACCCGTACGGCAGATATTCTTGAAAAAATACAGATGGCCGGGACCCCGCTTGAACAGTATGTTATGGGAGAGATCGGTGCGGGAATGTGCCGGACGAGGAATAATCCGCTGGTTGTGGACCAGGCAACGAAAAACCGGTTGACGAAGAAAGTGTGGTGGTGCCGGCACTTTTTTGTCCCGTTGCTGCGCCCGGTTGATATCCGGCGATACGTGCCGGAGCATCCGGAACGGTTTGTGCTTTCGATAAAAGGCAGCCGGAATTTCCGGAAGTGCCGGGCATTAGTCACGTACTTTGAAAAAGCTATCAGAGAACACGACAAGGAACCCGGATTTATTGAGAGTAATAAGAATCCGGATCCAGCCTTGAGCGTTTTCGCGATCAATTCAAGATCAGAAGAGGGCATTCCAAAAATTATCTTCTCGCTCTATCAGCACAGCCCGGCATTCTGCTTTGATCCGATGGGAACCTATGCGATCGCGAATACACTCCTTGCGATTCCCCGAAATGATCCGTTCCTTGCAGGGATTCTGAACTCTTCGCTTGGCAGGTTCGTTATCACCCGCACGTGTTCGCTTACTGACCGCGGGTATCATATCAGCCCGGCAGCTGTCGGCAAGATCCCCATCTACGTCCCCGACTTCGATAAGCTCGCGGATAAGACCCGGCACGACAGGATAGTCTCGCTCGTCTCGAACATTTTAGAATTGAACCGCTACCTCCCGCAGGCGAAGACCGATCAGGAGCGCCGGCTCGTGCAGCAGGATATCGATGCAACGGACGTCCAGATCGATGCGCTGGTGTACGAGCTCTACGGGCTGACACCGGAGGAAATTGAGGTAGTAGAATCATCCACGACGAAGAAACTTCAGTCCTGACCCCCTCCAAAACGGTCATATTGCCCTCCGGACAGCCTCTTTTTTCAGACCTCCTGAACTATGTCCGAAAAAAGGGGGTGCGGCAGCCCCGCTATTTTGCAGGTTCAAAAAGACCACTTCACCGTTGTTTTTAGTAAAATCGTCCGATACGCAGGATTTTCTACGGGCGTTGACATAACTTCCACTCCAGCCGGAAACGGCCTTCGTCCTTTTGGTAAAAAGAGCGTTTTTCAGGCTTATTTGACTTCATCCCTCTTCTCCCCATCCTTATGGAGGGGTATGTCGATACTGTATGGTGCCTTCTTCCAGTACGCTTCCCGGTAGTGGGAGTTCCGGTAGTTTTCTGCCGTGTTCTCCTCGATCTCCGCGGTGGTGTGGGGCAGGATATAGAACCGCCGGTACGCCCGTTCGTTCTGCGTCCGTACCCAGAACTCGCGGATGACCCAGGGCGGGAGGGGAAGCGTACGGATCTCCGCGATGTCGTCCGGGAACTTCTTCTCAATAATACAGTCCTCACCCGGACTGTACCGAATTTTTATTGCCTTCACCGCGATCATGACAGGTACGCGGTACATGAACCCGTTGAACGGTACGGATGGATCGGAATTCTCCGCCCAGTAGTACCCCATACGATGTGCCAGTTTCTGTATCTCATCCTTCAGGTTTGGTGCAGGTTTCCCCCGCATCTCCGTTCACTCCGTTCAGCCGCGGAAAAAATTCGTGCGATTATATTTCTCTAAAAGAATGAATGAAAAGCTCATATGCTTTCTCGTTGTGAAGGTTCCGCATACAGAACCGTGATGGCCGTACTGTCGTCATGAAAAACTAGAGCTCCGGCTCGCCCCGGCACAACGGCTTAGCCAGATGCCGTCTCGCGGTCGGCGGTACTTCGTACCATCCCGTCTCCAGCGTGCGGGAACTCTCCTGCACGTCCGGTGCATCCGCCCGGGCCCCGCACTTTTTGCACTTCCATCCCTTGCCCTTCCCGTCGCTTGTCATCCGCTTGCTGCAAGATATGCAGAGCGGCGGGCGGACCGTTTCTGCCTTTCCAAGCGAGACAATCTTCATCTTCTCTAAGTTAATGCTCCCTTTCTTGTAGCTCCCGCATACGATCACCGCATCGCCCGGCACGAGCTGGCGGACAATCTCCCGGAAATTTTTCGTGGGCTCGTAAGCCATGCACCGGACGGCAGGATCGCCATCGCGGATCATGAACGAGATGTGACCACCCGTGCCGGTCTTCGGCACTTCCGCAACGGTCCCGCGGACCCGGTACGAGAGCCCCTCGCGCAATGCCCCGATCTTCCCGTCAACCAGGTGGGCATCCGTTCCCTGGTTGGTGACCCAGATCTGTTCGAGCGCCGGTGGTTCGGACCGGATCATCCTGCGGGCCGTCATTACCCAGTGCGGGCTCTCGCCCCTGATACCGAAGAGCACCGGGTCGGGCGTGTGCGGGACGCAGACTACGACATCGTTTGTGATATCTACCGTGTCCCACGTGTGCGGGAAGGTTGCAGCCTCAGCGGCAAACAGGCTCGCCCGGTCCACCGAGCGGGGCGTTCCGAACCGTTGAGGTTCACGGTACACGAGGATCTCGGAGGTCCGGTCCGCGAGGACGCTTGCCACCGCAGCTGTTGCCCCGATCAGCCCGCGCCGGTTCTTCCAGCCCTTGTACCAGGCACCGGCTCCATCGAGAATGGCGACAGCCTCATCGATCTCACAGAAGTCCTTCACCGCTTTTTCATAAAAAGCCCGATCCGGCCGCTTTTCCACAACTGCCACGCCGGGGTTCGTGTTGTCGCAGGAAAAGTCCGCACGCTCTTCCACGAGTGCACACGCGATCGCAAACGCACGGTCCGGGTCGCCCTCCGCATCGAGCATGATCGCTGCATTGCCCCGGGTCTTGAAGGTGACATTCGGGTTGAGCCGGACGAGCCGGGCCTCGCGCACCCGCATGTGCTCCCGGATCAGCCGGCGGGCGAGCACGGCCCCGAGGTAGGTTGTGCACATTCCCTGCGGCGAGTCCGTGTCATCAATGCCGATCAGCATGTCTATATTAATATATGGGAGCGCTCATCCATTTGTATCCACATGTCCCAGGACCTCCAGCTCCAGCTGGTCACCAGCGTTATGATCACGGCAGGTTTCGATGTCTCCGAGAGGTTCACCCTCCGCCCACGGAGTTTCGACCTCATTGCACGGAACGACGGGACGCTGCTCGTGATCAAGGTGGTATCCCACATCGACTCGGTGAGCGAGGAGGTGGCCTTCGACCTCGAGCTGATCTCGCGCCTGCTGGGAGGCATCCCGCTGATTGTCGGTGAGCGGGCCAGGGAGGCGGAACTGGAGCGCGGGGCGGTCTATGTCCGGTACGGCATCTACGCGGTCAGCCCTTCGACCCTTTATGACTATTTTGTCGAGAAGATCCCGCCGCTCGTGTACGCATCACCCGGCGGGCTGTACGTCAACATCAATGGCGACGCACTTAAGGATCTCCGCGAAAAGCGCAATATGTCGCTGGGGGATCTCGGGAACGTGCTCGGGGTCTCGCGGCGCACAATCAGCAAGTACGAGAGCGGTATGGGCACGACACTCGATGTCGCGATCCGGATCGAGGAGTTCTTCAATACCGGTGTGGTTGAATCCATCGACCTCATCCGGCACGAGAAGCCGAAGGCGATGGAGACCGAAGAGAAGTCCGGCTCGTACATCCAGAGCCCGATGGAGTTCCTGGAGCAGATCGGCGTCCGGCTCCACACGCTCCACGGCGCCCCGTTCCAGGCCCTCCTCACCTTTGACAGGCACACGATCCTGACGGGCTACGGCCCGGCGCAGAAAGTCGTGAAGCGGGCAGCTCTCATTGGCAATCTCTCGCAGATCGCGAAAAAGCACGCGATGTGCATCATCACCGATTCGGCAAAGGAGAAGAAGATCGGCAGGACCCTCGTGATCAGCGAGCAGCGCCTCCATAAAATCGAAGACGGTTTTGAACTGCTCGACCTGCTCGGCGAGTAGTTTTTCAAGAATGTTTATATAGAACCGCAGACCAATTTTAGTGCTAAAAGTGGTGATTTTTATGTCACAGCAACTTGGAGGACAACAGATACTTATTCTCAAAGAAGGCAGCACCCGTACCCGCGGCCGCGATGCCCAGGGTATGAACATCACCGCCGCAAAGGCAGTGGCAAGTGCAGTCAGGACCACACTCGGTCCCAAAGGCATGGACAAGATGCTCGTCGACACCATCGGCGACGTAGTGATCACAAATGATGGTGTCACGATCTTAAAGGAAATGGACATCGAGCACCCGGCCGCAAAGATGATGGTCGAGGTCGCCAAGACCCAGGATGATGAAGTCGGCGATGGGACTACCACCGCAGTCGTCATTGCCGGGGAACTTTTAAAGAAGGCAGAGGACCTTCTCGAGCAGGATGTCCACCCGACCATTATCGCAGCCGGCTATCGCCAGGCTGCCGAGAAGGCGCAGGCACTCTTGAAAGACCTCGCCTTTGATGTCAAGTCAACGGACAAGGCGCTCCTGAAGAACATTGCAGGCACTGCGATGACCGGCAAGGGTGCAGAGGCCAGCAAGGACAAGCTCTGTGATCTCGTTGTCCGTGCCGTTATGATGGTTACTGATGACGACGGAAAAGTCGACATCGAGAACATCAAGGTTGAGAAGAAGACCGGCGGCTCGATCGAGGACTCCGAGATCGTTGAGGGCGTACTCATCGACAAGGAACGGGTCCACCCCTCGATGCCCAAGAAGGTTGTCAATGCAAAGATCCTGCTCCTGAACGCAGCGGTCGAGTTCAAGAAGACCGAAGTCGACGCCGAGATCAACATCACCTCTCCCGACCAGCTCCAGGCATTCCTCGATGAGGAAGAGCGCATGGTCAAGGGCATCGTTGACAAGATCGTCAAGAGCGGTGCAAACGTCCTCTTCTGCCAGAAGGGTATTGACGATATCGCACAGCACTACCTGGCGAAGGCAGGAATCTTTGCAACCCGCCGTGTCAAGAAGAGCGATATGGAGAAACTCGCCCGGGCAACCGGTGCAAGCCTCGTCTCCTCGATCGACGCGATCGGCAAGGAAGAGCTCGGAAAGGCCGGGCTCGTCGAGGAACGCAAGGTCAGCGGCGAAGAGATGACCTTTGTCGAGCAGTGCAAGAACCCGAAAGCAGTCTCAATCATTATCAAGGGCGGCACTGAGCACGTAGTTGACGAACTTGAGCGTGCCATCCACGACGCACTCCGTGTCGTCGGTGTCGTTGTCGAGGACAAGAAGGTAGTCGCCGGCGGCGGTGCAATCGAGACCGAGCTCTCGCTCCGTCTCCGCGAATATGCAGCAACCGTTGGTGGCCGGGCACAGCTCGCCATCAATGCATTTGCAGACGCACTCGAGGTCATCCCCCGTACTCTTGCAGAGAATGCAGGTCTTGACCCCATCGACATGCTTGTCGAGATCCGTGCAGCCCACGAGAAGGGAAAGAAGACCTATGGCCTCAACGTGTTCGAAGGCAAGGCAGTCGACATGAAGGCAGCAGGTGTCGTTGAGCCCCTCCGCGTCAAGACCCAGGCAATCTCCTCTGCCGCAGAAGCAGCCGTCATGATCCTGCGCATTGACGATGTCATCGCCTCCTCCAAGAGCCCGTCACCAGAAGGCGGCATGCCTCCCGGAGGCATGGGTGGCATGGGCGGTATGCCCCCCGGCATGGGCGGCGACTTCTAACCTCAATTTTTCTCTCTAAAATTTTTTCTGGTTTTTTCAAATTTCTATTTATATACAATTTACACACGATTTAGCCATCGGTACGTCTCTCGTTACAATTAAAAAGTCATCGCTCGGACCGGGGTATCCGGATACCTGGCCTCGCAATAGTTCCGGTCCCGGTGGTGGATTCGTGTGGATAAAGGGCAGGATAAAAAAATGGGTTACATTACCATGTTGCATTACTCGTCATATACGTTGCAACTGGTATCTGACCATACAACGTCACACCCTTTTTGATAATTATCGCACCAGTAACGTTCGGGTTGTACCCATCCGCATATTGGAATGTCCCCTCGGCATCACCAAAATCATACCCCCATTGGCCACCGGATGCGATGTCGCCGGAATTGAACTTGCCCGCGTAATCTCCGATCGTCTTGACGGAGTGGACGGTTGTGTCATCATTGATCCAGGTAATCCTGGTTCCCGGGAGGACCTGGATGGTCGCAGGGCTGAACGTGTTGTTCGCGATATGGACGGCAGTAACCGTGGAAAAGGTCAAAGTCGGGACAACGGTCTGGGTTGTCGCAGGTACCGTGACATTTTCTTCAGGGGCAGTTACATTTGCGACAACACCCGTTTCGGCTGGTGTGATCTCTGCAGTGGCCTCGGTTGTCGGGGCAGCGTTTGTCTCAACCGGTGTGGCAACGACGGTTTCAAGTGCCGTAGGCAGGGCAGTAGTCGCCGGGGTGGTCTTTGCCTGCTGGGTACATCCACTGACCGCAACAAGGACAATGATCAAAATAAGAAGTCCAATAAATTTCTTCATGTTCAGTAAATTGATTTCATCTGATAATTAAATTTACTCCCCATTTCGCATTTCTTTTTCTGCAAAAGCCCCGAATTTTCTTTTAGCAGGAAAAATCTCCTCCTATGTACGCACACACCATGAGGATTTTTCAGGAAAACAAGCGACAGTGGGACCGGCTCCGGACAAGGGGAAATTATGGGTAACCGGCAAAAGCGGCAGATCTGCAGGCCGGAATCACCGGCATAGGGTCTCATGCTGGCAACAGGTTAATGAATCCGAACACCTCCAGTATCTCCCATGAGCGACCGGTTCATCTTCACAAAATACCGCACGGACTGCTACCATTGTAAAAAAACCGCAGACCAGATTATAAAGGCAGTCCCCTACCAGGCCCAGGTGGCCTGCGACAACTGCGGGGCGACCCGGGTCTTCATCCCCCGCATTGAGGACGTAGATGCGACAGGTACCTTGACAAAAATCGGGAAGTACCCGGTCTGGGAACTGGCGCAGGACACCACATGCCGGAACTGCCATATCACCGGCCCGCATGACATCATCGTCAGCTCCCGGCATCTCACGGTCCGGTGCCGGAACTGTCATTTTACGCACTTCTACAAATTCGATCTCGAGTATATGGCAAAGGACGAGCTCAGGCTCGGGTGACCGCGGCACTCAAAAAAAGGGTTATTTTATTCAGTCACACCCGCATGAGCGGAGGACCGGGTACGTGTTGGCATATGTTGCCACATTGTCTGAGAGTTTTTCCCGGAGTGCCGGGCTTTTTGCAAGAAGGAAAAAGACAATTTCATTATCGGTGATTGATACAGGTTTTATACCGGTGACCTCCGCAATCTGCGAACAGCGGTGACTGACGTATCCCTCGTGTGTCTCCCGGGGGAAATGCTGGTATACCATCAGGATTGAGCGGGTATCCATGGTGTCCACGATCTTTTTGAGTTCGTCAAAGAGCAGGTGCCGCTGCGTAGGATTTTTTACTTCAAGCCCGGTGTCGGGTTCGAGGAAAATAAGCGATTGTTGTGGGAATTTTTCAAACAGTTTCTTAAAATAATTCACCCGGTGCTCATGGGAGAACCGGTCCTTCTGGAGGATATCGACAAGAATGTTCTCTTTCTTAAAATAGGACTGGATGCCTGAGAAATAGTCCATGTCGTCTTCTATCTCCTGCAGTTTCCCCAGGTGCACCATCAGGTCCCTGTTCTGGGAACCCGCTTTCCCCGCTTTTACTGCCTTCCCGAGAGCTGTTTTCCCCCTCTTCTTCCGGGTCGTCGGCTCTTCCCGGTCTGTCAGCATCGGGATCAAGGTGAAGCTGCTGAGATCGGGAAAACTTTTCATGATGTGGCGGACGAGATCGAACTTGAAGAGGTCCCGCGTATCACCGGAAAATGAAATGTTCATGTGATCATCCCTATGTGGTGATATTTTTAACACAGGATGAAAAAGGTTGTGAAATTATATTTCCTGTTGTAAAAAAATAAATGCAACTGAATATTACGTCTTATTTCTCTTCCCGGACCATGGCAATCGCTTTCTTGGGGCACTCGTTGGCACAGATGCCGCAGCCCTTGCAGAAACCGAGGTCGACGTTGAGATCCTCATCGATTGCCGCGTCCGGGCAGTACGTCAGGCACAGCCCGCACTCGTTGCATTTCTCCCGGTCCACAACAGGGCGGAACACCCGCCATGTACCGGTTTTACCGGCAGCACCCACCATCGGTCTGCTTATGGCAAGGCGCTCACGTTTCGTCATGCGCTCATCTCCCGGAAGGCTTCTTCGGCGGCCTTGACATTGCGGTCATCGGTAAACATCTCGCGTATCGCTTTCTTCGCTGAATCGACCGATACGATCCCGATCTTTGCGAGGGCACCAATGACCGGCGTGTTCAGGATCGGGCTCCCCGCAACGACAAGGTTCTCCTTCAGTGCGATCCCGGTGAGGTCGACATGGCCTGAAGTGAAGCCTTTGAACTCCCGGGCGTGGGCGCTGTTGACCAGCACCCTCCCGCCCGTTTTGAGCCCCTGCAGGACATCGACCACGTCCATGACACTTGCGTCCATGACGATGACCATGTCGGGCTTCCTGATCTGGCTGTAGATCCGGATCGGCTTGTTATCGATCCGGACGAACGAGACGATCGGTGCACCCCGGCGCTCTGCACCATAGAACGGTGCCGCGGTGGCGTACTTGCCGTCATGGATGGCAGCAAGGGCGAGGAGCCGGGCTGCAGTGACGCCGCCCTGTCCGCCCCGGGAATGGATCCGGATCTCAAACATTGTTGTTCACCCCGAACCAGAACTCCGTTCCCATGCGACGTTTCCGCACAAAGTCCGCTACATCCTCATAGGTGACTTCCTGTCCCCCAATACCGGCGATGACACTGAAGACGTCTTCCTTTGTCTGCGCCATGATCTCCATTGCGAGGATCCCCCCGCGGCCAAAGGAATAGTCGCGGTCGATGACGACGACCTGTTTTCCTTTCAGATTGAGTTTCGGGAACGGGCGCAGCCAGCGCAGGCGCATCGAGCCTGCCTTTATCCCCTCCTTCCGGAGGAGATCGACCGCGACCTCTGCCTCCTTCCCGAGAGTGCCCATC
Organism: Methanoregula sp.; assembly: GCF_049510175.1. Classification (GTDB taxonomy): domain Archaea; phylum Halobacteriota; class Methanomicrobia; order Methanomicrobiales; family Methanospirillaceae; genus Methanoregula. The sequence continues at coordinate 382,487 of NZ_JBEKZF010000001.1, forward strand.
GCAACGATGATGACGTCGGCATCTGTGCACAGGTAATCATCGGTAAACCCGTACTTCCGGCCAAAGCGGTTCGCAAACTCATCCTGAGTCTCTTCGATCACCTTGACCGAGTCCCGCATCGAGCGCTCGATGTCCCAGCGGAATTTGAAATGTTGTTCAGGGCCGGTAAGACCTCCGTATCCCGCAGGGTTTTTCACGTCGATCGCATGTGGAAGGAGGATGGGTGGGACAAAGTCCCCGACGTCCACAGTGTCGAGCGGCTGCATGATGTGGGAGAGCAGGAACCCGTCAAGATTCACCATCACCGGCAGGAGGACATCGTTGTGCTCCGCGATCCGGAAGGCCATCAGGATCGTATCGTATGCTTCCTGCACGGTGCTGACATAGACCTGCAGCCAGCCGGTGTCCCGCTCCTGCAGGGCATCGGTGTGCTCCGCCCAGATGTTCCAGCCGGGCCCGATCGATCGGTTGACGGTCGCCATGACAATGGGAAGCCGTGCCCCGGCAGCCCAGTTGGTCATCTCGTGCATGTAGAGGAGCCCGTGGGAGCTCGTTGCCGTAAAGGTGCGGACACCCGTGATACTCGCGCCGATGCAGGCCGCCATCGCGGAGTGCTCGCTCTCGACCGCGATGTACCGGCTTTTCAGTTCCCCTGCGGTGACAAATTCTGCGATCTGCTCCACGATCTCGGTCTGCGGTGTGATCGGGTATGCAGCGACGACTGCGGGGACAACCTGTTTCACTGCTTCGGCAACGGCCTTGTTGCCGGTTGCGATCTTCTTCATGGGGTTGCCACCTCTGCCAATAGTTTTGCAAAATTTTTTGCAATGCGCTGTTTAAGGATCTCCACTGTTCTGGGATCGATCCCCTTGAACCGGCCCTGCGGGGCCAGGTAATCCTCGAGCGGGATGGGCTTTTTCAGCGCGGCTTTTGACTGTGCACCGATGGTCAGTTTCCCGTACTCGCGCTCGTACAGGACCCACATGCCGGATTTGACCGCGAGTTTGCCGATCTCGACACTCTTCTCCGTGGAGTAGCGCCAGCCGGGCGGGCAGGGAGCAAGCATGTGAATGAAACTCGGGCCGCGGAAAGTGAGGGCTTTTGCAACTTTCTTGAAAAGGTCCTGCGGGTACGCGGCACAGGCCGTCGCCATGTAAGGGGGGTCGTGGGCGGCAATGATCGCATCGATGTCCTTCTTGGCATCGGTCTTGCCGGCCGGAGTCGTGGTGGTCCTTGCCCCGAGTGGCGTGCCGCTGGAGCGCTGCATTCCGGTATTGCCGTACGCCTCGTTATCGTAACAGATGTAGAGGAAATCCGTGCCCCGCTCAAAGGCACCTGACATCGACTGGATGCCGATGTCGAGCGTCCCGCCGTCGCCGGCATACACGATCACGTTCGTTTTTTTGCCGGCTGCACGGAACGCGTTACTCATGCCCGAGGCACAGGCAGCCGCGGCGCCAAAGGCGATATTATACACGGGGACATTGAAGGCCGTGTTCGGGTAGATGCCCTGGATCACGCTCGTGCAGCAGGCCGGCACGACCAGTACGGTGTCCGGGCCCGCCGCCTTGAGCACGTAGCGCAGGGCAAGCGAGTCGCTGCACCCGGCGCAGGCGGAAGTGCATTTCAGGATATATTCTTCCTTGGGGATTTCTGGGATGGTATCCAACTCCTGCAGGTAGTTTTGTTACAGATGACGCGAGCGAGAAACGCTCGCGGTTCCAAGTCTAATCATCGCCTTCCGGCATCAAAAAATGTTCTGTTGGAGGGGATCGGGCAGGGTAAAAAGCAGGGGGTCGTCGCGTTCACTCTGCAGCGGGAGGCCAGCGCAGGGAACGGAGATTATTCATTCGGAAAAGAGGCCAATAACATTGAGGGTGAGCCGTTAGATGACGGGGATGTCCAAGTGTTTAGGAACACCGAGAAAGAGCGAGTGAAGGTTATTGGAATGCGGCAATGCGATGCGGAGAAGATGGGGATTGCGAGGGTCACGAGATGGAGGATGGAAAATAAATAAAGTAATATCCGCTAACTATGCATAAATGACCTTTATTATGAATTGGACTCCTCGTGTTAGAAAAGAAAATTTAGCGTTAAAATATATTAAAGAAAACATTTCCTTTTTTGAACCTAACTCAACCAACCTTCAAGGAGTAAACATAATCAAATTTAATCACAATTTGTATGCTTTGCAGTATCAAATACGAAAATTTCCAAAATCGTTATCAAATGTTGAACGAGAATGGGCAATCAGGGTTGCTATTTCAAAAATTCGAGAAATATCTGATTTAACCATTGGAGACTTCCAAGATGCATTAAAACAGGAGGTTAATGCAATTCTAAGTAGCCCTCATAAAAAATTTTTTCTGATTATCCCGTCAAATATCAAATCAAATAAGATTAGAATTAAGGACTTTGACGTGTTCGGTTCTAAAATTAAATTTGTTACCATTAATTATTTAAAGAAAAAATATAGTTTTGATGAGCCCCATCTTAGGCACGTTTTAATAAACTCTACTGAAAGGACGAAATTATTAAACTCGGACAAATATTTTTTTCTCATCGAACAGATCGGAAGAAATGAGGATCATGCATCTCATGAAGCATATAAAAAATTCGAATTTTTTAGATCAATTGTAAACTTTGTTGTGGACTATGGATCATATTATTTGCTTGGATTCGGAAGTCAATCAAAACCTAGGTCTTTTCTTTTTCCACCAAAAGAATCATACCTCATAAATAATGAGACAAAACAAATTTTTCAATTCATAACAGATTTACAATTTGAACCTAATGACATTAGTTCAGAATCAGATAATAAAAAATTAAAATTCTCCATTATGCGATCCAGACTAATTATTAGAAAAATTAATAAAATTAAGGACGCAGAATTAAGAGATTTATTAATTACGTCTTTTTACATTCATGGAGATGCTCTCGATTATTATAGTCAAAAGTGGATATCCTGTTTTCATTTATGGCAGATAATTGAATCGCTATCGCTCTATGATAATATTTCATATGAAGACATTCCGAAGAGAATTATCTCGTTATTAGGTGATTTTCATCCGTGGTATGATACGATTCAGTTATTTATACAAAAGAGGAATGATTTTGTTCATCGGGGCAATAAATCAGAGTTTTCAGAATTAGATATTAATGCAATTAAAGGGTTAGTTCAATTTTTAATGTTAAGAATACTAGGGAAATCACACGAATTTAAAGATTTAAATGGATTGAGGCTATTTTATGAAGGTCTCGATTATTATTATAAAGACATCGATATAGCAAGCGAAAATTATATGGAGATAATCTCTAAAAAAGGGAATATGATAAATATAATCAAAAAGATGAAAATATTCGCAGTTCCAAGGCAAGGTACGTAAATAATTGAGCGCACACTTTAGCCACGGCCGAAACTAGTTACCGAAATGTGATATCAGAAGCGATAATACGATTGGTTCCAAAAACTGAGATAATTATAACCCAAAGTAAAAGTGCGGGTATAGAGATTCGAACCTTGATCATGAGCATGATCGGTTGGCTAAGAGTTAAAGAATAAAATGTGCGATAAACGAAATTTTCTCATCTTGCGGAAATAGTGATGAACCCCGCCGCCCCCGAAGGGACGCCCCCGCGGCGGCCTCAATTACCGGTCATATCTGAAAACCGGTAATCTGCCCCGCTGCCTCGGAGAGGCCCTGAGGCGGGGAACCCTTCTTAGTATATTCATTTTCAACCGTTCTTGTAATTTCATTTTGAACAGATTCCGCTCAAATTCTGGCAAGCCCTTTTATAAAGATTTTTAAAACGTGAAAAATTTACCGACTATATTATGGAATTTTTTACCGGTATTAAAAAAATTGAACCAACAACGGGCACAACAGTTACTTCGCCAAACTTTCTAAAATTTTTTCGTTTAAAATCTTCGTAACCAACCCTTTCATTTCCTCAATACTTACCAAAAAACTATGAAGCTTTACATAATGTTCTTTGGCGCTTGGATTCTCAAAATAATCAATTAAACAAGAATTTGCGTCATTTAACAATCTCTCTGTCTTGATCAGATCATTGATTAGGTTTTCATTTTCAAACGTATAGATTTTGGAATAGAATATCTCGAAGGGGTTCTTTTTGTCTATGAATGGCGAACCGTTCGTAATTCGATAAAACGGGTTGTCTTTCAGATGAATGATCATATCGCGTTCTTTTGCGGGATCATATGGTAACGTGGGGTCCATCCGATAGCCTGCACCCGAAGCGATTGCATGTTGCGGTGTGATCAGCGTCTCTTTTGTGACAATTCTATGAAGTCCATCAATGAAACTATTGATCCTTCTCAGCTCAATCAAGAATACATTCGCAAATTTTTTTCTATCTGTTTCATCGTCTGACTCTTTCAAAAAGAGAGCTGTGGCAATTCCTGCGAAGCCTGCGAATATTGCTCCGAGCAAGATTTCAGCCAACTTTTCGAGAGCTGCTGAATATCCTGTGTAAAATGGTTGGAGTGGTGTATAATATTGGAAAACGAGCGAACCGGCGTATAAAATTCCGAGGAAAGCCAACAAAATTGCCAATGTTAATGCGTATGCTCTCTGAATGTTCGATTTGAACATACCGTTTACCTTCTGAATGCGGCTGCGACTTCTTTCAGTTTTTTCTTGTAATCGAACCACAGGAAGATCATTAATCCGATGAACATAAACGAAATCGCGGCGATTTGACCAAATTGTAAATCGATTACATCCCCCAAGAGAGACTTTCCGTAAAGTCCAATGAACACGCTCTCGACAGTGAACGCGAGACCGATCCCAGTTAAGTACAGTGTATCGACATCCAGTTCTAATTTTATCTGTTCTACACTCTTCATTTGGGTTGCTGCTTCGGATGCACGTTCCCGCGACTCCGGCACCGTTGGGGGTGGAGTTATCTGGTTTTCGTTTCCTCTCTCATCACGCCATATCAAGTACACAGCGGTTCCAATGGAAACGAGCAAAGATGCACCCAGAGAATAATAAAAAAATCCAGGGTTGCCCTCCCTCCACATTGGATAGGCGCCTTCGATCACCAACATCAACGTGAGAAACATTAGGATTGTAGTGATCCGAGTTTCAAAAGTTAAATTAAATGCCATAGAAACCGATGAGTGCGTGTAACGATAGAGTTTTCGACCATTGTCTTTACTCAAAGATGGGGGCATTTACTTCGCAAATAGTAAATAAAAGCGCAATACGGTCAGAATTTAAATTAAGGCGCGCATTTGGTCTAAAAGTTTATTACCCGGACACGCGTTGAATGATCTATGTTCAGCGCGATGGCTCGACCAATGAGGCTTCTTTTATTGACAGGGATTGGTCTTTTGATCCTCGGTGCGATATATCTCATAATATCATTTGTGTTTTTTGGATATCGGTTGGCTGCGATAGATTTTCTTGCGATGGGGATGGGTTTCATTGGTTTCGTCATGGCATGGCCATCTTTTGAGGATGATTATAAGAGAAAACTCGGGGTGATAACGAATGAAAATGACCATCAACCCCAATCCCCCCCTCCGACTAATACCTCTCAATCTGATATTGACGAATTCTGCAAATCAGTTATCGCATGGAAGGTTTCAGCAACGAAGAAGGATGAGATCTTCGAATTATTCAGAGACAACCCGTATTACCTCATGGGATACCTCGCATACATCACGAAGAAGGATATCGAGGAAACAAAAGCCCTCCAGAAGAAGATCATCGGTTTTACGCTGGTGTCCATTATAGTCGCAGCGGGTTCGATGGCATTTGCAGGATATGCAATAAACCCGGCGTTCATTATCCCCGGTATCGGTGTCTACGCATTAGTTCTCTATGGGATATTTCGGGTATTGAACAAATCCAAGTAATATCGTTGATATAATGGGATGTAAAATGTCTTTATTTGCAGTAATTCTGGTTTGGTGGGTCTCGGGTTAACAACATTGAGTGCATGGTTTTTCGCTCGCCCCTTAATTCTGAAAGACGATGAGATAGAAAATATCTCTAAAACTCATGGAAGTCCGAACCCGTATGCATTCGGCGCTATAAACCCCCACATGAAGAGCGCATTAATTTCAGATCGCGAAATGGCACGAAAAGGTCTTATTTTTCTGACGTTCGGGTGTTTATTTCAAGCGATTTCGATCATATTTTTTTTATTTCCATAGAGTCTCCGGGCAGATCTAACGGGGATAGTGGGTATGTGAGATTGTGAGAAAATTTCAAGATGAGAAAGGTTATTTTCCACCACTCTAACTTTCAAAGGGGAAAGTTATGGGAGTTACTGACATAATAATAGCAACCGCTGCATTTTGGGGTGCGATCCTTTCCACCATTGTGTTTGTTTCACAAATACTTGAACATCGTACGAAAATTAGAGTTGAATATCAGAACTATTTGGACGAGGATGAAACCGGATTTGTTAGAGAATTTTACCTTATTCGTGCAATCAATGAGAGGAATAAACCTGTAACGATGTCGCATGCTTATATTGAACAATATCCCCCGATAAAAGTCGGAATTCTACCCACTGTAGCGAGAACAACATGGGACACGTCAATCGATGGAAAACAAATATTCAAGGAGCAACGTGTTCAAGCTGAGTTCGAATATCCAAAAGACTTCAAATTAATTATTCCTCCAGAAAATCGTGGGGAAAAAAAACAAGTTATCGGTGTTTTTGTTGATCAAGCCGGGAACATTTACAAAAGTGATAAACCATTCATGGTAGGATAATTTACGGGTGCGCACGGTTTTTAATATGCATGTGCATATTAAAACCGCAGATATCAGCGAATTTCACTTTTTAGATCGTAAAATAATCCTAACGGATGTTAGAGATTTTTACAAAAAATTCCGGATCCCGCTTGCAAAAAAAAAATCGCGATCGCTCGTGCGCCAAAAAATTTTCAATCACCCCCTCACCCCCTGCCCGGAAATTTTCAATCGACCCTTGACTGCATGTTGCGGAACCTCACGCCGGAGGACCAAAAATTTTGTAGCATGTACAAGCATTTTGTAGCATAATTATCCAATTGTAGCCTCACAAACTAACACCCTGTGATCGTGATTGAAAATTTTCCGGCAGGGTCCGGCCGAAAAAATTTTTGAAAAAAGAACATTGGGCTTGAGAAATTGTGCACCAAAAATGCACGAAAAATATGATCCCGGGTCCTGCCTCAGGAACTCTCCAGCATGCTCCTGACCAGCGAGCCGGTCGCAGGATCGGAAAAGAACCGGAAGGCAGTCTCTCCCGCTTCCGTAATCCGGTAGCTCTTCTCTTTCCGGCTCTCCGGGGAATACTGCTCTTCGATGAGCCCGGCATCGCGGAGGGTGCGGATAAACCCGGAGAAGGTGGCGTGGGACAATTCAGCGGCGGGCTTTTGGCCTTTCTTATAGTGAACAACCGGCTTTGGGGCATCACCGGGTTTTTCCCTCTTTGTCCGTGACGGGACATAGGCCGACCAGAGCTGCTTGTACAGGTACTGCCGGGGCACCCACAACTCTGGGACTGCGGGAACCGTTCCCTTTGCTGCGTCCTTTTTCATCTTATTCCGGTTGAGGAGAATCGCGAGGATCGTCTGGTGATTGGGGTTGGAAAGCAGGGAACCGATGGTACGGTCCGGCAGTGGGACCCTGCGTGTGGTCTTTTCATCAAAGGATGCATAGACCTCCCCGCCAAGCCAGGGTGCAAAGGCAAAGAGCGCCAGGCAGAGTTCTTTCGAGCCACCGGAGAGATCGAACGTGAACCGTGCATCCGGGTACTGCCGCCGTATCTTTGCAAGCGCTGACCGGACAGAAACATAGGTTGGCGGAAAGATCATCTCCCGGAAGAAGGGCATCGAAAGGGACGTGGCGATCTCCTGCACTGCCGAGACAGCATTCCGGACCGCGAGCCGGTGCTTCTCCGTCACCGGATCCGAAGAACTCTCGTGAACGGTGCTGTCGGTAAAAACCATGGTTCGGGTGATGGCCGGGAGTTCGCGGAACACTGCAGGAAAGGCGATGTGTATCTTCGCACCGGCGCTGATGATATGGACGTGCTCTGTCCGATCCATAGATCCATTCAGGCACGGCGGGTTAAATGGTTGTTTGTCGGGCGCGCTGGTGGGGAGGAAGAATCACTTTCACCCCGCCCGCTCACTGGTTTAAACGCCCCCTCTTTCAACTAGGTATGTGGGGAGGGCGATACAATCCCCTCAAGATCAAGAGTCAGGTGCCAGTTCAAGTTCGTGCATCGCTCCTCCCGACCTCTCAAACCTAACATCGAAACCCACTTTTCTTTTTTCGTGCAGCGCACAACAGCGGCGCACCCCCGCTCCCGCTCATAATTTCTTTTATGATCGTACCAACACAATCCTCTCATTCGGCAAAAGGACAATATATTTTAGGATCATTTCTCTAATGTCTGCTATGGCGCTTCGATCCCTGAATCTTCCCGGTGTAGGAACAAAATACGAATTTGAAACCGAAAAGGGCGACACTGTTGCAATTTTTTTCACCAAGACCGGTACCATCCAGATGTACACACTCCAGAAAGGGTGTCACACTCCCAGCGCTGCGGAGATGACCCCGGTCGAGGCGCGGAGGCTGGGCAACATCCTGACGGGTGCAATCATCGAGGCAGACCAGGAGAGCGTGGAGATTGCCTTCTCGGCTCTTGCCGACCTGCGGGTTACCATCCACACGTTTTACGTTCCGAAAAGCATTGCAGGGAAGACCATTGAGGACCTGCAGGTCCGTGCCAAGACCGGAGCGACCATCATCGCGATCTGCCGGCACGATAAAAATATCATCAATCCCGCCCCGTCATTCGTGTTCGAGAACGGGGATGCGGCACTGGTCATCGGGGAGAGCGACCAGATAAAAAAGTTTGAGCGCGAAATCATGGTGGAGTAATGGAAGGTTTCGTAATCGCGCTTTTTGTCTGCCTTGTGCTTGCGCTCGTCACCAAGTACCTGTCAGTGCCGACAATACCGTTCTATATACTGGCAGGTGTCATTCTCGGGAAAGCCGGGCTGGGGATTGTCCAGGCCGATGATGTGAGCCATTTCTTTTCCGAAATGGGGCTTATCTTTCTGCTGTTCTTCATGGGACTCGGCATGAAGCCTGAACGGATCGCGGCCAACCGGGCGGCGGTCCTGACCAGCGGGATCATCGATCTCAACGTGAACATGCTCATCGGGTTCTTTGCCGCATACCTGCTTGGGTTCTCGATCACGGAGTCCCTGATTGTCGCCTCAGCGTTCTACATATCCAGTACGGCGATGGCGATGACGTCGCTCATTGAGAACCGGAAACTGATGCTCCGTGAATCCGAGACGATCATCTGGCTGATGGTCTTTGAAGATCTCGTGCTGATCGTATTCCTTGCGATCATGTCCGCAGGAGACCAGAACCTGTTCTTCTTCGGCTTCAAGATCCTCTGTGTTCTCGGGATCCTGTACGCGCTGGCCCTGTACGGCAAGGAGTTCCTCATCTCCATTCTCGACCGGGACGACGAGCTGCCGATCATCTTCACGTTTGCTGCGGTCCTGACAACGGCATCCTTTGCAATCGTGCTCCAGATCCCCGAGACCATGATGGTGATCGCCCTCGGGGTGGCATTCGCCACGACCGATCCCGATGCCTTTGAGCAGCATGCCCGGCCGTTCAAGGACGTCTTCCTCGTGGTCTTCTTCGTCTTCTTCGGGGTCACCATGGATCTCTCCAGCGGTGGGGGGGTAAACCTCTTCAATATCATGGTCATCTGCGTGCTCGCTATTGTCAGCAAGCTTCTCTCCGGCCTGATTACCGGGCTCGTCATTCACGGGTCAGCGCTCTCCGGTCTCGAGATCTGGGCCAACACCATAGGGAGGGGTGAGTTCTCGATCGCGCTCGCCGCGCTGTATGGATCCCCGATTGTAGGGACGACGATTGCCGCAATGGTCATCGTGACATCGATCCTCGGTTCATTTACCGCAAAATACAGTACTAACCTGCGGCGGGGCATCGTCTCGTTCGGCCGGCGAAAAGCACCATCACACCGTGTCCACGCAGGACGCTGACCATTACTCGATCAGGACGAGACCAACCGAGTGGATGTCGGAGTGGATAACCTTGCCGTATTCGAGGTTTTTGCAGGGGATGGTGGCCAGTTCCCACCCCACGTTTTTTGCTGTTGCAAAGACGTCCATGCAGGCGGCCTCCATGGATGGGCGCACCATGTCCATGTGACGGCACTTCCTCCGGAGGCTCTCGTCCACAAGGCCTTCCTGCTCTTCTGCAATACAATGCTGGTGCTCGCACCAGATGCAGGGGTAGCCGCCGAACCCGAATGCCTTGTAGAACCCGTCGTAGAACGCGGTCTTTTCCAGGAAGTGCACGGTACCGTTCACCCAGCGGATGAGATCGCCATACCATGGGTGAAAGTCTTCGGGAATATCATCGGCCCCGAACGACCCGTGGCCGGGCACACCGTCAAACCGCAGGAGGATCCCGGCCGAGTACTCGCCCACCATGCGGAGGGTCTCTTCATACGAAGGGGCATAGGGAGGACAGCCAAAATGTTTCCCGTATCCCTTGCAACCATAACGGCACTTGAACCGCACCCATTGCGAAACGACGATCTCGTCCGGAGTGATCTCGTGTACCTTTACTCCCCGCTCCCCGGCAAGTCCGCGCAGTCTCTCAATCTCTTCCAGAAGATCCGCTGTCATATGCACCCACTATGTGCCATTGGATGCGTACGAACCAATAAAGGTTTGCCGGGGGTTACTCCGGATGGTGCTGGTCCTGGCACCGCTTGTCGATAATGCGCTTGACGACCAGCCGTGAACTGCACAGATCGCCATCGGCATACTTTCCGATACGCACGATCCGCGGGGAGAGGTTGCGGGCCAGGAGTTGTTCCTCAAGTTTTGTCTCATTGAACATCTGGTTGAATCCAATCGTGATGATCTCCGGGCGGATCTCTTCAATGGGCCGGAACATATCCGTCTTGTCCCCGAGGACTGCATGGTCGACGGGTTTTAAGGCAGCAACCATTGCGAGGCGGTGCTCTTCCGGGATAACCGGGCGGGGTTTGTGTTTCACGTTGGAGTCCCGTGCCACGATGACCCAGAGTTCGTCCCCGAGCTTCCGGGACTCCTCGAGGTAATAGAGGTGGCCGGGGTGAAGGATGTCGAATGTCCCTGTGGCGACAATGCGGCGGCCGGTCACGGGATCACCTCCAGTTCGCAGGGCTGCCCGTCCGCGGTAAAACAGTGCCAGTCGTTCTTCCGGTACGGGTACCCGATAATCAGGTGGTACCGCCCGGTCCTCGGGAAGAAACTGATGTCGGCATCCGAGGGCCTGATCACCCCGTTGGGGTGGCTGTGGGCGCTGCCGGCAAGATGGGTATCGAGGGGCATCATGTCATAGAACAGGGACGCGGAACCCTTGCGCCCGATCGTCCCGGGCAGGAGGTCCAGTTCCTCCATGATACCGTCGCGTTCGCGGATCAGACCGGCAAACTCGTTGGGATGGCTTTCACGTCCCATCTGGAGAAGAAGGGTGAGGAGGTCCTGCCGGATGCCGCGGATATTCATGCTACAATCCTTACGAGTACGCGACGTACTGTTACCGATCCTCTTGGTCTCGATCGCAAAAAAACTCTCCTTATAGAAAATGGGATTATTTCTCAATCTTCGCGAGATCCCTGCTCTGGTCCTGCGAGAGGTTGACACCGGTGAAGTCGCCGCTTGTCGGTAGTGCCATGGTAAATCCCGGTGTTATGTCATATTCCACCGTGGTGTTTGCCGGTACAGTGAAATCGAGGATATGACCCCCGGTCTGACGGTCATCGCTGATGAAGTGGAGGTGATACCCTACGACATCAAGCCCCTTGAAAAAGACCGGGGTATAGAAACCAATGACGGTACCAGTCGTATCAGTGTAACTGTAGACCGACTGGTTTTTCGACGCTTCAGCCAGCGTTGGGTAGGGCTTGTGCTGCGCCGGTATCGCCCGGACTATCATGGAGGGGAAGGTCGCATGCATCCGCACAGCGTAGATCATGTTACCGGTGGGGAGCCTGTCCCCCATCACTGAAGAGAAGACGGAAAGGTTCATCGGCTGTCCGGTAATGATGGTCAGATCTTTGTCGAAGTACGTCACCGTAGCAAACGGCGTGGTGAGGTTGTCAGCCACCTGGTATATGTGACCGTCTGCCTTTGCCTGGTAAACGACCCCGTCCAGTACGATCATCTCGCCATCCAGTGCATCGAACGTGCCGATCCCGAAGTCCCCATGCTTTTTCAGCTCTGCGACCGGCTGGATCCCATCATCGACACCCTGCATCAGGGCATCGATGGTAGAGACCTGGTAGAACGTCTCGCGGTCAACAGGAGCCGGGACTGCCTTGACAAAATGGGTGTACACCGATGCCCCGGAGAAGACGAGCACGATAGCAAGAGCGATGCCAAGCAGGAATTTTTGCGATTCCATGGGCCCCTCAAAAAATTATTTCCTGCCGGTGACCTTGATGATGTGGTACCCGAACTGGGTCTTGACCGGTCCGACAACCTTGCCGACCTGCTCCTCGAATGCGATCTTCTCGAACTCCGGGACCATCATGCCTTTCCCGAACCAGCCGAGGTCACCCCCCTGCTTGCCGGAGGGACAGGACGAGAACCTGCGGGCCACCTTGTCGAACTCTTCTCCGTCGGCAAGGCGCTTCATGATCTGGTTTGCCTGGTCTTCGGTCTTTACAAGGATGTGGGATGCGCGTGCCTGCGTGGACATGGAGTACAGGTACTTTTTCCCCGCACTAAAAGGTTGGTGTCAGGGATCAGAACTCACCGTCCTGTTCGAAGCTCCGGCCGTACCGGATCGCCAGCTCCGCTTTGTAGAGTTCCCGGCCAAGGTAACCGGCATGATCCAGAAGGGAGACATCTCCCCGTGTCAGGAGGGTGTACAGGACATCCTGCCAGCGCTTTCCCTGCACGGCTTTCCCGTGGATCACCGCAACGATCCGGTCCCCTTCGATACCGATCCGGAAGTTGCCCTTCGGATCGTACTCGATATCGTCCGGCATCTCCTTTGCGGTGATGACTGTGTCATACTCGAGCGGCGGTTCGCAACGGCGCCGCTTTTCCTTGAGAACAAGAAGGTCGATCCCGAGATCCTTCGGGTAGGGCCGGTCGCGGGCAAGCACCATCATCTCCGTTGCCCTCCGCATCTCGCGGACGGACCCCCGTGTCTTGTCTGAATGCTCGCTCGTAAAGATCACGGCGGCCCCCAGTTCCATCGCCATGCCGGCAAGGAGAGCATTAGCGCCAATGGAGTCCGCGTCGAGGAGCTCGGCAACATTGCCGGCGCCGAAGAAGTGGGGGTAGCGGCTCTTTTTGAAATTTTTGAGGGATGCAACAAGGCCGGACCCCGCTGGCCGGAGGAGAGGGTCGGCGATGATGCATCGGATCCCTGCCCGTTTTGCCAATGTGACATTCTTTGCAAGCGTGCTTGTGCCCGGGACGACAACCGCAGCAACGCCAGCCCGTGCCACCTCTTTTCCTACAATGGGGATGTTCTCTTCCTGCAGGCTGAGGATGATATCGGCCCGCACAAGTGCTGCCCGGATCAGGGCCGGGTCCTGGGTGTCAGCGGCAAGGGGGCGGTCGATATCGTCCAGGGCTGAGAATACCCGGATCACATCTGCGGGGGTCGCATCGAACCCGAACCCGAGGTCCACGATGTCCGCTCCCGAAGAGAAGAAGTCCTCCACCCGCTGACGTAGGTTCCCGCACCGGTGTGCGTCCATGATCTCCGCGAGCACTTTCATCCGCGATCCGCCGCCGATCTTCAGGCTGCGGATGATGCAGTCGCACCCGTCTTCCCGTTCCCGCTCTTCAACCCGTACCATTGCTTCTGCCGCCCGCTGCGAGGTGAGGTATTCATCCGCGGGAATCGTGCGGGAAAGGGTAATCTTACCGATAAGGGGGAGGATCATCGCAAGATCCGCTGCGTGCCGTGGTCCGCGATACACCGGTACACCGCTCTCGCGCTCCACCTGTTCGAATGAGGCGGTGCTCATACCGGAGACGATGACCATATCGTACTGCTCTTTTTTCAGGAGTTCACCGAGCCGGTGGGGTGTCAGAAAGGATGCAATCTCCCCGGTCACGACGACCTCCGCGTCAAAACCGACGGCCGCTTTCCGGACCATCTCTTCGGTGGCAGTGCCGGTGGGGAGGAGAATGCGCATAAGTTCCCTTAATACCAGAGAGATAAAAACACTATGATCAGATGCTGACCTGCGATCTGCACGTACATACGAATTATTCGAAGGATGGTGAGAGCAGCGTTGAGGAGATCCTCCGAAAGGCTGAGGTGGTGGGGCTTGACGCGATCGCCATCACCGACCACGATTCCGTTGACGGGGCAAAAAAAGCGCTGTCAATCCCGTCCCCGGTCCTCGTGATCCCCGGCATCGAAGTCTCGACTAAGCAGGGCCACCTGCTGGTGCTGGGTGTCACAGAGATCATACCCGCAGGTCTCGATGTGGTGGCCACCGTCAATATTGCCCGGCGTATGGGGGCCCTTGCCATCCTCCCCCACCCGTACCATGTCTGGCGGCACGGGGTTGCCCGCCGGAAGAAAGCCGGTATGCATATCGTGGACGCGGTCGAGGCGTTCAACAGCCGGTACATTGTCGGCTCAGCAAACCAGAAAGCGGCCCGCATCGCAAAACGGCTGGGCAAGCCGTGCGTTGGCGGAAGCGATGCCCATAACGCGAAGTTCGTCGGTTTCGGCAGGACATACATCGATGCGGAAAAGAATGTCCCTGCGATCCTTGAGGCGATCCGGGCCGGGAGAGTATCCTGCGGCGGCAGGAAGACACCGTTGCGCACCTACACGCGCCAGTCGATCAACAACACATGGAGAAAGATCAAGAGGATCACCCGGCACATGCAGCTCCGGTGAGGCTCGCGTTCCGGGTCTCCTACCTTGGCAGCAGGTTTTTCGGATCGCAGATGCAGGCGTCCCACCGGACGGTGGAAGGGGAGTTCATCGCCGCGTGCCAGCGGCTGAGTCTTTTCGAAGACTGGCGGGCAGCAGGATTCCTGTTCGCCGGCAGGACGGACCGCAGCGTCCATGCGATCGGGCAGGTGGCGGCCTTTTCGACTGCTGCTCCGGACCGGGCAGTACAGGCCATCAACACCCAGCTCCCACCGGACTGCTGGTGTACAGGTTATGCGGAAGTACCCGCTCCATTCCACCCGCGGTACGATGCCAGGAAACGTACATACCGGTATTACTTTACAGAACGCCCCGCTCATATCGGGCCGATGGCGTGTGCAGCAGGCCGGTTTGTCGGGAGCCACAATTTTACCAACTTCGCCCGGCTCGAGGGCAGGAACCCGTACCGGACGATCCTTGCTGCCGCGGTTGCCAAAGAAGATGATTTTGTGTACCTTGAAGTGACAGCGGAGAGTTTCTTATGGCACCAGGTCCGCTGCATGGCAACTGCCCTGCTCAGGGTCGGGGACGGGAAAGCGGAGGAGAACTCAATTGATGAACTTCTGACATCCGAAGCGGAAAAACCCCTTCAGCCCGCCCCGGCCGAAGGGCTGATCCTCTGGGATACGGACTGCAGCATCAGCTGGACCCCGCTGCCGGCATGCGAACGCAGCACCCTGTTTATCGATCAGCTCTTTCGGCATCACGCACTGATGGAGAACGTATGCCGGGTGATGAGACCCGGCTGAACGTCCTCGGGAGTATATTCCCGATCATTTCCCGCCCCGTTTCTGGTTGCGTCATTCAATCGTGCGGGCACACCCGCTTGCCACCGCGGCCTCGCGGACGGCCTTTGCTATGGCAGTCACGACCTGGCGGTTAAGAACCGCCGGCAGGATCCGGTCCTTGCGGGGCCGTTTCACATAATCCGCAAGTGCGTGTGCAGCCGCGACTTTCATCTCATCCGAGATCCGCGTGGCCCGGGCGTCGAGCGCTCCCCGGAAGATCCCGGGAAACGCGAGGGCATAATTGATCTGGTTCGGGAAGTCGTTCCGCCCGGTGCCGACTATTGCCGCCCCGGCCTGGAGTGCGTCGCCGGGAAGAATCTCCGGCATGGGGTGGGCGAGGGCGAAGATTATCGGGTCCTTGTTCATTGAACGGACCATGGATGGCGTGATGATCCCCGGCACGGATACACCGATGCATACATCGGCACCTTTCATGGCATCGGCAAGCGTGCCGGTCCGCCCGGTCTTGTTGGTCTCCTCGCTGATGATGAATTTGTATTTGTTTGCATACAGGCCGTCGCGGTGCCGGTAGATGATCCCGGTTCTGTCGCAGACGATGATGTCGTTGACGCTGCTGCAGATGTCGGGATTGTAGCCGATGCATTTCAGCATCCGCGTTATGGCAAAACCTGCGGCACCTGCACCACTTACGACGATATTCAAGTCTTCAAATCTCTTTTTTGTCACCCTACAGGCATTGAGGAGGGCGGCGAGGACCACGATCGCTGTCCCGTGCTGGTCGTCGTGCATCACCGGGATCCCGATATCCTGCAGCGACTCTTCGAGTTCAAAACACCGGGGCGCCGCGATGTCCTCAAGGGCAATCCCCCCAAAGACCGGTGCGATATTCCTGATATCCTCAGCAAATTCCATGTGATACCGCTCAAAACAGAGGGGAAAGGCATCGATCCCGGCGAGCTTTTTGAACAGGAGGGCTTTGCCTTCCATCACGGGGATTGCGGCAGACCCCCCGATGTTCCCCAGCGAGAGCACCCGCGAACCATCAGTCACGATGGCGATGGTGTTGGCCTTGAGCGTGTATTTGTAGGCAAGGTCCCTGTCCTTGTGGATCTCCCGGCAGACCTCTGCAACCCCCGGTGTGTATGCAAGGGACAGTTCTCTCCTGTTGGTAACGGGAACCTTAGAATAGACTTCGATCTTGCCCCGGTGCTTCCGGTGAAGTTCGAGGGATTCTGAGTATATATCTCCTTTTTTTCCCCGTTTCATTCTTCACCCGACCTTAAATATCATTGAACGCGATGGCATCTCATCAATGTTATTGTCACGGCCTGAAGATATTTCCTCCCCGCCGAAGGTGGCGTCGATCCATACCGCGATCTCATCCCTGACTCTCCGGTAGACGCCAAGGATCTCTTCATCGGTCCCGGCGCTCCCGGGTGCCAGGTGGGGATCGGCGAACCCCCGGTGGATCATCTTTCTTGCGTTGTGCACGACCGGGCAGACTGCATGTGCGTTGTCACAGAGCGTGACGGCGAGGTCAAACGTGATCCCGGATACTTCGGCAAGGGTTTTTGACCGGTGGCGGGAGATATCGATCCCGATCTCCTGCATCACAGCGATTGCCCGGGAACTCACTTTCGACTGGCGGGTGCCTGCACTGTATACTTCGTACCGGTCGCCGTATCGTGCACGGAGCAGCCCCTCCGCCATCTGGGAGCGGGCGGCATTGGCCGTACAGATGAAGAGGACCCGTGTTTTGCCGGTCATTTCTCCCCACAATCACAGGATTGTTCCTGCGACTGACCACAGCAGGATCTCTCGTCTCCACCACAGCTGCACTCCCCGCTGTCCATGTCCTTCCCTCTCAGTGCAGCGCTGATCATCGCCCATGCACAACCGACGCCGCTCTGCACTTCGATTGCCTGGACCGGACAATTGAGCGCACAGGCACCACACTCCATGCATGAGGTGGGACGGGAGAGCTCGACATTCTCTGCACCTGCTGAAAAGACTGCGTGGGGGCAGACCTGAAGGCAGCGTTTGCAGTTGATGCAGCGATCCCGGTGGAACCGGAGGGTGGTTTCGGTGTATGAATCGAAGAATCCTGATAGATTCTTCTCTCCGTCAAGGTTCTGATGAACCTCTCCGTTTAGCATCAGATCACCCCGAGGATACGGCTGGCGCCAAGGAGTATCCCAAGAATTGTCCCGGCGCCTGCCATAAGTGCCATGACCGGCACATATTGGAAAATCTCCGTTCTTACGCCCGTTCTTGAGGTAAAAGTTGTTGAACCGGTGAAGTTCAGGGAGAGGTACGCGGTTACCGCGGGCATGATGAGGAGCGGTATAACTGCCCCTGCTGTTGCTGCCCAGCCGGGCAGGGCCGGAGCCGTTGCAAATGCTGCGGCAAACGGCAAGGCAACGACTCCTCCGAGAAGGAGACCTCTTGTCGAGAAGTCCTGCGTCGGGATGAACGGCAGCAGGACCGGGAAGAGCACTGTCCCTGCTGTTACCGCAGCGATGGCTGCGATGGCTGCGACCGGGCCGGCGAGGAACCAGAGAGCGGCTGCTGCGATGATGACCGGCAGGGCAATGTGGGTGAGTTCGACAGGGATGAGAACGATGCGGTCCCAAAGCGGGAACTGCACTCTGCGCATTTCCGGTGTTGCCGCGTGAGCTCTGAGGTATTCGGGGAGATCTTGCGCCCGTACCGGACCGTATTCCACGATAAAGCCGGTTGTTCGCACTACCTCCGGCCACGAGATGCCCGGCGCTCCCAGCTGGGGGACGATAACTTTCCTGTGACTCACGACTGCTGCCAGGCCCGTGACGTCGATCCTCCGGATCAATTCCTCCGTTCCGAACGTACCCTTGCCGGCAGCGCACCAGACATTGATCCCTTTTGTATCCAGCACAAGGATATACCCGTCAATGCCGGTGAGCGCTGAACGGAGTGCGTCGAAACTCAGGGTGTAATTTGCCGATACAAAGACCGGCGAATCCGGTCCCGGGCCCCTGAGCCGGTACAGGCCCGGCTCTACCCGGTGACCTCCCCGGTTTACACCCCAGCGGGCGAGGAAGTGATCAAGCCGGTTGGCAGATGTGATCGTACTGTCAGTTGCCCGGATCTTCGTTGGTGCAGTGCTTGCCTGCGTACATCCGCAGGACGAAGTGCCCTGCCCGGATGTGCAGGCGCAGCAGGTTGAACCGGCTGTTTTGTCGGTATCCATGAACTCCTCCCTGTCTTCAGTCGCGTTCGTGCAGGAGCGGCCCGAGTACATTCTTCACTATACCGCTCAGGTTCTCGACTTTCATCAGTGCAAGGCAACAGACGGCCCCCTCTTTCTCCCAGCTGATCAGGGCGAGTTTGTCCCCGGTTCTGATCCCGGCCCTCTCCCGGACATCCTTGGGGAGCACCATCTGCCCCCGCTCATCCACGGAAAGGACCGATTCGACTTTACATGCCGATCCCGGTGTACACCCGCACTCTCCGCCGGATGGACTGCATCCGGCATTGCTGTTTTTCTTGGGCATCTGGATTCTCCGGATTATTGTTGGCAGACTAACTATTTATATTTTTCAGAAAAATCAGAAAATTCTTATTTTACAACAATAAGTACCTAAGACCAGGCAGACTCCCGAGATTTATTCACACGGTGACGAACCGTAATCCCTTTTTCCCCGCTGGACAATATTCTCTCAAGCTATGGCAACGTTCACCTGCGACTCCTGCGGAAAATGCTGCTCCAGTTTCGGCTCGTTCATCGCGATCGAACGCCAGATGAATGACCGGGACTACTACTGCCGGTATTCCCTGACACGCGACCGGTTCCCGGTCCATGTCGATGCGGAATACACGGACGAAGTGTCAGAAAGATATTCCGCACCGGCAGGCACCGGGGGATCTGCAGGGAAGAGACCCTGCCCGTTTCTCTGCCGCAAAAAAGATGGTGTCGGTTTGACCTGCGCCATCTACGCCACCCGCCCTCAGGTCTGTCGCGAGTTCCGGTGTTACCGGATGCTGGTCTATGATAGCAGCGGGCACCTTTCAGGAAAGGTGATCGGGGCAGGAGAGATCAGCACGGTCGATGAGACACTCGCCCGGCTCTGGAAAGAAAAGATCTTGTCACTTCCCCATGCTCATCCTGCGGGTGCGAACGATCCGGTTTGGGTAAAAACGGTCACCGGTATCCTCGCAGCACACAGGTATCGCGGGGATGCGGTTGAATAAAAAAATGTGGTGCTGTTTTTGAGAATTATTTCGATGCAGCGGTGGTCGCGTTTGCAGACATGCCGGGTTTGCATCCCTCGTTACGGAAGAGTGCCCACTCCTCGCAGCTTGTGCCGTTGGTAAAAGTGCACATGCCGTACTGACTGCCATCGGCCGCGGTCTTGATCTCGGTTGTGCCACCGATCTTGCCACAGTTGACGGAAGCGGGATTTGCCATGCCGGCGGTTGCTGCACTGGCCGGGGTTGCGATTTCTGATGGCGTTGCCTGGGCCGGAGCCGCGGTCGTCTGGACCGTGGCCGGAGCCTGCTGCTCCGTACATCCTGCGATAAGCAGGCCTGCGATGATGCAGGCTCCAAGAATTACAAAAATACCGGTTCTGGACATCATGATAATTCCACGATATTGTTGGGAGGCACGGGATAATAATGATGGGTTTCCACGGGCGGTTATTTCATCTCTGCGGTGCCTGTCGCACGCTTCATCAGCACGACATAATCCCTGAGTTTTTGTTCCATGATCTGAGGATTGATGAGGTTCTGTTCGATGATATCAACGATCGCACTGCCGACAATGACACCATCGGCACCGGCACCGGCGAGCGTCGCTGCATGATCGGGCGTTGATATGCCAAAACCCAGGGCCAGCGGGAGGTCCGTGTGTCTGCGGACCCGGTGCAGGAGATCGATGGCACCGGATGACACCTGATCCCTCACACCAGTGACACCCAGCACGGAGACAAGATAGAGATATCCACGTGCCTGAGCAGCGATTTTTCTGATCCGTTCGTCACTGGTAGTCTGGGTGATGAGGAAGATGGGATCGATGCCGTACCGGGCAGCAATCACCGTGACCTCTGCGGACTCTTCTACCGGCATATCGGCGATGAGAATCCCGTCCACGCCGGCCTCGCGGGCTTCGCGATAGAACCGTTCGATACCCCTCCGGTACACGATATTGTAATAGGTCAGAAAGACGACGGGAACATCGGAGTATGCACGGATTGTTTTCACCATCCTGAAGATCGTGTCCGGCGTTGTTCCGGCAGCCAGCGCCCGGTCATCCGCCCGCTGGATGGTGGGCCCATCGGCGACGGGATCCGAGAACGGCACCCCGAGTTCGAGGATGTCGGTTCCACCATCGATGAGCGCTTTGGCGATCCGGAGGGAGGTCGACTCATCCGGGTCTCCCGCGACGGTAAACCCGATGAACGCCCTCGTTCCTCGCTTCTCAAACACCTTTTCGATCCGGCTCATACCACTCGCCCCTGCATCCTTGCCACTTCAGCCACGTCCTTGTCCCCTCGCCCGGAGAGGTTGATGACAACAATATCGTCACGGTCGAACCGGTCCTGGTTCGCCATTACGTACGCGACGGCATGAGCCGACTCAAGCGCCGGGATAATGCCCTCATGACGGGAGAGAAACCTGAATGCATCGAGCACCTCCGGGTCATTGGCTGCAGCATAGGTGACCCGAAGGCTGTCCCGCAACATCGCATGCTCGGGGCCTACGCCCGGGTAGTCAAGACCTGCCGAGATGCTGTGGGTAGGCAGTACCTGCCCGTCAGCATCCTGCAGCAGGTAGGAGAGCGCCCCGTGCAACACTCCCGGCTCTCCCGCACACAGCGTGGCCGCATGTTCGCCGGTATCCAACCCTTTCCCTCCGGCCTCTACGCCGATCAGTTCCACGTCGTCTTTGAGGAACGGGTAAAAGATACCAATCGCGTTTGAGCCACCCCCGACGCATGCCACGATCGTGTCCGGGAGCCTGCCCTCCTTTTTCATCATTTGATCGCGGGTCTCCCTCCCGATCACAGACTGGAAGTCCCGGACAATGCGGGGGTACGGGTGAGGGCCGACTACCGAACCGAAGAGGAAATAGGTGTCCTGTACGTGTGCCACCCAGTAGCGGAGGGCCTCGTTGACTGCATCCTTGAGGGTGCGCGTCCCGGAGGTGACCGGGATTACTTTTGCTCCCATCAGCTCCATACGGAAGACATTGAGTGCCTGCCGCTGTGTATCGATCTCTCCCATATACACTTCAACGGACATCCCGAGTGCGGCCCCGACAATGGCCGTTGCCACGCCATGCTGGCCGGCGCCGGTCTCGGCAATCAGTTTCTTCTTGCCCATGCGCTTTGCCAGCAGCGCCTGTCCAAGCGTGTTGTTGAGTTTGTGCGAGCCACCGTGCACGAGGTCCTCCCGCTTGAGGTAGATCCTGCACCCGAGTTCCTGCGATGCGTTTGCACAGTAGGTGAGCGGGGTCTCCCTGCCGGCGTATTCCTTCTGGAGCCCAGCGAGATCGGCAGCGAAGTTCGGGTCATTCTCGACCTTTTCGTAGGCTGCTTCGAGCTCGAGTAACGCGTTCATCAGTGTTTCCGAGACGTATTGTCCGCCGTAGTTACCGTATCGTCCTTTCGGTGTCATGTCAAAAACTCCTGCATGCGGCGATAAACGCCTGTATTTTCCCGTGATCCTTTATTCCTGGTGACACCTCAACACCGCTTGCGACATCAACGGCGTAAGGGTGCACCTGCCGTATCGCGTCCCTCACATTCTCCGGACTTAATCCTCCTGCGAGGATCACCGGCACAGTGGATTTCTGCACGGTGGTACGGGCATAGGATGGATCATACTGCCGGCATTTTCCATGGCTGTCATCAACGATGACGGCATCGCAGTCTTCCGGCAGGGGATCCCCCCGGCCGATCACCCGGATCACCTTCGGGCCGGGCGCTGTATCGAACACGAACGGGTGGGAGATCTGGATTGCATCCGGGTGCAGCGCGAGCATCTGTTCAAGATCCTCCCTGGAATCCGTATGGCTTACTGCGACTGTTGTCGTGAACGGTCCGACTGAATTGAAGATCTCCCGCGCACGTTCAGCAGATACAACACGGCGCGATACCCCCCCGGAAAAGACAACAACGCCAATCGCGTCGGCCCCGGCTTCTTCGGCAAAATGTGCATCTTCCGGCCGGGTAATCCCACAGATCTTTATGCGCATACGAACTCCGCCAGTTTTTTCCTCGGGTGTTCGTGCGCCATGATTGACGAGCCGATGAGGAATGCGTCGCAGTATCCCTTCATCTCGCGCACATCATCGGCAGAACGCATCCCGCTCTCGGAAACGATCAACCTGCCCTTTGGCCGGATCTGTCCGGACAGCAGCCGCGTGGTCGAACGGTCGATTGTCATGGTGGACAGGTCGCGGTTGTTGATGCCGATGAGTGTCGTTCGGGTGCCAAGTGCAGATTCGGCTTCGGCAGCATTGTGGACCTCGACCAGCGGTTCGATCTGATAGTCCATGGCGAGATCGACAAATGCCGGCAGGTTCTTACCGATCACTGCCGCGATCAGGAGTACCGCATCCGCCCCGAGCGCCTTCGACTCCGCGATCTGGCGTTCGTCGATGATGAAATCCTTGCGGAGCACCGGGATGTCGACTGCGGTCTTCACCCGGGCAATATCCTGTCCTGCTCCCCCGAAGAAATATGGTTCGGTCAGTACTGACAGGGCGACGCATCCGGCTCCTGCGAGGACACCTGCCATCTGGGCCATGTCCACGTTGCGGCGGATGGTGCCCCCGCTGGGGGATGTGCATTTGATCTCTGCGATGACTGCATTTTTCCCGTTTCTACCCCGGATTGCACCGGAGAGGCTCGGGTGTTCGCGGGAGGACGGCTCCGGGAACGAGGATGGTAGCCGTGCCACCCGCTTTTCCGTCCTCCGGATGATCTCGTCAAGGATCATGCTGCACTTCCTGTCACGTCAACGAGGGCATCCAGCCGTGCGAGGGCATTCCCCGAATCGATGGAGGTTCCTGCGCGGGCGATCCCTTCGTGCAGGTCCCGTACCTGTCCTCCCACATAGATCGCTGCCCCGGCATTCATGAGCACGATGTCCCGGCCCGCGCCTCGTTCCCCTCCCAGAATCTCACGGATGATATGGGCATTCGTTGTTGCATCTCCGCCCTCAAGATCGGGAAGTTGCGCAGGAGCAATACCATAGGTCTCGCAGCGCAGGGTATAGGTGTTGATGGTCTCCTTAAAAAGCTCCGAGACCACGGTCTCTCCGGTTGTTGTTATCTCATCCAGCCCGCTGCCGTGGACCACCATGGCATGGGAGAGCCCGAGCAACCTGAGAACTTCTGCCAGTGTAATGGTCAGGTTACGGTGGTAGACCCCCAGCACCTGCGCCTGTGCTCCTGCGGGGTTCGCGAGCGGGCCAAGGATGTTGAAGACGGTCCTGCACCCGATCTCCTGTCGGGCTGCCATCACGTGGCGCATGGCCGGGTGGTGAAACGGCGCGAACAGGAACGCGATGCCGACCTCTTCGACGATCCGGGCCTGGGCATGTGGGTCTGCGGCAATATTCACACCCAACGCGGAGAGGACATCCGCCGAACCGCAGGTGCTGCTCACGCTCCGGTTGCCATGCTTGACGACTGGAATACCTGCCCCTGCGGCGACGAACGCTGCGGTAGTACTGATGTTGAATGTGTGTGTTCCGTCGCCACCGGTACCACAGGTATCGACCAGCATTCCCTTTGTGACCGGCCTGACCGCGACCGCGTGCCGGCGCATTACCCGGGCAAATGCCGCGATCTCCTCCGGGCTCTCACCTTTCATGTGGAGTGCAGTGAGGAATGCCCCGATCTGTGCCTGGGTTGCCTTCCCCTCCATAATCGTATCCATGATACCGGCAGCCTCGGCCTCGCCCAGATCCTGCAGATCCATAAGCCGCATGATCGCTTCTTTGAATATCATGAGCCCACCCCCGTCCCGTTAAGGAAATTTTTAATGATCCGGTCGCCTTCTGCCGAGAGGATGCTCTCCGGGTGGAACTGCACACCCTCAATCGGATATGCACGGTGCCGTAATCCCATGACATACCCGTCATCCACACTTGTGGCAGTTACCTCAAGCTCGTCGGGCAGGGATCCCTTGCGGGCTACGAGGGAATGGTACCGGGTGGCAGTGAAAGGTGTCGGAACGCCGTCAAAGATACGCTTTCCGTCATGCTGGATTGCTGATGTTTTCCCATGCATCAGGTGTGGTGCCCGGATGACTTCTCCTCCGAACGCGGTGCAGATTACCTGGTGGCCGAGACAGACGCCAAGGGTCGGGACCTTACGGCTTATGGTTTCCAGCACATCGAGGCAGACACCGGCATCCCGCGGGGTGCCCGGGCCCGGTGAGAGGATAATGCGGTCGCAGCCGGTTTTCCTCAGCACTTCAAGGGGGGTGTCGCAGGGAAGTACCAGCGGTTCTGCACCGAGTTTTCCAACCTGCTGGTACAGGTTGAAGGTGAAGCTGTCGTAACAGTCCACGATCAGCACTTTCATGAGCAGGCCCCCGAATGTTCGATGGCCCTGATCATTGCTGCTGCCTTGTTCTCCGTCTCTTTCCACTCGTTCTCCGGCACGGAATCTGCAACGATCCCGGCCCCGACCTGGACATATGCCCGGTTCTTCTGGACCAGTATCGTCCGTATGGCAATAGCAAAATCGAGGTTATGGTCAAAACCGATATACCCGACAGCGCCGGCGTACAGCCCGCGGGCCCCCGGCTCCTGCTCATCGATGATCTGCATGGCGCGAATCTTGGGTGCGCCTGAGACGGTCCCTGCCGGGAAACAGGACTTGAAGGCATCGTAACAGTCGAGGTTGTCACGGAGGGTCCCGCTCACGGTTGAAACGATGTGCTGGACATGGGAGAACTTCTCGATGCCCATGAACTCGCCGACATTCACGGACCCGAACCGACAGACGCGGCCGATGTCGTTCCGTGCGAGGTCAACGAGCATGGTATGCTCGGCACGCTCCTTCTTGTCGAGGAGCAGATCCTCTGCCAGCTGCTCATCTTCGGCTTTTGTGCGGCCGCGGGGCCGTGTCCCGGCAATGGGAACCGTTGTCACCCGGCGCCTCTCCACCCGCACCAGCATCTCCGGGCTTGCCCCGATGACTTTCTCCTCTCCGAAATCCAGGTAATACATATAGGGGCTCGGGTTGATCTCCCGGAGTGCTGCATATATGGCAAACGGATCATTGCATACGGGAAAATCCAGGCGCCGCGAGATTACGGCCTGGAAAATGTCCCCCGCAACGATGTGTTCCTTGATACTCTCGACGGCGTGCTCAAATGTCTGCCGCGATGCGTCCGGGGCGGGTGGCGCAGACGGGGTATTTCTGCTGTGCTGCGTACTTTTTCGGATCTTTTGACCCAGCATGGTGATACGGCCGGCGAGGGACTGGATCTTCGAGACGCTCTTGTAATATTCATCCACCAGATCAGAATCATAGGTCAGGAACGGGCTTGAGAAGATATACAGTTTCTTATACCGGTGATCGATGATGATACAGTCCTTTGTGAGCATGAATCTGGCATCGTGATCGGTGCCCCGTGCCCCGGGCTCGTGTTTTTCCTTTTTCCGGACTTTTTCAAAGAGGGAATACACGCAGTCGTAGGCAAAATAGCCGACCATGCCACCAAAGAACCGGGGGGCCTTGACATTCATGTAATGGAAGCGGGAAAGGATCGATTTGATCCTGTCGACCGGGTTGTCGCCATCAGGGTCGCGGGCGATGGAAACAAAGGGCTCGTTGCCCTGCACATCCACAGTATCTCCCATCGTGACTACCATCTCCGGATTAATCCCGATAAATGAGTACCGGGCGAGTTTCTCGCTCCCCTCCATCGATTCGAGCAGGAACCCGCACCCCTTCCTCGTCCCCTCATATACATCAAGCGGGGAGATATCCGGGAGTGGCAGTTCCGCACACAGCGGTATGATGAGCGGTTTTGGCTGGGTCTTCACCGCGGTGATAAACTCATCAGGCCCAAGATTGAGCATCAGTGTTGTCTTCATAATTTCAGGGTCCGTTTTCCGGCAGGGCACCAGGTGAGTGCCGGTTTTTAGTATGATTATCTGATCCTTTGCGAACTCTCCGCGGGAACCATGACTTTTGTCTGGAATACAGGTATATTTTGTACATATTTATACATTGTTGTAATTTTTTGGTTATTGATGTATTTTTTATTACACTTTATTAGGTATCACCATGGGGCGGCCGGGGATCATAGCTGAGTGGGCTCGGGAACTGCCCATAAATCTGAACCATTTCTGCGAAAGAAACAAGAATATCCCCGCGCAATAGAAGATTATCCGTATCAGCGGGTCTGCGGCAGGTGCAGCTCAGTGGATATACGTAAAAAGACCGTCGTCATCGTCTGCATTACTCTTCTCTGCCTCATTCTTGCTCTTTATGCCTCATCAGAGCTGATCGTGCAGGGCGGTTTCTCCCGTGTTGAATCGCAGAGTGCACAAAAGGATACGAACCGGGTCCTTGTCGCATTGGGCAATGATATCAACACCCTCGACGCAGTGGCCTACGACTGGGCCTCGCGTGATGATACCCGTGCATTTGTTTCAGCCAACGCTTCCGGGGGACAATGGTCACGGCTGGATGCCGATATCTTCGAACGGCTCGGTTTCAATGATATCCTGCTCTCAGATGCTGAGGGAAACCTCATCTCCGGACAGGGGTATGATCTCACAAACCACATGCTTGTTACGGTACCGGCCGGTCTTCGCACAGTGTTCTCTACTTATCCCCGTTCAGGATATATGGGCAGCGCCAGCACGGGAACGATGGGAATAGTCCGACTGCCCGATGGTCCGATGATGATCGCCATTCGCCCGGTCTTTGGTAATCCTGACAACCGGCACGTGATGGGGTACATTCTGATGGGCAGGTATCTCGATGCAATGGAGGTGTCCCGGCTCTCGTCCCTTGCCCAGCTCCCCCTTGAAATGCACCAGTACGATGTTCCTTCGATGCCTCCGGATTTTGTGGATGTAATCTCCGGTTTTACTGCATCATCCTCCCCCTTTATCCAGCGCGCGGGGAACGATGTCCTGACTCTTGATGCCCCCACGATCATCAAGCCTGTCGACAGCACTACGCTCGGTACGTACTCACTTATCCGGGACATATCCGGCAGCCCGGCACTCATCCTTAAGGTCAGTATTGCCCGGGATATCTATGAACAGGGGAAGTCTACAATCTTGTATTTCGTTATCCTGCTCATCGCCTCGGGTCTTATCTTCGGTCTGGCAACGCTCATGCTCCTTGAAAAAACCGTCCTTTCGTGGCTTGCTGAGCTGAGCTGTTGTGTGAATGATATCGGGAGAAAACGGGACTTCTCGGCACGCGTCGGGATCAGCGGGGGTGATGAGATCGGGGACCTTGCCGGTAATGTCAACAGGATGCTTGAGGACCTTGAACAGTCACAGAATGTTCTGCACAACCGTCTCATCCAAAGTGAAGAGCATTACCGGCTCCTTTTCAACAGTATTAGAGACCCGGTATGCGTGTGCCGGATGAACCCGGATAATACACCCGGAACGATCGTCGAAGTAAACGATGCTGCCTGCGAGGTACTCGGGTACCTGCGTGCTGAATTCCTGGAAATGGACTTATCAGACCTACTCATGAGAAGGGATGCCGGAGGTCTCGGCCTGCCTGTTGATGTACTCCGCTCGTTTGGCCACGTAATTTACACGGGTGTCTGCAAAACAAAATCCGGCAGGCTGATCCCGGTCGAGATCAATGCCCGGTCCTTTGACCAGTTTGGCAGGCCTGCATTTGTCGCGATCGTCCGGGATATCAGAGAGAGGGAAGAGGTCGAGCACCTGAAAAAGGAAGCCTTCCGCCAGATCGAGAGCAACCTCCAGCAGTTTGCCATCCTCAACGACCATATCCGTAACCCTCTCCAGGCAATAATCGGTGTTGCAGACATGATGGATGATTCGCTGTCACGGAAGATTATCAGGTATGCACAAATGATCGATGAGATCATCAATAAGATCGATCTAGGATACATCGAATCAGAAAAGATCCATGAGTTTCTCCGGAAATATTACGATATCGGTAAGAAATAATATCCTCATAGCAGGAACCCCGGCACTCACTCGTTTTTGATCCCCCGGTCTTTCAGTTCCTCAGTTTTCTTCTGTGAGCACACTTCGCACCGGAACTCAGGCTTGTGATCACAGGAGCGGTCGTAATCCCCGGAACGAACCAGCCGGTACCCACGGGCAATTTTCCCGCCGTCCACGCATGCGATATTGTCCCTGACCTCCCATTGCGCGGCGAGCGACTGCGATGTGAAGATGAACTGGTCGACCCAGAAGAAGATCAGGCCCCCGATCAGGTTTGCAACGATCGCTGATACCAGCTGGCCCAAAGAAACCAGGAGAATCCCTACAACTGCCAATAGGGGCGTGCTTGCCTTCAACCGGAGCAGGTAAAGACCGTACCGTTTGCAGTTGACCTGCATACCAGATCATCCCCGGTCCACCTAATACATATTCTATTCAAGGTACCATGACGGTTCTCACGTTCGTATGTCAAACACTCTTATAGCACACCCGACAACATAGATACAGCATTTGAGGGCAGGAATTATCGTGCACTGTCGTACAAGGTCATTCGGCTGGGTGTTTGTAA
Organism: Methanoregula sp.; assembly: GCF_049510175.1. GTDB lineage: Archaea > Halobacteriota > Methanomicrobia > Methanomicrobiales > Methanospirillaceae > Methanoregula. Next base: position 411,975 of record NZ_JBEKZF010000001.1, read on the forward strand.
AAGGGATGAGCGGGATCATCTGTTTCCTGATCGTCGTCGTCCTTGCAAAGATCCTGACAAACTTCACCCCCCCCGATGGCATATTTCAAAAGGCAGCTGAGGGTATTTTATTTGCCAATTTCTGGTTGCTTCTTCTCATCACAATCATTCTGTTTATTGCAGACATCTTTGGGGCATTTCCCTTCCCCCTCAACCTGCCTGCACCGATCATTCGGGCATTTGGCAGTGTGTTCTGCATTGCGTTTATCCTCAGCATTTTTCAATGGTATGATAGTAATTTTAGCACAATGCTGTTCCAATTATTCTTGTTACCAGCATTAATCCTCATTCCTCTCCTCTTCATCATCGTTCTTGCCACAGGCTATTTCGAGATTATGCGGCAGCTCTGGTGGATACCGAAGGTTGCAGATGATCCAGATTGGCAGGTTGTGCACCAGGTCCCGGCTGTTTATCTGGAGGCGGGGGAGTCCGATGCAAAATCCTGGGAGGAGATCGGGGCTGAATTACGGCTAATGCTCTACGATCTATTCCACCGCTTCCGCCAGGAAATCAAGCGCAAGTAAAAAAAAATTCACCAGTCAGGATTCTCGGACCGGAATCTCTTTTCCTTTTCTTCCAGTTCATCCATGCTCAGGTTTGATGGCATACAGATGCAGCGGTGCTCGATGAAAATTCCATTCTTGAATGTGCCCTGCTGGTCCCCTTCCCGGCAGGCCCCGTAGTCATTGTCATCGCAGTCATGATAGACCTGGGGGAGCCCGTCCCTCATGGCACACTCCTTGGCCTCTTTCCATGATGTTGCCATGCCGAAAGCATTGGCTAATCGGAATCTTGAGACTATCGGAAAATACACATGGCAATAAAAGAGGAACTCACACCATGGGAATCTTAAAAAGGAGAAAAATTATGAGATTAAAACCGGGGTTTCCGGTGCTTGGGCAGGCAGTCCCTGCAGTAGACCGGCCTTCCTTCAGTTGGCTTGAAGGGGACTTCGCATTCCTTTCCGCAGTCTGAACAGACTGTCTTTGTCATTTCTCTGGGACCGAAATTTCTCGGGCCACCAAAACTCTTTCTTTCCATTGTATTACTCATGCAGTTTTGATCTGCATATATACAATTAACCGTTCACTATAAATACATCTCCATTATGATAGTCCCTTTTTATACAACTCAGGATATACCTGAATTAAGGTATGATCTCGCACCCGTTGAATTTCTCGTGAGTGAAATCATCTGCTGTTATTGTGCCGCTTGAGATAAGAGCCCGCACGCGGGGAAGGGCATCCGTGAGAGCCGCGTGGAGGTTCTCGACGGTCCCGCAGACAAGCCGGCGCTCAGCCTCCCCCCACGGGTGAATGATATTGGAATACAGGCATCTCCCGCCACAGAAACTGTGGATCCGGCACTCCCGACACTCCCCGCCCACATCGATTCGGTTGAGCCGACAGGGATCCGCGTCCCGGATATGCCCGACATAGTACTGTTTCATCCCGATCATGACCGGGCAGGGTGCGATATGGCCATCGGTCATGATGCTGTAATTGGCATGCCCCGACCCGCACCTGAGCCTGCTTGTACGGCCATGGAGCAGGTCATCCATCGGGTCGAGAAACGGGTACCACCGGAGGATCTCTCCTTCCGATGCCATATGGTTCACCCAGTCCCTGACGAGCGTGCGGATGCCAGGATTATAACTGACTGAAGCCCAGTCCGCAAACTGCCGGCGGGAGAAATCATGTGAAAAATTCGCGTCCAGCTGCCAGTGAATGGACGTGAACGGGTCATTGGGAATCTCCGCGAGCCAGTGGACGGCATCCACGATATCCGTGTTTTCCGTGACCGTCATCCGTGCAATGAGTTCTTCCTTGTATCCATTCGCACGGATATGCCGGACATTCTCCATAACCCGGTCATATACTCCTTCACCCCTGTTCGCATCGGTGAGTTCTCTGCGGCCATCAAGGGAGACGAGGAGAGTAATGAACCGGTTGCATATTTCATTTGGCAGCCGATCCAGCAGCAGGCCGTTGGTCTGCATCATAAACCGCCGTACCGGGGCGTCGCGCATGATACGCTCGATAAGATCCTCCCGCAGGAGCGGTTCTCCCCCATAGAATGTGAGGGTAGGCGAGGGATCTTTTCTGAGAAATGCGTACAGGGATTCAAGATCGTATTCAATGGTTAATGGAATACTCTCATCAATCTCAACTGCAACCTCCCCCTCGTTCTCTTCAAGGTCGAGAAAGGCCTTGGCCCGGCAGTAGCTGCAACAGAGGTTGCAGTCGTCAGTGAGGATGAGGTGGAAGTACATGAAAATGCCTGTACCTCTGGGTGCTGGTTGACGATAAATTTAGGGCACCTGAACGGCACAACTCACACTCCTCTCATTAATAGGTATAGCCCTCACAATTTCTGAGGATGCATGTATGGCGCCATCTGATCCATTACCGTCGTTTACCTGGAATGCAGCTGACTATCACAAGAGTTCACCTGTCCAACACCCATGGGCGCAGGAAATGATTGCAAAACTCGGTCTCTCCGGAAACGAACGGGTGCTCGATATTGGATGCGGGGATGGAAAGGTGACGGCAGAGATCGCCCACCACCTTCCGGAAGGGAACGTAACGGGCGTGGGCAGCTCACCGGAAATGATCCAATTTGCCGGCGATCATTTTCCACAGACTGAATACCAGAATCTCTCATTTTTGAAGATGGATGCACGGGCACTCTCTTTTGAGGAAGAGTTTGATGTAGTATTTTCGAATGCCGCACTTCATTGGATTACCGATCATAAGCCGGTACTTGCAGGAATTGCACAGAACCTGCGCCCGGGTGGAAGATTGTTGATCCAGATGGGCGGAAAAGGAAATGCAGATCAGGTATTCGAAGTGCTTAAGGTCCTACTAGGGAACCCACGCTGGAGTCAGTTCTTTGAAGGTTTCTCATTTGCCTATGGTTTTTTTGGCACTGCTGAGTACCGGCAATGGTTGACAGATGCAGGGTTCGAACCGGTCCGGGTCGATCTCATCCCCAAGGATATGACCTACTCATACCGCGAGGATTTTGCTGCCTGGCTCCGCACTACGTGGCTTCCATGGATGGCAAGATTACCGGATGGTGAACGATCGGGGTTCATCAACGCATTCATTGATGAATATCTCGTGACATATCCGGTTGGTGCTGACGGGATGATCCTTATTCGTATGGTCCGGCTGGAGGCCGAAGCGAAAAAACCTGCATGAGTCTGCCTGCTCACTTCGTAATTTATAAATCCTGCACCCCATAATTCTCTCTCATGCCCGCGGGATTTTATTTTTCTCCTGAAATCGAAACGATGGAGCGTGGCGATCTCGATGCGCTTATTGATGAACGGGTGCACTACACGGTGCAGTACGCGGCTGAACATTCACCGTTTTACCGCCGCTGGTTCCGGGAGAACAGGATTGAACCCACGGAGATCCGCGTCCACGAAGACCTGCTCTCCCTCCCCCTCATCGCCGGTAAAACGATACGGGAGCACCAGCCCCCGCAAACGCCGGAATTTGAGTTCCTGTCCACGGACTGGAGTTCCATCTTCTCGATACAGGAGACGAGCGGTACGAGCGGCACCCCCAAGGGTTTCTTCCTGACATGGGATGACTGGAAGCGGTACGCAGAGAAGTATGCCCGCAGTTTTGTCTCGCAGGGATTTTCTGCAAAAGACCGCATCGTGGTCTGCGCATCCTATGGCATGAACGTTGGAGCAAACACGATGACGATTGCTGCCCAAAGAATCGGAATGGGGATTATTCCCGTCGGTAAGTGCTCTTTTGATTCACGGATCATGAGAATCTACCGGCCCACAGCGATTGTCGGCAGTGTCTTCAAGCTGATCCGCCTTGGCCGGAGGCTGAAGGCAGAAGGAGTGAAACCGGAGGATATCGCAATCGACAAACTTGTGGCAGGAGGGGAGAGTTTTGCAGACGAATCCCGGAAGTATCTTGCAGAGCAGTGGGGCTGTCCCGTGTACAACACCTATGGTAGTACTGAAGGTACTATGTGCGGTGAGTGCACAGAACTTGCCGGATTACATGTACCTGAAGATCTCGTACATCTGGATGTCTATGATCCACGGTTGCAGGGATTCGTCCGAGATGGCGACTGTGGCAGGGCGGTCCTTACCACACTGCTCCCGGTTGGCGGAAGAAGCGGGATGCTCCTCCTCAATTACGATACCGAGGACACAACCGTTGTCCTGTCCCGTGAACGGTGCAGCTGCGGGAGGACACATATGCGGATCCATAATCCCCAGCGTGAGGCAGAAACCGCATGGATTTTTGGTAATTCCCTGAACCGGGTCGATATCGAGGCCGCGATCTTTCAGCCGGAAAACATGGATTATCTCACGGGAGAATACGAGGCATTCATCTACGATGGGGAAGGACCGGGCGAAGTGGTTCTGCGCATCAGCGTGGAATGCTTGGATCCGGACCAGTGCGACCGGAAGCTTGTGGAGGATCATCTTATCGGACGTTTCCTGAAGCACAAGCCGGGCCTTTCCGACCAGTATCATGATGGCAACCTGAAGATCCCCCTCAATTTTACCGGGCCAGAAGGACTGGAGCTTCATACACTGAAAGGGCGCCCGAAACGGCTTGTTGACCGCAGGGAACGGGCATGATCATATGCGGGGAATGGATGGATGATGGACTCACCCTTACCGTACCTTCCGGGATCCAGCCGGTCATGAATGTTGGAGGATCCTGCCGCACCCCCGGGAGACTCCCCAAAAAATACCCCCCCGTGCTGCGCTTGCACTTCCGGTGCTTCCGGCCGCGCCAACACGTATTCAGCTATTATTTAGCAGGAATGAGCCGAAACGGGGGATTTTAATGGCGTTTTTAAACGGAGGGAATAAAGCGTCACAATGACCAAAAAAGCCTTAAATAAGTGGCTAAAATCCTGACTTCGACGGGCTTTCGACGGAAACTTTTTATATTATCAGGCGTCAACTCTCATTATCAAAACCCGATTGCGGTTTTGAGGTGTTTAAATGGGAACCAAAATTGGAAAAGAAAAGATTCAGCGCGAAAAGGGATACCTTTACTTCATTGGCAAGGACGGGTATGTCTGGGCAGCCCCGATGAAGCACAACAAGACCGGCAGGAAGAAGAAAGTCGGTACTGAGAAGATTGCCAAGGAAAAGGGCTTCATGTACTACATTGGCAAAGACGGATTCGTCGCAAAAGCCAAGATGAAGAACGCATAATCTCACTTTTTCCTTTTGCATGCAGTCCGTCTGCCGTCCGGAGTAATCAGGCCGGCGGGACTGCTCAATGTTTTTGATCCCACGGGATCGTTTCTCGTTCTTATTTTAGCGGCTCATATCCTCCCAAGCTACACGGTTGTGAGCGTGTACCGGCTTCAACTAAAGATTGAATTATCCTGCCAAGAAAGAGGATTCCGGAGTTGTCTTTTTGCACCAGATGCACCTGTGTCTCTCTATGAGAATAAAAAATTTCAGGAAATGGACTCGCGGACTCGATCCCCGCCAGAGCAGAATCTCTGTGTTGAATACATTCGCGACATCCCTTTCTCTCTCAGTTTCTATGACCGATCAAGATGCTGCACCGGTATCCTATGCCCTTTCCCATATTATCCCCATGGTGCTGTGCAATAAACAGGCAAACTATTGAGGAAAAAGTGAAAGATATAGATACCCCTTCATTTCCAATGGAACTGCACAAGAAACGGTACTGCCAAGGTCTGGTTTCCTTTCTGTGGTCCTGCACACACCTGTTCCAGAAAAAAGCAGATCTTTCCGCACCAGAACCCGAGCCCGGTGGATCTTCACTGATGGTCGGGGCGTCGCTGCCGGATTACGAGTCAGGCAGGTTCAACGCGACTTAAGTTATCTCACAAAAACAAAAATGGGCCCGTCGTGATTCGAACACGAGATCTTCGCCGTGTGAAGGCGACGTCATAGCCAACTAGACCACGAGCCCGTATGCATCGACCGGGAATCGAACCCGGGCTATAGGCTTGGAAGGCCTAAGTCATGCCTCTAGACCATCGATGCACTGTGCTCTACAATTTTAGCGGGGAGTGGTATTAATAATTGTCACTGCGTGGTTTGTGGTTTTCCCTGCACCATCCTGCCGGCAGAGCCATTCATCTGAAAATGCCCCGGATTGCTGGTATCGTTGTAAAAACACCGCAAGGATAAGCCTGCCGGATGTATCAGTCCATTGAGAGACAGGAAGAAAAAGAGTTTTGAAGATTAATAGCCCCGGAGTTCCATCTCAATTTTCTCGAGGTTGGCAATCCGTTTTTCAAGGGGCGGGTGGGTGGAGAACAGTTCCATGAGGGTGTTGCCGGAGAGTGCCGGTATGATGAAGAACGCATTTGCACCTTCGACTTTTGCCTTTGCCTCCGCGGGAACCGCATCGATCCTGCCACTGATCTTGTTCAGTGCAGAGATGAGTGCCTGCGGGTTCCGGGTAATGAGGGCGCTGCCTCGGTCTGCGGCAAACTCGCGGAACCGTGAAAGGGCGAGAATAAGGAGTGTGCTGAGCGCGTAGACGATGATCGAGACGATCCAGATGACGATCCATCCCCCTCCGTTCTCCCGATTGTTGCCCCCGAAGAGCGCGGAGAAGAAGAAGCTCTGCATGATCATCGATGCGATCATGGCGATGAAGCTTGCCAGCGTCATGGTCAGGATGTCCCGGTTCTTGACATGCGAGAGCTCGTGGGCGAGTACGGCTTCCAATTCGTCCTTATTCAGCAGGCGCAAGATCGAATCGGTGCATGCAACGACGGCATGCTTCGGGTTTCTGCCGGTGGCAAAGGCATTTGGCACCGGGCTCTGCATGATTGCAATTTTCGGTTTCGGGAGATCAGCCTCCTGGCAGAGCTTCTCGATTATCCGGTGGAGTTCGGGATGTTCATCCTCCTCGATGATCTTTGCCCCGGTACTCCAGAGCACCATCTTGTCGGAAAAGAAGTACTGGATCAGGCCCATCCCGACTGCCAGCAGGACAATGACCCATGTCCCCACGCCAAATGCATAGAGCACAGTCATGAACACGAGGTAGAGCAATAATAACAGTAGGCCTGTCAGCCAGACCCTCGCCGTGAGGCCCCAGTCACGTTTCCATTCCATAGTTTTTACATATTTCTGCCATGCGCTCTTAAAACAATCGACAATTACAATGACGGGGTCTCCAGCAGCAGCCCGGACATGAGATCATTGCACTTCATTATGCTGTCTTATGGATGGCGCAGATCTCAGGATCAATACAGAAACTATTTTTTTGCCAACATCATTTTTGGTACCAATGGCGGAAGTCGATCCCGAAGCGCTGGCGGATGTGGCATACGGTATCTTCGAGCACCTGCTGAACCGGGGGTTGCAGGTGGAGGGGAAGTACTTGTATGTCTTGGTGGAAAGCGGTACTGACTTCAAAACGGACCTGACCGCGATCTTTGAGAAGTTCAGGGAAGAATACCCGCAGCTTGCCGATGCGATGCTGGTCCGGTTCTCTGATATCGATACGGTCTACCGGATGCTCTGCGAGGGGGAGGGTGTGATCCCTTCGAAGACCACGCAGATGTACTGGATCGTGCTGGACGCACCTGGCAGTGCGCCCGAGGCGATAGAGGATGAGAACGCGGGGAAGTGGCTGATCTTCCAGGAACCTAACGCGGTGGATGCGGCATGGAAGAACGTCCGGGATGCAACCGTCTCTCTTGAGCTGGGCATCTCGGCAAAGGTGAGCACGGCGAAGCCCAATCCCGATTCTCGCGACAACCGGAAAGTGATCTACGTGTACACGAAAGATTGGGCCGATGAAGCGGATGTGATGCGCGTGCGCGAGAATCTCCGGGAGCTGGGTTTTGTCGACCGTATCGGGTACAAGCGCAATATCGAGACCTTTGCCGGGGAATATGCAAAGAAAGGAAAACGGGTCACGTACTATTCGGTGTGATCGACTTTCTCCAAGCCTGGGGACCTATACGGGATATTTGGGTGCACGTACAGGCAGGGTATGTTCTTCAGAACGTCCCGCAACCAGCCGGTTTTTCTTGCACAGGGTCTGGTACAGAAATCCAATGTTCCGGATAATGCCGGACAACCCGGAACATCAGACCGGGCGGATTCTGTGAGTATGCGGACTATGAGAGTACCGCAGGAATTATAATGGCAAAACCGGAGCGACCGGAAAAAAGGGAACTGGAATATTGGAAATGGATTACGCTTTGCGTTCCTTGTTCTTGGGGCGCAGGTTCTGGTAGCCGCATTTGCGGCAGCTGGTTGCGCGGATTGCGTTGCGTGCGTTACAGTGCATGCATATTTTCACGTTGAGTAGCCGGGCTTCGGCTTCTGGAAACTTTGCCATTATTGAACACTCCTGTCTGTCCATATAACAAAGCTGTAAGACATATTAACCATTTGCGTCAGTGACCCGCCCCCGGTATTCATGCACGAACCAGTCATGAAATGCGGTGAGGGCCCGGGCGCGGTGGGAGATCCGGCTCTTCTCTCCAAGGGAGATCTCGGCGAGCGTCCTGCCTCCAACATCGAAGATGGGATCATAGCCGAACCCGCCCATTCCTCGCGGGGTATAGGTTACGTGGCCATCAATCGTACCTTTGAAAACGTGGACTCTGCGCTCGTCTGCAAACGCGATGGCCGTTGTGAACCGGGCAGTGCGATCCGGTATACCCTCCATCAGCTTCAGGATGCCCGTATTTCCGATGGAATGTAAGACATATGCGGCATACGGGCCAGGGAACCCATTCAGGGCATCGATAAAGAAACCGGTATCATCCACTATGAGGGGTGTTTTCAGCTGCGAATAGGCATACTGAGCCTTGCCGCGGGCGATCTCGCCCACGTCATCGGACCGGTATTCGGGAAGGTCGAGTGAGACGTGGGTTATTTCGACAGAACCCTGGAAAAACGCCGCAACTTCCGCCGCCTTGTTGGCATTGCCGGTTACCATCGTGATCTTCAGAGATATCGCCCCCGCTGTCTGATTTCGTGTTCGCGGGCGATAACCTCACCGGCACCTGGGAATGTCTCCCCATACCCTTCAGCAAATGCTGCCTTCAGATCTTCCGAACGATCGGGAGCCGTGCTTTCAAGGGTCTGGAACAGGACGTGGATATCCACCCCCCGCTGCTCGATCTCCGAGGTTACCTGTGCAAGCCCGAAATCGATCAGAACGCATTTCCTGTCACTCCCGCGCACGATCAGGTTGCTGGTGGTGAGGTCCCCATGCATGATGCCTGCTGAATGGAGCAGGCCGACCATACGCCCCGCCTCCCGGACATTGTTATCCGAAAGATCGAGTGTGAGAAGCGTACCCTGTACTTGCTCCATAACGATGGTGTCGTCCGTAATATCGCTCATGACCGGCGTGGGAACGCCTCCTTTACGTGCGGCGTGGACGAGCCGTGCCTCGGCCCGGGTCCTTTCTGTAATCAGGCGCTTGTCAAGGGCTGGTACGCGGTACCGTTTGGAGACCCGGCGCTTCTCTGCAACCCCGTCGTGGAACGCGACAATCGCTTCAGCTCCGCGTCTTCTCGATTCACCAGCCGGGTAAGTCCGTGCTGTGGTTTCCGGGAGTTCATGTCTCCATGTAACCTCTACCTCATCGGAACGGAACGAAGGGTTGATACGGGAAGATTCGATGGGAAGAGTCACCCCGCTTTCGAGCATGAGTTTTCCCGTGTATGCGATCATCGCCCCGTTATCTCCGAGATATTTCTGTTCGGGGACGAAAAATTCCGCCCCGCGATCCTTGCACATAATACGCAGCATCTCCTGCAACCGGCGGTTTGCCCCGACTCCCCCGACAAGGAGCACCTCGTTCTTGTCGGCAAGGGACATCGCCCTCTCGGTCACTTCCACGCACATCGCAAAGGCGGTCTCCTGCAGGCTATAACAGACATCGGGTAGCGGTGCCTTGTGCTCCTTTGCTGCGGAGACGAGCCCGGAGAACGCGAGGTCCATCCCCTTTACGGTGTAGGGCAGTTCGATATACCGGCCCTTTTTTGCCTGTGCTTCGATATGCGGGCCGCCCGAATGCGGGAAATTCTTTGCCCGGGCAAACTTGTCAAGTGCGTTGCCGATCCCGACATCCAGTGTCTCGCCAAAAATCCTGTACCTCCCGTTCAGGTACCCGATCACCTGCGTATTTGCCCCGCTGGCATAGAGCACGATGGGGTCTTTGCACCCTGTGGCAAAACACCCGATCTCCACGTGGGCGACACAGTGGTTTACCCCCACGAGAGGGACATCAAGAGCAAGCGCAAGCGAGCGGGCTGCGGTGGCAACAGTCCGAAGGCAGGGGCCAAGGCCCGGGCCCTGAGAGAATGCGATCCCCTCTACCTTTTCCGGTTCTTTGAGGACATAACTGATGAGTTCCTTCATCGCCGACGCATGATGCTGTGCGGCCTCACGCGGGTGTATACCCCCCTGTGCAGGGCTGTAGGGTCGTGAAGCAAGAGAAACCAGATCTCGATCAAAAAGAGCGGCACTGAGGTTCCAGGCCGTGCCCTCAATCCCCAGTATCTGCCCAAAAACAGGCATTGGATCTTATTTTCTGAATTCAGTATATCCGCACTTGCCGCAGGTGGTCCGGTCTTTATGGTCCGCCATCATGACACCGGGTCCGCAGCGCGGACAGTATTTCTTTGCGGTGGTAACCTTTGCTCCCTCGACCTTGAAGTATGCACCCCTTTTGGTTCCCTTCGAGGCTGCCGCCTTCTTCGCTGCCATTGTTACGCCGCTCCCTCTTCCTTGGGCTTGGGCATTCCGCGCGCTGACAGGTACGGGCGTTCGGTTTTGTTCCTGCCCTCTTCACTGTCGTAAACGCGTGCCGAACCGGTAAGTTCTGTCTTGCCAAAGCTGCTGTGCAGGGTGTCAAGGGTAACCTGGTGCTCTTTCACGTTGAGCAGGGCGCAGAGTTTGCCGATGATCTGCATGCGGGAGGGGGTTGCTCCGTCATATTTGAGGGTAAACTGAACCTCTCTTCTGGATAAAAGTTCATTTCTTTTATCGCTGGTGATCTCAAAGTCCATCGATATCCTGTAATTATTGGGAACCGGTTTATTTAAAACATGACCCTCGTCCGGTATCCTGAAAAAGAATCTGCGTACCGGTTAAATGAATAACCGGGCGGGTATTATCCTCGGGATCTGGCGAATCGCTCCAGGAACTGCCGTGCTGTTGCCTGTGCTTCAGGAGTGACCTCGCGAAGGACAACCCCCTCATGGGGCTGCCCGTAGAGGACGATGGCCCCAAGAGGTGCGGCGATCACCATCGGGATCACGGCAAGATCTTCTTCCCCCTCCACCATAATCGTGACCGGTGAATGGGCAACGGCATCATTGATGGCATTTATCAGGTCTTCTGTCAATGAACCGGCTGGATTTTTCACTTTGATACATTTGCCAGTTAGAACAGGCATTTTACTGCAGGGCGATCGCATGGTATACCCGTCAACTACGGCAACAGCTGGCGTGATGCCCTTTTTCTGGAGATTATGTGTGACAACATCACCAACCGAATACACGGTACGATGGCAGATGAGAGGGAGGATCTCCCCAATATTCTGATGCAACTCGCCAAAGGGTTTCTTGAAGAGCTGCCGGTGCTCTTCCGGGAGGGTGAGCATCAGCGGACCTTCAGCGCGTAGCGGCCCGGGAGTTTGATGTTCATCCGTTTTGCCACTTCGGAATTTTCGGGATCGATGATAACCAGGTACCCGGACCAGTCTTCACTCAAGTTTGATGTGCCACAGATTACGCAGCTTTCGCCGTCAACAACCCGGTGGCAGTCACGGCAGACTTTACCCTGTTTCTTCTTATTCGCCGGAGGCATGCTCCTTCCTCTTGCCCTTTGTCTTCTCGGGAGCCCGCTCCTTTGCGGCACCTGCTGACTGCCCAGCTCTCTCCTTCTCCTTAACTATTTCCTCTTCGAGCCAGAGAGCCGTACCAAGACCGGCCTGCCGCATGGTGAGCCCGATCTTGCTGTCGCGGGGCTCGCGCTCGTTCAAGGATAACGTCACTACACGGACCCGGACTACGTCGCCCACACCGATAAAGCGTTTGGATTCCTGGCAGATGAGGCGGGCATTCTTCTCATCGTAGTTGATGTACTCATCCGATATCTGGCTCACGTGCAGCATTGCATCGATCGGTCCGAGGCTGATGAACGCGCCGAAACTTGTCGTCTCGACGACAACCCCTTCGATTACTTCCTGAAGGGTGAGCCTCAGCACCAGAGCCTCGAACTTTACATCGTAATATACTCCGCCATCGCCAGGGACGATCTCTCCTTCACCAACGTCCTGCACTTTCGTGACGCAGATAAAAATCCCTATCTCCTTATCAATGCTCCCTTCAAGCTGCTCCTGAAGGACATCGAGGATCACTTTTTCGAGTTTCTCGCCCAGCCGCTGGGGGGGCACCCGCACCTTGTCCTCAAGCATCAGTTTATGATACATAGTTCTCCTTATCTCCGCAATAGTTCCAGTTTTTTCTGTTTTCTCATGGATATTACCCCGATACCGCGTGCGAACAATTCGTCCCTTACACGGCGGTCATTCGTTACTACCATGCAGCCTTTCTGCACCGCATATTCGATTAACTGAGCGTCGACAGATCCTGAAGGGATATCCCCGCTCTCTGCGATTGTGCACTTCTCACCAAGTGCAAGACCCAAGCGGGCTGCGGATCCGTGGCGCCCTTTCGCCCGGGCGAGGCCCTCAAGCTCGCGCATTACTGATGAGAGTACGATGGGTTCGAAACCCCCAAGAATGTTCCGGAGCTCATCAAAGAGATCAACCTGGAACTGTGCGGGCATCATCAGTGCGTTGGCGTCCAGGAGAACCTTTACTCTCCCAGAACACCCATCCCGATCAAGCGCCAGCGTGCTCCCACCTGTCGGCTGATGGCAATCCTTGAGCCGATTTCTGCACATACGGGTCGTTTCAGTTGTATTTCGACACTGTCTTTCTTGGTGTTCGTGACAACCCCCACGGTGACTGCAGTACCTACAGAAAGCATCAATGGTTCGGAATGCTTCAGTGGTTCGATAATGAGTTCGCTTGTGGCTCCCACAACCCGTTCCATCAGGGTAACCCTGCACCGGATCTTGTCCCAGACAGGAGGAAGTTTTCCTTCGTGACCCAGTACCTGGCCGGCGAGTGCATCGCTCTTTGTCAGCGCAGGATCAAGTTTTGTTCCTACACCCAGAAGTCCACCAGGTGTTGCCTCACTTACCGTTTTGGAACCGGCATTGATTGATGTGACGGTCGTGGTTATGGGGATCCATTTGATCCTGTTCTCAACCTGGGTCTGCCTGCCTGGACGGATCTCGATCTTTTCATCTTCGCGGAGGATGCCCCGGATAAGAGACCCCCCGACGACACCGCCTTTCACATCCTTCCAGTTACAGCCGGGCTTATTCACGTCGAATGAGCGGGCAATCAGCATTACCGGTTCGGCATTGGGATCCCGTTCAGGTTCAGGAATTATCTGGTCCAATGCCTGCACAAGCGCACCCATGTTGATCCCTTTCTGCGAAGATACCGGGATGATGGGAGCATTTTCAGCGATCGTCCCCTTGACGAATGCCTTGATCTCAAGGTAGTTGTCCATCGCCTCTTTCTGGCTGATCACATCGATCTTGCTCTGGACAATAACAATTTTTTTGATGCCGACGAGTTCCAGCGCCATCAGATGCTCTTTGGTCTGCGGTTGCGGGCACTTCTCGCTTGCAGCGATCACCAGCATTGCCCCGTCCATCAGTGCCGAACCCGAGAGCATTGTCGCCATAAGGGTTTCATGCCCGGGTGCATCGACAAACGATACGGAACGGAACGGTATCCCCTTCCCTCCGCAGACCGGACATTCGGGGCTTGTCGAAAAAGCGTCAGTACCTTCACACTTTTCGCATCGGTAAAATGTTGCATCAGCATAACCGAGCCGGATTGAGATACCCCGCTTCACCTCCTCGCTGTGCCGGTCGGTCCATGTCCCGGTGAGCGCGTTGACGAGGGTGGTCTTGCCGTGATCGACATGACCCACAACTCCGATATTGACACTGGGAACTGTCACATCATGCAAATGAAATCGAACCTCCTTATTCTATATCTAACGATCATACTTATACATAACCAGTCAGGATGAACCCCAGCGATATGTTTGCTGTTTATTCCATTCGTTGGATGATTCCGCGTACTTAAATGTCAAAAAAATGATCTGGTTACGGTAAGCGTCTGGCGGTATTCTGGATAAAAGGAATGGACTCTGCGAGCTGGGTTTTTGGTACGGTAATTGACGTGGGAACCGGAAATATGAGATACAAGTAAAAATTGCCGGAACATGAAGGGAGGCTTAACCTCCTCCCTCACAGCTCTGATCAATATTCTTTAATGCTTCCTGCAGTTCGCTTCCTGCAGCAAATTTCCGCTCACGGGCAATGACTTCCTTTGCATCCTCAATCATGGTGGTTGTGGTTTTCACCGTCCCCGTTGTCGGGATCAGGGAGTCAACACGGTACAGAAGATTTGTTGTATCCAGTTCAGCAAAGGTGTCACCTCTGACCTGTTCAATACGGAGGATTTTACCGGTCGTTCCGGTCCGCGGGTATCGTACCCGCATACCCAAGGCAATCTCTTCCGCTAACATAGTTGTGAATGATGAGTGTCCGATGATATAAGGTTTTTCCAAAATTTGTCTGAAAAAACCAGGAAAAACCATATCCATGATGCAAAGTCATGATAAAATACAAAAACTTGGTTTTTAAGGAAAAGAGATGGGGTTATTGGATGGTCAGACCCTGAATGACCGCGGATTCCGGAACATCATATTCGCGGCCAGTACCGGCAATCTTGTATTTTCCGGTTGTTTTCACATCGTATGGATTACCGGTTGTGGAATAGGGCACGATGAATTCCCCATTGACACTTGCCTGACGGTACGTGAAATTTCGTCCGGTATTGCTGACAACCGGTATCTCGATGATGCCGTCTCCCTTAATTTGGGCACCTTTGACGTATTCGAAGATCTTGACATATTTCAAATCAATCGTTTTTGAATTGAATACATTGGTCGGGGACTCGTGGACAAGCCGGTAGTGCTGGAGTGCTGGCACTGTGTCTAGTGGTGAAACAATGCTCGGACTATACACGGCAGCATGGTAACCTGGTGCGGCATTAAGATTGTACTGGGCTACTTTCTGTATTGCAGCAGAGGTATTCATTGACTCTCCGTCAGTGATGACCGGCAAGGTCGTACCGTAAATCTTGGGATCTGCATATACGATATAATATACGCTGTTCGAATCGGTCATCGAACCGTCAAAGTTGTGGAGCCGGGATATCATCGTCAGGTAGTACGGCTGTTTGTTCAGGACTGCCGAGGTGAGCGAGTTATCCTGCCCGGGCAGGAGCAGGGTATCATAGTAGGGTCCTGCTGCATCTGTCGCGTTGTACCATGTTGCCATTGCCCAGAATTTTCCCTGATCCATTTCCACATCTGTGACAACGTAACGGGTTCCGCGTTTGTCGAGAATCGCGTTCGCAGTATCCTCTGATGTGGACACAAAATACGCTGCAGCTCCGTCATTTCCGGCAACCCCCTGCTGGAACGGATTCGCGTTGGGAATACGTTTCCCGATCGTTGTGATGAGGTGACCATAATCCCACCAGGACATCACACCGTACGATCCGTTCGGATAATGGAAGGTGTCTTTGTTATATAATGTGTAATAATCAACACCCGTTTCCGGAGTATTGTTCTGCATCCACTCCATCGACTCCTTCCAATCGGGATTCATCAGTGTTGGATTATTTGAAGCATTCGTATAACTGTAATTAACCGAGGTGTACACAAAAAGAATACTCAGCCCGACGATTACAATTGTGGCAGTTATCAGAAGATATACCGATACGTCAGTGTGAGAGGGGCCTTTCTGGATTTTTTTCTGTTTTTTACCCTTTGGCGGAGTGTCTTTGAAATATGGTTTTGAAGAGCTTTCTGAAATTGCCCGAGAAGTATCAGGGGTTATCAGTTGCTGGATACCGGGCCAGCAGCGCTCAAGGAAGAAGCTGACAAATACTGCTGAGAGTAACACGACGTTGATCGCAAGATAATACTCATACCGGATATGTTGCCACGTTGAAAATAAAATAATTATTGACCATAGTATTGTGAAAACCTGCTCCGGGCGCTCATCCCGAACATTATTGTAAACCATGACAAGCATGCCACCGGCCATGAGAAGGAGACCGTAGTTGAATGTCTGCCAGGCAAGATCCGTGGCCCAACCGCGTGCTTCTTGGACTGTATTAGTGATAGGAGCCTGTCCAAAAAAGGCGAATGAATCGACAACGAGCAGGTTAAACAGATTTGGACTGTATACATACAGGACGAGGAAAATAAGTAACGCAGAACCGATGATTGCAACCGGGTAATAAAATTTCGGCTTCTCTTTTACATAACGCTGGAGGATATACAGAAAAACTGTCCCTCCAATCATCGCAAGACCGGCATAGACATGTGCTATGGAATATGTTGAGAGTTCCGGTATAGCACTCTTGAATCCAAATGCCAGAAGCCCGAGTATGGCAATAAGGAATATTACACTGTTGATGATCAGGAGATATTCACTTGTTCGGTTACGATACGTATCAATAACAAACTGGACGAGAGTGAATACCCCAGCAATTAATGCAAATAGTATCATTGTCGGCATCACAAAGAATCCAAGAAGATACGCGAATCCCGCGAGCACAGAAATCAGGAATGCTGTTTTATACGTGCTGAAATTTTTCAGATTGATGGCGGTGTCCTTCTCGGAAAGGACGGCGTACATATAGAAGAGGCAGAATATCGTGGAAAAAAGAACTTCTGCGATATGGTGGTCCATATACCCGTACATGGATCGGTAAAAATATTGTCCTGTGACTGCCGCTGTGAAGCCTGATGCAAGAAGACCTGTCTTCCAATTGCCACAGAGTTTTCCTACAAAATACATTAATGCAGTCACGATCGTTGCCATGAGGGGTGGAACGAGAAGCCCAACACTTATAATTTCAGGGCGTGTTGTCGCCCCTGTTATCAGGCAGCAGATCGCGATAATTGTCGGGAAAAGAGGGCCCCAGTACATGTCCGACCCCGTCGGATAAAGGGTCATGGGGTCGAACCACTGGTAAGTGAGATGATTCGACAGTAAAAATTCGACCTGGCGAAGGTTATAGAGTGGATCATCGCTCGCAACCATTGACAATATATCGGTATGCCCCATAGTGAACATGGGCAGGAGGCGGAGCCAGAGCGCAAAGAGCGAAAATAGTGTAACAAGACCGACGACTAACCAGGTCCGGCGGCTTTTCAGATCTAGAGATATCATGAAATCATCCTATCTTTCTATCGTAATTTGTTTCTGTTGAGACCATTAATAAATTTGGATGAATGCATTAGATAATGCTTTGAAGAATCGCCTCGAATTGCCTGGATTTCTCCTTCCAACTGTTGTTTTCGAGATCCACAGAGTATGTAACAGGGTTTTGCATCAGTTTTTTTATATGTCCGATATACTCGTCTTGGGTACAGTAGACCCTTAGGTGCGGTCCCCCTGTTTTTTCTACATCCGGCATGGGACGCATGACAATCGGCTTTCCGCAAGCTGAATATTCAAAGAATTTATTCGGAAGTGCGATATTTCCCCAATGAGGTGGCGATAGTGGAATTGTACAGGCATCCATGCAGGCAATATACCTCGGCAGTTCATGATAGGGTTTTGTTCCGGTGAATATGACATATTCTGATACACCGAGATCATCTGTGAGTGTCATGAGTTCCTGCTGGTAATCGGTGAAGAGAGATCCCCCGACGATCAGCAGTTTTGTTTCTGGATGGTATTTGATCAGGGCAGGAAGCGCCCGGATCATCTCATCGATAGCATACCATCGTTCAATACTCCCCGAAAATCCGATAACAAAATCATCAGAATCGATACCGAGTTTTTTCCTCGTTGCACCCCCGTTTATTGGCTTAAAAAGATCCGTGTCAACACCATTAGTGATGAGATCCGCAGCGAAGCCAAAACCGGAGAGTCTCTCTACGAGAGACGGTGAGACGGTTGTGATTTTATCACTATTAGACAGGTTGTGTCTGGTTATGGCCCAGACGCTCACACGAACCATTTCCTGAAGAATGCGATTCTTAAAATAGGCGGCAGCAGAATCCGGGAACCAGTCCTTGAGATCGAATACGACCGGCACGTTGTATTTTTTTGCCGCCCGGATAACGGCGGTTCCGGCAAGTACATTAGCGGCAACGATGACATCAAAATTTCCCTCCCGGATAATTTTATTAAAAATATAGAAGTGATACGGGGTGTTAAGTGTGTAATGCAGCAGGGGACTTTTTAGCGGGAATTGCGTTGCCTCTTCGACGATCAGTCTGGTAGGGCGGGATATCTCCCTGCTGACATGAAAGTGGGCCACATGCACTTCATGCCGTTGTGCCAGGTCCTCAAATATGTAGTGGTGCCGGGATGGGACCGGATGATGGATGTAATCCTGGGTGGAGACAAGAAGGATCTTCATAGGTCAAGAATTTTTATTTTGATCGGATCGAAACAGAATTCACAATGCTTATTGCTCGTTCGTGTTCAGTTCGCGGGGAAGATTCTTTATTCTCGCGGGCGTCCCAATTGCAAGCATATGATCGGGAACATCACGAGTTACGACGGCCCCTGCGGCAACCAGTGAACCTTCTCCTATGCAGACCCCCGGAAGCAGGGTCGTGTTCGCACCAATCGCTGCGCCATCGCTGATAACAGGTCCTCGAAGGCCTCCGATTCTGTGTGGAGGGTACCGATCATTCGTCAGTACGGCATTTGGACCGATGAATACGCGGTTTCCTATCCGGGTATCTGTCGGGATATATACCATACTCTGCAGGCTTACATCATTTCCGATGGTTGAATGCCCCTCGATTATTGTTCCAGTCCCAATGGCGACCCGGTCACCAATCCTGGTTTTTTCGCGGATCATAACATTATGTCCTGTCTGGAAGCCATCCCCGATAATGACATCGCAGTACACTACAGTCCCGGAACGGATGATTGCATTTTTTCCAATCGTCGTACCGGGAAAACCCGTTTTTGAAAGATTTTCCCGTGAGGGAAAACCTATGGTAACCGGCTCGAAAATCCGTGCATCCGGACCAATATAATTCAACCCGTATTCAATCATTCAACCGTCACACTCTTTGCAAGATTTCTCGGTTTGTCGATATCCCTTCCCAGCATCTCTGCCGTATGATATGCGAGGAGCTGGAGTACGACTAGCGTTGTCAGAACCTGGACGAAAAGACCGGCCCGGGGAAGTGGGATAAACTGATCGACAATATCTGACAGTTCTGTATCCCCTTCACACCCAACTGCAATCACGGGAGCCCCTCGTGCTTTCATCTCTTTGATATTTGAGATCATCACGTCATACGTAACTCCAGGCATACAAAGTGCAATTACCGGAGTATTCTGGGAAAGAAGGGCAAAGGGCCCATGCTTGAGTTCCCCGGCGGCATACCCTTCTGCGTGAATATAGGAAATTTCCTTCATTTTCAAGGCACCTTCAAGGGAAACCGCATAGAACGGCCCGCGGCCAACAAAAAAAATACTTTGGGCGTTCTTACAGAGATCTACGCTCTCGTTGAGATCCATCAGGAGTACTTCTTCAATCGCCTTATGGGCGTGCAAAAGAATTTCATCATCCTTCCCGCAACGCAGGTTGTTGATAATCTGCATGAGAACGGCCAGCTGGGCAATAAAGGATTTTGTTGCCGCTACACTGATCTCCGGGCCGGCACGCATAAAAAGGGTTGCGTCAGCGATTCTTGTCACGGTACTACCCAGTACATTGGTCACTGCAAGTGTCCTGCAGTTGTGTGCTTTTGCCAGCCTGAGTGCTGTGAGGGTATCTGCCGTTTCCCCGGACTGGGTGATCCCCATGACAAGCCCGTTGATTGGAGGAGGATAATACCTGAATTCGGATGCAAATTCCAAGCGTGCGGGAATCCCGCAGGATTCCTCAAGCAGGTACTTGAAAATAAGCCCTGCATGATATGATGATCCACAGGCAACAATCGTGATGGAGTCGGGCCGGCTGGCAAACTTTGGCAGGATGTCAGGGTTCACGGCACGAACGGTATTATAGAATGCCTGAGGTTGTTCATAGATCTCTTTGAGCATATAATGCGCAAATCCTCCCTTTTTTACATCTTCAACAGACCAGTTGATTAGTTCAACAGGACGTGTAACCTTCTTGCCATTACTGAAGATTTCTACCGTTCCGCGTGTCAGGGATGCTATATCCCCGTCTTCGAGAAAAACTGCCCGTTCCGTATGTTCGAGAATAGGTGTCATATCGGATGCGGCAAAGTTCTCCCCATCCCCGATACCGATCACCAGCGGGCTTGCATTCCGGGCCGCAATAATCCTCTCTTCCTCTTCTGCGATCACCAGTAATGCGAAGGATCCCTTGAGACTGGGAATAACAGCCTGCACTGCCACAAAAAGATCTTTTTCCTTCGCATATTCCTCTTCAATGAGGTGGACAATAACCTCAGTATCAGTTTCTGAATGGAAGGTATGCCCACGCGCTAGGAGCTCACGCCTCAGCCCTGCATAATTCTCGATGATCCCGTTGTGGACCAATGCAATCTTTCCAGAACAGTCTGTATGGGGGTGAGCATTGGCATCACTCGGAATACCGTGTGTTGCCCACCGTGTGTGCCCAACACCGATTTTTCCTTTCAGGTCGGATGCTGAACCGGCATTTTCCGATATCCTGCCTTGGTGTTTTATAAGGGTAATTCCTTTTCCCGTCGTTGCGACGCCAAAAGAGTCATAACCCCGGTATTCAAGTTTTTTCAACCCTTCCACAATTAATGGTGCAGCCTCCCTCCGGCCAATGTATCCCACAATACCGCACACGTTATATCACCGTGGAATTATCCGGGATATATCTGGATGACAGGTCGGCGCGACCTTCGATGGTCACATTGTTGCCGATAACCGTGTTTTTAAAGACTGTAAACGGCCCGCTCGCCACGGTATCCCCGAGAATTGCCCCGAATTCAGCTCGTGTTGCGATCCCTTCAATTTCCATGAGCCCCGGTACCGTCCATGTGGATGTATGATCCGCAAGTATACACCGTTCACCCGTGACGGCATCAATGACTCGTGAATGGGATCCTACCGATGTATCATCCATAATAATTGCGTCGCCAATAACGGTAAATGGTTCAACCGTTACACGGGCACCGATACTGGTATTTGGCATGACACAGCAGTTTGGTCCGATGGTGCAGTCATTTCCGATGACAACCGGACCGGTAATAACGGTATTCGGTCCGATTGTCGTCCCCTTGCCGATCCTGACTGCACCCTGGATGATTGTCTGTCTGCTTGCGGTACCGTTGCGTGTGGACGGCAGATTGCATAATAGACGACGGTTCATCTTGAGGAGGTCCCAAGCAAAGATTGCATCCTGCCAGTCATCGGCAGGAATACCCTGGATATTCACACCGCTTTCGATCATGGAAGATATGGCATAGGTCAGATCGTTTTCCCTGATGTGGGGAAAAATCTCCCTTGTCAGGGAATAGATCCCGGTGCTGACCATGAAACTGGGAGCATATTCTGGTTTTTCGACAATGCGGGTAACGCGGCCCTCACTTATCATCACAACGCCAAAATTCGAAGGATTTGGATGCTCTTTTACCAGCATAGCATTCGGGAGATCCTTGATACGGGCGATAGATGAGGGATCGATATAGTTGTCCCCCGGGAGCAGGAGGAAATTATCTCGTATTCTGGATTTAGCAGACAGAAGGGCGTGTCCCGTTCCCAGTTGCTTATTCTGGACTACGACCTCTATCGGTGCATCCAGCTGATTCAGGAATCGTGTTACCTGTTCTTTCCGGTATCCTACAACAACAATGATTTCACGGATCCCGTTTTTCAACAGGGCTTCGATTACATATTCTATGATCGGGCGGTTGGCCACCGGGATCATTGCCTTGGGGCGGCTCCCTGTCAGGGGGCGAACCCGTTTTCCCTCTCCTGCTGCGAGAATTACTGCCTGCATATTTCACCTACTTTATTATCGCTTTATCCCCAATACAGCCCTCAATGAAGGTATTGGGTGCAAATTGTGCATCACTCCCGATCATGGTACCGACGTTGATTGAACAATTGATACCAAACCGGACATTATCTCCAATAACAGCCCCAAATTTTTTCCTACGGGTATCCTCTCCACAGACACTAATATTCGCATGGTCGTTGCGGAGGTTTGCAATTTTTGTACCCGCACCGAAATTACAGCCAGTTCCTATGACAGAATCACCGATGTAGTTGAAATGCGGGATCTTTGTCCCGCTCATAATAATCGAGTTCTTGAGTTCGGAACAATGGCCTACATGACAATCGTCACCGATACTGGTTGCTCCGCGAATATAGGCATGGGGGCCGATGCGGCAGTTTTTCCCTATGACACAGGGCCCTTCGATGTACGTGCCGGATTTGATCACCGTCCCCTCTCCGATCACTACACTATCCTGCAGGGTCACTCCATCCTCGACTTTTCCATTATTCGCAGGTTCAAGGTGTTCCATGAGCGTTGAATTCGCGTCAAGCATGTCCCAGGGATAACCTACATCCATCCAGTACGAGAGATAATGAGCATGTAATTGCCGTTGCTCCACTAATTCTGCAAGGGCATCAGTGAGTTCAAGTTCCCCTCGAGGTGAAGGTTGAACCTTATCGATGAGATCGAAGATATCGGGTGAAAAAAGGTATGCCCCGGCATTGATCAGATTCGATTTTGGCTGTTTTGATTTTTCTTCAAGGGACGTGATAATACCATTCTCCTTTAATACCACCCCATAATCCCCGGGATGGTCTGTTGTGCTTATGCACATGCAGGCAGGTTTTTTCTGGCACAGATCCGCGATATCCTCCCGTTTGAGGATCATATCCCCGTTCATGACAAGAAAAGGATCTGTGACTAGATCACGAGCTGCCCCCACGGCATCAGCCGTCCCACGCTGATGTCGCTGTGTGGCATATTCGATGTGGACCCCCCATCTGGCACCGTCACCGAAATGTCGCCGTATTTCCCGTTCGCCATACCCGACAATGAAAATAAATTCGGTGATACCGGCATCACGGGTTGCAAGGACAAGATGCTCCATCATCGGGCGGTTGGCAAGAGGGAGCATGACTTTCGGGCGCTTCGCGGTCAGGGGGCGCATTCGCTTGCCCTCCCCCGCTGCGAGAACGACACATTCCATAGGTACAGCTCCTCTTACAAACTTTAAGCAGTTTTCCCTTGCCGGACGAGTTCTTTGCCCTTTGCGAGCATTGCCTTTGCTTTCTCCAGGTTCTTTCCTTCGGCAGTAATACGGATCTTCGGCTCGGTGCCGCTTGCCCGGACCAGGCACCACCCGTCAGCTTCGGAAATGCGGATGCCGTCAGTCGGGCTGGAGGCGCCAAGGATAGAAAGAATCGCCCTTGCGGAATCGTTGTAGAGCGATTCCCGAAGAATGGGGTAACGGGGCATGGCATCAATCTCCTGTGCAATATCCCATTCAGAGGCAATCTCGCAGAAAAGAGCCGCCGCAAATGGTCCATCGGGGCAAAGGGAGATCTGAGGGAATATCCATGCACCAGAAGGCTCACCGCCAAAATCCCCCCAGTTCATCAGTTCCTCGGAAACATATGCGTCGCCAACCGGCGTGCGGTGCACTTCTGCAACCTCATCGATGATCATGGAAGCATCACTCGTGGTTACGACATGTCTTGCACCGGTATATTTTGCAAAAAGCATGAGGAGGTGGTCGCCATCAATATATCTCCCCCGTTTGTCAAATGCTATCATTCGGTCGGCATCCCCGTCATGGACTACGGCACAGTCAGCACCGGTTTTTTTCACCATGTCCCCGATATACCCAAGATATTCCGGTAGCGGTTCGGATGGCCGGGCAAAATACCCTGATGGATTGCAGTTGATGCAGGTGGTCCTGATCCCGGCATCTGACAGGAGGAAGGGTGTAAGCATACACCCGGCCCCATTGCCACAGTCAATAATTACTGAGATCTTCGGATCGATGTGCACCTTATCCACTATTGCCTTCTTATGCGGCGTCAGGGCGTCGATGGTGCAGTCTTTTCCCAGATGTTGCCAGTCTGTATTGTTCGGAGTCTTGAGCAGTTCTTCGGTCTCTCGCTGCTGTGCCTGGGTGAACGAGGAACCGTCGGGATTAAAGAGTTTCAGCCCGTTATATTCTTCCGGGTTATGCGAAGCGGTGATCATACAGCCCGCTTTGACCCTGCGTGTATTGAAAGCGACCGTTGGTGTCGGGACAATCCCTGCGACGTGTGCAGTCCCGCCATTACTCAGGATGCCAGAAACTACAAGGTGGACAAGGAGCGGGCTCGTTGTGCGGGTGTCCGTGCCTACAAGGACATCAGAGGATCCGGAAGCCAGCACAGTTCCGATTTTCAGGGCAGTATCGACCAGTTCCTGGTCAAACTTCCTCCGTATCCCCGACGATCCAAAAAGCATGATTAAGTATTGGGCGCACATCCAAAAGAGTTTACGCCATGAGAGGAACAGTTCCGGAACCCGAATGAATGGAAGTTACTTGCTTCAGTTCCTTCCAAAAGGACACCAGTGTTCGATCTCATGGAGACGGGCGATTCCTGCTGTTGAAGGACCAACACAGATAATCCGTTTTGAATCTTTATTGTTCGCGATAATTTCCCCGGTCCCCCCGGTAAGAATCCCTTCCCCGTTGATGAGAATTATATCGGCATTGGTGGGTTTATCCAAAACAAAATTACATAATTCCGGCTCCACGGCTCCCATCGATCCGATACAGAAGAGTTTCTTCGCGGCAATCTCCTTCAGAATCTGGTCCCGACAGGATACGTGGCAGGACTCCGGACAAGCATGGAGCACTCTCGACATGCAGAGAAAGCCCAGCATAACGTTGATAATTGCACATGCGGCACTACGGGCCGGGGAAGTGTCCAGGGGTGCGCCGAACATGAATGAGACCTTTGTGCAAGCCCGTACAGGATCGTAGGTAGTAAAATCCGCACTTTTTCCGCCGAAAGAGGCAGACATGGATGCCCCCCGTTCGAACTGGCAGATAACAACACCGGGATCAACATCAAGGAGCACCCCGGCATCTGTACAGCCACTGTGTTCGAGAAGAGTCTCGATTTTTTTTACTGATTCAATGATGATATCCGTCATTCACCTCCTTCTTTGTTCACGAGAATAACGCGGGCAGGAGCCCCGTCAAGGCCGGTGAGACGGAGCGATAATGCGACCAGCGTGTAATCCCCTTCCGAAACCCGGGATAGATCGAGAAGTTCGATGATGATGCACCCGTGGCTGAGAAGTTCTCGGTGCACTGATCCATCACAGACGAATGCCTCGATCGAGAAAGAATCGATACCCACACAGAGTGCCCCTGTTGTTGTGAGATACCGCGCTGCATCCATTGTCAGCGAGGGATAATCTTCTCTGAAAGAAGTACATCCGGAAAATGTGGTCTTGAGCAGGATGCGTGGCACTCCCCCGGTCCTGCCTTTAATGTACGAAGCATCAATAAGCGGACCGGCACCGGATACATCCAGCACGCGACAGGATCCAACCACGTGGGAGAGAGGAACTGCATCAATGGTTGGGCCAGACTTCAGGTAATGAACCGGTGCATCAATATGCGTCCCGGAATGGCTGTTCATCCGGAGTTCGGAGATGAGGTAGAGACCACGGTCTTCCTGCGTGAAACGCGGGGGAGTATCACCGGGATATACAACGGAATCTCCCGAAAGGGGCCGGGTTATATCAATAATCAGCATCAGGTATCATCCCAGCCGTGCTCACCAATGAGAGGGACAAACCGGACCCCCCCGTGGGAAGAGCATACCATCCCGTTCTCGTTTCTTGTCAAGGTAATCAGTTCCTGGATCTCCCGCCCACCTACCGGTGCAACCAGTATTCCCCCAAAGGTGAGTTGATCGATAAGAGGCTTGGGAATTTCCGGTGTTGCAGCTGTTATCATGATCCCGTCGTAGGGTGCGTTTTCCGGGTATCCCCGTGTCCCGTCCCCGACAATGATACTGATGTTCTTTAATCCGATTTTTGCGAGATTTTCCCTGGCCAGATCCGCTACGGCAGGTATGCGCTCGATCGTGGTCACGTACCGCACAAGCATTGAGAGGATCGCGGCCTGGTAACCGCTTCCGGCACCGATTTCGAGGACACGGTCTTCGGGTCGGGGATCCAGCAGTTCCGTCATGAGAGCAACGATATAGGGTTGTGAGATTGTCTGGCCATTCCCGATGGGAAGCGGGGCGTCCTCGTATGCCGACGTGTTGTACGGTGTGGGTATGAAAAGATGACGGGGAATTTCCCGCAATGCCCTGAGTACTTGGGGATTGGAAATGCCCCGGGACTGGATCTGCTGCTCCACCATCCTGCGGCGCTCGTCCGATCTCGGGTACGGGAGAATCATGGGCAGACTTAATAGAACCTAGAATCCGGCCTTCTCTGCCACATCGATGGTGGCATCGATCTGTTTCTGGAGTGCGTCGGGAAGACCAGCGATCTTGATGTCAAGGAATCCCCGGATGATCGTCGCGGTTGCTTCATCCTCGTCAAGCCCCCGGGCCATCAAATACTCGATCTCCTCCTGTGCAAGTTTTCCCACCGCTGCTTCGTGGGAGAGTTCGGTGCCGACAACCATTCCCTCGATTTCCGGGATCGCCCAGATGGTTCCGTCTTTGAGGATCAGGCCTTTGCATTCAAGGTGGCCTTTTGTTCCGGAGGTTTTTCCCTGGATATCGCCCCGGGACATGATCGTCCCGCCTTTCGTTATCGCACGGGTGATCAGTTCCGCGCTTGAACCCTTTCCTTCAAGGATCGCCCTGGATCCGACATCTATAAACGAGGTCGGGGACGCGATGGCAATCGTGGAGAACCGGGCAACCGAGTTCTCGCCTTTCAGGGTCGCCGTCGGGTACATCTGGACCTTTTTCACCGGCTGCATGCAGACGTAGTTTGACAGGAACACCCCGTTCTCTTCCACGATGGAGGCGCTGCGCGGGAAGACCTCGATGTTTTCTGTCCAGGTGTGGATCATGGTGAAACTGATCTTCGCATTCTTTTTGACGTAGAACTCCGACACGCCGTAGTGTGCGGCGCCCGGGCCCACATGTCCGCCACTTGTGCAGCCCGAGATGATGTGGAGCTCCGCGCCTTCCTCAGCGATGATGATATTGTGGACGTGCTGGATCGTCTCGCGCCCGAGATAAAGACAGGCCTGGATCGGAAGGATGTTGCTTGTGCCCTTATGGGCGATGATCACGTAGCCTTTCGGATCGTTTTGTGCCGCAACGTATTTTGTGATCTCGTCTTTTTCCTTTGATACTGCCTTCCAGTTATATTCCCGTAACCAGTCGTGCTTCTCCATCGCTTTTTTGTAGGAGAGGACCTCGATGCCTTCCTGCCTACACTCTGCATCAACGACATCTTGGTTCATCTGGAGGTAACTGCCGCAGCGGTTCTCCATGGAAAGGTCGATCCCCGACTGGACGAGCCGTTTCTGGTCCTCCTTTGATATGCCCGCTGTATTCAGTTGTGAGGACATTCCAGACACTCCCTGTACCCGCGCTGCTTGATATCTTTTAGGATCTCGCGGGGATTTCCGTGGCACTTGATTATGCCGTCGCACATCACGTGCCCCTTGTCCGCATCAAGGTAATCGAGGATAAATCCCGTGTGGGTGATCACAAGGCCGCTCTTTGCCCTCTTTACGATCCGTTTTTCCTTTTCGAGCAGGGCACCGATGGCGTTTCCGATCAGGGATATGTTTTCAAGGTCGACCCCACTCTCAGGCTCGTCGAGCATCACAAAGTCCGGGTTCTGGATCATCAGCTGGAGCACCTCGCTCCTCTTGATCTCCCCTCCCGAGAACCCCTTGTTGATATCCCGGTCAAGGAACCCACCCATGTGCACCGATTTGGCAAGGCCCGGGATGTCCACGTTTTTGTCGTGCGAGATAGCCGTGAGGAGCTTCCCGAGTTTAAGCCCTGAAATGGTGGGCGGGCGCTGGAAGAGCATCCCGATCCCGCGCTTGGACCGTTCGTCGGCGTGCATCGCGGTCACGTCCTCCCCGTTGAAGAGGATGGTTCCTTTGGTGATTTTGTAATTTGAAAAACCCATCAGTGTCATTAAGAGCGTGGTCTTTCCGGAGCCGTTGGGGCCCATGAGCACGTGGGTCTCCCCGGCATCGATATGGAGATCGATACCGTGCAGCACCTCTTTGTCACCAATGTTCACATGAAGGTCTTTGATGTCCAGCATAAGATAACCGTAGACAATATATCCATCGCGGCATTAAACGCTTTTCTCGTTGGCATCAGCGTATGCAGATTCGGCATCTTTTACTCATCCCGGGCTATAGTATCGTATGAGAAAGAGAAATGCGACCAGAGAAAGTCAAAGATAAGGAAGGGAAAGCAAGGATCCGCCGGGGGTCTCAGGATGCACAAAAAAACCTGCACTCCGACGAACCTGCGGATATCCAACCCTTCATCAACCGCATTATCTGCGGGGATGCACAGGAAGCCCTCACCCGAATTCCTGACCGGAGTATTGATCTCATTATCACATCCCCCCCCTATAACTTCGGCCATTCCTATGCTCAGGATCAGCATGATGACACCCACGAATGGAATGAATATTTTGAAAAGCTTCTCCATGTCTGGCACGAATGTGTCCGCGTGCTTAAGCCCGGTGGCCGGATGGCGGTAAATGTCCAGCCCCTCTTCTCGGATTATGTTCCCACTCACCACATCATCTCGCACCAGCTTGCCGGCCTTGGGCTTCTCTGGAGGGCGGAATTACTATGGGAAAAGAACACTTATAATGCGAAATACACTGCGTGGGGAAGCTGGAAGTCCCCTTCAATGCCCTACATCAAATACACATGGGAATATATCGAGGTTTTTGACAAGGAGTCCCACAAGAAAACCGGCCGTAGGGAAGACATCGATATCTCGGCCGAGGAATTCAAGGAATGGGTTTTGGGCCGGTGGTCGTTTCCCCCGGAAACACGGATGAAAGATTATGATCACCCGGCAATGTTCCCGGAAGAGCTGCCACGGCGGCTCATGAAACTGTTCTCGTATAAAAATGACCTCATCCTCGATCCGTTCAATGGCGCAGGTACGACAACCCTTGTGGCGTGGAAACTCGGGCGCAGGTTTATCGGTATCGATATATCAGGACAGTATTCCGATCAGGCAATGGCGAGACTGGTAGCGTCAGGTGACCCGGGATGCGAATCGAATGCCTATCCCGCACCAAAAATGATTCATCTTGAGGAACTTGAGAGATAAATCGCTTACGTGAATCTTACCTTGGCATATGATTTTTTACGTACTGGTATGTGCCCCTTCCGGTCATACGGATGATAGAGAATATAGTTATGGCAAGAATTGCATATTTTAAAAACCGGTGTTAAGGAATTCATGAACTTTCAGACGATTTCCTTCAGGTTGGCAATCGAGTCAATGATCGCATCAGGCCGGATCGGTGAATTTTGCAGAATATCTTCGCGGAATTTCCCCGTCCGGACGAGAATACCGGTCATACCGGCACTGTGTGCACCGGCAATGTCCGAATAAATATCATCGCCAACCATGGCGACCTGATACGGGTGAAGATTCATATCCTGGAGTGCGAGTTCGAAGAATGATTTCGATGGTTTTCCCATGACAATGGCTTGTTTTCCTGTCGCGAACTCGAGTGCGGATACAAATGGTCCCGCAGAGAGGGAGATTCCGTCATGTGCCATCCAGTACCGGTCTTTTTCGAGCGCTATTAGTTCCGCTCCATCCATGAGGTGCCTGAAGGCAGAGTTCAGGCTGTCATAGGTTATTGCATCTCCTGCGTCACCGATTATTACATAGTCAGTTTTTCCTGAAATGCTTCGAGATCCGCTATCCGCAAAGTCCCTGTCAACATCTCCGGTGGTGAGGAGGTGAAAATGGTTCTTTCCGGTTTTTTTCATGTAGGTAATTGCTGCTTGTGGAGGTGTGAAAATATACTCTTCGGGAATAGCAAAACCCATTGCTGTTAACTGGTCGGATATGGTCTTCCTGCATTTACGGGTGGTATTCGAGATAAACCTGAACGTATACTTTTTATTCGTAAGATAAGCGATCGCTTCCCGGGCCCCCTTGAGTGGCTGACCCCCCACATACAGGACCCCGTCAAGATCGATCAGTAAACCCTTGACCTGCATCAGCACTCTCATCCCTGTATAAACGTGTCTGTGAAACGGCAGCACCCGTCCCTGTTTTTTGCGTTATAATAATGACAGAAGAGTTGCATCGCCCGGCAGATTAAACGTCTCATTATGCCCGCGGAAGACCCGCAATAGCCTTGCCATCACTTTCACTCCGCACGCTAGGATATTTAAACGCCCGTATCGGGATGTTGTATCCGGAAGATGGCAGTCGTCCCGGCGTATTCACGAATTGGCGCACTCTGGCAGCAGCGGATGCAGGCATTGCGTGAATATGAAGTTGTCCGCGACGGGAATGCGTTCAGGGCCGGTTTTTCAAACTCCTTTGTATTTTCATCAGAATACGAGCAGGCCCGGCACCATCTCGAAACCCTCCTTTCCCGTTACAGGGAGGTGACTATCGATGAACAATTCCGTGGTAAAGAAATCGTCAATGACGGGGGTACCTGTTTTGCACTCGAATACCGGCAGGATTTTTCAAGTCCTGCATTCGATCTCGATCGTTTCAGGGCGGGTCTCCTTGAGGACCTGACTCTTGTCCATGGCATCGGTCAGGCGACCCGGAAGAAGCTGAATTCACGGGGATTTTATTCCCTGACGGATCTGCTGGAGCATCCCGTGCTGAGATCGCGTGCACATCAGGTCCTTGCATGTATATCGGAAGGGGATACCTCCGCGATAATGGACCTGATAGGCAGCCGGCACTCCAAATCCCACGTTTCGGTGCTGGGAACGGCAGGACTCCATGAACCGGAAGACTATGTGTTTCTTGATATCGAGACCCTCGGGCTTTTTTCCCGCCCTATCATCCTTTTCGGGATTGGCGTTATTGATAACGGGCAACTTGTTGTCCACCAGTACCTGCTACGCGACATAACGGAGGAACAGGCCGCTCTTATCGCGACAGTTGAACACCTGTCCACAAATCGACCGGCCCTGGTCACCTTCAATGGCAAATCGTTCGATCTCCCCTACATCACCGATCGTCTCGCTTACTATGGTATGGGGTCTCCCGCTAGAATCCCTCACTTCGATGTCCTTCATTTCAGCCGTCGAAGGTGGAAAGACCAGCTCCCCTCGCTGCGACTGACCGCCTTGGAACGGGAGATCCTCGGGATCCGTCGGGGGGACGATATACCAGGGCAGATGGTGCCGGAATTCTACGATACGTACCTCCATACCGGAAATATCGGCCCCCTCGTACCCATCGTTGAGCACAACCGGCAGGATGTCATCTCGCTTGCGTTGCTCTTCTTCCACCTGCTGGAGGAGTCCTGTGGCTGTCACTGATCTGATCCGGCTCCTGAATGTGAATCCGGTCTACCGCAACAGGGTTGTTCATGCAAAGACAACCGAACCGGAACCTGCCCGCTACGGGTTGCTGGAAACTCCGCTGTCTTCCTCGATGAGAGCCTACCTTGACCAGAAAGGGATCCGGCTCTATTCGCACCAGTGCGAGGCAATCAACCATGTGCGGGCCGGAAAAAATGTGGTCCTCACGACCTCCACTGCGAGTGGCAAGACTCTTGCATTCAACATTCCCGTTTTCGGTCATCTTGAAGCGCATGCAGATGCACGCGCACTCTATCTCTATCCCACAAAAGCCCTCTCGAACGACCAGCTCCTGTCCCTCGAGCAGATGGCACAGTTCACCGGTATTGCGGCAAAGCCTGCCATCTATGACGGCGATACACCCCAGTCAAAGAGGGCCGCGATCCGTGAACACTCGCGGGTGATCATCTCCAATCCCCACGAACTGCACCACGTGCTTTCGTGGCATGTAAAGTGGCAGCCTTTCCTCTCAAATCTGGACTTCATCGTTATCGACGAGGCGCACCGGTACCGGGGGGTATTTGGCTCGCATATCGCATTTGTAATACGGCGGCTTCTGCGCCTCTGCCAGTATTATGGATCGAGTCCACGGTTCATCCTTTCCACTGCAACGCTGGCAAACCCGCGCGAGTTTGCACACCATCTCACCGGAGAGGAATTTGAGCTTGTTGATAATGACGGCTCACCCCATGGCAAGCGGAATTTCATCATGTACAATCCGTTTTATAATGGCATCGGCGAACGCTCCCTGCACCAGGAGACAAAGGATCTTCTGGTCTCCTGCGTCAAAGAGAATCTCCAGACCCTCTGTTTTACCGGATCCCGGAAGATGGCAGAGCTGGTCACAGTCTGGGCGCGAGACGATGCGAAACGGACCTCCTCGCGCCTTGCAGCATTAATCTCGGTTTACCGGGCAGGTTTTCTCCCGGAAGAACGGAGGGCGATCGAGCGGCAGCTCAAAGAGGGGGTCATGAAAGGCGTGGTCTCAACGAATGCTCTTGAGCTGGGCATCGATATCGGCTCACTTGATACGGTGATCATTTCGGGGTATCCCGGAACCATGATGTCCACTCGCCAGCAGGCCGGGAGGGCCGGGAGGAAAGGAGAAGAATCCCTTGCGATTCTCGTTGCACAGGCAAACCCCCTTGACCAGTATTTCATGCACCACCCGGATCAGTTTTTCGAACGTTCCCACGAGAACGCGATCATTGACACCGGCAATCCGTATATTGTCTCAGGGCACCTCCTCTGTGCTGCTGCCGAACTTCCCCTGAGCGAAGAAGCTGACAGGACATTTTTCGGGGAGTCGATCTCACGGCTCCTGCCGGAACTTGAATCGGGCGGCCTGCTGAGGAGAACCTCCCGCGGGTGGGTATATGCCGGGCGCGGGCGGGCAGCAGATGGCGTGAGGCTTGACGGTATTCCCGGTGAAACGTTCCGGGTGATGTGCCACGGCAGGCTGCTCGAGACTCTGGACCGCGGGCAGGCATACCGCGAAGCCCATAAAGGCGCGATCATGCTCCACCAGGGCGAGACATATGTCGTCAATGAAATGGACCTTGAAACCCATACGATACGCGTGACAGAAACCGATGTGGACTACTATACGCAGCCTCTCAAGGAAGTGGACCTTTCCATCATTGAGACCCTTGAAACCCGGACGATCCATGGTGTTCCGTGCGCCTTTGGGGATGTTGAGGTGACTGAACAGTTTACCGGTTATAAGATCAAGCGGGGTGACACGATCATTGGTCTGGAACCCCTGTCCCTGCCCCCCCTCACGTTCGGGACGAAGGCATTCTGGTTTCATCCTCCTGATTTTATCGGACAAAAAATTACCGGTTCCGGCCTTGACCTTGCCGGGGGACTGCACGGCGCGGAACACGCGATTATCGCGCTTATGCCCCTGCACGTGATGTGCGACCGTTGGGATATCGGCGGTTTGTCTTCACCAGCATTTGGTGAGCAGGGTGAACCCGCTATTTTTGTCTATGATACGTATGAAGGAGGCATCGGGCTTGCGGAGAAGGCATTCGAAATTCTTCCACAATTGTTCTCGAGTTCGCATGAACTGGTAAGGGACTGCCCATGTGACACCGGTTGTCCTTCCTGTATATACTCCCCGAAATGCGGGAACGATAATCAGCCGCTGGACAAGGACGCAACTATTCTTATTCTCGGAGAGCTCTGCCGGGAACCGGAAAGTAAAACATCCAATCCCTCCTGCCCGACAGGGCAGGATATTGCAGCATTATAATTCAGTCTGCCAGAACGACCCGGCTCTCCGGCGTTTCCGGCTCATCATCAAAGATAAACAGGTCATCGATTGTTGTGTTCAGTCCTTTTGCCACATCATGGGCGAGTTTGAGCGATGGATTATATTTACCCTGTTCAAGAAAAACGATGGTCTCACGGCGCACGCCGGCTTTTTTTGCGAGATCATCCTGTGTCAGTGAGAGCCGGACCCGGTATTCCCTGATTTTTGTCTGCACAAAATTACCTCTGTGAATCCGAGATCTTGAGATTTCTCGGTTTCATGATTATTTGCCTTATATGTTATTTATCTCTAACATAAATATATATAAATGTTATCTATTTCTAACAATTTTGGTGAAATCGTGGCAGCACAGACACATTTTCCGATAATTACTGGAGCTGCACCATTCACGGGGTCTTAATATGGATATGCACTACACAGTTACTTGCGATATGGATTACCTGCCCAATTTCAAGGAGATCATAGCCCATTCCCCTATCGTCTTCACCATCGGTGTTGCCGGGGACAGCGGGTCGGGTAAGACCACGTTCACGAACGCGATCCGGCAGATATTCGGCCCTGGACTGGTTTCCACGATCACGCTGGACGATTACCACCGCTATGACCGGGAGGAACGCAGGCGGCTCGACATCACCCCCTTACACCCGGATGCCAATAATATTTCACAGCTTGAGAAGGATGTTGCATGGTTAAAGCAGGGACACCCCATTGAAAAACCGGTGTACAACCATACCACTGGCAGGTTCGATCCCCCGGTCCCGTTCTCCCCCCGGAAGATCCTGATCCTCGAAGGGCTTCACACGCTGTATACCCCGCGTCTCCGGGAACTGATGGATTTCTCCATCTTTGTCGACCCGGAAAAAGAGGTGAAATATGCGTGGAAACGGCTCCGCGACATGGAACGCCGGGGGTATAACTCGGCTGAAGTGGCGGACGAGATCGTGCGGCGCGAGAAGGATTATGAGACGTACATCGCACCGCAGCGGTGTGATGCGGATGCGATCATACGGATCGCCCACTCAAAGTACGGCAGAGACAAGGGCCCCGGGAGAAATATTTACAACATCTCCCTCATGCAGAACCGGATGAGGCGCACGATCACGGATATCGATCTCAATATCGACCTGTACTCGCTCCTCTCGTTTCATGATGAGGATTTCCTGATCGAATTCTCCACGCAGTTCGTGGACTGCGCGAAGATGCGTGCGCTCACGTTTGATGGCGCGATGAATTACGATACGATCCGGAAACTGGAGAAGAGCATCGAGCACCAGACCGGCGTCCACCCGATTGCCATGTTTGAGGGGCGCCAGACCATCACGCCGACGGATATCATCCAGCTCATCCTCTCCTGGCGCATCATCCACCGCCGGATCTTTATCCGGGAACGGGCATAAAAAAGTATAGCTTATTCGCCGGTTACTGACCGGACCGAGAGGAAGACCGGTCCCCGGACATCGACTTTCTTCTTGTTGTCGGTGATAAAGCGCATCGCGTATTCATCGATCTTCAGGTTGATATCGCTGGGGAGCTTTGCCATTTTTATCTGGACCGTGGTGGCGTTCCCGCACCGGGCTGCCTCTTCGATCCTCGCTGCTGCGAGGGCCGAGACTGCACTCAGATAGGTGAGACCGGTCGTGACGCCTTCGGTGCGGACCTGTTTCCACTTTTCTATATCCGGGACACCGAGTACCGACCCTTCATGGACAAAGATCTCGTTGGCGCAGGCCGGGCCGCAGAGTTTTGCCGTAGACTCCGTCTCTTCCACCACGCCCCTTACCTTAAGACCCCCGAGCACACCCTCCCATACATCGAAGGCGCACGGGCCTTGGGCGGTGGCATGTGCTGCCGC
The DNA here is from genome assembly GCF_049510175.1 of Methanoregula sp. Lineage (GTDB taxonomy): Archaea > Halobacteriota > Methanomicrobia > Methanomicrobiales > Methanospirillaceae > Methanoregula. Next base: position 447,839 of record NZ_JBEKZF010000001.1, read on the forward strand.
GGTCTTTGCGATTGCCGCTGCAAGCATCTTCCCTTCCGGAGAGACAGGCTCCTCGCGCAGGTGGACTGCCCGGGCGATCTCCCGGTCGGCCAGCTGCCGGGGGAAGAACTGCGGGAAGCAGAGCTGCCGGACATCGTTCGCATTGTACGCGATCATCGCCAGCCGCTCGACACCAAGGCCGAGGTTCATGACCGGGACACCGATCCCATACTCCGCGAGCGCCGAGGGGGAGTACATGCCAAAGGTTGCGACCTCCACCCAGCCATGGACCGGGTGCCTGGCATAGACCTCGGTCTGGGAGTCCGGCATGTAATACTTGGAGCGCTTCTCATCCGGCTGGAACCGGAAGTCCGTATACCCGAACGCAGAGAGGAGCGCCTCGCTGACCGCTTTTCCCTCCTCGTTGGTGATATCATCCCCGGCGACAATGCATGAGGCCGAGTGGTAGGTCATGAGCCGGGTCGGCCCCTCGGCCTGCTCGCGGCGGAAACAGCGGTCAACCGAGAACATCCGGATAGGAAGCGGTGTCTTGTCCCAGATGGAGCCGAGCGTCATGAACCAGCCGCTCGTCATGTGGCTGCGGAGCGTGGACCGGGAGGATTCGGGAGTGAGTGCCCTGAATTCCGGGAAGACCGCATCGAGGATGTGCACGACGAGGGCATCGTCCACGCCAAGCACTTTGGCGATCTCAACGGTCAGCTCATCGCCGTCTATCTCCGATTTCTTGTAGGCATGGAGCGTCTCCCGCAGGTGCTCCTCGGTCTCCGGGGTCATCGGTCGGTAGTGTTCGTGAGGCTTCCCAGCAGGAGCGGAATCGCTGTGCACCAGCGGATTGCTGTGACTCTGCAGGATCTCGTTGATCTCGTCCAGTTGCTTGCGGGCAATCCCCACGTTCGGCCGGGGAAGGCCGCCGAGGTAGAAGACCCGGTCGAGCACAGCCATGGCCTCGGGACCGAACTGCCGGTAGATGTCCTGCTCCTCGATGATCACCGGGTTCTCGGCCTCGTCAAAGCCGAGTGAGAGGTAGATCTCGCGCAGGCGGTTGATCGTAGCAAAGATCGGGTGGGCACAAGCCCGCTTATAGGCCCTGTTCGGATAGGTTCCCGCATGGCTGGCGGGCGTCAGAACCGACGGCCCCTCATGCCATGCCCCTTCGAAGTTCTCATGCGACTTTCTTTTCCATTCATCAGGACTGAACCTCATGTAAAACGCTCCAGGCAGACCACTCTGCTCAATTCATTCTGATCCCGGATTCGGTAATCGCACGCGGTTGCAACCTTCTCCGCAAAGGATCGCACGTACGCGTGGTCCGGCATATTCTCCCTTGCCAAACGATTTCTACTGTATCCCAGATACATATATCCCTTTATTTCCACAAAGGTTGCGCCCGAATCCTGGACCATGGCCGCATACTGTTCGGGTGCGAAATCGTTCAGGCCCCGGACAAGCGTGATCCTGACCGCTGATCGGAGGGAGCCAAGCAGCGAAAGGCTCTCCCGGACCCGGTCCCAGTAATCCCCGAGCGGGCGGCAGACTGCCTGATAGGTCTCCTTGTCCGGCGCATCCAGCGAGACGTACATCTGGAACGGTCTGCATCGCCGGAGCATGGCCGGGTTTGTCCCATTGCTGACTAGGAAGGTGGTGTAGCCCTTGCTGTTGAAGAGGTCGATCAGTTCTGGCAACTGCCGGTACAGCGTGGGCTCTCCCGAGAGCGAGATCGCCACGTGCCGGGGATCCAGCGCCTCCCGCCACCGCTCCTCCGTAACCGTGTTGTCGAGGATTGCGTTGTAGCCAGCGAGCGCCTTCTTCTGGAACTTGTGGATGCCGGCAAGGATGGTCTCCGGTGGACACTCCTCCGCCACCGACGGTTCGTGCTCGAACGACCGCCAACAGAAGAGGCAGCGCTGGTTGCAGCGCAGGGTCGGCGTCATCTGGACGCAGCGGTGGCTGTCGATCCCGTAGAACTGGTGCTTGTAGCACATCGCCCCGCCCGCAAGGGCCCTCTTGCACCACATGCAGGGCTTGAGGGCTGCCGATGACGTCTTTGAAAAAAACTGGTACCCCTGTTTCTGCAGGGGTTCACATGGATCTGATGGCATCGATCCCAAGCGTCTCGAGGGACTCTTTTAAGGTGTTCTGCACCGCTTTTACCAGCGTCAGCCGGCGGTCCCGGATTGTTCCTTCGCTCTTCAGCACCGGCTCGAAATGGTAAAAGGTGTTGAACGTGTCCGCAAGCTCCCGTGCATAGGTGGCAAGGATGTGTGGCCTGAGTTCGGTGATGACCCTGTCGATGACCCCGGGGAACTTTGCGATCTGCTTCGCGACTATGATCTCCTGCTCCGTCTCCAGATCATAGCACTCGGTAAAGGCCCCGGCTTTATCAAGGATACTGCAGGCACGGGCATGGGCGTACTGGATATAGGGACCGCTCTGGCGTTCGAAGTCCAGCGCCTCCTTCCAGTCGAACACGGTGCTCTTCTCCGGTGAAACCTTCACGATATCGTAGCGGATGGCAGCAAGACCGACCGATTTTGCGATCGAGCGCCTCATCGCTTCATCGAGTTCCGGCCTGCGGGTCGTCACTTCATCGAACGCCCGTTTCGTGATCTCGGTGATGAGGTCATCGGCAGACACGAATTTGCCGGCCCGGGTGCTCATCGAGCCTTCCGGGAGGGAGACGAACTCGAAGTGGACGATCTCCGGGGCTTTTTCCCCGAGGAGTTTGAGGGTGCACTGGAGCTGTGCCCCGATGAGCTTGTGGTCCGCGCCGAGGACATCGATCACCCGGTCGAAGTTTGCCGCTTTCCAGGCATGGAATGCGAGGTCCCGGGCCGCGTAGACCGACGTCCCATCGCTACGGCGTATGACATACTTGTTCTCGAACCCGAATTCCGACAGGTCAAGAGCGAGAGTCTCATCGTCAACTGCCTGCGGGAGCTTCCGGATCCTTGAGATGATCCGCTCGGTATACCCGTTCCGGATGAAGTCGCTCTCCCAGACGAAACGGTCATGGGCCACATTGAGGTCCTTCATGGTCACCTTGAACCCGTCAAGGCAGCGGGACACCTCTTTGCGGAACTTCCTGACGGTCGCCGGGTCGCCGTTCTCCACGAGCTGCATCAGGGTGTTCACCTGCTGGGTGATCCCCTCGTCTTTCTCGATCTCGCGGTTCGCTGCAATATACACCCGGGCGATGTGGGCATCCTGTTTCTCCCCCGGCAGCTGGGTGCTGTCAAGGTTGTCGAACCCCCAGACCACGATCGCGATCTGGCGGCCCATATCGTTGACATAATACTGCACTTCGAGCGGGTACCCGGCCTTCCGGAACGCCCGGGCAAGGGTGTCTCCGATAATGGAATTACGGATGTGGCCCACGTGCAGGGGGCCGTTCGGGTTGGCGCTCGTATGCTCGAGCACGACCCGTACGTCTTTGCGCGGGAGGGTGCCGTAACCGGGCAGCACCGCCGCTTTCACCGATTCGCGTACATAGTTTTTGCCGAAAATAAAGTTGAGGTAGGGCCCTTTTGCTTCGACTGAGATCCCTGCCAATCGTGCATCCTTGGCCAGTTCTGCGGCAAGCTCCTGCGCGATCTTGACCGGTGCCTGTTTCTTCTGTTTTGCGAGCGCGAATGCGGCCGTTGACGCGAGGTCGGCATGCTCCCCCCCGTCCGTCAGTTGCGGGTCTGCAAGACCGGTGTGTTCGGTAATCGTGTTCCCGATCGTGGTGTACATCTCGTGCAGCATCAAGATCCCGTCCTGTAGCGGAGGATCGCGGCAATCCCGCCGAATGCCGAGAAGAGGATGGACCCCTCCTCGAAATCGTCCGATATGAGCTCGACCTTCGCACTGCTCTGGTCGGCAAGTTTGGTCAACTCGTCGATGATGTCGATCTCCTCCTCAAGGATGAGGGGCGCCGTGCACTTCGGGCAGTTGCCCAGGGCAATATCCGCAACGGTCTTGCCGGTTTCGACATTCACGGTCTTCTCGTTCGTGTAGTCGCAGCTCTGACACTTGATCTTCAGCCGTGACTTGCGGAGGTTTGCGGAAAGGAGAAGGATATCCACTGCCCCGATCCCGAGGTTGTGCCGGATGCTCTCCTCGCCGTACGCGGCAAGCCCGTCGTCCTTGACCAGTTCTTTTAAGAACCGCATCATGAACGCCTTCTCCTTGATGACGGTCATGCCCTTGAGCGCGTCTGCTGCAGCATCCACGAGTTCCGCGAGCCCGTCCTCGTTGGTATATGCAACATCGAAGAGCCCGATAATCCGCTTCTGGACCTCATGATGGAGATAATTCCCCTTCTCGAACTCCTCTTTTGTCGGGCTCGGTCCTCCGATAAGGACGCCTTTGAACCGCTCGAAAAAATCTTTTTCGGCGAGGAAGATCGCACTTGACCGCTCGCCGACTTTGGTATAGAACTCATTAATGGCGATCTCGCGCAGGCGCCCGAACCGGGCTGCTGACTGGCCGCCTTTTCGCATTTTACCCGGCACCGTTGAGTTCGCCCCGCCCATCGGTTCGATCCGGTTGCCGCGCAGGAATCCCCAGTATGCTTCACGCTTGTCGAGAACGAGCAGGCCGTACACATACTTTTCCTCGAGCATCTGCTTGAGGGGCTCGAGCTCGAAATTGGAGCTGCACCGGTACATGTAGAGATTGAGGGGTTCCGGCGGCTCAACGATCGTGCATTGCAGATCGGTCCGGTCACCGTACAGTTTCACCGTGCCGCAGAAGACCGCTATACCCTTCTCGGGCGGCCGTTTGTAGTACTTGAGGCGGGCGAGGATGGACGAGATGGCGCTCTGGACATTGGTCCGCGTCTGCTTGCTCTTGATGTTCGCGCACTGCCCGAACTCATCCTTGAGCTGGTTGGTCACATCGTAGATCTGCTTGTCGGGCGGGATGTAGAGGGTTATCAACTCGGTTCCGTCACCCTGCTGCGACTGGAGCTTCTCTAGGACCTTCTTGAATTCATAGCGCTTTCGCGCATCGTCCATCTCCACTTCTTCTGCCATTGCCGGTCTCAAACCTCTCTTTAAAGCTATTACCTATTCACCCGCGGGTGCCATAAATTTGCGCCCATTGCATAAGGATCCGGTTATCCACATCTGCGTTGATGCCGTGGCTGCCGTAAAACTCGATGAAGGTTTTGGGCGCGTTTGCTGTTGCGAAGAGGGCTTTTCCTTCGGCAAAGGGAATAATCGGGTCGGTTGCGTTATGGAACATCCAGACCGGTCGGGGGGAGATTCCTGGCAGGTAGGTACTTGGCTCAAGGGATGTCGCAAACCTCAGAATATCCCCTGATCCGCCCTGACCAAGGACCATCTCCCGGAGTCCCCAGTCCGCGGTCGAAATCCCCACGTACCCGGCAAATTTCGGATCAACCCCGGCCGCTACTGCTGCGTACCGTCCCCCATTGCTTCCCCCGACTGCATAGACCGGAACGCCAAACCTGCTGGCAAGCACGGAGCGTGCGGATGAGATGTCACAGATGGTCAGATAGTACTGGGGCCAGTTGCCGCTCTCGAATCTGGCATAATCCGTCTGGGGGTCGAACGCGTCCCCTCCCGTCTCCCCGCCCCTGCCCCGGATATCGACAAATATGAATGCATATCCGGTTGCCGCGTATTTTACCATCCGCTCCTCGTGTCCCGAAATTTTTTCACCGGCTCCTGGTATGTACACGATCACGGCCTTTGGCTGTTCTGGATAACTCAGGTAGGTAATTACGTCACCGGTTTGCGTGTGCAGGACGACCCGCGATTTGGTATAGGTCTCGTTTGAGAAGAGCACGGTCTCGTTTGTCGTAACCGGTGCGCAGGTCACCGCAAGGATGCCGTTCTTGTCCACGGAATAGGAAGGCGTGGCAGAAGTACTGCTGGTACAGCCGGCAAAGGCGGTTACCACAACGAGGATTGCAACAAGAATAAGGATGGCACGCATCTTCAGCATCCCAGGCAGCGCTGTATCAGGCAGATCGTCTTGCCGTCAACGATCCTGCCATCACGGATCATTCCCGAAAGCTCGCTCGTGGCGACATCGATCACCTCGATCACCTCATCCTCGTCCTTCTCGTATTCCTGCGACGGCGACAGGTCCCGGGCCTCGAACAGGTAGATCTTCTCGTCGGTAAAGCCGGGAGTCGTGTAGATGAACCCCACCGGGATGATCGTCTTTGCCGAAAAGCCGGTCTCTTCGATCAGCTCCCGGTGTGCAGTAACGAGGGGCGCCTCGCCTGGCTCCATCGTGCCGGCCGGTGCTTCGAGGATGTACTGGTCGATGGCGTAGCGGTACTGCCGTAACAACGTGCACCGGTCCCCGTTCAGGGGAAGGATGGCGACCGCGTTTGACGGGTGGACGATCACCTTCTCCCTCTCCGATCCGGTCGGGAGCCGGATCGTCTTTGTTTCGATCCAGAGGCTCCTGCCACGGAAGATCTCCATTTATCCCTCGTACTCTATTGGGTCGCGGATCCCTACGGTATCGAACGCCTCTTTCCGGAAGTGGCAGGACCCGCAGGTACCGCAGGCCTTCCCCTCGTTCCGGTAGCAGGACCACGTGTGCTCGTACGGCACGCCGAGCCGGATACCTTCACGCAGGATATCCGTCTTGGTCATCCGGATGAACGGCGTGAAGAGGGTGATCTTTGTGGTGTCCTTCGTCCCGAGATCGATCACCTTCTGGAATGCGGCGATGAACTCCGGTCGGCAGTCGGGGTAGCCGCTGTAATCGAGCGACTGGACGCCGATGAAGATCGCGTCAGCACCCCGCGCCTCGGCAAAGCTCGTCGCGATCGAGAGCAGGTTCGCGTTCCGGAACGGTACGTACGTGTTGGGCATGTGAACCCGGGCCGGATCAAACTCCTCGACGGCGATCCCCTTGTCCGTCAGGCTGCTCGCACCGAACTTCGTGAAATAATCGAGGTTGATCTCGACAAATGCCTCCGCGTCCAGCAGTCCTGCGATCTTCTTTGCGCTTGCGAGTTCCTTTCTTTCCGTTCGCTGGCCGTAGTTCAGGTGCAGGGCAAGGATATCGTACCCTTTGCTCCTGGCGAGATACGCGAGCGTTGAGGAGTCCATGCCTCCCGAGAGTAAACATACTGCCTTCATCATTTCACCCCGATAATTTTGTGGAGCTGGAGCTGGAACCGCACTGGCAGATTGTTGACAAGAATGAATTTCGTTATTGCCGTGTAGTCCGTGCCGAAGACCGGTGAGAAGAAGCACTCCCCCGCGATCCGGTGCGAACTCATGACTTCCTGTGCATACCGGCAGTCCGCTTCATCGTTCACGACAAACTTGACACTGTCCTGCGGCCGGATCTTTTCGAGGAGTGTAAGATTGCTCTGCTCTCCCGAAGAGGGGCATTTCACGTCCATGCAGACCGATGCGTACTGCTGCAACCGGGAAAAATCGATCGTCCCGTTTGTCTCGATATCGATCTGCGTCCCCCGCTTCTGCAGCGAGGTGAGCAGGGGCTCGAGCGCATCCTCCTGCACGAGGGGTTCTCCGCCCGTGATGCAGACGTACGGGGGGTTGACGCGCCAGACCTGTTCGAGCACAGAGTCAAGGCTCATCTCAATACCCCCGTCCCGTGCGTATTTCGTATCGCACCAGGTGCAGTCCAGGTTGCATCCTGCAAGCCGGATGAAGAGGCAGGTCCTGCCCTGGTTCTTCCCTTCCCCCTGGAGACTCTTGAAAATTTCAGCGATCTTCATTCTTTAAGCTCAGCGCAGGATGTCGGGGATTCCCAGACCCGGATCTTCGGTACTGTAGCCTTTATTCCCAGGTCCCGGCAGACCGCATAGAGGTCCTCGCGGATAATCCCCGCGATCAGTTCACTGGTCGGATCACCGGGCGTCGTGATCACCGGGTTGAACTTCTGGATACAGGGCACCATCGGATCATCGCGGTTGAGTATGATCTGGTGATCGTACTTGCCGATGACCTGTTTGATCAGGGTGTAATCGATCAGGATTTGCGTAGCCGGGTCCGGCTCCCCCTCCATCCAGACCTCCACCTTCCACCGGTGCCCGTGGAGGTTTGCGCACTTCCCCTTGTAATGGAGCAGACGGTGGCTGGTATCAATCTGCACCTCTTTATAGATCCCGACTTTCATCGTGTAGTATTGGCCGGATCAGGATATAAGATTATTATGAGTGAGAACCAATAGTGTAAGACAGGCAGGTGGGATGCCACAATTTATAAATCGATTACCCGCGCTAGTACATATCCCAGTGTGGGTTATCGATAACCACAACAAAAACTTACATGAGGCTATTTAATGGGACAGGGTAAATTTGCAGCCAGAAAACTGGTTCGGGACTCAAATAAGTTCCGGTGGGCGGATAAGAACTACGCCCGCCGCGAGCTCAATCTCGATGTAAAGTCGGACCCTCTTGAGGGTGCTCCGCAGGCGAGAGGTATCGTGCTTGAGAAGATCGGTGTCGAGGCAAAACAGCCGAACTCCGCGATCCGGAAGTGCGTGCGCGTCCAGCTGATCAAGAACGGCCGGCAGGTCAGCGCATTCGCGGTCGGCGACGGTGCTATTAACTTCATCGATGAACACGATGAAGTCGAGATCGAAGGCATCGGCGGACGTCTCGGTCGTTCCATGGGAGATATCCCTGGCGTCCGGTACGTGGTCACCAAGGTGAACAACGTCTGCCTCCACGAGATGGTGATTGGCAGGAAGGAGAAACCGCGCAGGTGATGATGATGGCAGAAGCAATTGGAAAGAAACTCCTGTTCAACCAGTGGGATGCCTCCGAAGTCAAGGTCACCGATCCCAGCCTTATCCGCTATGTTACGCTCTCCTCCCTGATCATCCCCCACACCTGCGGTAAGTTCTCCCGCCAGGAATTTGGCAAGAGCAACATGATGATCGTTGAGCGGCTCATCAACCGCCTGATGCAGACCGAGAATAATACCGGAAAGAAGCAGCTGGCCATCCGGATCGTGCGGGATGCATTCGTCATCATCAACAAGAAGACCAAGCGCAATCCCGTCGAAGTGCTGGTCGAGGCGATCGCAAACGCCGGTCCCCGTGAAGAGACTGTCCGCCTGAAATACGGTGGTATCAACGTCCCGAAATCGGTCGACACCGCACCCATGCGCAGGGTCGACACTGCCATCCACTTCCTTGCCGAAGCAACACTGAAAGGATCCAGCTCCAGCAAAAAGAGTGCAAGTGCAGTCCTCGCCGACGAACTCATCGCCGCATCCAAGGGCGACATGAAGTGCTACTCGGTCGGGAAAAAGGAAGAACGCGAGCGGATCGCGAAGTCCGCCCGTTAAACATCTTTTTTGAGGTTATTTTCATGGTCCGCGGCAAAAAATCAGTTGAGCGCGTAACTGAGCTCATGAAGGAACCGAAGCACATTCGGAACATCGGTATTGTAGCGCACATCGATCACGGTAAGACCACCCTCTCCGACAACCTGCTCTCAGGTGCCGGTATCATCTCTGAAGAGCTTGCAGGCAAGCAGCTCTTTATGGACTCGGATGCGGAAGAGCAGGCACGTGGTATCACCATCGACGCATCCAACGTCTCGATGGTGCATGATTATGAGGGTCAGGATTACCTGATCAACATGATCGATACGCCGGGTCACGTTGACTTCGGTGGCGATGTCACCCGTGCCATGCGTGCTGTTGACGGTGCAATCGTTCTCGTTGACGCAGTCGAGGGCACCATGCCTCAGACCGAGACCGTACTTCGGCAGGCGTTAAAGGAGCAGGTCCGCCCGGTCCTCTTCATCAACAAGGTCGACCGGCTTGTCAACGAGCTGAAAGTCGACGAGACGGAGATGCAGATCCGGCTCGGTAAGGTCATCGACAAGGTGAACAAGCTGATCAAGGGTATGAACGAGGAGTCCTACAACAACGGCTGGAAGCTCGATGCATCCGAGGGTACCGTTGCCTTCGGTTCCGCGCTCTACAACTGGGCTGTCTCGGTGCCGTACATGAAGAAGGGCGGCGTCTCGTTCAAGGATGTGTTCGAGAAGTGCCGTGCCGGGGACATGAAGTACCTTGCAAAGAAGAGCCCGCTCTACGAAGTGGTACTCGACATGGTCGTGCACCACCTGCCAGACCCGCTTGTAGCACAGAAACGCCGTATCCCGGTTATCTGGCACGGCGACAAGGAGTCCAAGGAAGGAAAGGGAATGCTCACCTGCGACCCGAATGCTCCCGTATGCATGATGGTCACCGACATCTCCTTTGACCCCCATGCGGGCGAAGTCGCAACAGGCCGTCTCTTCTCCGGCAGCCTCAAGCGGGGCGACACCCTTTATGTCATGGGTTCGGCCATGAAGGAGAACCGTCTCCAGCAGGTCGGTATCTTCATGGGACCCAAGCGTGTGGAAGTCGAGGAGATCGTTGCGGGGAACATCCCGGCAGTCACCGGCCTCAAGGATGCCTATGTCGGTTCCACCGTCTCCTCGCTCATGGAGATGGCCACGTTCGAGTCACTCAAGCACTACTCGGAACCGGTCATGACCGTTGCAGTCGAGGCAAAGAACATGAAGGACCTGCCCAAGCTCGTTGAAGTGCTCCGGCAGGTTGCAAAGGAAGACCCGACGCTGATCATCACCATCAACGAGGAGACTGGCGAGCACCTCATCTCCGGTATGGGAGAACTCCACCTCGAGATCGTCACGGGTAGAATCAAGCGTGACAAGGGTGTCGAGATCGTCACCTCCGAACCTATCGTGGTATACCGTGAAACCGTCACCGGCAAGATCGAGGCGGTCGAAGGCAAGTCCCCGAACCGCCACAACCGGTTCTACTTCGACCTTGAACCATTGCCCGATGCGATCGTCGACCTGATCAAGAAAGGCGAGGTCTCGATGAACCAGCCGGCCATCGAGCGCCGTGATGTGCTCCTGAAGGCCGGCATGGACAAGGACGATGCCAAGAGCGTCAAGCATATCAAGGGCACGAACATGCTCATCGACCGGACAAAAGGTATCCAGTACCTCAACGAAACGATGGAACTGATCATCGAGGGTATCAGTGAGGCCCTTGCCGGCGGCCCGCTTGCCGACGAGCCGGTACAGAACCTCAAGATGACGCTTGTCGATGTGAAGCTCCACGAGGATGCGATCCACCGTGGCCCCGCGCAGGTCATCCCTGCAGTCCGCGGCGCCATCAAGGGTGGCATGCTGATTGCCGGGGACTCGCTTCTCGAGCCGGTCCAGAAGATGCAGATCACCGTGCCGATGGACCAGATGGGGGCAGCGACCTCCCAGATCCAAGGCCGGCGCGGCCAGGTCTTCGATATGCAGAGCGAGGGAGACACGATCACGGTCGTTGGCAAGGCCCCGGTTGCCGAACTCTTCGGGTTTGCCGGTGACATCCGGTCTGCAACCGAAGGCCGTGCGATGTGGAACACCGAGTTCTCAGGATTCGAACTCGTGCCCAACAGCATGGTCAAGGATGTTGTTGTCAGTATCCGCAAGCGCAAGGGCTTAAAAGAGCAGATGCCCACCCCGAGCGATTACCTTGCGGTATAATTTTATCCCGGTACCCTTCCTTTTTTTGTCCGACAGGTCATCAGACCTGGAGGATGAGAAGAAACCGAAGGTTTCTTCGAAGAACTCTGATGACCCTCACTACAGCGAAGTCCGACAGGTCATCAGACCTGGAGGATGAGAAGAATCCGCCAGGATTCTTCGAAGAAACCTTCGGTTTCTTCTCGTCTTCAGGGTCATTTTCCATACTTCGGGGTTCGGGTCTGATGACCCTCACCACAGCGAAGTCCGACAGGTCATCAGACCTGGAGGATGAGAAGAATCCGCCAGGATTCTTCGAAGAAACCTTCGGTTTCTTCTCGTCTTCAGGGTCCTTACGGACCCTTCAGAGACCGAAACGGTAAACACTCCTCCCCGCCCAAATTGTACCAATGGCAGATGAGATAAAACAGAAAATCGTTGTTTTCGGTGCGTTTGGCGCGGGAAAGACCACGATGATCAAGACCATCGATCCCAAATCCACTCATATTGAGGCGAACTGCGCGGGTGGGACAACAACCGTGGCCCTTGATTTCGGGCGCGTGGAACTTGACGGGCGCCAGATCCACATATATGGAACCCCGGGACAGGAACGGTTCGAGTTTGCCCGCGAGATCATCGGAAAGGGAATGGACGGGGCGGTCCTGCTCGTGGACGCGGGTTCACCGCTTGACGAGTTCACCCGCCATCTCTATGATTCACTGACCGCAGCGAACGTCCCGTTCGTGGTCTTCCTCAACAAGTGCGATGCCAAGGCCCCGGTTCCTGCGGTCTTTGCATCGGCGTTCGGGACCGTACCGGTCTGGACGGTCTCGGCTCTGGACAAGAAGCAGTGTTTCGGCGCCATACGGCGGTTTACCGAAACATTGCCGGTAAGGACGAACGGGTCCGGCAAGCGATAATTTTTTCAACTGCGGTATCTGTCAACCGCTTATACACTCCCCTCTGCGGGCATTCTTAAAAAAGAGAACAGGATCGGATTATCGGTCGGGGAATCCGGGCGCGGTCTCCCCGCTCATTCCAGGACTGCCTTCACGATGGTGACATCCTTGAGCGGCCGGTCCCCATGACCGGTCTTGGTCTTCCCGATCTTGTCCACTACATCCATGCCCCCGACAACCTTCCCGAACGCCGGGTGTTTACCGTCAAGGAAATTGTTGTCGACGAGGTTGATGAAGAACTGGCTGCCGCCCGTGTCGGGGCCGGAATTTGCCATGGAGATGGTGCCGCGGTCGTTCCGGTTGCCGGGCGGGAACTCGTCCCTGATCGCGTAGCCCGGCCCGCCGCGGCCGGTGCCCGTGGGGTCGCCGCCCTGGATCATGAACCCGTTGATGACGCGGTGGAAGATCACACCGTTATAGTATCCTTTCTGTACAAGTGTCTCGAAGTTGCCTGCTGTGATGGGCATGTCGGAAGCAAGGGCGATCTTGATCGTGCCCATGTTCGTCTCGAGCCGTGCAATCTTTCCGGGGGATTCTGGTGCTGTCATGGTATGCTGTAAGAGTATGGGGGTTCCGGTTATATGAAAATACTACGGGAATTTAAAAAAGAAGTTCAGACCATCACGGCACGGATGATCGTAACATTCTGGAGCGGGCGGTTGTTTGTACCGGTCTGCACTTTCCCTATTGCATCCACCACGTCCATCCCATCGATAACGTTGCCGAAGACCGGGTAGTTGTTGTCGAAGGTGTTGCCCTGGAGGGCGCTGTTGTCAACAAGATTGATGAAGAACTGGGAGCCTCCGCTGTTGGGCTGGCCGGTATTGGCCATCGCGACTGCGCCCCGGCCGTTCTTGTTGTGGCTCGTGAATTCATCCTGGATCGTGTAGCCCGGGCCGCCGCGGCCGGTGCCCGTGGGGTCGCCCCCTTGGATCATGAACCCGTTGATGACGCGGTGGAAGATCACGCCGTTATAGTAGCCTTTCTGTACGAGTGTCTCGAAGTTTCCGGCCGTGATCGGCATATCGGGATCGAGGGCGATGGTGATGTTGCCCATCGTGGTCTCGAGTCGCACGTTCTTCCCAGAGAGTGACGATACCGTCGGGGCGGCGGTGGCTGTGGACGAGAGGGTGGTGGATTCTGTTTTCCCTGCGGAAGTGGACTGTGTGCATCCTGCGCAGAGCAGAAGCAGTGCGATCAGGAGACCGGAAATCAACAATGATCTGACTGGTGACATTCCCATGATCATGGGCGTCACGGAAAAAAGAAGTTACGGTTTTTGTCTCTTCGGGACCGTGGTGTTATCCCGCCGTCTTCTCAAATATCCCTGCGGACCAGGAATAGAACCCGGATTTTGCCACCGTCACTCTCCTGACCGGAGTACCCGCGGGAGAGACCCCGACGGTACAGACACCCAGGGCAATCGTGCACTGGTGCCGTCGAATGAGACGGAAGACCGTCTGTATTGCAGTAGGTGTCGATGTAGCCCTTCCCGCCACCTACCTCAGTGGGTTCCCAGAGTGTGATAGTGATGGTCGGTTCTGTTGTAGGCGGTGTAGTTGGCTTGGTAGTAACAACTGTCGGAACGGTGATTGTCGGCTCAGTCGTGATAGGAACCGTTGTCGGGATCGTTGTTGGGTCTGTCGTAAGTACCGTGGTCGGTTCTGGAGTGACGAGCGTCACCGGTTCCGCCGTCGTTGTGAGAACGCCGATCGGGGACTTCCCCACTGCGGCCACCGGAGTAACAACCGCAGCACATAGGGTGCAGACGATGAACACGGTCAGGAGAATTGTAAGCGTATGTTTCACTGTATCTCTTCCTGCAAGAGTAATTCTTGAAAACCGGTTTATTTATAGGGGGGGCTTTCTCTCCCGGAAAGTCCGGCAATCACCCGCGAGAGGCGGTGCATCCCTTCCGTGATCTGGTCCTCGGATGCCGACGAGAAATTTAACCGGATCGTGTCCGTGCCTCCCCCATCCACGTAAAAGGGTATGCCGGGCAGCACGGCGACCTTGTTCTTCACGCCCTCGTCAAAGACCGTTCGGGAGGAGAGGCCCGGGGGAAGTGTCGCCATGAGGAACATCCCTCCTTCCGGGCGGGTGTGGGTGAGCCGTGGCATCAGATCGTCGAAGAGGTCGCACATGAGTTGACACTTTTGGCCGTACGCGGCCACGATCGTACGGATATGTGCATCGAGGTCGTGGGTGGTGAGGTACCGGTGCAGGATCTTCTGGCAAAGGAAGTTGGAGTGGAGATCGGCGGCCTGTTTGACGACATTGAACTTTTTGAGGATCTCACGGGGTGCATACATCCACCCAATCCGCATCCCCGGCGCCACGGTCTTGGAGAATGAGCCGGAGATCACGGCCTGGTCGGGGACCCGGTACTTGACCGGCAGCCGCGGCCGGGCATCGAAGAAGAGCTCGCCGAACGCATCGTCCTCGTAGAAGATGGTGCTGCTGCCTTCCAGGATCTCCACGATCGCCTCCCTCTTCTCCTGTGAATAGGTCTGCCCCGACGGGTTCTGGGAGTTGGGGATGCCGTAAAAGAACTTCACCTGCGTTTTTTTGACCAGATATTCGAAGGCCGTGAGGTCGGGGCCGTCTTCCCCGAGCGGCACGGTGTCGATCACCGGCTCGTAGAGCGAGAAGGCCTCGATCGCCCCGAGGTAGCCGGGCCGCTCCATGCCCACGTGGTCGCCGGTGTTGAGAAAGAGCTTGGCAAACAGGTCGAGGCACTGCTGGGAGCCGTTGACGATCTGGATCTCCTCCGCAGTTGCCAGGATACCAAGGCGGCGGCGGTACCGGTCCGCGATGTACTGCCGCAGGGGAAGGAACCCGTCAGTCGTGGTGTACTGGAGCGCGACCTGTGGCTCCTCTTCCATGACCTCGCGGGCCGCCCGTGCGATCCCTTCAGTATCGATCAAGGCAGAAGATGGGAGCCCCCCGGCAAAGGAGATGATGGAGGGGTCGGCCGAGACCCGGAAGAGCTCGTCGAGGAAGGATTCGGGCGCCTGTGCGACCCTGTCTGCAAACCGGTACTGCATGGTATGACCTGACCCGGGTGGGTGATAGTAACATGGACTGCGGGAGAAAAAAAGGTATGGAGACCCCGAGCGGCAATCCTTTTTTGTGCACGGGACAACCGTTACTCCATGGCACCGACAAGGGGTGACGATGCAGCCGCGCTGTTCCGGGACGGCTGGTCCTGTTCGCAGGCAGTCTGCTGTGCGTTCGCGAAAGATTTCGGCATTGACGAGAAGATCGCTCTCCGGCTCTCCTGCGGACTGGGTGGCGGGATGAGTCACACGGGAAACATGTGCGGGGCGGTCTCGGGCGCACTGATGGTGATCGGGATGAAGTACGGGCGCACGGAGCTCGACGACCCTGCCTCGAAAGAGAAGACGTACGAGCTGGGGCAACAGTTCATCCGGGAATTCCGGCGCCGGGACCATGCGGTGAACTGCACGGAGCTGATAGGATACGACCTCTCCAATCCCAAAGAACTGGCGGATGCACGGGAGAAGAAAGTGTTCCAAACACGGTGCGTGAAGTTTGTCCGCGATGCCGGTGAGATCCTGGAAATACTGCTGTAAATTTTTCAGTTCCGGGAATTAATAGAGAAACCCCTTTGTGATGTTGCGAGGGTCCCCCGCATCAGGGCTTCTCCGGGGATTGAGTGGTTCATCAGAACCGCGAAATTGAGAAGAATCATCAGATTCTTCGAGTCACAGCGGGGCCAGAAATCCGGCATTTTATTATCAGGTCATTGATCCGCCGCGGGGAGACTATCGTCGCATCAGCGAGGATTGGCTGGAGAAGAGCATCTTCGACTGCGGCGGGGTTCATCGCAATTGACAGAAAAACGGAAAAACCTGCTCCAGATCTCCCCGCATTGTTGATTTTTTAGGAATACAGGTGTGAATATACAGATTCATTTCCGTTTCAGCACAACAATTTTTCCGGAATTCCCGCGTTTTTCATGTTCCGCAAATTTAAATACTACCCCGACGTATTGACTGACTAGTCAATTTACGTGGTGTTCCTGATGCTATACCGGACCGTTCCCAAGACCGGCGATAAACTCTCGATCCTCGGCTTCGGCTGCATGCGCCTCCCGTCCACCCGGGCCGGAGGCGTGGACGAGGAGCGTGCGATCTGCCAGATCCGGCACGCGATCGATGGCGGTGTCAACTACCTGGATACTGCCCCTGTCTACCATCTCGGCAGGAGCGAGCAGGTGCTGGGCAAGGCGCTGGCCGGCGGGTACCGGGAGAAGGTGCGGATCGCGACCAAGCTCCCCCACTGGTCCGTCTTCGAACGGGCGGATATGGACCGGATCCTGGACGGCCAGCTGAAGACACTACAGACCGATCACATCGACTACTACCTCCTCCACAGCCTTGCGGGGTCCAGTTTCAGGATCATGCGGGACCTCGGTGTCCTCGAATTCCTCGACACCGCCAAGAAGGACGGCCGGATCCGGAACGCCGGTTTCTCATTCCATGGTCGGCTGGAGGATTTTAAGGAGATCGTGGACGCGTACGACTGGCAGTTCTGCCAGATCCAGTACAACTACCTCGACGAGACAAACCAGGCGGGAACTGTTGGGCTGCAGTACGCTGCAGCAAAGGGGCTCGCAGTCATGATCATGGAACCCCTCCGGGGCGGCAACCTTGCCGGCAGGGTGCCGGAGACGATCCGGAAGCTCTGGGACGGGGCGCCGGTGAAACGGTCGCCGGCCGAGTGGGGCCTGCGCTGGGTCTGGGACCATCCGGAAGTGACGGTCGTCCTCTCCGGCATGAACGATGAGGCGCATATCGACGAGAACCTGCGGGTGGCGGGTGAGGCTCTCCCGGAATCTCTCACACCCGACGAGCGTGCGCTCATCGGCAGGGTGCGGGACGAGTACCGCCGGCTGATGAAGGTCAGCTGCACGGGCTGCGGGTACTGCATGCCCTGCCCTTCAGGGGTTGATATTCCCGGCTGCTTTGCGAGCTACAATGCCCATGCCCTCTTCCCCCATGACCGGGCCGGCAAATTCCAGTATATCAGCCGGCACGGCGGCCTGATGGGCGAGAAGTCCAATGCCGGGCTCTGCCGACAGTGCGGGAAGTGCCAAAAGGCCTGCCCCCAGCACCTGCCGATCCCCTCCCTGATGAAAGAGGTCTCACGGGAGATGGAGGGGATGATGGGTGTTGCGGTTCCGGTCTTCAAGGGAGCGCTCTGGTGCATGAACAAGGTTGGCAGGGTCAGGCGGGCCATCACGGGTGAGAAGCCCCATGCGTGAGCAGGGTATGGATAAGCAGGAGGCGATCCTGACAACGGCACTCACCCTCTTTACCGAACGGGGATTTTTCGGGACACCGACTTCGCTGATCTCAAAAGAAGCGGGTGTTGCGACCGGTACACTCTTCTTTTACTTCAAGACCAAGGAAGACCTGATCGACACGCTCTACCGCCGGACAAAGAGCGAGGCGGCGCAGGCGATGTGCCGGGGCCTCAACAAGGAGAAGACCGCGAAGGCGAAGCTCCGCCGCCTCGGGTTCAACGCGGTTGAGTGGGGGATACAGAACCCCGCAAAGCTGAAGTTCATGGAGCAGTTCGCCCACTCCCCGTTTGTCTCGACGACCGCCCAGGAGGAGGGCATGTCCCATTTCCTCTTCCTGCAGGACCTGGTGCAGGCAGGGATCCGGGAGGGCGTTATCCGCACCTTCGACCCGTCCCTCCTCTTCTGCATGATGGCCTCTGCCCTCTCCGGCCTGATCACCCGTGCCTCTGCCACGGACGACCCGGCCGAGCAGGAGGCGCTCATCGAGCAGGGGCTGGATTTTGTCTGGAACGGGATGAAGGCGTGATGGCAGAAGAGTGATGGTGAGAAGATGACAGGAATACATGAAAGGCAGGGCATATGCTGTTCCACGGAGTGATGGAATGACGATGGTAATCGAAGCACGGGACGTATCGAAAACCTATGGCAATGTACAGGCAGTGAACCACGTGACCCTGACGGTTGCGGAGGGAGCGCTCTTCGGCCTGCTGGGCCCCAACGGCTCCGGCAAGACGACGATGATCAAGATGCTGACCGGGCAGACCCGGCCGACCGGCGGCACGGCGAGCGTGCTCGGGGTCGACGTGATCAGGGACCCGGTCGGGGTTCGCGAACGGGTGGGGATCATCCCCGAACAGGAGACCCCGCCCAGTTTCCTCACCGCGATGGAGTACCTCGAGTTCGTCGCCGCGGTCCGGAAGATCCCGGACATCGGGACAAAGGCGGACTGGTGGTTTGATTTCCTCGATTTTGCTGACAAGAAGAACGTGCTCTGCAAGGACTTATCACGGGGCACCCGGCAGAAGCTGATGTTCACGCAGGCCTTCATCCATGAGCCGGCGCTCGCGCTGATCGACGAGCCCCTGATCAACTTCGACCCGATCATGCAGGACGTGGTCAAGGAGTACCTCGCGGCCTATGTCAGGAAGGGCAGGACGATCTTCATCTCGACCCACATCCTCGAAGTGGCCGAGGAGATCTGTTCGGGGTTTGCGATCCTCCACAAGGGAGAACTGCTCCATACCGGCCCCGTTGCCGAACTGACCGGCAGGGGCGAACACCTGCCCTCGTTCTTCCTCTCGCTCGTCCGGAAGGATCGCCATGCTTGAGCTCTTCAAAAACATGATGAAGGAGGAGTGGCGGGTCCATTCCACGATGTTCGGCAGCCTCTCCTTTGCCCTCTTCCCGGTCATGATCTTCGGGATTGCGTTTATGGGCTCGTTCCTCATCCCCCTGATGAAGGCCACGCTTCCCGCCGGCAACCTCACGCTGATCATCCATGCGAACTACCTGATGCTCGGGATCATGGTCGGCGGGTTCGGGCTCCTGGGCAACGAGGTGATGAACCGGCGGTTCGGCCAGGCAAGCCTGCTCACCTACTCCGCGAGGAGCCTCCCGTTCTCCGAGCAGTTCATCTTCACGAACTTCGTCGTCAAGGACACGGTCTATTACTTCTTCCTCTGGGTCTTTCCCTTTGGTTTCGGGTACATCCTCGCCTCGCCGTTCACCGGCGTCTCTCTCGTAAGCGCCCTCCTCCTGCTCCTCACCCTGACGCTCTCCTTCCTCTTCGGCCTCTGCGGCGTCTTCTTCCTCTCCGCGGTCTATACCCGCTCACGACCGGCACTCTGGCTCGTCCTGCTGGCCCTTGTCGCCGTCCTGGGCGGCCTTTCCCTCATGACCGGCGCAAACCCGGTGATCTTCTTCCCGCCGCTCCTCCTGAACAGCGCGTTCACCTGGATAAACCTCCTCATCTCCTGCGCCGTGCTCGCCCTCCTCTTCGGGGTCGCGATCGTGCTGTTCAACCCCGAATCCGTTGGATCGGAGAAGACGTACACGGACTCCTTTGCGCCCCTTATGCGGCGGCTCTCGTTCCTGCCGAACCCTCCGCTCGCCGCCAAGGACACGCTCGACCTGTACCGGAGCGGGAGCATGGTTGGCCAGACGATCTTCTCCTTCATTCTCCCGCTTGCGGTGATCTGGTTCTTCCTCGCCCTGCTGGGCCCGTACTTCCCGCCCCACGGCCTGCTCTTCATCTTTGCCATCACCACCGGCGTGATCGCGTCGACGATGTACACCTGGGTCACGATGTTTGATTCATTCGGGCCGTATGCCTGCCTGCCGGTTGCCGTCAGCACGCTGATCGGAAGCAAACTCACCACCTTTTCGATCCTCCAGGTGATACCGGCAGTCTTCATCGCGGCCGTGGCGCTCCTTGCCGGGGAGGCCGTGTACCTTGTCCCCGCCGTGGTGCTCGGCATTTCCGTCTCGTTTTATGCCGTCGCCGTCATGTCCTGGCTCTGCGGGCTCTCCCCCAACGTGCTGGTCTACGATGTGAAAGTGCTCGCCATCTACCTCGTCTTTGTCGGGATCGTGCTGACCGTCTTCACGTCGGTAGCCTTCGCAAACCCGTATTATTCCCTCGTGTCGGTGGTCCTCGCGGTCCCGGCCTGGTGGCTCGTGCAGAAAGCAAAGCTCCGCTGGGATCAGGTCGACCCGGCAGGGTTCTGATTATGAAAGGGGATACCCCAAGCCCTGAAACCTGTCATCCCCTCTATCTGTTGCGAAGGCTGAACCAGTACCACAACACGTTGAAGATGAGCGTGCCGGTCAACAGCCCGCTGAACCAGAGAAAGAGTGTCGCGTCAAGCGAAAGGTCTGGGAAAACGAATCCGCTCAACGCATCGAACGTGAACGAGAAGACGATCCAGAACCCGACATTGAGGAAGATCCTGCGGTAATCCATTGCTGCTATCAAGTCCTATGGACAGGGAAGATGATAAGTGGATATGGCCGATGGCGATCTCTTGGCAGTAGTGTCCGGACGGTAAGATGATGCTCATGGATTGACATCAGACCAGCCCCCGTATTTTTGGCGTTTCTCCGGGCTGATGGGATTGAACTGCGTGGCAAGGAAAAAGAGAGCCGGTTTTCGGGTAAGGATTATTCATTTTCCCCGGTATTCTTCTGTCGTATTTCCTGCAAAGGATTCGGGTATTATTTGCGGTTTTTAGAATCCGCATTCAGATCTTCCCGGAACACACCCCGTAATGTGTCACGGAATTCTCCATCGTGACGAGCAAGGTTAAAAAGTATATCGCGTGTTGTTTCAGGAATCGGTTCATTTTTCTTATCGTGGAATTGACAATAATACGTACACGCATCAATAATAACATCGGCACGGTTCAGATACTTCTGTTTTGCAATAGTATCCAGTTTTTCTATCAACAGTATCGGCATTCTCAACGAGACCGTCACTTCTTCGCGAGTCATATGTTCGAATTATTTGTTGTGATATTTAATTAGGCTGTTCCACAAAAGCCTGCAGGCTGTGGGCGTCTCTCTGCACTGATGTGAACGTATGCGCCGGATGAAAGAACCCCTGTTTTATTAGTACAGTCTCACCCCCTCTCATGCCCCGCAGTACGATACTGCTGTATTACCTGTCAGGCAAATAATCGCGATTTTCAGGGTTGAGAAAAATCCAGATATCGTTGTGGCGCAGGAGGGCGGTTCGAATCATGGGGGAACGGATCGTTGCACAATTTTTTTTACCGTGTAAAGAAGGTCACTGAATCGTGCCCGGCAGGGTTTACCCTCGTTAACGACACCAGAAAAAAGAGAGAAATTTTTCCCCCGGCAGTGCCGGGGAGGTTATGCGGAGTCAGCGACTTCGATCCTGATGATCTCAGAATGGACGGATGCAATGGTCTTGTGCAGTTCCTCATTCTGTGCTTCCCGCACCACTTCAATCGCCTCCCTGATCGTGGCAATCGCCTCACCTTGGGTGTTGCCATAACCACGGGCTCCCGGGATCTCAATGCAACGGGCAGTAAAACCGCCCATTTCGTGAGATTCCGTGATGATGGTGTAGTGCATGATTGTACAGGAATGACGGGGTTATTTACAAAGTTTCTGGTCGGAATGGCCATTCCGGGGCAGGAAAACCGCATGCACGCACGTAAAAACCGGACCGGCATTTACCGGTCCCGGTCCAGCTGCTCCTGTATCCGGTGCGCCGCGCCTTCCCCGGCGTCATCGAGGGGCACCAGCCGGATCGCGTCGGCGGATGCGATGCCAACGCCGAGTTCTGCAGCCCGGGCGATCTGTTCAAGTCCGAAGATTTTCCCGTTGGCCACGTCAGGAACAGTCCCGTACGAGCGGAGGAGCGCAACGCCCGCGGCATCGATCGCCACCCGGTCGGCGCCGGCAATGATGACGCCCGGCTGTATGAGTTTTCCCTTGTCCGGGCCGCCGCTCGCAAACCCGACCGTTGCATCCATCACCACGAGGTCGGTCCGGAGGAACCTGCTGATCTCGGCGATCATGAGGCGCTGGCGGGGCGAGGTGTGCAGCTCGTTCATGAAATCGTAGTTCACTCCCGGTACTGTCCGGGCCACGCACCCCACGGCGTTCTTGAGGGAGAAGGTGAAGTGCCCGCCGAACCGGTGGGTCTTCAGGCAGCAGGTCTGGACAACATGGTCTGCCCGGGCGAAGGCACTGGCGAGGAAGAACCCCCTGCTCCAGTGGAGGCCGGGTGCCTGGATCTCCTGCCAGCCGGTCCGGTCGAGCTCGTCGAGCACAACGACCGCGAACCCTCTCTGCTGTGCAAGGGCAAGGACGCCCGTCCGGTCCAGCACCTGTCGTGTCAGCCCCATGCCGCTGCGTTCGGCGAGGGTGAGCCGGGAGGGCCGCTCCGCAAGGATGGCGGTGCAGAGGGTGTCCAGCGTTTCGATATGGGTGGATGCGGGGAACGGGTCGGCGCTGTTGAAGTTTGCCTTGAGTGCGACCGATGTGCCTGCCATCCCCGGGAGGTCGAACGCTCCCAGCACGGCCTCAACGCCGGCTGCACGGTCTGCGGCACCGGCAATGAAAAGGTCTGTTCTGTCCGTCACGGTGATCCCACAGCAACCTGTACCGCACGGCGCCTCTTGAAGGCTTGCCTTCCTGTTATCAGCACCCGTTTTCGATCCGGTCCCGTGCGATCCCGCAGTAGCGGGTATCGATCTCGATCCCGACTCCGATCCTTTGGCACCTGACGGCGGCCAGAAGCGTACTCCCGCTCCCCATGAACGGGTCGAGTACGGTGTCGCCGACAAACGAGAAGAGTTTCATGCACCGGAGGGGAAGCTCCACGGGGAACGGGGCCGGGTGCCTCACCTTCTTTTTGCTCTCGCCGTTAAATGTCCAGAGGCCGTTGGTCCAGGCGATGAACTCCTCCTTCGTGATGTCGGACTTAAGGGAGCCGCTCGTCTTCTTCCACGAGTCCTTGTAGAGCACCACGATCAGCTCCACGGGCGCGATCACGAACGGGGCCGAGGCGGAGAGCCAGGATCCCCACGCGGTCCGGCGCGAGATGTTCCCCTCGTTCCAGACAATCGTCGCGTGGTAGGAGAAGCCGGCCTCTTTTGCAATCCCGGTGAGATCGGCCCCCACGCTCTGCTGGCCGCCCTTGTTCTTGTCGAGCGGGATGTTCAGGCAGAACCGGCCGTTGGCCTTGAGCCACCCGTGGCACCGCTTCATCCAGCGGGACGAGAAGTCAAGGTACTCCGCGTAGGTGAGATGGTCATTATGGGAATGGTAGGGGATGTCAACGTTGTATGGCGGCGACGTGACGACGAGATCAATACTCCCTTTCGGAATTTTTCTGGTAGCAAAGAGATCTTCGTTGATGATGGTGGATTGACCGTCCCGGAAAAAAACGTCCTTTGCCACGCGCGTATCCTCAGATCAGGTACGTCAGCCTGTGGTATAGCATTTCGCTCTTTTGACCCGGTTCAGGCCCGGCCCCAGCGGGACAGGTCTCCCTGTGGGGAACCCGGGAGGCCTCTCTTGATCTAACCCCGCGGTTATACGAATAACCGCTGCCATCCGAGCAATATTATTTACTACTCCCCCTACAGCTGGGTAGTGAAACATTTTCCGTGCATGGGGGGTGAATGAAATGGCCTGGAGAGACCGTAAGGCTGCATTCAGGGCAGTGGCGTGTCTCGCGATCCTGCTGCTGCTCGTACCGTATGTCTCCGCAACGGTTGACAGCACCACGATCCCGCAGAGCACGGCCCCCAACGATGTGGACCGGCCGGACATGATCGCTACCCTCAAGACCCATGTCGCGTATGTCGGCGAGGTGCAGGACGCCCGCATGGATGGCGTGATCATGTACGTCAATAACATCAGCGATGGGACCGGTATCACCAGCCTGCAGCAGATCCGGGACGATTACCTCGTGATTGCCTCCTCCATCCCCCTCATGCACGCCTATGCGGAGATCGCAAAGGCACGCGAGGACCTCCGCGTCCAGACGCAGTTGTTCTCTGAAGAGACGAAGGCCCAGATGGTGATGTTCAACGGCAGCGATGATGAGATGAGAAGCTGCATCCGCTCCTCCACCGATGCAATCGACAATACATCTGCCGCCATGACGGATTCCCTCTGGCTGGCAAAGGACGCGGCCCGGCTCACCCTCTTCAACCAGGCCTCGGGGGATCGCACGCTCCTTATCCGCAGTCTCGACAAACAGGGAATTAACATAACACTGGCCAAAAATATATCCGACCAGATCGATGCCCAGCGCTCCAGCCTCCAGGATGCCCTCACCAGCCAGTCGGCAGAAGCGCTGAAGTCCACCAACACCGCCATCAAGAGCCTCACCCGCCAGTTCCGCGAGAATGTCGCGAGCTCCCGTGCGGCCCTTGCGATCGAGATAAAGCGCGATGCGATGATGGCGATGAAATAATTCCCGGCTCTGTAGAAATCCTATTTCATCATGAAATTCGGTTATATTCTTCATCAGTCATGAGTGTGACCCCCTCTCTCCCCCAGAGGGGGAGGCAACGCAAGGGGAGCGCCCCTTGACCTCCTTCTTTTATCCCTCCCTATTTTTCAGAGAGTTTTTCATCAACCTTCTGAGGGACTATCGCAATGTGGGGGATGCCCGAGCGGCGGGGGCGAAGGCATCATATGCCAAAGCCCCCAAGAGCGTCAACAATGAAAGCCGATGATTTCTACAGAGCCTAATTCCCGGGCTTTTTTAAAAAAACACTCCATCGATGGAGTATGAAAACACCAGTATCATTTCACCGCAGCGACGGGCTGCACGTACCATTATCCTTTCCGCCATACCATTTCTCCCGGATCCAGAGCGAGACGTTCACAAGCCCAATCAGCACTGGCACCTCGATGAGGGGGCCGATAACAGTGGCGAAGGCCTCTAAGGAACCTATCCCAAAGACTGCAACAGCAACTGCAATCGCGAGCTCGAAGTTGTTAGATGCAGCAGTGAAGGACAGAGTCGCTGAACGTGAATAGTCCACATTGAGTTTCCAGCATATCCAGAAACTGACAAAGAACATGATCAGGAAGTAGAAGACCAGCGGTATCGCCACCCGCACCACATCGATCGGGAGAGCAATGATATACTCTCCTTTGAGCGAGAACATCACGATGATGGTGAAGAGCAGTGCAATGAGGGTAATTGGAGAGATCTTCGGGATAAATGTATGTTCATACCATCTCTTTGATTTTATCCGGATGAGGGTGAATCTGGTGATCACTCCGGCAAGGAAGGGTATCCCAAGGTAGATGAAGACGGTCACTGCGATATCAACGATGGTGACCGGGACTGTGACGCCACCTGCAATACCGAGAAACACGGGGAGAAAGGTGATGAAGAACCAGGCATAGATTGCGTAAAAAAGCACCTGGAATATTGAATTAAGCCCTACAATTGCCGCACAAAATTCACAGTGGCCCCCTGCCAGATCATTCCAGACAATGACCATCGCGATGCATGGGGCGATCCCGACGAGGATCAGCCCGTACATAAAATGAGGCTGGTCGCGAAGGAAGACGACTGCAAGGGCGAACATGACGATAGGTGCAATAACCCAGTTCAGGACAAACGCGAGCCCAAGGATCTTCTTGTCCCGGAACACGTTGCCGAGTTCCTCATAATGTACTTTTGCCAGCGGCGGATACATCATCAGGATCAGCCCGACCGCGATCGGGATCGAGGTGGTCCCGACCGAGAGGCCGGTGATCAGGGCCGGTATGGCGGGGAAGAAGTACCCGATCGCTATTCCGGCTGCCATCGCAAGGAAAATCCAAAGAGTCAGGTAACGGTCAAGGAATGAGAGGCGTCTGGTGGTTTCCATAGGCAAGCCTTACAGGATCTTCTCCAGAATATCTGCAGCATCACGGACAAGCGGCGTGCATTTCGCGACGAAGAGTCCGCTGTCGCGTGCCCGCGCAAATTCTTCCGGGTTGCTCAGGTTATACCCGAGCAGTTCCGTGCAATTGATCGAGCCGTTCTTCTCAGTAAACTCGTGGATGAACCGCCGGACAAGGGCCCGCGTCTTCTCGGTTGCGGCATCGTCCTCCGCGACGGTCTTCCCGTATTTCAGCCCGATCACCAGGATTGAGCCGGATACCGCCCCGCAGATATTGCCGGTCTTCGAGATCCCGGCACCGAAGCCGCACGCGATCTTTTTTGCCGTTTCGGGATCCAGGCCCAGGTCACCGGAAAAGGCAGAAAGCACTGCTGCCGAACAGGTAAACCTATTCCTGTAACTGGCCACTGCTTCATCAGATTTTGTCATGGCGCATTTCCCCACATTATTAAATTATCCCCGTATCGCATTAAACAAATACCCCGTCAGCGTGAACGAGACGAACAGGATCCCGGCAAAGATCGCGAGCAGCTTGATCGTGATCACTTTTCTCAGGATGATCATTCGGCGTCAGGATAATCCGAATCCGGTAATTTCTGTTAACAATCTCTCCCGGTTAACATATTACATAATCTGTTTTTTATAAAAAATTTTATGAATAAGAACCATGAAGTAATCTTTTGGTAATCATCATGGACGGATACGCAGGAAAGATAGCCTACGCCGACCTTTCGGCAGAAAAAGTTACGATCACCCCCACACCACCGGAACTCAAGAAGCAGTACATTGGCGGGCGGGGGTTTGGCATCCGTCTTCTGACCGATATGGTTGATCCGAAGATCGATCCGCTGGGCGAGAAAAATGTTGTCGTATTTGCCGCCGGGCCGCTGACCGGCACCGGCATCCCCCTGGGGAGCCGGTACGAGGTCTCGGCTATCTCGCCGCTCTCGGGGACTGCCATGAGCGCCAACAGCGGCGGGGTCTTTGGCTGGAAGATGAAGAAGGCGGGATTCGACGCGGTCGTCGTGACCGGAAAATCGAAAAAGCCGGTCTACCTCCTGCTGGACAGCGGGAAGGCCGAACTACGGGATGCCGCCCATCTCTGGGGTAAAACCACCGGCCAGACCACCGACGCAATTGTGGACGAACTCAAGGACAAGAGCGTCCGCGTTGCCTGCATCGGGCCGGCCGGGGAAAAACGTGTACTGTTCGCCTGCATCATCAATGAGAAGACACGGGCTGCCGGGCGCGGAGGTGTCGGCGCTGTCATGGGGTCGAAGAACCTGAAAGCGATTGCGGCCCGGGGAGACCTGCCTGTCAAGGCAGCGGATGAAGCGCAGCTCGAATCAGTCAAGGAACGTGTGAAAAAGAAGATTGAGGATAATGGGATCGCACAGGCGCTGGGAAAATATGGCACGGCCGTGCTTGTCAACATCATCAACGAGAACTATGTCCTCCCGACCCGGAACTTCCAGACTGCCCATTTCCCGGCAGCAGAGAAGGTCTCCGGCGAGACCATGGCAGCGACCATCCTCAAGCAGAACAAGGGCTGCTATGCCTGCATCGTGAAGTGCGGCCGGGTCTGTGCATTCGATGGCGAGAGCGGGGAAGGCCCGGAGTACGAACCCGACTGGGCTTTCGGGCCGGACTGCGGGATCGACGACCTCAAGGCCGTTGCCCGGGCGAATAACATCTGCAACGAGTACGGGCTCGATGCGATCTCAACGCCGACAACGATCGCCTGCCTGATGGAGATGGCAGAGAAAGGGTACGTCAAGCACCCGGTCCGGTTCGGCGACGCAAAGGGGATGCTGGAGCTGGTGGGGCAGATCTCCAGGCGGGAAGGGATCGGGAACGAACTGGCAGAAGGATCCTTCCGGTTTGCCACGAAATACGGCCATCCCGAATGCTCGATGAGCTCCAAGAAGCAGGAGCTGCCGGCCTATGATCCCCGGGGGATCCAGGGATACGGGCTTGCGACAGCCACCTCGGTCCGTGGCGGCGACCACGTATACGGGTACATGATCGCGCCCGAGATCCTCGGGTCACCGGAGAAACTTGACCCGTACGTGACGAAGGGGAAACCGCAGTGGGTCAAGACGTTCCAGGACCTGACGGCGGCCATCGACGCATCGGGTATGTGCCTGTTCACCTCGTTTGCGCTGGGAGTGGAGGATTATGCAGATCTGCTTTCTGCGACCACGGGGATGAAGATCGACCCTGCTGAACTGCTGAAGGTTGGCGAACGGATCTGGAACCTCCAGAAATTGTACAACATCAAGCGCGGGTTCGGCCGCAAGGATGACACGCTGCCGGCCCGGCTCCTGAACGAGCCGCTGAAGGAGGGTGCACCTGCAGGGCAGGTGTGGCGGGGGGAAGAGATGCTCGACGAGTATTACACTCTGAGGGGCTGGGACAGGGAAGGGACGCCGACAAAGGAGAAACAAAAAGAACTGGGACTCTGAAAACAGGAAAGACGTATCCACACGGGGTCCGGCTGCTGATCAGGTGGCGTGCCAGATCTCTCTGCCGTAACCGAATGACTAAAATATCATGCAGCGCTGACGCGAGACTGTGATGACCGATATACATGACCGCATAACCGTCACGGTCAAATCGTTTGCCACCCTGCGCGAGGTCATGGATGCGGAGGTCCGGATGGAGTTTGCTGAGGGTGCAACCATCCGCTCGCTGCTTACTGAACTTACCGGCTGGTACAGTGGCTTGTCCGATCTGCTCTTTTCTGCCCCGGATACCCTCCGGGACTTTGTCAATATCCTGAAAAACGGCAGGAACATCCATTTCCTGGCCGGGCTTGACACCCCGCTTGAAGACGGGGATATCATCGCATTATTCCCACCTGCTGCGGGGGGGTAAGACGGCACCTGCTGCGCTAATCTAGTGCCGGGATTTACCCGCAGTCACGGACACTCACCCTGCGAGCATACGGGCCTGCTCCTGATGGGATCATCTGCTGTTCCCGTCCGACAGGCCCAGCCGGATCTTCATTTTCTCCCGGATAGACTCCTCCACCCCTTTCAGTTTTACAATCCCCGGCTCGCCTTCGCGATAATAGTAGAGCAGGAGATGAAAATAGTCCGCTACCAGATCCTGGAACTCTTTTTTATACCGCACTTCAACATTACTCTCCCCGACAAATCCCTTGATGGAGATGAACCGCTCTTTCTCAAACGAGAAGTACGGTTTTTTCAGCTGTTCAAGGTACCGGACCGTGCCGAACTGCTCCAGGAATTTCAGGAACCCTTGGGTCAGCGGCTCATCGAGAACATACTCCTTCATGAGCGAGCCATCGACGCAGACCTTAGTCTGTACGGATTTGAGTATCCGCACTCAGCGCCACCTCACGGATTGCATGTGCTGCCATTTCGATCTGCTCGATGGTATTGAAGAACGAAAAACTTGCCCGGATACACCCTTTCCCGCTATCAATTCGTTCATGGACGAGCGGGGCGCAGTGGAGGCCGGTCCTCGTGATCACGTTGTAGGCCCGGGCAAGGATGAAACCCGCCTCATTGTTGTCGATACCCGTGATATCGAACGATACGACCGGGAGATCAGGATTTTCGTTATAGAGGGTGATACCCCGCATTCCCTTCAGTTCGCGGATGAAAGACCGGGTAAGATTCGTATTCTTTCTCTCAATTGCTTCCTGACCGGTCGTTATAATGAACCGTATCCCTGCATAGAGCGATGCGATGCCGGGGTAGTTGTGCGTCCCTGCCTCGAATCGCATCGGCATCTCGAAAGGATGGGTGAGCGTCCGCGAATCAGTACCGGTCCCTCCCTGCCGGATGATCGCGACTGCATCCGGGTCGGGGATGAAGAATCCGCCAATGCCGGGGATGCCGAAGAGCGCTTTGTGCCCGGTGAATACGAAAGCTCCGATCGGGATGTCCGAAAGCTCGACCCGGATATGGCCGGAGGTCTGTGCCCCATCCACGATGAAGAAAATGTCGTTGGTATGGAGGTATTCCGCAATCGGCCTGATGTCCTGCACGGATCCGAGCACATTGCTCCCGTGTGTCATGACGACAAGCCGGGTCTCCGGACAGATCGCTTTTTTGATTGCCGCGAGGCTGACGGTGTTGTCAGTGAAAGGCACGACCGAAAGCGTGATCGCTCCTCCCTGCTCCAGCGCGGTGAGCGGACGGAGCACCGAGTTGTGTTCGAGTTCTGTGGTGATCGCGTGGAATGGCACATGGATCTTTTTTACAAATCCGTGAATCAGCAGGTTGAGCGAGTCGGTGGCGTTCTGGGTAAAAATGAAGTGCTCGGGAGGACCGGCATGGAAAAATGCTGAAAGGGCTTCCCGTGCAGCAGAGGGATAATCCGTGGATCCATCCCCGGTCGTCCTCCCCGGTTCATAGAGAGGCAGTCGCAGGCAATCTGCAACTTCCTCAAGTACTCCCACCGGCTTCGGCCACGTCGTCGCAGCGTTGTTGAGGTAGATAAGCGGGGATTGTGTATCCTGCTGTGCATATTCCATGGGGCCGACCTGCACTGATCTCTCTTCATTGTCCTCTTCAAACGCAATAAGATAATCGGAGGAAAAAATGAAAAAAATTCAGGAGAACGCAAGATACAGGAAATAGATCCCAATCAGCACAATAACTATACCAATGATCTTATCGAATACCTCGCCGCTCACCCGCGCCTTGTCCTTGATTTTTTTACCCATTGCCCCGCCCAGCGAGCTGATAACGATAAGCGGGATGGAGAGCCCGATGGCGTAAATCAGCATCGTGAAAAATCCCTGGACTGCAGTCTGGTAAAGAGCGATGTAGGTCAGGACGATAAGGAGCATAGGAGCCCCTCTCCCAACCGTGATTGCACCGAACGAGAGCCCGAGCAGGAACGCTCCGGTCACCGTATAGGACATCGGCACTTTGAAGAAGTTGAAGATACTCCGTATCGGTGGCTTGTAAATCTGGAGAAGCTGCAATCCCATCAGGATCAGAAGTACTCCACCGATGGCCCATGTGATTGTGCTGTTGAGGAACAGCAGGTATTTTCCGATAAATCCAGCAATTATGCCAAGCGGCAGGAGCACAAGTACCGTTCCTATGCAGAACGATAGAGTCAGTTTAAGAATATTTATTGGAGAAAGTTGTGTATTCCCGCTTGTCAGGTATCCAATCAGTCCGAGGCATAAGATGCTGTTGCACGGACAGATACCGGCAATCAGCCCGAAGATGAAGATACCAAGGAAGGAAGGATCGAGAGCAGCCATTCCATTACCGTTTTACTGGACCAATAAAATATATTTATGTTCGTATTCTATCCCGGAGGATTGATTTCTGTCGACCGGCTTACCCCGGTTAACGGACTGACCCGCTTTTTGGTAATCTCCGTTGGCGCGTCACTCCCTTCCTGGATGACATGGTATCATCATGGCAGTTTCCCCGGCACCGGTGCTTATCGACATTATCGCGTTTTTCCGCCCACTGGATCAGGGGAAGGACGGCTTCGCAGAGCTGTTTCCCGTCTTCCGTCAGGGAATACTCGACCCGTGGCGGGATCTCCGAGAAGGATTCACGGTGAATCAGGTTTTCTTTCTGAAGATTTTTCAACACATCTGCAAGGGTTTTGGGACTGACCCCGCCAAGCCTCTGCTGGAGGTCATTAAACCGTATCTTCTTATCATGGCCAATGATGCTGATGATCAGAATGGCCCATTTTTTTCCAATGATATTGATGATGCCCTCAAGGGGGCACAGGCAGATGTGGTTACTTTCTTTTTCCATAGTCACTTCAAAACTATAAACTTGACACTATTAATACTGTTCAATTGATAGTAAGCTTGAAGAAGAAAACTGTTTGGAGGGAAAAAGTATGTGCCATGTATCAACAGGAAAGCCGGTATCGCAGATGAACACCCATTGCGGTTGTGAATGTGGCTGCCCCGTCATACTCCCCATTGCGGAAGAGATCCGAAGCCTGGAAGACCACAAAAAAATCCTTCAGGATCAGCTTGAAGCAATCGAGAAGAAAATAAGTGCTTTGAAATCCGTGAAGGAAGCATGAACGCGATCCAGGCTGATCATCTCATCAAACGGTTTGGTTCCGTAACAGCAGTGAACGATGTCAGCCTTGCCGTACGCGAGGGGGAGATCTTCGGTTTTCTCGGTCCGAACGGGGCCGGGAAGACCACCACGATGCGCCTGCTCACCGGTGTTCTCACGCCGGATTCAGGAGCCGTCCACATCAACGGCATCGATATCCACCGTCATCCGCTCGATGCCAAGATGCAGATGGGCGTCATACCGGAGAGCAGCACGGTCTACGGCGACCTCTCGGCAGAGCAGAACCTGCAATTGAGCGGGCAGATGTATGGAATGTCCCGGGCACTCCGGGAGGAGCGAATAGCAGAGCTCCTGTCGCGGATGGGCCTTTCGGAAAAAAGACGCTTACCGGTCCGGACATTCTCGAAAGGGATGAAGCAGCGAGTGAGTATCGCGTGTGCCATCATTCACCGGCCCCACGTCCTCCTGCTCGATGAACCTACGAGCGGTCTTGACGTGCAGAGCCGCAGGCTCGTAATTGAGACGATCCGTGATATGAATGAACAAGGCAGCACGATCTTCCTGACCACGCACAATATCGAAGAGGCAAACACCCTCTGCCAGACAGTCTGCATCATCAACAAGGGGAAGATCGTTGCACAGGACAGTCCCGAACGACTCAAAAAGATGTTTGACACCACGCAATCGGTCGAGGTCTCCTTTGACCGGGCCGTTACCCGCGATCTGTTTGCGGCTGAAGCGATCCTGCGGGCGGAGCCGTGCGGTGACAAGTGGCGGTTGTACACGGACAACCCGGACCGGGTTCTGAAATATATTGTCGGGCGTGCTGCGCAGGAATCCATTGGCATCACGTCCCTCACGACCTCCGGCCCGAGCCTTGAAGAAGCATTTGTCCAGATCACGGAGTGTGCATGATGGAGATCCCGCTGGCCCTCCGTGGCATTGTGGTTATCACCAAGAAAAACATGAGGCTGTATTATACGAAACCGCCCGTCCTGATGTTCGGGCTCCTGTTCCCGCTCTTCATGTTCTTCGCCTTCTTTGTCGGTCGTAAACTCGATCTGACCACATTCTTCCCGGCGTTTCTTGCGATGATGCTGTTCTTCACCGCGTCATCGGTGGGCCCGCTGATCACGCCGTGGGAGAAACGGGAGAAGACCTATGAACGGCTTCTCTCCTATCCGGTGACCCAGGACAGCATTATCCTCGGCGACCTTACGGCAGGTGCAATCTTCGGGATCGGCATCTCCCTGCTGGTATGGACAGTAAGTTTATTTCTCGTCCCGGTAGCGGTCACAAACACCGGGTTGTTTGCCCTCGCGTTCATCCTTGGCACACTGTCCTGTGCTGCGCTGGGAGTCCTGCTTGCATCACCGGCAACCGACAGCCCGCCTAACGTGATGATCTTCTCGAACCTGATACGTTTCCCGCTCATCTTCATCTCCGGGATATTCGTCCCGCTTGCACAGATGCAGGGGCTGGGGTTAACTCTGGCGTACTGTTCGCCGCTCACGTATCTCGTCGATCTTTTCAATGCTGCCATGTCAGGGGCATCGGTATTTTCTCCGATCGTTGACTGTGGCGTACTGATCGGAGTCTCAGCGGTGTTTATTTTCGCGGCACGGGTCATCCAGATGAGGAATCTGGTAAAAGGGTTGTGATGTTAATCATGTGTTATTTAAAAAACAAGGGGTTTTTACTGCCGGGAGCCCAAAGAGTTCTTCATGCACGACCCGCAGGACACCCCTGCCACCTTTACGTATACGCCGATCGGTACGATCCACTCGCCGTTCAGGGACATCGCCGGCATGCCCATCCAGCCGAACGGGGCCCGGGGCACCCGGGGGACCATCGAAATCCACGCTTCGTATCGTGAAGGGCTCCGCGATCTTGACGGGTTTGAGCGGATCATCCTCATCTACGCGCTCCACCGGTGTGCGGATCACCGCCTCACCGTCACGCCCTTCCTCGATACTACGCCCCGGGGCATCTTTGCCACCCGGTCGCCGAAGCGCCCGAACGCGATCGGCCTCTCGGTGGTCCGGCTTACGGGCGTGAACGGCGGGACGCTCACCATCGGGGACGTGGATGTCCTCGATGGCACCCCGCTGCTCGACCTCAAGCCGTACGTGCCGGCGTTCGATGCGTACCCCGGCTCCTGCTGCGGGTGGCTGGAGGAGGTAGCCGGCAACGCGGAGACGGTCCGGTCGGACGACCGGTTCCGATGACGCAGTTCCCCCGCAAATCTCATCATGCCGGCAGTCCAACTGAACCCTGATCTCCATGCAATGGTACCCGCTCACCGTAAAAGAGGCCCTGCTCCTCCTTGTCGTCTTTGTCATAAGCGGCATCTTCTCGAACCTCCAGCAATATTTTGTCGAGCCGTCCCTGCGCCCGTACACCTACGTCTTTGCCCTCCTTCTCCTCCTGCTTGCCTTCTTCCCGGCTGCAAAACCTGCCGATCCCCTGGCGCTGGCGAAGTTCCTTGCGGTCCTGCTCGGGGCGATCTTTGCCCTGATGATCGTGCTGAAGGATCTCATTTTACAGCAGAATCTCTCCTGGAATATCGCCATCGTCCTTGCAGGGGCAGTCCTCTCCCCGCTCGTGGCCGGAGGGCTCTACAGCATCACCGTAAAAAAGCCGGCCGGCGGATAGTTCCCTGCCCCCTTTTCCAAACCCTTATCCCGCAGAGCGTCCGAGATCAGGTCATGGCAACACGGGAGATCACAAAAAGCGTGACCGGCATCCTGCGCCCTTACAAGGAGTTCGTGCAGGGCCTGGGGCTCAAACAGGGGGACCAGATCGCGTACTTCGGCTGCACGGGCACCTGCACGCCGTTTGTCGAGCTGCTCGCGGTTACGGTCCGCGGCCTGCACGTGGACCAGGTCTTCGTGCCCCTTCTCGACGAGGCAAAGGCAAAAAAGATCCAGTATGTTGAGGACGTGGGGATGCAGGTCTCCGGCGGCCCTGCCGTGCTCAGCCCGAAGCTGCTGGTCATCATGGGCGGGCTTGCGATGCCGATGATGCCGGTGACCAAGGAACAGGTCCGCGATCTCGCCGGGAAGTATGGTGGGGCAAAGCTGGCCGGCGTCTGCTTCATGAGCATGTTCGAGAAGGCCGGCTGGCTGGACACCGTCGACTTCGACCTGATGATCGATGCGACCATCGACCCGGTTATCGTGACAAAGAAGTGATGTGCTGCGGATCTCCCGCAGGCGGTGTGTATACCCCGGGAAATATTTCACAATCTTTATCGTTTTTGTCAGACCCATTTGACGTATGCCTCCTGAGAAAAAACCGGTTTTCCTTCTCCTTCTCCTGGTCCTTCTTCTCACGCTCCCTGTCCCCGTCTTTGCATCGCTGATCGCCCCCGCGACAACTACCTCGCCCGCCCTGAACCTCGCGCCGGTCCGGACGGTTGCCGTGGTTCCTGTGGCAACGACCGTCACGTCCGCGGCCCCGCAGACCGGCGCGATCAGCATCAGCAGCGCCCCGTCCGGCGCCAGCGTGGTCATCGACGGCACCGCGATGGGCACGACACCGTTTACCATCCGTACCCTCACGGCGGGCAGCCATTCTCTCGTGCTGCAGATGAACGGCTATCTCGATTATACCACGAGTTTCACGATCCAGGCCGACCAGCTGAACCAGCAGAGCTATACGCTGGTCCCTGTCCCGGCAACCACGTCCCAACAGACCCCCGTGCAGACAACCGTCCTGTCAACCGTGGCCGCGACAACGGTGGCGACCCGTGCAACGACTGCCCAGCCAGCCGTCACGCAGGTTATTCCCACTCCCACGCCGACGCATGCGCCGCAGGCCCCGGCCCGGAGCCTTGCAGAGCAGCTGCAGGCGCTCGGCCCGGTCACGATCCAGCCGGTCACCATCCGGGTCGGCAACCATTCAAAGACGCCCCTCCTCACCACCCTCTCGCCCTATTTCTCGTACCAGTTCAATACGCAGAACGTGACCTCCTCCCTTGGCTACCAGACCCCGACCGTAACCACGTTCCCCCTCAGCTACATCGAGGTGGACACCATGAACACCCCGCTCTCCAGTACGCGCCCGGTGAGCAGCCAGGATACCGCATACTGGGCCATCTGGGCAGATGACTGTACCGTGTTCATCAAGATAACGGACACCGTTTACAACGACCCGAACTTCCGCTGGATCTCGCTCGATCCGACCGCGACCGCCTTCTACCAGGTCTCGCGTTTCCCCTTCAGCGACAATGCCACCCGCTGGCAGAACCAGTACGTGCCGGGGCTCGTTGCCTCCGGCCCGGTCAAGGATGTCTATGTGGATAGCGAGGGCTTCCATTACTTTGCCCTCAACTTCGCGCCGATTGCCAACCATAACCCTTCCGACCCGCCCATCTATACCGGCCTCGTCCACCTCGACCAGACCGTGTCGGGGCAGGGGAAGCCCATGGGCCTCCTGAAGATCCCCCTGACCGGCTCGGGTATCTGGTACAAGAAGGCGTCCGTCGGGCCGCTTACGATCCCGGTGCCGGACAGCTTCGTCCAGGTCCCGGCAGGCGAGCTCACCGAGCAGGACGTGGGCAACCCCAACGACAACATGATTTTAAGCGAAGCCAGCAGTTCCTCGCTCCAGGGGGCCTCTGCATTTGCAATACTGTTTGCGGACATGGACCACACCTATTACGTCCGGATCATCCCGATCAGCAAGAACGGGAATGCCGGCGTCCCCACCATGCCGGTGACGGTAACCGTGAAGCGCCCGGTGCCCTGCCCCGCGACGGGCACCGGGAACGTGCAGAGTGATGTCCTCGTCAGACCCCCCTCTGCGACGATCTCTGCGTTCTACATGACCTTGTTTGTCCCGGACTGGATCCGGACCTACCAGGACGGCTCGCTGGAAGCCCGGGCCCACTTCGTCACTGTCGCGACCCCCCCGTTCTGTTCGGCACCGGTTACCGGGAACCAGGCGATTGACATGCTCAATGCCCAGAGCTGCAGCATGTTCGGCGGCAGCCAGCCCGGCTACCACTTCTACGCGGACCCGGCGGAGAGCCACTGGTACGATACCGTCTGGGACATCATCACGGCCCTCTTCCAGGCCTTCAAGACCGTTGCGAATGCGGTCTCAGCGGCCTATAACTCGATCAACAACTTCGTGGTCCAGATCGCTGCATACGCGGTCCAGGGGCTGACGTTCGGGGCGTTCGACTGCAACAGCAGCCCTGCCTGCACAGGCGTCCTGCACGCCGGCCTTGCGATTGCCGAGAGTGCGCTGGGTGTCCCGCCGACCCTCCCCAATGCCGCCGACCTCGAGAACATGGGGGCAGACTACATGGCGAAGATGGCGGCCGACGAGATCGGTGCGGGCGGTGTCCTCGACGCAGCGCAGAGCGCCTACAGCAACATGCCGGACAGCGCCAAGGATACGATCAAGAGCAATGCGGGCGATATCGGCAGGCAGATGGGCGAGGCTGTCGGGGCCCAGTCCGCGGCCGCGGTGTACGGGGCCGCCGGCAACTTCTACATCCCCGACCCGCTCTATTACCAGGCGCACCCGGCAACGGTGATGGTCAGGGTGACGAACCCGAATACCATTGCCACGGACCCGGTCACCCTGTACGTGAAGGACACCGGGGGGTTCTACCATCCCGCAAGTGCTATGGTCCCGTCCCTGAAGCCCTCCGACTCCACCGTGATCCCGATCATCCTGAACGAGGACTTTTCGAAAGGGTACACGACCGGGTGCACCGGCACTTCATATACCTCCACGAACGGCGTCCCCTGCTACTGGGACAACTGGCAGCAGGCGGCACGGGACTACGGCCCTGACCAGTTCGTCATCACGTACTCGGTGAAGAAGAACGGGCAGTGGATCTCTGATCTTACACCGTCCTCATCAGGCACGCTACTCTCGAACCAGAATGTCATCAATATCGATGAGAATGGGAATACCTGTCCCCCGTACACATCGACACAGGTGCTGAAGTACCCGGACGGCTGGCAGGTACAGGAGAACGGCCTGTCGCAGGAGCTTGAGAACGTGATGTGGAACGTGTACTCGTTCACGGAAGGCGACCACGGCCGGCTGATTGGATAACCCCCCTTTTTTCATGCCGGCGGCCTGCATCAGTACAGGATGAAGCACGTCGAAGAATCCTTTTGGATTCTTCGAAGACCACAGGTCTTCTCCTGTCTCAAGTCTGATGACTCTCGACAATCTCCAGCCAATCCTCGCTGTGTGACAAAGGAACACGGGAAGAGAGGCATAAGGCTCTCTTCGCTGATGCGACGATTGACTCCCTGCCGTGACGATACCTATTTTCTCCTGTGCGCCGAAACCTGTATACATGGCTTCTTTTGTCCACCGCATAGAAGTTCACTACACCACAGACCCGCGCCTGAAGACCCGGACTGACCGGATCCGTTCGCTCGGCTTTCCCATCGACGAGCTGCATCTCACCGATGTCTACACGGTTGCGACCGGCACGCGGGACTTCACCCGCGACGAGCTGGTGCAGGTCGCCCGGCAGCTGATCAACCCGGTGGTGCAGGAATTCACGGTGGACGAAGCAACAAGACCCCTCTTCGATTACGCGATCGAGGTCGGGTTCCTGCCGGGCGTGACCGACAATGTCGGCACCACGGCCCGGCAGATGATCGAGGACTTCCTGGGGATGAAATTCGGTGAGGGGGAGGCGGTCTGCTCCTCGCAGCTCTACTTTATCCGCGGCCGGCTCGCGCCCGGTGCCCTGGAGAAACTCGCGTCGATGCTGGCAAATCCCCTCGTGAACCGGGTGCATGAGAAGACATGGGCGGAATACGGGCAGAAGGGTATGGACCGCAGTGTGCCGTACGTGGAGCTCCACGAGCTGCCGACCGCGGGGCCGGTGGACCTCGATCTCGATGATGCGGCGTTATCGAAGCTCGGGAAGGAAGGGATTTTGGACCCGCAGACACGCGAGCGCCGGGGGCCGCTCGCCCTTGACCTCGTCCAGCTCCACGCGATCCGCGACTATTTCCGGAAACGCGGGAGGCAGCCGACCGATGTGGAGATCGAGTCGCTCGCCCAGACCTGGAGCGAGCACTGCAAGCACACGATCTTCGCCTCGGCGATGGACGACGACGTGCCCGGAGGGCTCTACAAGACCTACATCCAGGCGGCGACCAACGAGATCCGGGCGGAGGCCGGGGACAAGGACATCTGCGTCTCGGTCTTCTCCGACAACTCCGGCGCGATCGTCTTTGACGAGCAGTTCCTCGTCACCCACAAGGTCGAGACCCACAACTCGCCCTCGGCCCTCGACCCGTTCGGCGGGGCCCTGACCGGCATCGTGGGCGTGAACCGGGACACGATCGGCTTCGGCCTCGGGGCAAAGCCCTGCATCAATGTCTATGGGTACTGCGTCGGCGATCCCGATGCGGCAGTCCCCCTCTTCCGCGGGAAGGACAGGAAAAACCCGGTCCCCTCCCCCCGGCAGATACTCGACGGCGTGGTCCGGGGCGTGGGGGTGGGCGGGAACTGCTCGGGCATCCCGACGCCGCAGGGCTTCTGCTGGTTCGATCCCCGCTACGCGGGAAAGCCGCTCGTCTTTGCCGGTACCGTCGGTGTCATCCCCCGGGAATCGGGCGGGCGGAAGCTCTACGAGAAGGCGGCCCGCCCCGGTGACCTGATCGTGATGGTGGGCGGCCGGGTGGGCAAGGACGGCATCCACGGCGCCACCTTCTCCTCGGAGGCGCTCGACCCGGCAAGCCCCGTGACCGCGGTGCAGATTGGCGACCCGATCACCCAGAAGAAGTTCTCGGACGTGATCGTCAAGGAAGCCCGCGACGCCGGCCTCTACCGGAGCATCACCGACAACGGGGCGGGCGGCCTCTCCTGCTCGGTCGCAGAGATGGCAAAGGAGTGCAACGGCTGCCACGTGCAGCTCGACAGGGTGCCCCTGAAATACCACGGCATGGCGCCGTGGGAGATCTGGATCTCCGAGTCGCAGGAGCGGATGACGCTCGCCGTGCCGCCGGAGCACCTGGAGGCCTTCATGGAGCTGATGGAGCGCCGCGAGGTGGAAGCGACGGTGATCGGGACGTTCACGGACACCGGCCGGTGCGTGGTGGAGTGCGGCGGAGCGGTCGTGATGGACATCGGACTCGCGTTCCTCCACGAAGGGCTGCCGAAGAAGCACCTGAAGACGGTTTTTGTAAAGAAGACAAACCCGGAGCCGGATGCTCCCTGCCCCGCGAGGCTCGATGAGGCCCTGTTCGCGATGGTGAAGCGGAAGAACTGCTGCGGAAAAGAGTTCATCACCATCCAGTACGACCACACCGTGCAGGGCGGCCACGTGCTCGGGCCGGTGCAGGGGAAGGGGCGGGTGCAGTCGGTCGCGACACTGACAAAGATCGTGCCGGGGTCGAAGAAGGCCGTCGGGCTCTCGCAGGCGCTCTTTCCCTCGTACTCCGAGATCGATCCCTATGCCATGGCCGGTGCCGGCATCGACACGGCAATCCGCGGGCTTGTCGCGATGGGCATCCCGCCCGGCGCGATCGCGATCCTCGACAACTTCTGCTGGTGCTCGTCCGACGAGCCTGAACGCCTCGGGCAGCTGAAGCTCGCGGCGAAAGGGTGCTATGACTTCGCGAAAGCATTCGGCACCCCGTTCATCTCCGGCAAGGACAGCATGTTCAACGACTTCTCGGGATTCGATGCGGAGGGAAAACCGGTCAAAGTCTCCGTGCCGCCGACCCTCCTCATCTCCTCCATCGGCGTCCACCCGGATGCGGGAAAAGCGGTCTCGATGGACGCGAAGGTTGCCGGCGACCTCGTGTACGTGGTGGGCGGGACCCGGGAGGAACTGGGGGGTTCGGAGTATTTCGCGCACCTCGGGAGCGCAGGGAATACGGTGCCGGTGCTGGATGCGGTCGCGGCAAAGGAGCGGTACATCCGGCTTGCGGGTGCGATCGCCCACGAGCTCGTCGCCTCGGCCTTCCCGGTCGGCCACGGCGGCCTTGGCGTCGCGCTTGCCAAGGTAGCAATCGCCGGCCGGCTCGGCATGGACCTCACGGTCCCTGTCCCGGACAGCATGCGGCCGGACTACTTCCTCTTCTCGGAATCGCTCTCCCGGTTCGTGATCACGGTCGATAAGGACCACAAGCGGGCGTTCGAGCAGGCGCTCGGGCCCGATGCCGTCCTCCTCGGCCGGACGGGCGGCAGCCGGCTCCGGATCAGCGGAAGGACGCTCCTGCTGGACGTCGGGATCGCGGAACTCGAAAAAGCCTACAAGGCACCGTTCGGGGGGTACTGAGATGGCGGTGCGAAGAAACATAAAACGCCCGGCAGCTGTGGCAAAGGATCCGGCCGCACGGGAGCCGATCCCCGAGAAGGCCCTGATCATGAGCGGGTACGGGATCAACTCCGAGATGGAGACGAAAGTCGCCCTTGCCCGGGCCGGCATGGGCTCGGAGATCGTCCACATCAACGACCTGATCGCGGGCGACCGGTCGCTGGCGGACTACCGGCTCCTCGTCTTCCCCGGCGGCTTCTCGTACGGCGACGACACCGGCGCCGGCAACGCCTATGCGAACCGGGTCAGGAACAACCTCTGGGACGAGCTCCAGGAGTTCATGGAGGGCGACAATCTCGTGCTCGGCATCTGCAACGGGTTCCAGATCCTCGCCAACCTCGGCCTTGTCCCCGCATTCGATACGGCGTATGCCCGGGAGATCGCCCTGATGCCGAACCGTCTCGGGAGGCTGGAGTGCCGGTTCGTCACCCTGAAGCCGGCGAACGAGAACCTCTGGACCACGGGTATCGGGCGGATGTACTGCCCCGTCTCCCACGGCGAGGGCAACCTCTCGTGCTCAAAGGAGACCCTCCTGAAGATCAGACAGAAGAAGATGGTCGCGTTCACGTACTGCCGGGAAGACCTGAGCCCGGCAGACGGCGAGTACCCGTACAACCCGAACGGCTCGGTGGAGGACATCGCCGGCATCACGTCCGCGAACGGCCGGGTGCTCGGCCTGATGCCCCACCCCGAGCGGGCGATGGAGTTTACGAACCTCTATGACTGGCCGCTCCTCCGGGAGCAGGCGCGGCGCGAGGGCCGGGCCCTGCCTGCTGAATCGCTCAACATGCAGCTCTTCCGGAATATCGTCGGGTACTTCTCGTAACCCTTTTTTCATGGCCTTCCGGCACCCCCCGCTGCCACTCCACGGTAAAACACTCGCTTTATATCCCTCCGGGGAATATGTCAATATACTGATGGCCTCATCCTACTTCTCTGTCCTGCTCATCGATGACGATCCGGGCCTGCTCGAGGTCTTCTCGCATATGGCCGAGCGGTCCCGCGAGGTGACGATGCAGACCGCCTCATCCGCAAAGGACGCCCTGCGGCTGCTGCAGGAACAGGGCTTCGATGCGATCATCGTCGACTATGACATGCCAAGGACCGACGGGATCGAGTTCCTCAAGATCCTCCGCTCCCGCGGGGATACCACCATCCCCATCATCGTCTACACGGGCGAGGAGCGCGGGCATACCGCGATCGAGGCGCTCAACAACGGGGCGAACTTCTACG
Source organism: Methanoregula sp. (assembly GCF_049510175.1). GTDB lineage: Archaea > Halobacteriota > Methanomicrobia > Methanomicrobiales > Methanospirillaceae > Methanoregula. The sequence continues at coordinate 490,604 of NZ_JBEKZF010000001.1, forward strand.
TGAAGAAAAGCGTGGACACCCGGATGCAGTTCCGGGAGATCATGGCGATGGTGAAGGCCACTCTTGAGCGGAACTCCCCCGTCAGGCCTGTCGGGACCACCCAGCGGATCATCATGGACATGGTCAATTTCGCGTCCTATCCCTGGTTTGCGATCGACAGCAGGGGGATCGTGATTGCCTGGAACGACGCGATGGAGCAGCTGACCGACGTACCTGCCTCTGCGATCCTCGGCAAGGGCGACCTCGTCTACGCGGAGCCCTTCTTAGGGACAAGGCGGAAGATGCTCATCAATCTCCTCTTCGAATCCGACGACGAGATCCGGGCACAGAAGTACATGCTGATCAACCGGGTACCGAAAGGCCCTGTCATCGCGGTCACCCGGGGGAAGAAGCGGGACGGGTGCGAGTGGACCCTCTGGATGAAGGCAATGCCCATCTTCGATGAGCAGGGGACCTTCATCGCGGCGGTCGGGAACGTCCGGGACGTCACATCGACGTTCAGCGACGTGGTGATCCGGGAGAAGGCTGACGAAGCGAAGCCGGAGGCCCCCGTAGAAGACCCGAAGAAACCTGCCGGGCATCTGTTCGACAAGATCCTCGGCAAGGCCACGGCCGAGTACCGGAAGGGTGTAGCCCTGATGGTGAACGAGAAGAAGTTCACCGAGGCGATCGCGGCCTTCGACCGTGCGCTCAAGATCGATGAGAAGTTTGCCCAGGCCTGGAACGACCGGGGCGTCTGCTACCGGGAGCTCAATGACTACATGAACGCCCTCAAGTCCTGCCTGCGGGCAGTGGAGCTGGAGTCCGAGAACCCCGAGATGCTCTTCACGCTCGGCCTGACCCTCGAACATATCGGCGTGCTCTACAAGAGCAACAAGTATCTCGACTCCGGGATCCAGGTCTTCAAGATGGTGATCAGCCAGTTGCCCAACAACGTGGACGTGTGGAACCACCTTGGCACCTGCTACAAGGAGATGGGCAAGGAGGAAGAAGCGAAGTTCCACTTCGACCGGGCACGGGACATCAAGTCCTCCCAAAAGGACACGCCCATCGTGAGCAGGCGCAACGAGTACCTGTGACCTGACTGGCGTGTGCCGTGGTACCCGGGAGGTTCGATTATTTTTTGCTGGTCGTGTACACGACAACGGCAAACACGAAGATTATGCCGAGGATGAGCAGCGTGTCAAGCCCCTTCGGGAGCGCGACGATCCCGCTGATCCCCGTCTGCTCTGGTGTCGGCGTGACGGTCCGGGTCTCCGCGACGGTAAACTGCGCAGTGCTGTTGGCACGGGAGTCTGCCGAGCCTACGGTCAGGAGGTAGTCCCCCGGTTCAAGGCCGGGCTCCTCTATCCCGTAGCTCCAGATGTTGAGGCTCTTGCCGGCGATGATGGGGAGTTCCTTTGACGTGACGGGCGAGGTGGAACCCGGCGTGCGGATCTCCGCCATGAGGGTGTTTTCCGTTCCCAGGTTGGTGGTGCCGGTAAAGAGGACCTGCCCGCCCGAGACCTTGTCGGGGAGACGCGACCCCGATGCAGGGATGATCCCGTCGAACTGCACGGAGGGTTCCTCGACGAAGAAATACTCCGGCAGGAAGGTGTCGTCGACGCCCTGGAGGCCGGCAGCGGACGTCAGGGCATAGGTCTCCGCCTGGACATTGCCTTGGAGGTCCTCTTGTGCCCCGAGCCGTGCGATGATCTTGCCCCGGTTCATGATGGTGAGGTTGCCGTTGCTGTCCCTGCCGGGCTCGATCTCCATCGTGCCGCTGGCCCCCGGGTCCTGGAGGACGACGGCATACTGGCCGGTTGAGAATTTTTCCGTCTCGGTGGGCTGGAAGACAATGGAGAAGTTGCCGCGCCGGTCCGGTGCGGTCGACCGGATCTCGAAATACTTCCTGCCGATGACCCAGAGGGCGACCGGGCCGTTGGTCGCACCGGTGCCGCTGACGGAGAACGCGTCACCCCTGGTGATGATCTGCGGGATGCTGGAGTCATAGTAGACCGCTGCCGTTGCCGGCAGGGTGATGCATGCGGCGATGATAATCATGACGGCCATGACCGGTAGTACGGACTTCATGCATCTCCATCCCGCGGGATAGTGATCCGTGTGCCGCAGGCAGTTATACGCTTTCGGGTGTATCGCGTGCCAGGCGTTGTGCATGCTCTACCGTTTAAGGAAACCGAGGACGCCCCTCTTTGCAGGGCGTTCCTTTTTTGAGGGTCCGGGGGGCTCACCGGGACCCGTATACGGGGTTTTTGCGTCTTTCAGCTCGTCGGCGATGAAGGGGAGGTGGGAATATTTCTTCTGGGGTACGCGGACCTGCGGGGCCCGGGATGCCTCTTCTTCGGCAGCGGGTGGCGGGCCGGCGTACTGGTCTTCCTGCGGGGCAGGAGGCCGGGCATCGCCATCCGGGCTCCCGTCGCTCCACGGGTTCCAGCCGGCATCCGTTTCTTCCTGCACCGGCAGGGAGGTCCTCTTCTTGGTAATGACAACGACAGGAGCGGCTGCCGGTCCCGCACGCCGGAGCGATGCACCGCACCGTTCGCAGAAGACTGACCGTTCATCGGGGATGGGCGAGCCGCACCCGGGACAGGTGCCCGGCTTTACGAACGTCGTGCCGCACCGGGTGCAGAACTTCGAGTTCTCATCGACAGCCTTGTTCCCGCAGGCCGGGCAGGCGATCGTCTTCCGGATCGGTCCCCCGCACTTGTCGCAGAACTGTGCCTCCGGGTCGGCAACCTTCGCGCCGCACGTGCTGCAGACTACAAACTGCGGTGCCGGCTCGTCCACGATCGCCGACCCGCACCGGTTGCAGAACTTCGACCCCTCGTCAGGAGCAGGGACACCACAGCTGCCGCATTTTCTGGCCATATCTCTCCTTAGTGGATTCAGGGGGCAGCGCCATAAAACCTGTGGTTCAGATATAATACCCCGGTTACTTACATGACCTTGCCGGGAAAATAACTAAATTGCTTACGGGCAATCCCTCCTGAGGTTAGCGGATATGCATGTCACCGAGGATGTTGAGAAATTTAATTCCTGGTCAGGCACCTATGAGGATTCATGGTTTCAATACCTGTATTTCGATCGGGTCCATAAAGGAGTCCTCAGGTTAGTCAGTGTGAAATCTGCTCCCGGAGACATAGTGGATGTCGGATGCGGAACTGGCAGACTATTACGAAAAATCAGGGAACGCTGGCCCTCTGCACGGCTGATTGGGGTTGATCCGGCTGAAGGTATGGTGAAAAAAGCCCGGCAGATGATGCCGGATTCTTCATTTATGATCTGCCCTGCCGAATCAATCCCGCTCCCTGATACTTCTGTCGATCTCGTTTTCAGTACTACTTCTTTTCATCACTGGTCAGACCAGCTCCAGGGTATACGTGAGATCAGGCGTATCTTGCGTCCCGGGGGCCAGTTCTTTCTCGCTGATATGGCACCTCTCCCCTTCTTTTTAAGATCTGTTCATCGCGGTCATGGCCAGATTCGCAATAAAAATGAGGTACGAAACATGTTTGAACAGGCGGGTCTGGAAGTCCAGACACAGCAACGGCTGTTATTGGGACATTTCCTGGTAACCTCCGGTATCCGACAGTAACGACCGAATGCATCTCTGATGAATCCGGTGAGAATGGACTCTTACCAAAGAATTCTTCTCGACGGCCGGCGTATTCTGAGGCAGTATTTTCCCGTCATTAGCGTACCCGTTCAAACTATGGTCACGACCAGCGAACTCCTGCACAAGTACTGGGGCTCCTCCGCCTTCCTGCCGTACCAGGAGGAGATCATCGGCTCCGTCCTTGCCGGCCACGACACCCTCGCGATCATGGCGACGGGCGGCGGCAAGTCGCTCTGCTACCAGCTGCCGGCCCTGTACCTCGGCGGCCTCACGCTCGTCATCTCCCCCCTGATCTCGCTGATGAAGGACCAGGTCGATGACCTGAACGCCCGGGGGATCCCGGCCGCGGCCTGGAACAGCACGCTCGAGTACCGCGAGCGGGTCAGGCTCGAGGCGGGGCTCTCGGACGGCCGGCTCCGGCTCCTCTTCATCTCGCCAGAGAAGTGCATGCAGCCCCACTTCCTGTCCTCGCTCTCCCTCACCCCGGTCCGGCTGATCGCGATCGACGAGGCGCACTGCATCTCGGAGTGGGGGCACAACTTCCGGCCGGAGTACCGGCAGCTCGTAAAGCTCCGGGAGTATTTCCCGGGCATCCCCCTCATCGCCCTGACCGCAACCGCAGTCCCCGAGGTCCGCCGGGACATCCGGCAGCAGCTGGGGCTTGAGAGTGCACGGGAGTTCGTCGGCAGCTTCAACCGCACCAACCTCCGGTACCGTGTCGTTTTGAAGAAGAACCCTCTCGTCTTCTTAATGGACTACCTCGGGCAGCACCGCGGGGACTCGGGGATCGTCTACTGCCTCTCCCGGGAGGAGACGGAAGAGGTGGCGGGGGAGCTCAGGAAACGCGGCTTTTTGGCGCTCGCCTACCATGCCGGGCTCTCGAAGCAGGTGCGGGAGGAGGTGCAGGAGGCGTTCATCAGGGACCGGGTGCAGGTGGTCTGCGCCACGGTCGCGTTCGGGATGGGCATCGACAAGCCCGATGTGCGGTTCGTGATCCACTACGACCTGCCCAAGACCCTCGAGGGCTATTACCAGGAGACGGGCCGGGCCGGCCGGGACGGCCAGTACAGCGAGTGCGTCCTCCTCTACAGCAGGGGCGACTACGGACGCGTCCGCGCCATGCTGGAACACGACGATACCGGTGGCCGGCAGGTGAGGATTGCCTTAAAGAAACTGCAGGAGATGGCGGACTACTGCGAGACGACCGGCTGCCGCCGGAAATTCCTGCTCAGGTACTTCGGGGAGGAGTACCCGCAGGAGAACTGCGGGTCGTGCGATACCTGCGACCATCCTCCCGACATGGTGGACTGCACGGATGCGGCGAAAACGATCGCCTCCTGCGTGCAGCAGCTGCCCCAGGACTTCGGGATCGAGCTGATTGCCGATGTGCTCCGGGGCTCGCGGGGTAAGAAGATCCAGGAGTACGGGCTTGCTGCCCTGCCCTCCTACGGGACCGGGAAGAAGTACAGCAAGGCCCAGTACCGCATCTGGATCAACGAACTCGTCCGGCAGGGGTTCCTGGCCCGGGCCGGCGACACGTACCCGGTGATCCGGTGCACGGTACGGTCCGGCGAGCTCCTGAAGGGCCGCTGCCGCGTGATGCTCCCGGTACCGGAGCCCGGCGCTGCGAAGGCGGCGGCGCACGCGCCGGCCCCGCTGGACCCGGGTGATGGGGACCTGTTCCTGCGCCTGAAGGCGCTGCGCAGGGAGATCGCGGATAAGAACGGCGTGCCGCCGTACGTGATCTTCCCCGACCGGAGCCTGCGGGAGATGGCCTCCCGCCGGCCGTGCGACCTGGCCGGGTTCGGGACGGTCTTTGGCGTGGGCGGGATCAGGCGGGAGATGTACGGGCCGGCGTTCCTCGCGGAGATCCTGAGGGATCGGAGGGATGGCTGAACAATTCCGAAAACGTCAATTTCCCCGCGGGATGATACCTTTCCATGAACCCGTTGCTCGGAGATGCCGCCGGCCTTGGCCTTGCCTTCTGGCTGATCGGTTATATCCTCGGCATCGTCCTGTTCCTCACGCCCTTTGCCCCGGTCATGGGCTGGGTCCTCTTCGTCTGCCTGACGCCGGTGATGGTCTTCGTGACCTTCCGGTGGTTCTCCCGCCGCAGCCTCCCGCTGTCGTACTTCGTGCAGCTGGCGGTGGCCTGGACGGCGATCGCGGTCGTCCTTGATGATCTCTTCATCGTCCTGCTCTTCCATCCCGCTGCGTATTACCAGCCCGATGTGCTCGTCTCCTATGCCGTGACCTTCCTCGTACCGGTCTGCACCGGCTGGTACCTGCAGGAGCACCGCCCGGCCTCCCCCCTGCCATGAAAGAAGGGCATATGAGGATCCAGCGCGTATGGTATGAGCATGAAATATACGGCGCGGCATATCCAGCGTTTTCTCGAACAGGGCAAGATCGATCCCACCCTCTGGAAAAACCACTTCCCCTCGCTGCTGCCCACCCAGGTGCCGACCTGCGCAGAGTGCGAGGAGTTCAGGGCAAGGACCTGTCCCGGCGACCGGGACCCGGTCGACTGTTTCCTCGCGAAGGTGCCGGCAGCGGCTCCGGACGACGGGGAGCACAGGAAGAAGAAGCGTGACCCGATGCTCGGCCTCGGTGCGAAGGGCCCCGGGGTCCACGGCACGGCGCCCCCCCGCGACCAGTCGAAGATGTAGGAAATCTGCCGTTCATCAGAAGGGCAGATTGGAGAAAATTCCCACAGGGAATTTTCGACCTGACATGCCGTTCATCAGCAAAGCCAGCGGCAGAATTTTCGCAGGGATTTTTCACAAGACCGCCGTTCATCAGAAGGGCGGGCTGGAGAAAATTCCCGCGGGGAATTTTCGACTTGACATGCCGTTCATCAGCAAAGCCAGCGGCAGAATTTTCGCAGGGATTTTTCACAAGACCGCCGTTCATCAGAAGGGCGGGCTGGAGAAAATTCCCGCGGGGAATTTTCGACCTGACATGCCGTTCATCAGCAAAGCCGGCAGGAGAATATCCAAACGGATATTCTCAACCTGACCACCGTTCATCAGAAGGGCAAGTTGGAGAAAATTCCCATAGGGAATTTTCGACCTGACGTGCCGTTCATCAGAAAACCGGCGGGAGAATATTCCCGCCGGCCCTATCCTGGCTATTTATTCGGTGTTATGGTCGTTGTGGATTTATCGTCTGCCGGTGGTTCCTTGAACATGGCTTCTGCCAGGGCCTTCAGATTGATGGAGACCGGCTCTTCACCATATCCGGCAAGGAAGGACAGGGCAACATAGAACATGACAGACTGCTGGGTATACAGGCCGTTAGTAGTTGCCGATCCGCCTGATGATAAGGTCATGAGACCCCCGGCAACAAGAAAGAAGACGAAAACGCCATAGAGGATGCCGATGAACGGGCGGAGGTAATACGAAGATGCGAACTCCACCCGGAAATCCTCCTCCCGGCCAATATGGTCGGTATACACGTACATGTTGTAAGCGAGGCCGCCGAGTCCCCCTGCGCAGCCAATAAAAATAAGTTCCTTGAACAGCGGATCGAGTGAAGGAATAGTACTGAAAGTACGCAGGACAACCAGTTCCGTAAGGACGGCTATAGCAGCGAGGATAAAACTAAAAATAATGGTATAAAAGCAGATGTGGTGGATTTCTTTCTTGATCTCTTTGGTAAATATTGTTATTTCTACCGTAGTTTCCGATCCCGATTCAACTTTTACTTCTTTTGAATTCGAGACATCGTCTATGGTGACATATACCGTATAGGTCCCTGGATCTCTATCAGCAATCGTGTACGGTGTTGCTGGAACGATTTCCTCAGTCTTGTTGTTATACCCGAGCAGGATCTTTGCCCCGCCTGGATTGGAGATCACCTTGATCGAGCCTTTTTCATCCGCCATATAATAACTCCCCCATAATAATTTATTATTCGGTAATATGTTCATGAGATAATATATTTTTCCGATCTTTTTAAAAAAATCATGCGCAGCGAGGTTCCTGCCCGTCCAGGATCACCGCTTCCTGATTATTCACGCGATCCCGGTCCGGGTGAAAGGCCCGGCACAGGCCTGCGGTATATCTTTATAGGAACCCGGCAATCAATCCCCATGGATAAACAACCCCCGGCCACGCGGGTAAAACACGACCGTCCGATCTGCGAGCAGTGCCAGGACCCCAATATCGTCCGGAAGCCCGACGGCAGCTACCGCTGCAAGCGGTGCGGGTACGACAGCGCGAAAGGCCGGTAAGCGGGGACCGGGAGCACCCCGGCAATCCGGATGGTAATACCATCGGATAGGGCGGTTTTTGGTGGACTCTCCGTATTGGCGAAGCCCGGTGCCCGGGCGGGGTACCCGCCGTCACCGGGAAACCCGGCAGCCCCGTCATCGCCCTGCGGCCGGCCGTACCCGGGAACTCCCCCCGCGTTTATCGTATGATCCTCTCTTTTATCCCCCGGGGACCGATGTATGGATCAGGGAAGGGAAAAGACCGGCTGCGTACCATGAACCTTATCCAGAAGTATAGCGACTTCCGATCAACGGTCAACCTCCGGCTCTTCTCCTTCTATCTCGCGATCGTGCTCATCATCCCGGCAATCACGATCGCCATCGAGTATCTCGTCTCCGTCTACCCGTCGTTCCGTTCAGGCCTGCAGGTCGACCTGCAGGACTTCCATGTCTACCAGCTCTTCACGTCGTCGTTCGTCCACCTGAACTTCGATCATTTCCTCGGGAACGTGACCGCGTACCTGCTGATCGCCATCTACGGCCTCGTGCTGGCAACGATCGTCAACCGGAAACGGCTGTACCTCGTCCTGACCAAGGTGATCGTCGTCATCTTTCTCATCTTCGGTGCATGCTTTGCCGTCTTCAATGCGACAACGAGCTATTATGCCGGCCTCTCCGGCATCGATTCGGCACTTGCAGGGCTGCTGCTCCTCTTCTGGCTGATGTACCTGGAGAGGACGTCCGGGAGGAGCATGCGCAGCTATTACGGCGTTGTGCTTGTCGGTATCCTGGCCATGTCCGCGGGGATCATCGCACGCTACATGCTCCTGTACCGCACGGGGACGGGCTCCCCGCTCCTGTACGGCCTCGCGGCCGTGACCGGCATGCTGGTGCTTGCCGCCCTTGCTTATCGGCACCAGTTCAGGGATTTATATCGCGTGATGCAGGAATTCTCCTGGCCTTCCCGGCTCCTCACCATCGCGATCGCTGCCATCTTCCTGTACTTTGTCTGGAACCTCTTCCCGGAGCGGCTGGCAAACTCGACACGGACCGTGAGCATCTCCCTTCACCTGGCCGGCATCGTGATCGGCATCCTTGCCGGGTACCTGTTCATGGTGTACCTGGAACAGATGGCGTATTTCAGGGGAGAAAAAGAGGTGATCGTACGGTAGGTGCGGAAAATCCGGGGTACCGTAAACGGGCCGGATGGCGGCCAGCCTCCCGGCCCCCGTCACTCATCGCTGCTCTCTCTTTTACCGGCGATGGATCGCCCGGGGTGCCGGGCAGCGCAGGGGAGCTGGCAAAAAGGAGAGATCACGCGGTTACCCTATCGCCCTGAGTATCTCACCGGTCTTCCGGACCCTGCCCATCCTTTTAAAGATGAAATTTACCGCCGCGTGGTGCGACTCGGCCGACGCCGAGGACATCGCGTCTTCCGCAAAGACCTGCCGGAAGCCGTACTCGTAGGCGAACCGGGCCGTGCTCTCGACCCCGTACTCCGTGGAGATCCCGCAGAGCACGATCGTGTCCATCCCCCGCCTCCGGAGCTGGAGTTCGAGGTCGGTGCCGTAGAACGCCCCCCACTGCTTCTTTGCGATCACGATATCGGACGGGACCGGCGCGATTGCCGGGACGAACTCCGACCAGTCCGGGGGCATGACCGGTGGCCGGGGAAAGGACGTGTCGGTCGGTACTTTCAGCATCGTCTCCGGTGCATGTATGACATGCACGAGGAAGACCGGCATCCCGTTCTTCCGGAACGCCTGCACGAGCAACGCGGCGTTCCTGACCACGTCCTGTGCGGCATGCGGCTCCGTGGGCCGGCCCGCGATGCCCTTCTGCAGGTCGATGACGACGAGGGCGGTTGTTGCCTTGTTGATTTCCAGTTCCGGCATGGTATCACCATGGGAGCATAGGGGAGCAGGGGATATTTATGAGCTGCGGTGAAGGATGTGCAGCAGGGGTTCCGGCGTCGATGGCCGGACCGGCCGCCCGGGGAGACCGCCGGTCCCTTCCGGTCTTACGCCGGCTTTTCCGTGCAGAATTCAAAGACGCACATGTTGTCCTTGTCGCCGGGGACATCATGCGGGACGTGATAGCGCTGGACGATTTCGGGGTGCCTGAACCCGGCGACGGCCAGCTCACCGGCCAGCTGCTCCCGCGGCGGCCCCCGTCCATCCGGAGACCTGACCGCCCCCTCCGCCAGCCCCAGCGTGGAGCCAAAGAGGATCCCGCCGGGCCGGAGGGCAGACCAGGCATTCGAAAGATATGTCCTGAACTCCCCCTCATCGGCGATCACGTGGACAACCGAGGCGGAATACACCATGCCGAACTCCGCCGGCCCGTACGGGAACGTGCCGGAAATGCTGAAGAGGTCCTGCATCTCCTCCCGGTCACGGTACAGGTCGAAGCCGAGGTCGATGCTTGCCCGGTTGATGTCGAACGCGGTGATCCTCTCCCGGGGAAACCCGTCACGGATCAACTGCCGGATATTATCCCCGGTGCCGCACCCGTAATCGAGGAGCCTGCCGGTCCGTCCGAGCGCACGGGGATAGAAGAAATGGTGGTTGATCCGCGGCTGCCCGAGGATGATGAGGATGTGGGGGTAGAGGACCCCCTCCCGGGAGTACTTCCCGACGAGCGCCTGCTCATACCCCGCGGGATAGACGACGCCGAAGGCTGCGACCCGTTTCATGGCGAGGCCAAGTTCCCCCCCGAGCGTCTTTCCCGGCGGGAACCAGCGGGATCCTGGTGCAGACATACCGGAATAAGGGTGTGTCACGGGACTATTCATGGTTACCTGAAGGGGCCGGCCGTGCACCCATCCCCGCCATATGTACGCTCCACGGACAATCCCGCAGTATGGCGGATGAGGGTATCCACTAAATACCCCTCCGGTAAATACAGGAATACCATGAGTGCTGCTGCCAGCCTGAGAGAGGAGAGTACCGCATGAACGCCCGTATCCTTGTTTTTTGTGTCCTTCTCGTCCTCCTTACCGCCACGGTCCTGCCGGTGGCGGCTGCCGGTGCTGCCAGCTGCCCGGGCTGCGGGATGGTCTGGAAGGACAGCTGCGTCCCGTTCGAGCGGAACAACGAGACCGCGTACACTGAGGAACTGATCGCCGCCTTTGCGCCGGTTGCGGCGAACGAGACACCGCTCGCGGATTACAGCAACCGGTCGTGGAGCGGGGCGTTCCTCTCGTTCCATAACCTCATCAGGGAACGATATGCCTTCAAAGAGTGGCGGTCCGTTGACTTCGATGCACTCTATGCAGCGTACGCGCCTGCGATCAGCGCTGCCGAGAAGAACCAGGACAGGGCCGCGTATTACCGGGCCCTCCGGGGATACCTGGTCGCGATCCCGGACGGGCACGTGGACGTGCTGGATACCGAAGGAGACTTCGGGGCAAAGTATGCCGATATCGGCGGGGGCTACGGGATTGCCTTAACCCGGCTGGACTCCGGCACGGTGATCGTGAGTTATGTTGCGAATGGCAGCGCAGCGGAGACTGCGGGAATCAGGCCCGGCGATGAAGTGACCGGATGGAACGGGAAGGAGATCCACGAGGCCATGAACGCCACGCCGTACATCTGGGCGGTGAAGAAGCCCTCCACGGCCGAAGCGATACAGGTCCAGCAGGCCCGGCTCCTGACCCGGGCCCCGGTGGGAACACCGGTGACCGTCAAGGTGACGTACGGTGCCGTCCATCACCCGCGGACCCTGAGCCTCACGGCATACGATGACGGGTACGACAGCCTGGAGAAGAGCACCATCTTCCTCGGGAAACAGGTCAACGATATCGGCGCTGTGAACCGCCTGACCGATATCCAGCCGCAGATCAGCAATGATACGCTCACGTACCGGACGCTGCCGGGCGGGTACACGTACATCGCGATCTACCATGAATCGTACGAGGTGTACGAGCCGTTTAAGGCTGCGATGCTCTCCGCGATCGCGAACAAATCCCCCGGTGTGGTGATCGACCTCCGGTACAACAGCGGCGGGGATGACAACATCGCGTCCTGCTTTGCCGGGTGGTTCGTGGACAAGCCGGTCTTCTACGAGTATGCCACGAAATACGATCCCGGCTCCCGCAGGTTCACGATCGTATCAGAGGCCTGGACGCAGCCGCAGACAAGCCGGTATGACGGGCCGGTCGCGGTGCTCGTCTCCCCGGACACGATCAGCTCCGGCGAGGGTCTCCCGAATATTTTCACCCGCTCCGGCACCGGTGCGATCGTCTCCTGGTACGGGACCAACGGGGCGTTCGGCATGAACAACGTCCAGGCAGTCCTGCCGCTCGGCATGTACGTGTTCTTCCCTGACGGGGCATCGCTCGACCAGACCGGCAGCATCCAGGTCGACAGCAATGCGTCCCTTACCGGCGGGATTGCGCCGACCGTCCGGGTCCCGCTCAATGAAGATACCCTTGCCCGGGCCATGGCCGGCGAGGACGTCCAGCTGAGCTATGCGACGCAGTGGCTGGACGGGCAGCAGGCACCGGTGGCAACGGCGACTACGCCAGCGCAGAAGGCTTCGCCCGCGGTCGCGGCCGTGATACTGGCGCTCGGGGTGCTGGTCGTCGTGAAAGGAAGGAAGTGAATCCTTTTTTTTAAAACGGGAGGGATCCCCGGAAGTTCCGGAACGGGTGACGGTACCTCCCGGAACCGTCGGGCAGTCCCGGCCCGGCACACGTGTACGGGAGAAGGGCTCCGCTCACGGGGAAACACGGTACTCATTTGTTGCTGGCTCTAAAAAAAAGGAAAATAATAAACCGTCAAGACACTTAGAAGCGGGGCTTCCGGTGTTTCGGCAGGCAGTCCCGGCAATAGACGGGCCTTCCCTCGGTTGGCTTGAACGGTACTTCGCACTCTTTTCCGCAGTCTGAACAGACTACTTTTGTCATTTCGCGGGGACCCATGTCGCGGGGGCCGCGGTTTCCACCAAAATTGGATGATCCAAACATAATGATTTCTCGTACTGCCTATTTGATAGAACAGTGTTCTATAATATTAGCCGCTCGAGTATAAGAGTTCGCGCCTTGTATCCTATGGGATCCCGTGGCCCGGAATGGCGGGGTGCGACGTAAACCGTGCATGTGCCTGATGATCCGGTGTACACGCGTGCGCAGGAACACGAACCGGCCTAGCACGATACCTGAAGACCTGTCGGAACTCGCAGGACCCTTCAGAACTGACGATATGTTCATCCCGCACCGGATTGACAGAACCTGATAAAAGGAGTCTTGAAATACTTCCCGATTGATCATCACTCATGGACGTATTGGCATTGCCTGACATCATCACGTTCTTTTCCCTCCTGTTTGGAATTGCCGGTGCAATCCTGATCATATACGGCGGGCTCAGGGCAATGGTGTTTATAGTCCTGCGGGAATTCCGCAAAACAGAGACTACCTATACCCAGATCAGGCGGGCATTTACCAGTTACCTTGTTTTCGGGCTGGAATTTTTTATTGCCGCTGATGTACTGAAGACATTTATCACACCCTCTGAACAGGAGATCATCCTTCTCGGTGCAGTTGTTATCATACGGACGATTCTCGGATATTTCCTCTCGCGGGAGTCCAAGGAATTTGAACTGGCGCTGTAAGAAGTATCCCGTTTTACTCTCATCCTATTCGGGCGACGGGTAGAGAGACCTCATATCCTGATAGAAATACACCATCAACGAAAAAATTCAGTGAAATTTTCGTATGGGGCACTATCAGAAGATATCCGATACCGAACCATCCGGATCCAGGACAAACGTCGAACCACACCCATGAGGACCGGAACACAAACAAAAATGCCCATCATTACCCAACTCTTCGTGAATTATTACGGTCTCTTCCCGCTGGCAGACGGGACATGCAGGAAGTTTTCGGTGAACCATCCCCTTATATTTGACAGCCTGTTAAAAAAAGATTACGGTTTTTCCGTCCTCCGGATTTTCATTTTTATACAATGTTAACTGATGGGTTCGAAGAACTCTTATGAGTTCTTCTCGTCCTCCGGGTTCAGATGAACCCGTCGGATTCAGATGAACTCGTCGGATTTGTCGATCGCGTTCCTGACGCAATCCTCGAAATGCTCGTCCGAGCAATCGATGGTGATGTCGGCATATTGCTCGTATAACGGGACCCTCTCGTTGTACATATCACGGAGGCCCTGGCCTGCATGCAAGACAATGCCCCGTGTCGTGATGTTATTGAGCCTTTTTTCCATCTCTTCAAAGGAGATCCTGAGGTAAATGACGAGGCCACCTGATTTCAGGTATTCCATCGCCTTCCCGCTGAAGACAACGCTGCCCCCCGTGGCAATGACTGCATTGCGACACTGGAGCGACAGTATCGTTTTTTCCTCGATTGCCAGGAATGCTGCGGGCCCCTCCCCATCAATAATGTCCTGCAGGAGCCTTCCGGACTTCTCCTGTATCACGATGTCGGTATCGATGAACTTCAACCCAAGAGTTTTTGCAAGGATCACCCCCATGGTGCTCTTCCCTGCACCGGGCATGCCGATGATGATGATGTTCTTCACGGGGTTCTCCTCCCATTCAATTCAACCTGTGAGGGAAAAAGCCTGTTTCCACCCCCCGGGACTGGCTGGTGTACTGCTCATGGGTCCGACAGGTCATCTGAATGCCGCATCTCATCAGAGATGTGGCAGGAGAAGAACCCTCTCATTCTTCGACCCGGAGGAAGAGAAGAACCCGTCAGGGTTCTTCGGACAGAATGTCCGAAAATTCCCGCCACCGCAGCCCTTCGCAGGTGTTACGGGGCCACCACAATGTTCTCGAACCGGACAACAAGGTCCGGGTCGGAAAATCCGGATGGCAGAGAGCAGGAGACCATGGTGTCCCTGCCCACATGGCCGCCGGCCGCGAGCGTCCCGAGATACACCGTGTTCCAGCAGACCATCCGTCCTCCGTAGTAGAAATTTGCCGAGGCCGTCACTTCCCGGGCATCGGCAGACCCGGTATTGAACGCTTCGGTGTGCACGATCAGCGGTACCGGGGTTGTCGTGCTGCCTCTCTCCTGCGGGTACGTCCAGTACCCGTCCACGTGGATCTGCGGGAGAGCTTTTGTGGCAGCGGGGATGGCTGTCGTAGCAGAGGTGACCGGCAGGGTGGCAGGAAGGCCCACGAGCCGGGCAGGGATGGTCTCATTGCTCCCTTTCGTAATCGTGACGGGAACCGACCAGGGCTCGAAGCCGTTCATGCGGATTCCGACCGTGTGGCTGCCGGCCGGGACCGCGGAGATGGTGGCGGGCGTGGTTCCGTGGTATTCATTGTCGAGATAGACCTCTGCTCCGGGCGGTACTGAAATGACCTGGACGGACCCGGTCTCCTGCGGCGGGACGGGGCTTGAGCATCCCGCTGATAGGATACCGAGCACGAGGAGACAGAGAGCAGGGGCCGGGAGGAATGCGCGGGACATGGATTATCCGGGGTGGCGCTGGGGAGTATATGAATTATACAGATGGTGCTGGTTCAACGCATATCCGGATAACCCGGTTTTCTTATCGGTCCTGCAGAAAAGCCTGACGCTTCAGGTGGGGGGGCTCGAAGCGATTTGAGCATCGCTGCATAAAAATGCTTCAGGCATGTTCATCAACCGTGCATAAAATTCATTCTGAATTTTATACCCGTTTTTCTCAAATCCGCCCTTCTCATGAACGACAGATACTGCGCCCCCACAGCCGCGGGGACTTCCCCGGAGGTCGGATTTCCTGTTATTTGATCGTATATTTTTTGTCAATCTCTTCGAAGAATTTCTGTTTTTTCAAAAAATCTTTAACAGCATCAATGCCCTTTTCGAGATAAATCACGCCGATAAGCATCTCGAAACGGTCCGCTAAAATATAGGTCTCCGGAAAATTCCATTTTTGTTTGTCTCTTTCATCCGGTCCCCAGAGAATGAAATTTTGTAAATGCATACAATTCTTTGAGAACCAATGAAGAGTATCATTGTTTCCATAAAATTGCCGGCAATCATTGATTTCCCTGGGAGTTGTGCTCTCTTCTTTGGGAAAATTTTCGATTATTGCATAATCCAGAACAAAATCACCGATTGTCTCTAAACTCTTATCCTCAGGGATTTTCCTGAGCTCTTCAAAATCGACCTTTTCATTCAGGAGTGCATTGCTTATTATCGCACTGATAAGGCGTTCTTTGTTCCGGATTGAATAGCCAAGAAGATACCGTTCGACCGGATAACATATTTTATCCCGATAATCGATCCATCCGGTAGTATCTTCCATACGTGGTCCTCTTTTGAATATTCTTTAAACAGCAAAGGTATCTTTCAGGACATAACGTTTATCGATCATCCTGACACGTGAGAGGGGCCGTCCCGAAATATGCATGTATCAGGTTGTCCCTCATTCCTGCCATCTCATTCCAGGGAACCTCAGGGTATGCGGAACGGACTGATGCCGGGATATGTTTTGCCGCTTCACCGATGATCTCAACACACTGGATGGTGGCAAAATAGGTTTTTTCATCGGTCCGGAACTGCTCCAACGTCATACCGTTCGTGAACCGATCGATCCTGTTGATATTGGTAAGAATGTCGTCGAGAAAAATACCGATATTCCGAGCCTGGCAGATCCTCCCGGACAATCCCGGACCCCTGCAGAATTCCCCAAAGGCACCTGGTCAACGGTTATGGCGTACCCGCGAAAAATGAGGGGGGAGCCTGTTATGGCGCTGCAGCCTGCGGTACGCCATGATCATAGACCCGGGAGATGTACCGTGCCGAGAAGATGGAATACAGGGGGGTGAGGACGAGCTGGACCACCCAGCCCGCGTACGGGACCAGGGAGAATACTGACATGACGGCAAAGAAGGCAATGGCCACGACCATCAGGATGACGAGGGCGATGACGTACCTGCCCCACCCGATCGTCCGGATCGTTCCCGTGATCGCCGTAAACCGGATACCTTCCAGGATGCTGCCGGTGCGGGAGAAGCGGACCGACCCCAGGATGCTGTAGAGGACGGTGACGACCGCCAGCGCGATCTCGATCACGACAAGGACGAGCACGAGGCCGATCCACAGGCCCGCGGACGCACCCCTGCCCCCGGCCATGCCCAGGAAGGCCGTGGCGAGCATGAGGGCGAGGACTGCCATCAGCGGGATGAACCAGAGGATGCCGACAACCGTCAGCCTGATCCCGTCAATGAACAGCGTGCCCCAGTCGTCGAACTCCGGGGCGGGACTGACCCCCCGGTAGACCCGGACGATGTACCCCGCCACGAAGAAGGAGAGGAGGATACCAACAACGACGATCACGGCAAGCTCGCCCCAGGGGACGGTCTCCCAGTGGACGGCGGTGCCGGTAAAGATCTTCTTCGGGTCCATGACGAACGGGACGAGGGCCATGGGCAGGCTGCAGATGATAAAGATGAGCCAGCGGGCCCATCTGCCCCAGAGCGCTTCCTTTGCGTACCCGGCCGATTCGGTGAGGATTGCCTTGTAATCCATGGATAACCGTTCCGCCTTTTACATTATAACAATAGTGAAATGGATGGCGGGGCCGGGTTCGGCCCGGGTTTGATCCCTGCTGCACGGGGGTCCGCCCCTCGCTGCGTGGGCCGGGCCCGGGAGGCTGGACCGGATTTTAGAGACCGGGAAAAAATTGCCGGGTACATTTTAAAAATTCACGAAAAAAAAATCATTCATCATTCAATGGATCTGTCGCACCGGCTTCTTTGAATGCTGCCAGCCGTTCATCACATGGTTCCCAGTGATTAATATGCAGGATTTTGTCCACGAGTCATTCTGGCATGAACTGAAAATAGTAGGTAAATCCATTATGGTTTTTTATTCATTAGAGACATTTTAGGCATTTCATTTTTTAACTTTTGATAAAATCGAAGGAACGCTTCGGATTCTTTAATAATATAATTTTCAATACTGGCATAATCCTTCATAGCATACCAATGAGAAACCATTTTACCACTTTGTTCTTTTCCACAAAATTTTTCCAAAGAAGCCCCTTTGAATTCTCCCTTATTGAGGATTACAATGATTGGTTTTATATCAATTTTCGGATGGTCATACAATAATGTCATGAGAGGAACATTTATTCCATATTTTTTCCACCGATTATGAAGTACGAAAAGATCAAAATTAAGATTCATACCAATAGGAATAAAATTAAATGATTTTTCTGGAATAAATATCGAGTGGAATCTCTCTAAAATTTCTTTTTCAGAAGATTCCCATGATTTTAGAATTTGTAATGGTTCCTTTGGTTCTCCCGTTTCAGTTGTAACTTTTTGGTATTGAATTGTTAAAATTTCATCATTTTCAATATCCGGTCTCACTCCAGTTGAATTTGTTTCTATATCAAAGTAATATTCTGACATATTCAATCTCGGTAATTGTCATTGTGTTTCCAACCGCGTATACCCTATGTCTTTTTTCCATTGGGCAAAACGGGCATCACATTCTTTTTTAGGTAACCGGCATTCATGATCAAGCATTTCCTGTAATGCAATTGCCGCATCTTTTTGTGTGATGATTTTATTCCTGACAAGCTCATCAAGGATCCACAATATCCCATGGACCTGTATACCGGATGCTTCTGCATATTCCCTCAGTGCATTATCACCAGTTAAGAGCGTTATTCCGTGATCTCTTGCCAGAATGAATGCGGAAATGTCATAAATCGAGAGATTTTTATGAGATGTCCGAATCTGGCTCATAGCATTGATCTGCGAGCCGGATAATTCTTCTTTTATGAGGCCCTCACTTTTAAATTCAGAGAAAGGTGGGTTTTTCAGTTCTCTGTCCGTGATAAAGTCGCTGGTAACAAAAGTGAATGGGAGTTGGAACATTTCATGTAAGATTCCTCCTTTGACCGCATCGAAGAGGATGCTTGCATCAGTCACATACCGGTATCGGGAATCCATCATGCTCCTTTGCCTCATTCAGGCAAAACTCATCGAAATCCGTCCCGAGCAGTTCAGCTGCCCGTGAACGGGTAATTTTATTTTCGCTCAAGGCACGGAATATGAGCCGTTTCATCCGGGTCGGGCTTTCCGGTTTCAGGTGATCCCCGGGTTCATTGGTTCTCCAACCTTTTTCCTCGAACATATTAAATAACAGATCCCATTTTACGTTGCTGATGATGTGTAGATCCCGGGCTCGGTATATGAGGGCCTGCATGCTGATGCCATATTTATGCTTGAGAAGATGAAGTTCATAGATATCCAGCATTTTCCTTTTAGTACCAAAGTCTGTGATGATTCCTGATGAAGGTGCCAGGAAAGCCCCGGCAAACCGGTGTGCTGCAGCTTCAATATTGACATCTGGTTCAATGTTCATCACAATATGGCCTAACTCATGTGCAAGGCTGAATCTCTGGCGGTCGCCAACTACATTTTTCTTAACAACGATTACCGGGGTTTTATCATCTATTGAGAATGTAAGAGCATCGAAATTGTCCGTACCGTCAATTTCTCCTACCTTAATCCCATTCTGTTCGAAGGTGTCTATGACATTCTCGATTGGATCCGTGCCAAGCTTCCATAACGTCCGGATATTCTGTGCAACAATTTCCGCCTCATCGAGAGTCGCGATCCGGCGTTTCTCCTTTGGAGGCATCCTGAACTGCTGCCGCTCTCCTACGATCTCTTCAATATCCAGGTAGCGTTCAATCAGTTCGCGAATCTGTTCGTGAATCTCTTTCTCTTCTTTTTTTGGCAGAGCTTCATGGTTCCGGTACACTGGCCGGGAAAGGTTTACTTCGACAGTCCTGAAGAAATAATCCAAATTCACACCAAGTGCTTCACTCATGCGAATTAATACTCCTGACCGGGGAACATCCTTCCCGTTCTCGTATTTTGATATCGCCATCGCACTTACGCCCGTTTTTTCTGCGAGAGCCCTCAGGCTGAGTCCGGCAGCAGTTCGCGCCATCCTGATCCTGTTACCTAATACCATGTTCTTCCCCCCATCAGGGGGTTTACAAATCTAGATAAAAACTTGGAGTTTGTAAACCGCTGATATGTAGTACTATCCGTTGGGGATAATAAGAATTGCGATTGGACCCATAAAAATTCATCAGGGATTTCCCAGTAGTACATCAGTATTTTTGATTATCATAGGCTTTAATTATTCAATTCTTAAGATATGTCCAAAGCAATGAACATAAAATAATTTTACCAATTCTACTTGAAGTCTGCCCGTACTGCTGCAGAACCGCAGGTGCACCGGTCGCGATCTGCTGAGCGCCATTTTTGTGCATTCCGGACCGCATTTGATCAGGATCGCAACGCAAAAGTGATCGCGATTAAAAAATTCCAATCGCGATCAGCAGGGTCGATGAAAAAATTTCAAACGCGAAAATGATCGCGATTGAAAAAAATAAAACGCGATCAATGCTTGCGACCGGAAGGCACTTACGTCTGATGCACCTTGGTTTCCTGTGGAGATTTTGCGAGCGATCGATCGCGAAAACGATCGCGATGAAAAATTTTCAAACGCAAAAGTGATCGCGATTGAAAAATTTCAAACGCGATCACAATCGCGATCGCAAAAAGTTAAACAGGTTTGAATGAGCGGGCCGGAAATGATGTAAATGATGAAATATGGTGCGGTTGATCCTATCAATATGTGATGGTGGTTTGACGCTCATCGGGGTTCCGCCCCTCGCCGCGTGGGCTAGCCCCGCTGGGTTCACGTATCTCTTTTAGGAATTCTTTGTATCGCCACTGAAGGGCATCGATGTGAGGTGCATTCCGTTTGGGGGCGAGAGAATCAGTTTCGATCTTCAATTCATTCATCGTAGGTCCCTTTGGTCGATAGAGAATTTTCTTTGTTTCAGGATGGATGCAGAATAAATAATCATCAAATGCATCGTGATGATTATGACAGAAAATGAGACCATTTCTTTCATCATCGCTTGTGCGAGGTGCATCTTTGGGAATGATATGAGCTGCATGTAACAGATTATCAATCGTTATCGAACATACTGCACATTTTGAGCCATAACGTTTCAAAACCTTAAAGCGAAATTTGGTATCCCGTCGTATTGAGTTACTTGTTGTCGATTTTCTATCCGTCTGATATACCATAAATGGTTGTTCATCAACGGTTTGTGTCGGGGCACTCTTCACTTCACCCACCGAAGAAAACTCGATGAGGAATGTTTCATTTTCATCATTCCATTCGATCACATATCCTAGACGGACATCCCGCAGTTTGTCATTTGTTTCCGAGTGGGTAATGATGAAAAGGGGCACTTGGAATCTTTTCGCATTTTTTGTAGCCTCAATTTCATTATGATCAAAATTTTTCGGACGGTTCGTTTTTGGATAGTGATAGACGATGGAATCTTCCGTAAGATCATCAGGATACGATTTACCAGTATGTAATACGGAAACTGATATGCCAAACTCATCTTCAGATAGTGGGGTAGTCCGCTCTTTATCACACCAAATTCCTGCTGCTCCCCGATAAATTCGATACTGCTCCCGTAACACTTTAGGGGATAGATTTCGAGCATTATCCAGTGTTTGCAATTCTCTCCAAATCTTGATGCGATAATCCCGTTCTATGGAGATTTTGCTTTTTTCTTTTATGGGATATTGATCCTCGGATAATTTCGGATCGATATAGCGAAATTCAGGAACAGTCTCTTTTTTCAGAAGTATGTCAAAACCTCTCGCTCTGAAAAATTTATTTGTTGTCTCCTCTCCACCGGAGAATTTCGATACATCGAACAATTCGCCATTGGCATATTTGTTCGCATACATCACAACGATTTTTGGAGGATATTTCTCTCCCTCGTAAAAGAGATCATAGGTTGTTGAGTTATTTCTTGGAGGCCATCGTACTTTTTTGATCTCTTCGATGGCTTGGATGATGTGTTCTCGGGTAATATTTTGGGGAATCCGGAGTTTTAGCCTTTGTTTTTGAATAGGCGGATTGCCCTCTTCATTTTCCACGCTTCCCACCTTTCTTCACGGAATAATCCGGATCCTTCTTCTCATAAATCGAGAAGAGTTCCGAGGGCTCGATTTCTAGCGCTACGCAAATTTTCAAAATCGTGGTAAATGTTGGGCTTCGCTTTCCGTTCTCGACAAGACTGATGAATGTTCGGTCGAGACCGGTGAGTTTTGCGAGTTTATCCTGAGATATCTTTTTGGCTTTTCGTTGTTCCTGGAGGATTTTGCCAAAAATCTCTTCTTTGTGCATTTTTCTCTGAAGGAGAATCAGTGAAAAGAGGCTTGTGTCTATCGCAGACTATAGTCGACAAAGATGTTGACCTTTTTTCAACTCATGTTGTGTATTATAATTTATGATAACAATGTTCTCATACCAAGGACTGTAGTTGGATTTCCTAATGGTAAATTTGGAAATGTGGAAAATTGTGAGGTTCGAATTTGAACCCTCGCATAGGTATTTGGGGTTATAGGTATCTCGCAAATTTTGAACCCCTCACTTGTGATATCATACTGCTCTCAAGTTGCGTGGTGTTTGCGCGCGGGTCGCTGTTTAAAAAATGTATATGCTAGCGGCGCGCTTTCATTTAAAACGCAGAGGTAAAAAAATCCCCAAAATTATAAAATTATCCGTATCTTTTCAGTCAATTCCATTGCTTGGGGGATCTGATGATCTGTAAGACCTTTTAATAACCGTTTAAACGTATTGAAAATATCCGCATTATCCGTTATTGCTTGCCGATCCTTTTCCCAACAAAGATTCAATAATTCTGCGAGTTTTTCATTTTGGGTACTATCTTTCCAAAACTCTCCCGATTGTAATGACACCCCATATTGTTCTAACCATTTCAAAGCGGATAGACGAATACCTGAGCTGGCAGGTTTTGTTAAAAAGGATGTGAAATTCTTCAAACAATAGAGATGAGAGAGATTATATCTCGCCCATTTCTCGTAACAAACATTCATAGTCGTTACAATTTTTGTTAATTCTAGTCCCCAAGGATCGTGGAATTCACGTTCAATTCCTATTAATTGACACCATTTTTCTTCAATTGAATGATTCTCCGATATAGAATAACTCCAATGAGACGCACTTAAAGCATATTCAATCATTTTTTGCCATTCGTGAACAAATGAATCAGGATTTTCAATACAATTGTACATCCGAATGAACCAAAATGAGAAGAAATCCTTCGTCCAGTAATTTCGTTTTGTCTCTAAATCTAAAAATGGCTGCCATATTTCAATGGGATGTTCATTATCGGTCATTTCTGTAATGAATGTTGTAGATACAAGGAAGAACCAATTATCAAATTCATCGGGGGTGTGGGTGTCATTTTTTGGCCTTGTTTCATCCTTAATCGAGTAAATTACATATGCATTAATGTTCTTGACTAGTTTTATCCAATGTTTTCGTTCATCGTCGTCAAATGCTTGGTTTAATGATGATAACCATTTAAATGAAGACATGAGGGCTTGACGATCATGAAATTGTGGTGCATTCCATTTCCGCCCCCCATTATTTTGAAGGGGAGCAAATTTTCCAATTTTTTCAACTATTTGGAGTATCTGAGGGATATCTGGTGATAGTTTCCCCCCAATAAAATCTTGAAATTGTTGATTTATCCATTCAATAAAATCTAAATGGGATTTTTGGAAACCGTGATCATTGTTGTAAAAATAACAAAACGTCCTTGAAAACGAATTAATAATTGCTACATGAACCAATTGATAGAAATCATCGCGTATTACTGATCGAATTTTAAAAATGCTATTATAAAGGATTTCAACGGTTTTGTAATGATAAGATATAGCGAGACGTAAAATCATTTTACGGTTTTTTATTGATTTGGGGTCATCCACCCAGATATACGGAGCGGCCCATGCACAAAATGAATCCCATCCCATATCGTTGACATTTCGAGATGAATCAAATTGACTTGAAGGTGGTGGGTTAGAAACAAAATTGAAAACTTGTTCTATGCACCAGCGTTTTTTATCAGGATTTTTTTCAAGCCACTCTTTTCCTAATACAAATAAAACAGCGATTCCACCAGCGATTACATCCTCGTTTCTAAAAGGTCTCGATGTATCTGAATTGGGATTAGAGGAATGAGATAATTTTTGAATTACTGCCCAGATGTTATCCAATCTTTCTTGATCGAGTAACTCTCCTTTTTTCAACGCATTTGAACAATTTACGAGAAAATTCAGATGTTGTAAGCCTTCTTGAGACTTAATATAGTCATTTTCACTCTTTTGGAGTAAGATTTTAAGTTTTTCTGGTTCATTAAAGGCCCATCCTACTTTTCCATCCACCTCCGTGGTCTTGTAATTTTCACATTTAAATGCTTCAATTAAACGATATAGAAACAAATAGTCTTGAGAGTCCGAACTCATTGTGGCTAAACGATTTTCCCATAGTTGACGATATTGAATAAATGCAGATCGTATATCAGAGTCATTCAAGAATAGTGTGACCGCTATTTCATAAAAGGGGAGTTTTCTATGCACCATAGAATGCCATTTGGAGTGTTGTTCCCACATCATTTCATTAGAAATTCCAAACGCCGATGCGGATAAACTTCCTTCATTGAAGATTGTTTCCCATTGGAAGAGTTCAAAAGAACTAAATAAGGTGAATAGTGGCCCTTTGAAAAGTGATATTTTCTTTTTTCCGACAGATGCTAATACACCTAAAATCGAGACAGAATTTGTTTTTTCCAAAATTGTCTGAATATAGGGGTCAATTGATTCGTTCTCATCAATCTTATCGTATAAAAATTTCTCTAAAGCCATTAACATTGAGCCTAGGATAGTCGGGCAACAAGATACACCAGTGTCTCCCCTATACCAATAATATACCTGATGGTCTCCTTTCAATTTTTTTAGGGAACCCGATAACAATATCTCAACTTCATTTTTTGAATCGGATTCTAAGAAATCACTAACTCTTGAATCAGGATATCGCGTCTCAAACTTTTTTTTATTTTCGATGTACCTATCAGTTGAAAAATTAACGATTCGAATTATAAGATCTATTCCTTCAATAGGATGTTTATAAAGGAAAAATAGAAAGGAGGCATTGGTGGGTAAGGCCGGAATAACACCTTGGAAATCCTTGAGTCCTAATTCCCGTTCATGGTAATCACTTTCAAAATGAGGATCAACCCTTCTGGGTTCTTCGATAATTAAACCTAATAAGATATTTTTTGCTAATTCTGGATTTTTCACAATTATTGGTAGCAATTCATTTTCTTGTATGCACATCCGTTGAAAGAGATCATCAACTCGTTTATATGGACCATCGGGCCACGGAGGGAGGACCGTATCAGAATATTTGCCAAGTTTCGAATGAATAACCTGATCGGAAATTTCTTCAGAGGGCTCAATCTCACCCTTCCCAGATAAACTCAATAGAAGATTTTCAACTCGCTTTGAATCCTCATCAAATGCGGATATTGCCGCTGAATACGCCTTTTTCACTAGTTCTTCATCGTCATAATGCCATCTAGAATTATTTTTTTTAATTTTTTCAGCTATTGTTAACGCGATATCCGCGATTTCTCGTCTGCAATAATATTTTTCAGGCGTATATTTTAACCAGCTTTTTGCAATTTCAACAACAAATTTTGGTACGATCGTTTCAAAATCTGCTTTATTTCGAATAATAAATTGAAGCATTGGGATCCAATATTGTGGCACCGGAATTCTATCAATCAGTGCAGCTTGAGTCTCACTCAATCCCATTGCCTTTCCTAAGATTAACAATTGCCTATTCGGGATTGCAGCAACAATCATGAAACGATTTAAGAAACGTTTAAGTAAAATTCCATCCTCTTTTTTAAATTCTGACCATAATTTCTCTAATAACGGTAGGGGATTCGTTGCGAAAATAATTGATTCAAGAAGTAAATCGTGGATAGTTGTGAATTCATTATTTTCCTTTTGAATACTGTAAAAAATCTTGAGAAACTCAGTTGTATCAGGGAATTGTTCTAGTAGGTACAATCCAAATAATCGAATTCCTCTATGCCAAAGAGGAGAATCATACCTAGATTTTAAGAATATTTCAATATCCAAAATATGGCTAATCAGACATTGTTGGCGAGACCAATCCCCATAAAGATCGTGAGAAAATTGAATCCGATTTTGATTAATAAGGCAAAGTCCAGTCTTTTTTAGATCATCAAATAAGATTAAATCAGAGGGTGAAATCTCTGCGATAGGTGTTGAGCTTTGCCATTTTTCCGCTTGAAGTCTCGCAATGTTTTGAAGAAGACTTGATTTTGCAACTCCATTTTGTTGATTATTTACTTCATTTGTCCAAAACCATTGGATAAGGTCTGATTCGCCCACCCATTTTGACGCATCAGGAGCGCCGTAAGTGACAAGAAGATCAATAATTTTTGGTCGTGAGAGAAGCGATTTTAAATGAGGATGTTTAAAAATACTCGCCAATGACGGAAATTCCTTTGTAATTTGTGTAATCTCATTATCATCAAACAACCTAATATCTAGTATATTCCAATATTTTGGATTATTTTCATGTTTTAAAAATTGAAAGATAACCCTATTGTTCCACTCTTCCGTTTGACATGTGAATATAATTTTCCAGGGTGTTGATTTATCCTTAATGTTGCATGAATTGACGATCTGAAAAAGTTGATTAAAGCCTATTTCTGTAATAATTCTATCGAGTCCATCAATAATTACCCAGCATTCGTCATCTGAGATATTTGTAAATAATTCAGAGATGGAATGAGTTAATCGCCAATCACTTTCCAGTTGAGAAACACTTTGATCATTAAACCATCCTGCATCAAACCAGACGACTTTTCGATTAATTCTTTTTTGTTCAGCAATTCTTTTAACAATAACACTTTTTCCACTTCCAGAAACTCCGAGAAGAAGTGAAACATTTTCTGTTGTTGATTGAATTTTTATGATTTGTTTATCTCGGGGGATAGATAGTCTTCCACCAATTTTATCAGGGATTGCAGCAACAAAATTTTTTGAGGCAATATCGATATTTTTAAGATCTTGTTCATAAATCGGATAATTTTTTAAATTGTATTTCCGACGGAATCTGTTTAATAATTTCGTTAAATCAATATATCCATTATTTCCATCCTCTTCTATTGCAAATTCGATTAAATCAATCCATAATTTTTCAGCCTCAACTTGTGAACCACTCGAAAGAACGCATTGGCAATTTGCTATCCCAATATTTTCTTTTTCAGATGGATCACTATCAAAATCGAATGTAAAAACTTTAACGTGTTTTAGAAAGTCCCCGATGTGATCATCGGTAATATTCTTTTGTTCAGCGATTTCTTTAGGGCATTTAAAACTCGCAAAAAATGTCCTGACTGTGTCTGATGTATATTTGACTGTTGGAAGTCGGGCGTTCAAATCTTTGGAATCTTGAGAAGTGGCAAGTTGTAACAGTTCATAAATGGCTGCTTCATTATCATGTCCAAATGGTGCACAGGCTAAACCTAATACATCCTGATTTGCATCAAATTTTGATCCATCAAATCCTGTAAAGTCTATCCAAGCCGCATCAACAAAATCTTTCGGAGCACCATTTCTTGTAAATTGGGAGTTGCTTTTTGCTGAAAGAAATATACGCTTGTTCTGTCCCAGAAGATTAAATGTAACACACAAATCATCAATTTGAAGATGATCCCCACGCATCTGAAAATCAATTCGTGTTATCTCTCCGAGAGATCTGTCAAAATTTTTGTTAGCAAGGAGATATGTAAGAAAATATGCCCCAACTTTATGCTCGAATTGATAGCCTCCGCCGGATTTACTCTTAAGTGGTGCATTTTCTTTAATAGTTACCATTGATGCAACTTCTTGTTTTGAGACCAAAAATAGTATCGGTTTTATTTTTAAATGAGATAGTGATAACGTATTCTTTGATCAATTCATCCAATCAACCATTGATCCTCGCTGATCCGCATCAATATCCTGCTAATCAGTACCCAACATCAGCATAAATCAGCGCTTATCTGCACATCATCCGGTCTGATCAGCGCTTTGATCCCATTGATCTAGGCGTGTTATCACATGTTTATTGAGGATGAATGGTCGATCTCTCTCGGCGTTCTTTCCAACTGAAAACTTACAATAAATTAATACTCGGATAATAATAATATAAATTCTAATAATGGACGTTCCGAAAAATTTTTGTCAGAATTGCGGCCACGAATTGGATGAAGGTGCTGTGAAATGTAAACGATGCAACCTTGTAGCCGCAATAAACTTGGAAAATTTTCTGATTAGTAAATACAAATTATTGGCAGTTATCGGAGTTTTTGCGGCATTATCTGTTTATCTCTCAACTACTGCAATTTCCAACGGGAATAATGAATTTCTCCGATATGGAAGTTATATCAGTTTATCGATAGTCATTTTATTGTCCTTAATATTCGGCTGGGAAATCATTGGATATTCCATAAAAATTTTACAATTCCCATTCGATGGAGAATACCATTATAGAGATTGGTTTAAACTTGGATTTCGTTTTTCTACAATATTATTATTCATAAGTTTTTTTATCGTCATCATCGGTTTCATTTCGTTTTACATACTAGCAACGGAAAAAAACATTGCAACATCATTGGTTCTGACAATTCTTGTGGATTTTCTTCTCTTTTTTATCATTTCGACATTCTATTTTCCGACGAGATCACTAATTGAATCAGGGAATAATTTATTCAGATTAATCGTGGTTTTCTCTCTTATTTTCCTTCAATTTCTTACGATTAAATTATATTTTTTGGGACATACGGAAGATGTATTCGCATTATTAATGCCAATCTTTATAATTGTGATTGCATTTGTCCTAATAATCAGATCCTCGTGGTTAATTCTTCTGACGATGGATAACGGCATAAGATGTTTTACAACAGAAAATTTAAAAAAAATGAGGTCATTATGGCAATATTAAAAAAAGCGATTCTCTCAATTAAACCAACTGAAGGTAACGTGTTAATTTACGGAGGAATCGGGATATTATTCATTTTTCTTGGAGGAATGCTTCTCAGCATGAACCCTCCGAATTTTCAAGTGGGTTATCCCACAATAGCTATCGGTTTTGCTTTTTTTGTCTTCGCTGTTTCTATAGACAATTCAAAAAAATCTGCAAAGAAATCAGATCAGATATTAGCAAAACTCGATGAAATCCACGAAGAAATAAAGAAAAAAAATGAACCTTAAGATCATTACCATAGAATGAAAATGTAAAAATTACCGGTGAAAAAATGGTATTTTCTCCTAAAACCCCGATTTTCGTAAGTTCAACGTATTCCGATTTAATTCCCTACAGAAATGCAGTGAGACATATTTTATCGCAATTCTCTGTGGATATCCATGGGATGGAGGTCTTTGGAGCACAGACACGGAAACCTCTTGATACCTGCCTTGCAGAAGTCTTGACCTCTGAAGTCTTCATCGGAATTCTCGGAATGCGATATGGCTCGGTTGACGAAGCTACTGGGAAATCATTCGTTGAACTCGAATATGAGTCTGCACAAAAAAGCGGCCTAGAAATATGGATTTTCCTCATCGATGAAGAAAATACCAGCATCCCCCCAGTCTATGTCGATTGCGAATATGCGGAAAAATTAAAAGATTTTAAGAAACGATTGAAAAAAGAACACACTTGTGTAATCTACAATTCGGTAGATGATCTCGCATTACGAATCAAGAGTAATCTGGAGAAATATTTCGCCAACAAAGTGAGTGAACCGCCCCGATCGAAAGCGTTTGTTTCAGCAATAGTAAGTTCAGCTACAATCGCGAAAGGCGATGATTTCTATATCGCCGGAACCGCAACTGAAACAACATATTCCGGTGTAGCAATCTGGTTCTTTGGGCCGAATTTCTATAATCACTGGGTTGTGGATGTCAGGGATGATGATAGTTATATTATTACAATCTCGTCTTCATTAACGAAAACGATGCTTACCGGTCAATATTTCGTTGTTGTTCAGCATCCCATGGGTAATCATTCTTATGATGTAATGCCGGTGATATCCCATGATTCAATTATTGTGAAAAATTCCTTCAATTAAGAAAAATTTGTTGTAAGTGGAAAAGGAAGCCTCAGTAGTATGGAAGCTGCAGTCAACCTCATCGAATTTCTCAACAAATCGGGGATAGATGACACCTATACAAAACTGCAATTCCTCATCGAAGAACTGATCATTCGAATCGATCCGATTTCCCTCAAAAAAATAGGTGAGAAATTCATTATTACCGGACAGACAAATCTTGCCGTAGATAATGAAGTTCTGGTTGAAGTTATGCCAAGAATAGTTCCTCATAGTGCTGAAGCTTATTTTGGAATACGGGGGGCAACGAAAATTATCAAAGGTGATGCGGGACTAAATACATTTAGTTTTGCTGTTGAACTTGCCGACACAAAACCGGGGGAATATATCATCAATGTCATCTCTTATAAGATAGAAAAATTTTGGAGTCAGGTATTTCAAGTAATATAATCTACCCCTCCTTTTCAAAAGTGTGTTTCCCCGAGAAAATTTTGGGACGGAGCCCCGATGAGCGTCAGACATCATTTTACTTTTTCTTATATTCAAAAAAGATCCCCGCTACCCGGTTGCCCTTTTCCGGTAAGATATCCGAAGTTTATTCCTGCCACTCAATTAATTTTAGGCATTCTACAGAGATTATAATCCTTTACAAAAAAACATGATAAAAAATTACGAAAAGAATATAGTCTTACAGATAAAGTACGCCTTATGTCTCATTATTGCTATAAATGTCACAGCCAATTAGACGTCAAAGAACCAGTAACCGCACTTATTACTGTCATATGTCCTAATCCCACTTGTAAAGCAGAAAATAAAATCGGACCCTTTTACGATTATATAGCACCCCCACAACAGAACTCCAAAGAACGGAATATCTGACTATGACGACGGAAAATAAATCTGTTACCGCACCCGCTGCGAATGACAATACGGTTGAAAAGGAAATTGAAAACCAGAAAGCGGAATGGATAAAATATGCCCAGACATCACAGAGGAATCTGAGCGACAAGTATAATGAGACGGCAAAAACCCTTGTCACGTTATTCTCCGCAATTTTTGGTGCCTTTACATTATTGTTATCATTCTTCGGCCTTCCCGGTCAGGTAAATGTCAATATGTGGATAGCCATGGCGACTATCATTTGTTTTGCCGTAAGCATCATCTTCATGGTTATTGTTATCGGGCCAAGGGAATTTTTAACATCTCCGGAAGGCCTGAATTATTCCAACTCAGACGCAATCTGGCAAACCGTCTCCGACAGAAACAGTAAGGATCACCGTAATCTCTCGATTGGCATTGTGTTATTCATCATAGGAATTATCCTGATCCCCTGTTCTATTGCAATCAGTGTGATCAACCCGGGACAGAATGTCCAGGTGCTGACTACCAATGATAAAGTCCCATATTTGGAAAATTTATCCGTGTCATTCCTGGGCAACTCCTCACTAACCGAAGAGATGCTGTTGATCCGGCAGGATACAAAGACCTATTCATTTAAGCTTCCGAATGGCGAGGTTATCAAATTGAATAGTGACTGGGTTCAGGCCATTGTCACGAAACAATAACGCAAATTTTTTCACGCTTCTGTCTCGTTCTTATATCATTGTTATTAACGTTCACCCCTCCGCGGTTCATTCCCAGAACCAGCAGGTTCACCCAATCCGGCCCCATTAAACAGCCCGAATCCCTGTCGAAACTTATTTCGACGGATATTTAACCGACAAATATATAACAGGCCCAATTCTTGCTTAGATAATCACATGTCGCACCAATCCATTACACCAGAGTCAGTAAGGTAAGGATACATGCGGCTGTGGGTTACGGGCATCCTCAAGAAGCCCGCACAGCGGGAACGGCTCCATATTTTGCCGCAGCCGTTGTTGAACGCCGGCCAGTCAGGAACAGGTCGAACCGGGAGGGGCAGGAAGCCGCCCGGTGAAAGACCCGGTCCCCGCCGCAACCGGCAATGGCGGATGATCACGCTGCAACGAGCGTACGCTCCCGCAGGGAATGATGAACGAGACCATGTGCACGGCCATCAGTGCACACGAAGCAGCCCGGGACGTGATGGGTGGAGGGACATCAGGATGATGCCCCTTGAGTGGATGTGCATGCCCGGGTACCAGCAGGAAAGAACCATGAAGAAGAATGATACCAGCAAACATGGCGCCGGCCAGGACCCGATCACGCCCGGGGAGGCCGGCACTGCACAGGATAGTACAAGGAACACCCCGCAGGCACCGGCACCGTTCTGGACCGGGAGCCGGGGGCAGCACATCCGGACGGTGGTGCTGGAGGCGATCGGGGTCCTCAGGTCGGAGGGCTACTGGGTCGGGAGGCTCGATGAGCCCGAGCTCCCCTTCGACCTGGTCGGGATCCTGGACAAGGCGATCATGTTCGTCCGGGTCGTCCGGGCAAAACACCCGGTCGACAATGCGCTCGGGGTAGCCCATTATTTCCGGGACGAGATCCTGAAGATCCAGCCGTTCTGGCACCACGACTCGGACAATTACCAGTTCTGGGTCTTCTCGAAAGTCTCCGGGCTCCTCCGCTACCGGGTGTACCGCGGCGGTATCTGGAACGAGGTGACCAGGAAAGCGCCGGAAAAGAAAAAGCCGGGCAGGGAACAGACCGGGCTCAAAATGCGCACCGGACAAGGCTCCGCAGGCCAGACCGGGCACGTATACCTCCCGGATGGGTCACCCGCCTGAACGGGTTATACCCGGTACGCCAAATGCTGTTTGTCCGAGGAGTTCGGTAGAACTCTGAGGACGAGACAGCGAAGAATCCTGACGGATTCTTCTTGTCTTCCTGGTTCTTGCGAACCAGTCAGATGTCCAAGGGCGCCCGAGGACGAAATGAAAGAGAGTTCCGATGCACCTGAGGGAAATCGAAGGCCGGCTGATGCCTCCCTTCTCCTCCCCCGGGTCCTGAAGGACTCTCAGGAGAGTCAAAAAAATGGCAGACTTTAACCTGAACAACACCACGAAGAGCGCGGTCCGCAAGATTGCGACCCCGCTCGCAGATGTGACTGCCTTTGACAACCTCGTCCAGGGCGTCATAACGAGCAACCCCTTCCAGTGCGTTGGCTACAACGCATCGGGAGTGAACCACCCCCCGGTTGAACGCAGCCGGCAGGGTTACACATCGAGGATCCTCTACGAGGACGCCGATGCCAAGACCGTGGCGCTCATCTCGGTCAGGGCCGGGACCATTGCCGGGTTCACCAGCGTGGCAAACCGGATCCATGACGACACCACGATCGCCGCGGCCCTTGGCGGGACACCGTTCCGGGACCTCGAAAGCGAGAAGTATACCTCAACCCTGAAGTGCCACGATGCAAACGGCGAGATCTACTTCGTCAACTTCAGCCGGAATCAGGTGACCCTCACCTCCTACTCCGATGAAGCGATCCGGAGCCGGGTCGAGACCTGGGCCGACACCGTTGCGGCGTTAGCCTAGAGTGAGAAAAGCCGAAGGGAAGATCCCGAGAGATCTTCGAAGAATGCTGATACATTCTTCTCATGCCTCGGGGTCTGATGACCCTCGGCATTTCCACGGAGGTCATTCACTATGGAAACAGAAATTGTAGCACTCATCCTCGGCACCGTGCTCCCCCTCTACCCGGTCCTGTTCGTGATCAACCAGCGGATCGGCAGGTACGACGAGGTGGTCGAGGAGTTCAAGAAACTCCGGGACGAGCACGGGCACATGATGGAGGCGCTCCATGGCGGCTGAAATTTCCCCGGTCGCCACCGTCACCGGCCTGTACCGGGGCACCTTCTCCGGACTCGAACCGCTGACGAAGGACACCCCGCTCACGCTCGACGAGGTCCGGCGCAACCCGGTCTTCTACGAGCTGGAGCTCCACCCGGAGCAGGAGGACGGGGACCTGATCATCGATGTGATCTACGACAACATGTCCCCGCTGCGCCTTCCTGACCTCATGCGGGGCACCGACATCCCGCGGGGCGTCCGCTTCTGGCCGGACTGGTTCGAGGTCCCGCCCTACCGGGAGATGCACGACACCGACGGCCGCCGGGTCTACCCGCGTGCGCCGGGTACCCACACGGTGCGGATCCGCACGGCACGGCGGAAGCGGGAGCAGGCCGGGAAGGTCCGGGACTTCAGCCCGGCCAACGGCGGCTCGACGAGCCCGGTGTTTGAGCTCGTGATCGCGGCGGGCGGGGAGTCCTGAAGGTCGATCAGGACCTGAGGGAAGAGAAGAAGACCATCAGGTCTTCGCCCCCCCGGTCTATTTTTTTTTATTCGCATGACAGAGCCCAGGCTTTTTTATTCGAAACGGGCAAAAGGCACAGAAACACCCCGGCCGACCATAGAAACATTATATTATTCCGCCGGAACAGCGACAAATGAGGCAGAGGAATGCGATTTCGGAACCGGAATACCGTCCTCTATCAACCCCCGGATATGCATACCGATCGCTTCATGCATCCGCTCTTCCGCTTCGTCCCGGGTCTTTCCCGTTGCAATACAGCCCGGAAGGTCCGGCGAATAGGCAGAATAATTTTTTCCTGCTTTTTCTATTACGATAAGGAACCTGTGCATAGTCTCATTCCCTCAATTGTGTTTGTCGGTGAAACTCCAGAATATTCCGGAATTTACCTGTTTTCCAGAATCAGGGAGATCTCCCGCTGAAGTTCAGGAAGATCTTTTTGTACGGTATTCCAGATTTCATCGAGATCGATACCGAAGTACTGGTGCACGAGCAGGTGACGCATGGCGATGATATCTTTCCAGGGAATTTTCCGGTGTTTTTTCTGGAATTCCGGCGAGATGCCGTTTGCAGCTTCCCCGATTACCTGGATATGATAGAGAACCCAGACCTGGAGCAGGTCTGAGTTTGCGAATTCCTCTTTGCCGGGAGGGATTTTCTCCATAATGCGCTGGATTGCCTCGTTGATGTCAACGAGCCGGTCGCGATCACTTCTCATAGTGGTACTGCTTCCTGTATCACAGAATGGCGGATCTGGTCCCTGAGTCCATTGACTGACGCAACATCCACATCGCAGCCGAGAAGTTCTGCCAGTTCACGCTGGAATGCCGCGTGGGTAAGAAGAGATGTTCCGAATGGAAACTCGACAAGGAAATCGATATCGCTTCCTTCACGGGCTTCATGCCGGGCTACGGAGCCGAAGATGCGGATATTCTTTATCCCGAACCGATCTGCAAGTAGGAGGATCTTATCGCGCTTGGCCGTGATCCGTTCGTAGAGATCCATACTCCGGTCCCTGATACCAGATAAGTATACCGGAGGGATTATTAATCCATTGACCCGATGGCCGGCGATCCTGGCAAGGGAACGGCAAGGTCCGGGACTTCAGCCCGGCCAACGGCGGCTCGACGAGCCCGGTGTTTGAGCTGGTGATAGCGGCGGGCGGGGACGAAGGCTGAGCACAGCGTGCAGGCCCCGCAATCGCACGGCAGGTGATCGGGGCCATTACGGGGGAATAGCGAAGGGGCAGGGGCCCCTCAAACCCCGTGTATTTTTTCATGTGATTGTCGTTCCTGATAAACGTCCGTCCCTCCACCGCGGCATCTCACGTTCACCCCGCCAACCGGGTCTCTTATCCTCAATCGCGAATAATAACAGAATCATTTATTGATTCCGGAAGAGAACGGTGAAACAGGAGGTTTATGTGAAAGTCTATCTCGATGTGTGCTGCTTATGCCGACCATTTGACGATCAGCTCATCCCGAGAATCCGGTATGAAAGCGAAGCAGTCATTGCCATTCTGAACCGGTGTTCACGGGACTGGGAACTGGTCTGGAGTTCCGCAATCACGTATGAGATTGCCAAAATTGTTGATCACGACAGAAGACATTACGTCAGCACCTTCGCAGCAAAGACAACCACAAATATCCTCGTAGATATGGCAATAAAGGAACGTGCAGCCGTGCTCATGAACCTGGGAGTAAAAGCCCTTGACGCGTTGCATATTGCCTGTGCGGAACGGGCGGGTGCAACGGTCCTGATCACGACGGATGACGCATTGAAAAACATTATGAGCCGTCACAGCGATATAATTTCCATACGAATCGTGAACCCCGCTGCATGGTATGAGGAGGTGACCGGGAATGAAAGTGAAGACACTGCATGAAATTCATGATGAAGGGATTGATGCTCTGCGTAAGACACTTGGTCCTGTTGACATGGTCCGCTTCATCCAGATGTTTGATCAGGGAAAGGGAGATTATACCAAAGAGCGCAAGCAGTGGCTCAGTAATGATCTCGATGAAATATGCAACGAGATCTTTGAAATGCAGAAACAGGCTAAAACTGTTTCCGGTTCCGAATAACTCCTCTTTTTTCCCTTGAGACCGGGAAAGTGGCCCACTTATCAGAAACCAGGTACAGGTAAAATCCCGTTGAATGGCTTATGGAGGTGAACGAACATGGAGGCAAAGACACTGAATGAGATCCACAAACAGGGTATCGATGCACTCGTGAAAGTGCTTGGACCGGTTGACACGGCCCGGTTCCTCCAGATATATGACCAGGGAAGCGGCGATTATACCGAAGAACGAAAACAGTGGCTGGAAAAAGATCCTGACAAATATCTTGCAGCTGTTATCGCTCACGGGAAGAAAAAGACCCGGGCATAATTTTTTTTAGTTTGTTTTGGACTGACTGTCGGTCTGACCGCTCTTATAATCGTCAGACCCCCGCCAACTTCTTTATGCTCTCCCGCAAAAAACACTGGAGTGATACAGGCATGACCGCAATACCCCGGAAATATATCACGGATGCCAGGAGCCGGAAGCAGGCGGTGATCGTCGACCTTGAAACCTTCAACCGGATGGAATCCATCATCGAAGACCACGGGCTTGGAAAATTCATGGAAGAGGCAGAGGACGACGAGATTCTCTCAGTTCACGAAGCAAAGAAGCACTACAAATCTTTGAAAAAGGACTGAAATGCCGTCCTGTGGCTACAAAAATCGTGTATTAAAGTCAGTTTGACGTTCATGCACGGTTGCTGAAAATGCTGAAAGCATTTTCATGCCAAAATTTTCTTAAAAGATCTCGCCGCGATCCCCGGACGGTACCGGTCCCGGATCGAACGGCTGGTATTTGATGAAATTCCCGTGTCGGAAAATATTTTTTCCGATTTCGATGTCAGCAGAATGAAAGGGTTTGAACACTATTATCGCATTTGCACCGGACACTACCGCATCGGGTGTGAGATCACCGATGATAACATGATCATATTCTACCGGGTGAAGAGCCGGGAAGAGATTTACCGGGTTTTTCCCTGACTTTTTTTGTTATGACAGGCCGGTAGCCGTTACCGGATATATCTTCTTCAGGCAGATCTTTCCGGGTTCAAATGTTATATATAATTATATAACAAAAATCATCCCATGACATCTGAGACAACAGCCGTACATTCCCCCCAACTCGACACCATCCTGATGGTTGAATCATTCATAAAAGAGCACAGCGGGGAATACCGGCGGAGGGCTTTATGGGAGAACCTGCCCAGGAAGATGATGTACCAGACGTTTTCCACCATCATCGCCTATCTCCAGGATTCCGGCAAGATCGCCGTCGATGCCGATAAAAAAATCTGCTGGATATATAATCCAGAACTTATAAAACGATATCTTGCCAATACTGATCTGAAGATCCGATGAAGGCTTCTGTTTATTTCGTCGATGACAGGATCAGACAGTCTTTTTTTGCCCTTGCAACCGGAACAGCAGAAGAGAACGAGGTATACACCCGGCTGAATGCATCGTTCGATATCATTGCTCTCAAGCCATTTTGCGGGATCCAGGTCCCGTTTAACCCGGACGTTTATGTGACGAAGTACGGGATTGACAACCTGTGGAAATACCATTTTCATAAGAACTGGCGGCTGATGTATTCTGTTGCCGGTGACGGGACCACCGTGATCGCCCTCGTTATCGAATGGCTGCCGCATAAGGAATACGAGCGCAGGTTCGGGTATTAAAGCGGCTGAGCGGGACAGCCGGGCTTACGCGAACCGTTTCTTCGAACCGAAAAAATCCCCGGGATCTTTTCTTCGGGAAATAAAATCAGGCGTCTCGAGAAAAGTGACGAGATCTTTTCCCTTTACAACCGGAAGCATTACGCACCCCGGCTACCGATGAGAAAACCGGTACTTCCCGTTCGGCACCGTGATCTCGAACCGTGCACCGTTGCCCGGCTCCCCGGTCTCCCTGATCGCGATGCCCGTCAGGGAAAGAATCTCCCGGATCAGGAACATCCCAAGGCCGGTATTTTTCCCGAAGCCCGGCTCGAAGATCCGCTCCTTTTCATCAGCAGCAACGCCAATCCCGTTGTCCTCCCACAGCACAACCAGCACGTCGCCCGGCTTTTGTGACGATACCCGGATGTCGGTCACCCGCTCGCCGTGCCGGATGGAGTTGTCAAGGAGATTGAAAAACACCTTCTCAAGCATCGGGTCGGCAAATACCGTGACCCCCTTCACTGCAGCCTTCAGGGTCATCGTTGCCGGGACCTGTGAGCGGAGGGGCATGACCTTATCCAGCGCGATCCACTGCGGCTCATGCGTGCCAAGATCCTGGTAGATCCGGGAGAATTCGATCTGCGACTGGATCTCCGTAGCGGCGGATTCCACTTTCCCCAGGTACTCTGCCAGCGCGGGATCGCCGGATCTCATCTCTGCGAGTTGAATATACCCGAGGATGACCGGAATCTTGTTGAGGATATCGTGCCGGGTGATGCCGGAGAGCAGGCTGAGCTGGCGGTTCGCCCGGCGGAGTGCCTCTTCCGCCTCTTTGCGTTCGGTGATGTCGATGACGATGCCCCGGAGCCCGGTGATCCTGCCATTCTCGACAATCGGTGACGAGTAGATGGTGATGGGAAACGTGCTGCCGTCTTTCCGCAGGGCCATATATTCGTTCACCGGTCCTACCCTCCATCCATCCCCCTCGACAATGGCGCGGAAATCAGCCGCGGCCCGGTCCGCGTCATCGGGAGCAAGCATCTGCATGGCATTGAGACCCTGCCGGAAGTCATCTTCCGTATAGCCGAAATAATCGAATGCGATGTGGTTCGTGTATTTCAGCTTACCCTCTCCATCCACTTCATAGACGACCAGGGGCAGGAGGTCGGAGAGCTCGTGGAACCGCTTCTCACTCGCGCGCACTGCCTCTTCGGCCTCTTTGCGTTCGGTGATGTCCTCGACCTGGGCGGTAAAATAGCGCAGGGAACCCTGCTGATCGCGGAGCGTTGTCACCCTGATCAGTCCCCAGAGAATACGGTTATCTTTCCTGATATACCGTTTCTCCGTACTATAGACCGGAATCGTTCCCGCAGTCAGCTCCTGCATGTGTTCCAGATCACCGGCAAGATCATCCGGATGGGTGATATCCTTAAAAGACATCTTCAGCAGTTCCTCTTCGGTATAGCCGGTCATCGATACCCAGGCCGGGTTGACAGAAAAAAACCGGAAACTCGGCGTGACAAGGCTCATTCCCAGCGGACTGTTCTCAAATATTTTCCGGAACCTCTCTTCGCTGTTCCGGAGTGCCTCTTCCGCCTCTTTGCGTTCGGTGATATCATCCATGTGGACCATGATCAGGTCCGGGGGGACGAAGGCAGCAGTGGCATGGATGAGCCCTCCGGGCAGGAAGTGCTCCACTACGAGTTCCTGTGAGATCGCGATCCGTTCGGAAAAACAGTGCCCGATTACGGATATGAGTGCCGGCCGGGTTGCGGAGAACCCGGACGCGCTCCTTCCCAGAAATTCATGCGATCGCCCGCCGGTGAGGGCGTCCGCTGCCTTGTTGCAGTCGATAAGGATAAAATCGCCCTCCCGGTGTTGCCAGATGAAGATGGCAAGCGGATTGTTCTGGTACTGCAGACGGAACCGGATCTCGCTCTTCTCCAATGCGGTCTGCGTTGCCTTCTCCTCCGTAATATCCCGGCCAACCGACTGGTATTCGGTCACCGTTCCCAAAGGATCGAAGATCGCACGGTCGCTCCACCGCTGCCACCGCAGTGCTCCGTCCGGCATGATGATCCGGTGTTCGATCTGATCGATCGGGTGGTCCGGCGCCAGGGATGCAAAGAACCGTTTCACACGCTCCCGGTCCTCGGCCGGGATCCGTGGCCGGAACCGGTGCCCGACGATCTCTTCACGCTTCAGGTTGAAATACCGGCAGTAGGCATCGTTGACAAAGATATGCGTGTCATCCGGGAGGAACCTGCAGATGAACTCGGTCTGGTCCTCGACCACGTTCCTGTACCGCTGTTCGCTCTCCAGAAGCGCCTTCTCCGCCATTTTGACGTCCGTTATATCCCGGCCAACCGACTGGTATTCGACGAGGTTTCCTGCATCGTCAAAGATCGCACGGTCACTCCACCGCTGCCACCGGACGCTCCCGTCCGGGAAGATCACCCGCTGCCGGATAAAATTCACCGGGTTTTCCGGCGTGAGGGCAGCCAGCATCTCCTTGATCCGGCGGCCGTCCTCTTCAGGCACGACCGGCCGGAACCGGTGCCCGAGGATCTCCTCACGTTTCAGGCCGAAATACCGGCAGTAGGCTTCATTGACAAAGACATGGGTGCCATCCGGTAAGAACCGGGAGATAAATTCGGTCTGGTCCTCGACGACATCCCGGTACTTCTTCTCGCTTGCTTCCAGCAGTTTCTGGCTTTCTGCCAGTTCGTCGAAATTCTGCTGGAGTTCCTGTTCGGTTGCTATCAGGTGCTCGTAGGTTAGATGCAGTTCCTCGTTGCGCCGGACAATCTCTTCTTCCGCTGCCTTACGATCCGTGATATCGGAACACATCGCAAAGGAACCCCGGAACGTGCCGTCAGGATCCATGAGCGTGGTCGTCGATACCTGCAGCCACCGGATCCTCCCGTCTTTGGTCACAAAGCGGCGCTCGTACCGGCCGTTCTTTCCCTGGCTGCGTTCCTGTATCCGGGAGGTATTGTCGGGTATATCTTCTGCTGCCATGAACGAAGCGATGTTCCGGCCCAGCGTCTCTTCCGGCGTGTAGCCGAGCATCTCCGCCATCCGGCGGTTGACATACACCGTCTCGAACTTCTCGTCCAGCTGAGTGATGCCCTCATCCGCGGTCTCGACGATCCGGCGGTACTGCTCCTCGCTCACCCGCAGTGCCTGTTCGATCCGTTTGAAGTGCGTGATATCGCGGATGGACTCGATCGCCCCGGTAAGGACACCGTCCTTTGAGTAGAGGGGGGATGCAGTAAACCACAGGTATGCCTCCGTTTCCCCCCGCATCCGGGGAACATAGGCTTCCGAGAAGAGCGTCTCTCCCACCCGTTGTACCGTGTGATAGTTCGCTGCCGCGAAGCTCTCGTCAAAATTGAGGATCAGATTGATCAGAATCCGCCGCCTCTCACCATAGAACGGCAGTGCGTAACAGAAATCCCCCTGCCCCAGGATATCCTCTTTCCGGATACCGGTCATGGTCTCAATCGCCTTGTTCCAGGATATCACCTTCCCGGCGGTGTCGATGGCAAACGTTGCGTCCGGTAAAAAATCAATAATACTGGAGAGCATCTGCTGCGAGTCGGCAGTCCGCTGCTGCAGGGCGACCATACTGTCATACTGCCGGCGGAGTTCTCCCTCCTGTGCGGTGATCTGCTCGGATGCCCCCCGGAGTTCTGTCTCCGCACGCCTGCGCATGACCGCGTACTGAATCTTGTTTGAGAGCTCGGCAAACTGGCTCCTGGGCTCCCCGCCTTTCTGGAGATAGAAATCGGCCCCTTCGTTCAGGGCCTGGATGACGACCTCTTCGCGTCCTCGTCCGGTGAAGAGGATGAACGGGATCGTATTTCCCGAAGTTCTTACCTTCTTTAAGAATTCAATGCCATTCATCTCCGGCATCTGGTAATCGGCAATAATGGCATCGTAGGGCTTTGCATTCAGGAGGGTAAGCGCAGCGGGAGCCGAGGTGACGGTGTCAACGATGAACTGCCCGCTCTGCTCAAGGAAGAGTTTGCCGATCTCCAGCAGGCCGGGTTCATCATCGACATAGAGAATACGATACATGGGGCAACGTTCTGGTGGTAGCGTACTCTACGATGTGGTGAGGCTTGACATTTTCGATTTTGATGATTTCCCGTGACGTGCGGCGCAGGGTCGCAAAGAGGGTAGCTTCATCTCGATGCTCGTGTCGGGAAATCCATTAAGTAGTTGAGCGGGCAATCAAGAGCCGGGAGAAACGTATCATGGACAGGAAAGAAGCAACCGGGCTCTGCATGTGCAGGATGTGCCCGAGTTTTGTGGACTGCAAAGAAGAGATCGCGTTTTGCCTTGCTGAACAGGGAACGAGCGGCTGTATCAAAACGGAACAGGGATGCCTCTGCCCGGGATGCCCTGTACAGGCGGAGGAGAATTTCCGGCATGTCTTTTACTGCACCCGGGGAAGCGAAATCGGGCAGTCCCATGCCCGGTAAAGCATGGAAGTGTGCTGTCTGCGGCTACATCTCCCAGGGAGAGAACCCGCCCGCAGAATGCCCGCAATGTGCCGGTACCGGCAGGGAATTCATCGAGGTTACCGAAAAGAAAACGTTTCGCTATGACGGGGAAACGTTCGATGTCCTGTTGATTAATGGCAGCAGCCACCGGGCGAACAATACCGGTTACCTGGCAGACCTTGCAGAGGAGGTCCTGATAGAGAAGGGAGTGAGTTACCGGCGGTATAATATCAACGAGTTTGCCATCAACCATTGCTGGTGCTGTTACAGTATGCGGGACAATGCCTGCAGGTATCCATGCAGGGACCAGCTCGACGACATGCCCGCGTTTCACGAGATGATCATCGCATCAAAAGCGATCATCGTTGCCTCGCCAATCAACTGGAACAATATGTCGGCACGGCTCAAGGATTTTCTCGACCGGATGAACTGCATCCAGAACCTCTACCTGCTGAAAATGCCAGGACTCACGGAAGGAAAAATTGTGGGGATTGCTGTTTCGGGACATGAGGACGGTGCGACCAAGACTGCGATGGACATCTACCTGTACTTCCAGCAGATGGGGTACGTGCTGGCACCCTTCGGCATCGCGTACCGCACCCATGGGGCGCAGTTCAACACGATCACTGATACGGAATTCTTAAAAAC
Source organism: Methanoregula sp. (assembly GCF_049510175.1). GTDB lineage: Archaea > Halobacteriota > Methanomicrobia > Methanomicrobiales > Methanospirillaceae > Methanoregula. The sequence continues at coordinate 533,574 of NZ_JBEKZF010000001.1, forward strand.
AGATCCCCTCGTGATTCAGAAAGTTAAAGGAATGGCAAACAATGTTGTGGAAATGATCAGGCTGGATCCTGAGACAAAACTGAAGGGAAAACTGGTCCCGGTCTGCGAATAATCCGGTCCCTGATGCGGCGGGGCGGCACCTCCCGCCAACGGCATGGTGGTGCAGTGTACTGGTTTCTGAGAATATCCGAAGAGTTAATTCTCCCATCCGACCCCCCCCAAAAACTGCGATGACAAGAAGAAACCATCAGTTTTCGGCGAGTTCGGAGCAGTCATCAGACTGCGACGAGGAGAAGAAACCATCAGGTTTCGGCGAGATCGGAGAGGTCTTCAGACCTCGACGAGGAGAAGAAACCATCAGGTTTCTTCGACCGTGATGATCTGCACGGGACAGAGATCCGAAGCCTCTTTCACGCAGGCTTCGAGGTCCGGCGGCGACATGCCCTCTGCAATATCCCCGTTGAGCCGGAATTTTTGCATTACCTGGCTGAACGCGTCGTCCGGGTTCTCTTCAAAGAATGCCGGGCAGGTATCCCAGCAGGTACCACAGCTGGTGCAGTTTTTCCTGTCAATCGTTACCTTCATACTATCACCTGACTTATGGGGATCACATCACAGCATCAGCTTTCTGCCATCCTGGTCTCCTTCACCGGGGAAACACGGAACTGGTAGATGATCTGGCGCATGTCACGTATGTTCATCTTCTCGATGATCAGTTCATGCTCCTTGAGCCTTTTCAGGGCATAGCGTACGGTCCTCGGGGAGCAGTGGGTTTTATTCACAATATCCTTGTGGGTCAGTGCACCATCCGTGCCGAGTATTTTCAGCACGATCTTTGATGACGGGGGTAACGGGTTCATAATCATCATCGGGTTTCCGGGGACCGTTCAGCCGCAGCTGGTCCCGCACCCCTCCTCCTGTCCCTGGTCTGCCGCATCCTTGTCTGCAAGGATCCGGTCGAGCGCGATGTTCACAAAATCATCGATCGTCTCCATCGGTCCCCAGGACTCCACGCTGTAGGCATCGGAGACAAACGGGTCCCGCAGGACCAGGACATTGCCGTCCTGGCCCGGGCCGGACACGTATTTTATCCCGTGGTGCAGGTGGTGCGGCCCCTCCTCATGGACCTGCTGGACCCGTGCATACACGACCCAGTAGGTCAGCGCTTCCGTCGCGCTGACGTAGATCTCGTGGTCCTGTTCGAATTTTTTTATGAGTTCCTGTGTTTCTTCACGCATGATTTCACATCAGGTATTTTTCAGGTGAGGACGCAGATCGCTTCCGGCACCCGGATCAGGAGTGCAAGGCTCTCGGAGATACTGAATTCAAGCGCATCGCCGGCCGGGCCGTTATACCCGATGCTCATGTCCTGGCCGATCACGAGCGAACAGAACTGGCGGCCGGATGCGAGCAGGACGCCTCCTTTTTTCAGGACCGGGGCCTTGATCACATCCCCGCCAATGATCGTCCGTATATGATCGAGTTCGGTGCCATCGCCCTGCGGGTACCGGCGCAGGAGCAGGTTGTACTGGGCGGGTGCGAGCCCCATGCAGTACGGGCCGTGTAAGCCGGCATCGTCCAGCAGCGTCACGGCGTTGATGACCTGGTCTGCCGCGGTGCCGACTTTGTCCCATTTTGCCAGGGCGAGCGATCCCGAGCCTTCAGCACCCAGGAGCCCGGGGACGTCCTGGATCCCATGGAAGATAATGCTGTCCTCTTTTGCTGCACACGCCATCGCGGCACAGGCAACCGGGTCCATATCCAGGAGCAGTCCGTTTTTCTCGCTCGCGGCAAGGTCCCGCTTGTTGAGGAAGAACGTGCTGGTGAGCAGGTTTACCGGTATAACCGGGCTCGCCGTGATCCCCTCTGCGATCTCGCTGTCGCTGAGCGGTATGACCTTGAGTCCGAACCCGAACGGGCCTTCGATACTGATCAACCGCCGTCCCGAAAGCTGGCTCTTTGCCGCTTCAATCATCGCGGTATCAAGCAGTTTCCAGGTCTCGGCGCTGACAGGGGCGTCAACACGTCCCAGGTAATCTTTTTCCATGTCATTCATCTCCTAGTTTTTCAGGGATCCGATGGTGGTCTCACCCGCTGCCTGCGGGGGTTTCTGTGCCAGCGATGCCGCCATGGCATCGACTTCCAGCGTGCCCTTCCTGAGCTGCTCGTCCTCGTCACCGGTCAGGATCGACAGGAGCCGGATGAGTTCGCCGAAGTGGACACGCTCTTCATCCGCGATATCGACGAGCACCGCCTTTGCAAGGGGATTGTCCGTTGCATCGGCATGGGCCATATAACCGTGGATGGCTTCAAGTTCCCCGGCAATATCAAGACGGATTGCCCGCACAAGTTCTTCCTTCGTCATGGTACGTTCCGGGACCATCCCGCTGAACGGGTTAATAAATTCAGGCATCTTTTCTCACTCCCTTTTCGTTCATTTCCCCGGTCTCACCGGCTCATTTCTTCAGTTTGTCGAACCGCTGTGCAACCACATCCCAGTTCACGATGTTCCAGAAGGCGTCGACAAATTTTGCCCGGTCGTTTTTGTAGTCAAGGTAGTAGGCATGTTCCCAGACGTCAAGGACCATGAGGATATCGAACCCGGGGATCACGTTGACGTTGTGCTTTTCTACCTGGACGATCAGCGGCCGCCGTGTCTTATAACAGAATGTCAGGGCTGCCCACCCGGAGCCCTCGGCACCGGATGCTGCCTGGGTGAACTCCTTCTTGAACCGGTCGAATGTGGAAAATTCACCGCTGATCGCTTTGCCTAGTTCTCCTTTCGGGGCCCCGCCGCCACCTTTTCCTGCAGGTGCGAGGTTCTCCCAGAACAGGTTGTGAAGCTTGAAACCCCCGATATGGAACGACAGTTCCTTAAGGGTCGCCTTCATGTCCAGATCGGTATTCTCCTTGCGTGCCTTGTCCAGTTTTTCAAATACTGCGTTTGCGCCGTTTACATAGGCCTGGTGGTGTTTCTGGTGGTGGAGCTTGAGCTGCTCTTCAGAAATATAGGGTGCCAGGGCCGCGTAATCGTACGGCAGTTTCGGCAGTGTATAAAATCTGCTGTCTTCCATGGTTCTCTCCTCGGAAACAAGGGAGATGCCGGTGCCGGCCTGCTCCCTGCCTTCATGGGAATGCACAACGGAATGGTATAGGCTCTTTCACAAAAGTCAAACTATGAAACAAAATTTGAAACATGCAGGAAATGAATAAGGAGAGATGTCCCTATGGTACAGCAGGATGTAAAGATCAGGGATCCGGCTATGCCTCAGGACACGGAAAAGACGATCAGGGAACTGGCTGCACGGTTATGGGGATTTCCCATCGAAGAATACCTGTCATCTGAAAATTTTTCCCTTTTTTGCAGGGAATATGATCTGGGTGATGCATGGAGGGAATACCTGGAACTTTCCCGGGATATACCGGAGTTATACGGCAGTACCGTAATAAAGAATGCGTTTGTCCTGTTTTTACACCATATTTTTCACAGCCGGCCAAAAGAATTCCCTGCATTGTTTCTCTCTCTCCTCATGGATTTTTCCCGGGGGATTTCCTGTGTTTTACCTCTTGACGAGCTGAAAGCGGACCTGGTGCTCCTGGGCTATCCCGATCAGGAGATAGAACATGAATTTTCCCGCGTAAACGCGGATGGAAAGGATACACCGGAATCGCGGGACGACAGGTTGTCCTGATTGAAAAAATATATCCCGGATACCCCCGGAAAATTACCTTACCGGGTCTGCAGAAAACCGCTTTTTTCCTGACGCTCCCGGGGGCTTCGCCGTGCGGCTCCGCCCCCGCGCTGTGGCACCCTCACGGAGCGATAGTGACGCATGGAGTCAGTGAAAAACAATCAAACAAAAAGGGGGTCAGGGGGTGCTCCTCCTGGGCTGCCTCCCCCTCCGGGGGAGAGAGGGGGTCACCCTCATAGTGTTTGAGAGGAATGGTAAAAAGGGCGTAAAATGTTTTCCCCGGAGCGAAATTATCGGTGATTATGGATAAAACGTGTCCCGGCATATCCCCCGGACTAAAAAAGGATACACCGGCTGCCGGGGGTCACGCCAGTCTTTTGAACACTGCCTGTGCGAGGACGCCGGCGTACTTGTCCAGGGATTCGTTCCACCCGGCCCTCGCCAGGTCACGCACGTCACCGGCGGGAAACCCGGCATGCCGCAGGATGAGCCGTGTCCTCCCTGCCAGGACTTCGAAGGTCACGGTGACGAGCATTTCGGCGGGAATGTCCGGGCTCATGCCGTACCGGGTCGCCGGGACCACATTGCCTTTTTCATCGGCGAAGCTGTCCGTGCAGACGATCCGCTCCGGCCTTTTAATCTCCCGGTAAACACCGGTGCTCCAGTAGTCTTTACCATCGGGGGACCGCATGCAGCAGAGATAGGCCCCGCCCACCCGGAGATCGATCCTGCAGGAGGGCGACATGAAGTTTTTCGGTCCCCACCATTGCATGACAAGCTCCGGCTCCGTCCATACTCTCCAGGCAAGGTCCCGCGGTGCATCGAAGAGGCGCGTGATGACGATCTCTTCCTCGCAGGTGGCCGTTGCAAAACTGCATGCGGCTGCGGACGATTCAATTTTGTGGCCTGCCAGGTTCACCCGGTAGAGCCGGGGATTGTTCAGTAAGTCCAGCGCATTGATCTTCTGGTCAATGAGGTCTTCATAGGAGAAGAAATCGGAAAGGTCGTTTCCCGTATCGGTCCAGAAGACCTCGACCCCGTTCTGGTACTTTTTGCTTCTGGTAATCTGCTGCATGGTCTTCCTCTATTCTCATTCGTTTTTTTCATGGTTTTTGCCGGTGAATTTTTCCCCTGGATCGCGCGAGCGTTTTTGCCCGGGCCATGCCGGGTCTGCTCTTCGGGTTTTTTTCCAGAGGTGCTCGCTGGTTTCCATCCGATTACCGGGGAAAGGTTTCCCGTATGGTTCGTCAGTCAAACCGGGGATGACGCCAGTACTGCCGGATAAAATCCGCATAAGGACAGTCCGAATTCGTGCAGCGGTGGCAGCCCTGTGCAGGACATACGGTCCCGTACCGGTGGAGTACTGTCCGGGAATCCGTCCTGAGGTCACCTTTCCAATGACAAAGATCCCGCAAAATCCGATCCAGGTCCTCTCCTGCCATGAAGAGTCCTTCGGAGTTCTCAAGAAGGGGAATTTTTGTCACACCCGTTTTTGGAATTGACGAGGCGATATAATAGGCTCTTTTGTAAAATTCAGATTTTGAAACAAAATTTGGAATAACGATGGAACAATGATGAAAAACGTACATGGCTTCGCCGGCCATGGATCATGATGCCGGCTTTTCAAGGACGATTTCCAGTACTCCGTCGGAGAACTTTTTTTTGAAAAACCGTGCTCCCCGGGGGACCTGGATGGCTTTTGTTATGGTCTTTTGATCTTCCGATATGGATATGGTAAAGGTTGTTTTTTCCAGGTCGATCCGGATCTGTTCTTCCGCTACGCCGGGAAGATCGATGCCGACGCGGATATGCCTGCCCTCATCAGTAATGCGGATCGGCGGGTCGAACACAGTACTGTCTTTGAGTTCATCGCGTTTCATCACAAACCACCTACTTGCAATGATTGGGATTATCTGTTTTTTGGGGAATTTTCCCTGGCAGCTCAGACCGTTGCCAGGGAACTATCTGGTTCTGTTGTCAGACTAAGCGATCTCTCTCCCGGGCAGTTTTTCCCTCTGCGGTTTTTCTGGTGTGTGCAATGGCCTCCGTGGCATATGCTGCATCCGGTGTCCTGCCCGCATAGTGGTTTCAAAGATGAATGAGAGGTTCATCCTTTCAGGCATGGCATTTTCCCTGGATGTGGGATTAATACCCACGCATCTTCCTTTTTTTGGCTCCTCCATATAGGTTACCGGATATTGCAGGAATTGTTTCAAACTTTGTAACATCGTTATCCTGCGTTACGGTCCGGACCTCCCTCACGGCAGGGAACATGCCGGTGATTGCCGGATTTCATCACGGGAGAACGGGATATCCGGAAAAAAATGTCATTTCGTGTCGGACGGGGGAATGGCAGTGACACCATCTCCCAGGATATGCCGGAAGACAAACTTGAATTCGTTAAGCCGGTTATGAATATACTTTCTTCCGGCCTCTGTCGGCGAGTATAGTTTTGATTTTCCAGAGATCTTCATGGCAAGGTATCCTTTCTGTTCCAGCTCATAGAGGTACGTGTAAATCCTGGCCTGGGGGATGAGGACATTATACCGGCTGTGGATCTCATGGACGATATCATATCCCGATATGGGTTTTTCCAGAAGCGAGAGCACTACCGGTTCAAGGGATTTTTTCACGACATCGTCGATGGTTGCCTGGGGGACAACGGTGACAGCTTCGGAAGGGAATGACCGGTGGGCAAAGGACAGGGTGGTCTCTTTGCCGGTTGATATGATGATCTTTGCAATGCCGTCAGAGAGCAGTTTTATCTGGTGGTGATCGATATCGGCCATATCCACGGCAATGATACCCGAGAGGGGTACGCCCTGGCTCTTTTTTTCGACGATCCAATTTTTTACGGTAATGATATCGGAAAACTCTTCCGTTTCGGAAAAATCAAAAAGGACCTGGAGCGTGCCGGCCGGCGGGTCTTGGGGTAACGATGCTGAACACTTCTCAAGGATTCCGGGCAGGAGATAGACCTCGCCCGCCTTTACCCGTCGCATGAAAAGGTCTCCGTCCCGGATCTCTTTCAGGAAATATTTCTGCAGGATGGACCGGTGATAGGCAAAGAAGTTGCGCCCTCCTTTTTTCAACCCGGCTTCAATGGCAAACCTGAATATCGGCTCTTTCAGGGTTGGATCGGCGTACAGGAAGAGGACAATATCGGTAAAAATATCCTTTAAGAGGACCGTCTTGATCTCCGGCAGGTCAATATATTCCGCCCCGGTCTCATCCTCTGCGTCACCTCCTTTACGGCGGGTACTCTTCTCAGGAGTCGCATGAGCGGCCTTCCGGAGTTCCTGTTCAGCAGTTTTGCGGAACAGGGCGACCTCGATCGCAGCCTTGATCTCCAGTTCGTTAAAGGGTTTTACGATATACCCATAGGGACCGACCTGTTTTGCTTTCTCGATTATTGCATCGTCTGCATAGGACGTGACAAAGACCACCGGGATGTCCATTTCGGCAATCGTTTTTGCCGCTTCAATACCATTCAGCCTGCCCGGCATGACGATGTCCATCAGCACCAGGTCCGGTGTAAGCCGTCGTGCCTTCGCGATGGCGTCCTCCCCCGATGACGCCATCCCGGCAACGGTATACCCCATTGCGCTCAGGCGCTCTTCCAGCTGCATCGTTATAATCGCTTCATCATCAACAACAAGAATCTTTGACATGGTTATTTACCTCCTGAATGGAGAGGGAATTCCACTACCACTTCCGTGCCATGGTCACTGGTGATAGCAACGGACCCGCTCAGCTGCAGGACAAGACTGCGGATGAGTTTGAGTCCCAGGCTGGTGGTCCGCCCGACATCCACTTCCTGGGGGATCCCGACCCCGTCGTCCCGGACGATGATACGGATGCGGTTATCCGTCTGTGTTGCAGAGACACTCAGGTTCCCGTGCTTTTTCCCTTTGAATGCATGTTTGAATGCATTGGAAAGGATCTCGTTCACCACGAGAGCACAGGGGATGGCCTGGTCAACCGGCAGGTAGATATCCTCTGCATCGATCTCGCTTTGGATCTCGGCACCCGAACGGCCGTATATAGTCGACAGATCTGCAACCTGGTCCCGGATCTGGCTTCCCATATTGATCTTATCGAACTGTTTGCTCTCGTACAGCCGCGTATGGATCTGTGCCATGGTCTTGATCTTCATCATCATGTCGGTCAGGATGCTGTTTGTTGTACTGTCGGGTGTCCGCATCCGTGTCATATCCAGGAGACCGGAGATGATCTGGAGATTGTTTTTGACCCGGTGGTGGATCTCCCGGATCAGGGTCTCCTTTTCCTCGATGGAAGCGATGAGTTTTTCCTCGGCGTGCCTCCGGTCGGTGACATCCCGGTAGCTCAGGACCCTCCCGATGATAGATGAGTCCATTTTCTGGGGTTTTGAATATCGTTCAAAGATCCTGCCATCGTTAAGTTCCAGCATGTCATAGGTCTCACGATCCTTGTGATGGACATGGTCATCAGCACTACCCTTGAACAACCCGGGATTTTTTACCTGGGTCTGCAGATATCCTGACACCGTGCGGTCGTCACCGCTCTGCAGCAGTTCGTCCGGGATCTTCCACATGGATGCAAAATTCTGGTTATACCGGATGATCTTCCCGGCCCGGTCTACCACATAAATCCCGTCAGCCGTTGATTCAATGGCTGCATACAGTTCGGATACGGTTTTCTTCACCAGGGATTCCGCGAGCCTGCGCTGGGAAATCTCTTCTTTGAGCTGGGCATTGGACTGCACCAGCTCTGAGGTCCGCTCTTTGACCCGCTTTTCCAGAAGATCGTGCTCTTTCCGGAGTGCCTCTTCGGCCTTTTTTCGTTCGGTGATGTCCCGGGCAGCGGCAAAGACACCGATGACATTTCCCGCCTTATCCCGGTATAAGCTCGCATTATAGAGGACCGACGTGACCTGCCCGTTCCTGTGCCGGATCTCCAGTGCATAGTCGGTCACCGACCCGTCACGGAATACTTTCTCATGGCCTGCCCTTGCTTTCGCAGGCTCCGTGAAGTAGTCCGAGAAGTCGGTCCCGATCAGTTCCTCCCAGGAGAAACCGGTGACCCGGATCGTTGCTTCATTGACGTCACTGATCGTCCCGTCCGGGCTGATGGTGACCAGCGGGTCGAGGCTCGCTTCGATCAGGCTCCGGTTATAGGTGTTTGCCCTTTCGATCGCATCCTGGGCCTTTTTCCTTTCTGTGATGTCCCGTGCGGCGGCAAATGCCCCGATGACGTTACCGGATTCGTCCCGGTATACCGTGGCATTATAAAGAACTGGCGTCACATGTCCGTTCCTGTGCCGGATCTCCAGCGCGTAGTTGGTTACCAACCCGTCGCGGAACACGCGCTCGTAGCCGGCCTTTGCCTTCGCCGGTTCCGTGAAATAGTCCGAGAAGTCGGTCCCGATCAGTTCCCCCCGGGAAAAACCGGTGACCCGGATCGTTGCCTCGTTGACATCACTGATCGTCCCGTCCGGGCTGATGGTGATCAGAGGGTCAAGGCTTGCCTCGATCAGGCTCCGATTATATACATTCGCTTTTTTCAGGGCGCCTTCGGCCTTCTTCTGTTCCGTAATATCGATACCCATCTCGAGTATCATGAAGGACCCGTCGGTATCCGTGAAGGGGAAGTCGTAGATATCGTAGTCCCTGCCGTTCGGCCCGGTCCAGAACCAGTGATGGGGCGCACGGGTCTTCATGACGGTATAGGTCTCGCAGGTCCCACAGGGTTCAGTACGGTTGAAGAGGAAGTCATAACAACGGCGCCCTTTCGGATCCTTAAAGGTCTCCCGGAAGTACCTGTTGGCAAATGGCATGCGGTAGTCCTTGTCGAGCAGGCAGACATACACAGGGAGCGCCTCAAGAACATCGTAGAGCCGGTGGCGTTCGGTACTGACAGATTCCACCGCCTCTTCCAGGTCAGCGGTGCGTTCCTCTACGCGCATCTCCAGTTCGTCCCGGGCTTCGAGCAGCGCTTCCTCTGCCTGTCTGCGCTCGGTGGTGTCCCTGTTCGAACCCCGTGTGCCCAAAAATCTCCCTTCCGCGTCAAGAACCGGCTGGCATACATGCTGGACCCAGCGCACCTCGCCATCCGGGCGTACGATCCGGAACTCCAAGGTTAATGGACCCTGCCCGGCCATCTCCTGAGCCATGTGTGCAAGCAGGATGAAGAGATCGTCAGGGTGCGTTACGTCCCTGAAAAGAGCCTCTGCAGAGGTATACTGGCTGACCGGCCTGCCCAGGATCTTTTCGGCCGATGGTGAAAGGTAGATGAACCGGCCATCAGGATCGATCCAGAACTCCCAGTCATAGGTGAAATCGGCAACGGTGCGGTACCGTGCCTCGCTCTCGCGCAGCGCCGCTTCCGCAAGCTTGCGATCCGTGATATCGACTGAAGCTCCCAGCATCGCCTCGTTCCCGTCGAACCTGGTGCGGGCGAGCGAAGCAGAGACCCAGAAGGGTGTCCCGTCTTTTCGTACAACCCTTACCTCGCGGTCCCGTAACCCGCCTGTTTTACGAAGGATATCGATAGACGCACTTCGTTCAGCGGCATCGTAAAACCGGTCCGCTGCAGGCCTGCCGATAATCTCCCCCGGCTGGAATCCGAATGCGCTGTTATAGGCAGGGTTGGTAAAGAGGATCGTACCATCCGATATGCTGCTGACTGATAACAGTACGGGAGATGTTTCGGCAATGACCCGGAACCGCTCTTCGCTCTCCCGGAGTGCCTCCTCGGTCTGTTTCCGCCCGGTGATGTCCCGCATGTAGACATCGACCCCTCCCCGGCGGCCCTTCATGAAGACCTCGTACCACCGCCCGTTCAGCGGTGACTGGGCCTCGTAGCGCTCGAGGGTGAACTTCTCCGCTGCATCGAGGTAATGCCGGTGGATCCGGGTCCCGACGAGGTGCGGGTAGAGATCCCAGATGACCCTGCCGAGCAGTTCGGAGGCCGGCCTCCCGAACGGTGCCTTCTCGGCGGCAGGGTTCACGAGGGTAAAGCGCCATTCTTCGTCAAGCGAATAGAACGTATCCGCAATGCCCTCCAGGATAGCGGAGGTCCTCTCCTGCCCCTCGCGCAGCGCCGCTTCTGCCCGCCTGCTTTCGGTCATATCGAGGACCACGTAGGCAAACCGGGGGTGCCCGTGGGGAGGAGTTCCCAGGTACGTGACGGTGGCGTGGAGCCAGGCCTCCGGTCTCCCCCGCGTGTCCGCGTATTCGAATGTCACCGGTTTTTTCGTCTTCCGGCTCTCGTTATAGTGACCGATCCACATCCGCAGGACATCACGCGGTTCGCCCAGTTCGGAGCCGCGTCTGTTTTTCATGGCATCCGGCGTCAGGCCGATAAAAGCGGCGGTGACGGCATTATCGGCGATATGCAGCACGTCATCCTCTGCAATCACTTCCACGATACCCCGCATGACGCCGGCGGAATCAAAGAAACTGCGCAGGACGGATTCGCTCTCCCGCAGCGCTTTTTCCGCCAGCTTCCGACCGGTACTATCCCGGCCGGATGCCACAATACCCACAACTGAACCCTCATCATTGCCGGGAGCAGGATTCCTTTGTGAGTCCGGCAGGTCCGCTTTTGTTCTTTTACTGCTCCCTTTGCTCATCTGCCAGCGCCGCCAGTATTACCGGGAAACAATGATGGTATCAAAGCGACTGCAGCTCCCGGTATATACGATCACTAAATTACGATAATTAAAACCTTTTTAAGGATTTAAAAAGCGTTTTGTCATATTACAATTTTTGAAACGATACTGATGAATCTATATACCCATGAGGATCGTGAGAGAAAAAAGCGGTTATGCCCTCCGCCTGCAATCCGGCACATCCGCGTGCCGCCTAAGACTCATCCAGCATCTTCTTGACCATCTTCATGGTCTCGATCTTGAACTGGAAGTGCTTGATCATACCCTCTTTCATCATGATCTTCGCATCCATCATGCGTTTCATGAGCGTTTTTTTCTGTTCGTCGCTGAGGGTATTCCACATCTCCGTCATAAGCATCTCTTTCTGCTGCATCATACCCATACCTGGGTGCATCCCGCCTTCGTGCATCATGGTTTCGACTCCTGCTCTTGTCCGGCTGCCCGGACCGATGCCACTGTGTACTCAGGGAAAATATAGTTCTGTTCCATGGTTCCAAAAATTGTTTCATGGATTGGAAATCTCCGGGATCCTAACCGGTCCATCAGAGACCCGAAGGAGGAGAATGCCGGAAGTCGTCGCACCTGAGACCGGATAAGAACGGAGTTCTTCGACTGAATGCATCAGCATTCTTCGAATTCCCCGGCGTATTTTCATTGACCTGTAGTACACTTAAAAAAAGTGAATGGTCCCCTGCTTTTAGTACCCGCCGCCACTGCTGCTGGAGCCGCCATAGCTGGCTGCGTAGTTCGTGGTCGGGACGGTCGTCGGAACCGTCGTGGGAACTGTCGTGACGACCGGTACGATACCGGAGACATTCGCGACATACCACAGGTTGTTGAACCCCTGGCCGTTCGTGTCGCCCGGCATGTTATCACCGGAGTAGTAGTAGAGCGGCTTTCCCTTGTAGGCCGTCTGTGTCACGTTGTCTGTCCGGGCAAGCGGGACGAAGTCTGCGAGGTTCAGCGAGGAGGGGACCTTCAACGGGTAGTCGGGACCGAAGGCCGGCCATTTTGCGAGGCAGGTGCCCGAGCAGGAGGTGGTCCCGGCGGTATCCTTCGTGAAGACATAGAGCGTCTTTCCGGAGGTATCCGTGAGGTACGAGCCGAGGGCTGCAGTATGTGCGACGAGTACGCTCTCATCGGGCCTGAACACGTACCAGATCCCGAGGACGCCATCCCCCTTCACATCGCCCGGGTTTGCATCGGCCTGGTAGTAGTAGAGCGGCCAGCCGTAGTAGGTGGTCTGTTTCGTCCCGTCGCCCCGCGTGATCGACCCGAAGTCTGCCGGGTCCAGCGGGGAGGAGACGTGGACGGTACCTGCCGAAAAGGCCGGCCAGATGGCGGCACACTGCCCGCTGCAGGCGCTTGCGCCGCTGTCAGGCCGGTCATTGGCGAAGTAATAGAGGGTCTTTCCCTGGGCATCCGTCAGGATGGTGCCCAGCGGGCTTGCAGCAGCAATGACCGTGTCGGCGGCCGGAACCGCTGTCGGCGGTGCGGCCGGCGGCAGGGTCTGCTGCACCGGCTGCTGTTGCTGCGTGCATCCGGCAATGAGCAGCGCTGCTGTCACTGCCAGCATAAGGATGAAAAGTGTTGCGTGCTTCATGGCATTCCCCTTGAGAGGCTGCCGGGAATTCCCTCCGCGGGAATGATAATCCTTTGGATAACTTTCACTTTTTGGAAACAGGGCAAGGGCACCTGCCAGGACGGGAGTTCCCGGCCGGCAGGAGGATCGTCACCTGGCCGCTGTCGCGGGAGGGGCTGCCGTTCCTGTCGTCGTGTCCACCAGGCCCGGGGTATCCGCCGGCACCATCTCCCAGACCTCGCCGGAGTCCTGCGGCGCGAGCCCCGGGCCGCCGGCCCGGTTCGCCAGCACGAGGACCTCGTTATCGTCGTTCCCGGAGAGGCCGCGGACGAACGCGTTGATCCGCCCGTTCCCGTTGTTGGCAACGCTCAGGACCCGGGTCGTCCACATCGCGTTCCCGGCCGGTGTCAGGGCTGATGCATCTGCGGGAAGGGCCGCGAGATCAAGGCCGGCCGGCGGTGCGGAGACGAGGAGCGTCCCGTCCCCGGTGCCGCCGAATGCATCCGACCAGGTGCCGTACACGTACGACCCGTTGAGTCCGGGGAGCAGGCTGCCGCGGTAGAGGACCCCGCCGACGATCGTGTTGCCGGTGTCGTGGCCGAGCTCCACGATGGGGCCGATCAGCGGCTGGCCGGCAGCGCTCGTTGCCGGGCAGGGGCCGTCCTTTGGCCGGGAATCATCGTTCGGGTCGAAGCAGTGCGTGCCCTCCCGGATGTTCCAGGGGTACGCCCCCCCCTTATAGACGATGAAGAGGGACTCGAAGAGCCGCTGCCCCGCCATGGCGATGAACAGCCGGTGGCTGCCGCCGGAGTCGAACGTGGCATAGGCCGGGTTCCGGAACCCGTACGCGAAGATCTCGGGCCGGGCACCGGTTTTAAACGGGTTATCCGCAGGTATTGCATAGGGCGTGCCCGGATTATTTACGTCGATCCGGATCACCTTCCCGAGGAGCGTTGATATGTCCTGCGCATTCCCGGTGCCGGGCGTGTGGCCCGGCCCGGTGTTGTCCGCCCCGCCCCCGTCGCCGAGCGGGAGGTAGAGGTACCCGTCGTCCGGCCCGAAGAGGAGCGTGCCGCCGTTGTGGTTCTGGTACGGCTTGTCGACCTCGAGGAGGACCTTCTCGGACGACATGTCGGCCCGGTCCGCGCCTGCATGGAACTCCGAGAGCCGGTTCGTGCAGCTCCAGCCGGGGTCCGCGCCGGCCCGCAGCGGTGCGCTGTAGTAGACGAACACCCGGCCGTTCGTGCGGTAGTCCGGGTGGAACGCGATGGAGAGGAGGCCCCGCTCGTCGTACCCCGGGCTGAGGCGGACCATCCGGTCCCGGAGGTCGAGGAACGGGGTTTCCCGTATCGTGCCGTTCATGAAGAAGATCTTCACGTACCCGGTCTGGTCGACGAGGAAGAGCCGGCCGGTCCCGTCGTGGGGGGAGACGACCTGCATCGGGGCGGTAAAACCGCCGGCAACGAACCGGAGGCCCACCGGCACGGCCGGGGCGTGGAGGTGCGTAAGGGAATGGCCGTCAGCAAAGCCGGCCGCCTCCGGGGAGTCCTGGTTCGTCAGGTCAGGTGCGGGCGCCCGGGAGGGAGAAGGCGATACCCCGTTACCACTGCACCCCGCGATCACGGCGGCCGCAGCGAGGACCGCAAGGAGGACGAGGATACGACCACTCTTCATGAGCGCACCTGGGGACCGGGATACGATAAACCTGTCCGGGATTCTCAAAATCAGAAAGGACGAGACGTTGCACCACAGTTAATGTAAATATTTTTATATTTGTATATTTTATAGTAAGCTTTTGTCTGCAGGAAATTCACGGGGAGCATCCCGCGTGGGATCGCTTCTGCCTTTCTCCATACTATCCGTAGTCCGGGCGGGTGCACGGCTGAAGATGAGGGGAGGTACCTCCGGTACCCGCCCGCCGGGAGGCAGGGAATTCCAGAGGACTGCAGAAGGAGGAACAACCTATGGCCAGAAAGAATATGGAAGACAACACGAAGCGTCACCGGACCTGCGCGACGATGGACGAGCACCGCCGCCTTGCCGCACTCTCTCCTGAATACCGCCGGAGGCGCCGCGAGATCGAGCTCGAGACCCGCCAGTTCATTGCCCGCTTTGCAGCGGAAGGGTTGCGCACGGGTATCGTCCGCATCCCCGTGGTCGTCCACGTCGTCTACAACACGGCGGCGCAGAACGTCAGCGATGCACAGATCCAGTCGCAGATCGATGTCCTGAACGCCGATTACCGCCGGACAAATACCGATGCCACCAGTGTGCCGGCCGCGTTCGCGGGCGTGGCCGCCGATACCCGGATTGAATTTGCCCTCGCCGTGCGCGACCCCCATTGCGGCACGACCACCGGCATCACCCGCACCCATACGACAACCACCGGTTTCACGATATCGACGAGGAACAACGTCAAGGCGGCAGCGACCGGGGGTGCGGACCCGTGGCCTTCGGACCGGTACCTGAATATGTGGGTGGCAAACTTTACCGACACCCTCCTCGGGTTCGCAACCTTTCCCGGGGCCCCGGCAGCGCTGGACGGGTTCGTCGTCGCGACCCATGCGTTCGGCACGACGGGAACCGCCACGGCGCCCTTCAACCTCGGACGTACCGCAACGCACGAGATCGGGCACTGGCTCAACCTGATCCATATCTGGGGCGACGATGAGAATCTCCCGGATATCTGCAGCCTCTCCGACGAGTGTGCCGACACGCCGAACCAGGGGATCATGAACTTCGGGACACCTGCGTTCCCCCATGTCACCTGCAGCAACGGGCCGAACGGGGACATGTTCATGAACTACATGGACTACGTCGATGACGCGGCGATGTTCATGTTCACGCAGGACCAGGCAACGCGGATGAACGCGACGCTCTCCGTTGCGAGAGCCGGTATCCTTTCATCAGACGGCCTCGTCCCGGTCAGCGGGGGGACCACCCCGGACCTGTGGATGCAGGACAATGCCGATGACACCGGTGATGAACCCGACGCGAGTCCGCACGCCATGTGCATAACCGATGACATCTGGGTGCGCAACAGCCCGGACGGGCTGACGACCCAGGACCACCAGAACCCGCGTGGCGAGGAATTGAACTATGTCTACGTGCGTGTCCGCAACCGGGGCTGCCCGACCGCCGGCTCCCAGTCGGGCAACCTGAAACTCTACTGGGCAAAGGCCTCGAGTTCGCTCTCCTGGCCTGCGCCCTGGGACGGCAGCGTGACCACGCCGGCGCTGATGGGCGGCGTCATTGGCAGCCAGCCGGTGACCGTGGCCGGCGGCGCACAGGAGATCCTGTCGTTCGACTGGACACCCCCGGACCCCTCGGATTACAGCACCTTCGGCGCAGACAAGGCGCACTTCTGTCTCCTCGCCCGCATTGAGACTACGCCGGCAGCACCATATGGGATGACGGCGCCGGAGATCCCGGGAAATCTCTATGCCAACGTGAAGAACAACAACAACATCGTCTGGAAGAACATCACCATCGTCGATACCGATGGGGACGGTGCGCGGTATGCCGATTTCATTGTCGGCAATTTCACCCGCGGGAGACGCGAGATCCGCCTGGTCTTTGAGACGCCCGGGAAGCGACGCGGCGCTTCCCTGTTTGAGTGGGGGCACATCCTCGTCGAGTTCCGCGGCGACGCATTGGCCCGGTTTGGAAAGGGCGAGGTCAAGGGGAAAGGGTTCGAGCGGCTTTCCGACGGGCGGCTCATGATCACGCGTCCGGGGGCAGAGCTGCTGGACCTCCCGTTAACCCCGCTGAAGTTCGGGACAGTGCATGTGCAGTTCGTGCCCGATGGCCACCGTGCAACCGGTGCTCAGGTCTTTGCACTCGATGTCACTGAACTGGACGAGAAGGGAGAGCGCATTGGTGGCCAGCGCCTCCTGCTCAAGACAACGGCAGGGATGAAGCGCCCCGACTGGGATAAACAGCTCTGTACCTTCGACGGCGTAACCTGGACGCCCCGGTACAAGGGCGGGTGCGGGTGCGATCACCATTGAGTGATCGGGACCCTCCCGGCACCTGCTATCGGGGAGATATCCGGCACCACTCATATCATCAATCACCTTTTTTTCCGGGGAACCAACCCCTCCTCCGAAATCCTCCTCCAAAAAATCCATTATCCTCCGCCACCAACGAACCGTATGCACCCGGATCTCAGGGACACCGCGGGCCTCGGCACCCTCCTCTGGCTGATCGGGTACCTCGCGTCCATGGCGCTCTTCTTCTCGCCCCTCTCGTACAGCCTGGGCTGGATCATCCTTGTGGTCTTCACCCCGTTCACGGTCTGGGTCACGTGGTGGTGGTTCCACCCGAAGGGACGCCTCCCCCTGCAGTATTACGCGGAGGTGGGAGCGGCCTGGACCCTGATCGCGGTCGTGCTCGACTACCTCTTCATCGTGCTCCTCTTCAGGGCCACGTATTACGCGCCGGACGTCTTCCTGTACTACGTCCTGATGTTCCTGATCCCGGTCGGGGTCGGCTGGTACCTGGGACGGGGTTCAGTACCGGCCGGGTGACCGGCCGCGGCTTCCGGTATACCGGGGTTTCGGCACGGGGGCAGTGCACCGGCCAGGTCTCCGATGATCTCCTTTATTACGGTACACGTCTCCGGAGAATATACCGTGGGAGGAGAATGTCAGGAATGATACTCGATGCACGGGTGCGACCCCCGTTTAAAAGTCTCAGGAATGTACTGGCACCGGAACCGGGAGCCCGGCCGGCGGCCAGACGCAGCCCCCTGGTGAGCGGGTACGAACGCCCGCTATCGATGGTCGAGAAATCGGTCGACCTGTTCATCAGGGAGATGGATGAAGCCGGCGTGGACAAGGGTATCCTGGTGGGCAGGCAGGCGGGACACCGTATTATCTCGAACGACGACATCGCTGAACTCCGTGACCAGTACCCCGGACGGTTCCCCCTCGCCCTTGCGGGTATCAGCGGGATCGATGTCCCCGCTGCCATCCATGAGGTTGAGCGTACCATTACGAAGCTGGGATTTTCCGGCATTGCCGTTGACCCCGGCTGGTGGGTCCCCCCGAGGTATGTGGATGACCCCCGCATCTACCCGGTGTATGCAAAATGCGCAGAACTCAAAGGCGTGCTCTATCTCACCTGCAGCCTGATGCAGGGGCCGGATATCTCGTATGCTGAACCCTGGCGCATCCAGCGCGTGGCAAATGCCTTCCCGACCCTGCAGATCGTTGTCGTGCACGGGGCATTCCCCTACACCCGCGAGATGCTCGGGGTCATGATTGCCAATGCCCCCCTGGGAAACCTGTGGGTAGTGCCGGATTTCTTCCAGTTCATCCCGGGTTTTCCGGGAGCCCAGGACTGGGTGGATGCGGCCAACCACTACCTGGGGGACCGGATCATCTACGCCTCATCGTACCCGGTACGGCCCCTGAAACAGAGTCTTGAAGAGTTCCGGCGGTTCTCGTACAGACCCGGGGTGCTGGAGAACCTCCTTGCAAAGAATGCAGAGAACCTGTTTGGCATCCGGATATAATACGCAGGGCTCCAAAAAGGGAACAGAGAAATCACGGGATGAGGGGTATGTCATCGAAGAGCATGACACGCGAGGGGCACACGGACCAGGGCAATGATGGTGAACACGGGAACGGTACCAAAACCAGCATGGAGAAAGGATAAAATGACCCACATGAACGCGGAGATCAAGGCGGAATTACTGGCACGAGGAAAAGTCGATGTCGAGCGTTCGTTGCTGCCGCCGCCTTCCCGTTCTACCGCAGGCCCCGGGACCGGACTGCGGTCCATCTTCTTTAAATCCGGGGGGCACCGGGTGCGCCTGGAGATCGATGCAGCATCCCCCCTGAAGATGGTACGGCAGGATGGCGATGTGGTCATTCTTCAGGACAATAAAGAACTGGTGCGGGGACAGATTGACCCCATCGTCGCGCACTGTCCCGGACAGACCTACATCACGATCAGCGAACAGTGCAGGTATGACTGCAAGTTCTGTTCGGTCCCCAAGTTCCAGGGAACGATCAAGACCCTTGACCAGGTCCTTGCTATTGTTGAGAAGGCAAAGTCAGGCGGGAACCTGAAAACGATTGCATTCACCTCGGGGGTAGCGACCACACCGGAGAACGAGATCGACCGGGTCGTGGCATATGTCCAGGCAGTAAAAAAATACCATGTCCCTGTCGGTGTCGCGGTGTACCCGACGGAAGACTCGTCCCAGCGGCTGAAAGACGCAGGGGTGACGGAAGTGAAATACAATGTGGAGACCATGGACCGGGAGATCTTTGATCGGGTCTGTACCGGAAGAAAAGGCCAATCCCTCGATTTTATCCTGACATCGTTACGCGATGCGGTAACGGTATTCGGGAAGAACCGGGTCTCTTCAAACATTATTATCGGGCTTGGCGAGACTGACGAATGTGTCCGGAAAGGGGTGGAATACCTGGCAAAGATGGGGGTGATCCCGGTCCTCCGCCCGATCACCCTTTCACCCTACCGCCAAGGAGAGATTTCAGCAACACGGCCCAGTGCCGGAAGATTGCTGAAACTCGCGAAGATGACGCGCGACATACTCGAAAAATATCATCTGGATACCGGAGTTTCGAAGACCATGTGTCTTCCCTGTACCGGCTGCGACCTGACACCCGGCCGCGATGCGTGATAATGAATAACGATTGAGCAGGGATGGCAGTGCCCTCCCCCTCATCACCGTTTGAAACCGTGGCGCCCTCCCTGCAACCCCATTTCCCGGACTGGTGGCCGGAGTGACCGGTGCATCCGGTACACCAGTAATAACAAATAGCGAGACGGGACAATCAGATTGTTACAGAGATCAAAAAAAGAGCATACTGATGAAAAAAACTGCCTTTGTTATCATGCTCCTCATCACGGTGGTCATGCTTGCGGGATGCACCACGACCGGGACTGCTGGCCAGGAGACCGCACGGGACACGATCCGGGCTCACTATGACTATCACGAGAGCTGGTCGCCCGGACTGGGATGCTACGGGAAGGTATCCGGGTATGCCTACAATGCGGGAAATACAACGGTGGATAATGTGGCGCTGGACTTCAACCTTGTCGATACCCGGACCGGGACCATCCGTGATTCGCGGTCCGTGTTCATCGGCACGATGGGGGCCGGGCAGTCGGTCACGTTCGAGTCGGTCCTCGATGGTGAATGCGCGCAGGAGTACCGGGTCGACGGGACCATCGTACCATAACCCCTCCTGAAAAATTATCCTGTTTTTCCGGTTCTGATACGGTAATACTTGATCGCCGGATTTTTATCTCATATCATTTCCGGTCTGCCGGCAACGTACCGGTACCGTCTTAAAAAAAATGTGGAAAGCCGGGAGGAGGTGGTACGATCAAGAGACGTCCTCAACGTAGACCCGGTATGTCCAATTCGCCGGGAGGTTGGTGGACTTAAAGATAATCACCTCGTACTGGGACTGCCCGTACGGGGCGATGCTGACTTCGCTGTCCCCGTTGGCCAGCTGCCTTCTGCGCGACTCGTCATAAATATTGACAGCGATAACGGCAGTGACCGGCACCGCGATATCGGACTTCACCGTCCCGGAAATATCGGGCGCGCCATAGGATGTGTATCCCGCCATCGTATTGACAATCTCCACGACCGGGCCTGCTGGTGTTGGAGCGGTATAGGTATCTGATGATGCCGGAACGGTGGAGCCCGGGAATCCGAAATAAATAACCACAAATGCGATCACGATACAGCAGATCAGCACAAGGGGTACTGTTCTTCTGTTCATAGTTCCCTGATCATATCTTCATGTCATAAGAGTTTGCATCCCGACTGGTTCATCAGAACCAGAAGGTTGAGAAAAACTCTTCAGAGTTCTTCGAGTTCCGACTGGTTCATCAGCATTCGAAGTCCGGCTTTTTGCCTTACTTTTCCTTATCTGGATTTGCAAAACCCCTCCCATTCTCCTCGTCGGGGTTTTGAGAAACCTCTCCGAACCAGAAGTTCAGTACATGATCCGGGGAGGCGGTCGGGCATGTGTCTATTTATCAGGAGTGCGAGAATGAATCAGTATGAATTATCAGAACCTGAAAAGCCCCCGGGTTATTTCGATAATTCTGGGGCTCATCGTCGCGATCATGCTGACCGCGTTTCGCATACCTCCGGCTTTCGCTCTCGTTGTGGGCATCATTTTCGGAGTTGTGGCGTTTTTTGTCCTGAATGAAAATAAAAAGGAGAGATGAATCCCCTTCCGTCTGCAGGGACCATGCAGGTACCCCCGCTACCGCCCCGGATCCTCCTCCGGCTCCCGGAGACGATCGTCCCCGCCTTCGTGCAGCTTCCGGTACCAGGGCCACACCACGAAGATGCTGGCCAGGGCCCCGAGGACCATGATAACGATGATGACGTATTCCATCGTCTCTGACAACTGCCAGCCCAGCCAGAAGAGCAGGAAGAGATACGCAGCGATGACCAGGAGGCTCTCGAGGATAAAGGCGAGGATGGACCACCTCCTGAACGCTGGTGACAGCCCCTCACCTTCCCCGCCTGGCATACCAGATCATGGAACCGGGAGAATAAAATTGTATTTATTTTATAAAACAGCCCGCCGCCGGATAAGGTATTACTGTTTCTGCTCTTTTCCCTTCGGCAGCCGGAACGCCCCTTTCGGCACCAGCATCTCGAACCGGGCACCTTTCCCGAACGAGCCGGTCTCGCGGATGCTGATGCCGGTGATCGCGAGGATCTCCCGGGAGAGGAAGAGGCCGAATCCCGTGTTCTTCCCATAGCCCTTGGTGAAGATCTTCTCCTTCTCGTGCGGCTTGACCCCCACGCCGTCGTCCTCGACAATCACGAGCAGGCCGTCGGGCTCCCGCTCGCAGCGGACGGTGATTGCGGTCACCCGCTTCCCGTGACGGACCGCGTTTTCGAAGAGGTTGAAAAAGACCCGCTCGAGCATCGGGTCGGCGAGGACAGAGACCTCCCGGCACGTTCCGGAGAACCGGACCGGCACGGCAGGAGGTGAAACTTTAGGAACGACCTCATCGAGCGCGAACCACGCTGGGGCCTGGATGCCCAGCTCCTGGTAGACCCGGGTGAGCGCGATCTGGCGGTCGATCGTATCGGCCGCCCCCTGGATCTTGTGGAGGAAATCCGTAATGACGGGATCGGGCTTTTTCAGGCACGCGAGCTGGACATAGCCCTGCAGCGCCGTCAGCTGGTTTACCACATCGTGCCGGGTGATGGTATTTAAGAGGTTGAGCTTCCGGTTCGCCTCCTGGATCGCGTGCTCCATTGTCCTGCGATCGCTGATGTCTCTCACGATCGCCTCGGTGCCGATCCTGTGCCCCTCACGGTCCTGCAGGAACTGGACGCTTATCGATGCCCAGAATAACGAGCCATCCTTGCGCCGGGCCTCCCCGGTGTAGTCGTTGATCCTCCCGCTCTCCTGCATCTTCCCAAGCATTTCGTCCCGTTGCCCTCGATTGCGGTACAGCGACACGGCCGGTATCCCGATCATCTCTTCCGGGGAACCGTACCCGTAGATGCGGGCCGCCGATGGGCTGACCATGGTGAGGTTCCCGTCCCGGTCCGCACGGAAATAGGCGTCCTGCAGGTTCTCGAGGATATGGCGGTACTTCGCCTCGCTCTCACGGAGCGCCGATTCGGCCTGTTTATTACGCGTGATGTCCGTGACCGTACCGACCATCCGGGCCGGCTTGCCGTTGGTGTCCCGGACGGTGATCTTTGCCCTGCTCAAAAACCACTTATAGCCTCCGTCCTTTGCCCGGAGCCGGAATTCGATCTCATGGTCACTGCGCTTCCCCTCGCGGTATTCGCTGACGATACGGAAAATACGGTCCCGGTCGTCCGGGTGCTGGAGTTCCATAAAGGTGTCGATCGATGCCGGCAGCTCGCCCGGTATATACCCGAGCATGCTGAAGCACCGCGGGCTCAGGTAGAGGGAACCGGATACCATGTCCCAGTCGATCAGCCCGTCGTTCGACGCCTCGAGCGCCATCTGGAACTGCTCCTCGCTTGCGCGGAGCGCCTCTTCCGACCGCTTCCGCTCGGTGATGTCGGAGATCATCGCCATTTTCGAGACCGAGCCGTCGGTGTGGTGGATGGGGATATTCACGATATGGTTCCAGCGGTTGTCCCGTGGGCTTGGGGCCTCCCAGACCACTTTCTCGCCGGCAAAGACCCGGTCGTTCACGCACCATGGGCAGACGCTCTCGCGATCATGGAGGACCTTGTAGCAGGGTTCTCCCGTGGCATCGCGGCCGGTCCTCTCGATCAGCTGCCGGTTCATGAACTCCACGCGGTAGTCCTTCGAGCAGACATAGATCAGGCCTTCGAACCCCTCGACGAGCGTGCGGTACTTCTCCTTGCTCTCCCGCAAGGTCTCTTCCGCCTGCTTCCGCTCGGAGACATCCACGATCACCCCGCGCAACCCGGAAAAGGCCCCGTCATGCAGGATTGGCGCGGCGTAGATGAGGGCGGCAAACCTGGTGCCGTTCCGGCGGATCACCTCGTACTCGTGGTGGTCAATGCTCTCTCCCCGGATGACCTTCCCGATGCTCTCCTTTGCCCGTTTATGATCCTTTTTTGCGATGAAGTCAAAGGCGGCGCAGCCCCGTTCAAGGTCATCCTGCGTCAGTCCTGTAACGATGCTGGCCCGCCGGTTCATGTACGTGACCCGGAGGTCCTTGTCCGTCTCGAAGACGAGCTGGGGCAGGAGCTCGGCCAGTTCCCGGAACCGTGCCTCGCTGGCCCGCAGCGAGTCCTCGGCCTCCTTGCGCACCGTGATGTCGCGTGCGATCCCGAGGATAGCGGGCGCTCCCTGGTAGATGACGAGGTCCGCGAAAAATTCGCAGGGCTTCTCGCCGCCATCTTTTGTCATGAGCCGGGCGGTAAACCCTGAGGGGACCTCTTCCCCGGCAAACCTCTTCTTTGCATTCTCCATGAGGGCATCCCGGTCGTCCGGGTGCACGAGATCCCAGAGCCGGATCTTCAGGAGTTCTTCATGCGTGTAGCCGGTCATCTCCAATGCCCGGTTGTTGGCGAAGACCACCCGGTCGGACCGGTGGATGTAGACCGCGTCCTGGCTGTGCTCGACGACAAGCCGGTATTTCCCCTCGCTCTCCCTCAGTGCTTCTTCCGCGGATCTCATGACCGAGATGTCCCGGAGGGACTCAATCGCGCCGTCAACCCCACCCCGGCGGTTGTAGAGTGGCCCCGCGGTTGCCATGAGGGTACGGGGCCTGCCGTGTGGGGGGGTAAGGAATGTTTCACCGGTGAGAATCCCCCGGTTATGGCTGATATGGGTATAGTGCTGCTCCAGCACCTTGTCAGGCTCGAAGACCCTGTCAATCAGGATCGGCTGGCGCTCACCGTAGAACGGGACCGCGTACGCGTAGTCGCCTTTCCCGAGCATCTCCCCGGCAGGGACACCGGTCATCTCCTCGATCGCGTGGTTCCAGGCAATCACGCGGCCCGTCTTGTCGATGGCAAACGTGGCATCGGGGAGGAAGTTGATGATGTCGGTGAGGCGCTTCTCCGACTCCACGAGCGAATGCTCTGCCTGCCGCCGGGCCACGGCCTGCCGGATCTTATGTTCCAGCTCGGCGAACTGGGCCTTTGCGTCCCCTCCTTTCTGGATGTAGGAGTCTGCGCCGTTGTTGATCGCCTGGATCACGATCTCTTCCCGGCCCCTACCGGTGAACAGGATGAAGGGGATGTCGCCGTACTGCTCCCGGACGGCCTTGAGGAATGCAATCCCGTCCATGTCCTCCATCTGGTAATCCGAGACGATGGCGTCGCAGTCTTTGATCTCCGGGGACCCGAGTGCGTCCCGTGCCAGGCTCAGGGTCACCACTCTGAACTCCTGCGACTGCTCGAGGAATTCCCGGCCCAGCTCGAGCAGGTCCGGCTCGTCATCCACGTAAAAAACAGTATACATGCGCCGGAACTCCTGTATTTCTGATACCTTCCTCTGTATATTTTAACATGTCGGGATGAATCTGGGTTCCTGCCCTGACACCGGCCGGGAGAGCGCCCCCGGGGGTCATGGCGTGTTCATTCAACGGGAGACCGGTCTCCGCATGGGGAACCGGAGAGGTCGTCACTTCCGCGTCAGTACTTTTCATGGTGCAGGGTACCCGGATCCTGCCAACAGCACGATACGGCTCGCCCGGTACATGGGTACACCGGGTGGATTTTCCCGGGTTTCCGACGGTACGTCAGGGTGAATCCCCGCCCCTTTTTCCATAAATCAGCCGGCGGTTTATTTGCAGATCAGAATGGGAAACGCCTTCGTTTCCTGTCCCGTGCGGATGGCCGTGCACAAAGCCGATCAGGTGATATGGGAGAACGACAGAAAGATCACCAGCCATGAGCAGAAAACCCCCGGTACGACGCGGCACCCCTCCGATCAACATGGAAGCCATTGCATGGGATGCCATGAAGAAGTACGGTTTCCGGCCGCAGTTCGAGAACGCCGTGATGCAGGAGGTCAGCGCGATCGAAGCGGATGACCGGGCCCTGATGCGGTCCGGAGCAGAGGACCTGCGTGCCCTCCTCTGGTCCTCGATCGACAACTATGACTCGATGGACCTCGACCAGATGGAGTACTGCGAGAAGGAGGCAAACGGCGATATCCATGTCCGGGTCGCGATCGCGGATGTCGACAGCCGGGTGCCGAAGGGCTCACCGATCGACAAGCACGCGGCCTACAACGGCGCCTCGATCTACCTTGATGTCGCCATGTTCCCCATGCTCCCCCTGCAGCTCTCGGCGGGTATCACCTCCCTCCTGCCCGGCAAGGACTGCCCGGCGATGGTCGTGGACTACCGGGTGCTTGCGGACGGCAGTATCCGCTATGGGGACGTCTGCCGTGCCTTGGTCGCGAACAAGGCAAAGCTCGTCTACGAACAGGTAGGCGCCTGGCTTGAGGGGACCGGCCCGGAGCCGGGAAGCGTCAGCGGAGTGCCGAATCTTGCAGAGCAGCTCCGGCTGCAGAACGAGGCGGCCTCACGCCTGCGGCAGCAGAGGACCGGGCAGGGTGCGCTCGACCTCCAGACGATCGAGGCGCAGGCAATCTACGACAAGGGCATAGTAAAAGACCTCACGGTCGTCGAGATGAACGCGGCCCGCTCCCTCATCGAGGAGTTCATGGTCGCGGCGAACCGGACGATGATGGCCTTCCTCTCCGGCGCCGGCATCCCCCGCATCGAACGGGTGGTGCGGACACCGAAGAACTGGGACGGGATCGTGCTTACCGCCGCCGCCCTTGGCGAGACCCTGCCGGCGCAGCCCGACGTCCAGGCGCTCGCCCGCTTCCTCGCGGTGCGGAAGCAGGCCGACCCCGAGCGCTTCCCCGACCTCTCCCTCACGGTTGTCAAGCTGATGGGGCCGGGGGAATATGCCCTGCTCGAGCCCGGCAGCCCGCCGGTGGGCCATTTTGCGCTCGCGGTCACCGACTACACGCATGGCACGGCCCCGAACCGGCGCTATGTCGACCTTGTTATCCAGCGCCTCCTGAAATCGGTGCTGGACAAGTTGCCCGCCCCCTATTCCGTGCAGGAACTCGAGGACCTCTGCCTCTGGCTGACCGACCAGGAGAAGCAGTCCAAGAAGGCCGAGCGGTTCATGCGCAAGGCGGCGGCGGCAGTCCTGCTCCGCGACCAGATCGGGAAGACATTTACCGGCCTCGTCACCGGCGCGTCCGAGAAAGGGACGTACGTCCGGCTCTCCACCCCGCCGGCTGAAGGGCGGATCACGCAGGGCGAGCGAGGCCTCCGGGTCGGCCAGAAAGTCCGCGTCCGGTTGCTCAGCACCGACCCGTACCACGGCTACATCGACTTTGCGTATCTCGGGAATGCGTGACAGGGGCCCACCGGGGATGCCGTACCCTGTCTGCTACCGGGAGAAGAGCCGTGCATCAAGAGACTGGATGTCCCGCCGGACTGCCTCTTCCACGTCACTCCCGAACACCCGGTAGTCCGCCCTGGCCTGGGCGAGCTCCCGTGCCCTCTTCTCGACGGACGGGCGGAGCATGACCCGTTTTTTTGTCACATCCTGCTGGATCCGGGACAGCCTGCCGATCCCCTGCATGAGCTCCCGCTCGACAGGCCGCATCTGCGGCTGGTACGTGTGGACAAGAGCCATCGCATCGGACCGCCCGACACCCCGGGTGGGATCGAACAGGAATGCCGTTCCAAGCTTCTCCCGCCACGAGACCAGCGCGCCCGTGACCGCCGGGTCCAGACGCGGGATGAGCCGCAGGCTGGCTGGCGTCACGTCAGCCGCAGTTACGATGCCCCCCGCCTTCAGGTTTGCCAGCGTGGCCGCCCCGATACGGGGGAAGGCGTTCCGGTCAACAGGGTGCTTTTTCAGGAACTGGTGCAGCTGACGGTCCCGCACCGTGCCTTCCAGTGCGGCAAGGCCGCTCCGGTACTGCCGGTCAATATCCTCGTATGTTCGCCTGAGTTCCCGCAGCCGGTTCAGCTGGGATGAAAAGGCTTCTTCGCCCGCCTCTGCGGTCCATTTCCTGCTCCAGAGCCTCCACATGTACTGTGCGGTCTCGAGGTTCGCCCACCGCCGTTTCCTCTCGTTGGCTTCCTTTCCCGGGAAGAAGAAGAGCGCGATGGCGATGATACCGGTAACGAGGATCACGAACGGATCGGTGATGACCTCCCCGATCGCGAGCACCAGGCAGCCTGCAGCAAGCGCTGCTCCGGTGAGCTGGCGGATCCTCCGGAAATCGAGCGACCGTTGAAGTACCGAATTGAGCGGGGCCGGGCGCGGCCGGTATGCGTCCGGGCTGATCACCGGTATGGGCCCCGGGGGCCGGATCGCCTCCACCCGCTGCCACTCCCGCTTCAGGTCGATCTTCGTGATGCTGTCGGCGGAAAGAAAGAGCAGGACTCCCGAAGACTCCTCCAGCCGGCACCACGGGCAGGAGGAGAGGCCGGCATAGTAGTGGTGGACCGCGTCGGCACTGCACCGCCGGAGTTTGCTCTCGAAGGGGTCCAGTATGTCCCACCAGTCCCCCGCCGTCGGGCGGCCGCCATTGCGGGTCCCGGATTCGGCAAAGGCCTGTTCGAAGAGACGGGCGATCTGGTCCGGGACGATGGCGGGGCCTACGGAGGCGGGCGGGGGTGCCATCGATTTCAGCCGGGCGTTCCGGCCGTAGGCAAACCGGAACCCGGCGATCGCCTTTTCGATGGGCATGTCCTCCTTCCCAGAGTAGACGCCGGCATAGGGATGCCTGCCGAGGAAGAGGAGCTGGAAGATCAGGATCGCGAGCCCGAAGTTGTCGTGGTTTGCCGTCCGTTCGAGCCGGAAGTTCCCGGACTTCTGGAGCTCCGGCGGCGTGAACTGTGCCACGCCGACCTCGCAGTAATACAGGCACTCCTTTGACCGGATCTGGAACGAGTCGCAGTCGATCAGCCGGACGCAGGCCTTGTCATTGACGAGGATGTTGCCTTCGTTGACGTCCCCGATCACGTACCCGTACTTGTGGATCACGTAGAACGCGGCCGCGAGGTTCTTGGCTGCACGGACGAGGAACCGCCAGTCCGCGTGGGGGAAGGTCTCTTTACGGTGCGTGGGCCCGTACACCTTGTGGATCGGTTCTGCGTCGGCAATCCTCGGCATCAGGAACCCGACCACCGGGCCGCCCGGCCGGGTGGAGAGCACATCCGTGGGCCACGCCGAGATGCCTTTCAGTTCATCGTTGCACCCCCGGGCCATCAGCCGGAGCTTCTCCTGCTTGTGGGCATCCAGCGGCTTGTGGTAGATCTTCGCCACGGTGGTGTCCGGCGCTGCCAGGAGCTCGTACACGTCCCCCTCGCCGCCGCTCCCGATCCGCTTTCCAAGGCGGAGGGGGGTGCCATGGCTGTCCAGGAAGGACGTGAGGGGAATGGTGACCATGATCAATCCTGCACGGCAAGGACGAGGGTCTTGTCATCATCGCTGCGGGCGCTGATGTCGTCCCGGGCAAGGAAGTTGTCCAGCTGGCCGGAAAAACCGGAGAACCCGTTGTCCGGGTCCTTCCGGAGCGCCTCGAAGAGGGGCCGGAAGAAGCCGGCATGGGCCTTCTTCTGCGAGAACGAGAGGACGAGGTTCTGCAGGCCGTCGGTGAAGAGGGCGATCTCCGCGGGAGAAGACGCGCTGTGCAGGATATTGAGGCGTTCCAGGCAGGTATCATCCGATACGAAGAACGTCGTGTTGGCGTACTCCCCCTGCTCCGGCCAGAAGATCGTCTGGTACTCCCCGTCAGCACTGACCACGATCGCGCCGTCGCCGATCTGGAAGAAGACGGCCCGGTCCTTTCCTATCACCGCCCCGATGAGGGTGCAGGCATAGTCCTTCAGCTGCTTTCCCGTGTTCGCCGCCTCTGACCCGATCGCGTCCCGCGACGCAATGATCCAGCCACGGATCCTGTCATCCGTGACCCGGGAGAGGTCGCCGTCCTGCCGCAGGGTCCCGATGATGCACTCCCAGGCAGTCTCGCATGCGATCTCTGCGCCCCGCCCCCCGTCCGTCGTGCTGCCGGCACCGTCGGCGGCAAGCCCGATGAAAAATTCGCTCTCTGCTATCCGGACGGACCCGGCCCGGTGGTAGTCCTGCCCGTTCTCACCACGGTCCGCATGCGATCTTCCCGTGACAGATGAAGAGGTGAACTTCCATGTCATATCTCACTCCAGCCGATCGGTGAAGCGAGCTGGATCCGGTCGCCGGGGTTGGACCGGGACGCGGACTTCATGGAGTTGGAGAGCCACTGGAAGAACTCCCGGAATTTCAGGCCCTGGAGTTTGACCGGTTCGCGGACGGATATCTGCCTGAGGACCTTCATGTCCGCCTTGTTGACGCCGATGGCAAAGAAGGCAAAGGACTTCGACTGCTCGCCCTCGCGGACGAGCGCTGCGGCGCTCTGCCACTCGTCGGTCGGGGCGCCGTCGGTGATCAGGAAGATCCAGGGCCGGTAGAACGAGATGCCGTTTGCCCGGTACTGCTCCTTGCGGGCACGGATCAGCTCGATCCCTTTCCGGATCGCCTCGCCCATCGGCGTGTCGCCGACGGCCTCGAGCTGGGGGTCAAAGAAGCATTCCGCGGTGTTGAACTCGCTGATGACCCGGACCGGGCCAAACGAGAGGAGCGCGACCTCGACCCGTTTGATCGCGAGGGAGTCGGTCTGCAGTTCGTTGTAGAAAGATTTGATGCCGGTATTAAGCTCGGCGATTGCTTCGCCGGCCATGGATCCTGAGGTGTCGAGCAGCAGCAGGCAGGGGCACCGGGGCTCCGGGTTCTCCGCGAAGGTCACTGCTACCAGCGGCTGCTGGTCGAGGTATGTATCGTCGCTCATATCGTCTCACCATAAAATACTGGTTGTATCGCTACCTGTTTCGTAGCTCTCTGTTGGAGTTTGTAGGTATTTTAGGTTGGCGAGGGTCATCAGACCCGAACCAGGAGAAGAACGAAGTTCTTCGACATAAAGAGGGTCATCAGACCCAAGGGTCATCCCCCCGACCACTCCCTGCTATCACTCTTTACAAATACCCTGAAAACTTGTCCTGACCGAGTGCGGGTATCAGAGATACTCTGTTACGAAAAAGTCTATTTCTCACCGGTTCGAAGAACTTCGTTCTTCTCATGGCTCAGGTTTGATAACCTTTGCAATTTCGAAGAACTTCGTTCTTCTCATGGCTCAGGTTTGATAACCTTTGCAATTTCG
>NZ_JBEKZF010000010.1:0-64124 GCF_049510175.1 Methanoregula sp.
GTGATTGAAGTCGATGTTACGCTTGTGATATTCGCGTAGATGGAGGTCGCGTTGGTATTGAAGTAGCTCTGGTTGAAGAACGAGACGTTCGAGCCGGTACCGACCTGGAAGTTGGAACCGGCCAGCGCGAACGTGATGGTCGTGTTCCGGAACCCGGTCGCTGGTGTAATCGACGTGATTGCCGGTTTCAGCTGCTGCGTGACCGTGAACGTGACCGGCGAGGTGCTGGTACCGCCGCTGACCGTGGTGACGTTGGCGAACCATTTCCCGAACGCTGCATCGACCGGTATCGTGAAGTTCCCGGTGATCGCGGTCAGTGTGACACTGGTCAGCCGTGCCGTGATGACCCCGGGATATGTCGTATTGAAGAGCGTGACATTGGTATTCCCGGCGCCGGGCTGGAAGTTGGTGCCGCCAAGCGTGAACGTGACGAGGCTCGTCCTCACGCCGCTCGTTGGTGTCATCGATGTGATCGTCGGTTTCAGCAACTGGACCACCGTAAACTTACCGACCAGGGTATTCTCTCCACTGTCCATGGTAATTACCCGGATGTTCCAGCTCCCGGCAGTTGCATCCTCCGGAACCACGAGGAACCCGTCAATGCGGGTTGCCGTGACATTCGTGAGCGTCGGGACAAGAATATCGGTCTGGTTCCGGAACTGCACGGTAGTATTGCCAGGCCCTGGCTGGAAGTTGTGGCCGTCCAGCGTAAATATAATGGTGCTGTTACGGTAGCCTGACACCGGCGAGATCAGTGTGATGGTTGGGGGCGGCACCACGGAGACCGGGCTCGTGGAGAGGAAGACGGTTTTGTCAGCGACAACCGTTTTGCCTGCGACATCGTAGGAATCCCGCATTTGGTTGAGGTCGGATTCGGCTGAGATCGTGTAATTACCGGGCGGGTACTGGAGGTTTCCCGTATTCCAGACGGGGCCGGTGGAATATGACGGATCTGAGACAGGGATGTCCTGAAGCAGATATGTTGTGCCTATATTGTTCACCAGAGTGGAATAGACGCGGCTGTACGGGCCCTGGACGCGGATTGTGACCGGCGCGCCTTCCACCCCGCGCCCGGTGACATCGGCAAGATCGGAATCGATCCGGAAGCCTGCCTCATCGCCAGCAGATCCTGCTCTGCCGGTGATATCAGCCCCGGTTGTCATATCGATGATCCGGATATCAAGCGCCGGATCGATCACACGGAATGCCACTGACGCATTGCTGATCGTATTTCCGTCTGACCAGTTGTACCATGTACCGGTGTATGCGGTATAATTGGCCGGATCCACAAAGAAATTGCTGGTCATGCCCTGCACATCGAAAGTCTTGTTCGGGATGGTTGCCGAAACGTCCGCATCCGCCGGGAACCATGCGATGGTATGGGCCGGGCCAACGCACTCCGTTATATTCAGACCGGACTCCCCGATATAGACAGCTCCCCCGGCCGGTATTGTCCGGATCGGCAGCAGGGAGGGTGCAGGATCTGCGGTGATGTAGTTTGATCTGACCATCAGGTTTGAACCCAGAGTATTGGTTGCGTTCAGGGATACGGTATAGGTACCGATGGAATCGTAGGTATGTACCGGGTTCTGGTCAGTCGAATTGACCAGCGAACCGTCACCGAATGACCAGTTCCACGACGTAGGCGAACCGGTTGAAGTGTCGGTGAATACGACTGTCAACGGGGCCGTGCCGCGTGTGGGGGTTCCGGTGAAACTTACTATCGGTCCTGGAGCAATCACCGAAAACCCGCCCGCCAGCGTGCCGGACTGCCGGTCCGGGTTCGTCACCACGACGTCATACTGTCCGGCGGATTTAGCCATAAGGTCAAGGGTACAATTGATCCAGGTCGGACTGATTACCGTTACATTGGTCCCGGTAACCGTCCCGGTATCAAGGATCTCAAGGGCGTTGCTGCTATAACTTGACACGTACGCAGAGTCACCGGAAACATAAACGCTGTACGGGTCCGAGAGGAGCGCACCGCCGGTTCCGTTCACGATGCTGCCGCTATGGGCCGGATGAGCGGGGTCTGATACATTCACGACCTCGAGCGCATTGCTGGAAAAAGCTGTCAGATAGGCATAGTTGCCGGAGACATAGACACTATACGGCTGGTTCAGGACCGCACCGCCGGTACCGTCCGTTAGGCTTCCCTTATGGACCGGGTGTGCGGGGTCGGTGACATCGATGATCTCGAGCGCGTTGCTGTCGGAGCTTGCCACATATGCACTGGTACCGGAAATGTAGACGCTTTGCGGGCTCCCGAGGAGCGCACCGCCGGTACCATCCGTCAGGCTGCCCGCATGGACCGGGTGTGCAGGGTCTGATACATCCACGATCTCGAGCGCGTTGCTGCCATAACTTGCCACGTAGGCATAGTTGCCGGAGACATAGACACTATACGGCTGGTTCAGGACCGCACCGCCGGTACCGTCCGTTAGGCTTCCCTTATGGACCGGGTGAGCGGGGTCGGTGATATTCACGATCTCGAGGGCGTTGCTGACGGAGCTTGCCACGTAGGCATAGTTGCCGGAGACATAGACATTATACGGCTGGTTCAGGAGCGCACCGCCGGAACCGTCCGCCAGGTAACCCTTATGGGCCGGGTGAGCGGGGTCTGATACATTTACGATCTCCAGCGCGTTACCGTCAAAACTTGCCACGTAGGCATAGTTGCCCGAGACGTAGACGCTCCACGCCCCATTCAGGTGTGCCTGGCCGGTTCCGTTCACGATGCTGCCCGCGTGGACCGGATGAGCGGGGTCAGATATATTCACGATCTCCAGCGCATTGCTCAGATAACTTGGCACGTAGGCATAGTTGCCCGATACATAGACGATGCCGGGGCCGTTCAGGAGTGCTCCGCCACTGCCGCTTATGATATTGCCCTTATGGACCGGGTTCGCATTCCCCGGTGCCAGCATCACGGTTGCGCCGGGAATAAAACCGGTGCCGGCAAGACTGGAAACCGACACGATCCCCGTATTCTCCCCGGTTGCCGGCGTGATGCCGGTCACCGTGGGAGCGGGACCGGCATTGACCGTGATGTAGCTTGGTCTCGTCAGCCGTGTGTAACCTGACACATTCGTGACGTTCAAGGAAACGGAAAATGTTCCGGCAACCTTGTATGTATGGGACGGGTTCTGGAGGGCCGAGAAGTTCCCGTCCCCGAACGACCAGTTCCACGCTGTTGGTGATAGTGCCGACCGGTCGGTGAACGTGACCATCAGCGGTTCCACGCCGGACCGGGGGGTTGCGGTGAAATCAGCCACCGGCAACGGGGGGGTCGTCACCACGAAACCGCCGGCCAGCGTGCCGGACCTGCCGTCAGGGTTGGTCACCACGACGTTGTACGGCCCGGCGATCCTGTGTGTCAGGTCAAAGGTACCGTTGATCCGGGTCGGTGAGATCACGTTCACCCCGGTCCCGGTACTTGTGCTGATATCTATAACCTCGAGGGCGTTGCTGCCCTCACTGGCCACGTACGCAAAGCTGCCTGAGACGAAGACGCTTAGGGGGCTTATCAGGAGGGGGAGGGCACCGCCGGCACCGGAACTTATGCTTGCCTTGTGGACCGGGTGTGCGGGGTTGGTGACATCGACGATCTCGAGGGCATTGCTGCCTTCACTTGTGATGTATGCATAGTTACCGGCAACGCAGATGCCGTCCGGGCTGTTCAGGATAGCACCGCCATCGCCGTCGGTAATGCTTCCCGTGTGGACCGGGTTTGCGGGGTCAGAAACGTCTACGATCTCAAGCGCGTTGCTGCCATCACTTCCCACGTACGCGTAGTTGCCGGAGACAAAGACGCTATGCGGGCCCCCCAGGAGAGCGCCGCCGGTACTGTCCGTCAGGCTGCCCGCATGGGCCGGGTGTGCAGGGTCTGATATATCGACGATCTCGAGCGCATTGCTGTCGGAGCTTGCCACGTACGCATAATTGCCGGCAACATAGACACTGACCGGGCCGTGAAGCAGGGCGCCGCCGGTACCGTTCGTTATGCTCCCTGCATGGACCGGTGCTGAACGGTTCGTGACATTGACGATCTCCAGCGCGTTGCTGCCGAAGCTGGCCACGTACGCATAGTTACCGGAGACAAAGACGCTCTCCGGGAGGGATAGGATTGCCCCCCCGGCACCGTTTGATAAGCTGCCCATATGGACCGGTGCTGAACGGTTCGTGATATTCACTATCTCAAGCGCGTTGCTGCCCTCACTTGCCACGTACGCATAGTTACCGGAGACAAAGACGCTTTGCGGGGACACCAGGACTGCGCCGCCGGCACCGTTCGTTATGCTGCCGGTATGAAAAGGATGTGCGGGATTTGATACATTCACGATCTCGAGGGCCTCGCTATTCGGACTTGCCACGTACGCATAGTTACCGGAGACAAAGACACTTGCCGGGCTCCAAAGGAGGGCACCGCCATTACCGTTGGTTATATTGCCCTTATGGACCGGCGTGGCATTCACCGGCGTCAGCATCATGGTCGCGCCAGTGGCGAAACTGGTGCCGGACAGGTTGGTGATCAGGATGCCGGACGCATTCATGCCGGTCGCCGGTGTGATGCCGGTCACGGTGGGTGAGGGGACACTGCTGACCGTGATATAATCCGGCTTTGACGTGGTGTTGCTGCCGCCCCCGTTGGCTGCGGTCAGGTTGACCGTGTGGCTCCCGGCCTGCGTGTACGTGTGCACCGGGTTCTGCGCCGTGCCGTACTGCCCGTCGCCGAACGACCAGTTCCAGGAGAACGGCGTATTGGTGGAACTGTCCGTGAAGGTGACCGTCAACGGGGCCGTGCCGGACACCGGGGCTGCGGAAAAGTTTGCAACCGGAGCCGGGGGAGGGGTTACCGAAAACCCGCCCGGCAGCATGCCGGACTGGCCGTCCGGGTTGGTCACGATAATGTTATAGGACCCGGACGGCTTCCCCCTCAGGTCAAGCGTACAGTTTATCCGGAGCGGGGAAGCCACGGTCACGCCGGTGCCGGGAACCGTGTGGATGTCGAAGATCTCCAGCGTGTTGATCATGCCGCTTGTCACGTACGCGGAGCTGCCGGCAATACAGACATTGTTCGGACCGTTCAGGATCGCATCACCGGCATGGATCGGGTGAGCGGGGTCCGAGACATCCACGACCTCGAACGCATTGCTGTCATAACTTGTTATATATGCATAGTTGCCGGAGACGGAGACGCTGTATGGCCGGTTGAGGAGCGCACCCCCGTCACCGTTTGCTATGCTGCCCACGTGGACCGGGTGTGCAGGGTCCGAGGTGTTCACGATCTCCAGTGCGTTGCTGTGGCTCACGACGTACGCATAATTGCCGGCAACCCAGACTCCGTAGGGCGTATCGAGCAGGGCTCCGCCGGCACCGTTTGCTATGCTGCCCGCGTGGATCGGATGTGCAGGGTCTGAGACATTCACGATCTCGAGCGCACTGCTGCCTGCACTCGCGATGTATGCATAGGTTCCGGATACATAGACGCCGTAGGGCACGGACAGAAGGGCCCCGCCGGCACCGTTTGATAAGCTGCCCTTATGAACCGGAGCTGCGGGATCTGAGATATTCACGATCTCGAGGGCGTTGCTGCCGGAACTCGCCACGTACGCATAATTGCCGGAGACGTATACGCTCTGCGGGCTGGTGAGAAGAGCCCCCCCGGCACCGTTTGCTATGCTTCCCTTGTGGATTGGCGCTGCAGGGTCGCTGACATTCACAATCTCCAGAGCGTTGCTCAGGTAACTTGCCACGTACACATAACTGCCGGAAACGGCGACACCGGCCGGGCTGGTGAGGAGGGCACCCCCCATACCGTTTGTTATGTTACCCCTATGGACCGGTGCTGAACGATTCGTGATATTCACGATCTCGAGGGCGTTGCTGCCGGAGCTCGCCACGTATGCATAATTGCCGGAGACGGCGACACCGGCCGGGCTGTTCAGGAGGGCATCCCCCTCGCCGTTCGCTATCGAACCTTTCAGGAGCGGAGTGGCATCCCCCGGTGTCAGCAGCACGGTCGCACCGGTAGTAAAACCGGAGCCGCTGAGGTTGGTTACCGTCACCAGGGTCGTATTCGCACCGTATGCCGGGGTGATACCATTCACGGCCGGGGCCGGCACGGCACCGACGCTGATATACCCTGTCCTTATCTTTGTGTCGCTGCCTCCGGCGCTGGTTACGGTAAGGTTGACCGTGTAGGTCCCGGTGTGCGTGTACGTGTGAACCGGGTCCTGTGTTGTATTGTACGTCCCGTCGCCAAGCGACCAGTTCCAGGACGTGGGCGAGCCGGTCGAACTGTCGGTGAAGGTAACCGTCAGCGGGACTGTCCCGGAGGTGGACGTTGCGGTAAAGTCTGCGACCGGTGGTGACGGGGAGGCTACCGAAAATCCGCCAATGAGCGTGCCGGACTGGCCGTCCGGGTTGGTTACCACGACATTGTACGGCCCGGCGATCTTATGGCTCAGGTCAAAGGTTCCGTTGATCCAAGTCAGGGAGTGTACCATCACTCCGGTCCCGGTAACCGTCCCGATGTCCACGACCTCGAGCGCGTTGCTACCGGTACTTGCCACGTACGCATAGGTGCCGGCAACGTAGACGCTATTCGGTGATGAGAGCAGGGCGCCGCCGGCGCCATCTGCAATGCTGCCCGCATGGACCGGATGAGCGGGGTCGGTGACATTGACGATCTCGAGCGCGTTGCTGCTCATACTCGCCACGCACGCATAATTGCCGGTAACATAGACGCTCCATGCATCGCTCAGAAGAGCACCACCGTCACCGTTTGCAATGCTGCCCGCATGGACCGGGTGAGCGGGGTCGGCGATATCCACGATCTCGAGGGCGTTGCTTCCGTCACTTATCACATACGCATAGGTGCCGGCAACATACACGCTGACGGGGTACGAGAGGAGAGCGCCACCGTCACCATCGACGATGCTCCCCTCGTGGACCGGTGCTGAACGGTTCGTGATATTGATAATCTCGAGCGCGTTGCTGCCGGCACTTGTCACATATGCATAGTTGCCGGCAACCCAGACACTAAACGGCTGGTTCAGGAGCGCACCCCCCATGCCGTCAGTCAGATTGCCTGCATGTACCGGGTGAGCGGGGTCGGTGACATTCACGATCTCCAGCGCGTTGCTGTTATAGCTTGCCACGTATGCATAGGTGCCGGCAACATAGACGCCATAGGGGCCATTGAGGAGAGCCCCGCCGTTACCATTGGATATACTCCCCTTATGTACCGGGTGAGCGGGGTCGGTGACATCCACAATCTCCAGTGCGTTGCTGCCAAAGCTTGCGGTGTATGCATAGTTACCCGAGACATAGACGCTCTGGGGCCGGTTCAGGAATGGAGCGCTACCGGTACCATCTGTAATGCTGCCCTTGTGGACCGGTGCTGCCGGGTTGGTTACATCGACGATCTCCAGCGCGTTGGACTCACTTACCACATACGCATAGTTGCCGACCACGTAAACGCTGAGCGGGTACGAGAGGAGAGCGCCGCCGTCACCGTTCATGATGCTGCCCATGTGGGCCGGCCGGGCATTCACCGGCGTCAGCATCATGGTCGCGCCCGATGCGAAGCCGGTGCCGGCAAGGTTGGTGATCGCTACGGCGGTCGTATTCAGACCGGTTGACGGCGTGATGCCGGTTACTGTCGGTGCTGCTGCGCTGGCGGGACCGATTAGCAGTATAAGACAGATAATACACAGAATGCATCGCATGTTACCGGTATGATTCATGTTTTCCACGTCCTGCACTTGGTCAGGAAGACGTATCGAATAGACTGGATGGGGTGTGCGGATCAAAAAACCGGGTAATCCGACAATTCTTCTGAACAATTTACAATATAGTTCAGATATATTTAGGTTTCTATGATTCGTCCCGGTTCAGTCCAGGGACGTACGCCGACCGCAAAAAGAATGACCGGTACCGGTTATTGTACAACATCCCACCTACTGTTCCCCCTATCCCGGTAAGGAGGGCCCCGCCCATCATCTCCAATCAGATAGCCGGAATGCGCTTATTGCGTATCATAATGCACCGCTCCATCAGGCTCGGCAGGGCACCTGGGCAGGTCCCCTTACACTTTTACCCCATCCGACCCCCTCCACAAGAAAAATACCAGATTGTTTGCATTCCACATCGTAGAAATGGCCGATTTTTTAAAAAAATGCAGTGAGGATGGAGGGGGTCACATGGGTACAAATGAAAAATCAGCGGACTTTTGCACGTGCAAAAAGAATCCACAACGACCGGTCCGTCTGGATCTCCACGACTGATATCGGCCAATACCGGAACAGGAACAACAAACCCGAGACACCGGGCCCCAATGATAAGATGTACCCATGCGACCCCCTCCCATACCCGTTGACTCATGACACAACCAGGCAACCCCTCCATGATTGTAGTACACTTGGTATGAGTGCTGCTCAACTCCGCGGATTAAGAATATTTAGCATATACTATGGCGATGAATGCTGCCGTGCTGTACGTTGCTGGCGGGAGGTGTCAGTTCTGGTAAAATTTTCGCGATTATCATTAAATACACACACATACACAGAGCTGATCATGGCCACGAAAACCATCAGCATCACGGAAGAGGCGTATGATCGGCTGAGGAACCTCAAGAAAGATGAGAAGACGAGTTTCTCTGATGTGATTGTAAAGTATTATCCGATGAAGCGGAAGTTATCGGAGGTACTTGCCGATCTGGGGGACTGCACAGAACTTGCGGATTCTGTGGAGAAGGTCTCACGGGAGATGCGGAAAGCCAGACTTCGCAAGGTTGAGTTCTGATGCCGGTTGCCGACACATCGTTCCTTGTCGACATGATGAGACGGGACCCTGCTGCACTCAGGATGTATGAAGCGTACGAGCAGTCAGGCATTGGCCTTTCCACGACCGCCATAACTGCCATGGAGTTATACAAAGGCGCATACGTTTCCAGGAACCGCAGGAACGTGGAGAAAGCCGAAAGAATTCTTGATTTGTTCACCCTGCTTCCGCTCGATGAAACAGTGTACCAGGTTTTTGGGAGGATCGCTGCGGGATTGTGTCTTGCAGGTAATCCCATCGGGGATTTCGATGAAGCGATTGCGGCAATAACCCTCTGTTACGACGGGGAGATCATCACTCGCGACCGGCATTTCGAAACGATCCATGAGCTGACGGTTATCGGATACTGATTTTTTTATCCGATGGCCTGAAAAATATTTCATTATACTGCCGGCAGAGGGGTGTGCGGGACAACATTCGCACCCTGCCGTTCCGGGACAACACCGGATTTCGTGATGTTTTCGTATAACTCCCGGGTTCCATAATGGAACCAGATAAATCATAAAAATATATCATGTAAATTATCTTTCCTTTCTGCCATATGTTTTGCAAATTCCTTTCACAGGACAACGTCAGCCATCCGTGTATTCCTCCGGACCCACCGGCCGCAACCGGAAGAACGGGGCGGGAGTGTGCCGCATGAGCCGGGGACCGCGGCCGTTCCAGACTCTCCGCGATGCGATTCCTATCGCACGGATCCGCGGTATAGTACAGGTGGCCGAGCGTGGCCCGGAGTCGCTGTTCGATTTCACGATCGCCGGTGCGAAGCCGGTAGCATTCGTACGCGTGAAATATACTGAGTCAATCCGTGCGGTGCTGGCGGAGATCCTCCGGGATTGCGATGACGAGATCCGCCGGCTCCGGTCGGTCACGCAGGACGCCGCGCTCTCGTGCGAACTCTGGCTCCGCTCGCGGTACGGCACGTGGCGGTTCTTCCGCGTGACTGCCGATGCGCTTGTGGAGCTTAGGAGAGACGGGCTGCCGCTTGGGGGGAAGGGTTAGGATGACGGGTGAGCCGGCCGGATTTATTTTTTAGAGAGTCGGGAATTTTTTTCGGAAAATTTTTTGAAAAATTTTTTCGGGCGATTCGAGATTTTGCAGACCAAAAAATATTTCCGGATTTTTTTGGGATCCGGAAGAACGAGAAGAGATCTGACGCTCCTGGGGGCTCTGCCCCCGCCGCGTGGGCATCCCCCGATTGCGATAGTGCTGTATTACCTGTATACAATCGTGGAGAATTTTCTTTGCCGGTAATACTGAGGCATCGCACTGCGCCCCGTCCCCCTTGGGGGACTGGTGGCGCAAGAGGGGGGCGGTCCGGAACGGCTTACTGGGAACCAGATCATCTCCACATGGAGTATATAAACCCCTTTTACCGTCGGAGTGTGGGGAAATTAGGGAGGCTAAGGGAGATACACTCATGAGGTTCCGGTTCTCCGTCGGAGACCTCCTGCCCCCGGGAGGGGTCGGACCATCACAGACACGGTAATTCCGGAAAATGCCACGGTAATTCGGCCCGGCTAGTCCATTTTTACGTCGGCAGGGCACCCACGGTATTTAGCAGCATTTGGATACTGAAACAGGGTTTGGGCTTTGATTCAGGACGTGCTGAACCGGGGGCCTGTTTTTGGATCCGAGGTTCCGGGAGCCAGGACCGTCGTGATATTACCTCGTGTGGTGCTATAGAGGTACTGGATTTTCTTGATGATTTGCGCACTCAAAGATGTTTGCTACGGCGGAGTGTTCTGAGGATAATGTTACCTAAAAGATTGATTAACTATAGATCACGAGTAAAGTCAAACTTATGAAAAGGCGAAGTCGCTTGTTAAGAATCTTTGATCAGCAATCACCTTACAAAATCCAACAAGAAGATGATGATGGAACATTCTTTCCAAGAGAGATATCTGAACCGGAAATTGTGTTTGTTCCTTTAGCGGAACCTCACGTTATCATCACAGA
This sequence comes from Methanoregula sp., assembly GCF_049510175.1. Lineage (GTDB taxonomy): Archaea > Halobacteriota > Methanomicrobia > Methanomicrobiales > Methanospirillaceae > Methanoregula. The sequence continues at coordinate 10,807 of NZ_JBEKZF010000010.1, forward strand.
TTTGTATGAGAACCCAAAAGATTGGTACTATATTCGCGAGATAATTCTTGATTTTGCGGAACAAGCGTACACAGCTTACTATAGGGGACTATATTTTGCAAGCTTTATGTGCTCGGTAAATTGTTTGGAGCTTACCTTAAAATATGAATTTGTAAGGAGAAACAAAGAAGAACATTCAAGATTTGAAGGAAGAAAATTCAATTTCAATGAAATTATTCGGAAATCAAATGACCTCGGTCTTAAAAAATATATTCCAAGTCTTCATTGCATTAATAATGCACGAGATGGTCTTTTCCATTTCAATCCAAAAAAACTGAATATCTCAATCAGTCAGATAAGAAAAGACCTGATGAAAAATGAAGTGACGGATGCTATTATTGGAATTGCATGCGGTAATGATTCGATCGACATTGAGGATTTAGACGGCGATCTCTCTTATTATTTAGATAATCTACAATGGAGCAATATGGCGTATTATGCCTACTCCGTGATGTTTGATATCACAAAAGAGTTGTATGGTGAAAAAATGAAATTAAAATTTATTAAAGAAGGGTTAGCGGATTATGAGGATAGGAAAATGTCAAAATAAAGCTGAGTAGCCTCGTGATAACTCCGCGTCCAATATATTCTCCCGGCCCCCCCAACTCAGGGAGAGTAAAATAATATGGAGCTCCTACTTAGATACTAAGAAAACAAGTGCTCACTCGCGTTCTGTTATAGTAGTGCAGATGCATAACGTCTTGCAGCCTCATCCCGCCTCAGGCAGGATCAACCGGCACAACACTTATTACCCGCACCTGCCCATATTATAAAGCACCATTCATGGAGCAGCGACTATCCGCTGCGAGTGTCTGTATAAGATGCGAGATTCCTCTGTTGAGGTAGCCTAGCCAGGTAAGGCGCAGGTTTGCTAAACCTGTGTCCCTTGGGACTCGAGGGTTCAAATCCCTCCCTCAGCGCTCAAAAGAGAAAATCTCACCAGTCGAGGGGATTGGATGGCTCAGGAAAACGAAATAAAATACTTTGTAAGGGTTGGCACCACCGATCTGGACGGAACCAAGTCCGTTAAGGTAGCCCTCACCGGCATCAAGGGTGTCGGCAGGCATACCGCAACGGTGATCTCCCGCATGGCAAAAGTCGACGAGTACGCCTCGCTCGGCCGCCTTGACGAGGAGTCAGTCAACCGGATCCGCACCGCTGTCGAACAATACTCCGGCAAGATCCCGGCCTGGATGGCAAACCGCCCGAAAGACGTGTACACCGGTGAGACCAAGCATCTTCTCGGAGGAGATGTCGCCCTCGCAAAGGACGAGGACATCAACCTGATGAGGAAGATCCGCTGTTACCGTGGCATCCGCCACGAGACCGGCCAGAAGGTCCGCGGCCAGCGCACCAAGTCGACCGGAAGGACCGGAACGACCGTCGGTGTCAAGAGGAAGACCGCGGGAGGCGCGTAAACCATGGGATACCCCGGCAAGAACCACAAGTCTTACCAGACCCCCAAGCGCCCGTGGGAGAAGTCCCGTATCGAGGCCGAGACCCGTCTCGTCGTCGAGTACGGCCTGCGCAACAAGCGAGAGGTCTGGAAGGCACAGGAGTACCTGCGCAAGTACCGCAAGGGTGCCCGCAGCCTGCTCGCTCTCGGCTCGAGTACTGTCAATACAGCGCTCTACGATGCCAAGAAAGCAGAACTTATTACATCCCTCCAGCGGAACGGTCTCCTTGGCCCTGACGCGGACATCGAAGACGTCCTCTCGCTCAAGATCCAGACCCAGCTCGAGCGCCGGCTGCAGACCCTTGTCTACCGCAGGGGACTTGCACGGTCGCCGAAGCAGGCCCGGCAGATGGTCACCCACGGTCACATCGCAATCGGCAACCGGCGTGTCAGCATCCCCGGTTACCGCGTGAACCGTGTTGAGGAGACCCAGATCGCCTACTACGGCACGTCTCCGTTCGTCTCCGACTCCCACTCCGAGAAGGTCCGGATAGCAAAACCCGCGTCCAACCCCAAGCCGGCACCAGGCGGATTCGGCGGGTACCAGGGACGCGGAGGCAGGAGATAACATGGCGGCAAACGATAAGGAAAAATGGGGCATCGCCCACATCTTTGCGTCCTTCAACAACACGATCATCACCATCACGGATCTCTCCGGTGCGGAGACCGTAACGAAGAGCAGCGGTGGCATGGTCGTCAAGCAGGACAGGAACGAGAGCTCGCCCTATGCAGCAATGCAGATGGCCAGTAACGTGGCCCAGAATGCCCGCGAGAAAGGCATCGTCGGTGTCCACGTCAGGGTGCGTGCACCCGGCCAGGGCAAGCAGCGCAGCCCCGGCCCCGGTGCCCAGGCCGCAATCCGTGCTCTTGCCCGTGCGGGCATGCGCATCGGACGCATCGAAGATGTCACACCCATCCCCCACGACTCCTGCCGCCCGAAAGGCGGCCGACGTGGAAGGAGAGTGTGATGGAGATCGAATTCGCCAGTCTGGACGACTCCCTCGCACGATTCACGCTCAGGGGAGCGAGCACGGCCTTTGCCAACACCTTCCGGCGCGCAATGATCGGTGAAGTACCCACCCTCGCGATCGAGGATGTGCGCATCTACGATAACACGAGCGCACTCTTCGACGAGATGCTGGCCCACCGTCTCGGGCTCATTCCCATCAAGACAGACCTTACCGCCTATTCGACCCAGGACACATGCTCGTGCGGCGGGGCCGGCTGCCCCGGCTGCACGTCCACCTACACCCTCAGTGTCGAGGGTCCCCGGACGGTCACCTCCAGTGACCTCATCCCGCAGGACCCCGGCGCAGCGCCGGTATATGACAATATCCCGATCGTGAAACTCACGAAAGGGCAGAAACTTGTCATCGAGGCACGTGCCGTCCTCAACACGGGGCGGGTCCATGCAAAATGGCAGCCAACGCTCGTATGCGGGTACAAGAACCACCCGATCATCACCATCAGCGATGTCTGCGACGCCTGTGGCATGTGCGTCGAGGAGTGTCCCCGCGCGATCCTTGTCGTGAAGGGCAAGAAAGTCCAGGTTGCAGAAGGAAAGCTTCCCGACTGCTCCATGTGCAAGCTCTGCGAACGGGCCTGCCTTGCGAGCGGTATCGGGGACGAACCGGCAATCCGCATCACCGCCGAACCCGACCGTTTTATCTTCGTGGTTGAGGGTGACGGGTCGCTGCCGGCAAAAGAGATCATGAACCGTGCGCTCCTGTATATCAGGGGGAAGACAGACGAGCTGGAAAGACAGCTTGGCGAATTATCAGGGGATGAAAAGAAATGACAAGAATTGTGGAGAAGACGAACCCCCGTCTTACCAGTCTCATCTCGCTCTTGAAGAACAAGTCGCGTGAGAATGAGGCGAAGATCTGGCGCGAGATTGCAAGCAGGCTCGAGACCCCGAACCGGAACTATGCCGAGGTCAACCTGTCCAAGATCAACCGCTATGCCCAGAACGGCGAGACGATCATCGTCCCGGGAAAGGTACTGGGCAGCGGCGTGCTGGAGCAGTCCGTGAAAGTTGCAGCGCTGAATTTTTCAGCATCAGCGACGAGCAAGATCCGTGACGCGAAGGGACAGTGCATGACGATCGAGCAGCTTCTTGCGGACAACCCGAAAGGCAGCGGTGTCCGGATCCTGAGGTGAACATAATATGGTTACAGTAATCAACGGTGACGGAATGCTTCTCGGGCGCCTTGCAAGCCTTGTCGCACAGCGCGGGCTTGCCGGCGAAGAGATTGCCATCGTCAATGTCGAGAAGGCGGTCATCTCCGGCAGCCGTGCACGTGTGCTTGCCAACTACCGGCACAAGAGGGAACGCGGCGCCTCCGGCAACCGCTGGGGACCGTTCGTCCCGCGCCGGCCGGATCATCTCATGAAGCGGACGATCCGCGGCATGCTCCCCTACAAGCGCCCCCGCGGCGTCGACGCACTGAAGCGCATCAAGTGCTACGTCGGCATCCCGGTCGAGCTCGTCGGGAAAGAGATGGAAGTGCCGGAAGAGGCACACATGAACCGTCTGAACAACCCGAACCACATCACGCTTGCTGCAGTGAGCACGTTCCTCGGAGCAAAGTTCTAAGGTGGCCACCATGGTAAAGATCATCAACACAAGCGGAAAACGCAAGACGGCAATCGCACGGGCGACCCTGAAGGCAGGCAAAGGCGTAATCCGGGTCAACTCCGTTCCCCTCGAAGCCTACGGCTCCGATACCACCCGGATGAAGATCTCCGAACCGCTCCTCCTCGTCCCCAACGCAGTTCACGGCATCGATGTCACCATCAATGTCGCCGGCGGCGGTGTCATGGGACAGGCCGAGGCGGTCCGGACGGCACTCGCCCGCGGCATCCTGAAATGGCACAACGAACCCTCGATCAAGGATATCTACCTGGCGTATGACAGGACGCTCCTGGTCAACGACTCGCGCCAGAAAGAAGCCAAGAAACCGCACGGCTCCGGAGCCCGGGCGAAGTTCCAAAAGTCTTATCGTTAAACCAGAAGATATGATGAGAGGTCAGATATCTTGATACCCGTACGATGTTTCACCTGTGGAAAACCCATCTCCACAGCATGGGAAGAGTTCAAGGTCAGGAAAGAGAAAGGCGAGGATCCCAAGAAGATCCTCGACGATCTCAAAATTTCCCGGTACTGCTGCCGGCGCATGCTCCTGACGCACAAAGAGATCATCGATGAGCTCAACCCGTACAACTAAGCAGGCAGACGACAGTATGAACGCGGGGTCGTAGGGTAGCCTGGACCATCCTATTGCGTTCGGGACGCAGTGACCTGAGTTCGAATCTCAGCGACCCCATTCAAGAGAGCAGTGAACAATCATTTTGAGGACGAGGAATGCAGACGCAGACATATACCCGGTATGAACGGGCAAGGATCATTGGAGCAAGGGCTCTGCAGATATCAATGGGTGCTCCGTTACTTATCACTACGACACGGATCGATCCGCTCGAGATTGCGATCGAGGAATTCAACAACAACACCATCCCCATTACGGTAAAGAGGAAGTAGGGCGTTATGACAATCATTGAGGTTATCGAGCTGCGGACGATTCTCGACAGCCGGGGCAACCCGACGGTCGAGGCCGACGTTTACACATCGAGTGGCTTTGGCAGGTCGGCGGCCCCGAGCGGTGCCAGTACCGGCTCCCTAGAGGCGAAGGTCAAACCCCCGCGGGAGGCGGTGGACAATGCCATCCAGAACGTGCTCCCCGCACTCATCGGCATGGACGCCTCCGACCAGGAAGGGTTCGACGAACAACTCCGGGATATCGACGGGACCTCCGACTTCTCCGGGATCGGCGCCAATGTCGCCGTAGCCCTTTCGCTTGCAAATGCAAAAGCGGCGGCTTCCGCGATGGATATGCCGCTCTTCCGCTACCTTGGCGGCGCATTTGCCAAGGAGATACCGCTCCCGCTCGGGAACGTCATCGGAGGGGGAGCCCACGCGGCAAACGCGACCGAGATCCAGGAATTTCTCATCGTTCCCGGGGACGCAGCGGACGCAGAAGAAGCCGTCTTTGCGAATGCTGCCGTCCACCGCACAGTGAAAGAACTCTTAAAGAAGAAGGGAATTGCCGCCGGCAAGGGTGATGAGGGTGCATGGGCACCGCAGATTGACGATGCCCTCGCATTTGAGCTCATTGCCGAGGCGGCCGGAATAGTCGCCGACGAGATGAATGTCTCGGTTGATATGGGTATCGATGTCGCGTCGAGCCAGATGTGGAACGGGAAGGAATACCAGTACCGCTCCCAGGTCCGCTCGACCGAAGACCAGATCGCCTATATTGCAGAACTCGTGGACAAGTACAACCTTGTCTACGTGGAAGATCCCCTCCATGAGGACGATTTTGATGCGTTTGCGGAACTCAACAGCCAGGTTGGCAGCCACTGCCTGGTCTGCGGCGACGATATCTTCGTCACGCAGGTCGACCGCATCCTGCAGGGCATCGAACGGGATGCCGCAAACTGCGTCCTGATAAAACCCAACCAGGTGGGGACACTCACTGACACCTTCGATGCAGTGCAGCTGGCCCACACCCACGGGCTGGACACGGTGATGAGCCACCGGTCCGGTGAGACAACCGATACGACTATTGCACACCTTGCCACCGCGTTCTCCTGTGTTTTCTTAAAATGCGGTATTGTCGGCGGGGAACGCATTGCAAAACTGAACGAACTGATACGCATCGAGGAACAGATATGACCCAAGTAAACGAAATGGAAATCGAATTGAAAGAACCGCTCATCCCCGTCGAGGAGTACCTGGCAGCCGGTGTCCACATCGGCACCCAGCAGAAGAGCGAGGACATGAAGAAGTTCATCTACCGCGTCCGTGGCGATGGCCTCTATATCCTCGACATCCGCGAGACCGACGCCCGGATCAAGACCGCCGCGAAGTTCCTGAACCAGTACGAGGCCCCGAACATCCTCGTCGTCACTTCCCGGCAGTACGGCCAGTACCCGGCCAAGAAGTTCGCCGACACCATCGGCGCGATGTCGGCAACCGGCCGGTTCATCCCGGGCCTGCTGACGAACCCCGTTCTTGAAGGCTACATTGAGCCGCAGGTCATCGTCGTCACCGACCCGATCGGCGACGCGCAGGTGATCAACGAGGCAGTCCAGTGCGGCATCCCGGTCCTTGCGCTCTGCGACACCAACAACATGACCAGGTTTGTTGACCTCGTTATCCCGACCAACAACAAAGGCAGAAAAGCGCTCTCGATGATCTACTTCCTCTTAACCCGCGAGATGTTCCGGCTCCGCGGTATCTCGACGGCCCTCACCCCCGAGGACTTCGAAACCGAGTTCTGATCCGGTTTCCCTTTTTAAAAGTGACCGATATCTGGATATATGAGGAGGACCAGAGGGTTGATCCGATGAAGATGCGTACATGCGCAGTGGCTGGCATGTTCTATCCGCGCGAGCCCTCTCACCTGGAGCAGCTGCTAGGGAAGTTCTTCTCGGGCACTAAAGATCCGGTGGGAGGGAACCCGCTGGGCATCGTCTCACCCCACGCCGGGTATATCTATTCCGGCCAGGTTGCCGCCCATGCTTTCGGCGCAATTCCCCGCGATTTTGCAGGGACATTTGTCGTGATCGGACCATCGCACCGCGGGTATATCACCTGCGTCTCGGAGATCCCGTGGGAGACCCCGCTCGGTGTCGTTGACACCGATGCGGAGTTTGTCCGGGCCCTGGATATTGAGACCGACGAGTTCTCCCACCAGGACGAACACTCGGTCGAAGTCCAGGTACCGTTCATCAAGTACCGGTTCCCGCGGGCACGGATCGCGCCGGTGATGATGGGGCAGCAGGACTACGCGAGTGCGATGAGGCTTGCAGAGAAGATCGTTGCTGCGATCAGGCTGACAAAAAGAGATGTCAGGATCGTGGCATCCAGCGACTTCTCGCACTACGTACCGGAAGCAAAGGCAAAAGCAGATGACCTGTACGCGATCGAACCGCTCATAACTCTTGATACAAAGGAGTTCTACCGGAGGATCGAAGAGCGGCGGGTCACGGCCTGCGGGTACGGGCCCATCACCGCGATGGTGACGGCCTGCACTACGCTCGGGGCAAAGGCGGCAGAGCTCATCCGGTATGCGACGAGCGGGGATACGACGGGCGACTATCGCGAGGTCGTGGGATACGCAGCCATTGCGGTGATCTAGGTTGGCAACGTGGAGTGCGCCGGGCAAGGTGTTTTTGTTCGGCGAGCATGCTGTAGTGTACGGTAAGCCCGGCATAGCGATGGCGATCAAGCCCCGGGTGTTTGTCACCGTGCGGAATACGAAGCGGGCCACCCGGGCGAAATCGCCCTACATCGACAGCTGCTTCGACGCGATGGGTGTCGTGGGCAGCGTGTACATCAACTCGCAGATACCGAGTTCGTCGGGCCTCGGGTCGTCGGCAGCGGTGACCGTTGCGACGCTCTCCGCGATCAACGACGAGTTCTCCCTCAACAGGACCCGGGAGGACATTGCCAACATGGCGTTCGAGATCGAGAAGACCGTGCAGAAAGGGCGGGCAAGCCCCACGGATACAACGGTCTCGACGTACGGCGGGATTGTCTTAATCAGCGGGGGTTCGCGACGAAGGCTCCCGCCCCAGCACATGCATCTTGTCATCGGCGACTCTCTCGTCTCGCACAACACCTCGAAGATGGTCGAGCAGGTGGCCGAGTTCAAGAAGAAAAACCCGGCGATCGTGGACCCGGTGCTGGATGCAATCGAAGGTGTGAGCCTGAGCGCGATCCACCACCTCAACAACCCCCGCGAACTGGGCAAGTTCATGAACATGAACAACTCTCTTCTCGAGGTCCTTGGGGTCGGCCACCCGCAGCTCTCGCGGCTCGTGCTTGCTGCCCGGTCGGCAGGAGCGTTCGGTGCAAAGATCACGGGTGCCGGCGGGGGCGGGAGCATGATCGCCCTCTGTCCCAAGCAGCTCAAGCACCGGGTCGCCAGCGCGATCGAGGCCTGCGATGCACGGGCGATCGTCACTGGTATCGATACGGAAGGTGTGCGAAAGGAGAAAAATGTCTGATGGGGTAATTTTAAAACTCGGCGGGAGCATACTTACTGATAAGAGCGCCGACTGCGCAATCAACCGGGAAAGCCTTGATTCTATCGCCGCGGCAGTTGCGGAGGCAGGGACGGAAGGGATCGTCATCATCCATGGTGCCGGTTCCTGCGGGCATCCTGAGGCGAAGCGGCACCACCTTGATGTGGGGGCCGCGGCCGGGAAGACCGAAGGGATATACATCACACACCGGGCGGTCAGCGGGCTCAACGATGCGGTTGTGGCAGCGCTCCGCGAGAAGGGCGTTGCGGCAGCCGGCGTCCACCCGTTCCACGTGGCAGTAGCGGACAATGGCAGGCTCGTTGCGTTTGAGTGCCGTCACCTTGAAACGATGCTGGCACTGGAGATGGTCCCCGTGATCCACGGCGACGTGGTGATGGACCTCTCCCGGGGTGCCTGTATCGTATCGGGCGACCAGCTCGTGCGATACCTCGCGGCTGCATTACGGATCAGCCGCGTAGGGCTCGCCACCGATGTACCGGGAGTGCTGGATGGAGGACGCGTGGTGCCGGTAATCACCCGGCGCACCGTTGCGTCCCTCCATATCGGCGACTCGATGCATACCGATGTAACCGGTGGAATGAGGGGGAAGATTGATGAACTGCTCGGCCTCGCGGATGCGGGGATCGGATCGGATATATTTCATGTCTCGCGGGTGGCGGATTTCCTTGCAGGGAACGCCCACGGCGGGACAAGCGTGAGAGGGGATTAGGAGCAATGGGAGACAAGGTGCGGTTCACGTCATCGCGGAAACTGGATCACCTGCGCATCTGCGCAGAGGAGCCGGTCGAGCGCGGGGACGCCGGGTTTGGCGATATCAGGTTCGTGCACAATGCCCTGCCGGAATGCGACATGGGCAGGATCGACCTCTCCGCCCGGTTCCTGGACCACGTGTTCTCCTCCCCCCTCTTCATATCGGCGATGACCGGGGGTCATCCCGGAACAAAGGACGTGAATGCCCGGCTTGCCCGGGCTGCTGAGCGCTTCGGTCTCGGAATGGGGGTGGGCTCCCAGCGGGCTGCCCTCGAGAACCCTGACCTTGCGGACACGTTTGCCGTAGTCCGCGACGAAGCGCCCCACGCGTTCCTCGTGGCAAACCTTGGCGTCGTCCAGCTCCGCGACCACGGTACTGAATGGGCGGAGCGTGCGGTCGGGATGATCGGGGCGGATGCCCTTGCCATCCACTTAAACTTCCTGCAGGAGGCAATCCAGCCGGAAGGCGACCACAACGCGGTCGGGTGCTTTGGTGCGATCGAGGAACTCTGTCGTGATTTCAAGACCCCGGTGATCGTCAAGGAGACGGGCTGTGGGATCTCTGCGGCCACGGCACGGAAGTGCTGGGGTGCGGGAGTCCGGGCGATCGACATCGGCGGCTGGGGCGGGACGTCCTGGGCCGCGGTCGAGAGCGTGAGAGCTGACAAAAGCCCCCATGCGAAGGACCGGGTACTCAAAGCCCTCGGGCAGGACCTTTCCGGCTGGGGCATACCCACCGTGGTCAGCCTTGCCGAGGTGCTCGCGACCGGCGGACCGGTCATTGCCTCCGGTGGTGTCCGGACCGGTCTCGATGTTGCAAAAGGGCTGGCATTCGGGGCGGATCTCTGCGGCATGGCGCTCCCGCTCCTGAAACCGGCGATGGAGAGCGACGAGGCTCTCGCCAGTACGATCGATGCAATCCACCGGGAACTGACCGTTGCCATGTTCCTGACCGGGTCGGCGGGAATTGCCGGCCTCAGGAGGGCACCGGTCTCCATCACGGGCCGCACGCGCCAGCAGATCGACAAGGACAACCCGGCGCGGATCAGAACGTAAACAGAACGGGAATTTTTAACAGAATACCCGCAACAAACACACAGGAGATACAACATGGATATTGAGATTATTGCAGTGGGCGGATACGACGAGGTCGGGCGAAATATGACCGCTGTCCGCTGCGGAAAGGAAATTGTCATATTTGACATGGGGCTCCGTCTGGACCAGGTAATGATCCACGAGGACGCGGAGATTGAGAATATGCACTCCCTTGATCTGATCAAGATCAAGGCGATTCCGGATGACACGATGATGAACTCGGTCGAGGGGACCGTCAAGGCGATTGTCTGTTCGCACGGGCATCTCGACCACATCGGGGCAATCCCGAAACTGGCGCACCGGTACAATGCACCGATCATCTCCACGCCTTATACAACAGAACTGATCCGGCAGCAGATCTCAGGCGAACAGAAGTTCGGTGTGAACAATAAGCTTTTTGCGCTCAAATCGGGTCAGCGGTTCACGCTCTCCCAGAACCTGATCTTAGAGTTTGTCCGCACCCAGCACTCGATCATCGATACGGTGACGCCGGTCCTCCACACCCCGCACGGCGCAATCGTCTACGCGCTGGACTTCAAGTTCGACCGGACCCCGGTCATTGGCGAGCCCCCGGATTTCGCCCGGTTCCGCCAGATCGGGAAGGAAGGCGTGCTTGCCCTGATCGTAGAGAGCACAAATATCGACCGCCTCGGGCGGTGCCCGAGTGAACGGATCGCAAAGGATCTGGTCCGGGATACGATCACGAGCTACGAGGATGACAAGAATGCGATCATTGTCTCGACCTTCTCGTCGCATATCTCCCGGGTCAAGACGATCGCGGAGTGCGCCCACGAGATCGGGAGGAAACCGGTACTCCTTGGCCGCTCGATGGAAAAATACGCCGTCACTGCCGAGCAGATGAAGCTCGTTTCGTTCCCGGAGACCACGAGTGTCTTTGGGAACCGGCGGACAGTCGACCGCACCCTGCGCAGGATGATGAAGGCCGGAAAAGACAAGTTCCTGCCCATCGTCACCGGTCACCAGGGCGAACCCGGTTCGATCCTTACCCGTCTTGCACTGGGCGATACCCCCTACCAGCTCGCGAAGGGCGATAAGGTCATCTTCTCGGCGACCGTGATCCCGAATCCCTTGAACTACGGCCAGCGGTACATGGTGGAAGCACGGCTCGGTCTCTCCGGCGTCCGGCTCTTTGAGGACCTGCACGTGAGCGGCCACGCGTACCGGGAGGATCACTATGAACTGATCCACCTCCTCAACCCCCAGCACATCATACCTGCCCACGGGAGCATGAAGATGACAGCATCCTATACCCAGTTTGCCGGCGAGCTGGGATACACGGCTCCTTCCACCGTCCACCTGATGGGGAACGGGCAGCGGCTCAAGCTCAATTAAAAGAGGAACACCTATGTCGGAACTTTCACCGTATCTGAACTCGGTCGCAAAACAGATCGATCGCATGATCGACCGTTATTATGTCGATAGGGCTGGTGAACTGAACAAGGCCTCCGCCCACCTCCTTGCAGCAGGAGGCAAGCGCCTCCGACCCGCCGTCGTCATGCTTGCAGCAGATGCGGTGAAACCCGGGAGCTCGGACGATCTTATGCAGGCAGCCCTTGCGCTCGAGGTGACGCATACCTTCACGCTCATCCATGACGATATCATGGACGACGACAGCCTCCGTCGCGGGGTGCAGACCGTGCACACGAAGTGGGACATGCCCACCGGCATCCTTGCCGGTGATGTGCTGTATGCCCGTGCCTTCGAGCACATCTGTCTCGTGGATGCAAAGGACGAGGCAAAAGTCCGTGCCGTAAAGATTCTGGCGAAAGCGTGCGCCGATATCTGTGAAGGCCAGCATATGGATATGTCCTTTGAGCACCGCACGGATGTATCGGAAGGGGAATACATGGAGATGGTGAGGAAGAAGACCGGCGTCCTCTACGCGGCAGCTGCAGGTATCGGTGCGGTCCTTGCCGGTGGGAATACCGTTCAGGTGAAGGCGCTCTACAACTTCGGGCTCAACACCGGCATCGCATTCCAGATCCAGGACGACTTAATCGACCTCCTGACTCCTTCAGAAAAGAGCGGGAAGGACCAGGCTTCCGATCTCCGTGAAGGCAAGCAGACGATCATCATGATCAAGGCGCGGGAGAAGGGCCTCGACCTGCAGAAGTACCGGCGTGACCTTTCCGCCGCCGATATCAACGAGTCGATCCGGGAACTGACCGCCGCAGGGGTAATTGACGAGGTGAAGAAAATTGCGACAGACCTGGTTGCCGACAGCAACAAGCACCTCTCGATCCTCCCTGACTCAAAGGAGCGGCAGCTTCTGATGGACATCGGCGAATTTTTCGTGACCCGGAGTTCATAGGATGGCAGGGGACGATCCGAAAGAACTTCTCTTTCTGTGTGCACTTCAGAATGCGGTGAAGCATGGCGGCGTGCCGCAGGCAGGCGCTGTTATTGGCATGGTGATGGGCGCCCACCCGGAACTCCGGAGCAGGGCAAAGGAAGTCTCGGCCCTTGCGCGGGACGCGATTGCCGATGTGGCTAAACTCTCCCTGGAGGAACGGATCACGACTCTCCAGTCCCGGGCACCGGAGATGTTTGCTGCACTTTCGGAGAAACACGAGCACAAGAAGGTGCTCCCCGAGCTCGAGGGAGCGGAACACGGCGTCGTCATGCGGTTTGCCCCCAACCCATCGGGCCCGCTCCATATCGGGCACGCCAGGGCGGCAGCGCTCAACGATGCCTACGTCAAGCAGTATGGCGGACGGTACATCCTCCGCATCGAGGATACCGACCCGAAGCGCGTGGACCCCGAGGCGTACGCGACCGTTCAGGAGGACATCAGGTGGCTAGGTCTCGATATCACCGAGGTCGTCACCCAGAGTGACCGCCTCCCTCTCTACTACGACCTCTGCAAGCAACTGATCGAACGGGGCGGGGCGTATGTCTGCACCTGTGACAATGAGCACTTCAAGGAACTCAAACAGAACAAGATCGCCTGCCCCTGCCGTGACCAAGCGGTGGCAAAGAACCTCGAGCTCTGGCAGAAGATGCTCGACCACGGCTTTAAGGAAGGAGAGGCCACGGTCCGGATCAGGACTGATCTCAACCACCCGGACCCGGCCATGCGGGACTTTCCCGCATTTCGGATCCTTGACGCTCCTCCGCACCCGAAGGTGAAGGCGCACGTGTACCCGCTGATGAACTTCTCCGTTGTGGCCGACGACCACCTGCTCGGCGTCACGCACGTGATCCGGGGCAAGGACCACATCGCGAATACCCGCCGTCAGCGCTACATCTACGACCACTTCGGCTGGAAGGTGCCGGTCTACCGGCACTACGGCCGGATGGGGATCGAGGGGGTAGTCCTCTCCACCTCCCAGATGCGCCTCGGTATCAAGGAGGGGACGTATACCGGCTGGGACGACATCCGTCTCGGTACACTTCGTGCCCTTGCCCGCCGGGGGATCCGGCCCGAGGCCGTGAAGAATGCGATGATCGCGATCGGTATCGGCGATGTCGACATCTCCTTCTCGTGGGACAACCTCTACGCGGAGAACAGGAAGCTTGTCGACCCGGTAGCGAACCGCTACTTCTTCGTGCCGGACCCATTGACCCTTGTTGTCCATGCCGCCCCGCAGCTGACAACCCATGCGCTGCTCCATCCTGCTGATGAGACCCGGGGTGTCCGGACGCTCGCATTCACCGGCGCCGTCTCCGTCCCCTCAGCGGAGTTCGAGCGAAAAGACCGGGCCATGATCCGGCTCAAAGACCTGTTCAATGTCACGGCGGAGTACGACCATGGCAGGCCGCATGTGACCTATGCAGGGAATTCCCTAGCGGATGCCCGGGCGGCAAAAGCCCCGATTATCCAGTGGCTGCCCGTTGCTGGCCAGATCCCCTGCACGCTGCGCACGCAGGAAGGAGATATTGCCGGCGCCTGCGAGCCTGCTGTTGCCAGCGAGCTAGGAAAAGTCGTCCAGTTCGAACGGGTCGGATTTGCGAAGATCGATGCGGTTTCCGAAGAAGGCGTCGTGGCGTACTGGACGCACAAGTGAAAATTTTTACCGGTTTTCTGATGAATGTGTCCGATGGAATTAACACAAATTCACAAATATTCAGCCATCTCCACGTCCGTAGGGGGAAGGTCATTCAATTAACCCCCCCTTGTGCCACCAGCCCCCCAAGGGGGGCGGGGCACAATGCGATAACGCCGGAACTGGTAATGCCCGTGTCATCGTAAAGCGCAGGGGCGGTCCGGGGGGACAGGCACTGTTCCCTCCGAAAAATATGACGTTGCCACAAAAAAATGTGCGAAGATTGCCGGAAAAACTCTCTCGTTACCCTATTCCGTCCGGACCAGCTGCTCCACCGCCGCGATCCAGACCGCCCTTGCCTCGTCCGTATCCATGCCGATCATGACATCCATGAGGAGGCCGTTGGCCAGTGCATCGCAGGCAAGCGCGAGGACCCGGGGATCCACGTGTCGCGAAACAAGGCCGGTCTCCTGCTGGCGGGTGATGAAGTGCTCGATCACCCGAATATCTTCGATCCGGTCCTGCGTGAGCACTGTACGCAGGTGTTCGTTCCTGGCTGCGAGGAGCAGCATTTCGGAGTACATCCCGTTGAACCTCGGCACGTAGCGCAGCAGCGCATCGAAGAGGGCGGCGCTGCCGTCCCGGATATTCCGGCCCGCGTAGGAACGTTCAAGTGTCCCCTTGAACTTCTGCCGTGCCTGTTCAGCAACTGCGGCAAAGAGGTCCTCCTTGCCCGGGAAGTACTGGTACAGCGTCGGCTTGGTGACGCCGAGACTCATCGCGATCTCGCCCATCGTGGTGCCGTGGTAACCCCTCTCGAGAAAGAGGGTGAACGCAGCCTCGACGATCTTCCGCTTCACCTCTTCCCGGTATTCCTGGATGATGCGTGGCATAAGTGTTCAGAACGTTCCTGCGCGTGCGGCAAAAAACAATGCCGGTTCACAGCTCCTACTATTGGTATTGATAAGTTACTCACGGTAAATTTTATACCTGTTGGTATTGCACCTGTGTACAAGAACAACCGGCCGAGAAAGAACTCCTCGCGAACTGCGATATCACTCTCTTCCAGGCCGACCGTCCTGACGCCCTGGAGATCACCTGCCTGATCAGGCAGGGTGCCGGTTCAATATCGCTGGAGATCGTATGAATGAATACAGAGACAACCGGAATGAAATTATGAGAATCTTCATTACGATTATCGCATTAGCCCTCCTGTTTGGCGTGGCGGTACTGCTGGTGCCCCCGGTCCATGCAGACGATACACCGACCGTGACGGTGAGTGATTATAAGATATCCCCTTCGGTGCTCCTGCCCGACAGCGCCGGGACGATCACGATCACGGTCAAGAATACTGCAAACAGCGCCTCGGTGAGCGAGAAGACCGGGAAGCTGGCACCGGATGACTATTCCATGATCACGACAACGGACATTAATGTCAACATCGAGCACATCCATCTCGAGGGAAACGGGCTCACCGTCCAGACCAAAGACTTTGACAGCGTCGGGGCGATAGGTCCCGGCCAGTCCATTCCCATCACTTTCTCGATACAGGCCCCCGATACGAGCGGGATATATTATCCTGAAGTCTGGATCGACACAACCGGCGGGCGGAGCATAAAATATCCAATCCCCGTCAACGTCAACACCGCGATGGGCATCCAGAAACAGGCGATCCTGATCATGGACAGCTCTCTCACCGGCAGTGTCAACCCCGGCGAGGAGGTTCCCGTGACCCTGACGGTCAGCAACGCGGGGCAGCTCCTTGCGGACGATGTCACCATCAGCATCGGCAACGTGAGCGGAAGCGTGGCCCCGAAGACGAGCGATCTCTACCATCTCGGGACGATCGGCCCCGGCGGGCAGAAGACCCTTGACCTTGTCCTGCTCTCTGACAAATCGACGAACCCCGGACTCGTCCGTGTCCCGGTGACGATCAGGTACAATTCCATTGACGGCACCCCTACCATGCAGGTAACGGGCATCGACGTGATGATGAAGGGCAAGGCAGAACTGGGCTTCGTCTCGGTGGACACGAGCCCTGCCCGGCTCATCGAGAGCAAGCCGTTTGACCTCACGATCCGGATCGAGAACACCGGGACGGGCGACGCAAAACAGGTCTCGGCCACGGTCAACCTCCCGACCGAAGGGACAAAAGAGGCGTTCATCGGCAAGATCACGCCGGGCAACGATGCCCCGGCACTCTTCCTCCTCGAGGGGATGAAAGGCGGCGACTACCCGTACAACCTGACGATCTCCTATACGGACGACATGGGGGCCCATACGTTCACACGCCAGATGAACATGCGGGTATCCCCTACTGACAATTCCGGGAATCTCGTCCTCATGCTCATCATCCTTGCTATTCTCGGATTCCTCGCGTACCGGTACTGGTACCTGCCTTCAAAGAAAGGGGACGGAACCCTCCCATGGGTAAAAAAGAACTGAAGGTCGCGTTCCTGCTCGCCCTTCGGTCGCTCCAGCGGGGGGGCAGGTCGAGCGTGATCCTGACCATCCTGATCATCGGGATGTGCTTCACCAACATGATCTTCCTGCCCTCCCTGTTCAACGGGATCGAGCAGAGCATAACGAAGCAACTCGTGGACTACGAGGTCGGGAACGTGCTTGTCAGCCCCAAGTCGGGCGACCAGTACGTCACCGATCTTGACGCAACGCTTTCCCTGATCAACGGCATGCCCGGCGTGGAACGGGCTACTCCCCATTATACCGAGGGGGCGACCTTCACTTACCGCAAGCGTGTTCTCGGGGTATCGGTGCGGGCGATCATGCCCGATGACGAGAAATACGTCTCCCCCCTGTACACCAAGATGATTGCCGGCAGTTACCTTGGCGAAAGCGACACGGGCGAGATCATCATCGGGAAACCTGTGGCAGGTGACCCAACCATCCGTGAGGAGGACGAGTTTCAGCCATCGCTTGGTGGGGTCCGGGTCGGGGACTCGGTCACGGTCGCGTACGCAAACGGCTACACGAGGGACTACCGGGTGAAGGGCATATATTCCACCGGCTGGAGCCAGGCAGACAGTGCCGCGTATGTCTCCTGGACTGATATGCAGCAGGTCATTGGACAACCGCTTGACAAGGCGCATGACATCACGGTCAAGGCAAAGCCCGGTTACTCCGAGACCTTCGTCAAGAACGAGCTGATCCAGTACGGGGTGGCGGACAAGGTCCAGACCACCGGTGACCTGCTCTCCAAGGTTCTGGGTACGGCGTTCCAGAGCTTTGCGATCATCAACATGGTCTCCCTCATCGTGAGCATTATCATCACGACGGTCGTCCTCTTCATCGTCATCACGATCAAGACTCTCAACAGCCGCCGGCAGATCGGGATCCTCAAGGCAATCGGCGTGGACAAGGAGGTGATCATGCACAATTACGGGTTCCAGGTCATCATCCTTGCGATATTCGGGATTATTCTCGGGATCATTGTCACCCTGCTGCTCGCTGTATATATGTCGATTCACCCGGTCACGACCCCCGCATGGTCGGCAACCCTGTACCTGACACCTATGGATCTCCTTATGAATTCCCTGATCCTCTTTGCCGCCGCCATCGTTGCCGGCTACGTCCCGGCCTACCAGGTGTCGCGCGAGGATATCCAGACTGCTATGAGGGCCTGATGGCATGATCGCGATCGAGGATTTACGGAAAATCTACCGTATGGGAAATGTTGAAGTCAGGGCTCTTGACGGCGTGACGCTCGATATTGAAAAAGGGGAGTTTCTCGGTATCATGGGACCGAGCGGGAGCGGCAAGACCACGCTCCTGCACATGCTGGGGCTCCTGGATGAACCCACATCCGGCAGGATCGTGGTTGACGGGATCGATGTGGGCATCCTCAATGATTACGAGAGGACCATGTTCCGGCTCTACAAACTCGGGTACGTCTTCCAGGACTACGCGCTGGTCCCCGATCTCACGGTGATGGAGAATATCTCCGTGCCGGCAATGCTCCGGAAGG
Organism: Methanoregula sp.; assembly: GCF_049510175.1. Classification (GTDB taxonomy): domain Archaea; phylum Halobacteriota; class Methanomicrobia; order Methanomicrobiales; family Methanospirillaceae; genus Methanoregula. The sequence goes on from NZ_JBEKZF010000010.1 coordinate 29,246, forward strand.
ACCGGACCGAAGAGCAGTACCGCAGGGACAGTCATGAAATCCTGCAGAAGACCGGCCTCTGGGACCGGCGGGACCACCTCCCGAGAGAACTCTCCGGCGGCCAGCAGCAGCGGGTCTCGATTGCCCGGGCGATAGTGAACAAGCCGGACATCCTCTTTGCTGACGAGCCGTGCGCGAACCTCGACACGGAGAACTCGCGGATGGTGCTCGATCTTTTCCGGGAGATCAACGAGGAGATGAAGCAGACGATCGTGATGGTCTCCCACGAGGACTGGCACAAGGACTACTTCCACCGGATCATCCATCTCCAGGACGGGAAGGTGGTAAGCGACGGCAAGAACGGGACAAAACAATCCTGATCGGGCGGTGCAGCATCCCGAACTTTTTTTCAATCCGGTTCACAATACCTGAGTACCTGATTCTGCCATGGACGAGATCCCGATCGAAAAAGTTATCCGTTCGCGCCGCCGGACCGTCTCGCTCGAAGTGACCCCGCACGCGACCCTGATCGTCAGGGCTCCCCACCGTGCCCCGGCCAGCTTTATTGAGGAGATGATCGGCGAGAAACGGTCGTGGATCCTTCGGAAGATGGAGGAGATGCGGCAGCGCCCGGCACTGTTTGTCCACGAGTACATGGAGGGTGAACTGTTCTTTTTTCTCGGCCGTTCGTACCCCTTGCATATCGTGGATGACGGAGGGTCGGCTATTGAACGCACCGACCGGTTGTGCATTTCCCGGACGCTCCTGCCCGACATCCGGAACCGGCTGAAACTCTGGTACATGCAGGAAGCCCATAAAGAGATCCACGCCCGGTGCATGTGGTTCTCGATGAAAACGGGGCATACCCCGGCATCCATCCGCATCACCGACGCGAGACAGCGGTGGGGCTCCTGCACCCACAAGGGCGGGCTCAACTTCAGCTGGCGGCTCGTCCAGGCCCCGCCGGAGATCGTGGATTACGTGGTCGTCCACGAGATCGTCCATATCAGTCAGCACGACCATTCGAGGAAGTTCTGGGCAAAGGTGAAGGAGATCATGCCGGACTACGAGCGGAGAAGAGAGTGGCTCCGGGAGAATGAGCGGCTGCTGAGGATATAGAGAAATAAATCCGGTATGGAATAAGAGTTGACATGAGGGTAAGAGTGGGGACAGTGCCTGTCCCCTCCCCCGCCCACCCCTGCGCTGTGCGATAGTGCCGTATTACCTGTTTCGGGTACTATCACACTGTGCCCGGTCCCCCAACGGGGGACTGGTGGCACAAGAGGGGGGGATGAGTACGAATTATTTTCGGAAAAATACCAAAGCGCATCTGTAGATTTCTCACGGAACCCCCTCATCCCACTCCCCCCGTTCCGGCAGCAGCTGTATCCGTCCCATCCAGCGTTCGGGGTCTTCGATGGGGACAAACCCGCATTTCCCGTACACCCCATGGGCATCGCTCGTCTTCAGCAGCCACTGATATACATCCTTGAGGTCGGAATGCGTCACCGTGAACCGCACCATCGCCAGCCCGATCCCCCGGTGGAGGCAGTCTTCCGCAACGATTACGTCAAGGAGATATGCGAACCGTGTCTTGTCGGAGATGACCCGGCAGAACCCGACCTGCCGCCCGGCGTCGTCGTATACTCCCACAACGAGCGCCGAGTTCCGTATTCCTTTTTCGATCTCGTTCTTCGAAATGCCGGGACTCCAGTAGGTCTTCGATAGCATGCCCTGGATATCGTCTATCCGGAGTCGAGCGGGGTCCGCTGAAATCTCGGTGTTCATGGTACCTTGCTGACCAGTCTTGCCCCGAGTTCGTATGCCTTCCGGCAGTCTTCGGGAAACTGTTTATCGTGCCGATTTTTCTTCTCCTCCGGGTTGAATGCCGTCGAGACATATTTCGAATAATCGTGAAACTGGCAGGTGTCGGTGACAAAAAGCGACTCGCACGACCCGAAGATCCTCTCCATTGCCTGCTCTGTCCCCTGGGCGTTCCGGTCAAAACCTCTCTCCTTCACGGCCTGCTCGGGAGCTCCAGCCGTGTAGATGAAGCCGGTCCGGATCTTCCTGCCAAAGAGCGTGGACCGCTCCGGGTCGTAGACTGAGTACGGGAACATCAGCCGTTCGAGAAAGGATCGCGACTCTCCCGTCGTAATCCCGTAATAGATCGGGGAGCCGATGAGGATCGCATCGGCTGCCTCGACCGCTTTGAACACCGGTGTGAGATCATCCTTCTGTGCGCAATGCCCGTAGCTTTTCCCGCCGATCCGTTTGCAGGAGAAGCAGCTGATGCACCCCTTGTAATTCAGATCATACAAGTGGAAAAGTCTGGTTTTCGCCCCCTCGGATTCAGCACCCTGCAGCGCATGCTCAAGGAGCGTTGCGGTGTTCCATTTTTTCCGGGGGCTTCCATTGAATGCGAGGAGTTTCATAGATTTTTTTGGGGAGCAGGGAATAAAAATGTGAGGGGGTGTCTCTTACAGGATGGCCAAAACACTCCCTTATCTCTTCAGCCGTCCAATATACTACGATGAACTCATTTTATATATGTCCGGAATCTCCCGGTGATTTTCCCGCAATTTACGAGGTGAACCGCCAGGCATTCGGACAGGACGGTGAGGCCCGGCTGGTGAATGCCCTGCGGGAAGACGGGGACTATGATCCCGAACTCTCGCTTGTTGCCGTCCATGACGGCAGGATCATCGGCCATATCCTTTTCCCCCCGATCAATATCGTTTCAGACACGGCTACAACCCCCGCGCTCGCCCTTGCCCCGCTTTCGGTCCACCAGGATTACCAGTGCCGGGGAATCGGGGCAGCCCTTGTGCAGGAAGGGCTCAGTGAGTGCCGAAGGCTCGGTCACCATATCGTCATCGTGGTCGGCCACCCGGGATATTACCCCCGGTTCGGTTTCACCCTTGCCTGTGACAGGGATATCCATGCACCGTTCCCCTGCCCGGATGAAGCGTTCATGGCGCTCGGACTTTCTACCCATGCGCTGGACGGAATTTCCGGGACGGTCCGGTACCCTCTCGCATTTGATGCGGTGGGCGCCCATACCTCTTAGCGGTAACCCGTCTCCCTCACTTTTTCCCCGCCGTCGCGAGGTAGATCAGGAACTGGTTCTCCCCATCGATCCCGAGCAGTTCGTTCATTGCATCGTCATCGAATGCCGCAATCGCACAGACCCCGCACCCCACGGCTTCAGCGGCAAGGTACAGGTTCTGGCAGACGTGCCCCGCATCGAGGTGGAGATCGCGGTAGCCCCGCTCGCCGTACCGCCACGTCATCCGGTACGGGACTGCGGTCCAGAGAAAGACCACACCGCTCCGGAGAATGAACTGCTGGTCGAAGCAGGCTCCTGTGATCCGGTGGGGGAGGGTGGGGTCGGTGTCAATCTGCTGGAGCCGGTGCGACAGCGCGAGGTACCGGTACAGCCCCGGTGTCAGCCCCTCCACGTCATTGATAAGCAGGGACGTTTCGAAGGCGTGGCGGGCGCCGGCAGAGGGGACCGTGCGGAACGTGACCTGCGGCCCGTGGATCTGTTTTACGCCCTGTGTGCACCAGAGAAGGAACGAGAGCTCGTCCAGTGTCATGGGTTCGTGGGCATACATCCGGATGCTCTGGCGTTGTCCGATCGCAATCCGGAGACTGAGGGGAGGAATGTCAAGGAATGCCGGCCGTGGGAGATCGATGACCGGCTTTTCCGGGTCAGCCGGTATCTCCAGCGGGGGCTGGGGGAGTCCCTTCTGCTGGTCGCTCCTGCCGATATACCGGTATTTGGTCTTCTCCATGAATTCCTGCCCGGTACCGGGATCAGCTGTTGCGGGGAATTTCATACCATCACCTCATCTACGTCCATGTGTGTCGCCCGGCAGTTCAGGGTATCGGTGCGGGCAGATTATACCGTACAGCATTATACCCTCAATCGGCCAACCTGAGTATACGACATGGCGACCGGTTCCCATCTCCCTGCTGGCGACGACCTGATCGGCTATCTGCAGACCTGCACGTCACCATCCGGTCTTCCCGTGCAGGCAGACACGGTGACCATCGGGATCCGGAGCGTCAGTAAGTATACGGGGGAGTTCTGGACCTCCCGCCAGCGGCAGGGAGGATCGATCCACGAGATCTCCTATCGGGCGTGCTTTAAGCCCCAGCTCCCCCGCTTCTTTATCAGCCTCCTGACCCGGAAAGGGGATGTGGTGTACGATCCCTTCAGCGGGCGGGGAACGACAGTCATCGAGGCCGGCATCTTGGGCAGGAACGTGATTGCAAATGACGCAAATCCCCTGTCCCGGATCATGACCGAGCCCCGGTTCTTCCCCCCGGACATTGCCGCGGTGGAAAAACGGCTTCTTGCAATCCCACGGCACGGTGGAAAAGCGGACCTCGACCTCTCCATGTTCTATCATCCTGACACCGAACAGGAGATCGTGGCCTTGCGGGAGTATCTTCTCGCCCGGAAAAGTGCACACCGGGATGACAGGATCGACCGCTGGATCGCGATGGTCGCAACCAACCGCCTGACCGGCCATTCAAAGGGCTTCTTCTCGGTCTACACGCTTCCCCCCAACCAGGCAGTCTCGCCGCAGAGCCAGCGGAGGATCAACCAAAAGCGCAGCCAGGCCCCGGAATACCGGGATATTCGGCGGATCATCCTCAGCAAGACAAAGAGCCTGCTGGGCACCCTGACCGATGAGGAGAGGAAAAACCTTGCTAAGGCCGGTAAAAAGGCGCTCCTCTTTTCGGAAGATGCGCAGGCGGCCCCGAATATTCCGGATGAATCCGTGCAGCTGACCGTGACCTCGCCACCGTTCCTTGACATCGTGCAGTACCGGGAAGACAACTGGCTCCGGTGCTGGTTCAACGGTCTCGACGAAGATGCGATCGGGAAGCGGATTACCATGGCGCGGACCGTGGAGGAGTGGACGGAGGTCATGGGCCGGGTCTTCCGGGAACTCTTCCGCATCACCAGGCCGGGAGGATATGTCGCGTTCGAGGTGGGTGAGGTGCGCAAGCGGACGATCCGGCTGGAGGAGCACGTTGTCCCCCTTGGCCTTGATGCCGGCTTTTGCTGCGAATGTGTCCTGATCAACCAGCAGGTATTCACCAAGACGTCCAATATCTGGGGCGTGGACAATAACGCCTGCGGCACGAACACCAACCGGATCGTGGTGTTCAGGAAGGACTGAATAGTGGCCCCATGGGCTGTTTGTGCGGTCGGAACAGGAAACAGGAACCGGCAAATCTTGATGTTTAAACAACAATACCTTCTGTTTGCGATACCAGGACTACGAAGGATTTTTTTTGCAGCCGCTGGAAACCGTGCCTGAAAGGAGTGGGAACGCGACAGTTACGATTGTTCGTTTCAACATGACCGTCAACCTTGATGACAGTCCGGGCAGCATCCCTACCTGATCCCGTTCAGATATCCCCCCTTTTTCCGGCATTTACGTGCAACCTGATGGCAGGTGTGACGAAAAAAGCACGCATTAAGTATCACCACATCCAAGTCATACTTATGGTCACCCGTATCGTGCGGTATGCTCAGATCGTGGATATCCTGAGCAAGTATGGTTTTGGCATTGGGCTTGAGAAGCTCTTTCCCGGGCGGATACAGTTCAAGATCCCCGGTTCCGGAAAAACGTCCGAAGACTTAACCATCTACGAACAGATACGGCTCGCCCTCGAAGAGCTTGGTCCGACCTTTGTGAAGTTCGGGCAGATCATGAGCACGAGGACCGAACTGCTGCCTCCGGAGATGATCGAGCAGCTCAAGAAACTGCAGGACCATGCCAAGCCCATCTCCTTCTCAGAAGTCATTGCAGTGATCGAGAAGAACTGCCCGCACTGGGAAGACTGCTTCTGCGACATTGACGAAACCCCGGTGGCATCCGCATCGATCGGCCAGGTGCACAGCGCCTATCTCAAAGACGGCACGAAAGTCGCGCTCAAGATCCAGCGCCCGGGCATACCGGAGCTCATTGAGACGGATATCCTCATCCTCCAGTCCATGGCGGAGCGCATTGAGATGGTGTTACCCGAGACCCGGGTCTACAACCCTACCGGGATGGTCGATGATTTCGCACACCAGATCGTAAAAGAGCTCGACTTTACGCGTGAAGCCCGGAATGTCGACCGGATGGCCCGCAACTTCCAGAACGTCCCGGGCATCCGGTTCCCGAAGATCTACTGGGAGTACTCGACCCCCCATTTCATCGTCATGGAATTCATCGAAGGGGTCCGGATCGACAACCCCGAGGCAATCACGGAGATGGGCGTCAATCCGCACGCAATCGGAGTTCACGGGTTCCATGCCTACCTCAAGATGATCTTCGAGGACGGGTTCTTCCACGGCGACCCCCACCCGGGCAACCTGCTCGTGACCAAGGAAGGGGACATCGTTTTCCTTGATTTTGGGATCGTGGGGATCCTCCGGCCGGAGAAACGCCAGAACTTCATCAACCTGCTCTTTGCGCTGGTGAACGATGATATCGAGCTGATGCTCCGGTCGCTCGAGGGTTTTGGCATCGTGATCGCGGAGGAGGACCGGGAGGCGCTCCGCGATGACCTCTACATCATGATGCACGACTTCTCCGGTGGCGGGGAAGGGGTGTCCCAGCTGAACTTCGGGCTTGTGGTGACCGAGCTGACGGAAACGATGCGGCGCTACCGGCTTAAGGTGCCAATGAACCTGATGCTCCTCTTAAAAGTCTTCATGATGGTTCTCGACATCGGCGTCAGGCTCGACCCGAAGTTCAACTTCGGCACGGAGGTCACCCCTTACCTGACAAAACTCGCCGACACCAACACGTTCTCCGCAGGCTACGTGAAGCGGGCATCCATGGCTCTCCTGGAAGGGGCGGATGCGCTTCTTGACATGCCCCGCAACCTGAACCTGATGCTGCGCCGGCTCTCAACCGGGACCTTCAAGCTGGAGATCGTAGACACCGATATCCAGAAAGTGGAGATGGCGCTCGACAAGGCAAGCGACAAGCTCATGATGGGTCTGGTGGTTGCTTCGCTCGTGGTCGGATCGTCGCTCGTCCTCCAGGTCTCATCAGTTACCCTGCCAAAAGAGGTGTCGTGGCTCGCGATCGCGGGATACACGGCGGCCGTGCTCTGCGGGTTCTACGCGATCTACCACGTGATCTTCCTGAGGTTCCGGATGGAACGGTGAGGATCATTTTTTAATTTCTCATTTCCTTTTCATGAGATCCTGTTCTCATATTCCAACCTTTTCTTTGAGGCCGGATGGAGATCCAGCCCTGAAGAAAGATGAATGAATCTTACAGTTCGCATAAGAGCCATGAATATTTCTGCGAGACCTCCCCACCTCAGGGCCTCTCCGAGGACCGAGTGGTTCATCAGAACCACGAGATTGAGAAGAACCGTTAGGTTCTTCGAGGATTGACGAAGGAGGTCGAGAAACTCGCATGAACTTCGGGGCACGACAGGGCAGGGATTTTTTTAAATTTTCTGGCAGTCACTGATCCGCCTCGGGGGCGCCCCGCGGGTGCGGCGGCGTTCCTCATAATTATGGTGAACCCGTTGGAGTGGCTTCGTCGGTGCGGGATATCCCCCTCGCATCACCTGCCTCCCGGAAGACCAGTACTATTCCGGGCCCGTAAAATGCCCCATTTGCCAATCCGGCGATCTCAGGATTTTCTGCACAGGAACTTATGTCCACGCCTTTGGAAAAGTCAAAGTAAATGGCATATTTTTGAAAAATACGGCAATTTCAGCGGAATCAAACCTGCAAAATAGCGGTCTTCCAGCAGCCCCGTTTTTCCGGCCGTAGTTTAGACCCTGCAAACAAAAGGAGCCCCTGTTTTGTACCAGGGAATCAAACTGTGAAATTATAGGGTCCGGTTAACTGGCGATAGTATGTAACGATTCACCTACGCGCAAAACGCCTGCCGGGTTTTGCACTACCTAGTGCGGTCTCATGCCTCCTCACAATTATCCGCAACGATTCTCCATTTCCGGATTTTTTCAGCAAACGGGACTGCTGCATTTGCCGGGCTCGTTGACGGCAGGATAACAGAAGGCAGCCCCGGCACATCCGCGAACCGGTGGTAGAATCGGGCGGCCGTGCTCCCGTTCAGCGCCACGAGCCGGATGGTCGGGTGCACCCGGACAAAACCGGCGATATCGTTCGGCACCGGATTCAGGATCCGGTTGTCAGCGCTGCCCCGTCGCTCGCAGGTCCGGACCACGTCCCAGAGCGCTATCCCGTGCTGCGTGAGTAGCGCGATACGGTACGGATAGGGAAGACCGGCCGGGACCGCGAAGAGCTCCTCCATGATCGCCCAGAACCGGTTCTTCGGGTTCCCGTAATATTCCTGTTTTTCAAGGGACAGGACACTGGGAAAACTGCCGAGAATGAGCACTTGCGGTTCATTGCCGGTGACCGGGGCAAGGCCCGGGGATTCGCCCGATGAAGAATGGGAAAGACCGGTCATAAACGCAAGAAAAAAATGGAAACGATCAGGATTCCTGCGGTTCTTTGAAATAGAGGTGGCAGTGGCAGTGGCCCATGTTCGCCACCTCCTCTTGGTGGTAGATGCAGGGGCACTCGATTGCCCGGTCCTTCTCCTCGTCCCCGCTCCGGAGCCGGCAGGGGCAGTAGGGCCGCCCGAACTTCCTATTGTTGCGCACAAGGCCCTTAATCACCGTGCCGAGCTGCTTCTCATCCTTATTGAGGGACCAGCCGTGCTTGTGTGCATAGCCTTTTGCCCACTTGAGCATATCCTCTTCGTCCATTGCAGTTTCTGTCATGGTAACCGTTCAGGCAGTGCTGACAGGATACTTTACGCACCCGGCACATTAGATTTTGCGTTTGATCTGCCGGATATCAGTATCGCCCGGCAACTCAGTGCGTCCTTGTTGTTTTTATAATGGTTTTTCCCCGTTTTGCCGTGATCTTCCCTGAGGTTTTCGGCTTTGCCCTCGCAGGTGCAGGTTTCACTGCCGCTTTCCCGGGTTTTCTTGTGATCCGCTGCGCCGCCCGGTTGTAGGTTTCCATCACGTCCCCCTTGTTGAAGCGGTATACGTCCTTGTCGAGCGATTCTCCGGTCGATTTGTCCCAGAGGCGCATCGAGTCCATGCTGATCTCATCGCCAAGGTAGATCGTCCTCCCCCCGCGCCCGAACTCCATCTTGAAGTCCACGAGGGTTATGCCCTGCGAAGCGAGGAGCTTTGCCAGGAGCACGTTTACCCTGAGCGCGTTCGTCTTGATCTTTTTGAGCTCCGCAGGAGTCGCCAGTTTCAGCGCCACGATCAGGTCGTCGTTGAGCATCGGGTCGTGCCGGGAATCGTCCTTGTAATCGATTACGATGACGGGCGGGTTGAGTTTTGTCCCCTCCTTGAAGGGGTAGTTCCTCACGATGGACCCGGCCGCGAAGTTGCGCACGATCACTTCGAGCGGGATCATTTCAAGTTCCCGCACTACCATCCGGCGCGGGTCGAGCATCTTCACGAAATGGGTCTTCACGCCGTTCTTTTCGAGATACCCGAAGATGAAGGCCGAGACTTCCGCATTGTAACTGCCCTTGTTTTTCAGCACGTCCTTTTTTCCGCCATCAAACGCGGTGATGTCGTCGCGGAACTCCATGATCAACTGTCCTTTTGCATCCGTGCGGTACACGGACTTTGCTTTGCCGGTATAGAGGAGGCTCTCCTGCTTCAACGTCCACTGCTCCTTGCCTGTACTGTTTGTGCGAGCCGGTTTATTAGGGGTTGCAAACCGGGATCGAACCAGCCGCGCTCGATGTAGCGCGGGTAGATGCAGAGCCGTTCCACAAGGCTCGCGTCACCAACAATGTTTTTGAGTTCCTCTATCGCCGGCCACGGGTGCTCGGGGTTCACGTAATCGATGGTGAGAGGTGAGACTCCCCCGAGGTCATCGACCCCGCAGCCGATCAGCCGGCCCGCATCGATCAGGTTCGGCGGGATCTGGACCGCGATCTCCGGCTGGAGGATGTCCTTTGCCATCTGGATCGTGGCGCAGATCTCGTCCGTTGCCGGGACCGGGCTCTTCGCGAGCGGGGTGCCCGGCTTCGGGCAGAAGTTCTGGATGATGATCTCCTGGATGTGGCCATAGCGCTTGTGGAGATCGCGGATCGCAAAGAGCGAGTCCTCGCGGTCGGTCATGGTCTCGCCGATCCCGAGGAGCAGGCCCGTGGTAAACGGGATTTTGAGTTTTCCTGCCTCCTCCATCATCGCAAGCCGGACATCCGGCGACTTTCCCTTCGAAGTTGCGTGCGCCGGGATCTCTGCCGTGGTCTCGAGCATCAGCCCCATGCTCGCGTTCACCGGCCGGAGCCGTTCCATCTCCTCGTACGTGAGGATGCCGGCGTTCGTGTGGGGGAGGATTCCGTTCCCGATGGCCTTCCGGCACATTGCCTCGCAATAGTCAAGGATCGTAGCGAACCCGAGAGTGGCGAGCATTTCTGAAAACCCCGGCTCCTCTTCCGGCCGCTCCCCGAACGTAAACAACGCTTCGGTACACCCGAGCGCCGCCCCGTTTCTCAGGGTCTTCTCCACCGTTTTCTGCGCCATAATGCACCCCTCCTGCACCGGTGTCCGGAAGCAGCAGTACCCGCACCGGTTCCGGCAGGCGGTCGTGAGCGGGAGGAAGACATTCCGCGAGAAGGTGATCGTGCGGCGCTGCATGAAAAGAGTTTCTCCTTCGGACTATTGAAAGCTGGTGATGCGAACTGTTCCTTTCTCTCTTGATATGGCCGTCATATGAAAATCATAAATAACCGGGCAGATCATAATTCACTACTCTGTTATACAATCCCGCGATTCATCGCGGGAAACGAAAAGGGGATGTTATCTGTGGAAAATCACCGGGGTGGGGATGTCGGCCGGTGCAGTGGTATCGCCGCCTCTTCACCGGAAGTGGAGAATGCGAAGCTTGCGGCCGAGATCGCGTTCCTGCAGAAGAAACTCCATCTCGTTGGGACTATTACCCGGCACGAAGTCCTCAACCATCTGACCGCGATCGTAGGCTACAATGAGCTGCTGGGTATGATGGTCGAGGATGAAAAACAAAGATCATTCCTCGAGAAGGAGCGGCAGGCGGTTGACAGGATCCGCCGGCAGTTCCAGTTTGCCAAGGATTACGAGAACGTCGCTTCAGAACCTTCCCGCTGGCAGAACGTAAGCAATACCGTGCACCGCGTCACCGAGGAGTTTGATTCCGGGACGATCCGGATCACGGCCCCGACAGGTGACCTGGCAGTCTTTGCCGATCCCCTCTTTGACAGGGCCCTTGTCTACCTGTTCGACAACACCGTACACAATGGCGGCACGGCAACGGAGATCCGCCTCTCCCTGAAGGACGAAGATTCACATGCCCTGCTTATCATTGAAGATAACGGCAAGGGCATTCCCGCTGCGGACAAGGAGAAGATCTTCGAGGGAGGTTATGGCAAAGGTACCATCTGGGGTCTTTTCCTCGCCCGCGAGATCCTTGGGATCACGGGCATCACCATCATCGAGAACGGTGAACCGGGAAAAGGCAGCCGGTTCGTCCTAACGCTACCTGCCGGGACATTCCGCATAGGCAGCGGAGCGTAAATTCCCGTATCGCCATTATGATACATATATTATTTTTCCACAGCACCAGCCATCATTCATGGGATTGGCCATGCATCAACCCCACGGAGCGTCAAGAAGGGCTAAAAACACGGATCATCTACTCTTCTCCATGTGTTCCGGGTCGACTGCAACATACACGTCTACCTCCTTGTTGAGTGGTCGTGCAAACCGCTTGTCATACAGCTCGAAATCGTAGGTGTACGTCCGCGTGAGGTCAGACCCCCAGATGTTTGCCCAGACCGCGAGGATCTCGTCCGGCATCCGGCCATTCACCCGGAAAACAGCATAGGTCTGCGCCGGGATATGGCGGACTTCCATACCCTCCGGCACGGTATCGGCCCGGGTGACTCCGCACCCGAGCAGGTAGGTATAGGGGGCAGTCCAGTTCCTCTCGTAACCGAATATACGGCATACATGACCGGGGGTGTGACGCGGTGCGAAATCCTTGCAGGAACATTCTTCTGCAGGAACTCCTACCAGCAGGCAGGGATGCAGCCCGGTGCCTCCGCATTCGACGTGCGGCGGGCGATGCCAACGACCGTCCGTGCAGGCACCTTTTTTATCGTATGTTTCAGTCCTTCCATTTCCGGAATGTGGAACGGCCGATCTGATAAACCATTCACGATCCCTCTTTTTGTCAGGTGCATATCAGCACCTTTTTTTCATCCCCCCGCATACGAGCTATGACATGTGCCCGCACTCCCTGATCCCGTACAAGCCGAAAAATCCGAAGACCAGGCTCTCCGCTATTCTCTCGCAGGAAGAGCGCGAGAAGTTCGCTTTTGCCATGCTTGAGGATGTGGTCAGCGCAGCGAAAGATGCAATGTGCTCACCGGTCATTGTCGGGACCGAACTCTTCGACTCCGATCTGGTCCAGGTCACGATAACGGATGCGGACCTGAACCAGTCCCTCAACGAGATCCTGCCCACGACCGAGCAGAACATCCTCATCATCATGGCGGACCTCCCTCTTGCAGATGAGGCGTCGATCCGTCGGGTTACTTCAACGACAAAGGACATGGCGATCGTACCCGGGCGGGGTGGCGGGACGAACGTAATCTACATCAAGGATCCGAAGAGATTCCACGTTGACTATTACGGCACGAGTTTTTTGAAGCATAGGGCGATTGCTCAGGAAGCCGGACTCTCGGTAGAGGTGATCGACTCGTTCCGTCTCCACACGGACATCGATGAGGATGACGACCTCGTGGAACTGCTGATCCACGGGACCGGGAAGAGCAGGGCATATCTCGAGGAACTCGGTTTCCACCTTGAGACCGAGACCGGCCGGGTCCGCGTTGCCCGGAAACGATAGGATTATCATTTTGTTTGTTGGAATGGCATCATATGACCGGCCCTTCCTGCCCGTCGCTGATCGAACTCCTCCGTGCACCTGACCCGGGCCTCAACCGGATCATCACTATGTTTATCTCCTGTTTCAACGCGGCATACGGTAATCCTGCAAAGAATCGCTGGGATGTTACCAAAGAGGAATGGCAGCGGTACGAGTCTCTCGGCGACCGCGTCCTGAACCTGGTTGTCGCCCGGTCGCTCTTCACCCAGCGGTACGCAGTACACTCAGAAGGCGAGATGACCCGGATCCTGGGCGCGGTTGTGTCGAACCGTGCATTGGACGCTCTCGTAAAACAGTGCGGGGAAAAGATATTCACCCTCCTTATTCCCGAGGTGATCGGCGAACAGAAGGCGTATGGCGAGCGGATCACCGGGGGGGCGTTCGAGGCGTTAATCGGGGCATTGTACTGCGAGCTGGGCCTTGATGACGTAGCATTTTTTATCAACGCGATCCTGAGGGAATCCCTCTCCCGGTACAGTCCCGATGAGAATGCGATCGGTATCCTGCAGGAGTATTTCCAGAAAAAAAGTAAAAAGACACCGATGTACCGGGAGAAAAAGCGCTCCGGGCCGGATCATGACCCCCGCTTTACCTATGAGGTCCTGTTTGGCGACAAGGTCCTTGGTGAGGGAAGCGGGAAGAGCATTCAGCAGGCACAGCAGGTGGCGGCACGCAAGGCACTTGAAACTCTGGGGAAGGAACCCTGACCGGCCTTCATAAAACCGTTTTGTATCAATGATGCTTACCGGATAACCCGGTATCCTGTACCGGAACGCTCTGTGTGGCAGTATCCGAACTGCCTTGACTCAGGTCCTTTGGATATATTCAACTGTTCGGTTCAATTAATTGCTGTTTTGGATAATATTTGGCCGACTGCCGTGATGTGAATATAATAGACACATCATGTAAAGTTTAGCAAACAATTTCGGGGAAAACCCCGGGTTGGGGAAACACCAGAGTCTGACGTCCCCATCACGGCGGTTTCGCTGCCGGTCAAATGAAAAATGGAACACGTGAAAATATGAAAATAACATACTTACTAACCAGCTGTATCCTGCTGGTGCTCCTGGCACTGGCAGTCGTCCCGGCAGTAAATGCTGCCGACATAGTTGAAAAGGTGGGAGGGGTGTCCTATCTTTACGTCACCTCAGTCACCATGGACCCTGAAGTATTCTATCCCTACGAGCAGGGTTCCGTAACCGTAACGCTGACCAACAACGGGAACTCGTCAATCGGTGTAACGAACCCGAATCTTCTCTCGGCATCTAACGATATCAGCATCGTGAAAGAGGACGAGTGGCACACCATGAGCTACATCGCCTCCGGCAACACGATCAGTTATACCTTCCTTGTGACTGTAAACGGGATGGATGGCAAGTACTTCGCGCTCTTCACTGCTGAAACGAAAGACGCGGAAAATCTCCACTACCCCATGACGTTTGAAGTGGATTCTGAGGACATGCACGCTGCCATCTCCAAGAAGCCGGAGACCTTTACCGTTGACAGCGAAGCAGCAGTCAACCTGAGCCTGATCAACCCGCGTGACGGGGTAATCAAGAGTATCTATATTACTACTGAGGATAATGGCTCGGATATCACCCCGACACAGACCTTTGTCAGTGAACTTCCGGCTAATTCTGTTACGGAAGTACCTTTCACCATCATTCCCCACAAAGCGACCAATATTACGTTCAACATAAGTTACCAGAACGGGGATGTCAGACGTGAGACCACAGTTGTCCTGCCGATCGTCCCCGGCAACGGCAAAAATGCAGCAGTACCAACGATCAATAACCTTGCCCTTACCTCGCAGGGAATGTCCTATGACCTGACCGGGGATATCACCAATACGGGGATTTCGGATGCAAATGGTGTGGTTGCCACGGTAGGCTTACCTGCCAAGGGAACGGGCACCTATCCGGAATATGCAGTCGGCAGCCTTGCCTCGGACGATTCGTCCAGTTTCGAGATCACCTTCACCAGCACGGATCTCAGGTCCGTCCCGCTTCTCATCACGTGGAAGGATGCCGAGGGAACTGACTATTCCTTCACCAAGACCCTGGATCTCTCATCATCGATGGGAGGTAACAGCAGTGCCTCCAGGACGACCACATCAGGCTCCAGCAGCAGTATGAGTGGCCCGGGCGGCACGGGAGGACCCGGCGGGGATATGAGCGGCGGACCCGGCGGGTCCTCATCCTCCAGCAGCGTCCTATCCAGCATCACGAGCGCGAAGGGGGGCTTCAGCTCGTTCTACCCGGTCATCGCAATGTTTGTCCTCATCATTGTCGGTGTCGTTGCGTATGTCAAGCGGAAATGGATCATGTCAAAGCTGAAGAAGCAGTGAAGGGTCGGATATGACCGATACTCCCCTTATCAGCCTGGTGGATGTCACCAAGACCTACCACCTCGAAAGCGGGGACTTCACGGCGCTCGATCATTTCTCGCTCGATATCATGGAAAATGATTTCATCGCGATCATGGGGCCGTCCGGTTCCGGGAAATCGACGATCATGAACCAGCTGGGCATCCTCGATGTTCCCACCACCGGGGAACTCTCTATTAGCGGCAGGAACGTGGTAACGATGAGCAATCTCGAGCGGACGCACCTCCGTCGCGATACCATAGGGTATATCTTCCAGAAGTTCTACCTGATCCCGCTCCTCTCGGCCTACGAGAACGTGGAGTACCCGCTCATCCTGAAGTACAAAAAACGCGATACGACCGGCAGGGCATCGGCCCTGCTGGAAGCAGTGGGGATTGACAAGGAGAAGAGCCATCACCGCCCCAACCAGCTCTCCGGGGGCCAGCAGCAGCGTGTGGCGATCGCCCGGGCCCTGGTGAACGACCCGAAGATCCTCCTCTGCGATGAGCCGACCGGCAACCTCGACCGCAAGACCGGGTTCCAGATCATGGAGATCCTCTGCGGCCTGCACAAGGAAGGAAAAACGGTCATTCTCGTTACCCACGACCCGAAAATTGCGGAATATGTACACCGTACGATACGCCTTGAAGACGGGAGGATTGCAGAATCATCATGAAGGACATATTCTTTGACCTCTCGGTCAGGAGCGTAAGGCTGAACTTCCTGCGCTCAATCCTGGCATCGATCGGTATCGTGATCGGTGTCGTGGCTATCTCTACCATGGGAATACTGGGGACCAACATGCAGCTCCAGGTCAAGGACGAGCTCGCGTCGAGCGCGAACACGATCGTTATTACTGCCGATGCAGTCCGGATGGGCCCGCCGGGTATGAGCACATCCTCCAGTACCTCTTCATCGGCATCGGGTATCACCAAGACCCAGCTGAACAAGATCAAAACGGCGGTGGGATCGAACGGTTCGGTAATCCCGCTCTACTCAACCAATACTCAGTTTACCTCGAGAAATGTCCCTGCACGGGGCATGATCTACGGGATGGACCCCGATGACGTGACAAAGTTCCTGAAGGTCGGGAACGGGACCAACATCGCGAGTATCAATGAAGCGCTCGTCGGGTATACCCTTGCCGAGTCTCTCGGTGTCGGTGTCGGGGACAAGATCACGATCAGCTCGGCCTCATCGGGCCCGCCCTCGAACTCATCCTCTTCGGCGTCCCGTGCGACTATCAAGATCGTGGGGATCATCGATCCGCGGGGTACCGTAGCGGACAGCGTGAGTACCGATAACGGGATCGTCGTCTCCAAGGACTGGTACACCGCCCAGTATGGCGGGAAAGACCACTATACCCAGGTGAACGTGATCGCCGATGATACCGATACGATTACGGCAATCGAGAAGGCGATCGATGCCAAGCTCAATACCGACGAAAAGACCCCGGTGGTCCGTATCAGTGACGCCAGTTCCCAGCTCGATACGATCTCGTCGACGCTCAGTACCCTGACCACGTTCGTTCTTGCGATCGGCGGTATCTCGCTTTTGGTCGCGGCCGTCAGCATCTTCAACGTGATGATGATGTCGGTCAACGAGCGGGTGCAGGAGATCGGTATCCTGCTCTCCATTGGTACGGAGACCGGGGAGGTGAGGAAGATGTTCGTGTACGAGGCTCTCATCCTCGGTATTCTTGGTGCCGGCATCGGAGGGGTGATGAGTCTTGTTATCGGGTACTCGGTGGTGGATGCGATGATGGGTACCACGGCATTCTTCTTCCTCCCGGCCAGTCTCATCTATATCCCCGAAGGGATGCTGGTTGGAATGGTGGTCTGCGTGATCTCCGGGCTCTATCCCGCATGGCGGGCATCGAACATGGACCCGATTGATGCGCTGAGGAACGACTAAACCGGAAGGCAGCATGAAAAACAGAGAATAACCTTTTTCCATACATTTATGGTATTACGTAATCCCGGCATTGAATGCAGTGCATTTTTTTGGATCGATCCACTTCCGTAACAGGATCGTGCCTACAGTTTCCATGCAGTTGTTGACCGCATATTGTTGACCGCCTGGTATAATGAATGCGGATCCCGGGTCTATATTTCACCCCCCGCATACACAGAATATAAAACCCGCCGCGGATACCGTGATGCAGGATGATTACCCGGCAGGGCAGTCATCAGAACGTGGAGGTGGTCAAAAGAACAAAAAACGATATGATTCGCTAATACCATGTCAGCCAGGTTGTTGCACCCCTGGCCCCAAAGGACTGTGGAAGGCGGGGCAGGCAACGGCGATGGCTGACACCCTGTGGGCAGCCGGGCCCGAAAGCCAGATCAGAGGGCCCGTATCAAGGTCTCTTGTGAGACCATGCCAGAGGATGCACAAGGTTCAGGAGAAGTACAAAAACCCGAGAAGGACAGGAAAAAAATTGTCAGCGAACAGGAACTTCACAGAGGATACGCAGCACATATAACCCCTCGCATCAACCGGTTCCTGCGCTAGAATACCCACTCAATCCCCGGGAACGGGAAGGGCGGTGCCCACAGCACCCGCCCGTTCACCGGAACATATCACGGCGGGACATGAGGATACCCTCATTCCCGGCCGTACCCTCGTTTTGCTCACTTCTGCAGAACCTACTTTTTTAACAAAGGCAGTTATCCGGCCCGGCTGGCCCCGGCATCGTCTCCGCTCATGTGAATGTGGGGCAATCTGCCCGTAAATAATGTACACTCCCGGGTTCAATTAATGCAATTCCCGGGTCATTATTTTACTTCACGTATGCGTTGAATATAAAAGCACCCATCGCCATCCTCATGACGGATGATCGTCCCCGTGGAGATCATTGGAAAAGAAGGAGTCTAAAGACAGGTACCGGGGTAATACCCGTGTCGAGTCCATGTCCGGATCATCAGGAATGATGTCTGTCCGGACCGAGAAGGAGACCTATCCCATGAAAAGAAGCATTATGATCATGTTGATCGCATCAGTGTTCCTCGTAGCAGGAATTTTTGTCGCTGGCTGCACGTCAGATTCCGGAAGTTCTTCCGCACAATCTGCTACCTCCAGCCCGGCATCATCGACGCAGTCCCAGGCCGCTTCAACGCAGGCAGCTGCAGGGTCATCTGACCAGTCCGCTGCACCATCCGGTACACCCCCGGCTGGTATGCAGGTGAATAATGGTACCCAGCCGTCCGGCACACCACCGGCAGGTATGGAAATGAACGGCACCCGGCCCTCCGGTACACCCCCGGGTGGTATGGAGATGAACGGTACGGCACCATCAGGCACACCGCCATCCGGTGAAAAGCCATCGGGTACACCGCCCTCGGGCACACCCCCGGCTGCCAGTTCGTAGGCCGGCGGTCGTAATGGCAACGTGCATCTGGCAATAAACCCGATCTTTTTTTTGAAATAATGCATTGCAAACTATTAAAATATTAAAAATATATTTGCAGGAAAAAATATAATCTTGAGCCTTGACTGACCTTAAATGTTCAAAGCCATATGATGATTTTTTTCTATTTTTTATAATATAATGCTAATTGCTGCTCACTCCCATAAACCCTCAAAAATCTCAAATAACAACCTATTTATTCTGAATTTTAAAAAAATGGATGTATTCATGGTTAAATCAAAAACCGGGAAAAATAAGGAACGAACCCCAAAAACGTCTTCTCCTTTGCAGAGTACCGGTGATAGCAGGATAACTCAGGTTGATCTCCTGAAAGGTTTTGCAATCATTTCAGTAATACTCATACATACATTTTCCAGTAACCTTCTCACCGTCAGCGGTGCTCCGTACCATATCTGGCAGGCGGTTCCGGTTTTCCTTTTACTTGCTGCATTTACCGGGGCATTGTCATATCGTCGGCTCAATAAAAGATCCCTGCTGCACTGCTACGATATGGCAGTTTTATACAAACGGTTCAGACGGATTCTCCTGCCTTTTGTCGTCATCTGGATCATCCAGGTTATTGTGATCCTCTATTTCTGGCCGGCAAGCCTTCCCCTGTATTCCCAGGACTCTTTGCTGGTTTATTCCGGTATTTTCGGGATCATCGCATTTTTTTTCACCTGGGCTTCCGGGCCGGGGAATTACTTTATCCCACTAATTTTAACGCAGATCTTGATTCTCCCGTTTTTTTATTGGCTGGCTGTCCGTTTCTCTCCTGATAAAATGCTGGTATTCGCATTCATTACGGACGTGGTTCTCCAGTATGTCCTGTTCATGGTCAATATGTCGGCTGTTGTATCCGCTCATTCGTATCTTTATTACCTGTTCCTGACAGCACTGGGTATCTGGCTGGCACTTCAGCAGCGCAAGCCGCTGGCCCTTGTAATCATCGCAGGATTGCTGAGCTTTGCCTATATCACGGCTGTCTATTATTTTAAATTCCAGATCTGGTTTATCAATCCTTCAAGCGGATTTTTCAATGAATTTGCGTATTTCTGGACATTAGTGCTCGTCCTGTGCGGACTGCGGTATTTACCATCATCATCACTGACAAAGCCTTTTGAATCCATCGCGAATCTCGGTAAAGCCTCCTGGCATATCTTCCTGGTCCAGATGACAGTTATTGCTTTTTTTAATTACGCGATGCTAACATTCTTACGCAGTATCGTAATAAGATTCGGGCTGCCCGAGACGCTTTTATTCCAGCTGATCCTCCAGATGATAAATACGCTGCTGACACTGGTTATTTGTCTGGCCCTTGGATATGGGTTTTATCTGAATGAAGAATACGTGAAAAACCGTGTACATCGTCTCCTCACACCCTTCGAAAAATGAATTATTTTCAGTTTATTGAAACTCTTACATTCTGGAGAGAGATTAAAATTAAAAGTGGCTTGTCGGTGTCGCCGCAACACTCATGGGACTCTTTTACGGGAGAGTTGCCTGGAGGTTCCACCGGTACACGATCCTCACCCTGACCCGTCTCTGCTTTGGCAGCGGTCAGGAGCATGCTCGCCAACCCGGCACTCCTCTTCTTCAACTCATTTGATGCAGCCGGTTTCATCACGGTCGACAAACCGCCCATCGGTCTCTGGGTACAGGCAGCGAGCGCAACTTTGTTCGGGTTCTCGGGCTTTCACTTCACGACGAGGACCTTGCAGGGTGCCAATCGTACGACCTGTTCTGCAACACTGCCGAGGAGCAGCCGTTCAAAGCCGCGTTTCCCCTGTGTTCCGATAACGATCAGATCGATCCCATTCTCTGCAGCGAACCTCACGATCTCGGCAGCCGGTTTTCCCTCGAGGGTTACCGTTTCCAGGTTTACCCCTCCTGCCCTGGCGCGGACACGGGCAAGCGAAGCCTCCGCCTCCCGCTGGATTACGACCCAGGTATCGCGTATCACTACGTCCGCGGACGCGGATTCGAATGCACTGAGATCTATTACATAGGCCGCAAATACGGCAGATCCGCATACGCGGCCGATCTGCAGGGCTTCTTCCACAGCAGCCCTGTTCCGATCCGATCCGTCTGTTGCTATCAGGATCTTCTCAAATAACCGGTTGGTCATGTATGTTACCTCATGTTTTCCAGCATTGCGATCATTTTACCCTCTCTCCGGATAACTCTTGCGGATTGGCGCTGTTGCCCCCATCACGGCCGGTCCCGTCAATCTTTTCCACATGCCGTTCTTCCCGTATCGCACAGAGCAGTGCAGCGATAAAGGAGAGGCCTGCTCCGATGTAGAACGAGAGGGAAAGCGAGGGCATGAACGCCTGCGCAAGCATCGTCGGGAACCAGACCACCCCGGTGAGGGTGAGAAGGGTCGCAGGCGCGACCGTGGCAAGCAGGGCCGGGGAGAGACCGGTGAGGATCATCTGGACCGGGTTGTAGCCAAGGAATGCCGCGAACATTGCGCCGGTTGGAGGTATTGTGCTCATTGCGGGGATCAGCTGCGTCGCATTAGCCGCCGAGAGCGCCGCCGAGAACGTCGGGGGGAACGCGCTCGTAAGTCCGACGACCACGATCGAAAAGAACATCCCCATGGAAAGGACAAACCCGGAGTTCATCAGGGTCGACATCGTGCCGGAGGCGACACCGCGCTCTTCAGCAGGCACCGAGTTCATGATTGCCGCAGCGTTGGGCGAGGAAAACATCCCGTTTCCCATACCCATAATCAGGAGGGCCAGTGCGAAGGGCAGGTAATCGAAGTTGTAGGGCAGTATGGCGAGGACTAAAAACGAGATCCCGACGAGCACCATGCCAAACGTGCTGATCCACCGGGTGCCATGTTTATCGGACATAATACCGGAGAGCGGACCCATCACCACAAACCCGATGGTGAGCGGCAGCATGTAGATGCCGGCCCAGAAGGGTGTCGATTCGAAACTGTAACCGTGCAGGGGCAGCCAGACCCCTTGGAGCAGGATGATCAGCATGATCATAACGCCGCCCCGGGCAAGTGCGGAAAGGAATCTTGCCGCGTTCCCGAATGCGAAGTTGTGGATCTTAAAGAGATCCATACGGAACATTGGATCGTCGACCCGGGTCTCGATAAAGGGGAATGCGGCAAGGAACAGGATGCCACACAAGAGCGCGGCAATGACCCACGGGTTCCCCCAGCCCATGGATGCGCTGCCGTACGGGACCAGGGCGTACGTGATGCCAACGAGAAAGAGGGTCAGACCACCGGAAAAGGAGAGATTCCCCCATATATCGATCTTCCGGGCCCGTTTCTGGTAAGACGGCTCTTTGAGTTTCAGAAACGCCCAGATTGTCCCGATAACCCCGAACGGCACGCTGATCAAAAAGACATACCGCCAGTGGAAGACCGCAAGGATCCCGCCGATAATGAGGCCGACAAACTGGCCTGAGAGCGCCGCCACCTGATTGAGGCCGAGCGCTTTTCCCCGCTCGTCAGGAGGGAATGCATCAGTGAGGATCGCAGCGCTGTTGGAGAAGATGAACGCCGCGCCGACTGCCTGAAAGAGCCGGAAGACGATGAGCTCGATGGCACCGGCGTCACCGGTATCCGGGGTCAGGAAGAGGAGGATGGAACCGGCCGTGAAGATGGCAAACCCGATGTTGTAGAGCCGTACCCGCCCGTACATATCCGAGAGCCTGCCGAAACTTAGGAGCAGGGTGGCGGTGACGATCCCGTATCCCATCAGGATCCAGAGCAGGTACTGGAACGATGTGAGCGGGTCGATATTGATGCCGTTGAAGATGGCGGGGAGAGAGATTAAGATAATGCTCCCGTTAACCGTAGACATGAACGTGGCGATCGTCGTGTTCGAGAGGGCCACCCACTTGTAATGGATGCCTTTGCCGGATGGCGTGTTTTCCGGGGCGCTGTCGCCCGGCTGTGTGGTGGTATCCAAGGTTTTCACCAGGTTTTTTCAGAGAGAGGACACTGCCAGTGTGGTGGTGTCCGTGGTCTCATGTGGTTTGGCGAGTACTCCCATGTACCGGGGATACGGTACGGTACCGCACTTATTATCCTTATGGAGAATAACAGGGGCATTTTTGGCAAAAAAGGTTTTGGAGCGGGCGGATCTACCACTGCGACCGGTTCTTTGCGAAGGTCCCCATGAAGAGACATTCGGTGGCATCGATCGTCTCGACTCCGATATGGTCGTCGATGGGGAGGCCGATGCCGCGGATGATCGCCGCGGGCGTGCACTCGTCAGCCTCGCCCATTACCAGCTCTGCGGCAGAGGCGATGTTGTCAGCAACCGCCCTTTTTGTGACTTCGAGCGTGCGCCCGAAAAGATCGCTTCTGCCGCGGTCATCGATGACCGAGGGAATACCGGCCGATCCAATCGCAACGCCGCTGCACCCGAGGCGCATCGCGTGGGTGCGGCTGTCGGCAATGATCACCCCAATCCGCACACCGGCCTGCGATTCAATCGCCGTCTTGATCGAAAGGGCGCTCTGGTCCGGATCTGCCGGCAGGGGAGTGACGCAGCCGGGTGGGGCATTCGACGCATCCACCCCGGCATTCGGCAGGAGCGTGCCGCCTTTCATGCAGAGCAGGAACCCCGGGATGCCGCCGACAATGGAATCGCTCTCCCGCAGGACGACTTCCACGGTGCGGGGATCCATGCGGTATTTTTCCGCAAGCTCCTGTGCCTGCGGGGAGGGTTCAACCCCGGACAGGTGGATGACATTTCCCTCTGACGTCGCAACCGCAGTCTCGGCGAGGACAAGGACATCTCCCTCCTCAAAACCACCACACGCCTTTTCCGCCGCCGCGAGGACCCGGTCCGCGATCGGATCGCCGCTGTGGATGATCCCGGTCGAGAGCCCGAACACCCCGAAGGAGGAGTTCACGGCGCTTTCACCATCCGGTTGTACACCCGGATCGCGTCCACCGTCTCCTTCACGTCATGGGTGCGGACGATCGATGCACCCTTCTGGAGGAGGAACAGGGTCACCGCGAGGCTTCCCGCGAGCCGTTCCTCCGGCTCCCGGTTCACGAGGTTGCCGATGAAACTCTTGCGGGAAACCGCGGCAAGGAGCGGGCGTTCAAACCGGGCAAATGCATCGAAGTGCCGGCAGAGTTCCCAGTTGTCATCGTACGAGCGGAAGGGGGTCCAGATCCCGATGCCCGGGTCGAGCACGTAGTTGTCGATACCCACCGCTTCGCATCGCCCGATGACGGCCGCGATTGTCTTCTCCGTGGCTGCAACGCCGACGGCATCACCCGGGGTATAGTCCGTTGCCATGACGAACGCGGCCAGCCCGGCATCGGCAACGCGCCGGGCATAGGCCGTCGATGCGAACCCGGCAATGTCGTTCACGGCATGGATCCCGTGTTTCAGGCAGGCATCCAGCACCCACGGGTTCATCGTGTCGACAGAGATGGTAAACCCGGTCCCGTCCAGTTCCTTCAGGGCGGCATCGATCCGGCTTGCCTACTCGGTACCGCTGATCGCCTGCGCATTGGGCGCCGTACTCCGTGCACCCACGTCAAGGATATCCGCACCCGCCTCCACCATCCCGACCGCTTTATCATGGATCTCGGTTGTCGGGATGAACGAGTCGTGGTAGAAGGATTCCGGGCTGCAGTTGATCACGCCCATCACGCGGGGTGGTGCCGTACCGCCGATGGTGAGTTTGTTTATAACACACGTTCGCATGCTCTCTCCTTTGTCGCGCGGAAGGTGTTCTCCATCAGCGTGGCGATCGTCATCGGGCCAACGCCCCCGGGCACCGGGGTGATGGCAGAAGCGATCTCCTTGACGGCCTCAAAGTCCACGTCCCCGACCAGTTTCCCGTCCAGCTGGTTGATGCCGACATCGACGACAACCGCGCCGGGCTTCACCATCTCCGCCGTGATGAAGTGTGGCTTGCCGATCGCGGAGACGAGGATGTCCGCCCGCTTCAGTTCTTCGGCAAGGTCTTTTGTCCTGCTGTGGCAGATCGTGACCGTAGCATCGGCGTTCAGGAGCAGGGCGGCCATGGGCCGGCCTACATCGATGCTGCGCCCGGCAACGACGGCCCGGGCACCGGCTATGGGTATCTTATATTCTGCCAGGAGCGTCATGATCCCCGTCGGTGTGCAAGAGGAGAACCGGGGCCTTCCCAAAAAGAGGTGCCCCATGTTCTCAGGGTGGTACCCGTCCACATCCTTCTCCGGGCTAATCGCACCGATCACCCGCTCCGCGTCGACCTGTGCCGGCAGCGGGAGCTGGACGAGGATCCCGTCGATCTCCGCGTCGCGGTTCAGCATTCGCACCGTGTCGACTACCGTGCGGGTGGTCGCGTCGGCAGGCATCTCGATCCCCACCGACCCGATCCCGACCTGCTCGCAGGCACGGTGCTTCATCCGGACGTACATCTGCGATGCGGGATCGCTGCCGACAATGATCGTTGCAAGGTGGGGGTAGAGCCCGGACTCCCCGATCTCCTCCTTGAGAATCTCAAGGCGTTTTTCTGACGTCTTTTTCCCGTCGAGGATCGTGCTCATGGCAGTACCTTTTAAAACGATTATTCCGGGTAAAGCGGGAAGCGGCTGGCCATTGCCTCAACCCTGGCATGGACATCCTTAATGGCCGCTTCGTTGTGGATATCCTTGATCACGCCTGCGATCCAGTTCCCGATCAGGCGCATCTCGGTATCCTTCATGCCCCGTGAGGTGACGGCAGGAGTGCCGATGCGGAGGCCGCTGGTCACGAACGGGCTCTTGGTCTCGTTCGGGATCGTGTTCTTGTTGACTGTAATGCCGGCTTTGCCGAGCGCCGTCTCTGCTTCAAGGCCGGTGATACCCTGTTCCGTGAGGTCGAGGAGCATCAGGTGGTTGTCGGTACCGCCCGAGACGAGCCGGAGGCCGTTTGCCATCAGGGTCTCGGCAAGGACTTGTGCGTTCCTGATGATCTGTTTGTTGTATTCCTTGAACGAGGGCCTGAGTGCCTCCTGGAAACAGACCGCCTTGGCGGTGATCGTATGCATCAGGGGCCCACCCTGCATACCGGGGAAGACCGCCTTGTCGATCGCCTGTGCGTACTCGTTGTTGCACATGATCGCGCCGCCGCGGGGACCGCGGAGGGTCTTGTGGGTGGTGGTGGTCGTGAAATTGGTCACGCCGACCGAGGTCGGGTGGAGGCCGGTGGCAACGAGACCGGCGATGTGCGCGATATCTGCCATGCAGTATGCCCCGACACCGTCAGCAATCGACTGGAAAGCCTTGAAGTCGATGGTCCTGGGATAGGCCGAGGCACCGCAGACGATGATCTGCGGCTTCTCCTTCTTTGCCATCTCTTCGACCACGCCATAGTCGAGGGTTTCGGTTTTGGGGTCAACGCCGTATTGTGCTATCTGGTAAAATTTTCCGGTGAAACTGACCGGTGAGCCGTGGGACAGGTGGCCACCCTGGTTGAGCTTCATGCTCAGTATCTTCTCGCCCAGTTTCATGTAGGCAAAATAAACCGCCATATTTGCCTGGGTACCCGAGTGGGGCTGGACGTTGGCATGCTCTGCGCCGAAGAGCTTTTTCAGCCGGTCGCGGGCGAGGTTTTCCGCCATATCGTGGAACTCGCAGCCTCCGTAATATCGCTTGCCCGGGTATCCCTCGGCATATTTATTGGTCATGATGGACCCCATCGCTTCGAGCACCGCCCGTGACACGACATTTTCCGACGCGATCAGCTCAAGGCCGTTGGTCTGGCGGAGTCGTTCCTTTTCGATGATATCTGCAATTTCTGGATCCGTTCTGGACAGATATGACATATGGAGAAAGGTTCGCTCTAAAGAGGTAATACTCTTTCTTTTCCGAGTGGTCGTCAGACCACGAGGAGGAGAAGAATCCGAAGGATTCTTCGACTGGCTCAACAGAACCACGATGACGAGAAGGGGGGTGGAGAGAGCTCGTGGTTCTGATGAACCACACCCCCTCAGGTTCTAATGAACCTTCGGGACAGCGAAGAATCCTGATGGATTCTTCTCGTCATCAAAGCCCTGATGGGCTTTTCTGATCACAAACCTTTTTTCCTAATCAGGCGATCATTACTATTATTATTAATAAGGAGCGTGCCGCACCATTACAGTAAGTGTTTTGAGTATGCGCAGTCCGATGCAAAGATCAAATTCCTTGAGCACGAACTCGATCAACAGGAGAAGCTGATTACCATGATGGAAAGTTCAGGAGCCAGCGAGGACCGCATTGCAGCCCTCGAGAAGAAGGTACGGGATATGGAGGCGCTTGTCAAGGGTCTGACCCAGGAGCTGCTCGATCTCAAGTCCATTGCGATGAAGATGTCCAAGCAGACCGAAGAGCGCAGCAGGCAGGAGCTGAAGCGGGGACCGATCGTGCAGAGTACACAACCGGTGTCACCTGCAGCCCCCTCCACCAGCGGAAGCACGGTCATCCGGCCCAAAGGCCGGTCCGATGCGCCGGCAGCGCCAGCGGAACCGGTGATGGACATGATCATGCAGCAGGATGGCACCATGAAACTCGAACCCCGCCGGGGAGACAAGGACTATATCGTCGCATCTGCCGGCTACGGCAAGAACAAGAAAGGAATTTCCAGACCCAAGCAGGGCGAGCTCATCTACGCTGCTGAGGAAACCAAGACCGATCCTGCAAAGAAGTAAGGAGCCGGATCTTTGCATATCACAGAGCTGGAGATCGACAATTTCAAGTCTTTTTCAAAAAAGACAAAAATTCCCTTTTTGGAGGGTTTCACGGTTATATCCGGACCGAACGGCTCCGGCAAGAGTAACATCATCGATTCCATCCTTTTCGTCCTCGCCCTTTCCAGTTCCCGCAATCTCCGGGCCGAGAAACTCACGGACTTAATCAACCTGAACTCCGGCAGGAACACCGCCGAGGTATCGCTCGAGTTTTCCGACGGCACGAGGATCCGGAGACGGATCAAGCGGACCGGGAACGGGTACTACAGTTACAATTACCTCAACGAGCGGCTCTGCAAGCAGAGCGATATTGTCGACCATCTCGCAAAATTCGGTATTATACCTCACGGGTATAACGTTGTGATGCAGGGCGATATCACCCGCATCATGGAGATGAGCGATTTCGAGCGCCGGAAGATTATCGATGAGATTGCAGGGGTATCGGAGTTCGATACCAAGAAACAGCAGTCGCTCGCGGAGCTCGAGATCGTCCGGGAGCGGATCGAGCGTGAGGAGCTCCTCCTGATCGAACTGACCAGGCGGGCAAACGAACTCAAGCGCGAACGGACGCACGCGCTCGAGTACCAGAAATGGCAGAACGAGCTCACGTTCTACCAGAACTGCCGCTCTGCAGCCCAGCTCCACGAGCGGGAGAAAGAGTTCTCGACCCTCCAGCAGTCGACCGAGGAGCACAGGATCCAGCTCACCCGCATTGCGTCCGACCGGGGGATCGAGGAGAACGAGCTCGCCTACCTGAAGGCGGACTTAAAGGAAATCGACGATCTGATCAACAAGAAGAGCGGGGCCGATTACCTCAAACTGATCGCGGAACTTGAGGAGGCCAAGAGCGGGATCAAGCTCTCTGAGCAGACGATCGTCCGCATGCGGAAGGAGAAGGAGACGAACCTTGAAGCGATCAACCGCGTCTACATGGATACGAAACGTGCCGAGGCCCGGGTCACGGAATGCACTGACCAGATCCGCACCCTGACTATCGACCGCACGAACATCGCCATGGAAGTTGCCACCGCAAAGGCGCAGCTCGAGAAGTTTGAGACCGAGATCAAACAGCACAGCGAGGATACGGAAGGTGCCCGCGACCGGCTGTTTGCGCTCCTGAAAGAGACCGAGGAGAAGAAAGGGCAGCGCTCGGAGATCCTCCACCGGCAGGACATGCTGATCGAGAAGAGCCGGATGCGCACCACGGAGCTCGAACGCCTCACCGGTCTCCTCCGGCAGCTGGACGAAGAGTACACTGCGAAACAGACGCAGCTCTCCGACAGCGAGAAGAGCGTGGAGGACCTTCTTTCGGAGAAGAAGGGGCTGGACCGCAACCTCTCGGAACTGGAGAGCACACTCTTTGCCCAGCGCTCGTCCCTCGAACGCCTCCGCTCGGAGATCCGCGACAGCGAGCAGGACGCGATCCGGCTCGAGGCGGCCCAGCAGGCACGGGGCGAGTCCGGCGGCAGGGCGATCGAGGCGGTTGCGGCGATCGAGGGCGTGCACGGCACGATTGCCGAACTGGGGAAGGCCCCGGCCGAGTATTCGACGGCCCTGAACATCGCGGCGGGCAACAAGCTCCAGTTCGTGGTCTGCGATGACGACCAGATCGCCGCGGACGCGATCCGGTACCTCAAGGAGGAGCGGCTCGGGCGGGTCACGTTCCTCCCGCTGAACAAGCTCAAACCCCCGGCCCTGCACCCGCTCAAGGAGCCCGGGGTCATCGACTACGCGGTGAACCTGCTGGAATATGATCCCAGGTATGACCGCGCCTTTTCCGTTGTCCTCGGGGGGACGGTCGTGGTCGATACCCTCGAACGGGCCCGGAAGATGATCGGGAAGTACCGCATGGTCACGCTCGAAGGCGAGCTGATCGAGAAGAGCGGGGCGATGACCGGCGGTTCGGCGAAGAAGCAGGGCGGCCCCCGCGGGTTCGGCGCAGCGGTCGATGACGAGATCCTCCGCATACGCTCGCACCTTGGTGAACTCCAGGGAGAGGCGGCAACGCTCGAAGCGGGCACAAAACGGCTCACGGAAGAAGTGGATGCGAAGAGGACGGCGAGGAACGAGATCGACCAGAAAGTCGCACGGTTCGGTATGTTCACCGAGGAGTTCTCGCGCCGGTTCGAGGCGATCACGGTCGAGAAGCAGACCATCGAGGCTGCCGTTCTTCGCCAGCAGGACGAGACCAGGAACGGGGCTGCCGAGCTCTCAGCTCTTGAGGCGGAACTGGATGAGACTACCGATGCCGTCAACGGGCTGAACAGCCAGATCGACGAGATCAAGAAACGCCTCGACAATACCAACATCCCCGCGCTCACCGAGCAGATGGAGAAGAAGAAGAGGGAGATCGAGGAATCCGAGCGCCGCCTCCGCAACAAGGATGCGGATATCAACGATGCCCAGCGGGAGCGCCAGCACTTCACCGCCCGGCTCGGCGAACTGGCCGAAGAGCGGAACCGGCAGGACGAGCGCAACCGGCAGATCGATGCGGATATTGTCGTCTCCAACGAGCAGATCACGGCTCACAAGACCCAGATTGCCGCACTTGAGGAACGGCAGAAGGAGTTCTCCGGTGAACTGGACGAGCTGCGGACGAAACGGGGCGACGTATCCCAAGGCATACAAAACTCCGAACTGAACCTGATGAAGTTCGATGCCGAAAAGGAGCGGATCACGATCCAGATGGGGGCGATCGAAGATCGCGCCCGGACCCTCGGGATCGAGATCGAGATGCTCAAACAGCAGATCGGCGAGATGGATACAAACCTGACGCTCTCGGAGATCGAGGGGAAGATTGCCGAAGCGGACGGGGCGATACGGAAGATCGGGGCCGTGAACATGCTCGCGATCGAGGAGTACGACAAGGTCCAGCGTCAGGTGACGGAACGGACGGAGCGGAAAGAGACGCTCTCGACCGAACGGGAGACCCTGATCGAACGGATCGAGAAGTTCGAGCAGATGAAGTACGAGGCCTTCACGACCGCGTTCAAGGCGATCGACACCAACTTCCGGGAGATCTTTGCACGGCTCACAAGCGGCAGCGGGCACCTCGTGCTCGAGAACGAGGAGGACCCGTTTGCCGGAGGTATGACCTTTGCCGTGCAGCCCCGGGACAAGAAGGTGCACCTGCTCAATTCCCTGTCCGGCGGGGAGAAGTCGCTCACCACGCTCGCGTTCATCTTCTCGATCCAGCGCTACATTCCCGCACCCTTCTATGCTCTGGACGAAGTGGACATGTCCCTCGACGGCTCGAACGTGGAACGGATCGCTTCCATGGTCACGGAACTTTCGCCCAGCTCCCAGTTCGTCATCGTCTCCCTCAGGAAGCCGATGATCGAGGCAGCCCAGCGGATCATGGGGGTTACGCTGCGGTCCGATAAGAGCACCCTTGTAACCGGGGTAAAATCGAATGGATGACCAGCCTGATGAGGGGCGGATAAAAAACTCTGACCCCCCCCCACCGGAAAGTTCACGACACGGAACGCCCGGGCCGGGCGACCATACGTCACCCCTGCCCGGTGAAGCGGCCGGGCCTCAACCGGTGACCCAGGAGATTGTTGAAGACCCGGTCGAGATCCTTGTCGGCCTTGCGGAACGCGGGGAGATCGATCCTTGGAACATCAATATCATCGAGGTCACCGACCGTTTCCTCTCCGAGCTGGAGAGGCGGCGGGAACTGAATCTCCAGCTCTCGGGGAGGACGCTCTTCTTTGCTGCAACCCTCATCCGGATGAAGTCCGAACAGCTCGTCGTCATAGAGGCACCCGATGACGAAGGGGACGGCGACGGTGACCTGTTCGGGGACGGGCTCGGGGGTGGCGGGGAGGATATCGATTACAGTGGCAGGCTCGGCCCCATCGAACAGCTGGAGCACGAGATCCAGCGCCGGCTCGACCGGAAGAACATGAGGAAGAGCCCGATCACCCTCTTCGAGCTGATCACCGAGCTCAAGAACATCGAGAAGGAGGATCGGCGGCGCCGGCGGATGGCCGCCGATATCCCCGAATCGCTCCTGATCGATGCGGACGACGTCGTCAGCATCGCCCACGAGGAAGGGTTCCAGGAGTCGTCGATGACCCGGCTCGCGGAGTACCTCGAAGGGCTGGAGATCGACGAGGAGATGACCCTCGCGGAGTTGTGCCAGCAGATGGAGTGGGGGATCCCTGAGGTCTATATCCCTCTCCTGTTCCTCGCACTGGACGGGCGGTGCACCCTGCGGCAGGAGGAATTTTTCGGGGATATTTTCGTGCAGATCTGCCGGGCGGCTGAGGAGGGAGAATCACCCACCGGATCTGCTGCTGAATAAATCCGGAACGGCTTTTCCGATACTACCTATTATGCGAGTGCCGGCACAGTGTCCGTCCACTTTTCGACCCGCTTCCGGATCGCGTCGTCACTATAGGAAAACAACGTCACCCGGTTCCGGGCGAAACTGATGAAATAGAATCCCAGTTCCGGATCATGGCACTTCAGCGTGACCGAGAAGAGGTCGGCAGCCGGGAGGTGCTTTACCTTCCCGCGGTGGGAGGCGATGTTGGCCATGTTGGAGATGACCGCGGCGATGCCGGTCTCGTAGCCTTCGACGGAATCGTATACCTCAGATGTTCTGCCGATCCGTTTGCCTATAGCATCCAGGTAGATGAATTTCGCCGTGTACATCTCCCGTACCTTCTCTACGGGAGGGTGGTGCTTCTTCACACTCAGGTATGATGTGCAGCCAAGCGGGTTTTTCAGGACAAGCGTCTGGATGACCGCATCGAACGCAGTCACGTCCGGAAACGGTTTTTTCAGCCGGTGGACTGCACTCTTTGTCCCGGGCCTCTGGTGAAACAGTTTCATTCAATATCTCCCTTAGTATCAGCCGCAGTATCGGTCGAGGCGTTTTCTCTCCAGCGATGTCCCATGCCCCGGTTCGCAGTACTGGGATTGGGATTGGTGTCTCGGGTCCCGATCAAGAAGAATGAGGTCGTCCGATAAATCCTTGGTGGTCGGTTTCACGAGAAGATGAGGGGGTCATGAGGGGCATTTTAATAACCGCGACCTACTGTCCCGCAGTTGTTCTCTCATTCCGATATTGCCAGGTTCTCCATCGTTGAAAGCGTAGCTTCCCCGGTTATCGCGAAGTCTCTCTGCCCATGCAACCGGGATGCCCGGATTTCGTGTTGACCCATGCGACCCCCTTCCCCTCCCTTAGATTCCGGCCCGGTTTTTACGTGAAATATGATGGAGTTTTAGGAAGATGAATTCGCAGAGTGATGTAGATCCGGATGGCTATATGGGTGGGAGGGGGTCACGTGGGTACACTTTGCTATAAGGCCGATCCCCTGAGAGCAGTAAGACAGGTCCGACTGATCCAAGCCCGGCCCGGTAAGGTGTGCACGATTGCGGCAATACATACCCTTTTAACATACGATGTTCAGTTCCCCGGAAGATTTCACGGAGCTCTTTCTCAGACATGAAATTGCAGAAATTTACGTGTGAGATGTGGGATGGCATTGCTATGTCATCAGGTTTGAAAAACTGGCTGCCCCATGTCGTAATAGTGTTTTCATATATATTCCTTTATTCCAATTCTGTCAAATATTTTTTTTAATACAAAATTATTATATACTTGATTGAGATAATATCTCGCTTGGTGACCGGTGGATATGGACGTAATTGTAGCATTAGCTTCTGTGGTACTGGGGATATTACTGGGCGCACTTGGTCAGAGTGCCCGTGTCATTGTTGGAATCAAAAAACAATTTGATCTGGCTTCCCAATCGGGGGTCAATTCATCATTCGACGACTGGTTCAATATCAGACTACTCGTTCTCAGTCTGATCATCGGTGGTATTGCCGGGGGGCTGGCATCCCTGATGATGCTGGGAAAAGATGTCAATCTTGAACTGTTACTGGGACTGGTTGCGGCGGGATACGCCGGGACAGACTTTATTGAAGGATTCATGAAAACAAAAACACCGCAAATTACAGATCTCAGTGAAAAAACAAGGGACACAATCGTGCAGCAGATCCATGAAAATGACAGCCAGGTAACTGCAACAACCACTGACCAGAATCTCAAAGAGAATGAGATAAAACAGGCATTGTACAGTCTTGGAAAAATTTCCAACCAGGACCGGGCCGATTTGGCGAGGATGGATGACGAAGCTAATCAGATACAGAAACGCAGGGCGCAGCGCGATGCCATGCGAAGAGAATGGATAATTAAAGGTATTTCCGTCCCTGCTTCCGAGGCCTATAAACTCTACTTGATCGATGGGTATACCGATGATCATGATATACAACGGGCTAACCAGCTCAATCAGGAAAGGGCGGATATTATCAAGAAGTATCCAAACATCTGAGCGTAATCCGGGTCCAGATTTATCACACAGGAAGAGGACATTCAAGCAGATCTTGATTACTGGGATTTTAAGAAGTTACTACGGAAGACCTTCCGGCATCTGGTGTTAGCCAGGGATCTCTCTGGGGCATCATCCATGGCTCGAAATCCCCCGCACGATTGCGGCAACATTCTCCCCAAAAGGTACCCGATCGCGCGAGTCCGACGGAACCATGATCAACCCTCTCCCGCGCTCTACGCTGTTTTCCTGCACAGGATCCGGGTCCTGCAGGGATCCGCTGTTGTCCCCCGGATCCGGTCCGGAAAAACCGAAACTGCCAGAACAGCATGAAAAGCCGGTTCAGAAACCAAAATGGCGGTATCTGCCCGGCAAATAATTCCCCGTCAATAAAACCCATTGAAAAAGGTGCATTTTCCGGGGAGTAACCCTTAAATGCCCCGCTCTCCAATAATGATAACCACAAATTCTGGTGACGAACCGACGAAAACTGCCTGCGGGCGGGGGTCGGTCCTGAAGAAAACGAAACGGGTGTCGGGGAGACGCCCGTGAGTTTGAGAAAATGACTCCGGTCATTTTCGAAGAAGGGTGCTGGTAACAAGGTATAAATAATCCTGTGCCCTACACTATAGGCCTGTGTTTGATTCGACAAACACGACGAATATCAAGCTAATTCTCTTTGATGGAGATCCAACGATAACCGGCATGACCGGTGTTGGTTCTGACGTTGATACTGGCAATGCGGAAATTTGTTTAGTAACCGCTAATTCCTTAGAACAGTTCAGATAGTGTGCGTATATTTGTAGAATTCTGGTTGATCCTGCCAGAGGCCACTGCTATCGGAGTTCGATTAAGCCATGCGAGTCGAGAGGTGTAAGACCTCGGCATACTGCTCAGTAACACGTGGACAATCTACCCTATGGAGGGGGATAACCCCGGGAAACTGGGGATAATACCCCATAGACTATGGATGCTGGAATGCTTTGTAGTCGAAAGGTCCGCCGCCATAGGATGGGTCTGCGGCCGATTAGGTTGTTGTTGGGGTAACGGCCCAACAAGCCTGTAATCGGTACGGGTTGTGGGAGCAAGAGCCCGGAGATGGATTCTGAGACACGAAT
>NZ_JBEKZF010000011.1:0-26189 GCF_049510175.1 Methanoregula sp.
TCTTGCGGGTCTTGCCCTGACCATTCTTCTTATGGCAAGGATAGTAGGCGAAGAGAAGATGCTGGGGCGCGAGCTGGAAGGCTACCGGGAGTATACGCAGAATGTCCGTTACCGGCTTTTTCCTTTGATCTGGTAGCTCTAAGTATCTTGAGTACCCGCAAATTTCTTTTTATATCTCGTTTTAACCAGGGGGAAGGTAACCAGCATCGAACTCCAAGATACCATCGCCAGTAAAGGATTTACCAGTGCTATCGGTATCGATACAAGAAATGTCACGGGTGTTATCAGGTTTCTCACGGACATATATTCGATAACATGTTCCGAGAGATCGGGTTCGATTAACCGGTGGTTTTTTGATGCGTATTTCCAGAGGAAAAACAGGAGAAGGCTGCTCATGGTGAGAATGAGTGCATAAAAGACGACAACACTGAGATGGTTGCCATAAATCCCCAGCAGGTACGTTGGAAAAGGCATCAACACGATGAAGAACAGGAATACAATATGGAGCCTGACAAGGACGCGATCCAGCGTGGGTATGAACGAGAACATGCGACGGTAGGACAGCCAGAAATTCGCGATGATAAAAAAACTGAGGATAAATCCCAGGATTTTTGGGAATATATCCACCAGGGTGGGGAGAAATACTGTGTCAATATCATGGGAAGGGATATCCGGGATTCTTAATTCAAGCACCAGAAGGGTGATTGCAATGGCAAATATTCCATCGCTGAATGCCATCATTGACGCTTTGTCCAACCCCAGGCGATCAAAGATATCGCCCGTGGTATCCCCCGGATTTTCCCCCATGAATACCTTATACAAGATGCATTGCCCCGGCGTAATATAACTTCTGAAAGACCGGAAACATGACAAGAGAACTAAATTGATCCTGTTCATCATTCATCCTTTCCACACGCTAAGGCACCATATCCACTCTGTTCATGATTTCCGGGATCTTTTTCCTGTACAGATTTCTCGTAAGAGATCCCGGAAAATGCGGTATTGGTGGATATAGTGTATTAGGAAAAAATGAAATGTCACCGTGGTCACAATCCGGAACGAATTCCCGGTCCTGCTCGCCGGGCGATCCTGATGTTGCTCGGGAAACCCCTGCTGCCCGGCTCACTCTACGGTATTCTCGCGGGTCTTGCCCTGACCGTTCTTCTTATGGCAAGGACACGGGGAGAA
The DNA here is from genome assembly GCF_049510175.1 of Methanoregula sp. GTDB lineage: Archaea > Halobacteriota > Methanomicrobia > Methanomicrobiales > Methanospirillaceae > Methanoregula. Next base: position 1,189 of record NZ_JBEKZF010000011.1, read on the forward strand.
GAAGCGATGCTGGAGCGGGAACTCGAAGGCTACCGGGAGTATACGCAGAAAGTCCGTTACCGTCTTTTTCCTTTTCTCTGGTAGCAGCAGTTTTTTTGACGTTGTTCTTAGTGATGGCCGGGCTGGTGATCCGTTGACAGCTGAAGGTTGTCGGGATGATTACCGGTCGATGGAGGGTGTTACCTGTTCCCCTGTGCGGCAATTGCAGCCCCCAGGGCGCCGGTGATCTGGGGTTCGAACGGGACATAAAGGATGGTACCCAGCTCCTTTTCGAGTGCTGCCTTCATCCCGGCATTCTTCGCCACCCCGCCGACAAACGCGACATGCTCCTTCAATCCCATCCGCTTCGCCATCACCCCTACCCGTGTCGCGATGCTCGCTATCAGGCCTGCGGCGATGTCCTCCTTGGTGATGCCTTTCGCCCGGAGCGAGATCACCTCTGTCTCTGCAAATACCGTGCACATACTGGTGATGCCGGCAGGGTGCTCAGACGCCAGCGCGAGACCGCCGAGGTCATTGATCGGGACCTCGAGCGCCTTTGTCGTGTTCTCCAGGAATTTCCCGGTCCCTGCAGCGCACTTGTCGTTCATGAGAAAGTCTGCCACTCTCCCGTCTTCTACCACGATGACCTTGGAGTCCTGCCCTCCCACATCGATGATCCCCTGCACCTCCGGAAAGAGAAATGATACTCCTCTCGTGTGCGCCGTAATTTCGCTTATCGATTTATCGGCAAACGAAATGGAATTCCGGCCATACCCCGTAGCACACACATTCCTGACCTCCTCTCTCCTCATATCGCAGCTCGCGAGGAGCTCGTCGAACATATTCCGGGCAGCGGTGGGGAAATCAAACGCGGTGATGCCAATCCGGTACCCTATGATCTCCCGGTCCCGGAACAGGAGCGCCTTCGTCGTGGCGGCACCTGCGTCGATCCCCGCGGTGATCACGCGATCATCTCCAGGAACGCATCGACCCGGATCCCAATCTGTTCCGTGTCCGAGTCTCCGTAGTCGGACTCAATCGCGAGCAGGGGGATCTTCTCCTTCTTCAGGGCTCTCTGCACCCGGAAGCGTTCGATATTGTAAGCGTGGCAGAACTGCAGGGTGTAATACACTACACCGTGGACATCGTACTGTTTCGCGAGATCGACGATGCGGGCGACCCGCTGGTCATTGGGAGTCATGCAGGCACAGGGGATCTCAAGGTACCGCTCCGCGAGGGCTGTCCAGGGGTCTTTATCCTCGTCCACGAGGTCCCAGAACGACCTCGTTCCGGTACAGCTCTCCTCGACAACGATCACCCCGCCTTTCTGCTCGATAATGTCCGGCACTTTCGTATTCCCTGCCGCCATCGGGCACCCCGAGATCATGATCCGCGGTCCTGTCCGGGCGTCCGGTGTGACGTGCTCCATCTCGTTGCAGAGCTGGCCGACCCCCTGCCTGAACTGGTCGGGAGAGAGGAAGAACTGCTTCTGCATCGCCCGAAGGACCTCTGACCCCCTGATCGGGGGCGGGTCGCGCTTCCTCAGCCCGAAGAGGCGGTGGAGGAGTCGTTTTGTCTTGTTTGCCGACCTGATCTCCCGTTTAAGTGCATCGTCGCTCACGACATTTCCGGTCAGGCTTTCCATGAACTTCCCGAACTTCCGGAGCTCAGAAAGGAAATAATTCAGGGCCTCAGGGCTCCCGGGTTTCTGCGGGAGGTCGAGGACATAGGTGGGCAGGTAATCAGGAAGGATCTCATACATCTTCTTCTTTCCGTCGCATGTCGCCTCTGCAACCACCACGTCGACCAGGGGAACGTGAGCACACGCAAGGTTCCCCCCACAGCAGGCATCGACCACCGCTCCAAACGAGGACTTGATCAGCGGGCATATGTTCCTGGGAAGCGACTGCTCTGCCACGGGGATTGTATCGGCTCTCCCGCCGCAGAGCACGATCCTGTCGGCACCGGCTGCAAAAATTATCTCATCCGGAACATAGAGGCAGAGGGTCCCGACTACCTTTATTCCGTTTTCTCTCTCTTCTTTCAGCTGGGCAATACGGAACTCGTATGAGTTCTTAAAAATGTCGAGACCCGGGAGAGAGGATGACATGTAGTTCCGGTATCCATTTTTAATATGAACCTATTCAAAGGTGCCGTCTCCCTGAGTAGTTGCCAATAAAAAGTACGGTTTATTAAATAGGAGGGAATATTTTTATTGGCAAACCAGGATCAAGTAACAAAAATAATATTTACACTAAATAATTCCGGTATTGTCTCCACTTCGGTACGAATTTATCAAATAATATTTTTAAGACGGAAATAATCAGGATCCCCTGATTTCCTGATGATTAATCTCTATTAATTTGAATCTGAAAAAAGCCAGAATTATATAATTATTGTACTATTGCCGACAGTAGAAATATAATGTAATTCGGTGTCAGGCGTTTTCACTGATGAGATCATTATGTCTTTCAGGTTGCGGTATTTGTTAAAATTATCTGTATCCGTAAAAAATCCGAAATTGTACGCGTGGCGCAGCGAAACAATGGTCTCTATTGTGTATGCCGATGGGTAGTATTGTGAACCTTCAGGTAACGTGACATCGTAGGTTGATGCCATCGCGGTCCCGCTTGAAAAATATTTGTAGTTCCCCAGATAGTCCGCTGCGGATAAATCCGGGTAATCCCTTTGAAACATTCCCTTGCTCCAGTCAATGGTAGGATCAAGACTGAAACTTCCGGCTCTTTCTAAATCCTGCGTGAGTGCCACAAATTTTTTGGTATTATCAGGGCTTGTAATCGTAACGACACGATTCGGCTGATTGAAACGCGGATCGTCATACAGATAAAACGGGCCGACGGTGTAGGGAGTATCTATTGAAGATTCTATTGTCCAGGTGGATGGATACTCGACGCTGAAATCGCTGTCTGAATAATACGAGAAGGTAATTTCAGAGACATCGGCTGGATCTGCTTTTGGGAACAGCATCGTTACTGAAACGATAGCCGGGGTTGTTGTGACATTTGAAGGTGGCGTTGGAATTATCGGGGTGGTTATCACTGCTGAAGTAGCAGCTGTCGGGACCGGACTTGTGAAGGTTGGTGCTGGAAGGGTTTGTTCGGGTACCTTCTGACTTGCACACCCGGCCGCAAAAATGACCACAATAAAGAGAAAAATAAAAACTGTTCCTGAATAATTTCTCATACCATGTTACATGATATTGTTCCCGGTTAATCGTTTTTGTGATTCGGGACATTTTTTCCTTTGATTAATATCCGCTTTAGATCCGATGGAGTGATATTCACCTCCTAGTTGTCCATTGCAGAGATCGGGTAAAATAAGCTCTATACGGGCCCCGATTCTCTCCTTGGTTCTCACCTGCTCTCGCAAAAATCCCGAAAAAACCCATTTCTGTTCGTGCGGAGAATACGCCCAATTATCGCCCTGTTAGTCAAAATACGGCAGTTTTGCAGTTCACCTGGTGGCCAGTAAAGCCCCTTGAACCGGGCTGGTTTTTGCCCCCTGTTTTAGGACATTAAACCTCGGAAACCCTGCCGGAACGCAAATATGAGACTCATTTTTTCCGAAGAAGGTTCCAAAAAATAGGAGTGGCTGAAGAATCAGGCAATCAGTGCACAAATACGAACATTACTACAGCGATTCCAATCCCGGCAATGACCACCCAGAGAATCTCGGCACCGAGAAGAAGGGAGAGGAATGCCCCTGTCGCGAGTAATCCGGGGAACCATGACCAGGGAACCGCAAGCGCCAGCTTGATGGTCACGCTCAGGAGCAGACCCACAAAGGAGAACAGAATACCCTGGAACATTTTCTGATACAGCTGAGAACTACGCAGCCGGTCATAATACGGTACCGTCCCGACCGCGAACAGAAATGAGGGGGTAAAAATCCCTATCGTTGCGACTATCCCGCCCCAGAAACCATAGGCAAGGAACCCTACAAATGTTGCGGTGACAACAATCGGGCCCGGGGTTACCTGGCCGAGCGCCAGTCCATTGATGAATGTTGCACTGTCCAGCCATGAATGCACGACGACAACCTCATGGAACATCAGCGGGAGCGCGGCAAATCCTCCTCCAAACGCAAACAGATCAATCCTTGCCATCGTGGCGGCAAGGGTATAGAGATCGGACTGCAGGAGATAGAGCAATATAAAAAAGGCTGCTGCTATGGCAAGCAGGATGAGGAAGGATTTTTCCGGACGCGGAAACGTTGTGACTGGCATTTCCTGTTTTTTATCAGAAACAGGAAGAAGAGTGATGCCGAGCAATGCTGCAAGGACGATGACGACAACGGGACTCACACCTGCAATGAAAAGTACCGCAGCGATCCCGGCAATAAGTACGTGAATCCAGTGTTTGAGTGATGTCCTCCCGAATGAGACCGTCGCGTATGCGACCAGCGCCACAACGATTGCCTGTAAGGCGAGGAATAACGCCATCACCGGGGGAAGCGCTGATGTTGAAACATAGAGTGCCGAGAGTATCATCATCAGGATAAATGCAGGGAGACCAAACCCCACAAATGCTGCAAATGCACCAGCTGTGCCCCGGATGCGAAGACCTGCATAGGCAGTGACCTGCATGGCCGTTGCACCGGGGATAGCCTGGCAGAGTGCGACACCATCGTCGAAGACCACGCTATCAAGCCAACCCTTTTGCCCGACCACCATCTTCCGTATGTAGGAGACCATGGCAGGGCCGCCGAATGCCGTGATTCCAATCCGGAAAAATGCAAAAAAGATTGAAGCAAGCGAAGGTTGCTGCAATTCTGACGGAATGGGTTGGTCGACCATATGACATGAGAATTATTGAAAGTATATGAGATAAGGATACATGATTCGCCTTGGGCTGGCCAGGAGGCGACGCAGACACCTAGTCATATTCACTTATCCTCACTCCGGTTCACTTCACATCACCTCGCTGTTTTTCGCAGTTGATTAGAGATATGATTACATACCCCTTTGTTCGCAGGCTCCTTGGTGGCTTGCTGCCCCGGCCCGCTCCTCACCCCATGCTCCGCATCGTGTTCGTCGCTGTTGATCGTACTCAGACCTAACGGTCGTTGACTAGCTCGCGCTCGACCTCGCTGAAGCATTCGGTAACCGGCACACACTCAGGCCGCTGGTCTTATATACGGACGGTTGCAGAAATCGATGCGTTTGGGGAGAATGAGAAGCATTAAAAGTGTTTGCGAGTTGTTGATTTGGTGACAGCTCAGCAGGTAGCGGGGATGATTACGGGGATGAGGGTATGAGCAGGGTAAAGTGCAGAAAAATCGCACATCCCGGTTTTCTCTTATATTTTTTACCGGTTTTTTATTTCAGGTTATAGTTTCTGGAGATATTTCCAGTGCACAAAACTAAGCAAGTTTTATTTAGTTAAAGCAAGTAATTTTGTTTCTGTATTATCATGCATATTATGGAAGGATTTTTACCCTGGCAATGGTGTCTCGTGTGGTGGCTTATCGCTATCCCGTTCCTTGTTGTGGGTGTCATTGAACTGCGATCGATCATGAGACAAGACCGGGAATACCTGCCACTGCTCGGGGTCTGCGGGGCGTTCATCTTTATTTTGTCTGCTCTCAAACTCCCTTCGGTAACCGGCAGTTGCTCCCACCCTACCGGGACCGGGCTCTCGGTCATGTGCTTTAAACCCTATATTACCGCGGTAATTGGTTTCATTGTGCTGCTGTTCCAGGCGCTCCTGCTGGCTCACGGTGGATTATCGACGCTGGGAGCTAACATGGTCTCGATGGCAATCGGCGGGCCCCTTGTCGGCTATGGCGTATACAAACTCCTGAAAAATACCTCGGTTAACATCTACGTCACCGTGTTCTGCGTAGCGGCAGTGGCAGATATCGTCACGTACGTCATCACATCCTTCGAACTTGCCCTCGCGTACCCGGCTGCGACCGGGGGAGTTTTGGCTTCGTTTACCGCATTCTTTGCTATATTTGCGATTACCCAGGTCCCGCTCTCAATTATCGAAGGGCTCGTTCTTGCGCTGGTCTTCAAGTACATCATCCAGCTCAAACCGGAGCTCATCGAGAAACTGGGTGTGTTCTCGAAAAAGCAGATTGAATCCGCGCTCAGGACCACTACCGGTGTTCCGGAAGAAAAGGTGTGATTATGTTTGAGAACAGAAAACTCGAGATACTTACGCTGGCTGGCCTGTTCGCGTTTGTGGTCCTCTTCATAATTGTCAGCAGCCAGACGGGTCATGCATTCAGCGGGTCGGATGATGTCGGATCGGAAAAGATTGCAGAACTGACCGGCAAGCCGGTCGAATCCTTTACCCCCCTCATTCCCCAGTATGTACCTCCGAGCGGAGAGATCGAAGCTACTCTCTTTGCATTGCAGGCAACATTCGGGGGAGTTGTGGTCGGCCTGGTTATCGGGTACTGGTACGGACAGAAAAGACGTCCAATCAATTCCTGATCGATCATGTTTGAAGAACTGCTGGATGATATCGCGCAGAATAGTGCATTCCGACACATCCACCCGGGGACCAAGATCCTTCTTGGTCTGGGTTCCCTTATTATCTGCCTCGTATCCCCTGCACCGGTTGTTCCGCTGATATCAGGCGTCATACTCAGTCTGGTTCTTTTAATCCCCGCACGCATATCCCCGCTCGTGTACGGGGAGCTCCTGCTTGCACCCGCCATATTTACTGCCTTCAGTATCATCGTCCTTTTATTCCTGCTTGGAGGAGGGGATGTGATCTGGCGGTTCAACCCGGTTCCCTGGATCAATCTTTCCATCACAACCGGGGCCGTCGAGCAGAGTATACTTGTGTTGTGCCGGGTATTCGGCTGTTCGATCTCGCTCTTCTTCATCGCATTAACAACGCCCATGACAGATCTCTTCAACGGCATGAAGCGAATCGGGATTCCTGTCGAACTTATCGACCTCATGATGATCATGTACCGGTATATCTTTATCGCCTATGATCAGGCCAGTGAAATCTGGCGGGCACAAATCATGCGTCTTGGGTACAGCAGGGTAGGGGAGTCCATCCGTTCCTTCTCCATGCTCTGCGGGATGCTCTTCATCACCAGCTGGAATGCAGGTGAGGATTTCATCCATGCGATGGACTGCCGCTGCTATGACGGGATCTTTCCTGCGCTGGACATCGCAGAACCGGTCCGGATGCGTTCACTTATTCCAGTTGTATTGTACCTTGCCGGGCTGAGCGGGATCCTGCTCGTGATGACAACAAGGATCGTGATATTATAATGAAGGTCATTCTCGAAGCGCGGGATGTCAGGTACCGGTACCCCAGAGGCCGGGAGGCGATCAAAGGGATCAGCTTCCATATGCGCCGGGGCGAGAAGATCGCGCTTGTCGGTCCCAACGGCGCCGGCAAGTCCACGCTGTTGCAGATGTTCAATGGCATGATCCGCCCGACTTCCGGCGCCATGCTCTTTGACAACACGCCGATCCAGTACGATACCACGTCCCTCCGCCAGCTCCGGAAACGGGTCGGGTACGTGCTGCAGAACCCGGACCGCCAGATCATTGCCCCGACCGTGTACCAGGATGTTGCTTTTGGCCCGGCAAACCTCGGGTATGATGAGCAGACCGTTCGGCAGGCGGTTGCTCTGGCACTCCGGCAGGTCGGCCTTGAGGGGTTTGAGCGGCGCCCGCCCCACCAGCTCTCGGGCGGGGAGAAGAAACGGGTCTCGATCGCAGGAGTGCTCGCGATGGACCCGGACGTACTGGTATTTGACGAGCCGACCAGCGGTCTTGATCCATCCGGTTCGGAAGATCTCATGGAACTGCTCGACGAACTGAACCATGACGGTAAGACCGTGATCATCTCTACCCATGATGTCGAACTTGCCTATCCATGGGCTGACCGGGCAATTCTCATCCTGGATGGCAGGATCCTTCAGGAGGACGTGCCGGACGTGGCATTCGGGAATTCCGATCATATCCGGATGGCACATCTTTCTGTCCCGACCCTCCTCGAACTCTCGCAGGAACTCGGGAGGCGCGGGTTTACCCAGCCGGAACGCAAACCACGCAGTGTCCTTGACATGATCCATATTATTGAGAACCTGCTCCATGGGTCCTGCCGTAATCCTGCGCCGGGCACCATCTCGGTCTGCAATGTTGATGAGGAGGCGACGTCATCGCTCTCCGCATGGGTTAAGACCCGCCCCGGCCTTGCCGTCGGGGCGATGGGTACCCGTGCGAAACAGCGTGCCAGCCAGGAACAGCTGACCCTTGAGTTCACGTACGGTGTCATCGACAAATGCATCCTTCGTGCCTTGCGGGGGCAGGATTCCCTGATCCTTACGACAGGCAGTATGGTTGGCCGGGTCGCTGTCCGGGTGGAGGCGTACTGCCGGGAGAGCGGCAATATTATCAGCGTAGTCTCCATGAGCACTGCAGAACAGCCCCCCGTAACGGGGCTTATGGATGAGGAGGTCAGGCAGAATGATCATCCGCACTGAAAACCATGAAGATAACGACCACGATGATGGCCGTTTTCATGGAAATGCTCGCGAAAATGCCCAAAATGATCGTCGTGGTCATCCTGATCACCATGAGGGCCATTCCCATACGCACGGGATTGTCGATCCTTCCCTCCTCATGACCGAACGGGGCATCCGGGCGGTCAAGTGGTCGTTTGTCGGCCTGTTCATTACCGCAATCTTCCAGATAGTCATCGTATATTATTCCGGAAGCATTGCACTGCTCGCCGATACCATCCACAATTTCGGCGATGCGCTCACCGCGATCCCGCTCCTGTTCGCGTTCATGCTGGCCCGGTGGAAACCAACGAAGCGGTTCACCTACGGATATGGCCGGGTCGAGGATCTTGCGGGAGTGTTCGTGGTCCTCATGATCCTGATCTCGGCAGTTGTAGCCGGGTATGTTTCCATCGACCGTCTCTTTCACCCGCTACAGGTGACGTTTCTCTGGGCAGTAGCAGCGGCTGCACTGGCCGGGTTTATCGGGAACGAAGCGGTGGCACAGCTCCGCATCCGGGTAGGTAATGAGATCGGTAGTGCTGCGCTTGTTGCGGATGGCTATCATGCACGGACAGACGGGCTTACGAGCCTTGCGGTCCTTATCGGTGCAGCCGGGGTATATCTTGGATTCCCGCTTGCCGACCCGGTGATCGGGCTCATCATCACGATTGCGATATTCTGGATTGTCTGGGAATCAGGAAAAACTGTTTTCATCCGCCTCCTTGATGGCGTTGATCCAGCGGTTACTGAAGAGATCCGCCACACCGCCGATCATGTTGATGGAGTGATGGAGATTACCGACGTCAGGGTCCGATGGCTGGGTCACCGGCTCCATGCGGAGGTGAATATCACGGTCGATTCATCACTTTCCGTGGAAAAAGGCCATGGGATTGCACAGGAGTTCCGGCATGAACTCCTTCACCACCTCCGGTATCTTTCGGATGCCACCATTCATGTCGATCCGGCGACTGCATCGGGACCCGGCTACCATCATATCGTAAATCATAACCATGACGGGCTGCCTGCGCATTCGCATTGAACCGGTCAAGATTTGGAAACCGGCGTAAAGTTATCAGGAAATGGAGGTAAAAAATGTCAAAATTTTATGGGATCAGCCCGCAACCGGCAACCCGGAATGCGGTGGTAAAGTTTTGAAGACGAAGTGATTATCAGGAAGGGTAACCGGTACCTTATCTCAACGGTATATCTCGATATGCAGGAGGATCGCTGGGCGGTTGCCGTGGCATATAACATGTCCCGCAACAAGGGGTTGGATACACCTGATAACCTGCTAGGGGTCCGTTATTCCTGCTCTCGCTCCAACGGAAAAACCATAATGAAGGTGCATTCGGATCCGATAGAAGAATCCCCCTCGCTTTTGTGCCGTTTACGGATCCCGATACTTTTGCACAGTACGCAATGACCTGCGACAGAATCTGGTAAACCACCTGGTCTGATACCTGAATGGAGTTAATTAACGGGGAGAATATCCTCTTTTGTCCAGCCCCGTTTTCACCTCCTGACATCCCCCTTTTCCCCCATGCTGCCGTCAAGGGAAAATAAGCCTGAATTGGGCTTCGTCTCCTGCCGTATCCCTTCTCTAAGAGGAGGAAATCACCGTAAAACCCCCGGTTTCTGTCCATGTGGAGAATGCGCCCAATTATCGCCCGGTTAGCCAAAATACGGCAGGGTTGCACGTCACCTATTGGCGGGTAAAACTCCTTGAACCGGGCTGATTTCTGCCTCATAGTTTATCCCATCGGGCACCCACAAACTCCGCCGGAACGCAATTATGAGGCTCGTCTTTTCCGATGAAGGCGTAAATAAGCGGCAGTTTGACGGGAAAATGTAAGCCGGTCTCGGAACAGATGCGAGTACGGCGAAGTTTGCTGAGCAGGTGGCGATCTGGAAAAAATCCGGATCTGGTTCACATCATAAGGCTCAGCACCCGGAACGCTATCCCGCCAATGGCGATTGCCATGATGATCTCGGCTGCGGATATCGTGAGTGATCTTTTCCAGCCGAATTCCGATGCGAGCACGACTATTACTGAGATGCAGGGAATGTAGAGCATCGATACCAGTGCGAGAACAATCAGCTGTACCGGAGACATAATTGTCGCAAAGTTCGTTGTCCCGAAGATCACTGCGAGGGTGAGGATTGTCAGTTCTTTCCTCACAATCCCGAAAATTAGCGTGATTCCGACAACTGCCGGAAGCCCGAGCCAGAGAACGGTCACGGGTGCAAGGAGGGCATTCACCGGGGTCAGGAGTCCAGCCGCATAAAATGCCTGGAGAACGGCACTCCCGATGATGTACGCCGGGAATACGATCCAGATGAGCGATTTTGTCCGGGCCCACGTCTGTTTCAGGACAACGGAGAGCGAGGGGACATGATAATCCGGCATCTCCATGATCAACCCCACTGACTCGCCCGGTACAGCCTTGAACGCTATCCTCCCTACAAGGATAATCAGGATGATGTCAAAGGCATAGAGTGCAAGCGCCCACCAGATGTTGACGAACGCAGCGACAAGGCCCAGGATGACAACTGTCCGTGCCGTACACGGGATGAGTGTGACAAGGAATGCAGTGAGCATTTTCTGTTTCGGGGTCTCCATGATCCGGCACGAGTAGACTGCCGGGACATTGCACCCGTACCCGAGGATAATGGGGATAATCGCCTTGCCATGCAACCCCAGTTTGTGCATACCGCGGTCGAGCATCACTGATATGCGGGTGAGATAGCCGGAGTCCTCAATGATGGCAAGCAGGATGTAGAACGGCAGCACGTACGGGATGATCAGCGTCACGCCGGCGATAAACCCGGTGAATGCACCGTTCCAGAGTATATTCATGAGCGGCCCCGTGATCACCGGTTCGTACTGTTCGAACTGCAACAGGAAATGAGCAAGAAACGCTGAAACCTGTGCCCCGATCAGGAATGTCCAGACCAGCAGCCCGCCGATCACGGCGATGACCGCGAGATATCCGAGAACCGGGTGGAGGGCAACCGCATCAAGGCGGTCAGTCAGGCTCTTTTTCTGCGGGCCTTCCCCGTGTGTTCGTACTGTAATCACCTCAGCTGCTATCCGGTCAGCGACCAGGTACCGCTCCGCGCTCATGACCACACAAACCGGCTCTCCGTGAAGAGACTCGATCTCCCTTGCAAGGATATCCGCGGTCTTCACAACCGAAGAATCCTGTTCCCCGATCAACTGCTGGACCAGAGGATCCCGCTCAAGGAGCTTGATGGCGGTCCAGCGAACGGGGTACTTTGTTGATACCGTGCCAAGTCCTGAGACAATTTTTCCAATCCGCTCTTCCACTTCCCTTCCGTAGCGGAGGACCGGAGGAACCGGGTGGTCCTGCATGAGATCTGTGATTGCGTCAGTGAGGGCAGCGATTCCCTTGCCCTTAATGGCAACCGTCGGAACAACCGGGACGCCAAGCAGTACAGAAAGCTTCTTGGTATCGATCGAAATTCCTTTCTTTTCGGCCAGGTCAATCTGGTTGACCGCGATGAGCAGCGGGGGCGCCAGTTCCAGGAGCTGGATCGTGAAGAAGAGGTTGCGTTCCAGTGCTGACGCATCGATAACGTTGATCACCGCGTCCGGATGTTCGAGCGCGATAAAATCCCGGGAGACCAGTTCCTCCATCGAGTACGTGGAGAAGGAGTAGATACCTGGCAGGTCGATGACCCGTATACGTTTCCCTTTATGCAGCAGGAGACCCTCAGCCCGTTCGACAGTTTTCCCCGGCCAGTTGCCGATGATCTGGTCAACACCGGTCAGTTGGTTGAAGATCACGCTCTTGCCGACATTGGCATTGCCGGCAAGGGCAATTGTGTAATCCGCATTCTTTATACTGCACTCTTTACCTTTTGGGCAGGCATTGCATTCCCCGCACCCACTCATGCTTCAGCCGTCCCGGGCGATTCAATAAAGATATTCTCGGCGATTGCGTGATCGATGGCAAGTTTTGTCCTTCTCACCAGGATCTCCACAGGTCCGTCCATGGGCGTTTTTCTCTTGACAGATACAATCGTCCCGAGCGTGAGTCCGAGATCGGAAAGACGCTGCACGATCTTGCAATCTCCCCGGATAAATGCGATCTTCCCGTTCTGGTCAGGAGCAAGATCAGTGACGGGAATGATCTTTTTGTTACGAAGGGATGCCGGCTCAGGAATTCCTGTCCCTTTAACCATCTCACATTCTGCACAGCTCCCCACACCTTTGTTGCAGGGGCTGATCGGGCTGCCGTGTGGGCAGTGTGCCGGCGCGTCCAGCATCCGGCAGAGTGCGTCCTCGGTCTCTTCAGAGATCGTGTGCTCCATCCGGCAGGCTTCATCGTGGACCTTCTCACGGTTCAGTTTGAGGACATCGGTCAGGAACACTTCAAGGAGCCGGTGCTTCCGCTTGATCGTATCTGCAATCTTTTTTCCCTCTTCTGTCAGGGTCGCACCACGGTACGGTTCGTACCAGACGAATCCTTTGTCCGAGAGACTTTTCAGCACCTCCGTCACACTCGCCGGGGCGACATTCAGGCATTTTGCAATCGCTGTGGTTTTTGCCGAACCATCCCGCGATTCAAGATCGTAGATCGTTTCGAGATATTCCTCAACTTGCTCCTGGGGCATTGTACCAGATATTTAGGTTCACCTAAATAATAAATGTTTAGGCAGACCTAAATATGTTCATCTGAGTTCTTTGATGTTTTCCAGCGAAAAAAAAGTTGTTCTGCCCCGAACCCAATCTTATTAAATACGACTGGGGCTATTTTACCTTGATCGATCATGGCGAAAAAGACCCTTACGACAAACCAGGGGATTCCGGTTGCCGATAACCAGAACTCCCTCACTGCCGGACAGCGTGGGCCGGTACTCCTGCAGGATGTTCACCTTATCGAAAAGCTGGCGCATTTCGACCGTGAAAGGCTTCCCGAACGTGTGGTGCACGCCAAGGGTGCCGGCGCCCACGGGTATTTCCAAGTGTAAAAGAGCATGGGGAAATACACAAAGGCAAAATTCCTCCAGGACCCTAAAAAGAAGACACCGGTCTTGCAGCAGACGGAGGTATTGGGGTCTCCCTGCTCAAACACCTTTACCTTTGCCGCTGCTGAGGCAATCGTCAGCCAGGTGGGCAAAGGAATATTCAAAACATACAGTGAATAAGATTATCCAACGATAGGAAGTGACGTTATGACTGACGACAGTAAGCGCCCGGTAAATGGCCTGGTAGACAAACAGGTAACCGGCCAAGGCAGGTCCAACCGGGACTGGTGGCCGAACCAGTTGAACCTGAAGGTTCTTCACCAGCACTCTCCCCTGTCCAATCCGATGGGCGAGGAGTTCAACTACGCTCGTGAATTCAAAAAACTCGACCTAGCGGCCGTGAAGAAGGATCTGAAGGCGCTGGTGACCGACTCGCAGGACTGGTGGCCGGCAGACTTCGGCCACTACGGGCCCTTGTTCATTCGCATGGCATGGCACAGCGCCGGCACGTACCGCACCGGTGACGGTCGCGGCGGCGCCGGTGCCGGCCAGCAGCGTTTCCCGCCCCTCAACAGCTGGCCCGACAACGTGAACCTCGACAAGGCGCGCCGGCTGCTCTGGCCGATCAAGCAGAAGTATGGCAGGAAAATCTCATGGGCCGACCTCATGATCCTTGCTGGCAACGTTGCCCTGGAGTCGATGGGATTCAAGACTTTCGGCTTCGCTGGGGGTCGTGAGGATGTCTGGGAGCCGGAAGAAGACGTGTACTGGGGTTCTGAGAACAAGTGGCTGGATGACAAACGCTACTCCGGTGACCGGAACCTCGAAAATCCGCTCGCTGCCGTGCAGATGGGGCTGATCTACGTCAATCCGGAAGGCCCGAACGGCAACCCGGATCCGATCGCGGCGGCCAGGGATATCCGCGAGACGTTCGCCCGCATGGCCATGAACGACGAAGAGACGGTTGCGCTCATCGCCGGGGGTCACTCCTTTGGCAAAACCCACGGCGCCGGCCCTGCGTCCCACGTGGGGCCTGAGCCCGAAGCGGCGGGCATCGAGGAGCAGGGCCTCGGCTGGAAGAGCAGCTTCGGCACCGGCAAAGACGGAGATACGATCGGCAGCGGCCTGGAGGTCACCTGGACCACCACGCCCACGAAGTGGAGCAACAACTTCTTCCGAATTCTGTTCCAATACGAATGGGAACTGACAAAGAGCCCGGCTGGTGCGCACCAGTGGAAGCCGAAGGGTGATGCAGGCGCCGGCACGGTGCCGGATGCCCACGACAAATCGAAGCGTCATGCGCCATCCATGCTGACCACGGACCTCTCTCTGCGGTTTGACCCTGTCTACGAAAAGATTTCACGACGCTTCATGGAGAACCCGGACCTGTTTGCAGACGCATTCGCCCGGGCGTGGTTCAAGCTGACCCACCGAGACATGGGTCCGCGCGCACGCTACCTCGGCCCGGAAGTTCCTGCCGAAGAGCTTATCTGGCAGGACCCCATCCCTGCCGTCAATCACAAACTGATTGATGCACAGGACATCGCCTCCCTCAAAGGTAAGATCCTGGCTTCCGGCCTGTCTGTGTCGGAGCTGGTTTCGACCGCCTGGGCGTCGGCGTCCACCTTCCGTGGCTCCGACAAGCGTGGTGGTGCCAACGGTGCCCGCATTCGTCTGGTGCCGCAGAAGGACTGGGAAGTCAACCAGCCGGCCCGGCTGGCCAGGGTTCTCAAGACGCTGGAGGGCATTCAGAGCGCGTTCAACAGTGCCGCCTCCGGCGGCAAAAAGGTATCACTGGCTGACCTGATCGTCCTGGCCGGCTGCGCCGGCATTGAGCAGGCGGCAAAGAACGCTGGTCACGAGGTGATAGTTCCGTTCACGCCGGGACGCATGGACGCCTCGCAGGAACAGACCGATGTGGTTTCCTTCGCCGTGCTCGAGCCGAAGGCGGACGGCTTCCGAAACTACCAGAAGACCCGCTATACCGTATCGGCCGAGGAATTGCTGGTTGACAAGGCGCAATTGCTGACACTGACCGCACCCGAAATGACGGTGCTCGTTGGCGGAATGCGCGTGCTGAACACCACCTTCGGACAGACCCGGCACGGCGTTTTTACCAGGAAGCCGGAAGCGCTCACCAACGACTTCTTCGTGAACCTGCTCGATATGGGAACGGAGTGGAAGGCGGTATCGGACGCCAAGGACATATTTGAAGGGCACGATCGCAAGACTGGCGAAGTCAAGTGGACCGGCACGCGTGTCGATCTCATCTTCGGTTCGAACTCCCAGCTCCGGGCTCTGGCCGAGGTCTACGGAAGCGCGGACGCGCAGAAGAAGTTTGTCCAGGACTTCGTGGCAGCCTGGACCAAAGTGATAAACCTTGATCGCTTCGATCTCGCCGGATCGTAGCATAAATGTCTTCAATGGTGGAGATCCTCACGAAGGCGGGTAAGGAACTCGGGCAGTGTTGTGCCAGAAGGGCTGAAGGTGTGAAGGGAATATCTGGTGGGGCGCCACGAATCATATCGTGGAACATCACACTCAGGTGTCCCCTGAAGTGTGCCCACTGTTACGTGGACGCTGGCGAACGGGAGGCCGAAGGAGTGCTCTCCACGGAGGAAGCATTCAAAGTCATCGACCAGATCTGCGAGACCGGGAAACCTGTTGTCGTGCTGAGCGGGGGCGAACCTCTCATGAGGGATGATATCTTTGCTATCGCCCGGTACGGTACTGAACAGGGGCTCCGGATGGTCATAGGTACGAGCGGGTATCTGCTGGATCAGGCCATGGCAAAAAAACTCCACGAATCGGGGATCAAGGCCGTCGCCATCAGCATTGATTCGGTAGATCCGTCCGTCCATGACGCATTCCGCGGCATAGATGGTGTATGGGAACGGGCTGTACAGGCCATTGGTTTTTGCCGGGATGAGAAAATCAGTGTCCAGATCAACATGTCGGTTATGCAACCTGCAATGAGTGATGTCAAAGAAGTGATCGAAGTAGGGACTGCACTCGGGGTTCGCGATTACCAGCTTTTTTTCCCGGTGCCGACCGGAAGGGCACGGCTGATTGAACCCCGCAACGCCAAGGAATACGAGGATCTTATACGACAGATCCTGATCAAATACCGGGACAGTGATCTCCATATCCGCCCGACCTGTGCCCCGCAGTTCCGCCGCATTGCAGATGATCTCGGGATCAAGAATCCTGCATGGGGGCGGGGCTGCATCGCCGGCATCAGCTATTGCCGGATTTACGTAAATGGAGACGTGACTCCCTGTCCGTACCTCCCGGTGAGTGCCGGCAATATTCGGGCTGCTCCGTTTCCTGAGATCTGGAACAATTCCGAAATCTTTGCAGCACTCCGCGACCCGGATCACCTCACCGGGAAATGCGGGAGGTGCAGGTTTAAAACCACCTGTGGAGGTTGCAGGGCCCGGGCGTACCGGGGAGCGGACGCATTTTCCCCTCGCTGGTGTGACGGGCTTGCTCCACCGGATACAGCCGGCGGGGATATCTGTGGAGAAGATCCCTGTTGCCCGTACGAGCCGGAGGAAGCTGCTACATGACGAATCATGCTCTGCCTGACATGGTGGATCGGCATATTCTTGACGTCCTGCAGGATGATATCCCGCTGGTCCCCCGCCCTTTTGCAGCAATTGCCCGGCGGCTAAAAATTCCCGAGCAGGTTCTTCTTGACCGGTTGCAACGGCTCCAGGACGAGGGCATTGTACGGGGAATATCCCCCGTCCTTGAATCCCGGCTTATGGGACTTTCTGCTGCAACACTGGTTGCCCTCCACGTTCCCGAGGAAAGAATCCGCGAGATTGCAGCCATTATCAGCAGCTACCCGGAGGTCTCCCATAATTTCCGGCGGGACCACAACTACGCTCTCTGGTTCACGCTCTCGGGTAAAAACGAAGAGGATATACGGCGTGTGTTAAGAGAAATCCTGCGGAGTACAGGAATTCCTGCAACGGATGTCCTGAACCTTCCCACGGTGCGAAAACTGAAAGTTGATGTGCGTTTTTCATTTTTGAGCGATGAGAGGGAGGGTACCTTTGGATCCGCTTGATCGGCACCTGCTCTCTGAACTTGAGAACGGGCTTCCTCTCGTCAAAGAACCGTTTGAAGAGATCGGAAAGCGGCTGAACCTTACCGGTAGAGAGGTCCTGGAAAGGATCCGGAAGCTTCAGACAGCGGGGATAATCCGGAAATTCCGGGCACGCATCAACCAGAGGCGGGTCGGTATATCTGCAAATGCCCTTGTTGCATGGAAACGTGTGGATTCACTGCATGGCGATATGGGATTGCTGCTGGCCTCGTTCCCCTGTGTCTCCCATTGCTACGAACGGCTGCCGGTGCCGGGCAGGTGGGAGTACACGGTTTATACTGTACACCACGGGTATAGCAGGGATGCGGTTCTAGCTGAGATCAGGACACTCGCTGGCCACATTGGTGCTCAAGATTATGTCGTCCTTTTCAGTACTGAAGAGTTCAAACGCGTCCCGAATGTCCGGATCCGGGAGAACGGGAGCAATATCGTATGAACCGAATTACCCAGTGCATGCACGGGAAAGGAACCGTCAGCGGTGTGATGCGGCACCGCCATAAATCCCTGACTGATATTCCGAGCAAGTACCTTGCATTCTCTGGTATGTTCAGGCCAGTGGTGTTCTGGAATCTCACCGATCGCTGCAATCTTAGCTGTGCCCATTGCTATAACAGGTCGGGGCCCGGGTGCCGGACGGAGGGAGAACTTTCGACAGCCGAAGCGTTGGGTCTCATTGATGACCTTGCGGATATGAGTGTCCCTCTTATCCTGTTTACCGGCGGGGAACCCCTGATGCGTGAGGATATCTGGGAACTGGCACAGCATGTCGCGAACAAAGGAATCAAAATGGCACTCAGCACCAACGGGACCCTGATAACGACCGAAATTGCCCGCAGGATCAAGGAAAGCGGGATCGAATATGCCGGTATCTCGCTTGATGGTTCACAGGCAATGACGCATGACCGGTTCAGGAATTCCCCCGGTGCTTTCGAGCGGACAGTGGCAGCATTCACCTCCTGCAGGGAGGCGGGGCTTCGGTGCGGTGTCCGGGTAACCCTGACAAAAGAGAACTGTGGCGAGCTCGAAGCACTTATTGATCTCGCCATAAAACTTGGCGCCTCCAGGTTCTGCTTGTACTGGCTCGTACCGACCGGCCGTGGAATTGAATCCTATGAACGGTTACAGCTGGAAACCAAGGAGGTGACAGATGCCCTCACGCTCCTCTACCGGAAGGCCAAGGAGACCGATCCAGCATCCATAGAGTTTCTCACGGTTGATGCCCCGCAGGATTGTATTCACCTTATCGCTTCGATGGAAGGGGACGGATCTCCGGACATTGCTGAGGCACGCGAGCTCCTGCAGTCCCTCAACGGAGGATGCAGTGCAGGCACTCGTGTGGCAAATATCGATTCACACGGTAATGTATACCCCTGCCAGTTTGCGCGTTCCGAGAATTTTTTTGTAGGGAATATCCGAAAGCAGCCATTCAACAGGATCTGGAATGACACCGCTAATCCTGTACTCTTACGGTTCCGGGAAAAACGGGCCCGGTTCGGAGGCAGGTGTGCGGGTTGTAACTACAGGGATCTCTGCGGGGGAGGATGCCGGGTCCGGGCATATGCTGTGAACGGGGATTTTCTGGCAGAAGATCCCTTCTGTTTTGTCAAAATACCTTTGAAACATAAGTAATTTTCATACTCACCGCACCTTCTCAACAGCTACGTAGGGAAGTAAGGTAAGCAGTTCAGATTTGAGCGTATCGTATCCGATCCGCTCCATGAACCGGGCCGTCCGTTCATGCGGTTTTGCATGGCTCCGGTAGTACTCGCCGAGGCGCTGTGCACAGTCCAGCGCTTCAGCAGCCGAAAGGTTACGGGCGATGAGATCCCCGAACCTCGGCCTTGTCCCCCCGTTCCCCCCGAAGAAAACTGTCCAGCCCTTGTTCGTCCCCATGATCCCGATATCCCGGGTATGGCTCTCTCCGCAGCACCGGGAACAGCCGGAGACCCCGATCTTGATCTTTGCCGGGAATATCTGGTCCTTAAACCGGTCATCAGCCGCACGGGCCAGTCCGATTGAGTCCTGGTTCCCGAACCTGCACATATCGGTACCAAGGCACGCCTGAACGAACTTGACGCACGGTACGGTCTCCGGTTTTGCGAGCGGGCCCAGCTCACCGATCACCTTCTGCACATCATCAGGTTCAAGACCGACCAGTGCAATACGCTGGCCTGACGTGATCTTGAGGATTGGCACATGGTACTTCCGCCCGACCCCGGCGATCTTCTCCAGGTCTTCCGGTGTTACAATACCAGCCGGGATCCTGGTCACAACCGCATACCTTTTCCCGTCCCGCTGGAGAATTGCCCCCTTTGAATCTTCAGTCATACTCCCATCACCATTGGGAAAGACTGTACCGCGAGGGATTATCTTTGTTACTTCCCTTTCGTTGACTGGAGATCATACGAGCGGAGATCCCCCCCATCCAAAGCAATTACAGATCTTGTCGGATACCACACCATGAAAACGTGGGAGATGCCCATTTTCACCTCAACGGGTCTGGACAATTCAACGCCGGTTCCGTGCGCTATACAAACCGAGAGAAATCAAAGGACTCTCAATCAAAGTGTATAAACCACGGCACGGACTATTTTTGTATTGGTTTTGACACGCAGAAATCCGGCATTCCTGCCCAACTCCTCCCTACCACGGTGATCTCCATGCGGCTGAAATCCTGCAAAAAGACCTACAACCTCGAAACACAGCGGGCTGCTCCTCTTGAAGAGACCCTGGCCCGGATTGAGCCAAAAGTACCCGCTGCGGGAATTACCCGTGTTGCAGACATTACCAACCTTGACCGGATCGGAATTCCTGTCTTCTCCTGCATCCGCCCGACCGCTGAATCAGGTGCAATAACGGTATACAACGGTAAAGGTGCGACAGTTGAGGAATCCCGGATATCGGCGATAATGGAAGGTATCGAACGATATTCCTCGGAATTACATGACCGGAAGATTCACCTGGCACCATACGAGGAAATGTTTGCACACGGACGGGTCCTTGATCCAAAAGACCTGATCCTCCCGGAAGGTGCGGATACCGACAGGCTCATAGCGTGGACCGAGGGGTTTGATATTGCAAACGATGAACCGGTCATCATCCCGGCTCACGCGGTTTTTCACCCGCTCCCGCCAAATTTCCGGGGGCTTTTCCGCACGAATACCAACGGGCTTGCCTCGGGAAACACTTTTGAGGAGGCTGTCTTCCACGCTCTTTCTGAAGTGATCGAGCGGGATGCATGGTCGCTTGTCGAGGCGTGCCGGGATACCGGTCCCTGCGTCACCTCCATAGATGATGAAACCATCGTGGATATGCAGAAGAAATTTGCGTATGCACAGGTAGAAGTGAGGGTGCGGGATATCACCAGCGACATCGGCATCCCGACTATGGCTGCGGTCGCCGATGACGTGCTGCTCAAAGACCCGATGCTGCTCACAATCGGTATCGGGACGCATACCAGCGCACGGATTGCGGTGATGCGGGCGCTCACCGAGGTTGCGCAGAGCCGGCTCACCCAGATCCATGGTGCACGGGAAGACACGACCATTGCTGAACTCCGGAAGAAGATGGGCTATGATCGGGCGAAACGGATTAATGCGTACTGGTTTAAGGAAAACGGCCTGGTGGACTACCACAGGATTAAATCGTATGACAGTGATGATTTCCTCACGGATATCCGGTTTATCATCGAAGCACTGAAAAAACAGGGGCTCGACCGGGTGATTGTTGTCGACCTTACCCGGGAAGAGATCGGCATCCCGGTCGTTCGGGTAATCGTACCGGGGCTTGAAGTGTTCGCCATGGACCAGGAACGCAGGGGAGCACGGGTGAACAATGCAAAAAATCATCGTCTTTCTCGGGCCAAGTCTTGACCGGGAAGCGGCAGAAAAAATCCTTTCCGCCGATTACCGTCCCCCCGCCAAGCGTGGTGACCTGCTCGCCGCGGTGGAAGACGGTGCAACCATTATCGGGTTGATTGACGGTGTCTTTCACCAGGAAAGTGCTGTTGCCCACCGTGAGATCCTTGCAGCGCTGAAAAAAGGTGTCAGAGTCGTGGGTTCTTCAAGCATGGGAGCTCTCCGTGCAGCTGAGATGGACACGCTGGGGATGGCAGGTATCGGTGAGATCTACCATATGTACAAGAGCGGCGAACTTGAGTCTGATGACGAAGTGGCTCTGGTATTCGATCCTTCTTCAGGTCTGGCACTCTCAGAGCCGCTCATCAATATCAGGTTCACCCTGAAACGGGCGAAGGATACGGGAATCATTGATACCGCAGTGCATGACGCACTTCTTGCTTCGGCCCGTTCTGTATTCTACCCTCAGAGGACATATCGCACGATTGTTTTGCGTGCAGGTGACACCGTTGATGCCGGGACACGGAAACGGTTTCTCACGTGGGTCGAGACCGGGCAGTGCGACCAGAAAAAAGAAGATGCAGTGGCAGCACTTGAGTATATCAGGAAAATTGCAGGAGAGAAGTTGGAACGGTAAGTCTCCCGGTTCCGATTCGGTGCCCGGTTTGGAAGAACAGGTACGATTTTTACTTCTGATGTTGGAGGTTCTGACCGATCGGACAAACATCAGCCCATAATGTACAATACCTGAGCTCCTTATCTGGCCCGAATGGGATATATTCCCCTTTTTCTGCACGATACCTTCGGCAGAGTAGCCCTTCAAATGAATCCTGCCGGATTGACCCCGAAGGGCAATGCAACGAGATAACAAAAGGATGAGGAGTTGTTCTGAACCAATTGGTTGGAGTACTACATGGCTAAAACGTCGGGGAGTTTTTCTGTCTATAAGCCCCGACGAATAAGATGATAATGCCGGTAAATATCAAGAGATTGCCGAATATGTCATAGGGAGAAGTTTGAAGAGGATTGAAAGTTTTTAGATGTGAAATTCCTGAATAGAAGAAAGCGAAATACAATCCACTGATAATACATAGTACTCCTAGGACTAGTATCCCAAGCACAGGAGGATTATTTTCGTTTTCTCGGTGAGACGTTTTTTGGATATGCAAACCAACTGCCTCCCAAGTGATACGATACCCCGGGAAGGATAAAAACGTTATCAAATTATCTTATGTATAAAAGAGAATGGTATGCATTGCACCGATGTCTACCGACTTTTTTACAAATTCTCTTCTTAGCAGGGTCTTGCCTTTGTTGTTTTGAAATACCCTATAATGAAAAAACTTTTAAAAAAATGGTATAATACAACCCGATTGTAAAACGCAGGGAGTGCTCGGAGGGGGACAGCCACTGCCCCCCTTTCTGATTTTTTTGTCATGAAACCCTTGGAAAAGTTACTCCACCTTTGCCCATACATACGCGAACCGCTGGAATGCGGTAATGTGCCCGAATACGCCAAATAACACCAGCAACCAGCCAAGCCAGGTGAGCCCGTAGAAGGTCAGGGGGAATACCAGACCCAGTATTCCCACCACCAGTATCAGAACGAGACGGTCTGCCCTGCCCAGCAGTCCGCCGTAATATCTGCCTACTCCAACGGCCTGTGCCTGGGTGCCGAGATAGGAGGACATCAGGACACCGGTCAGTGCAAAGACACCGATCTGCCACGGGACCAGACCCCCGGCAAAGATGCCGGTAATGATGAAAATATCGGCATACCGGTCAACAGCGTGATCAAGGAAATCCCCGCGGAGACTCTGGGTCTTCATCTCACGGGCAACGGCACCATCCATCGCATCACAAAAGGCATTCAGGGCGACAGCGACAATCCCCAAAAATTCCATCCGGAGATAAAAAAGAACCCCTGCGGCCGCCGATGCAAGAAGAGCGGCAAGAGTAAGAAAATTCGGGGTCATCCCGCACTTTATTGCGATGGATACCAGCGGGTCGAAGTAGACTTTCGCATGAGAGCGGTACTGATCAAGGGTCATGATCCAATCTCCAGGAATGACGACCAGTCAATATGGCCAAAGTCAGCAGGGGTCTCTCCCTTCACGAACCGCCCAATCTGGTCTGCACAAAAAGCCGCATCACGACCGGTCGTATCCAGTTCAAGGATCCGCGAAGGGTCGTACCTTTCAAAAGTCTCGATCAGGCAGGAATCCAGCGCTTCCGCCTCGGCATTCTCGCGGATCTTCTTTTCGCGGTATTTACGGAGGGCTAGACGGGACTTCAGCACATCAGGGCGACAACGGAGCACAATAATCCGGTCACAGGGAAGCAGGTGGGCGAAATGTCCCTCGACAAAGCCATCCACCGGAACAAACTCTTCTGCCCATCGCTCTACATCGAATATCCGGGTGTCCCTTTCCTCGTCCATACCGGTTACATAGGGTCCGACCGTATCAGTCAGGTGGATGACTGTAAGACCTCTGCGGGCCAGCTCATTCCCGATCCGGGATTTTCCCGTCCCCGGTGTTCCGGTGATGCCGCACATCATAGCGTGTTGATCACCTGAAGGAACCGCTCATTTTCCCAGCCCTCACCGATGCTGACCCTGATATAGTGATCAGCAAGACCAGCAAAGCTACGGCACGAGCGAACGACAACCCCGTGACGGGCAAGTTCCTCTACCATCTCATCACTTTTACGGGGGGCTGTGTTGATCATTACAAAATTTGCGTCAGAGGGAAGGACCGGGTACTTTACCTCCGTGATAAATCGTTTCCTCCATATTCTGACCTGGGCAATGTAGCGTTGCGCGTGTTCCTTGTCGGGGAGTGCAGCAGCAGCGGCCGCAGCAGAGACCGAGTTGACGGTAAACGGTGTACTGGCACGCTGGTACCAGGGCACGAGCCATCGTGGTACGAATGCGTACCCGATGCGCAACCCTGCAAGCGAGTGAACCTTGGAAAATGTTCTGCCAAGGATCAGGTTCTCATATTTTTTCATGAGTGGGAGATAGTTGTAATCAGAGAATTCGACATACGCATTGTCAAGGAAAAGAATTCCCTCTATCCCTTCCAGTAGTTCGGCAACCAGGTCAACCGGTGTCGCATTGCCCGTGGGATTGTTGGGAGAGCAGACTACTACGATCTTTGCCTTGCTGGCCGCACGGATCATCTTTTTTACATCAACCGAGAAGTCAGACTCCCGGGGCACCGTGATAATCTCTGCTCCCTGCCCTGTGGCAGCGAGGGAATAGAACGAAAAGGTTGGTGTCGAGATTGCGACTGGCTCCCCGGGATCCACCAGCGTGCGAATAACGGTCTCAATAACCCCGTCCATACCGACACCGCTGACAAACTGGTAATCCCCATAACACGTTCTGAGGGCGTTCATCAGGATATTGACCCGTTCATCGGGATACCGGTTCACATTCCGAAGTGCCTGCTCTGCGGCTTCTTGTGCTGATGGTGAAAGAGGTTCGGGATTTTCATTGCTTGCAAGCCGCGCGATCCGGTCGATACCGTACTCACGTGCAATATCCACTG
>NZ_JBEKZF010000012.1:0-22840 GCF_049510175.1 Methanoregula sp.
CTCCTCCTCGCGGTTCTGATGAACCATTCATTCAGAAATGGTCGAAGGTCGGCCGATGCCTCACTTCTCTTCGTCGAGGTTTACCGGAAACCTCTCCGATTCTCCTCCTCGCGGTTCTGATGAACCACTCGGATTCAGATGAAGAACCTGAACGTAACCCATGCGATCAGGACCATGAGCGCCGAATATTTCAGCCCGGAAATAAACCGCCCTTCACCCATCTGGCCGGCGACTAGACCGGAGAAGAAGCCCTGCAACATTGCGGCATGGGAGAAGAGCCGTTTGTAGATGAAGATATCAATCACTCCCCCAAAGCCCTTTGCACCGGAGGCGGACGCGGTGGCGCCGGCAGTTGCCATGGTAGTCAGGAACGAGGAGACGAGGATGGCGATGACGAACAGGAACACGGCAAACGAGACCAGCACAATGACCACGTAGATCAGCATGCCGTTGGATCGTTCAGCCTGGAGGTTCACGACCTCGTAGGTATCTTTTGCTGCTGCCCGCAGCACCTCGCTGACATCCCCCCCGGCCTTGCTTGCCTTTGCGATCAGGTCCACGCTCCGGTCCGCAAGCGTGGTGCCAAGCCCTTTGCCGAACCGGAAGAGCGCCTCGACGAACCCGACACCCCAGGACATCTCATTGTCAAGCTTCCGGATGTGGGGCGTGAGGGTCCCGTATTCCGCGGCTGCCACCATGTGCACTGCAACCGGCAGGGTCATACCGGAATCGTTCATGCCCGCCAGGTCACGGAAGAAATTGGGCAGGGCATTTTCCAGGTTCTTGACCCGTATCTGCTCCATGAGATCCAGGAGTGCCACCGGGACGATGGCAATCAGGACAGCAAATACCAGGAAGTCATCAACGGATGTTGTCGTGAAGATGACTTTGATGCCATAGGCACTGACCAAGTAAAGAAACCCGCCGATAAAAATAAGGAGCGCCAGCGGAAT
This sequence comes from Methanoregula sp., assembly GCF_049510175.1. Classification (GTDB taxonomy): domain Archaea; phylum Halobacteriota; class Methanomicrobia; order Methanomicrobiales; family Methanospirillaceae; genus Methanoregula. Next base: position 954 of record NZ_JBEKZF010000012.1, read on the forward strand.
ACAGACGATAAGTATGTTTTCGGGTCGTTCCGTGAGGACCTGGACCGGATGTTTGAGGAACTTCCCCATCCCTTCCCGGGTCTGCCGCTCGTGCTCGAGTTTTGTGGTGATCTCAGTGAGTTGTTCCACTTCCAGGGTGTCAAGATCGGCATTCCTGAGTTCAGCATCTTTGCCCTTTTCGGGAGTGTCGGGAGTCTTTACCGACATCTTGCTGAGTATATCGTTCAGGTCCATGATCAGGACTCCGGAGTCATCGAACTGATCATGACCACGAATGCGATACTTCCGAGGGGTATCATGCAGTAAATGATCGCATAGAGGAACATCGGTTTGTTATCCGCGGAGAGCACGGACATGATCGACTGCAGGATGATCAGGAAGAGGGTACCCGCGACCATGGCGGTAACGTACGATTCCGAGATGAGTGCGAGCGTCTCGAGGAAGAGTTTCTGGGTCTGCCGGTTCTCGAGGGCATACTGGTCGGCTTTTGTCCGGAAATAGTCGGTCAGGTTGCCACCGCTCGAGATGCTTGCCATCGAGCCCTGCAGGAATTCCTTCATCCTTTTGCTCGGCGTGCTTGCGGATACGAGCCTCATGGCATCGATGAGATCCCTTCCGAAAATGTCGACCTCCCGGGCGATATACCGTGCCTCTACAGAACTTTCCCCGTAGATCGGGCTGTCGCCCAGAAGGCGGAACACCTCTGCGGGCGTGATACCTGCCGTGGACATCGAGGTCACATAGTTGATGGCATACGGCAGGGTCGCATCGATGTTACGCCGCCGGTTGCCCGCCTCGAGGCTCGGGTACATGATGAACGCGACATAGGTGAGGCCGCCGAAGACCAGCAGGGAAAAGATCGTGATCGCGATGGTCCCGATCTGGAGGCTGTACGTGGAGAGCACGAGCAGCGGGCCGGGGACGGCACCCTTGTACTTGATCAGGGTAGGGAGTTTCAGGACCCAGCTGAAGAGTCCGATCACCGCTGCCATCCCGAACCCAACGATGATGGAACTGACCGTCGCCGTGGAGATGTAGACTTCAAAAGGCGTCTTGAACCGGGCCGATATCAGGTCATTCCGGAGCTGGGCATACTCGTCCCGTTTCCCTTTCATCCGTTTGCCAAGGATGTTGAAACTGAACCGTTCGAAACTATTCATAGAGGTCTTTCCTCACTTTTTCGATAACCGCCTCAGGCTCCCGGTGATACGAGATCAGGATCTTTGACACGTCCTTGTAGTGGCGGATCTTCTTGATGCGCATCCACTCAAGTACTTCCTGCCGGCGTTTCAGCTCTTCGCGCATCCGGTTCTCGCTCCAGCCTTTCGCCTCCATGATCTCCTCCAGTAAATAGGATTTGCCGGAGTAGGAGTGCTCATCGGTGGCAGACCGCCACTTGAACACCTCATTCGTGATCAATTCGTTCGTCCTCGGGTCGATATCAAGGATCTCAACGATCTGCTTGTTCCTCCTGATCCGCTTGCCGCCCACCCGGGCCTGCACCTGCACGCAGATGAAGTCAAGAGCGGAGAGCATGTTCCTCGGCACATCCATGGGCGGGTTCTCAATACGGTGAACGACACTGGCCACCGAGTCCGCGTGCGTCGTGGAATAGGTGATGTGGCCCGTGCTCATTGCCTGGAAGAGGGTCTGGCATTCCTTGCCACGGACCTCACCCACGATGATATACTCGGGACGTTGTCGCATCGCGGCACGCAGGAGTTCGTACATGTTGATCTCACCCCTGCCGGCCGTGTCGAACGAGTCCCTCGTGACACTGGGGATCCAGTTCGGGTGCGGGAGCTTCAGTTCGCGGGTATCTTCAAGGGAGACGATCTTGGCCATGGGCGGGATAAACAGCGAGATCGCGTTGAGGGCCGTAGTCTTACCGGAAGCCGTCCCGCCGGCAAAGATGGCGGACTTGCCGCCCTCAACGGCCAGCCAGATGTAGGCGATCGCGAGCGGCGAGAAGGTATGCCACTCGATAAGGTCCGTGGGCGTGATCGGCTCGTCCTTGAATTTACGGATGGTGAAGGTGGAACCGTGGGCCGTCACCTCCGTTCCCAGCGTCATCTGGATACGGGACCCGTCCTGCATGCTTGCATCGAGAATGGGTTCCGCGATCGAGATGTACTTCCCGGCCCGCTGGGCGAGTTTCGTGACAAACGAGTCGAGTTCTTCCGCGGCATTGTATACCAGTGTGGTCTTCATCGATTCGTAGCTGGAGTGGAACGCGAATATGGGGGTATGGACCCCATCGCACGAGATATCTTCGATATACTTGTCGTGCATGATGGGATCGATCAGGCCGTCGCCGAGGAAATCCTTGTGCATGTTGTAGTAGATCTTCTCTTTCTGGACAGGGGTGAGCTTGATGCCGAAATCCTGTATAATATCACCCGTTGCTGAACGGAGCTTCTGCCGTGCATCTTCCCGGGAGAGATTTTTTGTATTGATATCGAGCGTGTCGAACAGGCGCTCCTTGAGCTCATTTAAAAGGTCCTTTTCCGGTTCTGTCAGGACCGGCTCGAGCAGATGGTAGGTATATTCGTGGGAGGAGTGGTCGTAGCTGATCCGTACATAGGCATACGGTTCGTTGACCGGGTACATCTCCATCTCCTCGATACCGGGTTTTGGATTGAAGGTGAGGTCAACAAGCGGGCCGTGCAGCTTGGGATCGTACGGTACCTCTTCCGTGCGGATGGCGGCAAACAGGCCGGAGAGCCCGAGCTTTTTCGGGGCGGGTTTGAGTTGTGCCTTGTCAGGAAGGATCTCTTCTTCGATATCGAGATCCTTGAATCCTGCCGTGGAGAACTCCTTTTTCCAGATCTCGGCAAATTCGGCAGGCAGGACGCTGCCACTGGTGCCTTCGAACGCATTGATGCGGCCGTGCAGCTTGAGCTCCTCGATCTGGAACGTTGCCCCTTTCGGGAGGATCATGCCGGACAGGTCTGATATCTGGTCAACCGTGATGATCTTCTCATCGGTTTCCTTCTCCTTTACGGCCGGGGGTTCCTCTTTCGGAACAGCCTTTGCCTTTTTGGCTGTCTTTGCCTTCCTGAGGGCAGCCTTGGGATCTTCATCGATGATCTCGATGACGGGTTCCCGCTCCTCCTGTGCCGGGGGTGCCGGGGGAGTGGAGGGAGCAGGAGGCGTGCCGGCCATGGGTTCCTCTTCCACGACCATCTTTGCCTTTTTGGCTGTCTTTGCTTTCCAGAGGGCAGCCTCGGGATCTTCATCGATGATCTCGATGACGGGTTCCTGCTCCTCCTGTACCGGAGGTGCCGGGGGGGTGGAGGGAGCAGGAGGCGTGCCGGCCATGGGTTCCTCTTCCACGACCATCTTTGCCTTTTTGGCTGTCTTTGCTTTCCAGAGGGCAGCCTCGCGATCTTCATCGGTGATCTCGATGACGGGTTCCTGCTCCTCCTGTACCGGGGGGGTGGAGGGGGCAGGAGACGTGTCGGCCGGGGGTGCTGAGGTCCCGGCAGCGTTCATCGTGGCAACCATCTTGTCAGGCGGTGATCTGACGTCACGGCCGCTGATCTCCGGTTCTGGTTCAGGCACCGGTTCGGCCGGAGATGGTGCCGCCGGCGTTTCATCCTCAAGCAGGGCCTCAAAATCCATGTACTGGTCGCTCTCTGGTTCCGGTTCTGCAGGATTGGAGGGGGCTGGAAGGGGAGGGGGGTTCACCTGAACGGTCCTGGAAACGGGTGCAGTGCTCTCGCGGTTTGCCATTTCCAGTCTTTTCATGAGTGCGGAGAAATCCCCGCCACCCGACGGAGAGCCGGATGGTTTCTGTTGTACCGGTGGATCGGGAGAAACGGGAGTTGCCGGAACCTCTTTTTGTTCCTTCGAGAGTGTGCCCTTCTTCTTCCCCCCGATCATCTTTAAGAGCGCGTTCACATCGTCCAGCGAATCGTCATTCTCTCTGCTCATGTTGGATCTCCCCCCTTTGAGGTGTAAAGTCCCCTGGTATCGCAATGGCTATCGATGTATTCCAGACAGTTAAAAGATAATTTGCCTCTGAGTATATCTACCCTCTGGACAGGAGGATGAACTAACATCCCCCTCATTTGCCCACCGTAAAAACCTGAACCGTCAATGTGCTGAATGCCTTATCCTCCATCAACCGGTGATTTCTTTCTGGATGCTTTTCAGCACGACCCTGATGAGCCCGAGCTGGGCCTCGGCTGTGGTAAAAATACAAAGATGGAGATCGCCGCAGGGAGCGATAATAAACTTATTCTGTGCCGTCTCGAGGATCAGCTGGTCGAGATTCCCGATCTTCATCTCCTGTGCGATCTTTATGCCTGCCCGCCAGAAATCTTCTGCCGAAGCGGCCACATGCTCGAAATCCGCGTCCCCCATGGACTGGACCGGGAAGCCTTCGAAGAATGCTGATACGGCAAGCACACCGGGCTGGCTCATAATCTTCCGGAGCCTTGTTTCATCCAGGAGTTTCGGGAGGGCTGCCGGTACTGCACCGCTTTTTGCTGCTGCCGGGATGGCGGTGGCCGGGGAGACCGGGGGAGCCTCCGTTGGGGGCACCGGCTCCTCATCCGAAAGGAGCAGTTTTTCCTCTCCAGAGATCCGGACCGCACGGGATAATTCCAAGGGATTGTATATTCTCAGGCTGAAGATCTGCTCCTCCGTCCCGTCAGAATCCATGGTCATGTGGGAGAGGGCTTCCTTTCCTTTGAACTCACCCTGTTCCGAATGAAAATAGGCAGATATCAGCTTCCCTTTTTCTGCCAGGATGAAGCCATGCCCTGAACCGGTCTCTATCTCAATTGCCCCGACAAAGGACATCAGTTCCCGGATAAAACCCTCGTCCTGAGGGTTGGAAATGGTGCCTCCATCGGTTCCTGCGGGAAAGTTCATAAAAAATAAGGAGGTGATCAGAGGGCAGCAACGATTCGTTCTTTGTTTTTCTTCAGTTCGTACCGGATCCTGCCGACATTTGCCGTTGTATCAGCAACGATCGCGATCAGTTCATCGGCAGACAGCGGAGACAAGATAATAGGCCCTTTTTCCAGCTCCACCAGCATCTGGGAGAGTTCGCCTTTCCCCAGTGTACTGCCCATCGCTTCGGAAGTTCCAAGGCCGGTTGAAGCCATGGCTCCAAGGGCTTCAATATCGACTTTTCCAGAAACAGCACTCTCAATCACGAAGCCATCCCTCCCGACAACGACCGCAGCTGATACCCCGTCAACCTTAAGAAATTCTTCCAGTAATGGTTTCAGCATATTTACACCACGTAATAAATTTATCTTTCGTGCTCTTCTATTAAAAGGTTAGTCTTTCAATCTCGCAGAAACCGGGGTTATGCTGCAAAATACTCATAACCAGACAGTATTTCCGACCGGACGGGGCATCTGCATATATACTTTACCGGAAACAGGTGGGCCGGCCTGCTTGAGCGCACCGCGGTTTCCACCTTCATAAAAAGAAACTATATAGCAGAATACTATCAAACTACACATAATGAAACTCCCGAGGGGAACATTCCGCGAAATCAAGAAGAATCAGACGATCGAAAGCATTCTGATTGAGCTTGCGCGGACGCGTTTTACCGGGATCTGCGCGATCTCTTCCGGGCCCGCAACGGGGACCATCGTGCTCAAGGGAGGCAAGTGTATCCTTGTCAAGTTCCAGGAAAAGTCCGGGGATGCCGGCTGGGCTGAACTGCAGAAATCCGTTGCCGAAGAGGTGGATGCGGTGCTCTCAACGCTGGACGATCCGCAGGTTCAGTTGTCCATCGAATTCAACAAGGCCTGTAAAATTGTGAAGGCAGGTACGATCGCCCCGCAGTCCCAGAAACCATCTCCTCCGCAGCGACAGGAAACCGCATATCCTGAGCCGGCCAGAAAACCCGCACCGGCCCACCAAGCCCCCCCACCTGCGGCACCGGTCAGAATTCCCCCGAAATCTCCGGCAACAGCACCCGCTGCCCCACCTGCGGCACCGGTCAGAATCCCCCCGAAATCTCCGGCAACAGCACCCGCTGCACCCCATCCCGCTGCCCCACCTGCGGCACCGGTCAAAATCCCCCCGAAACCTCCGGCAACAGCACCCGCTGCACCCCATCCCGTTACCCCCCCTCACAAGTCACCACCCGCTCTCCATGCCGCTGCCCGTCAGGAGGCCACCGAGCAGGTTTCCCAGATCCCTCCTGCCCCCCGGGTACCGGCACCGCGGGCGGAAGAAGACCTTTTATCTTCCGGCCAGGGGCAGGGCAGTTTTGAGAAGGATATCGACACATTTGACACCCTGGATATGGAAAACGTGACAGACAAGATCCGCAACGATTGCAAAACCATGGTCAAGCAGCTCCATCTTGAACACCTGATGGAACGCTGAAATACCCTCAAAGGAGAGGATCAATCATCGCAGGTTTACTCCCCGATTCCCAGCTCACCGTCATCGCAGTGATCATTATTCTTGTCATCGTGGCTGCGGCTGCGTACTATCTCCTGCGCAGGCCGGGAAAAATAAGAGTGCCAGTTGAAAAGACCCGCCTGATCTCCCCCCCCCGTAATCTCGCGTACCAGCCCGGGTCCAAACCCATCTCCCCTGTTTCTAAAAAATCCATCCCGCAGCCCGTACCGAGGCCGGAAGTGCTCCCCCAGCCGAAACCGGTCAGTATTGTTGAGGGACTGCCGGATGTGACCGGAAGCCTCCATGCACTCGTGGAAAAATACTCGCTGGACCAGTTCACCATTGCAACGTCCGATGGGCTCGTCTTTGCCTCAAGCGGGGGGGGATCAGCACAGACCGACGCCGCCCGGTACGGCGAATTGTTCGTGAATGATCCACTCGCGGAAACACCTGGCGTTCTTCTGTTCGGGTTCACCCATAAGGGGTCAAACCTTGTCGGCATCATCCGGACAAATCTCCAGATACCTGAAGAAATCTGCCGGAGGATTGAAAAGGATACAAAAGATATTTTAAACTGGTGGATATAACACGAATAGAGAATATGCAAGGAATCGAATATTCGAAGAATCGAATATGCGAAGACTCCAGTAATCTTATATAAATTTAACATAAAATACTCATCACCACAGGGTGCTTAATGGTCAAAGTCTACACGATCGCGTCCGGTAAAGGCGGCACAGGGAAAACTACGGTTGCCGTCAATCTCGGAACGATGCTGGCCCAGCTTGGAAAAGAGACATACCTTATGGATGCCGATATCGGCATGGCAAACGTCGGTCTTATCCTGGGACTCCAGGACGCACCGATCACCCTGCACGAAATCCTCGCCGGGAAGGGAAACATCAACGATGCGATCTACGAAGGGCCGGCAGGGCTCAAGGTGATCCCGAGCGGTATCTCTCTCCAGGGGTTCCAGCAGGCAGACCCGGATAAGATCCGGGACGTCATGAGCGAACTGGTCAAGCGCTGCGAGTTCCTGTTAATCGATGCCCCGGCCGGTATCAGCAAGGACGGCGTGGTCCCCCTTGCCGTGGCCGATGAAGTGATCCTTGTTGTCAACCCTGAACTCTCCTCCATTGTCGATGCCCTCAAGACCAAGATCCTGACCGAAGTGGTCGGCGGACATGTCCTTGGCTCCGTCATCAACCGCGTTGACCAGGACAAGACCGATATCATCACGAAGAAGATGGAGAAAGTCCTTGGCGTAAAGGTCCTCGGCATCATCCCGGAGGACCCCAATGTACGGCGTGCCTCATCCGCCAAGACCCCAATCGTGATCAAGTTCCCGTCCTCCCCGGCATCCAAGGCCATCAAACGGATTGCATCCGATCTTGTCGGTGTTGCCTACAAGGAGGAGAAAACCGTGGAAGTGAAGGAAGGGTTCATCGACCGGTTCAGCAAGGCGCTCTTCAAGAAGAAACCCGCGAAATAATCCTGGTCGTTTTCTTTTTTAACCGGCATGCCCATTCACGGAAGGCAACCCTTCCGCTTCCCCTGCGTTTCCTGATACAGAAAAAATGATACCTCCCGGTTCTTACCGCTCCCTCAGGAAAACCGGAATTCCCCGCACGGGACACGTGCATCCCGCGGCAGGAACGGGGGCTGCCGGCCCTCTGCCCTGCATCCAGAGGGTAAAGGCCACTCAGGCCTTCTTTACCAGCCATCCTGTATTGATGGTATGAATAAGATTAAAAAAGAGGGTTTATTCCGATTTGTTGGTGATCGTGAAGACGCAGTGCTCGTCGCCTTTGGACTTGCACTTGATCTCTTTTGCCTGCACCCTGATCCCAAAGGAGCCTTCGATGACTCCTGCAAGGAGACCAGCCGTGCAGAAACAGACATTTTTCCCGGTGTTGCCGAACGATTCCGACTCCACCGTGTGGGAGAGGGTGATCGTCTTCAGCTTGGCCTTCTCGTCCCACTCTTCCTTGACGAAATTGAACCAGCCCATCTGGGAGTAAAAGGTGAAGGCCATGTCGGAGAGCGTCTTGGGGTTCGTGATGCCCATCTTCTTGTAGTGTTCGACGTTCTCCTTGCCCATGTCCATGTAGGCGCGGTAGTTGACACCACTCGCCGGGGCCTCTCCCATCGTCTTCTTGAGGGAGTTGGTCATGGACGTGAAGATGAAACGGGGCATCATGACGACCGGTTCGTCGATGAGCTGGATCTTGCCTTCCAGCGGCTTGTGCTCGATGAACTCCGTGATCGCGGATTCACCCTTGACCACCGCTTCTGCCTTGAACTTCCAGCTCGAAGAGACCTGGTCGGCAACGAACTCGCAGTACTCGTCGCCTTTCGCATGGCAGCTCTTCTCGAGACAGAACCACGACTTACCGGTTACTGCCATGAGGACGCCCTCGATCCAGCCCTGGTGGATACCGCAGACCGCCATGTTCCAGTCCTTGAGCACTTCGGACTCGAAGGTGTGCTTGGTCCGCAGGACGATCCTCTTCTCACTGGCCTCGACGAGTTCGAAAGGGGCGCCCCAGCCCTGCTGGTGCTGGAGCTTGAAGACCAGCATCAGGAACTCGGCCGGTTTTAAGTCCATGCCGAACTTCTTTAACAGGTTGTTGAGCCCGACAGAGCCTGCACCGACCGAACGGAAGAGCTTGCGCACTGCCTTGACGGCGAGTTTCTTGTTGAGGTTTGCCTCATACATCTCGTAAATTGCCTTGATGAGGTAATTCGGGTTACTCGCGGTCTTGACCCCAAACACCGAGTACGTACCGGCAAGGGGATCGAGCTCGACATAAGGGGCGATGGTCTTGTCGCCTTTGATGAGCGCCTCGAAGTCTTCACGTCCGATCTTCATAAAGCATTGTTCTGTCATGATCCAATTAAAGCGTTTCGTCTTATCCTGTAACGACAGGATACCAAGGATCTGGGTTTAAATAAGAAAAAAACGGTAAATCCGGCATTAAAGTTCGAGTATAATTTTCGGGTTTTTTTCATTGAATTTTATACGGGATGACATGATCTGCTGGTTGCGATCCTGCACGATGCATTCGTAGTCGCCGTGCATCACCCTGAACCCGACGCTGCCGTTATCCGTTGTGACATCGCTGCCCACAACCTTCCCGTCTCTCCGGATGGACACGCGGACACCGTTCTGCGGTTCCCGGTCCCGCTGGATGACGAGGGTGAGGAGCCCGATGCCCTGGCTTTTTTTGCCGAACTCGGGGATCGCGTAGTTGGTGCTCGTCGTCAGGCGGCTCTTTTCGAAGATCCTGCACCCCATGACTACGGCGTCGACGAGATCCGGCTTCACCTCGCTGAGCACAAATTTTTCATGGCCGGCGATCAGCATCACCGCATTGTCACCGTAGCGCTCTCCCTTCTCATCGGTATAGATCGCACCTTCGGGTTCACCGCCGATGAGGGCAAGGTAGAACTCCTTTCCTGACTCTTTTGCCACAGCAAGGCCGTTGACGCTTCCCGCCTTGGCAAAACTGAGCAGCTCGGGAAGGGTAAAGGTGCCCAGGTTCTGCGAACCCTTGAGAATGCTTTCAATCAGCTCCTGTATTTTCATGAACCTCTCCATCCCGTGCCGGACCCGTTTTTTTCTCGGATGCGCCTGCTCTGTTAAGGGAATATGCGACAGGGTATGATATATATCTGCGGAATCTGCAAAACCGGCATCGCCATGCATAAGTGTTCCAAGAAAAAGATGGTATACCGGCATTATGTTTTACCCGATGGTGATTGCGGCAATCGCGGTCTTATTGACCCTGATCTATACTTCGTACCTGGATATCCGGGACCGGCGCGTTCCGTTCATCCACTGGCTTCCCATGCTCGCGGTGGGGGTTACCTGCACGTCCGTTCTCCTGTGGCAGACCACCGCGAGCGCGAGCCTCGTTGCCGGCTACCTTGCCCTTGTCGCAAGCTTCCTGTATGCGGACTACCTGGACAACCGGGGACGGAAGGATTCGCCGGGCCTTGCCGGGTATTATGCAGAATCCCGCATTTTCTGGTACCTTGTCCCCGTTCTCGTCCTGCCGGCGCTCTCCTGGTTTGTCCTTGCCCCTTCCGTGAACGTCCAGCTCATCCCCTGGTACGCAATGTTCGCCGGGATCTTTGGCTATATCTCCTGGATGGAATACCGGGGATGGCCGGCACAAACCTTAAAGAAGAAGGGGAAGCAGAAGGCTGCTGCCCGGGAACTGAATGTCAATGAGGTGCTGACCCGGTGGTACTTCGTGGTGATCATCCTGATCTTTGCGATCACGTCCGTCCTTATGCTCTTCGGCACCGGTGCCTGGGGAGCACCGGCGCTGGTGATCGTGCTCCTCTCCGTGTTCTGCGGCGTCTTCTACATCTTCGGGAGGCTGAACCTCTTTGGCGGGGCGGATGCATGGGCACTGATCTTCATTGCGGTCTGCGTGCCGGTCTTCCCGTTTACGCCTCTCCTCGGCTCATCCCCACTCGGCTTCCTCGCCTTCTCGGTCCTGATCAACGCCCTCCTGCTCAACCTCTTAACACCCGTGGGGATCTTCCTCATCAACGTCATACGGGGCAACCGCGCCCCGGTCATGTACCTCTTCTTCGGGTTCCCGGTCAACGGGGAGGAGATCCGGAACGAGTGGGGCTTTGTGATGGAAGACATTGAGGAGACAGATGACGGGGTCAGCCGGAAGTTCATTACGTTTTTCGATGCGATCCGGCGGATGTACGCGGGAGAGAACCGGGTCTATACCAAGGATCTCCGGGAGCACCCGGAAGAATTTACGCATGAACTGGCAATATATAAGAAAGCCGGCACGGTCTGGATCTCCTACGCGGTGCCGTTCATCATCCCCATCACGGCAGGGTTTCTCACTGCCGTCATCTTCGGGGATTTCCTGTTTGCGATCATGAGGATCGTGGCGGGAGGTGTATGAGATGCTCACGCTGAAATTTGCCGACGGGCTGATCCCGGTCATCGTGCAGGATGCAAAAAGCCGGGATGTGCTGATGATGGCGTATGCGAACGACGAGGCGGTCCGCCTCACGCAGGAGACCGGGTTTGCCCATTATTACAGCCGGAGCCGAAAAAAGCTCTGGAAGAAAGGCGAGGAGAGCGGCCACTTCCAGAAGGTGGTGCGGATCCGTGCCGATTGCGATGAGGACTGCCTTGTCTACGAAGTGGAACAGACCGGCGCGGCCTGCCACCTGGGATACCGGAGCTGCTTCTTCCGCACGCTTGACGGCACGGTTGTTGAGACACAGGTCTTCGACCCGGAAAAAGTGTACAAAAAACCGGGACACTGAACAATTTACCCGGGCATCTCTTTTTTTCGTTCTGTAAAGAACCTTATTTAATCCAAAATGCACATTGACGGAGGGGACAGTGCCTGTCCCCTCGAAGATTTCCGCGGGAAATCTTCTGCGCACCACACCAGTCCTTCGGGCTGGTATGTTGCCCGACCGCCCCCGCGCTTTGCGATGATGCGGGTATTACCTTCCCGGGAATTATCTCTCTATAAGGAATGCTCCAGCGGCGGGGCAGGGCTGATGCGTTGGCGGTTGATTATGGAATTTTACCGAGGTGAAATAATGGTCATCAACCGCAAACGCATCAGAACCCCCAAAAGTTTAGAGATTTTAATTAATGATACAATTGGGAAAAAAATTGATTGGAATCGAGATCAAAACCGAAGAAGGAAAATTATAAGAAATTATCTAAATACTGGTCCAGAATGGATAAAAGAATTAAAAATTATATGAAATTCACAATTGATTGTGTATTTCCATCAGCATTCTTCGACTTCCGAAATGTTCGTCAGAACATTGAGGAGGAGAAGCAGCGAATCTGCTTCGATTGATGAGTGGTTCATCAGACCCACGAATCCGAGAAGTTATCAAACTTCGAAGACGCCCCGACGGGGACAGCTGAAGGCTGTGGAGAAGTGATAACTTCGACTGCGGCGGCGTTCATCGTAACGGGTGGTTCGTACTCTCATCACTTTTTCCCGCTCCGGGATGATCCCTCCGTTTCACGACGCACTGTCCCCGGGCACAAGCGTGGACTGCCCCGGTATGCCGGAAGGGTGACCCGTACGGATGTCTCCTTCGGGCCAGCTCCGCTTTACCAGCTCGAGCAGGCAGAAAAATGCTGCCGCCTCGACCGGGTCGCTGAACCGTGCCAGTTCCGCATCGGTCCGCCGCTCGAGGATATCCGTGATATACTTCCCGTACGGCTGTTCATGGATCTTCAGCGCACGGGTGGTCTTCTTCCACCGGAAGATGAGCGGGTCCAGTTCCGTCCTTCGCATACCATCACCGCATCCCTGTTGGCAGGCACCGGCAGATAAAGAGCAGGCATGCAGGACGTGAAAGTGTGGCAGGTGGTGCTTCCCGGGAAGCGGGCAGGCAACGCGGGGAGTACCGGTAAAAACACTCATTATATACAAGAACAGTAACGTCATGTGTGATGCAGCGCCGGCGGAAAAAAGTGTCCTGGTTCTGGAAGATCGTATCAGGAATTACCCTTGTTATCGGGCTCTGGCTGATGATTGTCTTCGCCGTCCCGTTCTTCGAGCACGGGGTCTATCTCAAGTTCTTCCTGATCGGCGTAATGGGGGTTGCATTCCTTGCGATCACCTGCCTGCTCAGGGCCTGACCGGCACATGCACCGGCATCCGGCGGGATGCGTGATCCCCCGAAAAGGAGCCATGGCGCCATCACGGGATTTTCACGAGATCCAGATCGAAGAGCCCGTATTTTTCCCTGAGGTACCCGAACTGGCCATAGTTGAAGGTGTCCAGAAACATCCCGCTGTCATTCCAGACAGCACTGTTGATGACTGCATCGTAGGACTGCGCATCCGTGTACTCCTCGGCAATCTGGTCAAACGAGTCCCCGTCCGAGAGTTTGATGATCTCCGGTTTCGAGGTAAGTTTCCCGACACCCGCGTACGTCCCGTTGCTGTACGTCATGATCGACGGGGAGGTAGTCTCGACGAAACAGTAGCCGGATCCCGCGATGCTGTACTGTTTTGGGCATTTCAGGCCAAGGGCCATGTGGTGTTCCGGGTAATACAGGAAGAGGGCAGTCCCGTATCCCATCTTCGAGAGGACATAGGCCATGAGGATCGATTTGTCCTCGCATTTCCCCATGTCGTAGTACAGGACTTCGTACGGGTAGAGGGTTTGGGTGGTGGGGGCGTACGGGATGTGCTGGATCAGGCTCACGGCAATACGGGCGCGTTCCGGTGGCAGTTCACTCCGTTCCCGGATATTTTCAACTAATGCGTCGAGGTACTTCTTCTGCACGGGATCACTGACATAGTGCTGGTAGTAGTCCTCAAGAGTGGAGACATTGTAAAAATCCGTAGGGCGATCGGGATACCGGTCACGGAGATAGTCCCGGACCCCGTCATAGGTGTTAAAGTAGAGGAACTGCGGCATGCCCCGTATTGCATAGGGGTATGCCTGTTTTTTCGCCCCGGTCTCCAGCATTGCCGTTGAAGGGAGTGCGGGCACAGGGGTGACGGTGGCATTGGCCGGGGCAGGGGTGACCGTGACCGGCAGTGCCGTGGCAGCGGGCGGGGGGGTCGCGGGTTCCGATGCCACGATAACGACGGATGTCTGGGTTGGCGTTGGCGTGGTTTTTGCCGTGTCGCCGGTCATTGCACATCCGGAACAGAGGACGACTGAAACGATGAGGATGAGAACAAGAGCGTACGTTCCTGACACATCATGTAGGTGGGGGAAAAGAGTATAAAAAAATGGCACTTTGGTATCCCGCTATCCAGCCGGTAGAGTGGATACCTGCCGGTTACAACTCCCCTCTGTGAATCCGTGCCCGACCCCGTGAGAAGTGCACACGAGTGGAGAGCATCCATCTCATTGCTCTCTCGAAAGAATCTTTAGGGATGTCTGTCCCATGACCCTCAGGCCTCATGGCCACGGAAGGTGTGATCCCCCTGCGTGTTGAGAGGGAGGTTCCGGAGGATGAGGGGGAGGAGCCGGCCAGAATTTATACAGTCAAGTATATAATCAGGAAAAAAAGAGAATGGGTCGTTGGATATTCTCCGGCTTGGTGACTGCATGAATTCCACACGGTATTTCCTGGTTTTACTCGGTCTCATCATCCTTTTCGGCTGTGCAAGTGCACAGGTCCCGACAGCGGCGTTCAGCGGGACGCCGACAAGCGGGACGGTTCCGCTTACCGTAACATTCACGGATACTTCGACCGGCACCCCCGCCGGCTGGGCCTGGTTTTTCGGCGACGAGAATTACACGGCGCCATGGACGGAAGTGAACGCGAGCGCCGGGTGGTTTGCAAGAGACCACCACACCAGCGTGGTGTTGCCGGACGGCAACATCGTGATCATGGGCGGTAATGAATACAACGCAATTCCCCCGCAGGTAAATGACACGTGGCGGTCAACCGATGGCGGTGCAACCTGGACCGAGATGAACGCGAGTTCCGGGTGGCCGGCGCGGGAAGCCCACAGCAGCGTGGCACTGCCGGACGGCCACATCGTCCTCATGGGGGGTGTAGGCTACTGGGGCGTCCCCACCCTGAATGACACATGGCGGTCGACCGATGAAGGCGCTACCTGGACGGAGATGAACGCGAGCTCAGGGTGGACGTCACGATATAACCAGAACGCCGTTGCATTACCGGACGGCAGCATTGTCCTGATGGGCGGTAATGACGAGAACGGTTTAGGTGGCGATACCAAGGACGTGTGGAGGTCGATGGATGAAGGCGCTACCTGGACGGAAGTGAACGCCACTGCCGGGTGGGCGGATCGGAGCGAGCACACCTGCGTAGCGATGCCGGACGGCAGCATCCTCCTCATGGGAGGTTTGACTGCGAACGGCCAGTTTGGGGATCCCAGCTACTCACACATGATGAACGACACGTGGCGGTCGACTGATGGTGGTGCTACGTGGACGATGACGAACGCGAGCGGCCCGTGGGTGGCACGACGTACTTTCAGCGCCGTGGCACTGCCGGACGACAGCGTCGTCATCATGGGCGGCGATACCCCGACTAATTACTGGCTGAATGATTCGTGGCGGTCGACGGATTTCGGCGCCAGCTGGACACGGCTCCCGGATCCCGGGTGGTCGCCACGATACTGGCAGACCAGCGTAGCGATGCCCAACGGCACCATCGTGCTGATGGGGGGTATTGACCTTTACAACAATTTACAGAACGACGTGTGGAGCCTCACTACCGCCGGATCGTCGGCACAGAACCCGACGCATACCTATCCTGCACCAGGGGTCTACCCGGTGGCGCTGCAGGCATACAATACCAACGGATACAACAGTACGCTGAAAGCAGGGTATATCACGGTCCATCTTCCGGCACCAACCGCCGATTTCTCGGCAGCTCCGGCCTCCGGCACCGCGCCGTTACCGGTCTCGTTCACCGATTCTTCATCCAATAACCCGGCCGGCTGGGCCTGGTTCTTCGGTGATGAAAATTACACGGTGCCATGGACACAGGTGAACACAAGCCCCGGGTGGTCGGAGCGGTGGGAGCACAGCAGCGTGGTGATGCCGGACGGCAGCATCGTCCTCATGGGGGGGTATTCGGATGTTGATGGTTACCGGAATGACACGTGGCGGTCGAACGATGACGGCCTTACGTGGACGCTGGTGAATCCAAGTTCCGGGTGGGCACCGCGATCTGCACACAGCAGCGTGGTGATGCCGGACGGCAGCATCGTCCTCATGGGCGGTGAGATTGATTCCAACGTCCGCGTGAATGACACGTGGCGATCGACCGATGAGGGCGCAACGTGGACATTAGTGAATGCAAGTCCGGGGTGGTCGGCACGATTCAGCCAGAGCAGCGTGGCGATGCCGGATGGCAGCATTCTCCTGATGGGCGGTTACTCAAGCGAGGGTGGCTACCAGCATGATGTCTGGCGGTCAGCCGATGACGGTGCGACGTGGACCGAGGTGAATGCAAGTCCGGGGTGGTCGCCGCGACACCTCCAGAGCAGCGTCGCGATGCCGGACGGCAGCGTTCTCCTGATGGGCGGTGAGCATTACGGCTGGCTGAATGACACGTACCGGTCGGACGATGACGGTGCGACATGGACCCTGGTGAATGCAAGTTCCGGGTGGACCGTACGGTGCGCGTTCGACACCGTCGTGATGCCGGACGGCAGCATCCTCCTCATGGGCGGTGTCAACGATTACGGCCACCTGAGTGATGTCTGGCGGTCGACCGATAACGGTGCGACATGGACCAAGGTGACAGCGGGTGCCGGGTGGGGGCCACGATCCTACCAGAGCAGCGTGGTGATGCCGGACGGCAGCATCGTGCTGACGGGGGGGTTTGACGGGAGCTACAAGAATGATGTCTGGCGGCTCACCGCGGCCGGTTCAACGGAACAGAACCCGGTGCATACCTATCCCTTGCCGGGGCACTATACGGTAGCGCTGCAGGCCTACAATACCAACGGAGTGAATGTCTCAGTCCGGAAGAACTATATCGCCGTCGCGGGTCCAAAGCCGGTTCCCCGTTTCTCGGCCAACATCACTTCCGGCCTTGAACCGTTGACGGTCTCGTTTACCGATCATTCGCTGAACAACCCCACCAACTGGGCATGGTATTTCGGCGACGAGAATTACACCGCGCCCTGGACGCAGATGAACGCGAGTTCCGGGTGGCAGGCAAGAGAAGATTCCAGCAGCGTAGTGATGCCGGACGGCAGCATCGTGCTGATGGGCGGGAGCAGCGGCAGTATCTATTATAATGACGTCTGGCGCTCGACGGACAACGGCACTACATGGACGCAGCAGACCGCGAGTGCCGGATGGTCGGCAAGATACGATCACAGCAGCGTGGCGATGCCGGACGGCAGCATCGTCCTGATGGGCGGGGTTGACGGCGGCAGTATCTATTATAATGACGTATGGCGGTCAGCAGACAACGGTGCTACGTGGACGCTGATGAACGCCAGTGCCGGGTGGTCCCCGAGAGCCGGCCACAGCAGCGTGGTGATGCCGGACGGCAGCATCGTCCTGATGGGCGGCAGTTACCAGAATGACACGTGGCGGTCCACCGATCTGGGCAAGCACTGGACGCAGATGAGCGCGAGCGCCGGGTGGACAGCACGAGAATGGCACAGCAGTGTTGCGTTGCCGGACGGCAGCATCGTGCTGATGGGTGGCGATGACGGCACTTTGAGAAATGACGTGTGGCGCTCAACCGATGACGGCGCCACCTGGAGCCAGCTGCCGGATGCCGGGTGGTCGAGAAGACGTCTTCACAGCAGCGTGGCGATGCCGGATGGCAGCATCGTGGTCACCGGAGGCTATGCGACCGGGCCATTGGGGACGGGCTTTTCACAGGAGGTGTGGCGGTCCGCTGATGATGGCGCAACGTGGACACAGCTTCCGGATGCCGCATGGCCGGCACGATACAGTCACAGCAGCGTGGCGATGCCGGACGGCAGCATCATCCTGACCGGCGGCTGGACAGGCAGCACCTTTATGAATGATACGTGGCGGTTCCAGCCCTTCGTCGGATCATCGGCGCAGGACCCGGTGCATACCTATACCGTGCCGGGGCACTATACGGTAGCGCTGCAGGTCTCCAATGCCTACGGAGTGAATGCCTCAGTATGGACGAACGCTATTTCCGTCACGGGTCCAAAACCGATTCCCCGTTTCTCGGTCAACGTCACCTATAGCCCGGTACCACTGACGGCCTCGTTCACCGATCACTCGCTGAACACTCCCACCGGCCGGGCATGGTATTTCGGCGACGAGAACTACACGCAGGCCTGGACGGAGATGAACGCGAGCGCGCCGTGGCCGGCACGATATTACCAGAGTGCCGTGGCGATGCCGGACGGCAGCATCGTCATGATGGGCGGCTGGAACGGCGCCAGCGCTTTCAATGACGTGTGGCGGTCGACGGACAATGGCGCGAGCTGGACAGAGATGACCTCCGGTGCCGGGTGGTCCCCGAGGTGTTACTTCAGCAGCGTGGCGATGCCGGACAACAGCATCATCCTTATGGGGGGATGGAACGGTTACGGCGGCATTTATAATGATGTGTGGTGGTCAACGGACGATGGCGCGACGTGGACGGAGGTGAACGCCAGCGCCGGGTGGACCACGCGCTATGGTCACAGCAGCGTGGTGATGCCGGATGGCAGCATCGTCCTCATGGGCGGTTACCCCTATACGAATGATGTATGGCGGTCGACGGACTACGGCGCGACCTGGACAGAGATGAACGCCAGTGCCGGGTGGACCCCACGATATTATCACACCAGCGTCGCGATGCCAGACGGCAGTATCGTGCTGATGGGCGGGGATACCGGCGGCTTAGTGAATGACGTGTGGAGGTCGGCCGATAACGG
Organism: Methanoregula sp.; assembly: GCF_049510175.1. GTDB lineage: Archaea > Halobacteriota > Methanomicrobia > Methanomicrobiales > Methanospirillaceae > Methanoregula. Next base: position 19,717 of record NZ_JBEKZF010000012.1, read on the forward strand.
CATAACCTGGACGGAGATGAACGCCAGTGCCGGGTGGACCCCGCGGTATTTCCACACCAGCGTGGCGATGCCGGACGGCAGTATCGTGCTGATGGGCGGGTATACCCTTGGCATAGCGAATGACGTGTGGCGGTCAGCCGATGACGGTGCAACCTGGACACTGGTGAACGCCAGTGCCGGATGGCCGGTACGCTACAGCCACAGCAGCGTGGCGATGCCGGACGGCAGCGTCGTCCTCCTGGGAGGTTATCCCTCTACGAATGACGTGTGGCGGTTCACGCCCGCCGGATCATCGGAACAGGACCCGTTACACACCTTTACCACGCCGGGAACCTACCCGGTGGTCCTGCAGGCATACAATAGTTACGGACCCAACAGCACGCGGAGGAACAATTATATCCATGCCGTCAAGCGGAGCCGGTGGGTACCTTCGGGTGGAACGGTCGCGATCGGAGAATCCGGGCTCGACATCACCGCATGTACTGACAGCAACTCCTCCATCTCATGGTGGTCAGAGGGAATGGACATCTCTTCGACCCCGCCGAACATGACCATCGATATCAGCAGCCTCATCCACAACTTCACGGTGTCACGGTCTGAATTTGCCGGCCGGACCGGCGCATGGTACAGCGGGGACGGGTCATCCGGGACACCGCCGCTGGCGTTCCAGGTGGTGGCTCCGGTAACGGAGATCCAGATCCGGGATATCACCATCAATTCGACCGATGTCACCGGCAAGACGGTCCCGGTCGGCGACGAGCTCGGGTTCCGGATCACCACCACTATCACGGGTATCATTACCGAACGCGGGATGCAGAACGGCATCCCGTTCAACATCACCCTGATCGGCCCGGACGGGACACAACTCCCGTCCGTGATCAACATGACCGGAGGGACCGTGGACCTCACAGACATCAGGGTCCCATCATCACCCTACGATACCGGTGGGATATGGAACACGGGGAATGCCCTGTACCGGAACGGTACCTACACCGTCCGGGTAGGAGCCACCCTGAACAGCATGGGCGATGCCTCCCCGGACCGGACGATCACCCTTTCCCGCACACCCGCTCCGGTCCTCCCGGCGCCGGTGATCTCATCCATCCCGACGGGATCCGGGTTCAGGAACAGCACGACTGCGTTCACGATTATCGGGAGCAACTTCGAGCCGGGAACCGGCAATACCACGGTGTAGTTCCGGAACCAGTCTACCGGCATGATCGCCACCACGCTTACGAATATCACGGCCACCCGCATTGACGGGACGGTCGTGATCCCGGAGAATGCAACTGCCGGGTCCTGGAACATCCGGGTGGTAACCGTGGATGGCGGCGAAAATACCAAACTGAATGCATTCTCCATCCAGAACCTCTCAAGACCGGTTGTTACTTCCATAACACCGACTTCGGGGGTGAGGACAAGCCTCGTCACGTTCACGATGGCGGGTACGAACTTCCAGCCCGGCACAGGGAACACCAACGTCACGCTCTACAACCAGACGTACCCCGGCCTCATCATCGCCCGGCTGACCACCGTCACGGCAACCTCCATCACCGGCAACTTCACGATACCGGCCGATGCAGCCTTCGGGAAATGGTTTGTCAACGTCACCACGGTCAGCGGCGGTACCAGCACCTCGCTGGTCACGTTCACGGTCACGCAGCAGCTGAAACCGGCAATCACGTCGATTACACCAGCAACCGGGTTCCGGAACCGGACCCTGACGGTCGCGCTGGCCGGTTCCAACTTCCAGGTCGGCACCGGCTCGAACGTCTCGTTCTTCAACCAGACGTATTTCACGACCAACGCGACCCTTATCTACGCGAATGTCACGGGCGTAACGTCGACCGGCATCACGGCCCGGGTCTTCTTCCCGGACGATGCACCGGTCGGATCAAACAGCTGGCTCGTCAACGTCACCACGGTCGATGGCGGCACCAGCACCACGAACAACCCGTTCACGCTCCTGAAACCCGTGCCGACGATTACCGGAGGCATCACACCTCTGACCGGCGTGCGGACGGACCTCATCACGTTCACGCTCGGCGGTACCAACTTCCAGCCCGGCCCGGGTAACACCACGGTCACGCTCTTCAATACGACGTATGGCGGGGTCATCACAGCCCAACTGACCAGTGTCACACCGACCGCGATCACCGGGAACTTCACGATACCTGTCGATGCAGCCTTCGGGAAATGGTTTGCGAATGTTACTACCACTGACGGCGGTACCAGCACCTCGCTGGTCACGTTCACGGTCACGCAGCAGCTGAAACCGGCAATCACGTCGATTACACCAGCGACCGGGTTCCGGAACCGGACCCTGACGGTCGCGCTGGCCGGTTCCAACTTCCAGGTCGGCACCGGCTCGAACGTCTCGTTCTTCAACCAGTCCTACTTCGATACCAACAGCACCCGCATCTATGCTAACGTGATGAGCGTGACGTCAACCGCCATCATGGCCCGGGTCTTCTTCCCGGACGATGCACCGGTCGGATCAAACAGCTGGATCGTCAACGTCACCACGGTCGACGGCGGCACCAGCACCTCGCCGGTCACGTTCACGCTCCTGAAACCCGTGCCGACGATCACCGGCAGCATTGCGCCCGCTACCGGCGTGCGAACGGACCTCATCACGTTCACGCTCGGCGGTACCAACTTCCAGCCCGGCCCGGGTAACACCACGGTCACGCTCTTCAATACGACGTATGGCGGCATCATCACGGCCCGGCTGGGCAGTGTCACACCGACCGCGATCACCGGGAACTTCACGATACCTGCCGATGCAGCCTTCGGGAAATGGTTCGTCAACGTGACCACCACTGACGGCGGTACCAGCACCTCACCGGTTACGTTCACGGTCACGCAGCAGCTGAAACCGGCAATCACGTCAATTACACCAGCGACTGGGTTCCGGAACCGGACCCTGACGGTCGCGCTGGCCGGCACCGGGTTCCAGGTCGGCACCGGCTCGAACGTCTCGTTCTTTAACCAGAGCTACTTCGATACCAACAGCACCCGCATCTATGCTAACGTGATGAGCGTGACGTCAACCGCCATCATGGCCCGGGTCTTCTTCCCGGACGATGCACCGGTCGGATCAAACAGCTGGATCGTCAACGTC
>NZ_JBEKZF010000013.1:0-19866 GCF_049510175.1 Methanoregula sp.
AAATATCTGGCGATATTTTCTCTTCTTCCTTCGTCAGATTCCGAAAATATCTGGCGATATTTTCTCTTCTTCCTTCGTCAGATCCCGAAAATATCTGGCGATATTTTCTCTTCTTCCTTCGTCAGATTCCGAAAATATCTGGCGATATTTTCTCTTCTTCCTTCGTCAGATTCCGAAAATATCTGGCGATATTTTCTCTTCTTCCTTCGTCAGATCCCGAAAATATCTGGCGATATTTTCTCTTCTTCCTTCGTCAGATCCCGAAAATATCTGGCGATATTTTCTCTTCTTCCTTCGTCAGATCCCGAAAAAACTGTGTTCGGAAAAAGTGTTCGTGACCTGCCCCGGGATTACCCGAGCAGCAGCTTCTTCAGCTGCACGAACTCTTCGACAGAGTACTGTCCCTCGGCCGTCGGCTCCCCGGTATGGCAGTAGACGAATTCGGAGCCGAACAGGGGCAGCATGGCCCGGGCGTACCGGAACGCCCTCCCCATGACACCCGTGATGACCGGCTTGTTCACCGCATGGGTGAAGGCGAGGAGCTCGATGATGTCCTCCTCGTTCTGCGGAGTCACCACAATCTTGGGGATATCCCCGTACTCCCGGAGTTCGCGTTCCATCACAAAAAGGATATAGAGCGGGATCATCTGGCCGGTGTGATGGGAGGCGATGATCTTCTTTTTGGCATTCCTGATGAGATAGGCATGCTGGTCAAAGTTCTGCTCGATATCGATGTAATCGGCAAACGGGATAAGCGGCTCCACTCTCGTTATCCACTCGTCTGCTGTCCCGAAAAAATGCCCGCCTTCCGGTGCTGAACGGAGGGTGATAATGATCGGAAGCGAGCAGGCAGCCCGGGCGCTCTTCGCCAGCTGCACCAGGTCCCCTTCGTACAGATCAACGCGGAGTTCGATCAGGTCAGCTCCCTGCTGTTCAGCCAGGGCTGCATGCGTAGGATCGGTGAGGGCAGCAACGATCTTCATGTACCCTGATGTTGGGCGGCACGTAACAAAAAGATGTGCCAGAACCCTGATGAGAAAAGAACAATCTATCGGGACCGTAAGCGGGTGAGGGAAGATACCTGTTTATTCCTCTTTAAGCAAACACTATATCACGGCAATGGAATCCTGGGACAGACACACATTCCCGCGGCACATCGGGGCAGCACTGGGGAAGGGCGTGCTCATCGCACTGATCCTCCCGCTCCTCCCGGTCCTGTTCCTGGGCTTTCCCCTTGCACCCACGCTGGCCCTTATCGGCAGTGGTCTGCTGATCGAATACGGGGCGGCGCCGGTCGGCCTCGCGTTCGGTCTCCCCCCGCTCTTCGTCTTCTACGTCCTCATGTGCACGGAGACAGGTCTCTTCCTTGGCCTCTTTGACATCTTCGATACCATCGGCCACACGTATGCGCCCGTCACGCGGTTCCTCGAAAAGACACGGCAGGCTGGCCACCAGTCAGCCGCCGTGGAACGATATGGTATTCTCGGCCTGATCCCCTGCGAGATCATTATCGGCGTCTATGCGAATGCCCCGGTCTCATGGGTGCTGGGCTGGCCCAAGTACCGGTCCCTCTTATTCACGATGGCCGGTTATGTCCCTTCCCTCATCCTCACGATCCTTGCCACGATCGGCCTCCTGGGAATATATTTCCCGGGCCTGGTGCACGTATGACAGTACTACCCCGGAACTCCACCCGCCAACTCCTGCCGGAACTCCTTGCACCGGCAGGATCCCCCGAGGCCTTCCATGCGGCCATGGCCGCCGGAGCGGATGCGATCTACCTGAGCGGGAAACGGTTCGGGGCGCGGAAGTATGCCGCCAACTTTTCCGATAAAGAGATTGAAGAGGCCGTGACCTCTGCGCATTCCCATGGCATCCGCGTCTATGTCACGGTGAACACCCTCGTCCACGACCGGGAACTGGCCGGCGTGATGGAGTACCTCGTCTGGCTTTATGCTATCGGTGTGGACGCGGTCCTTGTGCAGGATACCGGTATCGCCGCGCTCGCACGGGAATACCTGCCCGGGCTCACCCTCCATGCCTCGACGCAACTCACCATTCAGACGAGCGGGGGGGTGCGCTGGGCACACGAACAGGGATTCTCCCGGGTCGTGCTCGCACGCGAGCTCTCGCTCGAAGAGGTCTGCCGCATTGCAGAAGAGACGAAGGATACCGGCGTCGGCCTTGAGGTCTTTGCCCACGGGGCTCTCTGTTACAGTTACTCAGGACAGTGCCTCCTCTCGTCCGCGATCGGCGGCAGGAGCGGCAACCGGGGCATGTGCGCCCAGCCCTGCCGGAAGCCCTATAGCCTCGTCCGCGGGGAAACCGACGAGTACGGCAGGCCGGGCCGGCTCTCTCCCGTCCCGCAAAAGAACCGGTACCTGCTCTCACCAAAGGATCTCTGCACGTACAGCCATTTGCCGGAACTCGTCCGTTCTCCGGTGGCCTCGCTGAAGATCGAGGGGCGGATGAAATCCCCGGAATATGTCGCCATCGTCGTCTCCACCTACCGGCAGGCGCTCGATGCGATTGCCGCGGGAACGTGGCAGGAGTCCCCGGAGGCAACCCGTGACCTGCTGCTCGCGTTCAACCGGGGATTTACCGGGGGATACCTGCTCGGGGACCGGTATGAAAAACTGATGGGCAGGGATGCACCGGACAACCGGGGCCTGCTGGTCGGCGTGGTCGAACAGTATGACCGGAATATCTCAGTTGCAAAAATCCGGTCGGTTATCCCCGTTCAGCCGGTCACCGGTGACGGGATGCTGATCACGGGCCCGGGAAAGATCGATCCTGACCGGGGTTTTGCGCTCAACTCCCCACCACGGAAAACCGGTAACGGGTTCACCCTTGCCGTGCCCGGCACCGTTGCTGCGGGAGCTTCGGTATATATTACATCCTCGCGGGACCTCGACGCAAAGGTACGACGGATTATCGCAAAACCTGACCCGGGCCACCTCCGGCCTATCCCCGTCTGTCTTGACGTCACCGTACTGCCCGATGGTTCATTCCAGATCGTGGGGACGATTCTGCGGCAGAACGGTGCTTCCCTTCCGGTCTCTTTCCGTTCACGGCAGCATATGGAACCTGCCCGCACGCATCCCATCAGTTGCGAACAGCTGGAACAGCAGCTGAAAAGAACCGGTGGAACCCCGTTTACCGTCCGTCATATACAGCTCCACTACGACGGCACAATGTTCGCACCGGTTGCGGTCCTGAACGACGTTCGGCGGGAATTTTTCCAGCTGGCCAAAGAGCAGCTGGAGGTCGCCTCCCGCCCCCTTCCAGAGGATGTATACCAGGTCCGGCAGCGGTTGCGCACGATGCCACTCCCCTCACCTCTCGTTATCCCGGCACGTCCTGATGTAACCTCCTCCCGGTTCCGCCTTTCCGTCTACACTGATTCGCTGGAAGGTGTGCAGATAGCAGCCGTGTCCGGCGCTGACACGATCTGTTATGAACCCTTCCTGCCCTCCGGCAGGCACCAGTGCACTGAACGTGAACCGGGCACATCATTGCGTTCCCGGATCCTTGCCGCAATGGATGCCTGCCGGGATGCCGGGGTCACCCTGGTCTGGAAGTTCCCCCGCATTGCCCACGATTCCTCACTCGATGCACTCATCCCTGAAGTTGTGTTCCTGCACGGCAACGGGCTAAAAGAATGCATGGTGGAGAACCCGGGCATTGCCCATGCCCTCCTCAGCGCAGTCCCTTCCCTTACCCTCCATGGATCGATCGGCCTCAATATCTTCAACCACGCCGCTGTGACGCGTGCCGGGATATCGTACACACTGCTCACCCTCTCCCCGGAACTCTCCTGTGAGGAGATCCGCATACTGACCGGGCTTGCCATGGCCCATGGAAACGCCCCGGTTTTTTCCCTCATCGTCCAGGGAAGCAGCGAGGCGATGATCACGGAAGACTGCATCTCCCGCCTTGCAGTGCCCTGCCGGAGGAACGGGACCGGCAACGAAGGGAAATTCCCGTCAGGTTTCCTCGGGTTACAGGATGAGACCGGACGGGTATTCCCCCTGATCACTGATGGCGACTGCCGCACGCATATCAGCAACGCATCCGAGCTCTGTCTCATCGATCTGCTCCCTGCCATCTGGGATGCAGGCATCGCTGAGGTTGCTATTGATGCCCGGCACCGGCCCCCCTCGTATACGGCAAGGATGGTCACATTGTACCGGGAGGCAGTTGAAATAACCGGTAACGGGACAGGTCAATCCCGCGAGGCAGTTCTTAACCGATTAAAAGAGCAGGTCAAAGAGATCGCTATCGGGGGCATCACGACCGGCCATTTCATACGGGGCCTCCGGGAATAACGCCTCATTGTTTACGACGGGCATCCCGGAAACTTTTCTCCTTCCGGGCCTGCTGAAAATACCAGGCTGACCAGGAGAATTTTTCAGCATACGTTATTGAGAAGATCCGTGCGGTAAAAACGAGTTATCTCTTCTTCTTCTTATCCGTTTTACCGGATTGTTTCTTCACTGGTACATTCGTTTGTTTCTGCAGGTGTAACCAAGGCATTCACTATAATTTTGAACTAAAAAACCCGGGGCTGCATGCGCCAACGTTACCAAATATTCATCATACCGGAACCAAAATTGAGTATTCAATAGTGCACATAAGGAGATATTGGCATGACATCACCACTGATTCTGGTAAACCTGAAGACATACCGGGAAGGTACCGGCAACCGGGCCCATATGATCGCCCAGGCCGCCCAGCTCGTTGCACATGAGAGCGGCGTCACGATAGGAATCGCCCCGGGCTATATCGATCTCCATCCCATCAGCCACCACTTTTCCATCCCGGTGTATGCCCAGCATGTCGACGGCTGTGAACCCGGGGCAAATACCGGGCATGTCACTGTCGATGCGATAAAGAGCGCCGGCGTTGCGGGATCGCTCGTAAACCATTCCGAGCGGCGCCTGACCCTTGCAGAGATCGAAGCCTCGGTACGGGGCCTGCAGGCTCACCAGCTCATCTCCGTGATCTGCTCGAACAACGAGGTCACCAGTGCGGGGGCAGCGGCCCTTGCCCCGGACTACGTGGCCATTGAGCCTCCGGAACTTATCGGCAGCGGGGTCTCCGTCTCAAAAGCGAACCCGGATATCATACGGAAGTCCGTGGCCGCAGTCCATGCAGTCAACCCGAAGGTCAAAGTGCTCACCGGAGCGGGTATCCAGTCCGGCGAATGTGTACGAATTGCCCTCGATCTCGGTACCGATGGCGTTCTCCTTGCGTCAAGCGTGGTGAAATCAAAAGAGCCGGCCGCGGTTCTCCGGGACCTTGTCTCAAAACTCTGAAACTCTTTTTGAGATGGTGCTGGAACAATTTACGTGGGACCAATAGTTCTGATTTTTTAAGAAAAAAAGCCGGTCATATTTTTAGGCTCCCACTAATGCAGTTAACGATTGGTGCTGCTGGTATTATCCGATATGTCACGATGCCCGACGCGCAAAACGCCTTGCGGGTTTTGCGCTACGCACTTACCTGTACGCAAGATTGATCCAGAACCTTGCCCAGCGAGGGCCCGATAAGCGCCCGAGCGACTCCCTGCGTAGCAGGGAGGGGGGAGAATCATAACTAAAATCTCGATGCTTGTTAAAAAGTAGGGAAAATTTTAATCAGGGACTTTACCTGAGCATTTTTTAACACCATTGTTATCATTGTTGAAAACCGATCCGCTTCATTCGTACCGGTAATTGGTCACAATAATTTCCTGTATGCCGCTCCTGCGTTCGCCATTGCAGTTGATGAACCGTTTTGCTTCAACAGTTTCAATAAAAAATTCCTCATACAGCTTCTCGATTGCCGGCACTTTGGAATTACTCAGCATGAGATGGATCCCTTTTTTTGAAAGTTTTTTGAATACCCGTGCAAGCCGCTTCTGGTCTTCAAACCGGAACCCCCGGGAATTGTAATCCGTGAAGCTGGCGGTTTTTGACAGGGGCTGGTACGGGGGATCGAAATAGATGAAGTCGCCTCTTCGTGCAGGTTTTACCGCCGCCTCAAAATCAGCATTCAGTATCGTAACTTTCCTCAGCAGGGCGGTGAACTTAAGAATACTGGCCCCTGTCGGGAGAGACAGTTTCTTGTGGCTGCCAAACGGTACATTGAATTTTCCCCTGCTGTTCACCCGCCAGAGGCCGTTGAACCCGTGCTTGTTTAAGTAAATGAGCAGTGCAGCCCGTTCTATCTCATGTTCCGGGTCACCGATCAGGGCGTTGAAGTGCTCTTTTTTTATTTTATAGGACGCTTCATCGTTCCGGAATGTTTCATCGGATAATGCAGCGATCAATGCCCCGGGATTTTTCTGTACCACCCGGTACAGGTTGACCAGCTCGCTGTTCAGGTCGGAGATCACTGCACGGGAGATCCGGTGGTGATTATCAAGATTGACGAGGAGTGCGCCGCCTCCGACAAACGGCTCGTAGTACATGTTCCAGCTGGGAGGGAGGCGCCGGTCCAGCTCCACGAGCAGTTGTCGTTTTCCGCCAGCCCATTTGATAAACGGAGAGCATTTAACCAGCGGGGAGGTCACAGTCTAATTTTTATAAACATTGCATAAAGATCTATCCCTCTCCAGCGTCAATATCCGGAAAACAGCACAGCTTCTTAGAAATTCTCATCTACTATGTGGATGTATCTTTTGTGCGGGAAGTATGGACAGCCACAGGGTACAGGAAATGATGCTGCTGATGGCATCGAAGATCCGGGCGATCGCCAACAAAATATCAGACGACGATGTCGAGAAATTCATTACTGAACTCTTAAAAGCCAAACGGGTGTATGTTATCGGCGCCGGGCGCTCAGGGCTTGTCGCCAAGGCATTTGCCATGCGGCTGATGCACCTTGGCTTCCAGGCCTATGTCGTTGGCGAGACCATCACGCCGGCCCTGAACAAAGGCGATGTCATCGTGATCTTTTCCGGTTCCGGCAGGACAAAGACCGTTGCGGATATAGCCGAGACGGCAAAGGCGCTCGGGGCCCACATCTGCCTGATCACCTCCAACGCGGACTCACGGATCGGCAGAATAGCGGACTGCAATGTCATCATCGAACACCACCGCGACGAAGTCGAAGACGATGCCATGGAGTTCGAGATCCGGCAGATGATGGGGGACCACAAGTCGTTCGCCCCGCTCGGCACGCTCTTCGAGACGGTGTCGATGATCTTTGCCGATGCGGTCATCTCCCGTCTCATGGAGATCACCAAGACGGATGAGAACGCGCTCAAGAACCGGCATACGAATATCGAGTGAGATAAGGAAGTGACCTATGGGCATGAAATTCTCTGAACGGGTGGCGGGGATCGAGATCTCCGGTATCCGGAAAATTTTCGAAGCTGCAGGACCGGATTCCATCAACCTTGGCCTCGGCCAGCCGGACTTCGATACCCCGCAGCACATCAAGGATGCGGCGATTCAGGCAATCCGGGAAGGAAAGACCGGGTACACCACGAACAACGGGATACCGGAACTGCGTGCCGCCATCAGTAAGAAATTCAAAAACGAGAACGGGATCAAATACCATCCGGACCAGCTCATTGTGACAGCCGGTGCAAGCGAAGCGCTCCATATCGTGATGCAGGCGCTCCTGAATAAAGGCGACCGCGTCCTCTGCCCCGACCCGGGTTTCGTCTCCTATGCCTCGCTCGCCATCCTTGCCGGCGGTACGCCGGTCAGCGTCCCGCTGACAACAACGCTCCATGTCGATGTCGAGAAGGCAAAAAAACTCATGGACGGAGCCAAGATCTTTGTCCTGAACTCGCCCGGCAACCCGACTGGTGCGGTCGAGAGCCAGGAATCGATCAGGGCAATTGTCGAGTATGCCGCGGACAAGGGTGTCACGGTCGTCTCCGATGAGGTGTACGAACACTTCATCTACGGCAAGAAGCACTACAGCGCCGCACAGTTCGGTGACAATGTGATCACCATCAACGCCACGAGCAAGACCTATGCGATGACCGGCTGGCGGCTGGGATATCTCGCCGCATCACCGGAAATTGTCGGGCAGTGCCTGAAAGTCCACCAGTACTGCCAGGCATGCGCGACCTCGATCTCCCAGTATGCAGCAGTTGCCGCGTATGAGGGCGACCAGAGTGCGGTGAAGATCATGCGGGACGAGTACGAGGCACGCCGCGACCTCATCTGGAAAGGGCTTAACGATATGGGCCTGCCCTTCTTAAAACCGGAAGGTGCGTTCTATGTCTTTGTCCCGATGAAGCCGGCACTGACGGAGAAGATCATCGCGAAAGGAGTGATCGCGGTCCCCGGTACCGCATTCGGGGCCAATGCACCGGAATACACCCGGTTCAGTTATGCCACATCACGACAGAATATTATGCGAGCACTCGAACGAATTAAAGCATCAATGTGATAACTATGGTCAAAGAACTCTTACGGAAATTATCCAATGCCCATGGTGTCTCGGGCAGTGAAGGCAGCGTATTTGCGGTGATAAAAAAGGAACTCAAGGGTCACGTGGACGAGATCCGCGAGGACCCTCTCGGCAACCTGATCGCGGTCAAGCGCGGGAACAAGTTCAAGGTGATGCTTGCCGCCCACATGGACGAGATCGGCCTGATGGTCAAATTCGTCGATGAGAAAGGATTCCTCCGGTTCGTCGCCCTCGGGGGCTGGTACGGCCCCACGCTCTACAACCAGCGGGTTATCCTCCACTCGACCAAGGGCCCGGTGTACGGGGTCATCGGTGGCAAACCCCCGCACATGATGGACGACGACGAGCGCAAGAAAGGCGTCAAGATCGATGACATGTTTATCGATGTCGGGGCAACGAACCGGCAGGAAGTAGAAGTTATGGGCGTGGACGTGGGAACCCCCGTAACCGTTGACCGGGAGTTTGCGGAACTCGCAAACGGCCGTGTGACCGGCAAGGCGTTCGACAACCGTGCCGGCGTTGCCATGCTCATCAAGACCCTGAAGGAGATGGACTCCCCGCTCACGATCTTCGGTGTTTTTACCGTGCAGGAAGAAGTCGGCCTCAAGGGAGCGCGGACGAGCGCCTATGCGCTGGACCCGGACTGTGCGATCGCGACCGATGTCACGATCCCCGGTGATCACCCGGGCATCGAGATGAAGGATGCACCGGTCGAGATGGGGAAAGGGCCGGTCATCACCATCGTCGACAGCAGCGGGCGCGGGCTTATCGCGAGCAGGAAAGTGGTCAGCTGGCTCAAGGAGGCGGCAGATGCAGACAACATCCCGGTCCAGTTCGAGGTCGGCAGCGGGGGCACAACCGATGCGACCGCCATCCATCTCACGAAGGGGGGTATCCCGAGTACAACACTCAGCATCCCGTCACGGTACATCCACTCGCCCGTGGAAGTGCTGGACCTGCAGGATATCGAAGCCGGTGTGAAGCTGCTGGTCACCGCACTGAAGAAGAAGCCGGCGCTGTGATTTTTTTAGCCGGGGCGGGAAATAATCACATTATTCTTTGGATACAATGATGCGGGTTGAGACCATCTTACCCCGGTTACGTTGGACACCGCCGCAGTCGAAGATTGATATCTTCTCCACAGCCTGCGGCTGTCCCCACCGGGGTGCAGTCGAAGGTTGATACCTTCTCCAGTCAGTCCTCGCTGATGCGACGACTGCCTCCCCGCGGCGGATCAGAGGCTAAAAAATGCTGAAACCCCCACCTGCCCCGCTGTGCTCGAAGTTCATGCAGACTTCTCAACTTCCTTCGTCGGTCTTCGAAGAATCTGGCGGTTCTTCTCGAATTCGTGGTTCTGCGAACCACTCATTCCTCGGAGAGGCCCTGAGGCGAAGGGGCAATCACAGATTTTGATGGGTTTTTTATTATACGGGTCGAAAGTTTCTGGCAATCCCCGTATCCGGAAAGACTCATTTATCGGTCTCTCATCCGGAGCACAGGTCGCCGCAAAGAAAATTACCTATATCCGGAACCACGTATAATTATCCGTATTGCATGAAAAAGAAGAATCTCGCTGCCATCGTCTTATCAGTCTGGCTGGTCATTATCAGTATCTTCATGCTCCTTGCCTGGCGTATCGATATTGAAATTTTTTTTGTCCTCTGGCTGATCGGGATTCTTATTGTTGTTGAACTGATGGACACCCGTTTCTCCCTTCCCCCCTACCTCCGGTATATCAAATACCTGATCGCCGCAGGTATCGTGCTGTTCGGCGGGATCGTGACCCAGAAAATACTGGAGATCCTCTCAAAATGAGAAACGATGTCCGGTACCTGATTCTTGCACTTCTCGGACTCTGCGTTATCATAGCGCTGGCGATCTCGTTTTCCGGCCCGCTCCTCTACTCCCTGGAAACGGACGTTTTCCCCTCGCAGTTTCATGAAAACACGAATGCCCTGAAGGCCCAGGAGATCAACAGCACGACCGATCTGCTCCCCCTGATGCAGGACCTGCTCGATTATTCCGGGCCGATTATCTTAAACGTGCGGATCCAGGATATCGATCAGGCCCGGCGTGACCTTGAGCTCTTCGCAAAGGACCGGAGACTCAACAACCTGATCATCAAACTTGATATGAATGAGAGCGAGATTGAAGAGTTCTCTCAGAGCAGTGCGAACCAGGAAAAACTCTTGCAGGAACTTCTGAATTCTTCCATCTCGCTGGACCAGCTCAGAAGCCTCGAGATCCAGTACCGCGACCAGAACAACCCGACCATGCTGACGTCCATTCAGCTCCAGGGGGAAACACTCCGTAAAAAAATACGTTTGCTCTACGAACAGTACCGCGTTGAATCGTCGAAGATTGTCACGGTCAGCAAAAAAGTGGGCCTTGACACGACCTCCCAGGAGCAGAGCGTGCAGGACTTTGAACTGTATGTCAACACGGTCGACCCGCAACAGCAGGTCCAGCAGATCGATATCCCCATCCGCCGCACTTCACAGATGTCCCTGCTCCTCTATCCGGATACCGGCAGCTACGGCGATACTATCAGGTGTTTCGGGTACTATTTTTCCCTCTACGGGTACCGCGTGTCAAGCATCCCCGGCAAACAGGTCACGCTCTTCCTTGATACTACCCCGGTCGGTACGGTAACGACAGATGATGTCGGGAGCTATACGGTTGATATCCCTGTCGATAAGATCACTTCCGGTACTCACGTCGTTCATGCAGAGTCCGGTCTCACGCAGACAGATCAGCGCACCCTGACGATAGTTCCGGTCGGTACCGTAACTACCCTGACGGTCAGCCCGTCCCGGAAAGCAGGGGAAATACTCTGTACCGGTACCGTGACGGCGAACCAGCCGGTCCGGAACGCTCCCGTCGAGCTGGTCTGGGACGGGACTCATGCGAGCCGGGCCACGACCGATGCAAAGGGGGAATTTAATGCAGCACTGAATCTCCCGAACGGAAACCATACGGTACAGGCACGGTTCACGGGTGCGGGGTATCCCCTGAATCCCTCGGAGAGCGATATACAGGCAATCGATATATCAATTCCCCTCATCCCTTTCATCCCCTTCATCCCTCATGTGGATTATAGTTTTTTTGTCTATCTCGGAGTGTTATGTATCTTCTCCCTGTTCGTCGGAGGTGCAGTCTACTACCTGTGGCGGACGCCGGGACGAACCTTATTCAGCGGAAAGAGGGCTGCCCGTACAGAGTTGTCCGGGGATGCCGGTACTGAAGTCCCTGCGATAAGCGATGAGGGAACCGGTGCGGATATACCCCCGGATACACACTCCCCCGATGATATCCCTGCCGGAGAAGTCTCTCTTTTCCAGCGCTATGCCGGGCTCCTCCGGTCAGCCGGGCTGAGCGAAGCCTCCCATGCCGTATACTGCGACATTGCGGGCCGTATTGCCCATGACCTCCGGATTTCCCGTTACCGGGTACTGACGCCGCGCGAGATGTCCCGGTCATGCAGGGAGCGGCCCTACTGCGGTGCCTTCTCCCGGCTGGTCTCCGTATATGAACAGATCCGGTACGGGGGATCACTTTCCGCCCCCGTCCGGACAGAATTTGAAACAACGATGCAGACCACCGATTCACAGCTGGAAGGTGAGCACCATTAGGGCGGCATTCTGGGTAGCGGGGGCAATCCTGCTGGGAGCGGTGCTCATCCTGACTGTGCACCTCTCCGCAAACGACCTCGAATTTTCGCGGTATAACAACGACTGGAACGGGACATCGGATTTCTTTGCCGGTCTCGATCGCCACCAGGTCGTCATGATCACCGACCCTGCCCAGCTCGCATCGTACCGGAACAACACGATCCTGCTCGTCATCGCACCCTTCCGCCAGCCAAAAGCTGCCGAGATCTCTGCGTACCGGGCCTTCGCTGAACGGGGAAACACCCTCTTCCTTGCCGACGATTTCGGGACCGGCAACAGCATCCTGAGAGGCCTGGACAGCCGGATCATCATCCTGGAAGGAAACCTCTCGAGTATCGACCAGGAGTATGCCGATCCCTATTCCGTCGCCGTATACCGGAGGGCCAACGGCAGTATTACTACCCGCGCGATGACGCTCGTGCTGAACCGCCCTGCCGCCCTTGACGGGGGAGAAACGATCTTCATGACATCCCTGTTGAGCTGGATTGATGAAAACGGGGATAAACGGATCAATGCCGATGAGGTCATGGGCCAGTTTCCGGTCATGGCGGAAGAGCAGATCGGCAGGGGGAAGCTCATCGTGTTGTCCGATCCCAGCATCTTCATCAATGCAATGCAGGAGCCCGATCAGACCGGGGACAACCGGCTTTTTATCCAGGATCTCGTTACGGGTAACAGGACTGTGCTGATCGACCAGATGAACTCCCGCACACGCGATGCGGAGGGAATCAGCGAAATACTTCATCTGATACGAACAACAATTAGTATTGAGCTCCTCATCCTTGCGCTGCTCGTACTGACTGCTGTGTGGGCGTGGAGAAAGAGGATTGTGTAGGTGCCTGATGGAACCCGATGCAACAGCACGTGAGATTGCCGAGATCTCACAGACATACCAAGCGATCAACAGAAAACTGGCAGAGTTCGTGGTGGGCAACGGGCACCTGATCGACCTGATCATGGTTGCCATGCTGGCCGAGGGCCACATCCTGATCGAAGGTGTACCCGGCACGGCAAAGACCACGATTGCAAAGTCCATTGCCGCCATCACCGGCTGCAGCTTCAACCGTATCCAGGGCGCCATCGATCTCCAGCCGGCCGATATGATCGGGGTGCGTATCTACAACCAGGAAAAAAGGGAGTTCGTCCTCAGCAAAGGACCGGTCTTCACGAACATCCTCCTTGCAGATGAGATCAACCGCGTCAACCCCAAGTCCCAGAGCGCGTTTATCGAGGCAATGAGCGAACGGCAGGCAACCATCGACGGGAACACCATACCCCTGCCCTCCCCGTTCTTTGTCATCGCGACACAGAACCCGTTCGAATTCGAAGGCACCTTTCCCCTCATCGAGGCGCAGCGGGACCGGTTCATGTTCAATATCAGCTCCAGCTACATGTCCGCTGATGACGAACTCGATATCATCCGGAGGGTGAGTTCCGGCCATCTCGACTGGGAGCAGTATGCTGCGTCATTAATCCCGCTGCTCTCCCCGGATGCGATCCTGCATCACGTGGCAGCTGTCAGCCGGGTCAGGGTAGAGGAACCTGTCCTCCAGTACATCCGGAACATTGTCCTCGCTACACGGACTCACCCCGACATACAGCTGGGTGCCTCCACGCGTGCCTCGATCGCCCTTGTCCGGGGAGGGAAGGGCGTCGCTGCTCTCCAGAACCGCACCTATGTCATCCCCGACGATATCAAGAAGATTGCAAAGGCAGTACTCGGCCACCGGGTGATCCTTACGCGGGAGGCGGAGGTCGAAGGACTGAATCCCGAAACGTTACTTGACGATATCCTGGCAAAGACTGAGGTGCCGTGAGTCGTGAGGCCGAGACGGTGCACACAGGGCCTTGTCTTGATCACGCTGCTGCTGTCCGCGTGTGCGTTTATTCTGGATGATCTGGCGGTCCTTCTTGCTGCAGCAGTGCTCGTATGCGGACTCGTTGGCCTGTACATCCACTTTGACCGGAAGTTCCGGGCTGTCGTTGCATCGGTTGAAGTCAAGCGGTCATCGGAACGGTCCCAGGTGCGGAAAGGCACTACCCTGCAGGTTGCGACCACTGTCACGGTCTCGGTTCCCCCCGGGATGAAGGTCAGGATACAGGAGAACCTCTCTCCTGTGCTCCTGGTACAGGACGGTGTGACGTCGCTCACGGCTGAACCTTCCCCATCCCCGGTGACGCAGAAGATGCTGTACCGCATCACCCCCGCGGTGCATGGCGAATTTGTGTTCTCCGGGATCTCTCTCTTTGCCTCTGACCCGTTCTTTGAAGATGATATCATCCTCTCGGCGGAACGGTTCAGCGGACCCGGCATCTTCGTCCAGCCCACCGGGCTCTTTGAACCTGCTGCCCATCGGGTCACCGCAGAGACCCGGGAAATTGAGAAGATGAGCGTGCTCTCAGGGTTCGGCATCCGGTCATTACGGGAGTATTATGCCGGTGACGACATGCGGCGAATCGACTGGAAACAGTCAGCCAAGCATAACAAGATCTTTGTCCGGGAGTACATGGGCGTGATGAACCTTCCCCCCCTGCTTATCGTTGACCTCCCCTGGCGTGGCGAGGGTGTTCCCGGCAGGGATTTCGATCGCATGGTGGCAGCGGTGGCAGGTCTCGCGGAATATTCTGTCAAGACCTACCAGTACGTCTCCGTGCTCCTCATTTCAGGACCTAACATCCTCCATTTTATCGGCGAGGAAAAAGATCTTGAACGGTGTATGACCACCCTCCGTAAATGGATGCACCCGGTGGAACGGGCAACTCATCTGTACCGCATGCCGGACCGGTCCGACCTGCGGGCAGAGATCCGGCAGATTGACGGATTGCTTTCAGAGGAACGGGACCCGGATGAGGCACGGTTCCTCACGCACCTGCGCCGCAGCTACCAGACGGGATTGCAGGAACAGCGGGTCCTCGCTTTCACCGGCCAGGTGATCCGGACGATCAGCCCGCTTACGATTGAAGAGATCTACCTGTTCACGCTGGGGAGCGGCGATATCAGCCATATCCGGCAGATCGTGCGCCAGGCGCAGACCATGAAGATCCGGATGCATATCCGGTTGCCGGCGCAAAGGGATCCGGCATGGTGCGGGTCCGCAAAAGGAGCCCTGCGTGCGGACACCCTGGAGGCATTTGCATGAACTCCCTGTCCCCTGATCGCCAGATTATCCTCTTCATGGCAGCCGTGGTTATCCTTGTTACGGCGATCCATCCAACAGCCTCGTGGTACCTGACACTCTTTCTTCTGGCCCTGTATGTCTCCGTATACTGGCTGACCAGGACGTGGCATGACCGGGCTTTTTACCTCGTCTGTTTTGGTGCACTGCTGGTGGTTACGTGTGGTGCGGCCAGTATATGGGAAGAGCTCATCGTCGCGTGGATGGTCGGAGGCAGTAGTGCCATAGCCATGGGAATGACAGTGTCCCGGAACGACCTTCCGGCATTACTTGCCTTGGGGTCCTGCACACTGGCCGTAGCACTCATGATCTATCTTTCAAACCACGTGCTCCTGCCTCTTTTCGTACTCTCTGCTCTGACCGCGGGTATCGCTGCAGTCCTGGCAATCCGTGACTACCAGTTCAGGAAACAGTGTTCCGGAGCCCGTGTATGAAACTCCCTGCCCTGCGCATCCCTCCTCTGAACCCGTATTACCGGGCATCGCTCGTCCTGATCTGCGCTGCAATCGTGCTTGTGCTGATCGCAATCCTGACCGACCGGCGGGACCTGACCAGCGCAGCACTCGTGATAGCGGGACTGGTCTGCCTCATTACCGGGATATTTCTTGCAACCCTGTCTGGAGCAGAACCCCTCGACACCGGGTATGTCAGTCTGCTGCCTGTCCAGGGCTGTATTAATCTCTGCCGCGTATGTGCGGATCTCGGCATCACCGGCAGTGCGGTCTTTCTCCCCGGCTCCGGTGACCGCCAGCATCGCGTTATGCAGTTTATTCCGACCTCAGCCTACAATGGGGTGCCACCTACGGGAGATTCCTTTGTGACCACGCCGGGTTCGAGCGGGCTGCTTGTGGTACCTGCTGCCGGTCCCCTGCTCGCTGAGATCGTACAACGACACCAGCTTGTTGTTCCTCCTGACGTACCAGCGCTTCCGGACCTGATCCGCGAAGTCGGCGTAGACCTGCTTGAAGTCGCCGACCGGGTCACCACCGACCGGGGTACTGCCACGATCACGGTCTCGCTGGAGGGTTACCGGCTGATCGGCGGGTGCATGGCCGTCCAGAAAGAATCCCCGCGGTGCTGTCTTGTCAACCCCTGCCCGATCTGCAGTCTCGTTGCGTGTCTTCTCGTGGAGGGAACCGGGAGTGTGATCCAGGTCGAACGCTGCAGCCCGGATGAAGAACTGCGGTCAGTGACCATGGTTTTTTCTCTTGTGCCGTCATCCTGAATAGATGGTCAGCCAGAGGTGCAGGTCGCGGTAGCTCCGGTTGATCCGGGCCATACCCTTTACACTGCTGTCCGGCACGGTCTGGTTGAAGAGCAGGAACTCGATGCGGTTGTACCCGGTCTTTTTTGCAGAAAATGTGTACGGTGTTATGACGGTCTGGTTATCGGCAACCGGGACGGTGAACCGGTTGAGCAGGTCCATGGCCTGCAGCGATGACGTGTTGGTCTTCTCATCGAATTTCATGGTCACCAGGTAGGTCTCGACCGTGTACGTGATGTTCCGGTACTCGTGGTTGCCGATGCCAACCGACAGCTTTCCGGGTTCTCCCACCGCCAGCCGGGTGGGATAGTCCGCTGCCATATTCTTTTCCCCGAGAATGAAAAATTCAGTGAACTTCTCGCCTTCTTTCGGCACAACGATGACAAATGCCGTTGTGGCTGCTGCTGCCACGATGGCGATGAGGAGGATAACGGAGAGTGCCCGGTCGATCCGTGACGCCTCCTTCGGGAAAAATTCAGCCACCACGCTCTTCCGGAGCGCTGTAAACGGGACAACAAACCGTTCACCGGGCGGCAGCCGTGCCCTGCGGTACTGGGCGACGATACAGAGGCAGAGGGTAAGGAGCGTAAGGCTCACGACGATCGGGTCGAGCCGGATGCCCCAGGGTGTATAGTTCAGCGCGAGCCCGACCAGCGGGACGACGGCAATGGAGAGGCCGAACGAGAGTGCAACACGTTCGATCCCGTCAATGTCCTTTGCCCCGGGGAACAATGCAGCAATGAGGGCATATCCCGGGATAAAGAGGATGACCGGCACCCCGAGCAGCACCCGCAGAAACGTCTCGTTGACGAGAGGAATAGAGATCGCACCGATCGCACCGGCAAGCCAGAGTGTGCAGACAACAAGGTCCGGGGATAAGGAGGGGGTGGCAAATGCCTCGATAACGGTCTCATACGGGTGCCGTTGCTGCTCCATGATGGTTAGCATTTTGCCGTCTCACTATTTGTGCGTAGCGTATTTTTTTACCGGCAAAAAACCATGGGAAAATAAGCGGGGTTTTCAAAAAACAACAGGCCGATCTCCCGTTGAACAATAGTTCCTCAGATTGTCATGGAAATGAATGGACGCCTCGGGTTTTCTCCGCACTTTATTTATAATGCCGGTGGAAGCACGTTTCTGGGATTTCGGGCTCTTATCCCGAGGATTTTTTCATGCCTGAAGCAACGTCAACAGAAAATCGCATGGTTTATTACAGAGAAAGATATACTATCCTGCATATATCTATTCATTTTAAGGTGTTCGGTATGACAAAAACGTGGAATAAAAGGCTTTTACTGGTCTCGGTTCTCCTTCTGGTGATATTCGTTGCTTTAATAACTCCGGTTGCAGCAACCACCACCATGACGGTAGACCTCGCCCATGATTATCAGTTCAGACATACGAACCTGTCGCATATCATGACCCTGGATCTCTGGAACCCCGCAAATTCAACGGTCGAGATCCAGACAACCTCCGGCGACAACACGGATGTCCGGGTTATACAGCAACCCCGGATCAACACCCTGACGCGGAATTTCAGTTCCGATAACGGTACGTTCAACGGCAACACGGTCCACATTGTAGGTCCCCTCGACTCCACTATCGATTACCGCCCCCTTATGCCCCTTCCCGCAGACCGGTATTATATCACACCCAGCGTGCCGACGTTCAAGGTTACGGTTCCAGAACCTGGAGGCTTGGGAGGCTATATCGGTAACCCGGTTGCAGTCAACTATAATGAGAGCTGGGCAACATCCGGCGCAACCGGCGGATCGATATTCAACGCATCAAACATAATGTATATGTATAACAGCAGTGGAATACTTTATGCTAATATATTAAATCCTCCGAATACCTATAACGCATATGGAAATATTGATACCGCTCTTACCGACAAGAATAATCTCGATTTTACCCTCAACAACAACCTTGTCAGCCTTAACCCCTACACCGGAGATGCCACAACTTCCTCTAATATGGGAGGTGACTTCCCCGCTGAAAAAGCTGGTACCGGTAGATATTTTGTCGGGGCACTCCGCCATGATGAGGCTACCTGTACAACCACGATCTTAGCACTTACACCGTTGGTAGCCTTAAACGAGGAGACCCCGATCTCCTGGACTGACGATTACGGAACCCACAGCCTCCCCATGACCTATGTCAAGGGCCAGATGGGTGATGTGACCCTGAAGTTTGCCAACTCCAATCCACCCCCGACCAAGATCGGCTATCTGTTTGTGAATTCCACGGCACAATATAACATGAGGGTACATATTGATATGTCGAAGCTCGCCGAAACTACCGACGACACCTGGCAGACCCTCACACCTTCGGCCCATATGACCGAGTTACTCTATGAAGGGATCCTCCAAAATGAAGATTCTCCTTTCACGTATAACCTGAGCGCAGTCGGTTATGCAATTCCCACGGAATCGACTTCTTACTCACGGATAGCGATTACTCCCGGCTATGGTTTATCCGGCAACGCGGCGACAAGCCAGATCACGATCCCGCAAGAGGCCTTCGCATCCCTCAACGACGGCGTTTACTATGCCTACCTGATGGGCCTGAACGATAAGAACGAGACCGTCGCCCTCTCGCAGACCACGGTAAACATCAAGAGCGGGTACGTTCCCGAACCCATATCACCAACGATCAGTGGCATCGCCCCGCTTTCAGGACCCCGGAACACCACGATCTCCTTTACTCTCTCCGGTACTAACTTCCCTGCGGCACTCGGACCCAGCGGTGTGAACGTGAACCTGACCAAGTACAAGAATACCACAATCACGACGAATATCATCTCTGTCAGCAGTACCCAGATCAAAGGTACCTTTGATACGGATTACCAGGCAGTGAACGGACCCTGGGATGTTGTACTTACCACAAACGATGCCGGTCAGACTGTCAAGACCAGTGCCTTTACGATCGTAAATACACCCAAACCGGTAATAACGGCGGTAAAACCCGTATCAGCCTTCCAGAACACCACGATCTACTTCACCATCACGGGAACTTTCCCGCTAACTACTGATGTTACTGCGGTGAATTTCACGCAGGGGTCGTACTTTGAGAGGAATGTCACGATCAATTCCATAACTGCGACCTCGATCAACGGCACACTGGCTATCAACAAGACGGCACCGTTCGGCAAGTGGAACGTGAACGTCCAGACGACTGATGTTGGCACATCGAATACCATGGCAGGTGCATTCACCGTCAATAATGTGAGCACACCGGCAATAACGGCGATCAAACCGGTTTCAGCCTTCCAGAACACCACGATCTACTTCACCCTCACGGGGACCGGGTTCCCGACGGGCAGTGACATGACCACCGT
>NZ_JBEKZF010000014.1:0-12657 GCF_049510175.1 Methanoregula sp.
GGTCAAATCTCTTCGCCATGGCCTCGGCTTCTTCTGCAGCAGTCCCGTTCCAGGGCCTGCGGTATCTTTAATCCACCGTATCATACAGGGTGTTTTTGCTGTCCGCTTTCTTGTACTGTTCGATACCGGAAGTCAGACCCGGTTTAAAATATTTATTAATAGTTCATCACCCACTTTAACATAGGTACAGTAATGAAATCCAACCGTCAGGATATCCTTGCATCCCTTAAAAAACTGAAGAGAGAAGTGGCACAAGAGTATTCAGTCAAGTCTATCGGGGTGTTTGGCTCAGTCGCCCGGGACGAGCAGACCGGCCAGAGCGATATTGATCTTCTGGTGGAGTTCTCAAAGCCGGTGGGTTTTGTCACCTTCATACGGCTGGAAAATTTCCTTTCCGAGCAACTCGGGAAACCGGTGGATCTGGTGACACCGGATTCTTTAAAACCGGTAATCAGGCAGGATGTGCTCTCCGAGGTCATCTATGTCTAAACGGGAGGTGAAACTCTACCTCACGGATATCGATGACGCAATCTCTGCAATACAGTCCTATACGAAAGGCATGACGTACGAGCAGCTGCTCGGGGATCGGAAAACACGCGAGGCGATCATTCTCAATTTTGTGGTGATCGGGGAAGCGATCAAGAAAATCCCGCCGGAGATTATCGATCGGCACCCGGATGTTCCCTGGAAAGAGTTTGCGGGAATGCGGGACAAAATGGTGCATGGGTATTTTCCATCAATGTAAATGATCATATGGGAGACGAGCCGGCACGATCTCGCACCACGTGCAGCCGGGGTAAAAGCACTGCTCCGGGAATATGCCTGAACTGTTTTACTGAGTCATCTCCCACGAAACGCCCTCAACTTCCGACCCAACGGCAAAGACTTCCTTATGTATTTCGCCGAAACCCGGCGAGCCGTTCACGAGCGACTCAACGAACTGCCACACCCCGATGGCACCAGTGCATTCACCGACGAGCTGATCAGCCCCCCTCATTGGCAATGAACCTAAGGCCCTCAAAACAGGCCTTCCTTTCACCGTACCCATACTAAACCCCTTGGCACCCCCTTTTCTGCCTCCCATTAGCGTACATTAGCGTTTTATTTCCCCGAAAAAATGCACCCCATTTGCCATAAAACGGCAAATTTAACGGTATTTTCAGATCATGTGCCGGAATATATCAAAATTTGCAACCTGCACTATTCCAGGTACCCAAAAAAACCCAATCAGAGCCCAATGCAGCCCCGGATTGAGGTGCGGGAGATACCGTACCGGGAGATACCTGAAAACAGGGGTTATCTGTCATTCTCCGGCGTGAACTGCAGGTTGTCGTCGGGTGAAGTATCGTCCCCGGCACGTTACATGCCGGTCTGGACCCCCGTTCAGCCACCGGCGCATCAGGATCCTGTTCACATATGTTTATAATCTACATATGACGGATTATTCAGCAGGTATCAGGGTGGTATTACATGACAACTACTCATGAGGGAAAACTGGAACTGCTGACCGACAAGAACAGCGTACTGGTCCTGGTGGATTACCAGTCCGCGATGTTCAAGGGCGTTGCTTCCGGCGATAAAACGATTATAAAGAATGCCGCAGTCTGCGCAGCAAAGGCTGCAGGTATCCTGGGGATTCCGGTCGTTTTGTCAGCGATTAATCCCGAGAAGCTGGGGAAATTTATTCCTGAAATTACTCAATTGTTTCCCGGCCAGGAAGCATTCGCCCGGAAAATACCCAGCTTTGACGCATTTGAAGATGAAAAGACCTGGAATGCTTTTAAGAAGACGGGAAGGAAGAAGCTGGTCGTTTCCGGATTGTGGACAAGCATGTGCTTTGCCTATACCGCACTGCATGCGTTAAAGGAAGGATACGAGGTATATGGACTCATGGATGCTGCAGGTGATTCCACGGCGGACGCTCACCAATTCGGCATCGAACGAATGCTCCAGGCCGGGGTGGTCCCCATTACGCTCGAGTCGCTGGTATCGGAATGGATGCATGACTGGGCTAACCCGAAGGCAGGCGAGCTGGTCAAAGAAGTGTATACCCGGTATGGGGCAATGATCGGGATGGAATGAAGGGTTCTGTTGCGCAGGATATATATCCGGAAAGCATCCTGCAGGAAAACGCGGAGCCCTTATGTTCAGGTAAATGATTCAGTAAATGCCGGGGTGGGATTAAGCGTGTAATAGGGAAACGTTTTTTCCGACAGGGTCACAGTAACGATGTCTGATCCTCCAACAGAAACAAACACATTTTGCGTATAATCTTCATAGCCGATTTTTGTGATTTTAACGGTGTGGGGGCCGCTCTCTGTTGTTGTTGTTAAACTATCCCGTCCGGTGGGAGTATCCCCGGCGTACATCCCATCGATATATACAGAGCATGCCGGTGGTGACGACCAGATTATAAGGGACCCTGTGCTCCGGGATAATGTCGCCGGGGATGTTTCTGGTGAGAGAGGGAGCGGAGGCGGGGTCGCTGCCAACGTCACACCGGGTGTTTGAACCGGGGTTCCCTGTAACGGGCTCGTTGACGGTGTGGCTGTTCCCGTGGGTGATGTATATCGGATACATCCGGAGCCGCATGTAAAAAAAATGATGAATCCGGTCAGGATCACCGGGAAAATGAATGAAGGGAAGGAATGCCTTTTCATTAAACACCATGAGGTGACTTCAGAGTATTATGTCTGTTGGTTTTTTTGTTCTGGTACAGCTGCGGGATGTTTAAATACTGGATATTGCGCAAGACATCTGAGGAGCTGAACCACCCGTGACACCGGTAATTCACGCTTCAGACCTGACAAAAGTATTTGGTAAAAGCACTGCCGTAGACCATATCTCGTTCGATGTCCGGCAAGGTGAGATTTTCGGCTTTCTCGGCCCGAACGGTGCCGGCAAGACCACCACCACCCGGATGCTGACCGGTGTCATTCCACCGGATGACGGGAGCGCCACAGTACTCGGCTATGATATCCGGTCAGAGCCGGTGCAGGCAAAGCAGCGATTCGGCGTAGTCCCGGAAACCTCCAATGCATATACCGATCTTACCGCATGGCAGAACCTGATGCTGATGGGGGAGCTGTACGGGGTTGCCCGCGCTCAGGCCGCACGGCGGTCATCCGAATTGCTCACGGTGCTTGGTCTCATTGATCGCAGGGACCAGAAGGTCCAGGCATATTCCAAGGGCATGAAACAGCGGCTCATCCTTGCCATGGCGCTCCTCCATGAACCAAAGCTCCTCTTCCTGGATGAACCCACGAGCGGTCTCGATGTTCAGAGCACCCAGATGATCCTCGCCATGCTGCGGGACATGAACCGGGACGGGACCACCATTTTTCTCACCACGCATAACATGGAGGACGCAAACCGGCTATGTCACCGGGTTGGTATTATAAGAAATGGCAGGATGGTTGCAATCGATGCTCCCGAAAAACTCAAAACAGCGATCGACCGGGTGCACACGATCGAAGTGAGTTTTGACCGCGAGGTAGCTGGTGACGCCCTTGCAGCACTTCCGGGGGTAACGGGGGTGAAAAGGATCGGGGACAAATGGCAGCTCACCGCAGAAAAACAGGATGCCGTCATCTTGTCTCTGGCAGCCTTCAGCCAACAAAACCATGCAGCGATTGTCACGCTCAACACCCTTGCCCCCTCGCTCGACGATGCCTTTCTCCGGCTGACCCGGGAGGGATCACCATGAACCCGGCCGGACTTCCCGAACAGTTGCGGCGGGCATGGGCGATAGCGAAGAAAGATATCCGCCTCTATTACGCCAAGAATTCTGTGCTCGTCTTCGGAATTCTCATGCCGGTCTTCCTGTTTCTTGCCTTCTTCACGGGCAGCAGGCAGCTCCCGCTTGCATTCCTGATACCGGGGCTCGTCGGGACGGCACTCCTTTTCACTGCCACGGCCATATCTCCCGCCATCTTTTCATGGGAAGGGCGGCATGGGACTCTTGAACGGCTCGCCTCCTGCCCGGTCACCACCGAAGCGATCGTCCTTGGTGATATGATCGCTTCCATCCTCTACGGTATCGGAATTACCCTTATCACGGTCTTCATCGGGCTGGCGCTCGGTCTTTCCCTTCTTCACGGGATTATCATGATTGTTTCAATCCTCCTCGCCGCATGCTGTTTTTCTGCAATCGGGATGCTCCTTGCGGTCCCGCCAACGAGCGAGCCGTCGACCCCCATGATGCTTTCTTTACTCATTAAGTTCCCGCTTATCTTCATCTCCGGTATTTTCATCCCGCTGGAACAGATGCCGGGCTGGGGGCTGGTGCTTGCGGTCTTCTCCCCGCTCACCTATTTCACGGATCTTGTACGGTATTCCTTTACCGAAACGCATTATTTCCCCGTGCTGATCGATATATCTGCACTTGCTCTGTTCACCCTGGTGTTCACGGCTGGCACGATGTACCTGCACAAGAGGACGATGCCGAAAAGGTTGTGAAATGACGCTGATGGTAAAGGAAATCCAGGCAAAAACCATCCTTTCTGTATCGAAGGTCTATCCCTACGTTATTAACCCCTATACCGGTTGCCAGCATGCCTGCTCTTACTGCTATGCACGCTTTATGAAACGGGTGACCGGGCACAAAGAACCCTGGGGTGAATTCGTCGATGTCAAAATCAACGCCGCAGATTTACTACGAGTTGAAATACATAAGAAGAAGCGGGGAAGAGTCTGGGTAAGTGGAGTGTGTGACCCGTACCAGCCCCTGGAGGCAAAATACAAACTGACCCGGCAATGCCTGGAGATACTGGCCCGGAATAACTGGCCGGTGATAATCCAGACACGTTCATCCTTAGTCCTGCGTGACATAGAAATTATTAAGGATGCCCGGGATTTTGAGGTCGGTCTTTCCGTCACCACGGCGGACGAACGCATCAGGAAATTATTCGAACCCCATGCACCACCAATAAGCGACAGGATAAAGACACTCGATGAATTGCACAGAGCCGGTGTCAGGACGTATGCCATGATCGCCCCGGTACTCCCGGGAGCAGAAGGGCTCGCAGAGCTCCTGAAAGGAAAGATCGACTATGTACTGATTGACCGCATGAACTATCACTATGCCGACTGGGTGTACCGAAAATATGGGCTGGAGGATAAGCTCACGGATGATTTCTTTGACCGGACGAGGCAGGGACTTGCCTCTCTGTGAGGTACATGAAAGAGGGAAAACGAGGAAAACAAGTATGAAGGCAGGAGCTGAATCAGGCCGTTCAATCCCATATCGCGCGATAAAGAAAATCTGGTGGTAAAAGGCGGATGTATCACCTGCCGGCTTCATATCTCCCGGAGGTATGCCGTTCTTTACGGGATCGATAAAGAGGCAAAAAAAATGATTGTCCGGGAGATACTGCCAATTGAACAGGCTCATAAAAAATACGGGTAGTAGTGACTTTTGTTTTTTTGTTTTTTTATCCTGTCCTGGCGGGGAGCATCGCGGTTCCTGCCGGGATCTGGTTTGCCGGAAAGACCGGGATCTCCTTTGCGTTTATCGGTGCTGCAATCCTGTTTCTGCCGCTCTTTGTCTTCCTGCAGAAGCTGATGCAGCAGGTATGAAAGCGGACACGGATGCGGTCATCGATGCGCTCGGGAAGAATGAGGAGGTGAAAAAAGTGTTCTGGACATTGTTGCGATGGCCGGGCTGGTGCTGGCACGGGTTGTGGACCCGGTGACAGCTCAGCAGATCGTGGGGATCATTACGGGGCAGGGGGGGTGAGATAATCGCCCCTCTCGTTTATCCTCCGTTGGGGAGACCTGAGAAGTCAGGCCTCGTAAGCAACAAGGATTGCCCCGGTGTCCTTTTCTGTGGCTTTTATCTTTGCGATCTCCACCGCAGTAAGTTTCTTGTAAGGATGAACCTTCTTATAGGCAATCAGGGTCACTCCAAGTTTCTGTTCGAGGGCACGGATCTCCCTGATGGGTGCCTCAGCGAGTTTTGCCGGTCGTACACACTCCATAAAGATCACTTCAAGACTACCCTATTCAGACCGGAGTAAATAAATTATCCCGCACATACATTGGGGATAGTCCGGATTTTTCTGAGTTGCATGAGGCAAGCTGCCGATTGGTATGTGATAGTTAAGTAACTGTCTTGCACCTCTGTTGATAAAAAATAAGGGCGGTTTATAGAGTGACCATCAACATGCAATAATCCGGCAGGAAGCACATCTGTTTCATGACCGATATCAGGGAGATGGAAATAAGCCCTGTACGGGCTTCGATTCCCTCCCCGATTCTCACCAAAAAAGCGAAAAACCCGTAAAACCGTCTTTGTGAGTTCCTGGGGAAGATACACCCAATAATCGCCCTGTTAACCGAAATACGACAGATTTGCACCTCACCGATCGGCTGGCAAAGCCCATTAAATCGAGCTGTTTTTGCCCCTGGTTTATCCCATCGGACTCCAGGAAACCATTCCAGAACGCGGATATGTGGGTCATTTTCTCTGACAATTGTATGAGAAAAATGGGAGGGGAAAAATGGACGGTGAAATCGGGGGCGTTCACCCTTGTATCGCATCGGGCCGGATCGTGTTCATGAACCGGTCCCGGATCTCGCGAGGGGTGAGCGGGATGTTGGGGACATCTGAGTTGCCCGGCCGGATTACCACGTGGATGAACGAGGGGCCTTGCTCAGGGGATGCAAGTGCCCTGCCAGTTTCTTCTGCAGAGGTAACCTTTGCCGTCTGCTCAAAACCGCACGCACGGGCATAGAGTTCCAGGTCAACCTGCCGGTACGAGGGGGTTATCTGGTTGCCGGTGCTGCCGAATACCCCGTTATCAAGGCAGACAATGGTGAGGTTACGCGGCTTTTTCCCCGCGATCACCGGGAGGATAGCAGTGCCGAGCAGGCTTCCATCCCCGTCAATGACAATGGTTCTGCGGCGTGAGGAGAGCGCAATCCCAAAACCAAGGGAGGATGCCTGCGTGTAGCTGCCAAGCATGTAGAAATTTTCCTTGCGATCCCCTGTCCAGAACAGTTCCTTGCTGGGGAAACCGATATTCGAAACGACCGCAGCATCATGGAGATGCGGGACAAGTGCCCGGATTGCGTCCAATCTGGTCATTGTCGGAGAGGGAACGGTTCGATTATGGACAATATGCATGTGCCGGGATCGGTCCGGGGTATCTTCCTGCAGTTCACCCGCCGCATCCCCCTCCCAGCATTGCGGTGAGACCAGGGCAACGGCCGGGGTGTGGCAGCGGAATGCGGTATCGATCGTTTCTGAGATCCGGTCGAACTCACGCGGATGATGAACGGTGATAAACGGGATGTCAGCAGCCTTGAGAATGCCGGGGAGGGCTGTATTGAACGGGACCTGCGCCGGGATGGTCTCTTTGTAGACTCCCCGCCAGCTCGCGATCACCGGGAGGGGCAGTTCATAGGTCCGTGAAAGCGACAGGAGTGCATTGAGCATGTTGCCAAGGCCCGAGCTCTGGATGAACATTGCAGGTTTTCGCCCGGCAAGGTATGCACCTGCACAGACACCCACCCCGTCTTCCTCCCTAAGGAGTTCTATGGTTTCAAACGATTCAGGAAGAAGCCTAAAGAGCTCTTTTGCCTTGTCGCACGGTAGTGAGGCGGCAAGGGTGATGCCCTGGTCTCTCAGGAGGGAAATGAGCGTATCTTCATGCATGTTCTTTCACCCAGTCATTGACGAATCCGGCGATCTGGTGCAGAGGGGTAGCATTGTCAGTTGTCAGTGCAGCATTCACCGGAATAAGATCGAACTCTTCCCGCACCCGCTTATACCCCCCGCCGGTAATATTGAGCATCACATCCCTGCCGGGATCGATCAGCCCGTCGTGTGCTGCGGTTATGAGGGACGCAACGGTCACCGCAGCTGCGGGATCCAGATCGACTCCCTCACATTCTTCAAAGAGCTGCTGTGCCTGCTGTGCCTCATCATTGCACACGGGAACTATACCCCCGCCGGTTTCCGTAAGGCAATCAAATACTCCTCCCGTTATGCTGTACGGGGGGTTGCGGTTCGTCAGGACATCAGCATAGACCTGCGAAATTGCCTGTGCTGCATCGGCCATATCAGTCATTGCATTGATCTCCCTCCTCCCTGCCCTCCATGCATGTGCCATCGGCACAAACGGGAGGTTCTGCGACAGGATCATGCGGGGCAGGTGGCTGCCATACCGCCCGTCCCGGATCAGGCGCCGGGCAGCTTCCCATGCAGCAATCGCACCGGTTCCGCTGCCGACGGCCTGCACGTAATAATCAGGAATCCTGCCGATTGTTGTTGCCGCATCCAGCATCACCGTCCCCATACCATCCCGCCGTGCACAATTTTTTGCCCCTCCTTCCGCGGTGAGGTGGGGGAGATGTGCAATTGCGGCACTCCGGTGGATCGCATCCGAATAATCGCCTTCAACGGTGATGAGGAGCACCTTGTCCGTCTGGATCGTTGTCCATATGCGGGGTAATGATCTTTTGGGGATTACCACCACTACGGGCGTATTCATCTCTGCCGCGACCTGTGCAAATGCCCGCCCGGTATTTCCTGCAGATGCAACGACAAGAATTCCACTCTTTTTCTCCGATGCCCGCTGCAGGGTCGGGACAGCCTCCAGTTCTTTGAATGAGCAGGTCCTGGTGAAAGCCCCTTTCTCCGGCCAGAACCCGTTGAACGTGATATACAGGTTTGAAAAACCCAGTTCCCGTGCAAGCGCCACGCTCCGGTACGTGACCGGTCCTGCTGTTACGGAAGGTTTGGAGTGAACCGGCAGCCAGTCGTAAAATCTCATCATTCCCGGCAGGTCAGCACAATGCAGGTGCTGTGCGGAATAGACGGTGCGCTGGAGAGCGGCATGCCGGCCAGGGCATTCATTGGAGCCGGTATCCGGGTACAACCGCCCGCATGCGGTGCACTGGATCTGGTAATCTCCCGTAGATATCACTCCCTTGAGGGGCTGTTTAAGAAAAATTCACCTTTCACTATCCGGTGTTTCAGCCGTTCGCAGAGCCGTTTTGCATGGGTAAGGCTGGACTGCCGGAGGGTGACCGGGACCTGCGAGGTATTCACCGTGAGTGCCCCCAGCCGCCCATGATACGCATGGGACGGGCAAGTAAATGTGCAGGTACCACAATGCACACAATGATGGTAATTGATCGGCCCGCGGGGAGATAGTGCCCCGGTCGGACACAAGGCTGCCGCACTGCACTGTTCACAGGACGTGCAGAGCGAAGGATCAAACCGGATGACGGGATCGGTGCCATTCCAGACTTCACCATAGGTTGTTGAAGCAAGCGGGGTCCGGTCGACAACATCAGCAACCACCAGCGGGATCTGTTCATGGAGAACGGAAAGGGCCTGTAGGGAATGTTCATCCAGGACCGGAATCGGTACTGCACAGGATACAAGACATTCGGGCCCTGCCGATGTGACAAAACCCCCCATCATATCAGGATCCATCCCTTTCAGGTCAGCAAAAAATGAGAGGTTCGGTCGCTCGGCGGAACTGCGGGTTCCTGTCCCCATCACATATCCGTCACCTCCGTTTACCAGCAGGTGCGTCCCCGGCCCGATAGTCCGCATACCGGGATCATTCTCCAAAGGATTGATCTCCCCGCACCCGCTCATACTTGCCGCCCTGAAAGGGCCCGGCATACCGGTGACCGAAAAGATCGTCGAATTCACCGTGCGGGACCGGGGGTTTACCAGCGCAGGATAGTTTCTGAATGCGCTCCGCGTGGTTGCAAGGCGTGCAAATCCAATATCTCCGAGAGTGACAGTGCGGTTGAATGTTTTCCGTTTTGCTGTAACAACAACTTCAACGGGATTTCCCTGTACAAGGTCACGGAACAGGTGTCCTCCCCCATAGCTGGCGTTCGCATGGGCGGTCCCGTAGACGATCAGATCCACAAGGCCGAGGTTCTCGTTCGGGCACGGGCCTGGCACCGCAGGGACGCCGTTGAGCCATACCCGGTCGGCCGTTTTGAACGCCTTTTTTTCCGCAACCGGAATGCTGAGCACGGCATAGGTGCCGGACATCACGCCAAAAGTCCCGGTTGTCACCACATCCACGTCATCAGGAGTAATCGTATCCCCGTCGCGGATGTGCTGCTTGAACTCCATGGCGGTCATGACGAGCGCACTACCGTTGCGGATCTTTGCATTGATTTCAGCCTGTGTTTTCATACTATCCTGATATCCTCCACGCGGACATTCATCTCCTCACCGGACCGGATCACCTGGTTCACAACCCCGGTATGGGCGATCTGGAGCATGCAGAAAGAGGGGAGAAAACTCATGCGGTGCCCTATGGCAGGTTCATTGATGATATGGACTGCCCTGCCTTCAAACCCGATTACCTGGTAGGCTTCAAGCGGGTGGCATGGTCTGCCCCGTGCGGCAAGCGGACCTATGGCATGGCAGGTTAAGAGACCAGTAACCGGATTTGCCCGGATCACTTCGAGGAAATGCGGAACCGGACAACCCTGGCCCATGGGCCGGCCGGAGACCAGATCACCGCGTACAATATTCCAGCGTTCGACCAGATCCGGTCGGAACGGCAGGACCATTTTACGGGCAGATATCTCTCCGTGAAAAGGGGCGATGATAAAATCATACGCCTTTCCCCGGATATCGGCAAACGAATGTTCGATCGTATCAGGTGCACAGGGCGGTTCACGCCCGTTATAAAAAATGCAGTCCGTCTCCTGCTTTTTGCCCTCTTTCACTAATATAACAAATTCATCGCACCGGGAAACCCCGCATGCCCCGCAGTTACGGTCAGGGGGAGTGAAAAACAGGTTCAATCCCCCCGGAAGATAGCTTCTGTACTCTCAAGTTTCCTGACAACCCCGCAATGGTTCTGCCACCCGATCTCCTGTTTTCCGGCACAGACCGTACAGACTCCCAGCGGGGGAATTCCCCGGAGCCTTATCGTCTTTGCATCAGTGATTTCCGGTGTGGATGCCACGGCTTGCATCAGGTAGCGCATCCCGGTTCCCTGGATCGCATTGGTTTCGACGATATCGATACCGGGTGAAACCGTGCGGATCTTCTCCCGAAAGACTTCCTTTTCAGCCTGAGAGACAAGATCGGTCTTCGTCACTACTGCAATGTCTGCAAGCGCAATCATCGGGGCCATCTTGAGCGGTGCATTGGTCCCGCTGACAGAGGATAAGACGACTATACCCAGTGACTGGGTGGTGTAGGGAGTACAGCGGAGGCATAGTCCCGCACTCTCGATGATCAGTATATCGGCCTTTTCCTGTTCCGCCCATAACAGTGTATCGGTAAGGATCATTATCCCCATGTGATCCGGACAGAGGTCTCCGGAATAGATCTTTTTTGCAGGTATGGAAAACTCTGCCCTCAGCTCTTCATCTTCAAACGCCCTGACTACATCGATTTTTAAGTAGGCGGCTTTCCGCGAACCGGCCACAGAGCGCAGGATCTGCCGGACTACCGCGGTTTTTCCTGCACTGGGTGGCCCGGCAACGATAAGCAGTCTCATTCAGAACCGACCGGCCCGGTGAGAAGTTCGCCGCCCCGGATCTTCTCCCTGAGCCTGCCCATAAGTGCATCTATCCGGGAAATTGCGGTGAGGGCTTCACGTTCATTGCCATCTGGTGTAAGCACACGCTCAACTGAACCATTGCTCATGACAATACGACGATCTGAAAGGAGAGAGACCAACGGGTCATGGGTGACAAAGATTACTGCTTTCCCGTGGGACTTCAGGCAGGAGATTACGCGGTCCTTAAAAATGCCCGCATTCTCCACCTCGTCCAGCAGGATTACCGGTGCATTGCTGATCAGAACCGCATCTGCAACCATCAGGGAACGGGTCTGTCCCCCGGACAGGCCGGTCATGCGCATATCAAGGTGCATTTTTTCTCCGGTGAATTCGTTTGCAAGCGCAAGGGTCTTTGTACAAATATCCGATTTTGTGATCCCTCTTGCCCGCACGTGCATAACGAGGAATTCCCGGACCGTAAGGTCGCTGAGACATTTGGTATTCTGGGTGATCATGGCTATGGGTTTTTTGGATGGATCGCGGACAAATGATTCCGGGGGCATCGTGTTATTGACAAGAATCGTTCGCCCGGTGATGGTATCACCACAGGCAAAAACTTCGATATCGTTGATGAATGCTGTTTTTCCCGATCCGGTAGGTCCGACGATGGAGATGGTATCGCCGGGGTTTATGTCGATCCGTTCAAAAGGTTCAGCAACCCCGTTCCGGTCGTGACCGGCAAGGATCGTGATGCACTGGATCGGTTCGGTTTCCATGCTTAGAAGTACACGACTGGTATTATAGTATTATCCTATCAGACAAATTTTTTTATATCATATGGTTAAATTTATTATAATAGTTATCCTTTAATTATCATTATGCTCTCAAAAACAATATTCGCGCAGGGTTTTTGTGAAGCGGTCAACAATGAACTTGCCCGAAGAAATATGACCGTTCGGGACCTGGCGGAGATGACCGGCATTCCTGCTCCAACACTGTATAAAATTCTCTCCGGTGAAAGTGATCCCAGGTTTTCCACCGTCAGAAAGATCATTGGACATCTCGAACCCAGGTATACCCAGTTCATCGCAGTCATAGCTGCCAGGTTCCTGCTCGATGAGATCGAAGGACAGACAATACTTGTCAAAGGCGCGATATG
>NZ_JBEKZF010000015.1:0-10405 GCF_049510175.1 Methanoregula sp.
ACGCCGTAGAGGCTCGCCACATCGGTCACGTGATGGAGATGACGGGCGGCAAAATAGAGGGAAAGAACGGTGCGGCCTCGGTGCTCGGCATGAATCCCGCTACCTTGAGATACCGGATGCAAAAGCTCGGCATCCCATTCGGCCGGGCCAGAAAGAGAAGTTAATAACGGCCCTCTGAAATGGCTTCGCACTTAGCAATGATCTGCTCATCCGTAAAGTGCTGGAGGGAGATTGCTTTGGCCGGACACTCGGATGCGCAGAGGCCGCATCCCTGACACTTTGCGACTTCGATCTCTGCCGCACCTTCGACATTAATTGTGGGTACGTTGTACGGGCAGACCCGGACGCATGAGAGGCAGGCAGCACACTTCTCCTGGTCCACGACCGAGACCACCCCGCCCACCTGGATCGTCTCCCTGCTCAAGATGGTACATGCCCGAGATACCGCGGCGGAGGCCTGAGAGAGGCTCTCATCGATCAGCTTCGGAGAGTGGGCTATCCCGCAAAGGTAGATACCCTCAGAGGCGAAGTCGACAGGCCTAAGCTTCATGTGGGCTTCCAGAAAGAAGCCGTCGGTCGTCCTGGGGACTTTCAACGTAGCCGCGAGTTGCGCTGTATCGGCAGGCACCGTGGCAGTGGAAAGAACGAGAAGATCAGGGTGGAAAGAGACGGATTCCCGGAGAACAGGGTTGTAAGCTGTCAGTTCCAGGGCGCCATCGGCGGCTGATACCTGCGGTTTGCGCTTCTCTTCGTAGCGGACGAAACGGATCCCGGCACGGCGTGCACGGGCGTAATGCTCTTCCAGGAAACCGTACATACGCATGTCGCGATAAAGGATGATCACTCGAGTTTTGGGGCTGAGCGCCTTTATCGAGAGGGCGTTCTTTACCGCCTCTGCGCAGCAGACCCTGCTGCAGTAAGGGCGCTCCTCGTCGCGCGACCCCACGCACTGAACCATAACCACTTCTCTCAATTCTGACGGGTTTATTCCGCCTGTTGCCAGCCCTTTCTCCAAATCGAGCTGGGTCAAGACCCTTCTGTCTTCTCCGTAAAGGTATTCCCGGGGCTTCAGCTCATCGCCGCCCGTGGCCACGATGGTTACTCCGTGCTCCAGTTCGTGAACGGCTCCCGACCCCACAGTGAGGACAGTCTTAAAGTTACCCACATAGCCTGAAAAACTTGTGATGTCGGCATTGAGAAACACCTTGATACGCGGCTCGACCCGCACCCGATCTCTCAGCTCCTGCAGAAATTTCCGAACATCCTTGCCATCCACCGTCGTGTACAGGTGGCGCAGGTTGCCACCCAATTCTCCCTGCTTTTCCACCAAGAAGACCTCGAAACCCTCACTTGCCAGGCCCGTTGCCGCCGTCATGCCGGATAACCCTCCTCCAATGACCAAGGCCCGCCTGACGACGCCTTTGCTCTGTTTTTCCAGCGCACGCACGAGGCGCGCGTTGGCGACGGCCATGCGGAGCAACTGTCGGGCCTTTGACGTAGCATCCTCTTTCTGACTCATATGTACCCACGAGCATTGATCACGGATGTTGGCCATCTCGAAGAGGTAGCGGTTTAGACCCGCCTCACGGATAGTCTCCTGAAAGAGAGGCTCGTGGGTGCGGGGAGAGCACGAGGCTACTACCACCCGGTTGAGCCTGTGCTCCTCGACTGCCTTCTTGATCTTCACCTGTGTATCCTGAGAGCAGGTGTAAAGGTTCTCTTCCGCATAGACCACATCCGGAAGAGAGGCCGCGTACTCCCTGAGCCCTGGAACATCGACGACTCCGCCTATGTTGCTTCCGCAGCGGCAGACGAAAACACCGATCCTCGGTACCTCCCCCGACACGTTCCTCTCTTCCGGGTACTCCTTGAGAGCCACCATGGTTCCCCTGGCCCCGGAGAGCATCGCGGACGCCGCTCCTGCTGCGCCGCTCGCCTGGGCGACGGTTTCGGGGATGTCTTTCGGTCCCTGAAAAGCACCGCAGACGTAGATACCCGACCTTGAAGTAGAGAGCGGCGTGAAAGGATCGGTCTTTGCAAATCCATAGGGATTGAGGTCAATGCTCAGTTTTCTTGCCAGCTCCCTGGCCGACCTCGAAGGCGCCATGCCCACCGAGAGGACCACCATATCAAAGGTCTCTTCCCTCATCTCCCCTGACTCGTCAACGTAAGTAATCTGAAGGTTTTTCGTCCGAGGGTCTTCCACCACTCTGGAAATCATGCAGCGGACGTAACGGACACCCTGCTCGCCTCGTGCCCGCTCAAAGTACGCATCGAATCCTTTCCCATAGGCCCGCATATCTATGAAGAAGATGGTGGGCTCGATCTCCTTTTCATGTTCTTTCGCAATGATTGCTTCCTTTGTAGCGTACATGCAGCAGACTGCCGAGCAGTATGGGTGTTTGCTGTCACGGCTGCCCACACATTGGAGAAAGGCGATCTTCTTGGGCGTTTTTCTGTCGGAAGGGCGCTCGATATGTCCCATGGTCGGACCGGATGCAGAAAGGATGCGTTCGAACTGGAGTGCATTCAGAACATTGGGGTAACGCCCCAGGCCGTACTCTTGTGACAGGACGGCGTCATAGACCTCAAAACCCGGCGCCAGAATGATCGAGCCTGCTTTTACCTCTTCCAGCCGCTCCACCATGTCATGGTCAATCGCCTTCATGCCGCAAATGTAGTAACAGCTCAGGCACTCCGAACATACTCCGCATGCCAGACATCGGGCCGCCTCAGCCTGGGCTTCCTCATCGGTAAAGCCCAGGTTAACTTCATTAAACGAGCATTTCCGTTCCTCTACGGTACGGGCCTGCATGCGTACCCTGGGCGTAACGTGCACCTCGCCGTGGACGGCTCGCTCATTGATTTCCTCTTTTGTTAACTTGATGACGGGCAGTTCCGGTCTCAATGGGGGTTCCAGGTCCTCGCCCTGAAGATACCTGTGGATACTGGCCGCTGCCTTATGACCGGAGTCAACCGCCTCAATGACAAAAGCCGTTCCTCTCGTCACATCCCCAGCGGCAAACACGCCCGCACGGGTCGCTGCAAAGGTATTCGGATTGACGGCAATCGTTGCCTCACGGGTCAGGCCGACGCCGACGCTCTCGGGGATAAAACCAAGACCGGCACGCTGGCCCACGGAAAAGATCACGTTATCGCACGGTATAACATGCTCCGATCCTGCTACCGGCATGGGCCGGCGCCGGCCGCTTTCATCCGGCTCACCAAGCTCCATCCGGACCAATCGAATCCCGACCACACGGTTTTTCCCGTCGGCGAGGATCTCGACGGGGTTAGAAAGATAGTGAAACGTGACGCCTTCAGCCTGTGCGTGCTCGATCTCAAGAGGGTCAGCCGTCGCCTCATCGAGTGACCGGCGGTAATGGACGTGCACCTCTTTGCCCAGCCGGACAGCCGTACGGGCACAGTCCATAGCAACGTCCCCCGAGCCAATCACGATCACACGATCCCCCAGTTCCGGCGGGCGGCCCAGCCTCACGTCGCGCAGAAATACGGTATTGATAAGAACCCCATCCAGATCTGCTCCGGGGATGGGCAGCCTGATGCCCTCGTGCGCGCCCACGGCGATCAGGACCGCAGCGTAACCCTGCTTGAACAGATTGTCGAGGTTCGTTACGGGGCTGTTGAGTCGCAGGTCCACCCCCAGGTCCACAATGTCAGCCACCTCACGCTCGATGATCTCGTTTGGCAGCCGATACTCGGGTACGCCGACCCGCAGCATGCCGCCGGCCACCGGAAGTGCCTCAAACACGGTGACGGGATAACCGAACCGTACCAGATCCTGTGCTGCTGTCAAACCGCAGGGCCCGGCGCCGATAATAGCCACACGTTTGGTCTGAGTCGGTCTGATCGGCTGGACCGGCTGGCGCGGCTTCGAATAGACTTTGTCAGTGACAAAGCGTTTTAGCGCGCGGATGTCGAGCGCCTGGTCAAGGAGTGCCCTATTGCAGGCGTTTTCACAACGATGATTACAAATGCGCCCACAGATCCCCGGAAACGGGTTGTCTTCCTTGATCACACGGAGTGCATCCTCATAACGGTTTTCCCGGATAAGGGCGATGTAACCCTGCGCCCGCTGGCCCGACGGGCAGGCGTTACGACACGGAGCAATCCCCTTTTTTTCGATAGCATACGCATTGGGGACGGCCTGCGGGTAAAGCTTGTAGGCGGCTCGCTGCCTTGCCATCCCCTCGTCAAATCGGCCGGGGATGACCACGGGACAGACCTGCGCGCACTCAGTGCATCCCGTACACTTAGCCACGTCGATATAGCGCGGTTTGTGACGGAGCGTGACGGTGAAATCGCCAGCCTTCCCCTCTACCTTGACCACTTCAGTATCCGTCATCAACTCAATGTTGAGGTGA
The DNA here is from genome assembly GCF_049510175.1 of Methanoregula sp. Lineage (GTDB taxonomy): Archaea > Halobacteriota > Methanomicrobia > Methanomicrobiales > Methanospirillaceae > Methanoregula. Next base: position 4,386 of record NZ_JBEKZF010000015.1, read on the forward strand.
CGGCCGGTTTCGACCAGCTTGGGACTGATGATGCACATAGAACAGTCGTTCGTGGGAAACGTCTTGTCGAGCTGGGCCATCCGCCCGCCGATGGCCGTGCCCTCTTCGGTGAGGTATACTTTGAAGCCGGAGTTGGCCAGGTCTAAAGCGGCCTGCATCCCCCCTACGCCGCCACCCACCACCAGCACTGCCCCGACCTTCCCGCTGTCCCCTTGCTCCTCACTCTTTTTCATTTGATCTACCCCGGACGAGACCCTTTGAAGCAAGAAGCTTCCTCGGGTCCACGAAATGGCGCTTGAACCACTTGTCCGCATCCCTGTGGCCCAGGGCCAGGCCGATCAGTTCGGTGAAATAGAATATGGGTAGTTCGTAATGGTTGCCTGACTCGCGGGAAATCTCCTCCTGCCTGGAATCGAGGTTCGACTGGCAAAGCGGACATGCAACGACCATGGCCTCTGCGCCGGCCTCGATCGCCTTTTCGAAAAGCTTACCCGTCAAACGCATAACAATATCGGTTCTCGTGAGGGATAGACTGCCGCCGCAGCAATCCGTTTTGTACGACCAGGGGATCGGCTCCGCCCCCATAAGCTCGATCAGCCTGTCCATCTCCTCCGGATGCTCGTACTGCTTTACTCCGGTGACATCCGGAGGCCTGACGAGCAGACAGCCATAGTAACAGACAACCTTCAGCCCCGTGAGGGGCCGTTTTACAAGCTCTTGCAGCCTAACGGAAAGGCCTGAGAGAAAGAGGAATTCCATTGGATTGAGAACCCGGAAACCGCTATCTCTTCCTCTATCCCCTGATATCTTTCTCTCCGCCGCTTTGAGACGGCTGTAGCAAGCCGCACAGGGAACGATGAGGTCCATCCCCTGAGTTCCAGCAATGGTCAGGTTGCGGGCGGCCAGGTTGAGGGCCAGGGCTTCATCTGTGGCATGGGCTGAACTGGCGCCGCAGCAGCTCCAATCGGGAAGCTCGACCAGTTCGACTCCCAGAAGCCTCGCAACAGCTCTGGCTGATTCGTCGTATTCTAACGCCGTCCCGTGCAGGGCGCAGCCCGGGTAGTAGGAAGCCTTCATGGCCTCCTCCTTTCTTATGGTCCGGGACCCGTGAAGAGCCCGGCAACCTCTTTCTTTCGCTTGATGTTTGAAGGGAAGATTCTCAGTTTCCCCCTTGTGAACATTCTCCAGCCGAGCTTCATATCGTCAAAGTACCTGCGGGTCTTCATTTTGTAATGGGCCATCATGGAAAGTTCGTGCACCCGACCATGGGTGCGGACCGAGTCGAGAAAAGCAGCATGAAAAAAGGAAACCCCTTTTTCGGCCACAGGTACGTTCTCCTTGAGCGCAGTCCGCCGGAGCCAGTCCATCACCCCCGCAATGTCAATCTCATTGGGACAGCGGGTGCTGCATGTATAGCAAGAGGCGCAGATCCATATGGTGTTACAGGCCAACAACCTGTCTTTCATGCCCAGAGAGACCATCTGTATGACCTGGTTGGGCTTGTAATCCATTGCAAAAGCCACCGGGCATCCGGCTGAGCACTTCTGACACTGGAAACAGTCCTGAACGTTGGCGATCTCCGCCAAAGAGGAGAAGTCGGGAGGAGAACCGGATGGCAGTATGCTGCTGATATCGGACACGGGACAAGCCTCCTTCCTATAGCTTTACGGCATCCAGATACTTGGAAATCTTGTCTTCTGCTCCAAAAGGGACGATGTGTATGCCGTGGCACGTGCTCCTGAGACCCTTTATCAACTCGGTAAATATCTCAACGCTTACCTTTTCCTTGTCAGGGGCTTTGAGGAGCCGTTGGATCATTTTGCCCGGCACGAGATTGGGTCGGATATATTTGTTGAGGAGATGACCCATCCCCGCCGACCTGATAAGGATTACCTCAGCAATAATGGGAATGCCGAAGGGCCTTACCCTCTCCACGAACTGGGAAAAATCGTCGAGATCAAAGACGGGTGTTGTGATGAAGTATCTGGTCCCCAACTGGACCATGTGTTCCATCTCTCTTAGCTCGAGATCGGGCACTCGCTTCCCCCACGACGAATCGATACCTGCGCCGACGGCAAACTCTATGCTTTTGTTGAGGGGATTTCCTTTGACATCATGGCCTTCTCTCAGGGAGTCCAAAACTGAGAAGAGTTTTGCCGAGTCAACGTGGAAAAACATCATCTCGTTCAAGCCGTCACCGGTCAACCGGTAATCGCGGGTGAAGGTCAGGAGGTTTTGGATTCCTGCGTCAGAGGCCTTGATAAGCTGACCCTGGAGATCTATCCTGTTCTTTTCCCTCGTCGTTGTCTCGAGCAAGGGATCGTAACCGCTCAACCTGAGCGCGTTACAAACGTTAACGGAATCGCAGACGACGCCTTCGATTACCACCTCCGAAACGATAAGCCCGTCAACTCTTCCCTTTATCTTGTTCAGCGCCCCGACTACGGCGCCCGTATCGGTTTCAACTGATACCTGTACCTCTGATGTGACCACAAATCTGTCTTTATTTAAGCATTCTATAAAAGACATAGCAGCCCCCTATTTTAGATCCCGAGCAATTGCGCAATTTCCTTTCTAAGATCCGGCAGCGGCAAGGGCTTGGAAAAACACGCGTCGGCTCCATACCCCTTCATTACGTTGAAATTGTGTTCGTCCAGGTACGCTGAGAGAACAACGACCTTTATGTGCCTGGATTCCGGATTGCTTTTGATTCTTTTACACACCTCGTAGCCGTTAATGTCCGGCATCATAATATCGAGGATGAGAATATCCGGCTTAAAGTGGCTCACTTGCAAGCCTGCTTCGAATCCATCACCTGCAGATATCACTTCATAGCCGTGTTCATCTTCTTCGAGAGCCAGCACTATGCTCTCCACGATGATCTTGTCATCATCCACCACCAGTATCCTTTTGCGCGTGTCGGCCTTTTCTTCCTTTGGTATGGGCATGTGATGCTCCTCCATGAACCGGTAGAGTTCATCCCTTTGTATCCGACGATGACCCCCCAGCGTCTTGTATGCCTTTAGGTGGCCCGCGTCTGTCCAGTTTATGAGTGTTTTGAGAGATACCCCACAGATTTTGCTCGCCTCTGATATGGTCAGGATTTCCATGATAAACCCCAGTTTTGATTTTATAGTTTTTACTACTATTATAGATATTACAGCTTTTTCTCAATTTGTCAAGTGAAACTTGTGAAAATTGTGAAAATTTTTGATGATGACGTTTTTCGCCACATGGTATCATTCTTAAGAAGAGTACGAGGAGGAGCAACATGGGCCGCTTGCAACAGAAAAAAGAATTGGCGAGGGAGCCGCGGATAGAAGAACTCTGTGAAAAGCTTGAGAAGATTCTCGAAATGGGAGACGATGGGATCATCGTCACTGAAAAGACGGGCAGGGTCGAGTATGTGAACACCATAGCCTCGGTGATAACGGGGTTTTCCAAGGAAGAGCTGTACAGAGGCGGCATCGGGTTGTTCCTCTCGGAAGAGTCGCTGAATATCCTAGCGGACATGGAGAAGGAGATCAGCGGCGATGAGAGCAGGAAGGTCTGCACCGAGATGCACGTGATCCACAAGACGGGGAACCTAAAGGATTGCGAAGTCTGTATAGCGGTAGGGAAAATTAACGGAAGGCATAAGCTCTACATCTACATGCGGGACATTACCGTGCGAAAGCGGATGGAAGCACAGGTGCGGCTGACCGAGGAAAAATATAGGTACCTCTTCGAAAGCATCAGACATGGAGTCTACGTAAGCAGCAAAGAAGGCAAGTTTACAGACTGTAATCGGGCAATGGTGGAGATGCTCGGATACGAAAACAAGGAGCAAATCCTTGCCCTCGATCTCACCAGGGATGTCTATGAAAATCCTGAAGATAGAAGAAACTTTCAGAGAATCATAGAGAAAGAAGGATATGTAAAGGAATACGAGGTCACTTTCAAGAAGAAAAACGGCGAGACCATAACCATTCTCCTTACATCACAGACCAACAACAACGAACGAAATGAGGTAATCGGCTACCAGGGAATGATGATGGATATCACCGGGCGAAAGAAGATGGAAAAGGACTTGAGAGAAGTAAACCACTTCCTCAATAGGCTCATAGAGGCATCTCCCGACGGCATCATCGTTACGGATTCGAAGGGCGACATCATCATATATAACAAGGCAGCAGAGCAGCTCCTCGGCTACGGCAGGGACGAACTCATAGGGCGGGCGAACATCAAGGATCTCTATCCGAGGGGGCTGGCCAGGAAGATACGGGAGACGATGCTCGACGAAAAATCCGGCAAAAAGGGAATTTTGCCCCCGACCGAGCTCTATGTCAAGAACAAGGCCGGCGAGGTGATCGATATCAGTCTTTCGGCATCGATCATTTACGACGAGAAGGGCGACGAGCTGGCATCGATAGGCATCTTCAACGATCTGAGCGAGATGATCAGGGTGAAGAGAAAGCTCAAGGAGACCCAGGACCAGTTGTTCCAGGCAGAGAGGCTCGCGGCAATGGGAAGGCTCACATCGCAGATCGCTCACGAGCTGAATAACCCGCTCTACGGCATCATGAACACTCTGGAGTTGCTTAAGGCGGAAATACCGGAAGCGAGCAGGAGGCGGAGGCTCCTCGATATGTCGCTATCGGAGGTGGTCCGGCTTTCCGTCATGCTCAAGAACATGCTCACATTCTCGAGGCCCGAGGAAGAGGCGCGAAAAGAGATCGATATCAGCACCTTTCTGGAAAGCATCCTAATGCTCTTCGAGAAGCAGCTGTTGGAGTCAGACATAAAGCTGATTACGGCGTTCGACGAGACTGTCCCGGCAATCATGGTCTCGCCCGGACAGATGAGGCAGGTTTTCCTCAACATAATAAAGAACGGGGTGGAGGCGATGCCCCATGGGGGGACGCTCAGCGTGGCCACGAAGATAGAGGATAACCACCTGATGATCGTTGTCCGGGATACAGGGATGGGCATGGATGAGGAAGTCAAGGAAAAGATTTTTGACGCTTTTTTTACCACAAAGGAAGAGGTGAGAGGAGTGGGGCTCGGCCTGTCAGTCTGTTATGGCATCATACAGGATCACGGGGGTACCATAGACGTGGAAAGTGCGCCCGGTAAGGGGTCTACGTTCACTGTTCTTCTGCCGATAAAATAGGAAAAGTGGACGGTGGCCATGGCAATCAAGGGTCGTTATCCTTGCGCAAAACAGCCTCTGTTTGGTCTATCTCTGAAAAGAAGAATCCCCTCCGTCAACCTTTATCGATGGAGGGGATAGGCCCTTATCGGTTCGACTAATCAACCGATCAACGAATCATTGGCCTCAATTGACCTGCGGCCTGGGATAGAGGCCCGCTGCCTGCACCATTTCGGGGACCTTCTCTTCCCACTCGATGGCCATGAGGTGGACACCGGCGACACCTTTAATCGCCCGGACCCGCTGGATCGTCTCTACAGCGATCTTTATACCTTCTTCGGACACCTTTTCCTTGGCGACGCCTTTGAGGCGGTCTATCAACGGATCGGGCACGTCCATGCCGGGCACCGACGTCTTCATGTAGCGCGCCATGCCGATCGACTTGCAGGGCGTGATGCCTGCGAGAATATAAATCTTTTCGTGGACTCCCAGGTCGCGAACCATTTCCATCCACTTCTCGAACTTCTCGACATTGAAGATGCATTGCGTCTGGACGAACTGGGCCCCGGCGGCCGCTTTCTTCGCGAGTCTCATGGCCCTTATCTCGAAGGGGTCCGCAAAGGGGTTCTCGGCGCAACCGATGAACAGGTCAGGCCTGCCTTTCACCTCTTCGCCGCCCAGAAACTTCCCGTCGTCCCGCAAGCCTTTCACTGTCTGGATGAGCTGCATCGAATCGATATCATAGACGTTCTTTGCTGTGGGATGGTCGCCGAACTTCTGGTGGTCGCCGGAAAGGCACAAGAGGTTATTAATGCCGAGCGCCGCTGCCCCCAATAGGTCGCTCTGAATGGCTATCCTGTTTCTGTCCCTGCAGACCATCTGCATGATG
>NZ_JBEKZF010000016.1:0-6559 GCF_049510175.1 Methanoregula sp.
CTCCGAGCGTGAACCTGACGAGGTCTGTCCGCACACCGGTAAGGGGCGTGATGCTGCCGGTAATCGTCGGTTTCATCAGCTGTATGATGGCAAACTTGCCGACCAGCGTATTCTCTCCTCCGTCCGTGACAACCCGGATATTCCAGGGTCCGACGGTTGCATCCTCCGGGATCACGAGCGTCCCGTCAATACGGGTAGCCGTGACATTCGTGAGCGTCGGGACAAGAATATCGGTCTGGTTCCGGAACTGCACGGTGGTGTTGCCGGGTCCCGGCTGGAAATCCGTGCCGGTGATACTGAAATAATAGGTGTTATTCAGGTATCCTGATCCGGGTGAGACGTTGGTGGGATTTGGAGGAAGCGGGATTGATACCGGCGACGAAGACAGGTTCACCGTCAGGTACTGGGCGATGGTCTTTCCGATAACCGGATAGGTCTCCGGCATCTGGTTGAAGTCAGATATCGCTGTAATGTTGTACCTGCCCACCGGGTAAAGGCCGTTTTCGGTGTTCCAGATCGGGCCGGTAGAATATCCGGTCCCGTTTTCAAGGACAAGCAGCGGGGTAACCGTTCCGGACCGGCTCGTCAGGGAGGTGTAGGTTGTGCCATCAGGCCCCTGGACCACAATCCGTAACGGGGCGCCGGGTATCCCGCGTTCGGTTACATTGGCCAGATCGCTGTTGATCCGGAACGCGATCTCATCACCGACCGGTATCGTCCTGCCATCCGCATTCAGTCCCGTTGTCACATCGGTAACCGTCAGGTCAATCTCCGGATCAGCGACATTGAATGCGATCGGTGACCCGCCGAGCGTGCTGCCGCCAGTCCAGCTGTACCACGTGCCATTACGCCCGACGAAATTGACAGGGTCTATGGTAAATGCATGTTCGTGTCCCGACACATCGATGGTCCAGTTCGGAACGGTGGAAGAATCAAGTGCACCGGGCGCGAACCACGCGATCGTGGTGTTCGTGCCGACAGCTTGGGTGATATTGAGGGCTGCCTCCCCGATATATACCGTTCCTGCAGGCGGAATCACCCGTTTCGGTACCGTCGACGGCATAGGATCTATGTTGATATAACTCGGTTTTGTTGTGAGATTGAAACTGATTGAATCCGATGTGTTCAGGGATACCGTATAATTGCCGTAAGAAGTGTACGTGTGAACGGGGTTCTGGAGTTCAGAAGATCCATTGTCGCCGAAATTCCAGTTCCACGCGGTGATCAAACCCGTTGATGTATCCGTGAACTGGACAGTCACAGGTTCGATTCCGGACGTGGTATTTGCCGTAAAGTTGGCAACGTTCATAACGAGGGTAATGGTCCTTTGCGGGGAGACGGTCTTTCCGGTAAAATCTGCACTCGCATTCTTGTAATTATCCTTCATATGGTTGAGGAGGGACAACGCCGAAACCGTGTAGCTGCCTTCAGGATAGACATAGGTGCCATTGACACGTGCATCGGTCTTCCATGGATAGATCGCCGTTCCCCAGTAATAGGGTTGGATATCTACAAAGCTCTTATTGAGGGAGACCAGGGGGCCCGTTCCGCCGGTGCCCGGGTCGCTGGTATAGAGCTTGCCAAGCGTCGCGTTTGACGGGTTTATCACGGTGATGTCAATGTAACCATCGGTGGTTGAATTGATCGGGCTGCGGTACTGTGAATCGACTGCCCCGTACATGTTTGTATCGATACGGAATCCAAGTGCGGTGCCGTAAGGCACTGCAGTTCCGGAAACATCCGCTGAAGTGTTGAAATCCCAGACTTTGACGTCAAGAGCTGGATCTGAAACAGTGAATACCGGGGTATAACTCGCCGGGGTTACATTGTCAGCTGCAAGGAGATACCAGTTGCCGGTGCGCCCGACAAAATCCGATGGTGCAACGGTCAGCGATTGGTGTCGCGTGCTCAGGTTGATCACCTTGCCTGGCCCCGTTGAGTTGATCTGTCCGGCAGATGCCCACCAGCCGATAATGGTGAGGGAAGGGACTGCATTTATGTCTGGACTGCCCTGCGCCTGGTTCAGGGCGTGGGTGACATCCAGCCCCTGTTCACCGATAAAAATGGAGGCGGACTGGTTGATGACAGTCCCTGCAGCAGGGGCAAGTTTGGTATACCCTTTCAGGCAGACACTGGAATTGGGATAACTGGTGGTCAGATCGGTCCAGGTTGCGGGTGCGCCATTACTGCTGACATAACTTTCACCTGCATGGGCAGTTGCATGACTGGAATAACCGGTTACGGGCTCTTCAATGGAGATAGGCGTGGTATAACCGGGCGTTGTTACGTTGACGACAATCGAATATCTTTGTCCTGCTGTCAGAGCCACATCCGGTACGGTTACTGTGTGATATCCTGGTGACGCGAGCGTTCCGGAGGTGGTTGCGGCATACCCCCCGGTATTAACCGGTCCGCTGTTGGGGTTGCGGTATATGCGCACGGTATAAGTGGTATTGCTGGTGGGGGCGTAGAACCCGGCTGCCTTGAATGTCTCGTCCGATTGGGCGGAGAAAACATTGGCGAACCAGGCAGTCGTGGAACTATACCCAACATTGCCCGTCCAGCCAAGCGGGTCATAACTATAGACACGGTCATAGTTCGACACCGGTTCACCGGTGAAAGCCACGCAGTCGTTCCCGACGGTCAGATCATAATATGAAATATAGAAGTACCCGCTCGCCCCCCATACGGTTCCCCAGGAATTCTTTGCGATAAATGCCCCATCCCCCGGAGGTTGGGATACAAAGTTTGCATGGCTGTACGAATCATCCCATCCCACCAGGGCAATTTCATGCACGGTTGAAATACGGTTATTATTATAGAACGAATGAGTCACTTGATTGTAATAGGTATAATTATTCGGGTCCTGAATTGAGGCTGCGACTGCACCATAGTGCGTCAGGGCATATTTTATATTGTCATTATCCGTCGCGCCTGATCGTGCCGGCAGGAAATACACGTCCTGGACATGTTTCACCGGAGAGAGTCCGCCGGGAGAAGAGACGGATGTATCATTATAGGGGTCATCGGATTCCCGGACCGGGCCGCTCCACCGGGAGAAATATGCGGTCGCCATCTCTTCGTTCCCCCCATCACTTGCAATCCTGTCAAAACCGTCGGTGTAGTTGCGGGAAAGGGTATTTTTCATATTATCCTCGGAGAAGTCCCAGGATTCAGTGGTCAGGAAATACGATTCAAGAGAGGCAACCGCGGCAAATGCCCAGCAGTCACCGGCACCTCCCTGATCTTTTACCGAAGATACTTTCCCCAATGTATGAAGGTTGTATGTGCCGTTGTAGCTGTCACCCTCGATCGGGAAACCTGAACCCGATCCCGTGACCGATCCTGAGCCTGATCCAGAACTCAATTCTGAATACGATCCTGAATACGATCCTGAATATAATTCTATATGCTGTCCCTGGTTATGCGTGAGATCAACGGGCGATGGTATCACACCATCGACTGAAACATGGGAGGTGGATTCACTGCCGGAGGCGGTACTTATTACTGTGGCAGCCGTCGGCGTTGCGGATTGTTTCATGCGGTTCTGGTACTCAAGGAATTCCGGATTCACCGGTGCCTTGGTAAGAACCGTTGCTGAATCTGTATCCTGAGCCGTGGAAGCCCCTGAAGCGAGCGGGGTAATTATTTCCGGAGTACCTTGGGCTGGAATAACAGCGGGGGTATCTGTCGGGGTTAGCTGAGGCGTTGTCGCCAGATCCGGTGGTGGTGTAGTTACTGCCGGGGTCGTTATGGTGGTTCCACTAGTATGCTGATCATGCGTTACTGCTACCACTACAATGCCAATGAATAATGTAAGAACAAGGAACAAAAGGATTGGTCTGGTAACCGAGGATAAGGAACGCTTGAATTTCATGTATGACCCCCTTTTTACCCCTCGTGAAATAGATGAAGATATGGGGTTAATATTCATTGTGGTTTGAAGTTATGATAAATTGATGGTTGGTGGGGAGGAATTTTTCTCAAAAAAAATTGATCAGGTCTACTGTCAGCACGTGAAAGCATATAACGTGATGTAACGTATAGCGTACAATGACACCTCCTCTGTATCATGCGCACTCGTTCGCAGGGCTGGCCCTGATGTTTGTCTTCTGGATAGTACAACTGCTCATTGCTTATCTCATCTACCGGGACGCAAAAGAACAGAAAATGCTTGCACCGATCTGGGCGATTCTTGCGATCCTGCCGATGTTCGGCTATCTTGTTGACGTGATCTACCTGGTAGTCCGGGAGCTCCGGTCGTCCCGGATGACAGAAAAACCTTCGGTGTCGTTATAACCGGAAAGGGCAGCATCCACGCGGAAACATAAGCGCGATCGATAGTCGCGATGGAAAAATTCTGATCGCGATCAGAATGGTTCGTTTAAAAAATTTCACATGCGATCGGCCGGATCGATTGCGAATCTTCCTGCAGGATCTGGCCGAAAATGTCCAACACACTATGTTCGCCGGAAACCCCCACGTGCGTTATTTCCCGACGGGCTTGCGGTACTCAGTGCCATGGATAAGGTGCTCCCCGGATTTTTCCCTATCTATACGGTGCTGTTACGTGTTTTTTCCGGGCACTATAAGGCCCCTCTCAGGTCAAACGGCGGCCGAATAGTGAGGGCCGTTTCAGGGTTCCTCTTCAGCTGCCCGACCTTCTTCGAGGACTTCATCGTCGCCCCGACAAAGGTCATGTCGGGAAAGCCGGAAAGCACCATGAACCGGACGGCCGGCAGCTTCCCGTCCAGCGTGGCGACGGCTGCAGGATGCGGGCCTCCGATCATTTCCATGATCTGATCCATGAGTGCCATGCGGGGACATTCTCTCCCATGATTGTATTAAACGTCAGGATTGGGGGAACCGGGAGAATTATGGCAGCTTATGCGGGCTCTACAGCACAGGATATAATTTTCCGCTTTTTAAAAAAGGTTCAGAGGATGGAAACAGCAGTGATCTTCGTATTCATTCCTCCGTCAAGTGTTGTCACGTTCACCTTCCAGGAACCCGCAACGGCATCTGCCGGAAGTGCTACGGTGCCGGTGATGGTTGTCGGGTAGACCCCCGAGAGTGTGGTGGTGATATTATATCCGGTGGTGTTGGTGAGATTCACCACCGTGCGTCCACCGGTCTGGAAGGAGGTGCCCTGCAGGGTAAAGGCAACGGTTGTATCCCTGTACAACGTTGCCGGGATGAATGAAGTAATTCCTGGCGGCGGTACGTTTTTGACCTCGAATGGCGACTGGACAACACCGCCGTCAGCGGTGGACACGTTGAATTTCCATGTCGTATCGGCAGGTGCAGCGGGAGGTATCTGGATACCTCCGATGATCTGGGTGGACGAGACGGAATAGAGTGTACTTTCCAGTTCGCCATAGGTCCGGTGGCTTAGTCTGACCGTTGTCAGTCCGGGCTGGAAGTTCGTGCCGGTGATCGTGAAGGAAACGGTGTCATTATGATAACCAGTATTTGGTGTGATGGGACGGATGGTCGGGGCTTGCCGGATCTCGGTAAAGAGGATACGCGAGGTGCTGGTGCCGCCATCGAGGGTCGTTACGTTGACCGTCCATATTTTTCCGAACGGGGAATCCGGTGGAACCGTAAAGTTCCCGGTGATGGTCGTTGGCGTCACGCTGGTCAGCTGGGCGGTCACGTTGTCGTTATGAGCATTGAAATAGGTCTGGTTATAGAGCGTGACCGTAGTGTTGCCAATGCCCGGCTGGAAGTTGGTGCCGCCGAGCGTGAACGTGACAAGGCCGGTCCTGGCGCCAGTGAGAGGTGTCATGGAACTGATGGTCGGCACCGGTTTCAGGAGTGTGAACGTGACCGGCGAGGTGCTGGTGCCGCCGTCGACCGTGGTGACATTGACGAGCCAGCTGTTCAGGCCGACCGGGGCATCATCCGGGAAGAGAACCCGGGCCATGATGGCGGTTGACGTCACGCTCGTGACATTCGCGTAGATAAGGGTTGCGTTGGTCGTGAAATACGTCTGGTTAAAGAACGAGACGTTCGAGCCGGTGCCGACCTGGAAGTTGGAACCGGCCAGCGAGACCGTCAGGGTCCGGTTCCGGAACCCGGTTGCTGGTGTAATCGACGTGATTGCCGGTTTCAGCTGCTGCGTGACCGTGAACGGGACCAGCGAGGTGCTGGTACCGCCGTCGACCGTGGTGACGTTGACGAACCATTTCCCGAAGGCTGCATCGGCAGGTATCGTGAAGTTCCCGGTGATCGCGGTCGGTGTGACACTGCTCAGTTGGGCTGTGATGACCCCGCCATACGTCGTATTGAAGAGCGTGACCGTGGTGTTACCCGGGCCGGGCTGGAAGTTGGTACCGCCGAGCGTGAACGTGATGAGGTCCGTCCGCACGCCGGTAGCGGGCGCAATGCTGCCGGTGATCGTCGGCACGGGTTTCAGGAGCGTGAACGGGTTGTTCGTGGTGCTGGTGCCGCCGTCGACCGTGGTGACGTTGACGATCCAGCTGTTTGATCCGACCGGTGCATCGTCCGGGAAGAAGACCCGGGCCATGATGGCGGTTGACGTCACGCTCATCACGTT
>NZ_JBEKZF010000017.1:0-5673 GCF_049510175.1 Methanoregula sp.
CACACCTACACCTGTGTTGCATCAACTTCGAGGGCATACGGGTTGGGGACAAAGTGGTGTCCGAGCGCTTCGTAGTTCGCCTGTGTCATGCTGTAATATTTCAGGAATTTTTCGTTGATATCACGCATGACCTGCGGGTTGTCCTTCACTTTTGCATTCACCCAGAGCGTACGCTTGTTGCCGTTGCTGATCAGTTCTCCGTTTGTGATGACCTCGACACCGCATTTGAAGACGTGCGCACAACGCGTGAACGCCTTTTCAATATCCTCAGGATTTGCCACCGGTTTGTCCGGGTTGAAGTTATAGACGGCAATATCGGCATCCATGCCCGGTTTCAGGCCACCGCACATACCGGAAAGTCCCAGTGATTTTGCCGGGCCGGCCCGGGTCATCTGGGCAAGCTCGTAAAGCGAGATCTCGCGGTCGAGTGTTCCGATGCTGGTTTGTGAAAGAACCTTGTCCTTGTGCTTGAACGCATTGATCTGTGCTTCACGGGCCTTGGCTGACATCAGCCACTTGATAACCCGCGGGTACCGGGTGAACGGTCCTGCGTTGGGGTGGTCGGTGGTGATGTAACAGCGCATCGGGTCTTTCATCATCAGGGCAATTTCAAGACCAATCGCCCACTGGATGGCACAGACCGAGATGTTCGGACTATAGATATAGGGAACGACCCCGGATCCGGTCTCAACCTCCACATCGATGTTTGCCCATTTCAGGTGGTTAAGGCCGGTCAGGTGGTGCTCGAACGGACCGTCCGCGGTCATGGTCGTGGTCTCATCGAGGGTTACGTTGCCGGTGTCAATAGTGATATTCTTGTTCTTGTTGACATAGTCCGTGATCTCTTTTGCTTTGGACTCAAAGTCCCCCCAGTTGGTTCCACCGTAGGAGTGGAACTGCGAATGGGTGAGGTGCATAACCTGTTCACGGCCGAACTTGTTCTTGGCCTTGTAGCCTTCGGCAAGTCTCAGCGTGTCGAGCGTGGTCTCATAACATCCCGGGTTCCCGAGGTTATTCGGATGGATGTGCACGGAATGAGGAAGGCCAAGGTATTCGTTTGCTTCAATCAGCCCCCTGATAATTTCAGCAGGAGTGATATCGAAATACGGGACAGGGTCATTGACCGACAGGCAGTTCAGCCCCCACGCCCATGCTTCGGTACCACCCGGGTTCACAAGCTTGATCGCATATCCCTTTGTGACCCTGAGAAGCCACGCACAGTACGCTGCGGTATTCTCTATCTCCTGGTTTTTGAGATACTCCAGCACGAACCAGTTGTTCCCAAAAACCGGATATGCCCCCTCATCGATGATAGGAGTGTCGCGGATCTCCTCGTGCACGTGCCGGGAGAATAAGGGTGGCATTGCCGCTTCCATTGCGGTCGTGTATCCCATCTTGGCATACTCGTAACCGGTCTTGAAGGTGGTCGGGATGGATGCCCCGCCGCCCATCCGCTCAATACCCTTGGTAGGCGTGCAGGTGAAGAGCTTGTCTTCAGGACGGTAGATCCTGCCCATGTTAATTTTCGGACCTGCGATGTGAGCGTGGATCTCCACGGCACCTGCCATGACGGTCTTCCCCTTGGCATCGATGACCTTTGCACCGGATCCGACCTTGTCGACAATCTTGCCATCCATGATGGCTACGTCCGCTTTGTCCCCCCTGATGCCCTGGACCGGGTCAAATACGTTACCGTTCTTGATGATATACTCTGACATGATTATGCTACCCCCTTGAGTTGTCGTACCCGGTCGCGGACCTTGATGAGGAACTGCTCATCAGTAAGCATGCCCTCCGGTGGCTCGACGACCTTGCGACAGTCGATAGGTACGTTGTCCATACGATAGCAGTTCCCGCCAACTTCCACACCGTTGAATGCCACTGGTACATGCAGTTTTGAGACACCCGTGGTTGGAGTGAGATGGGGATCGACGCACACGGAGGGTATGTGTGCAAATTGTTTGACAGCGCTGATGGGGAAGTGGGCGCCGGGATCGCTTCCTATGGTGAACATGGCATCCACTTCGCCGCGTACCAGCAGGTCAATAGTGCTGGTGTCGCCGGGGTTGTAACGTGCAAATCCCCTGGTTAAGTCCACGGCATAGGGGAACCCGAACTGCCATCCGAATACTTCACCGGAACCGGTTACATTATAATGACCCCTCATCGGCATGATTGAGAATTTTGTATACTCATTGAGGTCTTTTGTGACAGCAATTGCCGCATCGATGTTGTGGTTCTTGCCAAGCGACTGGGTCACACCCATACCGAAGAAGATGATCCCAAAACGGCCGCTCTTCATCATATCTGCGACTTCCCGGATCTTTTCCTTGGGGATACCCGCAACAACATCAGGGAGCCATTCTCCCTTGAAGGCAACGCGGAGTGCATCAAGCAGCTCATAGTCCATACCCTGTTCAACCTGCAGGTGAACATCGGCCATTTTTGCTGTATCGGTCACGCGGGGGTCAACGACTATCATTTTTCGGCTCATCTGCCCCTTGCTGGTGAAGAACCCGCGGGGGAAGATGGAGTACCGGGACATGTGCCGGGGATGAGCATGTACCGGGTTGCAACCCCAGAAGATGACACGATCTGCACGGTTCTTGATCTCGCCTAGGGTACATGACGGCAGTCCAATATCCTGGATGGCAATCAGTGAGGTGCCATGGCAGGTTGCTGCGGTATTGTCACAGCATGCACGGGTTATCTCGGCAATCTCGTTGCCAACGCTTTGCGCTTCGCAGTTGGTGGAGCTCCAGCCGAACATGAGGGGCTTTTTCGCTTTTGCCAGCATTTGGGCAGAATATTCGGCTGCCTCGTCATAACTGATCTCTTTCCATGTCCCGTCAGGCTGGTGCATCCTGGGCCGGGTAACACGATCCTTTGACTGGGAGTGCAGGAATTTTTCAGTGCCGATGACGCAGGCGTTGTAGACCTCGAGAAGCTGTTTTCCGTCATCTGAGACAACAACTTCGACATCGTCGCAGAGTGTCCCGCAGAAAGGACATATGACGTCTGTTATGGTCTTGGTCATTTCATTTCACCCCGCATAGTTTCTGAACCAGTTCTATACCAAGCAGTATAGGTTCATTGATCGCTACGTCTATTTTCACCGGTACGCCTTTGAACGTCGGCATACCCGTTGAATAAGTATTCGGGTCAATAATAGAATTTGCCCAGGGGCCCATGGGGATGAATGCAAGGCCGGGGTGAGGACCCTGGGTGGTCTCGACTGCTTTCACGACAACGTTGCCGTAATCGCTCGTCACCCTGACGTTAGTATTTTTCCACGCCCCAAGTTTTTTCAGATCTGATGGATCAAGTTCGATGATACCGGCTGCAGTGCGATAGGCGGGTTTCTCCTTACCGCCTTCGATAGCAACCCCCTGCTGGATGCTCCGACCTGAAATCAGGTTTACTTGTATCGTTGCCACGATATATACCTCCTATAACGAAAATAATTCGTGAAATTATGTATTCCATCTCCCTGACATTAACTCCACTATCGTGACAGATCCACTGGTGCGCCTGACAGAAAAGTGGTTGGGAGGATACTAATTTCACGCTTTGTTCTCCCTTATTTATTTAACTCCTTGATGGGGCTTGGTCCGAGCTCGTTGATGGTTTTCACTACATCAGTGATGACTGCACCCCACTTTGCGCCTTCTGATGCTGACACAAATGTCATCCTGAACCGACGGTCATCAAGACCGATACTCTTCATGAGTCGCTTGACCATGAACATACGCTTTGCGCCCTTGAAGTTGCCTTCCAGGTAATGGCAGTCACCGAAGTGGCAACCGGAGACAAGCACACCATCCGCGCCATCGGCAAAGGCCTTGAGCACGAATAATGCGTCAACACGACCCGTGCACATGACACGGATTACCCGGACATCCGGTGGGTACTGGATACGGCCGCCTCCGGCAAGGTCAGCACCGGCATACGAGCACCAGTTACAGAGAATACCGAGTATTTGGGGTTTCCACTCGCCCGGCTCACGTTTTGGAGCAGGGTTTTCAGGTGGTGCTGACATTTACTGCTCACCTCCGAGCAGGAACGCATCGATCTGCGCCACGATCTGCGGGGTAGCAAAGTGGTTCATCCATATTGCTCCGCCGGGACAGAATCCGCCACAGGTCCCGCAACCCTTGCATTTGGCTTCGGTGACCTGCATAACCTGTCGTCCCTCCTTTTCGACAAGTGCCAGCGCACTGAACGGGCAGAGGTTAACGCACATGCCGCAGCCAGCGCATCTCTCTTCAATGCACATGGCAAAGTACGGTTCAAGCTCAACCTCTCCCTTGTGGATAGGGATGCTTGCCGCGGATGCTGCACCTTCAGCAGATGCAACGGTATCCGGGATATCCTTTGGTCCCTGGCAGACACCGGCAAGGAAAACACCCGCTGTTGTAGTTCCACAGGGATTCAGCTTCGGGTGGGCTTCTAAGAGCCAGCCGTCCATCGAACAGGATACACCGAAGAGCTTGCGGGTTCTGTTTGTGTCCTCCATTGGTTGTACAGCCGCTGCTAGTACGACAAGGTCTACTTCCATATCAACCGGGCGGTTCAGCAGGGTATCGTCGGCATAGACATGAAGGTTCTTGGTGGCCGGGTCCTCGAGGATGTTTGCTACACGCCCCCGGATAAATTTGCCGCCCTCATCCTGGATGCGGTAATAGAACTCTTCATACGCCTTACCGAACGAGCGTATATCCATGTAGAAGAGATACGGAGTGCATCCCGGTATCTTTTCGATGATCTGGTGGGCATGTTTCAGGGAATACATGCAGCAGAACCGGGAACAATACGGTTTGCCGTTTCCGGTATTATCCCGGGAACCGGCACAGAGCACAAATGCGACTTTCTTGGGAGTCTCCCCATCGCTGGGGCGGATAAGATGACCGCCGGTCGGGCCTGATGCACAGATAAGCCGCTCAAACTCAAGGCTCGTGACAACATTTTCATACTGCTTGTATCCCCATTCTGTTTTCTTCTCGATCGGGAAGATGTCAAACCCTGTTGCGAGAATTGCGGTCCCGACTTTGACCTTGACAAATTCGTCCTTTGCCTCAAGATCAATAGCTTTCTTTTCACCGCATGTGGTCACACACAGCCCGCATTTGATACAGGAGTTGAAATCGATCGTGTAGAGAAGGGGTACTACCTGCGGGTGGTTGATATAAATTGCCTTGCGGGGTTTCATGCCCACTTCGAATTCGTTGGGCTTGACCACCGGGCAGACAACTTCACAGTCACCACAACCGTTACAGCCGCCACCGACAATGCCGCGTGCTTCACCCTCTGCCATGGTGATCACACCGCGTGCCTTCTTGCGGATGGTGACGTCAAAGTTGCCGATGTAACCCTCGACTGCATCAACTTCTGAGTAGGTCATCAACTCGATATTCGGGGCCCTGCCCACATCCACCATCTTGGGTGTTAAGATACACTGTGAACAGTCAAGGGTCGGGAATGTCTTGTCCAGCTGGGACATACGCCCGCCAATGCTGGGTGTTGACTCGATCAGGTAGGTTTTGATGCCTGCATTTGCGAGATCGAGTGCTGCCTGCATACCGGCAATACCGGCACCGACAACCATCGCCGCGTGTTCAACCTGAACTGCTTTCGGGAACAGGTCCTGCAGGAGTGATGCCTTTGCAACAGCAA
>NZ_JBEKZF010000018.1:0-5498 GCF_049510175.1 Methanoregula sp.
TTTTTTTGTTCTGCCATGTGTTGTAACCTCCATCAGAAATCAATTACATCATTTTCTGATGAAAAGCAATCATTTTGCAGATTAATAATAGTTTCGAAATAAAGTTTAATTGCGGCATTCGCGGTTGTTGCCGGTCAATGATCTATTCTCTTGTGAATTCACACCCAGATCGCATACCATTTTCGTTCATGGTGTCGAATAGTACTGCAATGACCCGTGATCGGTACCCGGTGATTCTTGTGCACGGGTGGAACAGCCACCCTGGTATCTGGAAGGGACTGGTTGTTCGTCTTGAGGCAGCAGGGATCCCGTACAGGAAATTTGATCATACCGGAATGAAGGGGGCTTCATTGCCGGAGATTGCCGAATCATCCAAAGTTTTCTCCAGGATGTTCGGAAGGAAAACGCCTGGTCCGGACCTGTCGATATTGTGTGCCATTCGATTGGGACCTGTATTGTCCGATACCTCCTTGAGGTTGTGGATGGGACAGAACGAAAACAAGCAGTCCGACAGCTGATCGGTCTCGGTCCGCCCAATAAAGGCTCGGCTCTTGCGGAACTTTTTAATGATCCACAACGGGGCGAGGAGATAATCAACAAGCTCACCGGCGTATTTGTCCCGCAGGGGTATGATCCGGCCGCTGACCGGCTCGTGCAGGACGTTCGACCCGAAAGTCCGGTGATACACAATCTCCGCACAGCGGGATTACGGTCAGACATTACCTATCGGATTATCGTGACCGCAAATCCCGAAGATATTCCTGGATTCTTCCCCTGGTTTGAGGGAAAGACCTGGGAGATGGCTGCGGATGGAAGATACCGGGCGACCCTTGACGGCGATGGTATTGTGGCGCACCGGGAGTCTGTACTTCCGGGCATATCACTTGATATCCTGTCAGCATCCACTGAGCGGGAGGATCATCTGCCGGCACCTGACCAGTACTGCCATATCAACCTGCCCAGAAATCCCCTCGTGATTGACCGGATTATGCACTACCTGACAGACACGGCAGGTAAGAAATAATCACTTTCCACCGATAGCTGGGCTCACTTTATTCCAGACCTCTTTTTTGACCGCCGGGAAAAAAAGTTACTCTATCCCGCCCTGTATCGTGATCGTCTTTTCAGTCACCGGGATCTTCTTTCCCGACCGTTCCAGTGCCTGGCCGACGACATATCGCACGCCGCTACAGCACGGTACCTCCATATGGGCAACCAGTATCGATTTGATCGCGTGGCGGGAGAAGATCTCCGCCAGTTTCGTGATGTATCCGTCAATGTCCGAATCCAGTTTCGGGCAGAAGATAATCACAATCCGGTCCCGCAGGAGCTCCGCATGAAACCCGGCGCAGGCAAAGGGGACACAGTCAGCAGAGATCAGCAGATCGGCGTTGTCAAAATACGGGGCTGCCGGGTTCAGGAGTTTAAGCTGGACCGGCCACTGCCGAAGTTCGGATTCGGTTTTTTCCGATGGCTGCCGGTTGATGGCAGCGGTGTTTCGGGAAATGCTCCGTGCTGCGGATCCCGGACAGGCTGCGAACGGCGGGTGACCGGCATGTGCAGGTGGAGGGTGGCACACGGGGCTGTCAATGGCGGGAACGGCGATGGTATGTCCCTTCAGATATTCAACCGCCTCGTCATACAGGTCCATCTGCCCATGGCCGGCAAGATGTTCGAGATGGGCTTTAATCACTGCTTCTCCCTGCCGGACGATATTTTCCATCACGGTCTTCTCACCGTAGGGTTCAGCTTCGCGCTCGATGACGCTGATCGCTCCCTCCGGGCAGGTGCCGATGCAGACCCCTAGCCCATCGCAGAAGAGATCACTTACGAGCCGTGCCTTCCCGTCAATGAGCTGGAGGGCCCCCTCCGGGCAATCCGGGATGCACTGCCCGCATCCCGTGCATTTGTTTTCGTCGATACTGATTATCTTCCGTTTCATATTGTCGCTCCCGGATTTTGGGAGATCTCTCCTGTGATCGCATGGTTATTTGAGTAAATCAACCATGCATCCCTATCGTGGGGGTTTGGCCCTGACGTGACTTCTGATACAGCGGTAATTTTCATGGATATTCATCTCCCCAATTATTTTTTCCCGTTGTATGGCAGGATCCGGGTTACAACACACGTACCTGGCATCCGGTGTTGGCATCAATGACCTGCGGGTCTCGTATAACATCGCTTGGTACGTGAAACAGGCTGGCTTATCCTGGTGGTAGTATTGTCCCTTGGTGTAATAGATACCCTGCTTGGCCCAAAACTCCCGGCGTTTCTTTTCCCCGCCGGTTTCGATGCGCTGGTGAAAAATTTCGATCTTAAACCCTGCACTACCGGGGAAACCGACCTTGCCCGGATAGTACCGGCCCAATACCTGCGGGCGACGATTTGTACACTATCGTGGGGAGATATTCCCGGAAAATGTTGGATTGCCTCCGGGAAAAACCTTCATAAGAATTAATGCTAAAAAATGTCAAACAATGAGCAGGATGAAAGGAGTTGATTGAACCGTGGCAGAGCCAGTGAAAAAAATGGTCCGGTATGTGTGTCTTGAATGCCACTACATCTATGATCCGGTAAAAGGAGATCCGAAGAACGGGATACCCCCAGGTACAGCATGGGAGGATGTTCCTGACACCTGGCGTTGCCCGGAATGCAAAGTCTGCAAGGCAAAAAAAGGTGTTTTCAAGCCGCTTGATGAATAATCTTCTTTAATAAAATAATTTTTTTCGTAGTGATAGAACCTTCAAGGAAATTGGTTTTGATGCTGTTAGTGATGGAGTGAGCAGGCCGTTGATTGGGTCGCCGTTCCGTGAAATAGGAGCGGGGGTCTGTGAGCGGAACGGGATGGAGATGAGTACCAACGGACCGGAGTGCAGCGGAAACGAACAATCCCGACCGGTCCTCGTGTCGCTTAATCACATTTTAGATGATCCTATTTTATTACGAAATAAGTCCCCGGAGAATATACCCTGGGAGGAAAACGAAAGAATGATACTCGATGCACGGGTGAGACCCCCGTTTAAAAGTCTCAGAGAGGTACTTGCACCGACACCGGGAGCGCGGCCCTCGGTCAAACGCAGCCCCCTGGTGAGCGGGTACGAACGCCCGCAGTCCATGGTCCAGAAATCGGTTGAGCTGTTCCTGCAGGAGATGGATGAAGCCGGTGTGGACAAGGGGATCCTGGTGGGCAGGCAGGCAGGACACCGTGTTGTCTCCAATGACGACATCGCGGAACTACGTGACCAGTACCCTGGCAGGTTTCCCCTTGCTCTTGCGGGCATTAACGGGATCGATGTACCGGCTGCCATCCGTGAGATCGAACGCACCATAACAAACATGGGATTCAACGGCATTGCCGTTGACCCCGGTTGGTGGGTTCCCCCGATGTATGTGGATGACCCCCGTATTTACCCGGTATATGCAAAATGCGCAGAACTGGGAGGCGTACTCTATCTCACCTGCAGCCTTATGCAGGGACCGGATATTTCGTATGCCGAGCCGTGGCGCATCCAGCGTGTGGCAAATGACTTCCCGACCCTGCAGATCGTTGTTGTACACGGGGCATTCCCCTATACCAGCGAGATGCTCGGGGTTATGATTGCCAATGCACCTCTCGGAAACCTGTGGGTCCTGCCGGATTTCTTCCAGTTCATCCCCGGTTTTCCGGGGGCTCAGGACTGGGTGGTGGCTGCCAACCACTACTTAGGGGACCGGATACTCTATGCTTCATCGTACCCGGTACGGCCCCTGAAACAGAGCCTTGCAGAATTCCGGCGTTTCTCGTACAAACCCGGCGTGCTGGAGAACCTCCTTGCTCAGAATGCCGCGAACCTCTTTGGGATGAAAATATAACTCCGGAGAAAGGATGAAATGACCCACATGAATGCGGAAATCAAAGCGGAATTGCTGGCACTGGGAAAAGTTGATGTCGAACCGTCGTTGTTGCCACGGCCTTCCCGTTCTACGGCGGGTCCCGGTACAGGACTGCGGTCCATATTCTTTAAATCCGGAGGTCACCGGGTTCGCCTGGAGATCACTGCGGATTCACCGTTAAAGATGGTACAGCAAAACGGGGCTGTCGTCATCCTGAAGGACGACAAGGAACTGGTGCGGGGAGTCATTGACCCGGTGGTGGCGCACTGTCCCGAACAGACGTACATCACCATCAGTGAACAGTGCAGGTATGACTGCAAATTTTGTTCGGTCCCCAAGTTCCAGGGGAAGATCAAGACCCTGGACCAGGTTCTTGAAATCGTTGAAAAGGTAAAAAAAAGCGGGAACCTGAAGACGATTGCATTTACTTCAGGAGTTGCAACAACACCGGAAGACGAGATCGACCGGGTTGTGGACTATGTACAGGCAGTAAAAAAATACAATGTTCCTATAGGTGTCGCGGTCTACCCGACACTGGGTTCATCGCAACGGCTCAAAGACGCGGGAGTGACGGAAGTAAAATACAATGTGGAGACCATGGACCGGGAGATCTTTGAGCGGGTCTGTACCGGAAGAAAAGGCCACTCGCTTGATTTTATTCTCGATTCTTTACGCGATGCGGTAAAGGTATTCGGGAAGAACCGGGTCTCTTCAAATATTATTATCGGTCTCGGTGAGACCGATGAATGTGTCAGAAAAGGGGTCGAATACCTGGCAAAGATGGGGGTCATCGCCGTTTTACGCCCGATCACTATTTCTCCCTATCGTAAAGGGGAGATTTTAGCAACACGGCCCAGCGCCAGGAGGTTGCTGAAACTCACGAAAATGACGCGTGATATACTTAAAAAATATGACCTGCATGTCGAAGACTCGCAGACCATGTGTCTACCCTGTACCGGCTGTGACCTGACACCCGGTCGTGATGTGTGACGAAAGAATGAAGGTGGAGCGGTCGTCGTGACTGACAGCGATGTGTCCCGGGAGTGTTGGGAAACCGGGTGGTTCCTGATGAGTAAAACTAAGCCGGAACATGGGGACACATGGGTGCGTATCAGCAGCACCGTTATCATCAACGGGCAGGATTCAGGGATACCAGACGATTATAAACAGGCAATCTGTGATTATTTCGTGATCCCGTCCCTGAATGCTCCCCGATTCTTCCCTTTTTTGGGGACAACCACGAACGGTGACTGCGGTTAATTTTTTAAAATCTATGAGGATACCTGGCACTGCTCACAGTCTTTTTCCGATGGATTCCATGGCTTCAACTACTGTATTCGGGCGCGGTTTGATGATTGCCACAGGAATGTCGACTATTTTTTCAACGATAGAAGCGAGCACTGGTGCACAGACAATACCAGCGGCTCCCTCGCGTTGTGCAGTGACTGCGGCGATGATGCACTCGTCAATAGAATTTGCCGCATACCCGCGGATGGGGCATATCGCGCCTTTGACAAGTATTGTCTGTCCTTCGATCTCATCGAGCAGGAACCTGGCAGCTATGACTGCGATGAACTGGGTATACCTGGGTTCGAGATGTCCAATGATCTTTCTGACGGTGGAAA
>NZ_JBEKZF010000019.1:0-3984 GCF_049510175.1 Methanoregula sp.
GAGTTTCTTTTCAATCTCGAGGAACTGGGGATTTGCACCTGCAGCGGCAGTCTCAATACCTCCTGCAGCTTCCTTAACCTCAACGACAATGGGATCCGCAGCGAACGCGCCCGGGTCCCGGGCTTTCAGTTCGTTCATTTTTGCCTTGATTGCGCCGAGGTCTTCGCTTTCCATGATGTTGACGCATTCGATCTGTTCCTGGAAGCGCTTGATATGTGTATCATTGAGGTTCTCGATGAAGGGAATAGCACCTTCAGCGCCGACGACCCTGCCATCTTTCACACCACCTTTGTGGAGAGCGATCATGGTCTGGCCGGCGAGGTGACCTTTGACCTCAGTACCACAGCAGAGCATGAAGCGGATGTTGGGGTTGGATATGATGTTGGCGATGACCTTTTCGAGGCCGAGGTTTTCTGTCTTGCAGGATCCGCACATTGCAGCGCCTGCGTCACAGAGTCCTTTTTCGTCGAGGTGTGAGCCCATGGTAACAATGGCCACCGGGCTGTTAGCGTCACCTGAGATAAAGTCTCCTTTGACTTTCGGCCATCCACTTGCTGGTGATTTCTTGTCTGCCATCTCTTTCACCTCATCCCACCAGTAATGCCGGCAGTAAAATCAGGATCAGCGCACAGAGCAATCCTGCCGTGAACCCGATTAAACCTTTTGCGGTGACTGCCGAGTCAATTTTGTTCGTCCGTGCCAGGATCTGTGATTTATAGCGGATGTTTTCCACCATATTTTCGATCGCAACCATCCTGACAGGTCCTGTTGGTTTTTCTTCTTCTGCCATCTCTTTCACCTCATCATCATGAATCCGACCAGGGCGAACGAGATGATCAGACCGATCATCAGGCCTTCGATCTTACCTGCATAGACCCCGGCAGCGAACTTATCCCGGTATCCTATATCGGTCACCATCTTTTCGATGACTTTCATACGGCCCGTGATGATCGCCATTTCACCGGAAATCGGGCGTACTTCGCCGCCTGTCTCTTCTGCGCCGCCTGCAGCTTCCTTAACCTCAACGACAATGGGATCCGCAGCGAACGCGCCCGGGTCCCGGGCTTTCAGTTCGTTCATTTTTGCCTTGATTGCGCCGAGGTCTTCGCTTTCCATGATGTTGACGCATTCGATCTGTTCCTGGAAGCGCTTGATATGTGTATCATTGAGGTTCTCGATGAAGGGAATAGCACCTTCAGCGCCGACGACCCTGCCATCTTTCACACCACCTTTGTGGAGAGCGATCATGGTCTGGCCGGCGAGGTGACCTTTGACCTCAGTACCACAGCAGAGCATGAAGCGGATGTTGGGGTTGGATATGATGTTGGCGATGACCTTTTCGAGGCCGAGGTTTTCTGTCTTGCAGGATCCGCACATTGCAGCGCCTGCGTCACAGAGTCCTTTTTCGTCGAGGTGTGAGCCCATGGTAACAATGGCCACCGGGCTGTTAGCGTCACCTGAGATAAAGTCTCCTTTGACTTTCGGCCATCCACTTGCTGGTGATTTCTTGTCTGCCATATCAGCCCACCTTGATTAGCTGGAACGCAATGATTCCAGCAATGAATAGTCCGATTGCAAGTCCGTACCAGAATGAGGTAATACTGCCAGCGATTGCAAGACCATGTTCCCTGTTGGGGAATGATGCAAGGAAGTTACCTTCACCTGAGAGCATGTTAACAAGATCGTCACTTGTTGCTTCAAGGACAGCGATCTTCTCAAGCACGGGTGCGAGTGATTCTCCTGCGGAGGTCACGACCCCGATCATGGGATCAGCAACAAGCCCGAATTCCGGAAGTACCAGAACGTATGCCATTTAGTGTCCCTCCATTTCAGGAATCGGCTTTGCATCAAGCCATGCAGCGGCGTCGCGCTTTGACAGGCAGATATACTGGTTGTAGGTATACGCCCATCCGACAATCGCAACGACCAGGGATATAATTGCTGACCCTGCGCTGATGAGTGCAAAGGACATGATTGCAGCGACGATCATGCTTAAAAAACCACATTCTGCGGTCAACATGAGCATCCTGTCCTGTTTCCATCCCGGTCCCAAGCATGCATTGAACGGGTGCTGGATTGCGATTGCTCCCAGAAGGAATGCAACGGCGATAAGTCCGCCACCGATGAATGAAATCTGGTTAGAACTTACGGTCATACCGAGCATAGAAACCGAACCTGTGGTCAGACCGGCGAAAGTGAATCCACCGGTGATCAGCGCTGCGAATCCCATAAGGGTCAGAGCACCAACAACTGCCATTTCGGTAAGTGCCTGGACCATTGCCGGGATCTTCATGTTCAGGATATTATTGGAGATATACCCGAGAATGAACCCGATAACAGCCGCGAGAACAAGTGCAACGAGTGGAGCTGCTATACCGAATTTGGTGGCAAGCAGCATTGCCATAACACCAGAACCGAAGGCGATCATACCTGCTGATGGCACACCGGTACCGATACCATAACTGCACAATACCTTGATGGTGTGGCTCCCCCAGATCAATGCGGAAACAACCGCAAGGCCCCCGAAGAATGCGAACATCTCGGTGTTGGTGAGCACATTGAGGTACGTCAGGTAGAGACACACAAGTGTGCTAACGAGTCCCGCGATCATAATCTTAGTATGCGGGACACCCCCTTCAATTACTTCAACTTTTACTGTCATCTTCAACACCTCATAGTGCAACGATCAGGATCGCCACAAACCCGCAGAGTGCTGATGCGACAGCGGATGCAACGATTGACCGTGGCCAGCGCTTGAACTTCGGGTCGTGTGGTCCTTCGATAGTTCCTGTGATGTTGTATGCGGTCAGCACTGCGTTCACGAGGAACAGGCCAACGGCGAACATTCCTGCGGCTGCGACTGCAATTGGCATCACCTGCGTTGCGGGAATACCCATTAAAGCCGGAAGCTTTGCCTCATAGAGACGAAGAAGCTGCAGGTAGATGAGCGTACCGCCAGCGCCCCCAAGGAAACCTCCGGTGACGCCTCCGACAAATGATACGAATGGCAGACCATGACCCTCAGTTCCCTGGGATTTGAATTCAGCCTGGGTGTCTCCGGTGATGGGGTCTTTTGCGACTTTACCTGATGCTGAAGGGATACCCATCCCGAACACATAGACGAAGTTCACCATCATACAGGTGATTGCCATCATCAGCCCGCCACCAACTCCACCCGTGACTATTGCAACGACTTGTCCTTGTTCGGCAGCCCATGCACCGCCGAAGAGTCCTGCAAGACCTGAACCAGCTGCAAGCATCGCGACACCGGTTGCGATACCTGGTGCCTGACCCATTGCTGCCGGAGCACCACCGACAGGTATGAAGTGAGTACCGAATCCAATCAGAATACCGCCGATGGTAACGCCGATGAGAGCCATAAGACCCAGGCCCGGAGAAACATACCAGCAGAGTGCGAGGATGATGAGAAGCATGACGACACCAACCGCCATCGCGGTCGGGTTCATTGCGCCTCCTGCCTGTGGTTTTGCTGCGACTGCGGTCATGATGCCACCTTGGCTTCCATGTATGGACCGTAATTCTTGCGTGCCCAGACTTCAATGTACCTGTCGACAACGGTGAAGATGAGGATCATCAGGATACCGACAACGATTGCACCCCACCCGGCACTGATTTTATCAAAGAGAATTGTTCTCCACAGTTCCAAGAATACAATCAGACCGAAGCAGATACCCGATGCTGAACCACCGATCTTATGGGTGAAAAACCCATTGTCCAGTGAGTTGCGTTCACCGGCTTCAGCATAGCGGACAATGTTTCCCGATGCTGAGATTGGCACACCAGCACCAAACTTCTGGTTCTGGTACTGGCGTTCCTTTCCATAGTACGGGTTGCCCGTCGCAGAGCCTGCTGCACCGAGTGCAATACCCCAGATCAGACCGAGCAGCGGCAGCGGGAACGGGTGTCCCAGTGCACCGTTGATCAGGTGACAGAGTGTTACGACGCAGAATACTGCGATGAAGG
>NZ_JBEKZF010000002.1:0-511243 GCF_049510175.1 Methanoregula sp.
TTTGATAACCTTCGCAATTTCGAAGAACTTCGTTCTTCTCATGGCTCAGGTTTGATAACCTTCGCAATTTCGAAGAACTTCGTTCTTCTCATGGCTCAGGTTTGATAACCTTCGCAATTTCGAAGAACTTCGTTCTTCTCATGGCTCAGGTTTGATAACCTTCGCAATTTCGAAGAAACCTGATGGTTTCTTCTTCTGGTTCGGGTCTGATGACTCTCTCAACAATTCGAAGTTTCGAAGGTCGGCAGACCTGAGAAACGAGAAGACCCCGGGGGTCTTCGAAGAAATTCTGATGATTTCTTCTCGTGGTTCGGGTCTGATGACCCTCACCAAAAAAAAGGTAAAAAATTTAGATGTATGGGCTCCTGAGTGCCTTGCCGACACCGAAGGTCTTGCGGGCCTCGAGGGTTGCCTTGTTCTTCGTGATCTTCTCGTTTGCGAGCTTGGTCACCATTTCAAGGCCGGGCTTGACCTTCTCGATGGGCTGGGTCTCGAAGCAACCTGCTGCCATTGCCTTTGCCCAGACCGAGTCTCCGATCTTTGACCTGACAAAGACGGTGCTCCATCCATCGGGGCTGCCGACGGAACCGGTGGAGATGTCACCGAGGTTTGCAACGTAGTCAAGGCAGACGTGGCAGCCGGGCTGCTCGTACTTGTGGGTCACCTTGAGCGGCAGCTGGACGACCTGTCCGCGCTTGCCGTATACCCAGAACTTGCCCTTGCCGATCTCCATCTTCTTGACGGATTCCATCTTCATTGCCGCGTGGTCTTCCACGAGCTGGAGGATGCTCTGGTAGGGGAAGTTCTCCATGCAGAAGATACCGACTGCAAGTGCAATGCTGTCGCCGACATCACGGGCACCGATCGGGTAGAGCTGGAGTTTCCGGATTGCCTGCATCTGGCAGGGGGTACCGACGATACCAACCTTGTCGAGACCGAAGCTGCGGGTTGCCTCCTTGATCATGGAGACGTTCGGGCTGATGTTGTACTTGGTGCCTGCTGCAGCAATCAGATCAGCCTTGGTAGTGACGATCGCCGGGATGGGCCTCCAGGGCTCAATCATATCCCAGTTCGAGTTGTCCCTCATGATCTTTGACGGGTTCTTTGCTGCAAAGTCTTTGGTTGCTGCGACAATCGCGCCATCAATGATGCCTTCGTCAAGCGCAAATGCAAACAGCGAGGTGACGATACCGCCATCCTGGGCGTGCTTGAGAAGCTCCTTGTTGGTGCTCCGGGCTGAGACGCATGATTTGTATTTACCGAGTTCTGCTCCCATTTCAATCACCTTCACTGGAGTGCCGCCATGATGGCCTCGTTGATCGCCTCATAGTTCTCGACCACGTCGAAGCTGAACCAGCTCCGCGGGCACTGGTTGTAACAGGCACCGCACTTGATGCACAGGTCGCGCTCGCCCTGGGGCTTGCCGTACTCATGGGTAATTGCATTGACCGGGCAGGCTGCTGCGCAGCTGCCGCATCCAATGCAGAGACCCTGGTCGATGACATTGGTCATCAGGTCGCAGAAGCAGGCTGTCGATGCGCCGCAAGCAGTTCCCTGGACCGGGAGGGCCATGAGAGGCTTGAGGAATGCAGTCGCGAGGTCCTTCTGTTCCTTGGTTCCCTTGAGGAGCAGGTATGCCATAACGGCAACGTTCCTGATCATCTGCGGGGTCGGTGCGCATCCAGGGATGAACACGTCCACCTTGACCAGTTCGTTGATCGGCAGGTATGCCTCTTGTGCCGGCTGGTTCTGCTGACCACCGCGGCAGAACCGGGTGATGTTGCCGTAGCACGCGCAGCCGCCGAGAGCGACCACGATGGTTGACTTTTCACGGGTTTCCTTGAGCTCTTCTACTGCGAGTTTGTCGTTAATACAGACTGAACCCTCGACGAATGAAACATCGACTTTCTGGACGTGCCTTGCGTCTGCAAGTGTTGGCATGTACTTCAGGTCGACATACTTGTCGAGGAGTGTTAATAATCCGGCATAGTTGTCTGCTAATGCCACAGTACAACCGGTACACCCACTCAGGTGTGTGTAGCCCAATGTAATTTTGTCTGCCACAGGCTTAACCTCCTTTTTAGTTGAATCCTTTTTTACGCTTACGTCAGCTGTTTTTGCCGGAGCTGCAGGTTTCTGCGGTTCCGCGCTGGCGTCCTTCCTTTTGAAGATTGATAGTAGTCCCATAATCCACCCCTATTGTTTCCAGTATTACCCGAATCGTTTTCGGAATTGCTTCCTGAACTTCATCAGAAAGCCCGAGTTCAAACTCAGGGGCTGTAACCCTTGCCGGCTGGCACCCGATGATCGTTACGTCAATCCGGTCCTTGATCCGCTGGAGCGGCTCGGCGAGATCCCATGAATGGGCGTCCCGGTACGCACCTGGCGGCAGGTCCTCGACGCGGAGTTTGGTAATGGACCCCGGCTCTGCCCCGTAATCGGCAATATCGACGATGACGAGCTTCTTCGTCACTTCCGGGTCGAGCAGTGTAAAAATAAAGTGCGGGCCGCCAAGGCCCGCATCCACTATCAGTACATTGTCGGGAAGCGTGAGTTTCTCCATCTCTTCGATTACTGCCGGGCCAAAGCCGTCATCGGCAAACAGGGGGTTTCCACACCCTGCTATCACGATCTCCGGATACAGCATCAGGTTACACTCACTGGATGAGCTTCTGAGCCACTACCTTGTTGTCCTCGTCCAGTACGATCATGTGGGTTGCACAGGATACGCACGGGTCGTATCCGCGCATGATGACTTCGGCGAGCTGCCAGGGTGCACCGGTGAGTGCAGCGCTGCAGGTCGCGAAGTTCCAGGTGGTCGGGACGAGCATGCTGAAGTACTGGACCTTCCAGTCCTTGACGCGTGTAATGTGGACATCGGTACCGCGGGGGGCCTCGTTGGACGCCCAGCCGAGGGAGCCGTCTCCGTCGGGGATGTAGTCTGCAACGACCTTGCCGTTCGGGTTCAGGGCGTCAATGCAGTCGATCATCTCGTACAGGGAGTCAGTGTACTCCATCTCACGGGCAACGTTCTGGCCGACCGTGCCCTTCTCGTCGTAACCCTTGTAGGTTGCGAGACGGGCACGCGGGCCGACTTCAACAGGCTGGCCGTCGTACATCGGGATGCCGGTGCAGGCTTCCATCTGCGGGTTGACCTTGGTTCCCATCTTGGTGGTTCCGCCGATCGGGTACCGGGGCTCTTCGAGGGTAACGTCCATCTCGCCCATGTACCAGTCCCATGGCCGGACTTCCTTGAACCGGTCGATGTCCCAGCTGGGGCATTCGTCCAGGCTTGAGCTGCCGTAGAACGCGTGGGTTGCCAAGTAGCCCTGGTTGTGGTAACCGAGGGTCTTCGGGAGTGCGACCTTCATGCCGCCGACATCCACGGACTCGCGTGCCTGGTAGTTCCGGAGGATCGCGATCATGAGATCCATCTGGGCATGTGCAAGGACAAGTCCTTCCTTGGCAAGGTCGTACATCTTGGTCTTTGCCTGTTCGGAGCAGTTGCGGTACATACCACCGACACGGGTGTTCCGCGGGTGGATGCAGTCGCCGCCGGCGATCTGGCCAACAGTCTGGCCGATCTCACGGAGTCGCTGGATGCGCTTTGCAACGGTGCGCACCGGCTCTTCTGCCGTGAACGGGTTGATCTTGACCTCGGTGCCCGGTAAATACAGGTCAGGGAGAATCAGGATATCATGCAGTGCAATGCTGTGCAGCCGGTTTGCGAGCTGAAGGATGTGACGGAGCATCAGTGCGTCCTTGGGAATCTCACACTTGATGGATGCTTCCATCGCTTCGGTGGCCGCGAGGTTGTGGGCAATCGGACAGATACCACAGACGCGGGACGCGATCTTGGGCACCTGCTCGGGCGTCTTGCCAACAGCAAGCTTCTCGACGCCCCTCACCGGGGTAATGGAGCACCAGTTACCCGTCTCGATGATACCAGCGTCGTTAACCTTCAAGACGAGTTTTGAGTGTCCCTCGTGTCTTGTGGTTGGGGAAATCTCTACAACTTTCGACAATATTATCGCCTCATGTTATGTTGAGTTGTTCGTATTGCGGTACAAATTTATGAAAGATCTCTCATCTCTAGAGATAATTGACCGTACATAGTACGTTCACTCTATCTTGTACCACCCATTTTATAACCTTTATGACTTGGTCGCAGGGCGGAAAACACCACAAATTGAGGTTATTTTCATCTGCCTATCCCGAAATCAGCAGATCCTGAATATTCGGCGCAAAACGGTCCCGAAAACTTAAATAAAAACGGAATTTTTTAATTTTGTAATTATTTTTCAGGAATAAAAAAAATTTCACTCGGTATTGTGCTTGTCCCCGTTCAGTTCATCGAACAATTCGGCAATCGTGGCCCTGCGTTCAGCATAGGCATCGTGCTGGTGGATGCTCTCCTCGTTGGTCTGCTTGATCGTGACCATGGAATCGCCGGAGAGGTACTCGAATTCGGCCAGTACTTTCTTCGCCATCTCCCGCACGCAGTCTTCAACAAACCGGGGATTTTTATGCGCGGCAAGCACCACGGCGCCTTCATCGCCGCGCTTCAGGAGCTCGTAGATGCCGCTGCTCATCGAGTCCTTGAGGATACAGATGATCTTCTCGAGGTCCACGTGCTGGTCATCATCGGTCTCGATGCAGAGGAACCCCCTGCCGCGCTGGTTGTGGGTGGCCATGGGTACTGCGTCAAAGAACTCGTCGATCTTGTCCTTGCTGACATCGAGCCCTTCGAGGACCCGCATGGCGCGCTCCTTCATGATATTCTGGGCGCAGGGGCAGGCAGTCATGCCCGTAACCTCCGCGCCGATGCTCTTTCGCACGATCGGGGTCCGGAACGTCCTGCGGGCGATCGCCCGTGCATGCACCTTGACGACCTCGTGGCAGGTGGTATGGCTGATCGGGGTCTCGCGCTTGACCATGAACTCGCTGCGCATGAGGACTTCAGTCCGGTCCGCGTATTCATGCTTGTCGAGAAGCTTGCGGGCGACAATGCTGCAGAGTTTCTCAATCTCGTTGACTTCCCCATCAATCGCCTGCTGGAGAACCTCGTCGATCACTTCAAAATTGCGGGACAGATTCGCGCCCTTGAGGCTGCCGGGCAGGTCGACGAACACATCGAAATTGGAGATAAAGATCATCGGCCGTTTCCCTTTGCGGTGTACTTCAACGAGCTTCTTGACGTTTTTCACGCCGACCCTCGTGAGGTTGATCCGGACGTCGGGAGATGAGGCCTGGACGTCCGGCAGTTCTTTGCTGAAGGATGATTTATCGGATATCGAATCAGTTGGTGTGCGGGTAATAGGTCATCGCATCCAGATGGTTTTCGTGTGTCTCTTTAGTCTTTTCATATAATATTTATGTGCTTTGTTGCTGATATCAAAGGGATCACCTATGTTAAAAAAGTACTATGAGGCAGATGCGGATCTCGGCGTGCTGAAAGGCAAGAAGATCGCCGTGATCGGCTACGGGTCGCAGGGCAGGGGGCAGTCGCTGAACCTACGGGACAGCGGGCTCGACGTCGTGATCGGGCTGCGCCCCGGGAAGAGCTGGGATGCGGCGGTCAAGGATGGCATGAAGGTGCTGAAGGTTGCCGATGCGGTGAAGGGCGCCGACATCATCCAGATCCTGCTTCCTGACGAGCTCCAGGGCGCGGTGTTCAAAAGCGAGATCCTCCCCCACCTCAAGGAAAACAAGTGCCTCATGTTCTCGCACGGGTTCAACATCCACTTCGGTCAGATCGTCCCACCGGCAACGGTCGACGTGATCATGGTCGCGCCCAAGGGACCGGGTTTCATGGTGCGCCGGCAGTATGAGGAGGGCAAGGGTGTGCCCGCGCTCATTGCCGTCCATCAGGACCCCACCGGGAACGCCCACAAGATCGCCCTAGCCTATGCCAAGGGTATCGGCGCGACCCGCGCTGTCGTCCTCGAGACCTCGTTCCGCGAGGAGACCGAGACAGACCTCTTTGGCGAGCAGGCGGTGCTCTGCGGCGGCTGCACGTCACTTGTGAAGGCCGGGTTCGAGACCCTTGTAGAAGCCGGCTACGAGCCGGAGATGGCCTACCTTGAAGTCTGCCACGAGCTGAAATTGATCGTCGACCTCATCTACGAAGGCGGCCTCACCAACATGCGCCAGTATATCAGCAACACGGCGCAATACGGCGACCTCACCCGGGGACCCCGTGTCATCGGGCCGGAAGCCTACGAGGCAATGCAGGAGATCCTCGAGGAGATCCAGAGCGGGAAGTTTGCCCGGGAATGGATGCTCGAGAACATGGTGAACCGCCCGATGTTCACTGCCCTGACAAAGGCGGATGAGGACCACCTCCTCGAGGAAGTGGGCAAAGAAGTCCGCGGCATGATGCCGCAGTTCCGTCAATAATCCTTTCTCCCTTTTTGCTTTGCTCTTTAGAAATCATTCTATCCTCTTTATGACGCTCTTGGGGAGACTGCCGTTCCCGAAGGGAAGGGCAGGCTGGAGAAGAACCTGAAGGGTTCTTCGACTGGATTGTTTTCGTAGGATCCTGATGGATCCTTCTCCTGCCTCGGCTCTGATGAGTCTCAGCTTTTTCGAAGAACTCTGATGATAACACATTGACAACTGGGAAAAACTCATTATCCCACCCCGCGTATATTCCAGTATGGGAAAAATCGCTGACTATCTGAAGAATTACAACAACAGCGGCACGGCACAGGGCTATTACTCCGCCGTCTATCACTTCATTGACTTCATCTACGGAAAACAGCGGAAATTATACCGCGTCGGCGATGGGGAACGGGAGAAATACGAGAAACTGGTTGATAAATACCTCGAATCAAAACGGAATTACCCCGAAGATATGGCCAACTTTGTTGTATCCATGCACGACCGCCCCCCGTTGACCGCTCGACACACTTTCATCCGCGTTAAGGAATTTTTCAACTACTACAACAGGGAATTGTCGTCAAAGGATTTGAAATTCATACGCAACAAACTACCGAAGGGGAACGCTCGGACGATGGAACGGGACATGGACATTGAAACCATCCGGACAATCCTCCAACATCTCGACGTAAAAGGGCGGGCGCTGGTCTTGGTTCTCGCGTCGTCAGGCATGAGGATAAATGAGGCTCTCTCTGTTACCCTCGATGATGTAGCCCTTAACGTTACCCCCTCCTGCATCTCCGTTCGGGGAGAAAAAACAAAAACGGGGGACGCCCGTATTACCTTCATCTCATCGGAAGCAACACAAGCGGTGAACGAATGGCTCAAGGTGCGGGGCGATTATCTCCGCTCGTCGGCGAAACGCAACAATGGCCTCGTAAAAAGCGGGCGCGGTGGCAAAAAGTCAGGAGATGACGACGGTCGGTTGTTCCCGTTCAGTGACCAGAACGCGAGCGCGATTTGGGACACCGCCCTGGGCAACGCGGGGCTCCTCTCACGGGATAAAACCACGAATAGAAAACAACTCCATTATCACCAGTTCAGAAAATTCTTCATTAGTCAACTCTCCCTCATCGTATCGAAGGAGATTGCCGAAATGCTTGCAGGTCACAGCGGCTATCTCACAGGGGCTTACCGTCGATATACGAAAAAGCAACTTGCCGAAGAATACCTCAAAGGACAGCACCTCCTGACGATACAAACGCCGAAGGAATTACAGGAAATTGAGTCCGAATTTAAGGCGAAGATGCAAAACCACAGCGAGATTATTGAGGATTTGGTAAAGGAAAAAATCGCTTTAAAACAGCAGATGGCCGCAAATCACGACGAAATGAAGCGGGAAATTGAAGACATGCGCTTCGTTTTTAACAATATGTATTTGATAGCCGATGCTGTCGAGGGAGCACTAAAAACGGGCTCCGACGAGGACAAAAAGAAGATTATCGCCGCGTTGCAGAAAGTCTCCCGAGAACATCCCGTAAAAGATTCCCACGGTCCCAACGTTATGATTGAGATTCCAAAAGAGTATGATTGGAGAACCCCTGCCGAATAACCTTTTTTGCGATTTAAACCACCGTGGCGTCCTTCCTATACCCCCTCTAATGATGGCATCCCCGCAACAAAGACCCCCCTGCCTGTGGCGCGGGGGTCGGCTTGTGGGGACGGGAGGGGAACCCACTCATACGGCAAACTTGTAACTCAAAAGACTCCCACGGCCGCAGCGGGCGTGGGGGTGGGGCCGCCCCGTAGGGGCGCCCCTCTCGGCTCATGTAGAGTAACTCGGAAAATATCATGTTTGGAAAATATCATGCTTGACCCAAACCCCCGAATCCTGCCTACGAAATCACACGTCAAGACCCGTTATTATTACTACCCGTAATAGGAATTGAGGTTGTCACAGTTGACTGTGTATTTTCTGATGAGTTCTTCTCATCCTCATGGCTCTGATGAACCATTCAGAGGCGCAAGAGGGGGAATCATCTCAGGAAAAATGGTTTTCTACAGAACGTCTTTTTATCATTGAAACAATCTGATATACCTCCCTCACCAGCACAACCCCATTCATAGTTTTTTTAATCCGTTCCTCCTATACTACCACAATGAAAATCTGCATCATCTATCACAGCGAGACCGGCAATACCCGCCACGTGGCCCAGCATATTGCCTCGGCGTGCGATGGGAAGCTGATCGAGATCATGGACAAGGGCAGCTATAACCGGCTGACCCGGTTCCTTGTCCGGTGCAAAATGGCGCAGGGGGAAGAGAAGATACCTGTCGAACCGGCAGCCATCGATGTCTCCGGTTACGACCAGCTCGTGTTCGGTTCTCCGGTCTGGGCGTTCAGGCCGACGCCGGCAATCCACGCCGCGATCGATGCGCTGAAAGGGTGTGAGGGAAAGAAGGCGACCGCGTTCTGCACGCACGGTGGCAGACCGGGGCAGACCGCCGAAGTCTTCCAGAAATGGATCGAGGCACGCGGCATGAAATGCGTGGGGAACGGCAACATCCACCAGAACGATATCGAGAACGAGAAGAAGACCAGGGAACTGGTCTCCCTCCTGATCAAGGACTTACATTCCGCATAATTCCAGCCCCCGTCCGGTGGTGCGGACCCGGGGCATATCCCCTTTTCTCGCAGGGGTGTTGTTTCTTCCTTAAAAATCGTGGGAATACGCGCCGTATCTCCTGCATCGTGCATAATCCTGCCGCAAAAACTCCGTATACGGCTGCCTGTTGTTACCGGGGAAAGCCTTTTTGTCAGCCGGCGCTATTATTGTATACAATTATGACGGACCCGTATGAAAAACTCCTCAAACAGGCCTATTCCAATATCACGGAAAAGACCGAGTCCTCGGAACGTTTTGTAGTCCCCGAGGCGAAGGCCTATGTCGAAGGCAAGACGACCGTCCTTGAAAATTTTACCGATATCGTAGGGAAGGTCCGCCGCGAACCAGACCACCTGATGAAATTTCTGCTCGGTGAACTGGGCACCAGCGGGAAGATCGACGGGAACCGCGCGATCTTCAACGGGAAGTTCGAGATCACACTCATCAAGGCGATCATCAAGAGCTATGTCGAGGACTACGTGATCTGCTCCGAGTGCGGCAAGCCGGACACGCGCCTCGTGAAAGACGACCGGGTCATGATCCTCCGGTGCGATGCCTGCGGGAGCCACCGCCCGGTCCGGAAGCGGAAGGCCAGAACCGAGCCGGTATCGGAGAACCTCGAGGAAGGCCAGATCATGGATGTCGAGATCCAGTCGATCTCGAAGCGCGGCGACGGGGTCGTCAAGATGGGCCGGTACATCATGTATGTGGCCAATGCAAAGCCCGGCCAGAAAGTAAAGATCAAGATCTCCCGTATTTCGGGATCCATCGTCTTCACCGAACGGGCGGAATAATCCCCTCTCCTTTTATATCAGCTGTTTTTTTTAAGAAACGATTCTGATAAGTTGACGGATAGCAGGAAATTTTTTTGAGATGAAAAACCGGACATCAACCGTTAATGTATCAGAACCAGGTGGATCATTTCGATGCTATAGTGCAGGAGTCAATCGCCCTTTTATCCTCTTGTATGAACCGATTCAAGAGCTTCAATCAGGGATGCGACCGAATCGTACCGTTCTTCCGGTCTCTTTCTCAGGCATTTTTCGATAATGGCAAAGATCTCCTTTTTATGGGTTCCCTCCCATGAGGGTTGCGGAACCTTGTCATAAAGAAGTGCCTGGGTGAGGTTGTGCAGGTCCCCATCCTCAAATGGCACGTTACCGTTAAGCATCTCATACAGGAGTACCCCGATCTGGTAGATATCGGTTCCAGGCCCCGGTGTGCCGTACATTTTCGGAGCTATCTGTTCGGGTGCAGCATATACCGGGGAAAACCCGATCATGCTGGATTTTCTCATATCGTCAATGGCTCTGGCCATCCCCCAATCCGTGATTTTGGGCGTCCCGTCAGCAGTGATGAGGATGTTATCCGGCTTGATATCACGGTGGATGATCCCCTTCCCGTGGGCATAGGCAAGGCCTGCGGCAACATCCCTGGTGAGGGCGAGTGCCTGGTCCTCGGGTACCGGGAAGTGCATATCCGCAAGCGATGACGGTACATACTCCATCTCGACATACGGGACCGGAAGGATGTTGTAGGAAAAGATCTCGAGGATGTTTTTGTGATGGAGCCCCTGCCACAGGAAGATATCCCGGGAAAAATGTGTGCCCGTTACATCGTCAAATCGTATTGGTACTTTGACGGCAACGGTCTTTTTGGTCTTTGCATTCTGTGCACGGAAGACACGGCCAAGCCCGCCCTCTCCGATGAATTCGGCATGGATAAACCTCTTTTCGAGCGACGGGGGAAACTGCACTGCAGGGCCCTGCTGCTCCTTTTTTGCACGGCTGGCAGGTGCATCTGAAACCGGGCCGATCACCGTCTTGTTTCGTGACGCGTCCCCATCCGGTCTTTTTTTCCTGGATGCAGCAGCATATCGGCCCCGGATCAGGACATAGAGAAGTGCGCACAGACCGGCACACGCACTACCGAAGAGCACGAGGAGCCAGAAGACGGGGATCGCGATCATCGGCCGCGGGATAACGCTTTTTACCACGGCCTGGAGAAGGGCTGTCCTGTTCTGCCGGACCGGTGGCAAGGTGAGGGTTTTTTCCTGCGCAGCTTTGATTACGGTGGCTGCCGTATCCGGTCCATAGGTAACCGGCATACTGCCGGTCATGACCGTGCTGCCCTGTACGGAAATCCCCAAATACCCGTATGGTGACGTGCCGCGGTCTTCTGCCGTTGCCAGTGACTGTACCTGCATCATCAGGACAAGGAGAACCAGGACAGGAACTAGTACACGGGTTATGTGTGGAACTATCTGCGGCGTGATAATGTTTCCTGCAGGTAAAATCCGCCCGGACATTTCAGTCCCCGGCCACGAACAGCAGCCGTGCAGCATCCGGACCCACCGAGAGATCGATGATGTCACCGCTGGAAATCGCAGTTCTCTGGCGGGGGTTCAGGCGCACGGAGTTTACAAATGTTCCACCGGTACTGCCGTTATCCTCGATCTCCCAGGATTCCCCGGTGCGTACGAGCACCGCATGGGGTTTTGTGACCCGTGTCACTGCCTTGTACTGGTCCGGCACAACGGCAGCCCCCCCGCGTTCCGGCAGCGGGTGATCAGGATCCTCCCGCCCGATCCGTATCCGATCTTTTTTAAGAATGAATGCGAGACCGTCTGCCGGGCCCCCGATGAGGCAGAGGAGGGGCCCGGTTTCCCCGGCGGTTTTTGCGACCTCAGATCGCGCTGACTCGATGCGCCTGCGGATATCATTATACCCCGGGGGGATTGCAATGCTGGAGAACAGGCCCAGGGTTTTTACCAGGGTCTCCATCCCGCCGTCGGCCAGCAGGTATTTCCAGACCGGGGCAATGCCACGGTCGGTCTCCCGGCCGAACCCCGCGTTCCTCCTGACAAGGCCGGTGTTGAGGAGCCGGTCCATGTGTTTTTTTGTGTTCTGGTAGGTCATGCCGGTGTGCTCGGAGATGGCCGTGATCTCCCGCGGCTCGCGCTCAATGAACTTGAGGATTTTCAACCGGACCGGGCTGGACAGGACTTCCAGGTATTCGGATAATTCTGAAAGGAACTCCGGGTCGGATGAAACAAGGACGGTTTTTCTTTCGGGTATGGCAGAACACCCCATTCTCTTTTATTATAATCCCCTTACCAGGACGTTCTACGGTAGTATCGTCCTGACGAGTAAAAAAAAGGTTGGTATCCGGCTAAGAGCCGTTACCCGGTGATGACCCGGACAGGACCCGGGGGACGGCGCGGAGAATATGTAATAAAAACCGGTGGATACGGAACGGTTGCTTGTTCCCTCTCCTGTTGCCGGCGATTCCCCTGGCCGTATTGATATAACTCCCGGGTTCAACGTTTACCCGGTGCATGGTACACGGGATACCGTTCCCATTTTACGAATACATAAGCTCCTTGAAGCAACTGGTGATCAGGGTGGGGAGAACCCACCGGCACAAATGGAGGAACACCATGAACCACAAGACCATTATGAAAGGCGCACTTCTCGCCTTCTGTATCATCGGCGTGCTCATGCTCCCGGCAGCGGCAGCAGGGCAGGCAGCCACGACGTCCGCCATCGACCAAGGACTCAAAGACGATCTCTGGGCCAGCCACAGCACGTACCGCCTGCAGGAATTCGACAACCATGTCACGCAGGCAAACAATGTGATCGGCATTCTCGGCAAGTACAGCATCGATACGACCCAGGCGCAGGCAACCCTTGCGAGCATCAGCAGCGAACGCTCGGCGCTTGACACCGCACTGACCGGTAAGGATCAGGCCTCTCTCAAGACCATCAACGCGAACCTTATATCGCTCTGGAAACAGTTCGATCAGGAGATGAAGGACGCCGTCAAGGCACACTATACCGCAGCCCGTGCAGCAGCAAAGGCAGCAAAAACCAGTGCGGCCAAGACGGCAGGCACTGCGACCAGCCCGGTCGTCAGCCCGTCAGCAACTACAGCAACCGTGTGAGCACACAGCAGGAATAACACTCACACGCTTTTTTCCCGTTTCAGTTGAGGTTATCCGGTTCAGGGAGGTGTTTCCCGCTGCCGCGATTGACGGGTACAGTACACGGGAAGGAATGGTGAGGTATTAAGCAGGACAAAAAAGTATCGGGAGGGGAAAATACCGGCCCGGGGATCAGGCTTTTGACTTCTTTAACCCCTTGAGGAGCTCGTCGCAATGGCCGGTGATCCGCTTGCAGGCCTTCTTGATGATGGGCAGGGCGTTTTTCTTGTTCCTGGTGGTGACGAGGAGTTCCGGGTCCGAGAACTGGAACTCGATGTTGTATCGTGCGACGTCGACGTCGTGGTCACTTAAGATCTCTTCAACAAGGGCGTTCATGAACGTGTGCCCCTCCCCCTGGATGATGAGCCGCACCTTGTCTTTCTCGAGCTCGAGTACTTTTACAATCATGCACCTATGTTTGGGCACCTGAAAACTATTAAGGTATGGGTCGGGCTGCGAGGGGGATTTACGGGAACTCAAAAGTCTCCCCGTCTTTCCCGGTGTGGGGGAGGTCCCATGGCATCATATGGCTCATGTGCACGCACCGGAAATCGGCCGGGGCAAGGCGCCCGGCAAGCATGCAGGCATCAAGGTAGTTCATGTGCTTGGAGATCCTGATGCGGGAAGGCACGAGAGCGTCGAGCAGGAGGAGGTCGAGGTCCCCGAGGAGGTCCAGGCTCTGTTGCGGGATGTCGATGTTGGTGTCGGACGTGAACCCGACCCGGGACTCCTCCGTTTCAAAAAGTATGCCGCAGGTGAACGCCGGTGGGTGTTTGACCACAAACAGGGTGATGGTGATACCGAAGATATCGAACGGCACATACGGATCGATTGCGCCCTTCTCAAAACTCAGGAACCGGAATACCTCCGAGCAGTAGGTGAGCACCGGCGGGGCAGCAAAGACCGGCGGGATATTCTGGACCCGGTAGAACTCGCCGAACCCGATGAAGTGATCATAATGTCCGTGGGTCCAGATCACCGCGTCGATATGGGGCGAGCCGCAGCGGAGGAGCTGCTGCCTCAGGTCCGGCGACGAATCGATGAGGAGGTGGCGCCCCCCGTTTTCCACGAGAAGCGAAGTCCGCAGCCGGGTGGCGCCGGTCGATTTCGCGTGCGTGCACTGGGGGCAGTCGCACCCGATGCGGGGCGTGCCGATCGCATCGCCGGTGCCAAGCAGCGTGATCTTCATGTTATAACCAGTTCTGGTGCCGGATTGCGTCCCGGTTCCGAACCATGGTGATGCCCTTCTCGATGTCGTCCAGACGGATCTCCTCCCGCTTGTCCATGAGCGCCGAGAGGATCGCTTCCTTGATCATCATGCGGAGGTCCGAGCCGGAGAACCCTTCGGTCTTTTTCGCAAGCGCCGCATAATCGACCGTGCAGTGGAGTGTGGAGGTCACCTTCTTTATGATGTCCCTGCGCATCTCCTCGTCGGGAAGGGAGAACGCCACCACTTCATCGAAGCGCCGCCAGGCCGCCTCATCGAGCAGCTGCGGGTGGTTGGTGGCACCGATCAGCAGCACGCCGTTCTTTATCAGGTTGATCCGGTCGATATTTTTTAAGAGTGAGTTGACCGCCCGTTTCATTGCGCCGTGGTCATCGGTGGTGCGGCTCTTTGCCACGAAGTCGAACTCATCGACGAAGAGGATCGCGGGCGAGAGCTGCTTGGCGAGATCGAAGATGCGGTCGATGTTCTTGGAGGTCTCCCCGAGGTACTGGGACGTGACCATCGAGAGGCGGACCTCGAGGACCGGCATGTGCATGGTGCGGGACATCGCGAGGGCGAGCGAGGTCTTCCCCGTGCCGGGCGGGCCGACAAACAGGAGCTTGCCGATCTCGTAGATCCGGTGGCGGTGCAGGAACTCCCGGTGGTCGAGGGCATGCTGGAGCTTGCCGATGAGCGCAAGCTGGTCACTCGTGCAGACAAGGTCTTCGATATGCTGCTCGATCTCGTCGGGAGCGCTGACGATGACAAGGTCCAGCGCCCCCCGGAGTTTCTCATCCTCGCTGACCAGTTTCGAGATCTTCGTATCGAGATATGCCTTGGTGTCCTCGTAGGGGGGGTTTGCCTTCCGGACCCCGGCATAGGTAATGCCGTTGGAGCCGGCCTTCTCGAAATAAAAGGCGAGCGCCGGGTTCTTTTCGACGAACGGCTTGCCGCCCTGTTTGAGGAACCACTGCCCCGCCGGCTCGAGAGCCGTGATGCGGAGCCGCTGGCCGAACTCCTCATAGGAGACGAACGGGTTGGAGGCGAGCCGTGTGTGGGCGTCGGCAATGGAAAGGGAGCGCTTGATCAGACCGTCGCTGACATAGACCGGGCGCCTGACATCCGCTGCACCGGCGGAACTGAAGATTTCACGGCACGGGGGCGTGAGGTCGTTGATGTCGAGCTCTGGGTTCTGATTGAATATTTCGGCGGTCAGAACGATCTCCATGATGCGCAGGGTATCAGAATCTCCAGACATGGCGTAACCTTAATTATTCTCCCCCGGCATGCATAAGTCTTCTCATCGCGTGGTCACGATGCAGCCGTCGCCTGTTACAATGACGGTGTGCTCGTGCTGGGAGACAAGGGAACCGGCAACATCAGAAAGGACGGGATAAACATGCAGGTTGCCGGACCGGATCAGTGCAGGAAGGGCGAGGTCCAGTTTCCTGTCGCCAAGCCAGCGGTGGGAGAACGGCAGGCCGTTGCGGTCCCTGATCTTGTCAAGGATGATACGGCCTGCGGGGGCCCGTACGGGCCGTGCTGAGAGCTGGGAGTAGATCTCCATCCTCGTCTTCTCTTTCACGTGGCCGCAGCCGGTGGTGGCGAACGGTTCTATGGCAAAGACCATCCCCTCCTCGAGAACGCCGCCGCCTTTAATCCCGATGTTGGGAATGGTCGGGGAGCGGTGGAGGACGTAGCGGTCCAGCCCGTGGCCGGTGAGGTTTGCGATCGGGCGGTATCCCCGTCCCTCAATCTCTTTCTGGACGGCAGCCCCGAGTGCTCCCGCGGTTGCACCTGGCTTTACCTCACGGATGGCAGCCTCCAGCGCCCCGGATGAGGCGTCGAGGAGCAGGGAGTTGTTCCCGAGGTCGATCGTGGTCGCTGTGTCCGCGATGTACCCGTCGATCTGCACGCCGAGGTCGAGCTTGGCCACGTCGCCGTTCGAAAAGACGCGCTCGTCATCGTAGGAGGCGGTGTCGTGTGCAGCATCCTCGTTTAAGGAGAGGTTGAGCGGGAACGCGAGCGCCGCCCCTTCATCCCTGACCCGGGCCTCGATCGATTCGACGAGCCCGAGATAGGATTCCCCGACCCGGATCCCCTGCGCACCCTCCCGCAGGATCCGTGAGGCGAGGGCGCCGGCAGTGCGGTATTTTTCAAAAACTTCGTCATTCACAAGACCAGCTCCTCCGGAAATATTGTGAACTTATCAAAACCCCGTGCGGTAACGACTCCTATATCTTCGAGCCGGACCCCGCCGGTCCCGGGGTAATAGAGACCCGGTTCCACCGTGATCACGTTGCCGGCGGCGAGCGCTTTTCCCGCAGGGCCCACGGTCGGGAGCTCGTGTATCTGCAGGCCTACACCGTGCCCCAGGGTATGCACGAACCCCCTCGTATTGCTCTCGTATCCCCGCTCCGCGAAGAAGTCGACGACGGCCTGATATACCTCCGATCCCGGAACCTTCGGTTTCACAAGAGCGATCGCGAGACGTTTTGCCTCGCGCAGGGTCTCGTACATCTCGCGGATCTCGTCCGTGGCTTCGCCTTTGACAACCGTGCGGGTCATGTCGGCGTAATAGCCGCTTTTCTCCTCCACCGGGAAGAGGTCGATGATGATCGGTTCGTCTGCATGGAGGGGACCGGTGCCGGTCATGTGGGGGATCGCAGTATCCTCCCCGCACGAGACGATCGTATCCACCGCCGTGCAGCCGCAGGCAAGCAGGTGACTGTGCATCACAAATTTCACCTGTTCTGCCGTGAGGGGCATGCCCTTACGGTAGAGCACTCCTTTTTTTGCCACGGACTTTTTGATCAGCGCGACACCGAGCCCCAGTGCAGTCTCCGTCACTTTCTGGACACGTCGCATTGCTGTGATCTCTGCCCTTGTCTTCTTGGCTCTCATGGACAGGACCGTCCCGCTGTCCACGGAGACGGTGCAGTACTTGCCAAGTGCACGGGCAAGCCCGAGCGGGAACTGGGGCGGCACGAGGATCTTCTTCCCCGCCTGGCCCGCGATCATCTT
The DNA here is from genome assembly GCF_049510175.1 of Methanoregula sp. Classification (GTDB taxonomy): domain Archaea; phylum Halobacteriota; class Methanomicrobia; order Methanomicrobiales; family Methanospirillaceae; genus Methanoregula. The sequence continues at coordinate 17,261 of NZ_JBEKZF010000002.1, forward strand.
CGCGGTCGCACGGGAGGGGTCCTTCTCCTTTTTCAGGATCTCCGGAAAGCCGGCTTCGGCCCGGGTCATGACTGCAGCCGGGGACTCGCGGGATGCGCGCCCGACTTCCATCTGGGAGATGATGATGGTGCCGTTTTCGCCCGGCTTTTTGAAATAAACGAACGGGTCGCTCGTGGTGAACTTCGTCAGGTACCGCATATCGGCGTCGTGCGAGGAGGCATACATGACGTAGGCTTCGGCCCCGCTCTTCTTGATCGCATCGGAAAGTGGATCCATCTGTCTATATATGTGCAGTGAAACGTCAAGTACTTTTATTCCGGAGGTGACCTAGAAGCGATGGACGCAAAAGCCAAAGACCTGTTCCGGTGGAAATTCTACCGTCTTGCGGTGGAGCTGAATATCATCATCCTCCTTGTTGCCGTATCCGTCCTCCTCCTCTTCATCCTGCCGGAACGGCTGGTGGGTTACCGGTTTCCCCTGATCGCGGTCATGCTCCTTGCCGCTGTAATCCTGTCCGTTGACTTCCGGAAGCATTACTTTGAAACCCGGGCATGGCTTCATGAGCAACCGGATAAAAGGGAAGCTGGGCAAAAAGATGAGTAGTACCCCCAGGAGCGGGTGAGGGAGCACATGCTTGAAAAGATGAAAGACGAGATTGAACTGGTCTGCCGCCACCTCGAAGTGGCACGTGCAGTGGCAGATCACCAGCCGATCGGGATCATGAAACTCTCCGAGCTGCTGGAACAGCCCTCCCACCGCATCCGCTACTCCCTGCACGTGCTGGAGCAGCTGGGATATATCCGTGCATCACCCGATGGTGCAGTGGCGACTGCCCGGGCCGTCGAGCTGTTTGGCCACCTGAACGAGGACCTGGATGAACTTGTCCGGATGCTGGAAACGATGAAGAGGGATGCATAGCCCGGCGATTGTTCCCTCCAGGAACGATCTCGCCGTCATGACGGCCTCATAGTTACCTTTAAAAGTACTCAGAAAGAATCTATTAGAACGCATTGAGCGTGCCTCCCTAACTCAGTTGGTAGAGTGTCGGACTGTTAATCCGAATGTCACAGGTTCGAGCCCTGTGGGGGGCGTTTAGGGGCCCGTAGCTCAGTCCGGTTAGAGCGCCCGGCTCATAACCGGGCGGTCATGGGTTCGAATCCCTTCGGGCCCACTGCCAGTTTTTCACTTTTTTTCCGAACCGCCGGTTTTTTCTACGGCCGGCCGCGTGCAGCACTGTTTGAAAACCTTTGTATCATGGGACATGCATAGGAAGCAGCATGAAGTGTCCCGTGTGCGGGATGGACTGTGTGAAATCCGCAAAGGACATCCTTGCCACGCTCCCGACCATCTTTTTACCCTGCGCAGACTGCAGTGTGCGGATACTGGACAAGCGCCTGCCCCCGCCATCTCCTGAGTATGGGGAGCCCTGCTCCTGCGGGAAACGGTTCATCGACGAAGTATTTGCCCACATCTGGGTGGTCATGGTGGAGGAAGGGGACCTGAAAAAGACGGACCCGCTGATCGCGGCGGGATCGCCCCTCGTCCACCCCGGGTTTGCCATGGAACGGCCGCCGTTTCTTCCTGACAAGTCTCTTGTCCTTCTCTCGCCCCGGGTGACAAGGAAGACCGCGGAGCGCCTCGTGCGGGAGGTTCCCGAACTGCGGGGGGTGGTCAGGACCGGTGACTTTGTCCCGGGGATAACGACGGCAGACCTGAATTCAGTACCGAAAGTATACGAGCTCCTCGCCGGCTGCGATGTCCGGGCGGACGTCTTCCCGCTGGCCACGGGCCCGCTGGTGATGTACAAGCAGCAGTCGCTTGTCCACATCGAGTTCCCCCGGACAGGCTACCCGAAGATCCGCTCCGTGGAGCAGCATGTCGGAACCCCCCCCGTGCCGTATTTTATCGATGCCTGTTCCGGCGTTGGGACCCTCGGTCTCACCGCTGCATGCCTTGGCGTCCCCCACGTCGTCATGAACGATGCCTGGTACGCCTCGGCCTTCTGGTCTGCCTTCAACCTCGAGGTGAACCGGGAGTACCTCTCCATCAGCCGTGTAAAGATCTTCGAACAGGTCCAGGACATGGCAAAGCACCCGGTGGTGCGGGAACCGGTAAAGATTGCAGAGACCGAAGGCGACCAGATCATTGAGGTATACCAGGGAGATTTCCGCGAGCTCCCCTCAGTGCTGGTGTCGGGGATTCCCCCGCTGACCGCGCTCGACCTCTTTGAAAAGAAGGACCGTTTTGCGACTGAAAAGATCCAAAAAGAATGGCGGGACCGGGTGGGCGGCGATATTTTCATACCGTGAACCGGGTTTTTCTGCCGGGACCGCGTGGCTCTTTTCCCGCACAGGGTAACAAGTCTTTATTGACCGGTGTACAAAAGTATATGGGGACTAGCCCGGGTGGCTCGGCGTCACTTGTAACCCGAAACCGTCGGTATGCGGGGGGCGAAGTTTGACTGAGGCTGCAACGGCCTGCGGGATCCTGTGCGTTCTGACTGTGAAACCTCGTCCCATGAGGTCGATGGCCAGGAATCAAAATTCCGGAGGGAATGGCGACCTGTTGCTGCGGGGACCGGTTCAGGCCCGGAAGGGAGCAGACTTACCGCAGACATCCGGCGCCCATGGGGTAACGGGGCGGAGGATGAGTGCTTTGGTGAACGGAGAAACGTACAGTCGATCGAGAACACGTCCCCATTTACGATTACCATGGCAAAAGTGACCATTATCGGTGCAACGGGCAATGTCGGGATGTTTGCCGCTCATGCCATTTCGGCAATCCCGCCTGTCAGCGAGATCCTCCTGTATGGAAGGGAAGGCCGGGAATCTCTTCTGCGTGGTATCGCACAGGACCTGTGCGATTCTTTTGCCGCACTGGGGACAGATATCCGGGTCAACTGGACGACAAACTTACAGGACGTTGCCGGGTCTGATGTCATTGTCATAACCGCCGGATCACCGCGTACCCCGTCACAGGACCGTCTTGACCTTGCGATGGGCAATGCACGGATTGTCGCCTCGTTTGCCGAGACGATCGGTGCGGTTGCGCCCGATACCAAAATTCTCGTGGTCACGAACCCGGTCGATGTCATGACCAGTGTTGCCCTGAAATACTCGAAGCTGAAAACCAGCCAGGTCTTCGGTCTCGGGACGCACCTGGACTCGATGCGCCTCAAGTCGCTTATTGCCTCGTATTTCCACGTCCACGTGAGCGAGGTCCATACCCGTATAATCGGGGAACACGGCGACAGCCTGGTCCCGCTCTGGTCAGCGACCACCATCGGTGGTATCAGGATCTCGAACCTGCCGGAGTTTGCACACCTGCCGATCAAGGAGATCATCGAGTCGGTCAAGGGCAGCGGCCAGCAGATCATCCAGAACAAGGGCTCCACCGTGTATGGGCCCGGGGAAGCGATTGCATCCCTTGTCAGGACCGTGCTGTCGGATGAAAACCGCATCCTGACCGTTTCCGCCTATATCCGGACGGAAGTGCACGGGATTGGCGCTGTCTGTATTGGCGTCCCTGCCCGCATCAACCGGGACGGGGTCTTCCCGATTGCCATACGGCTTGATGAACCGGAAGTCATCGCGTTCCAAGAGTCCGTGGAAAAGATCCGCGTCAGGACGAAGAGCGTGCTCGAAGCGCTGGAAGAAGAGAGAAATAAGGGATAATAAAAAAATAAAAAACCGTCTGAACTGGTTTTTTATGTCAACGTTACTTCTATGATCTCTGCCCGTTCAACACCGGGTATTGCACTGATCTTTGTTTCAAGGGTGTCCGTTTCTCCACCGGCATCATTGACGATTGCGGCGAACTTGATGGCCTTAAGGCCAAAGCCGATCGGCTCTTCCCTGATATCCTGGATGCCGGGTAATTTCTCTTTGAGAGCCTTTTTGAGCTGCTCGAGATTCACTTCCGGTGACTCGGGCATGACCCTCATAATGACTGCGACACTCCCCATGTTTTACGGTCCCCCGAATCCGCATTTGGGGCAGGTATAGGGGATGCTCTGCTCCCGGCACCGGTAGCACCGGTTGATCTCAACACCGCACGCGGGGCAGCCGAATTCCGTTGCGCCCTCATCTGCAAGCGGAGCATTGCAGGACGTACATTTCTTATCTGACATGATGACTCCTCCAAGGATTCCTATAGTATCTCTTTTGGAACCTTTAAAAGGTTGTACTGATGCGGGTGCCCGGGACCGGATCCCCACGGAGGTATTTAATGAGAAATTCCGGGCGGGATCCATTGATTATGAACGTATCGACCTGCTTTTCGAGGACATAAGAGATGAGCAGCGGGTCGACCACGTCCGTTTCCCGGGGGAGGTCTATGTGCTCCTGCAGAATGCCGCCATCCATAATCCCGTCCACGGATTTGAGGAGGAGGAGATCGAGGCGGAGTTCCGCTGCCGTCCATGCTGCGATGGTGTCGGAAGTGACGTCCCACGAGTGGGGGAGGGGGTCCTGCTCCCGCAGGCTGCGGCCGGAAAGGAAGATAACGGGCTGGTCCGGCACTACGAGACGGTCTGTTATGGGAAGCCCGTGCGAAGCGATGTAGCGGCCGTACCGGTCCATGGCCGCTATCGCCGCCCAATGGGCGGTCTCATCATCGAGACCGGCCTGCCGCACGGCATCAGTAAAGGGTCCCCCGCCGGGGACGATGAAGAGCGGGCACATGGATGAACGGAGGATGGGGACCAGTCCTGGAACATGGTTGTACAGGCTCCCCCCGAGTTTCACTACAAGGGGTTTTGTTGTCAATCCGGAAGGGGTTCGGAGGGTGATTGTCATATCACTCTGATAATATTTCGCATATTATATATCGTAGAGCGGCAAACGAAGTTTCTATGCGCCGGCTCCTCGTCTTCATCATGTTCCTGATGTGCGTAGTGCACGCGGGAGCGACCGTCCCTGTCCGCATCAATGAGTTCTGCCCGGATCCTTATCTTCATGATGATGCCGATGAGTATATTGTCCTTTCCGGGTTCGGCCCGCTGGACGGGATTACGGTAACGGACGGGAAGGGAGGGTTCCGGTTCCCTCCGGGTACGACCATCTCGGGGAATCTTACGATTGCCCGGAGCGGGACCGCGTTTGTGCAGAGCCATGGGAGGCCGCCAGATTTCGAATGGCTGGACACGTCACCGGATGTACCGGATGTGATCAATGGCAAACCCCTCCGCATGGCCAACGCGAATGATTCACTGATGCTCTACGAGAACGGGCAGCTCGTCCAGAAGATCACATGGCCCGGCACCGTCAGGCCGCGTGAAGGGCAGGTGCATTTCCTTGAAGGTGATGCATGGGACCCGCGCCCCCTCATGCTTGGCCAGTCCCGCTTCACGCCAGCGGAGTTCCGGAACGTGACGGTGACGACATTCGTCTCCCCCGATTGTTCGGACGAGGTGTTCAGTTCGGTCATCAGTAATGCCACGGGGGATGTCCTGCTCAACGTGTATGAGTTCTCGAGCCCTTCGATGGCAGACGCGCTTGCCCGCGCCCGGGCCCGGGGTGTTGATGTGCGAATGCTCGTCGAGGGTGGACCGGTAGGCGGCATCGGGCTGGAAGAGAAGGCGGCGCTGTGGCTGGTGAACCGGAGCGGCATTCCCGTGTACGCAATGGTCTCGTCAAAAACCGTGCATGCCCCCTACCGCTACGACCATGCCAAGTACGTGGTGATCGACCGTCGCACTGTTTTTGTTGTCAGTGAAAATTTCAAGTACAGCGGTTTTGCACCGGAGGGGATAACGGGTAACCGGGGGTGGGGCGTTGTCCTGACGGACCCTCAGACGGCTTCGTATTATGCATCCGTGGTATTCACCGATCTGCAGGGCCCATCGGTAGTCCCCTACGCGGGTGAACCGGGCAGAAACGAGACGCCGCCTGCAGAAAAACATGCCGTGAAGTTCTCACCGCAGACATTTGATGGGGCAACGGTTCATCCGGTCCTGGCACCGGATACCAGCACCCAAATCACGGAGCTTATCACTTCCGCGAACTACAGCATCGATATCGAGGAGGCCTACATCACCAACGAGACGAGGTTCACCCTGAACCCGTATCTTTCCGCAGCGATCAATGCCTCGCGGCGCGGAGTCAGGGTCCGCGTCCTGCTGGATTCCTATTGGTACAATATCGATGGGAAGAATGACAACGACGAGATGGTTGCTTTGATCAATCGCATCGGGGCTGCCGAACACCTCCCTCTTGAGGCACGGTGTGCAGAGCTCCGCGAAAACCAGATCGAGAAGATCCACACCAAGGGGGTGATTGTCGACGGGAAACGGGTCCTTGTCAGCAGCATCAACTGGAACAGCAACTCTCCCAATTTCAATCGCGAGGCGGGCGTTATCATCGACCATCCGGGAGTTGCCGGCTATTTCATGGCGGTATTCGAGGACGACTGGAATCCCGCCGTCACATCCCCGGAGACAACGGCAGATCACCTCAAGATCGCATTGTGTGTACTGGTAATTGCAGTCCTGTTGGTATACGGGTACCGTCACAGGAGAAGGTAAGTTTCTCCATATCAAGGCTGGCGGAGAAAAGAGTCGGGAGTTCAGAGTCGGGAGTTCAGAATTTTTTTAATGCACACTGGCATACATCGCAGAGGTTAATATCGCTCTCCCCGGTCTCTACGGCCAGCGCCCAGCGGTCGATCATGAGATCCAGTTCTGAGGAGATCTCGACCTCGCCTGCCCCCCGCTTCCTGCTCATGTACTGGGAGACTGCTGCACGGGTGACGCCAAGCCGTTTTGCTGCATCGCTCTGGCTCAGTCCCTGCCTCTGTACCAGCCGGACGACCATCTCGGCCCGCATCGGGGGCAGGAGGTTCCTGACCATAGTGTCGCAGTGCATCAGGGTACAGGTATGTTTCGTCATACAAACGCCTGCTGGGGTTTGGCTGTCTGTGCAGTCCTGTTCTGGTAGATGATCTGGCGCGCATCACGGAAGTTGAACTTCTCGATAATAAGCTCGCGTTCCTTGAGTTTCTTCAATGCATAGCGCACGGTTCGCGGCGCAAGGTGGCTTTTCTGGACGAGATCCTTGTGGGTCATCGCTCCGCCTGCATCCAGTATCTGGAGCACCGTCCTCGATGAGGGTGGTAATGTTGTAGGATACATGGTGATAGTGTTAACACTGTTAACATATCAACCTGTCGGTAATTTATATCATTATTTTTATACAATCTGGTATGCTCGGGCGTCAGGAACGCGTGGCCCTGCTCCTGCTGGTGGGAGTTGCCGTGACGGTTGTTGCAGCACAGGTCGTCCTCACTATGATCGGAAAACAACCCTTCGCTCACCCGTTTTCCGAAAACTCTGCGGATGGTGAACTGGTAATCGTGGAAGGAGCTGTTGAGAAGGCCACGCTCATAGAAAATGGTGGCCACCTCGCCCTGCAGGTAAACAATATCTCCGTGTTCATTCCTGCAACGGCTGCCCGGAACCTGAGCGTGCATAAAGGCGACAGCATTCTGGCGTATGGTATCGTCCAGACGTATCGCGGAAAGAAAGAGATCGTCATCAGTTCTGCTGAAGATATACGCATCACGACAATCCCTTGATGCGGTATTTTCGCAGATTCCGGTGTGAAGCCGGCAAAAAGAGATCGTCTTATACCAGCTCGTTGCCGGTCAGCTGCATGAGATCACTTATTGTATAGGTTTACCTGAGATGCCTTCGATCTTTTCCACCGGCGCACCCTGAATAGAAGCCAGCGCTTTCCTTGCCGCGTCCCGGACACTTTCATCGGGATCAGTGAGTGCTTCGGTCAGACCAGGCACTGCCCGGTTGTCAGCAATGGAACCAAGGGCCCATGCAGCCTCCTTTCGCACCCGGGTTTTCTTGTCCTTCAAGAGGATGAGAAGCCGCTCGACTGCGCGTGGGTCCTTCAGTTTCCCAAGACCCCACGCGGCACCGGCCCTCAGCCATTTATCGTTCGACGTCGTCGCATCAAGCAGGGGGACGAGTGCCCGGGTGTCGCCAATCTGCCCGAGTGATTTGGCTGCAAGCCACTGGACGTCCACGAACGGATCTTTCAGCGCCTCAATGAGCGGGCCGACCGCTTCAGCGTCCCGTTCTTCCCCCAGCAGCTCCGCAGCATGCCAGCGGTAATTGAGGTTCGGATCCTTCAGAAGAGTGATCAGGTCCCTGACGCGTAATTTCCTCCGCTCTTCAATTACCACAGGTTCAACCGGTTTCGGTTCATGCGGCTCTTCTGCTGCACGAACGGGAACTTCCGCGTCTGCCATCCCACATCCCCACAACCTCCCATGGGGTACATCGCACGATTAAGCTTTTCTCTTAATTCCTGCGCCCGCTCGTGTCATTACCCTGGGAACCACGGCAGATTTACGGGTTACCTGACCTTAAGAAAACGTGGTTATTCCTTACCTGCCCGGACCGGCTGGATCTCTAGGCTCAGGGAAAAATTCTTCACCGTATGCGTGAGTGCGCCCATGCTGATGATGTCAACACCGCAGGCCGCGTAATCCTGGAGTGATTCCTCATCAATCCCTCCGGATATCTCGATGGTGACACGGTCCCTGAGGCCCTTGTTCCTCAGGATGGAAAGTGTCTCCTGCACCTGACCGGGTGTCATATTGTCGAGCATGATGATATCTGCGCCGGCAGTGGTGGCCTTCATTGCGTCAGCGGCGGACTCCACCTCCACCTCGATCTTTTTATATGCAGAATGGCTCCGCGCTGCATGCAGGGCCTCTTCGAGGGGTACCAGCGCAAGATGGTTGTCTTTGATCAGGATCCCGTCGCTCAAGTTCATGCGATGGGGGTCGCCTCCGCCGATCTGTACCGCTTTCTTGTCGAACCTGCGGAACCCGGGACAGGTCTTGCGGGTGCCAGCTACCCGGCAGGACGGGTTTACGGCCTTCACGATCGCGGCCATGGCCGCTGTCCGGGTTGCAATGCCGCTCATCCTCCCGAGAATGTTGAGTGCCGTCCGTTCAACAAGGAGGACATCCTTTGCCCTGCCGGAGAGCGACAGGACCACCTCACCCCTCCTCACGGTATCCCCGTCGTTTTTCCTTGAGGTTATGGTGACACCTACATGGGAGAAGAGTGCGGATGCTTCTTCGATACCGGCAAGGATCCCGTCCTGCTCGGCCCGGATGACCGCTGTGCAGCTGATCTCGGGTATGATCGCATCGGAGGTCACATCCCCGGCAGGTGCGTCTTCTCTGAGGAACTGCAACAGATCGTCAAGATCGGTCATACCGCTCACAATTCCCCTTACCCGTCATGTACCGACGATGATCGGATCTTCAATCTTTTCCAGCAGCGAGAGAACAGAGAGCGCGGCAAGGTAACTGGTCGCAGGGTTGTCCGGGCTGGGCATATTGGTCACCCGGATATAGGCCTCGCCAAAATCCCCTTCGATGAAGAGCTCGTGCACATTCTGGTCTACTGCCGGGTCGACAAAAAGCTCGACATCGGTGTCCATCCCCGCTGCAAGGCTCATGGCAACGGAGACGTTGACATTCTTGGGATAGGCCTTGATACACTCGTTGGCCTTGCCGGAGAAGATCTGCCTCCGCTCCTGTGCCCCGATGCCGAGTGCAGCCGGGCTCTTTGTTGTCCTGAGCAGCAGCCGTTTTATTGTCGATATCCTGCCAATCTTGAGATTGTCGAGGCCGAAGATCGCACCGCTGGGGATGTAGATCTTCCTGGCGTTTTCCCGTGCCTTCGTGCGGATTATATCCCGGAATCCTCTATCGGTAAGGGCCCCGACGCTCATGATAACCATGTCCTTGCGGTGGGCAATAACATCAATGGCGTACAGTTTTACTGCGCTGACCGATGCCGCTTCGACAACGATATCGAAATCGGCATTGATAAATGAGTCAAAATCATGGTACGCGGTTGCGCCCGAGATCGATGCGATCCCGGCTGCCCGTTCGAAGACCTGGTCGAAGACCGCTGAGATCGTAAAGCTGCCGGAATGGCGTGCAATAATATGCCCGATGTTGCCGCAGCCAAGCAGCCCGATTCTCATCATGGTAAACAGGTTACGGGTACAATCGGTTAAGTGTTGTGTTCAGAAATTAGATATAACGTGAAAATGGCATTATTGAATAGTATATGCGCCCCCCTCCTGAAACGATCCTCCGCCATTCGCGGCCCGTGTGCAGTACCGGTTGCGAGGGCGAACTGACGGGTGGAGCACTGGGCGCACTCTGCAACCGACTGGTGTTTATCGAAACGTACGGGTGCCGGTATAACTTCGGGGATACTGCGAAGCTGGTTGAGATCCTGAAACACCAGGGATGCACCATCACGGAATCTCCTGATGAGGCGGATGCGATCATTGTCAATACCTGTACGGTGGTCGGCCCCACGGAACGGCGGATGATACGGCGGCTCTCGGCTCTCAGCGGCCATGAACTCTATGTTACCGGCTGTTTGCCGGCAGTCCAGCGTGAAGCGATCCTCTCGGTTTGCGATCCCGTTATCATCCTTCCGGATGCCATCCAGGACTGCTACCGGGAAGTCGGGACCGTGGCAGGGAGCAGCGTGGGAATCGTGCAGCTTGCTCAGGGGTGCAACGGCACCTGCACCTACTGCCTCACCCGCTTTGCCCGCGGACCGCTCCGGAGTTTCCCACCGGAAGAGATCCTGCGGCAGGTCAGGGCATTTGCCGCTGCCGGGGCAGCGGAGATCCAGCTCACCGCTCAGGACGTGAGTTCCTACGGGATGGATAAAGGGCATTCGCTTGCCGGACTGCTGGCAGATATCGGAGACGTGCCCGGGAATTACCATATCCGCGTCGGCATGATGAACCCTGCAACAGTGATGGAGGATCTCGACGGTATTGTTAATGCCTTCTCCGGTGATCGTATCTTTAAATTTGTCCACCTCCCGGTCCAGTCCGGATCAGACCCGGTGCTGGAACGGATGGGGAGACGATATACCGTGGCGGATTTTTTGGAGATCGTCGCAGCCTTCCGGAAACGGTATCCGAATATTACCATCGCAACCGACATGATCGTCGGCATCTGCGGTGAGACCGATGAGGACTTTTCCGCATCGCTTGACCTTGTCCGCCGCATACAGCCCAACAAAGTGAATGTGACCCGGTATTCCTGCAGGCCGTTCACCCCCCTCTCGCGGGAACGTGACTTTCCCGATTCGGTCAAGAAGGACCGGTCGCGCTTCCTGCTTGCCTGTGCTGAGGAGATCTACGCTTCGGTGAATGCGGGCTGTCTTGGAAAGGCGGTCCCGTTCATCGTTACCGAAACAGTCAGGAAAGGATCGGTCATGGCCCGTTCGCCGACGTACCAGGGCATTGTGATCAACGAGGATCTCCCGTGCGGTACTGTGGGATGGGCGATCCTTAAAAAAGACCGGAAGTATTTTTTCATCGGGGAACGGATTTCCTGAATCACGGGAACACATCGGAAATGTGCCTGCCCTCCCAAATTGCAGTTACGCAGTTTTCTCCCCAAGAATATCCGGCCGGATTTTTCCAATATACCTGACAATGAGGCCGGTGAGGAGGGCTTCGATGATGGCAACACCCATATTCACCGCAATGATCAGGGTGAGGCCGGCAAGGACCTGGGATGATGACTGGGTGACGCCCTGGATACCGGAGACGAGGATAATGAGCACCATCACGAGATTGCCGCAGAACAGTCCGACAAAGGTGGCAATCCCTGCCCGGGAAAAGAGATCCGGAAGGAGGCCCCGTGCGCCACGGAAGACGAGGAACGCGATCGTCACTTCGCTCAGGTTTACCAGCACGTTTGCCCCGATCAGCCCCCACCCCCCGTGACCGATTGCCGCGGAGAGTGTATTGATGACGAGGACGACAAGGGCGCCAAGGACCGGTCCCGCGAGGATGCCGATCAGGGGCGTCAGGTTCAGGTGCACTCCGCCGAAGAATGGTATCTCGATCTGGGATATGACAAACGCAGCGGCGGTGACAAATGCGGCGATGGTGATTGTGTTCTGGTTTTTACGGCGTCCCGATCGCAGGAAGCAGAGTGCAGCCCCGATCAAGACGAGAGCGATAATCCACCAGACCATCACCCAGAATAGTGAGAACGATCCGTCTTCAAGATGTATGTGTGCCAAAGAACGATCTCCTTACCGGCGAAGAAACCCGCACCGGATTGTATGATCAACCATTATTGAATGGAGCATAAAAACGTAATGAAAAATTTGGACTCAGTCCAAATTTTTCCGGCCAGCGTCGCCCGAAATCTTCTCCAGCATCTTGACTAGCTCCGTTCTCGTTATCGGTTGGTCTGCTGGATCCAGCCCCATCTCCCTGCAATACTCAAGCCAGGTCATCACCGTGTCCGGTAATTTCAGCCCCGCCTCTTCGATGAGCGCGGTGTCGTAAAACACCTCCCGCGGGCTGCCTTCGGCAAATACGGCCCCATTCCTGACGAGGCAGACCCGGTCAGCGATCCGGGCGGCAAGCTCGAGATCATGGGTTGCGATCACCACGCTGATGCCGAACCGTTCCTTTACACCGACAATCAGCCGCTCGATCATCCCGCAGTGGACCGGGTCGAGGTCAGAGGTGGGCTCGTCTAGCGCCATGATCTGCGGCTTCATGGCAAGGATACCGGCAATGGAGACCAGCCGCTTCTGGCCCCCGCTTAAGTAATTGGGCAGTTTGTGGATCAGGTCCGCTGCTCCGACCGCTTCGAGTGCCCCCATTGCTGCTGATTTTGCCTCTTCCGGTGACAACCCAAGGTTCAGCGGCCCGAACATGACATCGTCGAGGACCGTGGGGGCAAAGAGCTGGTCTTCGGAGCGCTGGAACACGACACCCACTTCTTTCCAGAGGTCCGCGCATTCACCCCGGGTGACTGACCTGCCATTGATCCAGATATCCCCGTCAGATGGTATGAGAAGGCCGTTCAGGTGCTCGATCAGGGTTGACTTGCCCGCCCCGTTGGGCCCGCACAAAGCTACAATCTCGTCCTTCATCACAGAGAAGCACATCTCATGGATCCCGACACTCCCGTCAGGATAGATGTGGCTTGCGCAGTCCACGTGGATCAGTTCCCGTGCGGGATCAAGGGGCGGGCAATGGGCATTGTGCGGGTCCCGGCGCGTGATCGTCATCGCTCACCATCCCACGGCATGCGGTACCAGCCACAGGGTCATGATCACGGCAAGGCCGGCTCCACAGAGAATTCCGTACTCGGCAAAACCCGGTTTCGGGATGAGGGTGCGTGCGGTATAGGTGCCATTGTAGCCTCTTGCGGTCATCGCTTTCTGGACCCGTTCAGCCTGCTCGAAGGAACGTATGAAGACAAGGCCGAACATCCCGGCAAAGAGACCTCCCTGGACACGCAGGGAATGGGCGATCCCGCCACCCCGGGACCGGACCGCCTTGAGCATGGACGCTGCCATGGCAAGCGTGAGGAACAGGAACCGGTATGCGAGGAGAAAGATCTGGTCGAGCGGCGAGGGGAAGATGCGGGAGATCATGGCGGAGAAGTGGGCATATTTCGTGGTCATCAGGAAGAAGAGTGAAAATGTGACCGAGATCAGGGCTTTGAGGAGGAGGGTTAGCACCAGGAGGATGCCCTGGTCAGTAAGGGTGAGAACGAACACCGCGATAGCAAATGAAAAAACCGGTACACCTGGCTGGCTCCATGCCATGATTCCTACAAGGGAGAGCACAAAGATCACCGGCATGAAATACCAGGCAAGGATCTTTCTCATGGGGAGGCCTGCCATGAAGCAGATGAGAAGGATCGCAGCATACATGGCGACGAGGATCGGCATGCTGCTGGGGAGGGTGATCATCAGGACAACGAGAATGAGCATGATAAACTTTGTCCATGGGCTGATACGGGAGAATGCAGAATCCTGCCGCTCCGCATAGGTCGTAATAAGATCGATATCCGGGATATGTTCAGAGATCATTGCCGGGCTCATGGCAGAACGCACGCTCCTGTCGTCATAGTATCCTCTCTGTTATTACGGTTGTTTTGTCTCCGCCATGCACCCGTCATCGTGGGTGATCTTTCCGCAGATACCCTGCTGGGGATGACCCATCGATCGGCACATCGTATCGATCGCGTCCCGGGAGATGAAACTCTCGAACCGGGAGACCTCGTGGCAGGCCTCCGCATCGGAGAGCCCGTTACGGACGAGAATGAGACTGAGTATGCGGTGGCGTTTGACGAGAAATCCCGCGTACTGTTTTCCGTTATCGGTCAGGGAAACGCCGCGGTATGGCGTATGGAGCAGGTAACCGGCATCTGCCAGCTCGCTGATGGTCTTGGTTATTGTTGAGGGGTCGACACCGAAATGCGAGGCGATCTTCGTTGTCCTCGCAGTACCTCCCTGTTCGGACAGGTACTTGAGGTATTCCACTTTTCTCGGTGAAAGCTCAAGACCCTCTCTGTTCTCCATATACATGGATCTGTCCTCAATCCAGCATAAAGTTTGGTCTTACCCCAAACCAAGTCCTGCCCGGATCTGTTCCCGGATACGGCTGGTAAACAACGAAACGAGTGGTTTTATAGCCCGGCATGAACACTTCTTATCTCTCAATAGTCAGCGTGACGGAACGTGGTGAACGACAATGGATGAAATCGAAAAAGGGTTTGAGACCCTGGAGCAGAAGATCGCACAGCTGCAGGAGGACGAGAAGGCCCTGACCGGGAAACTGAAGGAGAACGATGCAAAGCTCTTAAAAAAGATGGCCGCCTCTTCAGTCACCGTTGTGAAGATCGTGGGTCTCAACATGCTGAAGAAGGGCAAGCAGGACACGAAGGGGGAGATGTATGATCCTATGTATTACCCTCAGAAGATGATCATTCTCGGGAAATCCGAACTCGCCGCGTTCCGTCCTGACAACCCGGCTATGCCCGTCACCGACCAGTTCTGCGTCCTTTCGGAAGACGGGGAATTTTTCGAGCTGATGTACAGCTTTGACGGGTTCCTTACGGACTCCTACCTCAACCCACTCGATGCAAAGAAGGCACTGGAACTCTACGGGTACGATGTCATGTACATGCTCTACCGGGCGATGCGGGACTATCTCACGGATGAGAAGAAACTTGTCGATGCCCTTGAGATCGTGGTCGGGTACGTGTTTGCCAAAAAACCGTGAACGGAGGACAGACGGTTTTCAAAACCGGGATCTCTTTTTCAGACCATGTGGAATTTCGCGTTTTTTCCCTTATTTCTCCCGTATTTCATGCGGACTGGGGGCTGTCCCGCGAGGGGAATAAGGGAAATATGCAATTATTAAAAAAAATGAGAAAAACAAGGATGGGCCCGATGTGATTCGAACACATGACCTCCCGGTTATCAGCCGGGCGCACCACCGGGCTATGCTACGGGCCCAAAAGTTTGCCTGAAATTTACCCTAATTACTACTCCATCAGAGTTTTTATAGGTTGTGAATCCAAGAGCGAACGTATACATTTCTTCAGATAGGGATATGTGTAAAAAAACCACGGTACTTATACGGATCTGGGATCATGGAACGAAGATATCTCCTCGGGAATGAAGCGATAGCGCATGCCTCTCTTGAATCGGGTGTGGATTTTGTCAGCGGCTACCCCGGTACGCCGTCATCCGAAGTCATCGACACGCTGCGGGCACAGCCGGAACGGTCGTACTATCTTGAATGGTCGGTCAACGAGAAGGTGGCGCTGGAAAATGCCCTCGCTGCGGCCTGGTGCGGTGTCCGTGCACTCTGCACCATGAAGCACGTGGGGCTGAACGTGGCGGCAGATCCGCTGATGACGAGCGCGTATACCGGCGTGACCGGTGGTTTTGTCATCATGAGTGCGGACGACCCGTTTGCCCACAGTTCCCAGAACGAGCAGGACACCCGCTGCTATGCGCATTTTGCACGGGTGCCGTGTCTCGATCCCGCCAGCGTGCAGGAAGCGCACGATATGATCCGGTCGGCATTCGAACTGTCCGAGGAGTTCGGTCTGCCCGTGCTCTTCCGCCCCACGACCCGCATCTGCCATTCGAAAGGTGATGTGGAACTGGGACCCGTGGTTGCGGGCTCGCGCAAGGGAGAGTTCCACAAGGACCCTCGGCAGTATGTCGTGATCCCGGCCCACACCCGCATACTTCACAAAAAACTCAATGAGAAGCAGCCGGCGATCCGGAAGCGGCTGGTCGAGAAAGGGTTCAACCGGTACGAGATCCGGGGGAAGACGGCGATCATTGCAAGCGGCATTGGTGCGACCTACGTGCAGGAGCTCCTGCCCGACGGTGTCTCCTTCATGAAGATCGGCGCCTACCCGATTGACGAGGAATGGCTCGGGGAGTTTATCCGGAAGCACGAGAAGGTGCTTGTCATCGAGGAGCTTGCTCCTGAAGTCGAGGAGACGGTCCGGCAGGTCGCGGGTCTTGTCCCGGTCTTCGGCAAGAAGAATGGTTATGCCCCGTATGAAGGGGAGTTGTCACCGACGGTGGTTGCGGCGATCATGGAAAAGGCAGGGTTTTTAAAGAAGAACCCGTTCGCACCTGCCGGGCCGGTCCAGAACCTGCCGGTGCGCCCCCCGATCCTCTGCGCGGGATGCCTGCACCGCGGGGCGTTTTATGCAATCAAGAAGGTGTTCAAAGACGCGATCTACCCAAGCGACATCGGGTGTTACACGCTGGGCCTCCAGCTCGGGGTTGTGGACACCACTATCTGCATGGGTGCGTCGATCACGGTCGCAAGCGGGATCGCACATTCCGGTGAGACCCGCGACGTGGTCTGCACGATCGGGGACTCCACGTTCCTGCACACCGGCATCCAGGGGCTGATGAACGCGGTCTACAACGGTGCAAACATGACCGTTGTCATCCTCGACAACCGGATCACGGCGATGACCGGCCACCAGCCGAACCCGAATACCGGTATCACGGCATGCGGCGTTGAGACACAGGCAGTCTCGCTTGATGCGGTCTGCCGCGCCTGCGGGGTCAGTTTTGTCGAGACCGTCGACCCGTACGATATCACCAGCATGGTGAACGTGCTCCAGGAGGCAAAGAAGCGAAAAGGCGTGAAAGTGATCATCGCCAGGCAGATGTGCGTGATCACCGCCCGTCGTGCAGAGGTAAAACGCGGGAGGTACGCAGTTGACCCCGAGACCTGCACGGGATGCGGGACCTGCGTCCGGTTCGGCTGCCCCGCGATCGAATTTGCGGACGAGAAGGCGCGTATCAACGAGCTCTGCAGCGGCTGTGCGGTCTGCGCCCTGCTCTGTCCTGTGGGGGCGATCGTGCGGGAGGGGAAGAAATGACCGGCAGTTACGATATCCTGATCGTCGGGATCGGCGGCCAGGGCACGATCCTTGCCTCCAATATCCTCGGCGAGGCCTGCCTCATCGAGGGCCGGCATGTCAAGGGTGCGGAGACCCACGGCATGGCCCAGCGCGGCGGTTCGGTCGAGAGCCACATCCGCATTGACGGCCAGTACGGGCCCCTCATTGCCCCCGGGCAGGCGGACCTGCTCGTCTCGTTCGATCTCCTTGAAGCGCTCCGGTACTCCCATTTCCTCAAGAAAGACGGGAAGATCGTTGTAAACCGGCATCTCGTGCTCCCGACCTCGGTCTATACCCAGAAGCTTCCGGCCCCTTCGGAAGAGGAGATCATCGCAGGGCTGAAGAACCATGAGCTCTGCCTCCTCGATGCGGACCGGATTGCGGCCGAGGCGGGGAGCCCCCTCTCCCAGAACGTGGTGATGCTTGGGGCTGCGTCCAAGTGGATGCCCCTGAAACCGGAGACCCTGCTCGAATCGGTAAAACGGCTGGTCCCCAAGAAGACGATCGAGATCAATGTGAAAGCATTTGAGATGGGACGGGCTGCCGGCGGGAAGAGCTGAATGAAGAAGAAGCTGGGCGCATTCTGGCAGGACACCCTGTACCAGGGGGATGCACTCGCGCTTCTCCCGGTTGTTTCCGATGGGGCTGTTGATCTGATCGTTACCGATCCCCCATTTGCCATCGACTTCCGGGCCCAGCGGCTCAACTACAACCGGAAGGGGTCGAATGTCATAGAGGGATACCGGGAGATTCCGGAAGAAGAGTACGGGGAGTTCACCCGCACCTGGATGGCGGAAGCGGCCCGTGTGCTTGCCCCGACCGGCAGCATGTACATCTTTTCCGGCTGGAACCGACTCCGGGATATCCTCGAAGGGATTGATGCGGCAGGACTGACTACGATCAACCACCTGATCTGGAAATACCAGTTCGGCGTCTTCACGAAGAAGAAATACGTGACCAGCCATTACCACATCCTGTTTGTGGCAAAGGACCCGAAGCAGTATACGTTCAACAAGATCGACCACTACCCCGAAGACGTGTGGGTGATCAACCGCGAGTACTGGAAGGGAAGGAAAAAAACCCCGACGAAACTTCCCCCGGACCTGGTCAGGAAGATCCTGCTCTATTCCAGCAATACCGGCGATCTTGTCCTCGATCCGTTCCTCGGTTCAGGGACCGTGGCGGTCGTGGCACAGCAGGAAGGCCGGCATTTTCTTGGTTTCGAGATCGTGCCGGAGTATTTTGCATTTGCCAACGAGTGCCTGCAAAAGCGCTGAATATACCGGGACCAATCCCACCGTGCGATCCAGTTGGGATGGGAGATCAGTTACGGTTTACAACGCATGGGGTAGAGGGTACCCACACCTGCCAAGATCCTGAATCGGATCCGAAGCAGGGACTCCCTTCAAATTTTGAAGTGGAGTGGGGGGTATCTCCAACTTGAAAAGCAAATGGTGGGGGGGTCAACGCGTTTTAAAAAAATACATGTGGGGGGGTATACCGGAGACCCCCCTCCTCAAAACTGGGATGTACGCAATATTGCACGGTTTTTTTATGTGTCCATGACATAAGGCTTCAGACGGAACGAGCTTTACGGGAGGCCACTCAAAAATGATCAGGGGGGGTCTGATCCGGCCAAAGGGGGGAGGGGTCTGCCGGATACCCCCCCACCCCCATGGAGGGGGGGTCTATGGTATACCCCCCCTCTCAAAATCAGAAAAACAACAAAACGCTGAGGGGGGGAATTGAACCCCCGAGGCACTTTCGCACCACAGGCTTTCCAGGCCTGCGCCCTACCGCTAGACTACCTCAGCAAAAAGTGTATCCTATCTGTTTGCCGGGGCTTTTTTTAATGGTATCTCTTCTTCCGGGGCTGTTCCTCCGGCTTATGGTCGGTCTTCCCGAACGGCTTACGGCCCGGGCGCCTCTCCCGCCTCCCCGCAGGCTGCGGGGCCGGCGTCTTGTCCGGTTTTTTATCGGGCTTTTTCTTCTCCGGGAAGACCTTGTCGGATTTTGTCCAGCCCCGGGGATAGGTGCCGGGCGCCATGAACACCGTGGTCGGCGCGATGACAAGCCCGGTGTCGCCGGGCTTGAAAGAACCGGAGGGGACAAGTGCCTGCCCGAGACAGACGAACTCTTGCTTCTCCGAAAGGACTGCAACGGTCTGGTCCTTGCCAAACTCCATGCAACTGATCACGCCGACCCCTGCAAGCGAGGCGCCGTGGCAGAGCGCGTCGATCGCCGAGTCGCGGACGACCACGATCGGCAGCTCCGGGACCGCTGCGTCGACAGACAGGACCATTGCCTCAAGCGCTGAGCAGTCGCCTTCACGGGCAGCCACCGCCGCATCCTGCACGTCGTAAAGGGTATACATCGACTCTTCCGAGAAGGTCCCCGACCGCGTGCGGCGCAGCTCCTGCATGTGCGCCCCGACGCCGAGGGCGAGCCCCATATGGTGGCAGAGCGACCGGATATACGTGCCGGCATCGCACTGCACCCGGAAGAGGACAATGCGACCGTCAACATCAAGGATCTCGAGTTTCCGGATCTCCCGGATGCGGAGGTTCCGCTTGACCGCGCTCTTACGGGGCGGGCGCTGGTACAGCCTGCCGGTGAACTCTTCCGCGAGTGTGCCGATCCGCTCCCTGTCCACGTCACCGTGCAGCCGCATCAGGCAGATGTACTCCTTATCATGCTGGAGGAGGAGCGGGGCGAGCCGCACGGCATTGCCGAGCATGATGAGCAGCACGCCGGAGACCTGAGGGTCGAGCGTCCCCGAGTGACCCACCTGGCATCCCAGCATCTGCCCCACCCACGCGGCGACCTGGTGGCTGGAGGGGCCCCGGGGCTTGTCGATAACGATGATCCCCGCGTGGTCCCAGAGATGGACCGGTTCCTTCCCTGTCGTGTGGTCGTCCATCCTAGGTTGTCTCCTGATTGCTGATGTATGTATTCAGGGCCCTTAAGGTCCCCTCGAGCGACCCGTCGCCCACGATAACAGGTTCCGTACCTGCCTTCCGCATGGCAGCGGCAGTGATGTCGCCGATCGCCATCACCAGCAGGCCGGGGCGGGGGGTCCAGCGGGCCTGTCCGAACGACATTGCGCTCGTGAACAAGACTGCACCGGCCCTCTGCAGGTCGAGGGGCTCACCGGTCGACTCAAGCCCGTAACAACGGAACTCGTGGACGATGCCCCCGGCGGCCGTGATGGCATCGAGAAGTTTTGGGTTAGGTACGTCTGCCCTCGGGATGCCGATATGTTTCCCCTTGATCCAGTCGCCTAAGTATGGTACAAAGTCCCGCGAGTAGAAACTTGACAGGGTCTCACAGTCGATGTTGTATTCCCGGAGCTCCTTTGCCGTCTGGGGACCGATCGCGATCACCCGGGGGTGGGTCGTGAGGCGGGGGGCGATGATCTTTGCCGGGAGGGCGCTCGTGAAGAAGATGCAGTCGAACTTCCCGCTCGCGACCGCATCGGTGAATGCCGCAATCTCCGGCATGCGGAGCTCCGAACGGAGGGGGTGGACGCTGTAACATGAATGGCCATACTCCGAGCAGCGTCCGGCATCGCTCTTCTCCTTTCCTTTCAGGCGGGTGACTGCGATCTTCATAAGGGGTGTCGCTACGTCATTATATTCGCGATATGATGAGATGATGGTATGCATTTCGGTTAATTTATATTCGTTCCCCCATATTTTTAGTCAATGATCGAGATCCTGCTTGGCACCCTCCTTGGCGTCATCCTCGGTACTATCAGCGGGATCATCCCCGGCGTGCACTCAAATACCCTCGCCGGTGTCCTCCTCAGCCTCCAGGTGCCCCTCCTTGCAGTGCTCGGCCCGGTTACACTCGCCTGCGCACTGTTTGCCGCCCTGATCACGCATACGTTTGTCGATGCCATCCCATCCACGTTCCTCGGCATCCCGGATGCGGACACATCCCTTGCCGTGCTTCCTGCACATGCGCTCTGCCTGGAAGGCAACGGTGAGGAGGCGGTCCGGATCGCGGCGCTCGGCAGCGCCTGTTCGATGGTCATTGCGGTGCCGCTGTCGATCCTCTGCTTTCTCCTGCTGCCCGCACTCCAGCCGTACTTCGATTGGTGGATCGGCATCCTGCTGGTGGCGACGGTGGGCTACATGGTCGTCACGAGTGAGGCACCCGGATGGGGGCTTGCAGTCTTTATCGTATCAGGGATCCTCGGGATGTTTGCCCTCCGTTATGCCTTCCTTGGCTGGCACACCCTTGCCGGTGGGAGCGCAATCCTGATGCCGCTCCTCACCGGTCTGTTTGGCATCTCTGTTCTCCTCACCGCAACGCGGGGAACAATTCCCGTGCAGCTGTACCGGGGGATCCGGATGGAGGACAGAACTGTGGTGAAGTGTTCGCTGCTCGGGACGTTTGCCGGAATTGCCGTGGGATGGCTTCCCGGGCTCTCGAACGCTTCCGCGAACGGCGTGCTGGCATCCCTTATCGGGTACGAGAAGGACCGGCGGGCATACCTCCTTGCGACCAATGCGGCAAACACGGCGAATGCATATATCGGTCTTGCCGCGCTCTTCGCCCTGTCCCGGATGCGGAACGGGGTGATGGTGGCGCTCTCTGAACTCACACTCCCCTCGATGGGCGAGCTGATGGTGGCCGGCGTGCTTGCCGCTTGCGTTGCGTACGGGATCACGATCTGGTTCTCCCGCTCGGCCCACCGGATCGGTATGATCGACAGCCATGCACTGAACCGGGCAGTGATCCTCTTTGTCGTCATCCTCAGCATCCTCCTCACCGGCCCGTTCGGTCTCGTGGTTCTCATTCTTGCCACAGCGCTCGGCCTCGTCCCCCACCTCGTCAATGTGCCACGTATGTATTGTATGGGTGCGATCATGATCCCCGTGATGCTCTACTCCTTTGGCATTGCATGGACCTGACGGGTGCCGCGGATCGCTGTGATCGGTCGCCGCGATATGTGATCTTTATTGCCGCCGGCATCCATCCATTTTCATGCAATCCTACTGGTTCGGGGATGTGGACGGGGATGCGTGCACGCCTCTTGCAGGTGATGCCGTTGCCCGCGCACGGCGCGTGCGATCCCTCCGGACCACGATGGACGGTTTTGTCCCCCTGGACTGGAAGAATGCGATCACCTGCGAAGCTGTTGGCAGCCGCGAAGAGTACCTCTCGGCACTCCGCGAGCTCTGTTTTGCTGCCGCTGAGCAGGAGATACGCGAGCAGTACGCGGGCAAGGATACCGAGCTGCTCCAGATGGTGCGGACGCTTGACGGGATGGATGAAGTGATCAACCTGCTCTCCGAGCGGGTGGCAGAGTGGCACCAGGTACGGCACCCGACATTCTCCCGCAAGTACCACAGGACGCCGGCGCACGTGCTGGTCAGAAGCATTTCGCAGAGAGGCCGGGGGGCACTTGGAAAGGTTGCGTTGCAGGTCGAGCAGCTTGCAGCGGCGAGAACTGATCTTGCCAAAGAGGTCTCGGCACGGGCAAACCAGGTGATGCCCAATACCAGTGCGCTGATCGGCGGGCTGGTTGCCGCCCGGCTCATGTCCCACGCGGGTGGACTTCTCCCGCTCTCCCGGCTGCCGGCGAGCGCCATCCAGGTGCTCGGGGCCCGGACCGCCCTCTTTGCCCACCTGCGGACACAGTCGCCCTCCCCCAAGCACGGGATCATCTTCCAGCACCGGCGGGTGCACAACGCGCCTAAGGAACGCCGGGGAAAGGTGGCCCGGGCGCTTGCCGGGAAACTTGCCATCGCCGCCCGGCTCGATTACTTCCGTGGTGTTCCGGTGCCGGAGTTCCTCGATCGTGCACAGGAACGTATTGATAGTCTTGGAAAGGGAGATGAGCCATGATACGGATCGGGGATGTGCTGGTATCGCACGGCGAAGGAGGGGTGTACGGTGAACGGATGCTTGCCGGTGCCCGGGTCTGGGACCCGTTCCGGAGCAAGCTGGCGGCGCTCTATTACGCGGGCACCGGGGTGGAACTAACCCCGGGGATGCGGGTACTCTATCTCGGGGCAGCGAACGGGACGACGGTCTCACACGTGGCCGACTACGTGGAGGTGGTCTACGCGGTCGAGTTTGCCCCGCGGCCGATGCAGGACCTGCTGGAAGTGGCCCGGCGGCGAAAAAATCTCGTGCCGATCATGGCGGATGCGTCACGCCCGGAGCAGTATGCCCCCCTGGTCGAGGCGGTCGACCTGATCTACCAGGATGTGGCGCAGCCGGATCAGGCTGCCATCCTTGTGAGAAACTGCGCATTCCTCCGGCCCGGGGGGCAGGCAATCCTCATGCTCAAGACCCGGAGCGTGGATGTCCGGAAGACCCCGGAAGAGGTGTTCCGCGAAACGATTGCCGGCCTCGCCGCTGCCGGGCTTGAGATTGTGGAAAGCGTCTGGCTCTCCCAGTTCCACCAGGACCACGCAGCTATCGTCTGCACAAAACACCCTGTGGGGGTGTCCCATGAGTAACGGCATCCGGATGCATTCGGTCGGGCCGCTTTCCGTCCTTGCCCTGATCCTTCTTGTCGGCCTTGTCATCCTTATCGTCCCGCTCCTGTTCCTCGGGCTCGTTGGTGCAGCGTTCACCCGGCTCGGGTTCTCGTGGATCGCGGCGCTCGCACTTGTCCTGCTGATGCTGTTTGGGAGTTTTGTGAATATCCCGCTGTACCGAATAAAGCGTGATATGATCCGTTTCGACAATGCAGCGCAGCCGTTTGCCGGGGCAGGGAACCCGTTTGCCCCCCCACCCATCTGGGAGACCGTGATCTCGCTCAACCTCGGAGGGGCGCTGATCCCTGCAGCAGTATCGATCTATCTCCTCTACCGGGCGACCGCCGTTGCAGACGTGGCGGTCCTCCAGCCCGTTGCTGTCGGCATTGTGATTGTTGCCGTCATCGCGTGGATGGCGACGCGTTCCGTGCCTGGCTACGGTCTCCGGGCCCCCCTCTTCATTCCCGGTCTTGCGGCACTCCTCTGCGGGCTCCTGCTGACCGGGGGAACGGGACTGTTGGCGGGAGTGACTGCGTTCGTGGCCGGTACTGCCGGTACACTACTCGGCGCAGGTATCGCGCAGCTCCCCCGTATCCGGGACATGGAAATATCCGAAGTCAGCATTGGCGGCGCCGGGATGTTCGGTGCGATATTCCTTGCATGTATCCTTTCAGCCCTTATTGCCTGACAAGGTCAGCAACGGATATTCCTGGTGCTGAATGCAAAACTGCACGAAAAGAAGTAGCCCGGAGCAGATTCGAACTGCTGTCGGGGGATCCAGAGTCCCCCATGATTGACCGCTACACTACCGGGCTGTGTGACCCATATTTTTTGCCGCTGTTGCTTAATTAAGGTGACGGCCACTCGCGCCAGCACTCATATCAGGTTATACAGACTTTGCCCGGTCACAGCGCTGGCAGGCCCTGCAGACTTCTTTTACCGGCTGGATGAGCTTGCCGCTCCCGCAGAACGGCTCGATGTCATGCACGTCCCGGAGGTAGTAGATGTGGGGGACAAGTGAGATATGGGTGTAGGTCCCGCACGGAACGCCGAGCTGGCTGGCAATGGATTTCTGGAGCTGCACGAGGGCGTACATGTTTGCACCGGCAGCAGTCAGCATGTCATTGGAGCGGAAGATCACCCGCATGCACAGTTTCCCGTCCCGCAGCACGCACTGGACGAGCTGGAGGCAGGGGCAGTCGTCGAGTTTTTCGTCGATGACCGGGTTCCAGGTGATGGCGATCGCCCGTCTCGTTACCGGGGAGGAACGGAGTTTTTCCACGATATACGCGATCTGGTCGACATGCACCGGCTGCCCGTTTACTGCCAGCCGTTCGCCCCATTCGAAGAGCCGGCCATGGTAGTCATATTCGAACGATGCGTGGGAGCCGTGCAGCAGGTCCTTTGCATACTGCTCGACGAACTTCTGCTGGAACCTTGAGTGCGGGCTCACCATCGGTTCTGCGAGAGGGGTATCGACCTGCAGGGCAATCTCTTCGAATTCAACCGTTGCTTCGGCATCTTCTGTTGTGAGCACCCGGCCCTTCTCCAGGATCATCCTGATGACCTGCTCGTGCGCCAACCCGATGCTCGGTGCCCGGATAACTCTCATGCCCTGATGTTTGTCATAACAGGTTGTATATCTGTTGAAATGTAACCGCAGGCCCGTTCCTGTTCTGCCCAATACCTGTTTCTTAGAATCCTCATCAGGTGCACTGTTGGAATTATGATGTGAACACGGGTCAACGCTGCTCCCACTGGAATGGTGCGAGAAGCAAAAATCGGATGAATGTATAAGTACATTAATGTATACAACAACATTATTGTATATTACGATTCGATGCGCGTGATATATACCAAAACCACACATGAACGTTACTACACTCTGTATGGATGCGGGCTGGATGCGGGACAAAAAAACGGTTTTATTTGCCCTGAATTGAAAAACAACGTTTTTTAAGGTCCGGATTAACCGTCAAAAACAACCACAAAGGATATATTGGCTCTTTTACAAATACTGTTTCATATTCCGTCTAAACGGAGTATGGGGCTCGTAGAATCGTTATTCGGCATTTGTCGAACGCGGTTCTCGGCTTGCAATGTATGATGTAAACTTTGGAGGAATTGAACAAATGACTAAGCGATTATCTATTGCACTGGTTGCAGTCGCTCTGTTCGTCCTGCTTGCAGTTATGCCGGTATCGGCAATAACTCAAACCAGCCTGAACGGAAACGCGATTGATGCCGGCGCAACTGTATTTATTGGTGAGCAGGGTCTCAACCTGACTCATGCAATGAATGAAGTCTATTATGGCGCCGTTGCCCCACAGGCCAACGGTACATTTGATGACGGGCCACTCGCCACGAAGATTGGCTGGTGGGCATCCGCCGCAGCGGTGGGAACCACTGCTCCGACCAAATCATTGGATATCGGACCTCAGGTTGCAGGCAGGTACCTCAACTTCCAGGTTGCACCCGCGGACTTCGTGGGATATACCGGAAACTGGTACTTGCTCCAGCCTGACGGGCAGACCCCGTATCCAGGAGTACCGCTAGCTACCACATACAACGCGTTATTCAACGTGCAGGACCCGACCCTTTCCGTGGGTGTCTGGGACTGGCAGCAGGCCAAGGATGTAACCGGCCTGTCCATTCCGCAGGGTGAAAACCTTGATGTCCAGGTCAACACCAACATGTACGTTGTAACCTTCGGCAGCCGGAACAACACGCTCTGGGAAGTTGGTAACACTGCAGCAACAGCATACGCTGCACTGGGCACTGGAACAGGGCCGGCGCTCTGGCCGACTGGCACTCCTGCTGCAACAGCAACATGGAGCGACTACAACTGGACCGGCGTTCAAAACGGTTCCTACATTGCAGCGCAGAATGCCAATAATGTCTGGGAGATCCGCAACTATCAGAACGTCACCGATCCAGCTAACGGCAATGAGGCCGTCTTTGGCGTCTTTGGACAGACTCTCCCGATCAACACCGGGTATGACGTCCTGTACTTTAACAACAGCGCAGTCGTAGGTTCCGGAGACGGTCCCTTCGGTGGCACCAGCATCAACTGGACGGCACAGAACTTTACCAGAGATGATCAAGGACTTGTCCCGTTCTATCCATCCGTTGCAGGATTCAAGGACTGGAACCATGTGGGCATGGCCGGAACGTCTTACAATGCTGTTCCCATGAACCTGCTGGCCCCCAATAAAGCAACTGACGGGTATATCACCCTCAAGGTCAAGGATGAGTCCGGTGCAGTACTCGACCACCTGATGGTTGGTGTGCAGGGGGGCCCATACGCTTCAACAGGCATCACCAAGCAGTTTGTCAACAATCAGCCGTGGTACTTAGGTAGTGCAGCCGCCTACTGGGTTACTGATGCCGTTGATGCCAACAGCCAGTACATATACCCGGTTGGAACCTACAGCGTCTGGGCAGAATCCCTGCTCAACAACATGAAGGACAACTACAAGAACGCAGGCTCTGACTACACCGGCAAGACCATTTCGGCAACCGGCACGGTTACCCTCATCTCCAACAGCGTCAAGATCGAGGCCAACAAGGACTCGGTTGTCCGCTCCAAGTCGTTCTCCGTGACGGTCACGGGTAAGCCCAGTCAATCCTACTATCTGTGGGTCAAGGGCACCTCGGCGATGACCAGCGGGTACGATGACCAGCCGCCCATGATGAAGGACGGCCAAGCAGGGGTCGCTTTCGACAACTCGATTTTGGCATCGGGTATCGACCCAGTCACTAATCTCCCAGTTGCAGCGGGTACCGTTACCCATCCCTATGGTAAATACCTGTATGAGAATGGTGCCGGTAATGCCATCTTCCAAGATGTTGGACAAAGCACTATTCCGACATACAACCAGACCCGGTACTACGCCAACATCACACTCTCGAACACCGGTACAAGGACCATCGAGTTTATTACTACCAACTGGACCAAGGCACAGAAATACACGATCCGTGTAGAACAGGACTTCAAGCCGCTTGGCGGCCATGACTACAAGTCCGATGAAGTTGATGTCAACGTCGAGAAGGGCGCAGTCACTATCGTAGCAGCTGGCGACCAGTCCTACTATCTCGGCGAAGAGATCAAGTTCTCCGGTACCAACACCGAGACCTACAAGACCTACCTGTTCATTGTCGGACCCAACCTGAAGACCAAGGGTTCACAGATCGCTCCCGCGGACCTAGATCCCCGGCAGCATGAAGTCTCGAACGGCGACGCGAGCACCTTCAAGGCAATCGATGTCAACGGTGACAACACCTGGTCATGGAAGTGGGGAACCGCCAACTATGCACTTGATGCAGGTACCTACACCATCTACGCAGTAAGCCAGCCCAATGACAAGGACGACCTGGGTCAGGCAGCCTATGGCACGGTCTCTGTCATCATCAAGAAACCGTTCGTCTCTGCAACTGCATCCCAGTCTACGGTTGCCAAGGGTGACAGAATCTACGTCACCGGTACCGCAGAAGGCGACCCGAACAGTGTCCAGATCTGGATCATGGGCAAGAACTATGCAGATCTGGAAACCGCATCTGTCAACTCTGACGCATCGTTCAAGTATGAAATCAAGCAGGAGACCACCAAGTTACTCTCCAGCGGCCAGTACTTCGTCGTTGTCCAGCACCCGATGCAGAACAAAGTGTTCGATGTCGACCTTGTTGGCCAATACGTCGTCAACAAGCAGCTCCAGACACAGGGTACTACCAACTACACCAGGATCTTCAAGCTCCTCGGATCTGGAAGCTTGCAGGGATCCGATGCAGCTGAAGCACTTGCACAGGGCATCAACGACGCTAACGTCGACGATACCTACACCAAGCTCCAGTTCCTTATCGAGGAACCCATCATCCGTGTCGATGCGATTGGCGACAAGCACGTTGGTGACAAGTTCACCATCACTGCACAGACCAACCTCGCCGTAGATGACGAAGTCCTCGTTCAGGTCTACTCATCATCATTCAAGCCGACTGAGAAGAGCCAGAGCGGCGAGTTCAGCGGCGCTACCGGTACCATCAAGGTTACCAAGGGCGACAGCGGCATGAACAAGCTCTCGTTCGATGTTGACTCCTCAACATTCAAGCCGGACGAGTACATTGTTACTGAAGACGCAGTCATCCAGGTCGCGACCGGAACTGCACTGTTCAACGTGCTCGAGACCTCTGCTCAGACAGTGGCCCCGACCGCAGTTGTAACTGCAGCCCCGACCAGCGTCGCAACTGCAGTCCCGACAACTGTCGCAACTGCAGCCCCGACCGCAACCCCAACCAAGTCACCCGGTTTCGGTGCACTCATTGCACTGATCGGCCTTGGTGCAGTTGCGTTCGTCGTTGTGCGCAGGCACTGAACTAAATCCAAACATCTTTTTTTTTCGCAACAGCAGTTTAAAAAAAAACGTTATCGCAGTCAAACCTGCCATTTTGTATTCTTGTGTACTCTTTACGTCCCCGTTTGCACCTGCCGTGTGGCATCCTTTTAAGCCCGGGACAGTCAACGTAGATCTGAAAAACGCCGATCCGGTGCAAAGCAGGATCAATGGAGGTGCTAGAAGAGTGAAACTGGTCGTAAAAAACCTTGATATCGCAACACGGGGGGTCCTTCTCAACCGGCTGGACGCCCGGGGCATTGGTGTACTCAATGGCGATCGTGTCCAGGTGATCAATCCGAAAAACGGGATGTCCGTAACAGCATTTGTGGAAACAACATCAACGATCGCACAGCAGGGAACTCTCGGCGTCTACCGCATCACGAACGAGCGTCTGCAACTTGAGGATGGTGCGGAGATCGAGATCCGGGAAGCCGGCCGGCCCGCATCCCTCGATTTCATCAGGAAGAAGATGGACGGGGGCAAACTCACCAAAGAGGAGACCTTGACGATCATCAAGGATGTAGTACGCGATGATATCTCTTCTGCGGAACTTACGGCATTCATCACCGCCTCATACATCAACCAGCTTGATATGGATGAAGTGGAACACCTCACCCGGGCGATGGTGGAAACCGGCGAACAGATCAAATTTGCATCCCGCCCCATTGTCGACAAACATTCCATCGGCGGTGTTCCCGGGAACAAGATCAGCCTCCTCATCGTCCCTATCATCGCAGCAAGCGGCCTCAAGATCCCCAAGACAAGCTCGCGCGCAATCACCGGCGCCGGTGGTACCGCCGATCTCATGGAAGTGCTGGCATTTGTTGAGTTCACATCTGCCGAAGTCCAGCAGATGACCGATAAGGTCGGGGGATGTATTGTCTGGGGCGGGGCCACGAACATTGCCCCGGCTGATGACCGGATCATCATCCAGGAATACCCGTTCAAGATCGACGCCCGGGGCCAGATGCTTGCCAGTGTCATGGCAAAAAAATTTGCGGTCGGTGCAAACCTCGTGGTCATCGACATCCCTGTCGGCCAGCACACCAAGGTAGCGAACATGCAGGAAGGAAGGAAACTTGCACGGGAGTTTATCGAACTCGGCGAACGGCTTGACATGAAGGTCGAGTGCGCCCTGACCTACGGGGATACTCCGGTCGGGCACAGCATCGGCCCGAAACTGGAGGTTATCGAGGCATTGCGCGTCCTCGAGGGTTCAACGGAACCCAACTCCTTTATCCAGAAGAGCATCTCGATAGCGGGAATTGCGCTGGAGATGGCAGGCAAGGCACAACGGGGCGGGGGTGCGGCCATGGCACAGGACATTCTTACGAGCGGGAAGGCGCTTGAGAAGATGCGACGGATCATTGAGATCCAGGGAGGGAACCCGAACATCAAGTCCTCCGACATCGTTCCCGGTGAATACCAGTTCGTGGTCAAGGCACCTGCCTCTGGATACGTGATCGAGATGAATAACCAGTCCCTGATCACCCTTGCGAGGACTGCCGGGGCGCCCCAGGACCGTGGAGCGGGGATCTTACTCCATGCCAAAAAAGGTAAACTCGTGAAGGCCGGTGAACCGCTCTTCACCCTGTTCGCTGACAGGAACTGGAGGCTGCAGAAAGCAATCGAGGAAGGTAGGCGTCTCATGCCCGTGCTCGTGGAAGGGATGCTCCTTGACCGGGTGCCTTTTGATCGGGAGATGTAGACCGATGTGCTGATATATGAGCAGGTGGCGATAATTTATCATGTATAATCCTCGACCTCGTTTCCTTTTTTCCCTGCTGTTAGTTCTCCTTCTCTGCAGCTCGGCACAGGCAACGACGAACCTGCTGATTACCGTGCAGGACAGTCTCGATAACACTACTCTTCCCCATGCCACGGTGTTTGTCAATAGTGCAAACTTTGCCCTGACCAACAATAACGGACAGGCACTTCTCACGCATGCCGGCTTGTCAAACCAGGACATAAAAGTCTCCATGAGCGGATATAACGACTGGGAACAGATCGTAGACATGAATACCACCACTCTGCTGGTCAACCTGAGCCGCAAGACTCTCACGCTCAAGGTAACCCTGTTCGATTCAGATACTCTCAGCCCCATCTCCGGGGCAAACATCAATGTCACTGCTTTGAATGCATCAATAATGCAGCAGACGGGTGCGTCAGGTTCTGCCATCTTCGCCGTGAACGGGGCAACCCTCTATTCCGTGGACATCAATGCTCCCAATTACCAAGCACGGAGCGATACCGTGGATATGGGAGCAGTGAACCAGGAGATACAGTATAAGCTGCTCTCCGGGAACAGTTTCTCGTTTGTCGCGACCGATAAGGACTCCGGTAAGGCGATTCCCGATGCAGAAGTGCGCCTCAATGCCATACTCACCGGGAAAACAGATGCTCGCGGGATCCTTATCACTCCGGTCAGCCGTGGTAAATCCTATTCCATCGAGATCAAAAAGGATGGGTACCAGACGTATACCGAATTACGGACCATCAGTACATCCGATGCCGTATATTATGCGTCCCTGTCGAAAGCATCTGTCAGCGCCGTTGTCTATGTCATTGACGAGTCGCGCATGCCGCTGAGCGGCGCGGATGTGTATATCAACGGGACCCTTTCGGGAACCACCAACGAGTACGGGCGCACGAATTTCCCGAATCTTACAACCGGGGACTACCTTTTGGAAGTAAGGAAGTCCGGGTATACAACGCAGAACCGGGCCGTAAGTATATCGGGCCAGAGCCAGGACTACACCTTTACCCTGCCGTATGAAAGTGCCGCACTCACGATCAATGTCCAGGATAAGGACAAGAAGGTTGTACCGAACGCCTCGATCGCTGTTGATGGAAACGTTGCCGGTGTTACTGATGACAACGGTCAGCTGCTTACCCATGTCGCATTCAATACCAATGTAAATATCACGGTGACAAAAGACGGTTACACCCCCCTGTCAGTCCAGAACCAGGTCATTCAGGGAAATGGCACAGCAACAACCACACTTGTCTTGGAAAAGAGCCTTGACTGGGGACTTATCGGCATGATCGCCCTCGGGGCGATAGGGGTTCTCATCCTGTTTGCTGCCATCAGGATGTTTGGGCGCAGGAAGCGGCGGCACGTCATGCGGAGAAACGAGATCTGATGTTAGCGTGAAAATCCTGCACGGATTTTCATCAACTATGCATGAAAGGTTCCCGCCTTTCATCCCTGTTTTTACCTACTCACATAATTGATAGTACGATCACGATCGCACGAACTTAAAATTTTCACGCCATTTTTATATTTTTTCACTATTGAAGGGAATGCAGGTAAAAACGGTGGAAACATATCAGCAGGGTTCCACGCAGTTAAAAACGGACCCAGCGGGAATCGAACCCGCGTCCTTGGGTTCGAAGCCCAAGAGGATATCCTCTACCCCATGGATCCTTCTCATCATCTTTACATCAAAAGATATTAAGTATTTTCTACCGATAAACTAATTAATGATCTTATCAGCATCCGAGATTGTCCGCCGCCTTGAACGCGAACCGGGGGAAGGAAAGCTCATCATCAACCCGTACATGCGGGAATGCCAGCAACCAGCATCCTACGATCTCCGTGCTGCTTCGGATATTTCGCTGGCACAGGGAAAATGCGCCCTTGTGCCAACGCTGGAATGGGTAGAACTCCCCACGGACCTTGCCGGAACCCTCCGGTGCAGGTCATCATTTGGCAGGCAGGGTGTCCTGCTCGGGGCCGGGTATATTGATCCGGGATTCCGCGGACAGCTTACTTTATGCCTTACGAATATAGGAAGTGACCTCATTGTGCGTAAAAACGACCGCATCGTCCAGATGATCCTCCATGAAGTACGTGGAGGAGGCGACAGGTACTCAGGCCGATACCAGGACAGCATCGGCGCCGTGGAGGCAAAGTGACCATGATCCGGACAGAACGAAAATACATTGAAATATTGAGGATCCTCAAGGAACACCAAGACCCGGTGGGTGCAAAAAGGCTTTCTGAACTCATGTCAGAACGCGGTTTTGTCCTGAGCGACCGGGCAGTCCAGTATTACCTCAGTTACCTCGACACTATGGGTTTTACAGAAAAAGTCGGGAACCAGGGAAGAATCCTGACACCCGTAGGACTGGAAGAGACCGATAACGCCCTTGTCGATGACAGGATCGGGTTTATCATCTCGAAACTGGAGCGCCTCGCGTACCGCAGCACGTTTGATCCTGTCACCAGCACCGGTGATGTGGCATACAACCTCTCCATTGTTCCGTCAGAGTCTGCAGAGCAGGTAAAAACCGCGTTTGATGAAGTAGTCAAGTCAGGATGTGGTTTTTTCAACTCCTACCGGATCATCGACCATGACCCCCGCGTACCTCAAGGCCATGTCGGGTTTATCACCATCTGCAGTATTTCCATGGATGGTGTTTTCCAGCGAAGAGGGATACCGGTCAGGATGGCGTTTGGCGGGAGACTCGAGATCGAGAACGGGGTTCCCCGTCAGTTCAAAGATCTCATCGCGTACCGGGGTACCACTATCGATCCCCTTGAATTGTTCATATCATCCGGCCTCACCTCGATATCCGGCTTTGTGCGATCAAAGACGGGCATCGCCCTTGCAAATGTCCGGGAAGTTCCCTGTGCTGCCAGGCCCCAGGTCGAGGAAACAATCCGCCAGATGAATGCCTGTGGCTTTGTATTCCCGGTTATCATGGGAAACCAGTTGTTCAACCTGCCCCTCAACCCCTACCGCCTCTCGATAGTCGCATTCAGTGGCCTGAATTATATCGGGAATACTGTTGAGCACGGCATAAAAATCAAGACGGAGATCGGTGCCGGGAACATACAGTTTTCAAAAATACTGGAAACGAACTGATCAGATCCAGGATATATCATCCTGTTTTTTGGTCTTTTTGCCCTGAGACCGGGCAGGGGACGATCCTCCATCGCGATCGGTTGTCTTATCCTGTGCATCATCACTATCTGCGTTTTCCGCAGATTTTTTTGGTTTCAGGTTCGTATGAAGGAGTGAGGCATCCTGTACCTTGGGCACGGAAGCGCCCCGGATATTTTTACCCGAGAAGATCCCGTCCCTTGCCCTGAATGACGGGTCTTTTACCTCAACGGTTCCTTCCTCTGGCTCCGGCACCTGCAGGTACTGGAAAGAAAATGGATCGCCGGTCTTGGTATCTTCCACAGGTGGGGGGACATCATCACGGGTGTTGGGCGGCCGGGTTTCCGGCACATCCGGAGCATGAGTCCGTTTCCGGATAATTACTGTTTTCTTTACGGGCACCTGCTGGATCTCTTGTTCCGGTTGTGGTGGTCTGGATACAGGAAGGGGCGGGGGGCCCGGGTGCGTGATTTCCCGTTTTTGCCGTATAATCTCAGATGATCCCCCCTTGGGCTTCACTATGGCGGCGTCAGTTCTTACCCGGCTTCCGGAGAGTGCCATCATACGCTGCCTCTGCAATTCCTGTTCTATCCTTTTTCGTGCGATCTCATTCGAGTGTACACCCATCGCACTCCCGGGTGGGGTACTTATCGTTGGAGCGGGTTCATGGGATGTCGGTTGTTGTGCCGGTTGGTTCTCTGCCTTGATCTCACGGTCATGTGATACGATACGGCGATGGGGTTGTATACCCGGGCTGACTGATGTCTCCGGGAGTACCTCCTCTGTTGCATATGTTCTTTTAACAGGAATTTCTTCCTTTGGCAAATGTCCGGTATTGGTTTCCGGAGCCGGGGCAGGTTCTCGCAGTTGAGGATTATATCTGAGCACAGGGGGACCAGCGCTCTCATCTTTCTCGTTAACCGGTACTTTTGCGTGACGAGGAGCATCTTCTGAAGAGTAACGGTTGCTCCTAGTCCCCTTCTGCATTTTTGTCGGGAGGGTGATCATTTCGTCCCGAAGGGATCCTGAGCCCTGCTGGAGCCGGGGCATGGTCTTGTCATCAGCACCCGATACGGTTCCACGTGATGGCCCGAGCCGGGCCTGTTCCCGGATCTCTCTCAGTTCGCTGACACGGGGAATGTTCTCAAGACCCGACAGCATGACGATGATGGCAACATTTTTTGTGTTCACGACCGGGTAATCGCCGGATCTCATCTCAAGGCCCTTGATGCTCCGGTCAATCCATTTTCTTACGGTCATGAACCCCTGCATCGAGAGCTCATGGGAAGGTCCGGCAATAAGGACAAGAGCCTTGTGAGCGCTTGTCATGTCACACGGCGTCGAAACCTCATGGTAGATTGCCTGTTTTGCCAGATCGACAATACGCGATGCCTTCTTTTTACTCTCCTCGTTGAATACCCCCGCCGGTTTCAACTGGGAAAGGAATGCCAGCGGGTTGCTGGGGAGCCTCTCAACCGCATAGCCTATGGTGATGAACCCCCCATCTTTCATGGTATTGAGCACCTCTCCGGAATCCAGTACGACCTCCGCGAGATCGATGCCTCCGTCCGCCCGGAATTCCCCTGCTCTCAGAATAAGACTTATTCTCCTGACTATTGCCTCGTTAAGGAGAAGGTAGGTGGCCAGTTCCGGGGAGATCTTCGGCTCATCCCTGCCGAACCCGAGCATCTGGGCAAGTCCCTTCTCTTTTTTTACAAGTTTGGCATTTCCTGCTTTGATCTTTTTATACCAGGTCTCGTTGTCGAACAGGATCATGCCGTCAAGGAGCGGCGAGAGGATATCGATATCATCGGCTGCCTTGGCGGAACGCTTTTTGCCTTCAGCAAGACAGGGAAGCGTGACAAGCCCGAAAATGGGTTCAACAATCGAGGCCCGGAGTCCTGCAACAACATGCGGTACGATATCCGCCATACTCCCGCCAAGACCGCAGCAGACGACAATCGCATCGGTCTCTCCCGATTCAAAATTATTTATACGCGAAACGATCTCTGCGATATCGATGGTAGCGGTCGGGCCGGCCCCCTCGGAACTGTCGGGATTTTCCGGATCAAATGGGGGGAAGAAAATTTTTGCAGAGTCCGGCATCCCTTCCAGCTGGTGTAAGGTAGTTTCATCTACGTCAATAGCCAGTCCCTGGACGCAGGCGACCTTGCTGCTGTGCCGGTCGGTGGCGTACAGACTGTCCACAATCCTGCATCCCGCCCCTCCCAATCCGATTGCCACTATACGCATAGAGTTAACCTATAAAACCGATTCACCCTGTAGCCATTGTACACCGTATAATAATATAGCCCTGCCAGAGTTCAATATCTTATAGGATAATTAGTCCCGGAGAAATAAGTTTTTATTGCATGTCCGGTATAGATCCGGTCACAGGATCGTGCAGGTAGTAAAGGACCAAATATGGTTCCTGAATGGGGAGATCATCCTGCGTTCACCCCCGTTTTCAGAAGAATACCGGGTTATTTTCTGAAATAAACGCCAGAATGGGCTTTTTACGAATGGCTCCCCTGAACCTGTCAACGTAAAATGATAATTTATTTAAACGCGTGTACGGTAATACTCAATGAGGTGAACAAGCCTTGACATATGGAATTGAATTCGTACCAGGAAATGTCAACGTAAAGCAAGTTGTTAACTTCTGTAAACTTGCCGAATCCAAAGACATAGATTTCGCATGGATCACAAACCACTACAACAACCGCCACTGCTACCCCACTCTCGCCGCCATCGCGCAGGCAACCACGACCCTGAAGATGGGCCCGGGTATCATGAACGCATTCACGGACACACCCGCCGCAATGGCATCGTTCTTCTGCACGCTCAACGAGATCTCAGATGGACGCGCGACCCTCGGTATCGGGCCCGGTGACCTCTCGACGCTTCCGAAGCTGGCTATCCACGCCGATAAGCCTGTTGGACACCTTGAGGAAGCTGTCATGCAGATCCGCAAGCTCTGTGCCGGTGAGGAAATAAAGAAATCAGGAATGAATTTCTTTGACTACGACGGTGCAAAGCTGACTGGTGTCACTCTCCCCGGAAAGAAGGGTGTCCCAATCTATATCGGCGCACAGGGACCCAAGGTTCTGGAGCTTGCCGGAAGAATCGGTGACGGTGCACTCATCAACGCATCCAACCCCAAGGACTTTGCCATTGCAATCCCGATCATCAAGGCCGCAGCTGACAAAGTCGGCAAGAAGAACTTTGATATCGGTGCATACACCGCCATGTCCATTGACCGGAGCGAAAAGAAGGCACGCAATTCAGCAAAGATCGTTGCAGCATTCATTGCAGCAGGCTCTCCGCCCGACCTCCTGACCCGCC
Source organism: Methanoregula sp. (assembly GCF_049510175.1). GTDB lineage: Archaea > Halobacteriota > Methanomicrobia > Methanomicrobiales > Methanospirillaceae > Methanoregula. The sequence goes on from NZ_JBEKZF010000002.1 coordinate 54,656, forward strand.
ATGGCCTCGACCTGAACAATGTTGCCAAGATCAAGGCAGCACTCGGGAAGTTCGACTTCAAGACGGTCGGAGAACTCGTCGGCGACAAGGAAATCGATGCATTTACCATTGCAGGTACCCCTGAAATGGTGAAGGCAAAGTGTGATGCCCTCACCAAGGCCGGTGTGACCCAGATCATCTTCGGCTCACCCCTTGGTCCTGACATGACCACATCGATTCGCCTCCTTGGCAAGTACGTCGTATAAGGGTAGAACAAAATACCTGCCCCCATACAACCGAAAGCGGCGATGGTGCCTTGGCAGAAAATCTTTTTTTTATTTTTATTCAGGCTGATTCACATCAACAGGGTCATTATCGTGCAAACGACTATCTGATCCTGCCGGAAATATGATCGTGAAGGGCATGTTCTCCGTTACAGAAGTCTCTACTCCTAAAGGAACCGTGCAGTACCGGGAGGAGCGGTTCACCGGCTGCCGGTGCAGGATCAGTCCGGATCGGTCGAAACGGCATGTTCCCCAGCCCCTTTCCATTCCTCAGGACACCGGGGACTGCCCGTTCTGCCGGAACCGTATTTTTTCTGTCACCCCGGTATTTCCTGATGGCAGGCGTATCATCCATGGCGAGAGCGTTACGTTTCCCAACATGTTCCCCTTCGGGCAGGGTCATGTGGTGACGGTCATTACCAACGAGCACTGGGTAGATGTGTTCAGCCGGCAGCAGATTGTTGATGCACTGTCGGGCCAGGTCGAAGCTCTCCGGCACTACGACGGCTATGCCAGTATTAATATGAATTTCCTCCCGTCCGCGGGTGCAAGCATGATCCACCCGCACATGCAGGGGCTCTGCGATATCCGGCCGTCCCTCATCATGGAACGATACCTGCTGGCAGGTCGGGAATATCAGAACCACTATGGCAGGAATTACTGGGAAGCACTGAAGGACGAGGAGCGGAAGTCCGGGCGCTATCTGTTTGGTGAGGAGACGCTCTGGTCCGCCCATGCAGTACCATGCGGTGAGCGTGAGGTACGAGGGATCCTACCGGTAGCATCACTTAACGAAATAGAGCCGTATATTGATCTTCTGGCCCGGGGAATTCTTGAAGTGCTCTCGTTCTACCGGAACCTAGGTACGTACGCGTTCAACCTGTCCGTTTTTTTCGACAAGCCGCGAGAGGACCACGGTTTTCATGCGTTCTGCTCTCTTATTTCCCGGATCAATCCCAACCCGGCGTCGATGAGCGATTCGGCATTCATGGAACGGATGCACTTTGAGCCGGTCATAATGACGCTCCCGGAAGATATGGGAGCACTCTACAGAAACGGAAAAAAATAAAAAAAATTTACTCAAACTTTGCTACAAGTTTGTTCTTGGAGACAAGTGTTCCATCCTTCTTGTGGGGCTGGCGCTTGATGCTGTCTCCTGCCTTCTCGAGCTCGCGGGCTTGGTCACAGAGTTGTGCTGCGACTTTCATCATCTCGTGAGCGCTTGCAACGATCGGGATGTACTTCTCCCATTCCTTGGTCATGAAGCAGCCTTTGACGTTCTGACCTGCAACAGCCATTGCGATCTCATGGGCAGCGCGTGCCTTTGCGAGTGCATAGGGGTTGTTGAACTCGCCGTCAACAGCCTTGTCGGTGGTCATGATGAGCTTGGGGAGCTCTATTGCGTCGCCCTTCTTGCCGGCCTTGACCTGGTCGATGACCTTGTCCAGAGCAAGCTGCATCTTGCGGAATGCACCGGTGAGTGCCAGCACTTTGACGAGGTTGCTGTTGTAGTCGGCCATCTCGACGGGGTCGAGGAACTCGCGGCGTGCACCGATCATGGAGTCTGCCTTCATGATGATGTACCCGAACTTGCTTGCCTTGACACCTTCCCATTCCTTCTTCGTGGTTACATCATCAGTGATGATGACAACCGGGATACCTGCTGCAGCAAGCTGTTCGCGTGCACCGGTCGGTCCTGGGAGAACTCCGTTGGGGGAGACTACAATACAGAAGTCCGGTTTATATGCCTTCAGGTTGGAAACTACACGGTCAACATCCGCCGGCTCGAGTTTTGTGCCGCTGGTTGCCATGAATGTCTGCATGTCTTCACGGTCTGCTCTCTCATCGAGAAGCAGCTCGGCCATTACACCACTTGCAATGTTGCCTAACTTCGCAACGCCTACTTTAACTACCATTTGATATCACCTAAAATTTTTTTATAGCACGTTAATATGACCCGGTGTTCATATAAACATTTTGAAATGTCGTATCTCTCCGTAAAAATGCAATAAACAATTTTTTCACATTATATAATGGGTGTTCAATGTGTTCATCATACGAGGCGGAATCGTGAAATGAAAAGTTAACGAAAAGTGTTTAAGTTCGGATTGAAAAGGTGTTACTATGAAGGATGGGCTGCTTACAGACCGCCAGATGGAGGTACTCAGATATCGCAAGCAGGGACTGACCCAGCAGCAGATTGCTAATATCATATCCACCTCAAAAGCCAATGTCTGCACCATTGAAAAAAGTGCAATGGAGAATATCCGCCGGGCAAAAGAAACCCTCGAATTCCTCTACACCCTTGATGCAACCCATCTCTGCACAATACCGTCCGGAACCGATCTCTTCAATGTCCCCGCAATCATATTCGGCGAAGCGGAGAAGATCAATATCAAGGTCAAATACGATACCATCTCCCTGATAAACCGGCTGAGGGAATCCCGGTCACAAGCCTGCAAGGCCCGGGTCGTATGCGAGGATATCATCGTCTACATTACAGATCAGGGAGAACTGTATTTCGGATAAACTAGTAAAAAGATTACAAAAAGATCGGATCAATATCCGGAAACTATCCTGTTATTCCCTGAAAAACTGGCATATATTTATATGCTCTTTTATGCAATAATTATGGAAGCCGATATGAGGTTATCCTATGCAGATCTGCATGTTCCTTCGTCTGGAGCGTGCATGAATCTGTAAACGGCGGAACTCTGCCTCCGGACACAGGAAAGGCGGTTATGCCGTGGGAAAACCCCGATTGGTGGACCCTCCCGCAATGGCGAGGGTATCCCGAGAAGGAGTTGTGATTCGTCACAACAGGCTGACAGAGTGGGTCTGATCAGGCGCATGGGCCGACGTTCGTGCAACGAGCCCCCTCTCCATATGGTCTAACGACCGTATGGAGATGCGCTATTGTCAGGATCTTCTTTCGCGAGACAGGAATGCTGGTGCACACCAGCACAGCGCTGAGATAGCATCTCATACGCATCTCCATAACCGGGCGAAACGAATCGCGGAGGCAGTGTAATGGATCCCTCAGGGATAACCTGCACTGTTTACCGGTAAATCGCCCGTGTCGCGTGTTGGCTTCTGGAACAAGCGAAGTTATCACACAATCTCGGATTAATCTCACAAACGTGTCGCAATGAGAATAACCTACACGCAAGATGAGGATGGATTAACACATGCCAAAAATTAACAGACCACGTCGTGGTTCTCTTGCATTCAGCCCGAGAAAGCGTGCAAAGAGCCCGATCCCGAAATACCAGTCGTGGCCCTCCAGCGAGGGAGCACCGATCCTGCAGGGATTTGCAGGATATAAAGTGGGTATGACGCATGTTATCATGGTGGACGACCACAAGAGCAGTCCGACCGAGGGAAAGGAGATTATGGTCCCCGTCACTGTCATTGAAGTCCCTTCCATGAAGGTAGCAGCGATCCGTGCCTACAGCAGGGACACCTATGGCAAACACGCATTCACCGAGGTCTGGGCTGACCAGCTCGACAGCGTTCTTGGGCGCAGGATTACCCTGCCCAAGGAATACGACCGGGATGCAGCACTGAAGAAATTCTCCGATGCCGTCACTGCCGGAACCATTGCCGAGATTTACGCTGTTACCTATACGCAGCCGGCCTCCATGAGCGGTGTGCCCAAGAAAGTCCCCGACCTTATGGAGATCAAGGTCGGCGGGGCAGACATCAAGAAACTCTTCGAGTTTGCACAGGGGCTCCTTGGAAAGGAAGTCACCCTCAACAATGTGATCCAGACTGGAGCATACGCCGATATCACAGCGATCACCACCGGTAAGGGAACACAGGGGGCAGTAAAACGCTGGGGTATTGCACTGCGCAAGCGCAAACACTCCGTTGGCGGTAAGGAACGCCATCTCGGTACTCTGGGACCCTGGAACCCGCACCACGTCCGCTGGGAAGTCCCGCAGATCGGTCAGATGGGATTCCAGCAACGCACCGAGTTCAACAAGCGTATCCTGAAAGTCAGCGAGGACGCAAGTGAGGTCACTCCCGCCGGCGGATTCCTCCACTACGGGGTACTCAAGAACCCGTACGTGCTCGTCAAGGGGTCCATTCCCGGCCCGGTAAAGCGGCTTATCCGTATCAGGCCCGCAATCCGCCAGGGTGAACATGTCGTAAGGATGCCGACAATCCAGTTTGTGAGCGTCCAGAGCAAGCAGGGATGATCAGAGATGAAAGCACAGGTTAAATCACTTGACGGCGGAGTCACAAAAGACATCGAACTTCCGGAGATCTTCTATGAGGACTACCGCCCCGATCTGATCAAGAAGGCAGTCATGGCTCTCCAGAGCGTACGGAGGCAGCCGCACGGGACCGACCCGTTCGCGGGCATCCGTTCGTCTGCAGTCGGCTGGGGTAGCGGTCGCGGTTCATCCCACGTCCCCCGTCTCAAGAACGGCTCCCGCGCGGCAAAAGTCCCGCAGGCAAAGGGCGGGCGTGAGGCACACCCCCCGAAGGTTGCAAAGATCCTGATCAAGGAGATCAACCAGAAGGAAAAACAGAAGGCATTCCGGTCAGCGGTTGCCGCCAGCATCAGTGCTGAACTTATCAAGGGACGGGGCCACGTCTTCGACGGTGCAGTTCCGATTGTCTTCGAGGACAAGTTCGAGGCGCTCGGTCGCACTCAGGACGTTATCTCCGCACTCACCACCGTAGGTGTCTACAACGACATCGAACGGGCAAAGGACAGCAAGAAGGTCAAGGCAGGAAGAGGCAAGATGCGTGGCCGCAGGTTCAAGCAGCGCAAGAGCCTGCTGATTGTCACCGCAGAGAAACCGCTGCTCGCAGCCCGCAACCTTTCCGGTGTCGATGTCGTTACTGTCGACCAGCTGAATGTCGAGCACCTTGCACCCGGTATGCAGGCCGGTCGTCTGACCGTCTGGACCGAGAGCGCACTTATACGCCTGGAGGGGAGGTAAATGACCCTTAAATACCCGTTTGTCACGGAAAAGGCAATGGTACTCCTTGAGAACCAGAGCAAGCTCCAGTTCCTCGTCACCCGCGAGGCAACCAAGGACGACGTCAAGCGCGAGATCGAGAAGTCATTCGGCCAGAAGGTCAAGAGCGTCCGCACGCTCATGAACACGCACGGTCAGAAGAAGGCCATCGTGAGCTTTGAGAACAACAAGGCCGCCGAGGAGATCCTCAGCCGGCTCGGTATAATGTAGGTGGGGAACATGGGACATCGAATCACAACACAAGCCCGTGGCAAGGGAGGCCCGACATACCGCGCTCCATCCCACCGGTACAAGGCTGAGCTGAGGCACATCGGCAATGACACGCAGAAGATCACCGGGACCGTCATCGACATCGAACATGATCCGGCACGCAATGCACCAATCGCCCTGGTGAAACTCGAGGATGGGAAGAAAGTTTACATGCTCGTCACTGAAGGGCTCGGCATCGGGGAAGTCATCATCTGGGGATCCAGCGGTGAAGTCAAGAACGGCAACACGCTCACGCTCCAGAACATTCCCACCGGTACGTTCATCTGCAACATCGAGGCCCGGCCCAATGATGGGGGCAAATTCGTTCGCTCATCGGGAGTCCAGGCGGTCGTGGTCGACAAGATCGAAGACCGCGTCGGTATCAGGATGCCCAGCGGCAAAACGAAATGGTTCAACCACCGCTGCCGTGCAACCATCGGCATTGTTGCCGGCGGCGGCCGCGTTGAGAAGCCGTTTGTGAAGGCAGGCAACAAGTACCACAAGATGCAGAATACCGCATCCAACTGGCCACGCGTCCGTGGTGTCGCGATGAACGTCATCGATCACCCGTTCGGTGGCGGTGGTCACCAGCACACCGGTCGCCCGAAGACGGTTGCACGAGGCACATCCCCGGGCAGGACTGTAGGACATGTGGCAGCACGCAGGACAGGTAAGAGCAGGAAGTGATGGGTATGGCAGCACCTAAGAAGACACAGAAGAGAATGCCAAGACGGCGTGAGGAGTTCACCTACCGCGGCTACAAGATTGACGAGCTCAAGGCGATGGGGATCAGCGAACTCCTCCCCCTGATGCCTGCCCGTCCGCGCCGCAAGATCACCCGCGGGTTCTCCCGCGGTGAAGAGACCTTACTGGCAAAGATCCGCGACGGCAACGAGAAGATCCGGACGCACCTCCGTGAAATGATCGTCATGCCCGAAATGATCGGGAAGACCATTGAGATCTACAACGGCAAGGAATTCATCAAGGTCGAATTCCAGCCGGAGTCGGTCTTCCGCTATCTCGGGGAATTTGCCCTGACACGAAAGAGGGTTGCTCACGGAAGCGCCGGTATCGGTGCAACGAGAGGAAGCAAGTACGTTCCGCTGAAGTGATGGACATGGCACGCATTGATTATTCCAACAAAATCAAGGGTGACAACGTAGCAAAGGCAAAGGCCAACGAGTTGAACATGTCACCCAAGCACTCGATCGAGATTGCCGGGCTCATCAGGCACATGCGCGTGAACGAAGCAATCGCGTACCTGAACGAGGTCGTCAAGCTGAAAAAGGCGGTCCCGTTCCGGTACTTTAACCGGAATGTCGCGCACAAGCGCGGCCTCCCGGGGAACTGGGATGCGGGCAGGTACCCGGTCAAGGCATCCAGGGAATATATTCGGATTCTTGAATCGGTCAAGAAGAATGCCGAGTATATTGGTCTCGACGCAGAAAATCTCGAGATTATCCACGCCTCCGCAAACCGCGGGCGCGCCCAGAAAGCGTTCTTCCCGCGGGCAATGGGAAGGGCAACCCCCAAGGTCCGCGAGTCCGTGAACCTTGAGATCATCGTCCGCGAGGTGGCGTAATATGGCAGTCGAGAGAAAATTCATCGATGAGGGCGTCAGGAAAGCCCGCGTAGAGAAGTACCTGTCGAAGGAACTCAAGCGCGCAGGCTACGGCGGTATGGATATCGCCCGTACCCCCCTCGGGACCCAGGTCACGATCTTCGCCGAAAAGCCAGGGATTGTCATTGGCAAGGGCGGCAAGCTGGTCCACCAGCTCACATTGGACCTTGCCCAGAAATACGGTGTTGAATCCCCGCAAATCGAGGTCCAGCAGGTCAACAACCCCAGTTTCAATGCCCAGATCATGGCGGAGAGACTGGCAAACGCCCTTGAGCGTGGCTGGTACTTCCGCAAGGCAGGAAGCAGTATCATGCGCCGCGTCATGGATTCCGGTGCGCTCGGCTGTGAAGTTGTCATCGCCGGGAAACTGACCGGGGCACGTGCCCGTACCCAGAAGTTTACCGAAGGGTACATCAAGCACTGCGGTGAGCCGAGCAACACGATCGTCGAGAAAGGCTATGCCGTCGCGATCAAGAAACTCGGTGTCATCGGTGTCCAGGTCAAGCTCGTGCCCGCAGGAGCGAAGCTGCCCGACCACTTCTCGATCATCGAACAGGAGAAGAAGCGCCCGGCCCAGAAGCCCGGCGTTACACCGGTTGGCGATGCAGACATGGAAGAGCCGGCACTTCCTGATGAGAAATTAGGGGAGGACCAGTAATGGCGATATTCAGGGCCAAGGATGTCCAGCAGCTTTCCGATGTGGAACTGCAGGAACAGATGGGAAAATTCCGGATGGAGCTTGTCCAGCACTATGGTAAAGTCAGTGCCGGCGGCGCTACCGAGAACTCCGGACATATCCGTGAACTCCGGCGAACCATTGCCCGTATGTTGACCGAGCAGAACCGCAGGAGAACTGCATGATCTCTTCCCAGAATGTCCTCCGTCACGAGTTGATCGGTCTGGACATTCTGGTATCGGGAGCTGCAAATCCAAAGCAGAGAGGACTATCCGGCCGTATCATCGATGAGACAAAGAACCTGCTGGTGATCGAGACCCCCAACGGGGTCAGATGCATCCCCAAGATGCACAGCACATTCCAGGTGCGTCTTGGTGGCAGGGAACTTGTTGAGATTAACGGATCCGTGATGGTTCTGGCTCCTGAGAAAAGGATCAACCTGCACGAAAAGAAGAGGATACCATAATGGCACAAAACATTGGATTGAACGTCCAGGCACCGAAAGAAGAGTGCAGGGACGTTAATTGTCCGTTTCACGGCACTTTACCGGTGCGCGGCCAGGTGATCACCGGCAAAGTCGTGAGCGATCGTATGATGGGAACGGTCGTAGTTGCACGGAATTACATGCACTACGTCCGTAAGTACAAGCGGTATGAGAAGCGAAGCTCGAAACTCCATGCCCACAACCCCCCCTGCATCCAGGCAAAGGTTGGCGACATGGTGAAGATTGCTGAGTGCAGACCGCTGTCGAAGAGCACGACCTTTGTCGTTGTGGAGGTGCAGAAGCCATGAAGGCAAAGCAGTCCAAGACGCCGAGGGCTCTTGCGACAGGGACGAGGCTAGCATGCGCCGATAATACCGGTGCCAGGACAGTACAGATCATTTCTGTCTTCGGCTACCATGGTGTCAGGCGCCGTCAGCCCAAGCTGGGCCTCGGGGATCTCTGCACGGCGAGCGTCCAGAAAGGCACCCCTGATATGCGCCGCAAGCTGGTGCGTGCAGTGGTCATCCGCGCGAAGAAGGAGATGCGCAGGCCAAGCGGCCTGCGGGTATCCTTTGATGACAACGCCGTTGTTGTCGTGGATGAGAAGAACGAGCCGAAAGGGACCGAGATCAAGGGACCGGTCGCCCGTGAAGTTGCGGAGCGCTTTCCCAAGCTCGGCTCCATGGCAACGATCATCGTCTGAGGTGTGCACATGGCAAGAATTGAAAGCGAACAGCCAAGAAAACAGAGAAAGGCACGCTACAACGCACCTTCCCACGTGAGGACCAAATTCCTCAATGCACCCCTCTCAGAGGCACTGAAGGAACAATACAAGAAGAAGACGCTGCGCGTCATCAAGGGGGACACCGTCAGGGTAACCCGTGGGGATTTTGTGGGCAGTGAGGGCGTTGTTGATGCAGTTGACACCGGCAAATCAAAGATTGTTGTCCACGGTGTTTCATCAACGAAGGCCGACGGAACGGAAGTACCCCGGGCAATCGATGCCTCGAACGTCCAGCTCACCAAGCTCAAACTCGATGACAAGCGCCGCGTTGCAAAACTCGGGGAGGTCGAATAATGTCAGAGCACCTGAAGCGATTAAACGCCCCGGACTCGTGGCATATCGCTAAGAAGACCACGAAGTTCATAACGAAGACCGCACCCGGCCCGCACAATGCGAACGCGATGCCGATTGCCGTCTGGCTCCGTGACCACATGGACTATGCACGGAACATGAAAGAGGTCAAGCAGATCCTTGGCCAGAACGACGTTATCATCAACGGAAGACCGTGCCGTGATCCCAAGATGGGTATCGGCATCTTCGACATCATCGCCATGCCGAAGATCAACAAGTATTACCGCATCCTGCGCGACCGGAACGGCCGGCATGTATCCATCGAGATCGATGCAGAGGCAGCCAAGACGCGCCTATGCAAGGTCAAGAACAAGACTACGATCACCGGTGGCAAGGTCCAGCTGAACATGCGGGACGGCGCCAACATTCTCGCGGACAACACCTACAAGTCCGGCGATTCCGTTGTCGTATCCCTTGAGCCCGAGAGCCGGTTCAAGATTGTCGATCACTTCCCGTTCGCGGTTGGCAACATGGCCATGATCATTGGCGGCCGTCACTCCGGCAATGTTGCACGTATTGTTGACATCGTCAAGATGCCAGGCAGTGTCCCCAACAAGATCATCCTTGAGGATGAGAAGACGGGAATCCGTTTCGACACGATCGCGCCCTACATCTACATGGTAGGAAAGCAGACACCTGCAGTAGCAAAATGGGGGCATGAAGAGTGACCTCAATGCGTGATATCTACGTCGACAAGGTTGTCGTCCACATGGGAGTCGGCGAGGCCGGCGATAAACTTGTGAAGGGAGAAAACATTATGAAGACGATCACCAAGCAGACGCCGATCAGGAGCATTGCCAAGAAGACGCAGCCTGCGTTTTCTGTCAGGAAAGGCATGCCAATCGGCTGCAAGGTGACCCTCCGTGGCAAACCCGCCCGCGACTTCCTGGAAACCTCGTTGAAGATCATCAACAAGACACTCTTTGAGAGCCAGCTCGACAAGAGCGGGAATTTCTCATTCGGTATTGAAGAGCACACGGACTTCCCCGGCATGTCCTACGATCCGCAGATCGGTATCTACGGCATGGATGTCAATGTCGTGCTCGAACGCAGAGGCATACGGATCACCCGCAGGCGCATGGAGCAGAAGAAACTCCCGGCAAAGCAGCGCGTCAGCAAACAGGATGCGATCGCGTTCCTCAAGGAGAAGTACCAGGCAGAGGTGCGCTAATGGCTGGAGAAAGGAAGAAGATCTACGGTCGCGGTGCGAACGAGTGCAAGATGTGCGGGCGCAAGCAGGGGCTCGTGCGCAGATACCATATCATGTTCTGCAGGCAGTGCTTCCGCGAATGGGCCCGGAAGATGGGCTTCAAGAAGATGAGCTGAGGAGTGAGCAAGAATGACACGACTTAATACCATAGCAGACGGAATGTGTGCCCTGAAAAATGCAGGTGACACCGGCAAGTCCGTGTGCGTCATCGAACCCGCAAGCAAGCTCCTCGGCGCAATGCTCCGCATTATGCAGGACGCCGGATACATCGGCAGCTTCGAGTTCATCGAGGATGGCAGGGGCGGACAGCTCAAGGTCAACCTGACGGGCCGGATCAACCGCTGCGGTGCGATCACCCCGCGGTTCTCGGTGCAGCTTGACGAAATGGAATACTGGGAGAAACAGTATCTCCCCGGGAAGAACTTCGGTCTCCTTATGCTTTCAACCTCACGTGGCATCATGTCCCATGAACAGGCAAGGAAAGAAGGTATCGGCGGCGAACTGCTCGGGTACGTCTACTAGAAGGTGCGATGATGTCAGCAATAAGAAAAGTAAAAATTCCTGAGGGCGTAAAAGCCCAGCTTGACGGCACGCAGCTTCGGGTGACCGGTTCCAAGGGGCAGCTCTCCCGTAACATGCGCTTCCCCCAGGTCATGATTACCTGTGACGGCAAGGAAGTAACCATTTCCACGGAATCCCGACGGAAAGAGATTACGGCAATGGTTGGTACCCTTGAGGCGCATACCAAGAACATGTGCCGTGGTGTAAGCGATGGATTCGAGTACCGCATGAAAGTGGTGTACAGCCACTTCCCCATCCAGCTCAAACTCCAGGGTAACAGGCTTGAGATTGCCAATTTCCTTGGTGAGAAGAAGGCACGGTACGCGAGGATCGAGACCGGTGTGATTGCAAAGGTTGCAAACGACGAGGTCGTTCTTACCGGCATCGACCGCGAACTGGTCGGCAACTCGGCAGCAAACATCGAGCATGCCACGCATATCCGCAACCGCGACCCGCGTGTGTTCCAGGACGGCATCTATATGGTCCAGAGGGGCTGAAGTCAATGGCAACAGAAGTAAAGCGATTAATCCGGGTGCGCGTTGAGAAGGGAGCAAGCTTCAAGCGCGACGGGTTTGGCAAGAAACGCCAGCTCTCCGATTCATGGAGAAAGCCCCGCGGCCAGCACAACAAGCAGAGAGAGCAGAAGAAGGCAAAGGGAGCACTCCCCAAGCCGGGATTCGGCAGCCCTGTCGCAGTCCGCGGCATGCACCCCAGTGGCTTTTTCGAGGCTCTCGTCTCAACGATCAAGGAACTTGAGGGACTAGATCCCAAGACCCATGCCGTCAGGATTGCGGCAACCGTTGGCGACCGCAAGCGTGTCGCACTTCAGGAGGCAGCAATTGCAGCCGGTCTCAAGGTGCTCAATGCCCGTACGATAAAATCCAAGGTGGCAAAGAAGGCACCGGCAAAGGCTGAAGCGAAGGACGAGGGGAAACAGAAGAAGGAAGAGAAGAAACCCACGAAGTCCAAGGCAACAGCAACCCCGGCCAAGAAAGAGGCCAAGAAGGAAAAACCGGCGCCCAAGACCGAAGAGAAGAAGGCTCTGGCAAAGAGGACAGCCAAGCCCAAGGCAGAATCTGCCGAGAAGGCCGCGGAAAAACCCGCAAAGAAAGCGAAGGCACCGGCCAAGTCCACAAAGGCACCGGCAAAACCCAAGGCTGAAAAGTCCACGGAGTCCGCTGAAGCCAAGCCCAAGGCAACCGCAAAACCCAAAACAAAAAAGACGACTGCTAAAGGGGTGAAGAAGAATGAGTGACGTCGCCAGCCAGAAACGCATTGTCGCGTCGGTACTGAAATGCGGTGTCAACCGCGTCTGGTTCGACCCGACCCGCATCTCGGACATCGAAAACGCTATCTCGCGGGAAGACCTGCGGGCTCTTATCACTGATGGTGTCATCAAGGCCCGCCAGAAGAAAGGCGTCAGTCGCGGCCGGGCACGGGCACGGATCGCCCAGCGCTCCTACGGCCACCGCAAGGGACCCGGAAAAAGGAAGGGTGCAGCAGGTGCCCGCAACCCGAGTAAGACCGCATGGGTCCAGAAGATCCGTGCAATCAGGAAAGTGCTCGTTGAACTCCGCGAAGCCAAAACAATTGACCGGCACATGTACCGCATTCTCTACCGGAAAGCGGCCGGCGGACAGTTCAGAAGTGTTGCACACATGAAAGCGCAGATGGAGATCCTCTCAGGGAGGATGAAGTAATATGGCAACAGGACCACGGTATTTTGTCCCCTTCCGCAGGCGGAGGGAAGGCAAAACCGATTACTACCAGCGGACGAGGCTGATCGTTGCAGACGTACCACGGATGGTCGTCCGCAAAACTAACCGGCACATCATCGTGCAGCTCGTCACGGCTGAGCTGGACGGCGACCGTACCCTCGTGGCAGCAAATTCTGCTGAGCTGGAAAAATACGGATACAAAGGGTCAACCTCCAGCACACCGGCGGCATACCTTACGGGCATGCTCTTTGCGGTAAAAGCAAAGAAAGCAAAGCAGGAGAGTGCAATCCTTGACATCGGTCTTAACCGGGCAACCCCGGGGGCACGTGTCTTTGCAGCGCTGAAAGGAGCTGTCGAGGCGGGTCTCGCAATCCCCCACGGCGAGGAGATCCTCCCGTCGGATGAGCGTGCCAAAGGAGCGCATATCGCCGCATACAACAAGAATGCAGGGGATATCGTGAAAAATGTCGAACAGGTGGCAGCAGCCATAAAAAAGGAGCTGGCATAAATGGCATACGAACGAGAAGAGTGGCACCCGGTCACCGGTCTTGGCAAGCTCGTCGCCTCGGGCGAAATCAAAAACATTGACCAGGTCCTTGAAAGCGGCAGGCCCATCAAGGAACCCCAGATCGTTGATGCGTTCCTTCCGGATCTCGAGGACGAAGTCCTCGATATCGCCATGATGCAGCGCATGACCGACTCCGGCCGGCGTGTCCAGTTCCGTGCTGTTGTCATTGTCGGCAACCGCAACGGGTACATCGGCTTTGGCCAGGGCAAGGACGTACAGGTCGGCGACGCAATCAAGAAAGCGATCGTAAAAGCGAAGATGAACCTCATCAAGGTCCGCCGTGGCTGCGGCAGCTGGGAATGCGGCTGCAACGTCACGCACTCGATCCCCATGCAGGTGCAGGGGACCGCAGGCAGTGTCAGGATCACACTCAAACCGGCACCCCAGGGTATCGGGCTTGTGACCGGTGACATCAGCAAGAAAGTGCTGGAACTCGCCGGCATCAAGGATGTCTGGACCTTCGCGCGCGGACAGACCCGCACGACCATCAACTTTGCCAAGGCGACCTTCAACGCCCTCAAGGAGACCAACATGATCCGGACCGGGGGGTCAACGTAAATGTACGCCGTCGTTCAGGTCCGCGGCGTCGTGAAAACCCGCCAGGATGTCAAGGACACCTTGAAGATGCTGCGCCTGCACCACATTAACCACTGTGTGCTGATTCCGGATACCCCCGAGAACCTCGGCATGATCCGGAAAGTCAAGGATTACGTAGCATACGGTGAAGTGGATGCAGCAACCATCGACACCCTCCTGCAGACCCGTGGCAGGGTTATCGGGGATGCGCCGCTCACGGATGAGTATATCAAATCCAACTCAACTTATAGCGGTATTACCGAATTTGCAAAGGCGCTTGCGAGCGGTGAGACGAAGCTGCGCGAAGTACCGGGACTCAAGCCTGTACTCCGCCTTCATCCCCCGCGCAAGGGATACAAAACCACCAAGCGTACATTCCCCCAGGGTGGAGCGCTTGGCTATTATGGTCAGGAGATCAATACTCTCCTCTATAAAATGAGGTGAACAGGATGCCAACCAACAAACGCTCAAAATACCGCGGATCGCGGACATGCGGCGGCGGCACCCACAAGAACCGGCGTGGCGCAGGAAACCGCGGCGGCAGGGGACGTGCCGGTATCAACGCCCACCACTTTGTCAAGTGGTACAAGGAGATGGGTGGACCGGTATTCGGTAAGGACGGGTTCTGCAATCAGACCGGTACCGAAGTAACAGCCATCGATGTCGGGGCACTGGATCAGATCGTTCCTTCGCTCCTCGCGCAGGGTATTGCCAAGAAGGAAGGGGATGCGATCGTGATCAACACTGCTGACATGGGGATCGAGAAGGTCCTTGGCAGCGGCAAGGTCACCCGGAAGATCAATATCTCCGCGCAGGCATTCTCCGAGATTGCGAAGGCAAAGATCGAGAAAATGGGTGGAAAGACCCAGGTTGTCTGACGGCGACCATAATTTTTTGGTGAAACAATGGGAGACCTGCTGGATCGAATGGAACCCCTGCTCGCTGCGATGCCCGCAGTCAAGAGCCCGGAGGGCCACGTTCATTTCAAGAATAAACTGATCTGGACCGTGGGAATTTTAGTTCTGTATTTTGTCCTGACGAACATTCCGGTGTTTGGACTGGCACCCAACAGCGCGGATATCCTCGCTGCTTACCGTGCACTCCTTGCCGGAGCAAGTGGTTCGATCGTTCACCTCGGTATCGGACCGATTGTCACGGCATCCATCGTGCTCCAGCTCCTCAAAGGCGCAGATATCCTGCGAATAGACACGAGCGAGACACGCGGACAGGTCATGTACATGGGTCTCCAGAAGATCCTCATCATGGTCATGATCGTGGTCGAAGCCGCCCCGAACCTGGTAGGCGGTTTCCTGCAGCCCGATTCGGTCATCGCAAACCAGTTCTTCGGTGGCAACCTCTTTGCAGTATCCCTCTTAATCTTCCTCCAGATCTGTATCGGCGGCGTCCTCATCTTCTTCATGGATGAAGTGGTGACAAAATGGGGTATCGGTTCCGGTGTAGGACTCTTCATCATTGCCGGTATATCCCAGGCACTTGTGAACGGGTTTATCAGCTGGGCCCATGTCAAGGACCAGTATCCCGTCGGGTTCTTCCCGCGTCTTGTTGCCATCGGTCTTGACGGTGGTAATTACCTCTCCTACTTTGGTACGGATATGCTGGCATTCGTCACCACCATCGCGATCTTCTTAATCATCGTCTATGTCGAATCCACCCGTATCGAGATCCCGCTTGCCCACGCGCAGGTGCGCGGGGCACGGGCGCGCTTCCCGGTCAAACTGATCTATGCCAGTGTCCTGCCGATGATCCTCGTACGTGTGCTCCAGGCGAATATCCAGATGGTGGGCATGTTCCTTTCCAATGTCAACATTACGATATTCGGGACGTTCAGCGGCTCGACACCACAGAATGGTATCATGTGGTATCTTGCCCCCATCAACGGTCCATCGAACTGGATGTGGTGGACAACCGATCTCGGGCATGCGGTATGGCAGGTGCTATTACGGATGGGAATAGATATCACGTTTATGGTGGTCGGAGGTGCGATCTTCGCGCTCTTCTGGATCAAAACGGCAGGGCTCGACTCAAAAGATGTTGCCCGCCAGATCCAGCTCTCGGGTATGTCCATCCCTGGCTACCGCCGGAATCCGCAGGTACTGGAAAAGTACCTTGACCGGTATATCCCCCGTGTCACCGTCATCGGGGGTGTCTTCATTGGTGTGCTCAGTGTAGTTGCAAACCTCTTTGGTGTCATTGGTTCGGTGAGCGGAACAGGACTGCTGCTGACGGTGAGTATTACCTATCGCCTCTACGAGGAGATCGCAAGCCAGCAGATCATGGAGATGTATCCGTTCATGCGGACATTCTTTGGTAAAGAGTGATTTCTAGGAAAGGGACGAGGATGGAAGGAAAAAAGGTCATCATCACCGGTGTACCGGGTGTCGGCAAGACAACGGTCGTCAACGAAGCATTGAAAAATCTCAAGGAGCAGGGCATCGAGTACCAGTCGATCAATTTCGGCACCTTCATGTTCGAGGTTGCCAAAAACGACAACATCATCAGGGACCGGGACCAGATGCGGACCCTGGACCGCGCCGTCCAGAAACGGCTGCAGCAGCGGGCCGCACAGGCCATTGCGCAGGTCCCGGGAAATGTCCTGATCGATACCCATGCCTCGGTAAAGACACCAAAAGGCTATCTTGCGGGACTGCCTGAATGGGTGCTCCGCGAGATCATGCCGGATATCATTATTCTCGTTGAAACCGATGATGACCAGATCCTCATGCGGAGGCTTACCGACGAGACACGGTCGCGGGACAAGGAAGGGTCCCGCTCGATCGCCGAACACCAGCAGTTCAACCGGTCTATTGCCGCGGCGTATGCGATGATGACCGGTTGCACCATAAAAATGATCACAAATGCCGATTTCCTGCTCGACCGGTCAGCGGCCGAGCTTGCGGAAGTCCTCCGGTGAACGCATGAATTTCCAAAAGCTCTGGGATGAATACAGCATCTGGATCACGTTCGGCTTCATGTTCCTCATGATGTGGGCGTACACGGTCCCGTGGTTGCGTGAAGGGGTCGGCCATGGCATGGATAGTCTGTTTTCCCCATTTGTCACGGAGTTCAAGATCCCGTTCTATATTTTGATCGTTATCCTCTCTGCACTCACCGGCCTGTATTCCTCGATCGTGCAGAAATATACCATCGATTATGAGAAGATGACGGAGTCGCAGGAGCGAATGAAGGAGTTCCAGACGGAATACCGCGAGGCCCAGCTCTCCCAGGACGAGAAGAAGATCAAGAAACTGGAAGCCAAGAAAGACCGGGTGATGAAGGAACAGCTTGAACTGTCCCAGCAGCAGTTCAAGCCGATGGCCTACATCCTCGTTCTGACCGTGCCGATCTTCTTCTGGCTCCTGTATCGTCTTGCCCAGATCCAGAGCACGATAACCATGCCGTATTTCGGCACCCACAACCTGCACGATGCGGCTATCTGGATCATTCCCGCGTGGATCTTCTGGTACATGATCTGTTCTATTACCTTAAGCCAGGTCATCCGCAAATCCTTGAACATCGGGGGACTCTGATGCGGATCACCGTGAGCGGGTTGCCCGGGAGCGGGACAACCTCACTCTCACGGTACCTTGCGGAGCGTCACGGGTTCTCTATGATCTCTGCCGGCGAGGTCTTCCGCCAGCTGGCAAAAGAGCACAACATGGAACTTGCCCGGTTTGGCAATCTTGCACGGCAGGACCCGTCCTATGACATGATGATCGATGCCCGCCAGAAAGAGATCGCACAGGAACGGGACGACATCATTGTGGAAGGCCGGCTCTCCGGCTGGATGGTGGACAACGCCGATCTCAGGATCTGGCTCTATGCCCCGATTGGCTGCCGGATCAAGCGGATCGCCTTCCGCGACCAGGTGGCCGATGAAGAGACTGCCAAGGGCCTGACGCTTGAACGTGAACAGTGCGAAGCGGACCGCTACCGCTCGTACTACGATATCGACATTGCAGATCTCTCGATCTATCATATCATCCTGAACTCCGAGCACTGGGGCGTGGAAGGGCTGGGTGCAATCATCGACATGTCCATTGCCCAGCTAAAGCAAAGCCGGCATAATCCGTGATCATTCATTCCCGGTGGTATCCTGTTTTATTGAACTATCTCCTTTGGATGATGGTACATACAGAGAATTTTTCATCAAAACCCATGTAACCATTAATGGAAGGTGTGACTGCAGTGGACGATGATGTGGTCATCCGGCTCGTGGATGCATGGGATGAGGAAGAGATCGTGCATCTCTATCGCGCGGGTGGCTGGTGGAAGGACAAGTATGATCCGAACACTCTTCCCGGGCTTGTGAAAGGGAGTTTCGCATTCGCCGTTGCCGTGGATCAAAAGACCGGACATGCGATAGGCATGGGGAGGGTAATCTCGGATGGTATCTCTGACGGATATATCCAGGACCTTGTTGTTCTTCCGGTATTCCGGAAGAAAGGGATCGGAAAACAGATCGTAGCAGCGCTCGTAAGGGTGTGCTCCTGTGCCGGCATTTCCTGGATCGGTCTTATCGCAGAACCGGGGACAGAAACCTTTTACCGCCCGCTGGGATTCCATCCTATGCAGGGGTATATCCCGCTGTTGTGGAAGAGTGATCGATAATGCTCAGGCAGGAAGATTTCAAACCCGTGACTCTCGTGGACCGGGCATTTTTCGAAAAGCACTATACACATTACCCGCAGGTACATTCGGACAATACCTTCACGAACATGGTCTGCTGGAACCATTACGCCCACTATACCTATGCGTACGTGGAGAAAAATGTCATAATCGCCAGTACCATCGGCAGCGTGACCCGGTTCCGTTCTCCGATCGGTCCCCGCAACCCGGCGCTTCTCCACTCCCTGATCCGGCTGGCATCCGATGTCAGCGACAATGAACCGATCGTCCTGATCTACCCGGAGACGGCGGCATGGATGCAGGAGGTCTGCCCGGGTATCAACCTGGTCCTTGACCGTAACCACTCTGAATATGTCTACCTGGCGTCTGACCTTGCAGAACTTCCCGGTAAAAATTATCTCACGATCCGCCGCCAGCTCAACAAGTTCCGGAAAAACTGTACCAATGTTGTCGAGCCGATAAAAAAAGAGAACTGGGAGGAAGCGAAACGGTTCCTCATCGAGTGGTGTGAGTGGAAAGGGTGCGAAGGCGACCCGGTGCTTGCCCATGAGAAGGAAGCGGTCTTTTTTGCCATCGACCACTTCGATGAACTTCCGCTGAAAGGGCTTGTCATCAGGGTCTTTTCAAAAGTCGGTGCCATATCCCTTTATGAACCCATGACGAGTGACACGGCGCTCGTGCATTTTGAGAAAGGCCTGCCCGACTGCGAGGGTATTTACAAGGCAATCAACAACGAGACCGCCACACGCCTGGCAAAGAATTTTACGTATATCAACCGGGAAAGCGATCTCGGGGTTGCAGGTCTCCGCGAGGCAAAAATGAGGTATCACCCTCACCACATGGTCGAAATCTTCTCAATGAAGCGGGACTCGTGATCGTTACCCGCAGAAAAAAGCGTATCCGGTTCTATACAACCGCGATCGCGATAATACCGGATGCGATGATCTTGATGGCAATTGCGGCCACCAGCATGCCGAGCATTTTTCCCATGATGTCCGTGACAACTTCTCCAAGGACACGCTGAATGAGTTCTGAATAGTAGAGGACGAGCCATGTGGCAAGCAGCGAGAGGGTGATTGCTACGAAAGGTATGAGGAGCCCGTAGTCCTTTGAAAGGAGCATCACCGTGGTGATGGTCCCCGGCCCGCAAAGGAGCGGTGTTC
Source organism: Methanoregula sp. (assembly GCF_049510175.1). Classification (GTDB taxonomy): domain Archaea; phylum Halobacteriota; class Methanomicrobia; order Methanomicrobiales; family Methanospirillaceae; genus Methanoregula. The sequence goes on from NZ_JBEKZF010000002.1 coordinate 74,521, forward strand.
CTATCACTACACCTGCGGCGGTCTTGGCATGCTCCTTGCAATGGCCGATCTCGATGCCGAGTGCTTCCTGGATACCGAGAATAAAGAGGAGGATACCACCGGCGATCTGGAAACTGGGCAGGTTGAGCCCGAGGATGTCAAAGATCATCTTGTTGAAGATCAGGAACAGGTACATCAGGCTGCCTGCAACAGCAACTGCAATAAACGCCTGCTTGTGAATTTCAGCCGGGGACTGGCCCTTGGTCATCGCCGCGAAGATCGGCACGGAGAGGAGGGGGTCGAGGATGATAAACAGGGCCGCAAACGAGTAGATAATGGCGGGAATGAGGTCCATTGTCGTCTGACCAAATTTATACGTGTTAATGAGGGATAAAATTGGAGGGTCTTTTGTGTTCCGGGGACCGACCGTTAAAAGCGGCCTAGACGATAAAGTAGATGACCAGTATAGCAGCGGTCGAGAATGCCCCGGCTGCCGAGACCAGCCTCGATTTTGTATCGGTCACCAGGATCCACGAGGCACAACAGAAGAATATGTAGGGGATGAGCGTTGTGATGACGGATATGGTTGCCAGCGCCTCGAAATGGTTGGAGAGGAGTAGGAGTGCGGCACTGGCAAAACAACCGGCGGCAAGGGCGTATGCGGGAGTGCCGCGTCCGTTCAGGTTCCTGAGTTTTGGTACGGACAACCGGCTGGAGAGCGAATGGAGCACCCGGGACGTACCGATAATATATGCATTCAGCGCGGAGAGCATTGCCACGATCCCGATGAATGCGACGACCGTACCGGACTGCGCGAAAATGATCCCCGCCGCCGTCGCAATCGGGGCCGGTGATGCTGCAAGGGATGCAACCCCCACGCTGCCGATCAGTGCGATATTGAGAACAAGATAGAGTGAGACGACGATTCCCATCACGATGAGGAGTGATTTCCGGATCTGAGATGGGTCCCGGGTCTCCTCAACAGGGATCGCACTGATCTCAAAACCCGTAAACGGCCAGTAGACGATGATGATGGTCGCAAGCAGGCCGGAGCCGGTCAGGGGCAAGGTACTGGCAAAATTCTCCGGCCGGATGAACGGTATGAGCAGGAGTGAGATTGCGACAAGGGGTACGATCTTGAGCGTGGTCAGGACATTCTCCGTCATACCGGAAAATGAGATGCCGATAATGTTGATGAGACAGAACAACACGATGAGAGCCATCTCGATGAGCAGGATGTGGGAGAGATCGAAAAACCCGATGTACTGCCCGATACCTGCTGCAATAGTCGAGACGCCGAATATGGACGAGATGATATACAGGACAACGAGAGGGATGGCAACATGCACGCTGAAAACAGATTCGAACAGGGAAAAAAAACTGTTCCCTTGGGTAAACCGGTTGGAAACGTATGACAACGAAAGGAGGACGCAGGATGCCGATATGGCGACGATTGCCCATGCGAGCAGGGACCAGGGTCCGCTGAGTCTCGCTGCCACCCCGGGAACAACGAAGATACCGGAACCGATTGTCCCGCCTACCCCAAGGCTGACGAGTTCGAATAATCCCAACGAGCGTTTGTAGGCCCTGTTTTCTGTCACGCGTGCCCCCGCGTCCGTATCCGTTCTCTGTTTTTCTCTTGTCCTGTCCATATATCAATATCACGAATGTCCAGGGGACGTGGTGTCCGGATAAACCAAACGGCCGGCACTCTTGTCAGTGTTTCTCCTGCAGCTTGCATTATCCATAATATATAATAGCCGGCACCCTCCATGTTCCAGTAGAGCGGATTCTTTTCCCCGTCATGTGCGGGAAAGGCCGCAAGGGTGAAGTTTTCATGGCAAAGGCAGTAACAGCGTCAAAAAAAAGTGGTCTGAAAAAGGCCGCAAAACCTGCTGCAGCAAAGAAGAAACCCGTAACTACGGCAAGGAAAAAACCGGTAGTAAAAAAAGCCTCAAAGGATATGACCCGGTACCGTTGCAAGCTCTGCGGCTACATCTACTCACCGTTCCGCGGGGAACCGCATAACGGTATCCCGGCAGGGACGGCATTCGATGATCTTCCGGACGATTATGTCTGCCCCATCTGCGGCCAGCAGGGTAAGGGGCGGATCGGCAAATGGGGCTTTGAAGAATGGCGGCCCACTCGCTACCTCTGTTCGCTGTGCAATTACATATATGATGAAGCACGAGGAGAGCCGAACCGTGGTATTAAACCCGGAACGAAATTTGAGGATCTTCCGGATGACTATTGTTGTCCCGTGTGCGCACTTGATGCCACAATCCGTGACGGGTTTGGCAAAGTACTCAAACACGGCTTTTCCCCTCTGGAATTCTAATCGGAATTCCAGAATCCCCTCCCGTTTTTCCATGCTCTGTGGTATGTGATAAACACCTGATTGGGCGCTGGTGTACCCGAAAAACGCACGAACTTATCATCTTAAACCTCCATCCTTCACGGTAAACACACGACTGCATCGACGGAAATAGTGTACTTGGATCACCGGATGCAAGGCATACAGGATCCCCTATTCTACTAAAAACGGCCGGCTCTGGCAGTCTTTCTCCAATGTTAATCTGCAAACCCTCCGGGAATCGCGGGAAACCCTTTATAATTTCAGGGCATTTTTCAACGGGAATGATGAAGCATATCTCGTCCTCTCGGATGCCGAGGCGACCATTACGTGCGGAACATACGGTATCAGAAAAGCTCTCGCTGATCTGCTGTGACACCCTCCTTGCCTATTTTGATATCGATGCCTACCCTTCCGATATACCCGGAAAGATGAAGACCCGTGAGATCCGCCGTGTGAACGAGGAGCTCAAGGCCCTCATATACAATACTACCGGCTCTACTTATGCGATGAATCAGCATATTCTTCCTATCCTTTTGATATCTTGTTGTTATCGCTTTAACTTTGATAAGGCATCATGTTTACAAATCTATAAACCCGTCGGCGGTTTACTCTATAACAGGTGATACCCATGGCATATTTTTCACGGGACCCGTTTAACAAGTTCCGTTCATGTGCGCTCATCTTCTGCCTCTGTGCCGGCGTGCTGGTCATAGGCGTATCCGGCTATGGCTACAGCACCGATTACGAAGGATATCTTGGAGAGACTATCGCTCTTCATGGGGTGTCCTACAATAGTGATGAGGTCTATCTCTTCATGACAGGCCCCGGGCTTCCTGAGAACGGTGTGACTCTGACAGACACATCAATGCGGGCCGATCAGGGACATTTTACTGTGATTGGCGTCGACAGCAGCCAGGAGTGGGCATTCAGATGGGATACCTCACGGATTGAAAATTACAATAACAATGGGAATGGGATCGAGCCTGGGACTTATACCGTGTATGTAGTGAACGCACCTGTTGACAAATCCGGCCTTGCCGGCCACAGTTACCAGACGCTGAGTGTCTACCTTCAGGATAGCAGTTTATCAAAAGACAGGGTCAGTGTCGGGACAAGTTATACCCTCCATCCCGGTCGGCTGACAGATGATACCGTTGCTGCAACCACCGTCACCACCGCGCTGCCCACCAGTCCGCCTGCAACTGTGGTGCCGGATACTACCGTGACAACAGCCGTGCCGACCAGCACGCCCACACGGAAATCTGCGGCACTCCCATTCGCTGCAATCCTCGGTATAACAATCGCCGGCTGCATCTGCATCCTCTCCCGGAAAGAGTGATTATTCCCAAAACTCTTTTTATTCCCACGTTTGATCGTCGGATTGTTTATTGAAAATTTCTCGTTCAACAATTTTTTTTCAGGTAACGTTGTATCTGTATTTTCTTGAATAGAGAGTTTCTCTTGGCTCAACAGTCTCAATAGTTCGAAGAACTCTGATGAGTTCTTTTCTAACTCGAATTGCACTACGTGTAGTTCTTCGGAAATCGAAGAAATTTGAGAATTTCTTCTCCTGCTCGAATCCCGCTTTGCGGAATTCTTCGCATAAAAAAATTTAGATAAGTTTGAAGATTGGATGGTTATCTGCCTTGACATCGATACCGAGCGGGCGCATTGCCTCAAGGACAGCGATGTCTGTATAGGCCTGTGCTGTGATCATTGCCTCGACGTTCTCGATAGGTCCGTACATGATGAGATCTGCACCGAGCGTGCTTGCAATCATGTTGCAGCCGATATCGGGTGCTGACCAGGCAGCCTGCTTGATGCCTTCAATACCACCAAGGTAGTGGTGCGACATCTGCTGGAGGAGGGCGTCTTTGCCCGCGTATCCTGCGGCAAGCAGCGAGGGGGTCTTGCTCGTCCCCTTCCAGCGGCGGAGCCATGTCCAGGCAACGGTCATGTTGTGGTATGCGCCACCAGTCGGGTACCCGTGGATTGCCTTGCAGGCAAGGATCTCACGGTATGCACTTCCTGAACCGAGACCGAGCGGGGTCGCTGCAGTGTCGAGAATCGGGCGTTTGATACCGCACTCTTCTGCAATCTGGAGCATTCCCTTAACCTGTCCTGCGACCCCACCCTCCACAAGCACCTTCTCTCTGCCGGCAACGGACGGGTCTGCAGGGTTGAAGGCGAGGACGATGGCTGCATCCACATCACTGTTCTTGAGCGCTTCAATGCTCTCCGGTGTGATCGAACCGTTGATCGAGTTGTAGATCGCACGGTGCGCAAGCCCGATATCCGTCACATACTTGCATGCATGTGCCAGTGCCTTCGGTACTGATGAGTCCATCAGGAAAGCGGTCTTGTTGTCGATGCTGTCAAACCAGCTGATGTATTTCTCGAATGCCTCTGGATATTCTGCGAGGATCTGGATGAAGTGTGGGATACCGGTCGTGTCAGAGAGTACCTGACACCGGTTCCACAGTGCTTCTGCCTTTTCCTTGTCAATCTTTCCTGTCTTGTCATCAAGCACGACCTCATGCTTGTTGTAGAATATTGAGGCCGCTAATACAGTCGGGTACTCACCAGGCTGTCCACCGATCTTGGTGCCGTTGAAGTCCCAGACACTCTGTTCTTTTTCGAATTTGAACATTTCGTTTACACCTCCGTTATACCATTGCCATCAGTTTCTGGTACAGGAACAGCAGCATAATAAATACGATAACGCCTGCCATGAGGCCGTACAGTATACCGATATCCCGTCCGATCTTTCGTCCAACACGCTGTGCAACCTCTGCATCCACGAACTCGATCTTCTTCTCGATCTTGTCGAGTTTCTTCTCGAGTTCGAGGAACTGCGGGTTTGCAGCTGCAGCGCCAACTTCAGCGCCACCGCCAGCCTCTTTGACTTCCACGACGACAGCATCTCCGGCGAACGCGCCCGGGTCACGGGCTTTGAGTTCGTTCATCTTCGCCTTGATGGCGCCCACGTCTTCGCTTTCCATGATATTGACGATTTCCGTCTGTTCCTGGAAGCGCTTGATATGGGCGTCCGTGAGGTTTTCGATGAAGGGAATAGCGCCTTCAGCGCCGACGACTCTGCCGTCTTTGACGCCGCCCTTGTGGAGTGCCCCGAAGGTCTGGCCGGAGAGGTGTCCTTTGACTTCAGTACCGCAGAACAGGACGAACCTGATATTGGGGTTGGCGATGACGTTGGCGATGACTTTCTCGAGACCGAGGTTTTCCGTTTTACAGGAACCGCAGAGAGCGGCGCCTGCGTCACAGATGCCCTTTTCGTCGAGGTGAGACCCCATGGTGACAACAGCCACCGGGCTGTTTGCGTCACCCGAGATAAAGTCACCCTTAATGAGCGGCCATCCACTTGCTGGTGATTTCTTGTCTGCCATCTCTTTCACCTCATCAGTAATGCCGGCAGTAGAATCAGGATCAGTGCCGTGAGCAACCCTGCGACAAAGCCGACAAAGCCGGCTGCAGAGACTGCCGAGTCAATCTTGTTGGTCCTGGCGAGGATCTGCGACTTGTAGCGGATGTTCTCCACCATGTTCTCGATCGCCACCATCCTGACGGGTCCGGTTGATTTAGCTTCTTCTGACATCTTGTTCACCCCAGCATAAGGAATCCGACCAGGGCAAACGAGATGATCAGACCGATCATCAGGCCTTCGATCTTTCCTGAATAGACCCCGGCGGCAAACTTGTCCCGGTATCCGATATCCGTGACCATCTTCTCGATGACCTTCAAGCGGGAAGTAATAAGTGCCATCTCACCGGAGAGCGGACGGACTTCCCCGCCTGCCTCTTCAGCGCCACCGCCAGCCTCTTTGACTTCCACGACGACAGCATCTCCGGCGAACGCGCCCGGGTCACGGGCTTTGAGTTCGTTCATCTTCGCCTTGATGGCGCCCACGTCTTCGCTTTCCATGATATTGACGATTTCCGTCTGTTCCTGGAAGCGCTTGATATGGGCGTCCGTGAGGTTTTCGATGAAGGGAATAGCGCCTTCAGCGCCGACGACTCTGCCGTCTTTGACGCCGCCCTTGTGGAGTGCCCCGAAGGTCTGGCCGGAGAGGTGTCCTTTGACTTCAGTACCGCAGAACAGGACGAACCTGATATTGGGGTTGGCGATGACGTTGGCGATGACTTTCTCGAGACCGAGGTTTTCCGTTTTACAGGAACCGCAGAGAGCGGCGCCTGCGTCACAGATGCCCTTTTCGTCGAGGTGAGACCCCATGGTGACAACAGCCACCGGGCTGTTTGCGTCACCCGAGATAAAGTCACCCTTAATGAGCGGCCATCCACTTGCTGGTGATTTCTTGTCTGCCATATCAGCTCACCTTGATCAACTGGAATGCAATGATTCCTGCAATGAGTAGTCCGATGGCAAGCCCGTACCAGAACGAAGTGATCGTACCACCGATTGCCAGCCCGTGTTCCCTGTTCGGGAACGAGGCCAGGAAGTTGCCTTCTCCTGAGAGCATGTTGACGAGATCGTCACTGGTTGCCTCGAGGATTGCGACCTTCTCGATGACGGGTGCGAGTGATTCACCTGCTGCAGTGATAACGCCGATCAACGGGTCAGCAACAAGCCCGAATTCCGGGAGTACCAGAATGTATGCCATGTCAGTGTCCCTCCACTTCAGGAATCGGTTTTGCATCGAGCCATGCTGCTGCGTCGCGCTTCGACAGTTCCATGTACTGGCAGTAGGTGTATGCCCAACCAATGATGGCGATAACCAGCGAGATGAGTGCTGATCCCATGCTGATCAGGGCAAAGGACATGATGGCTGCAACGAGCATGGAGAGGAACCCGCACTCTGCAGTGAGCATGAGCATCCGGTCCTGTTTCCAGCCAGGTCCGAGGCACGCGTTGAACGGGTGCTGGATTGCGATTGCTCCAAGCAGGAATGCGACTGCAATAAGACATCCACCGAGGAATGACTGCTGGTGGGTCAACAGGGTCATGCCCTGGGCGGTTACACTTCCTGTTGTCAGGCCTGCAAAGGTGAATCCTCCCGTGATGAGTGCTGCAAAGCCCATAAGGGTCAGTGCACCGACAACTGCCATCTCGGTCAGCGCCTGCACCATGGCCGGGATCTTCATGTTCAGGATATTGTTTGCAACGTACCCGAGGATGAAACCGATGACGGCTGCAAGAACTGCTGCCACGATCGGCGCATAGATGCCGAATTTGGTGGCAAACAGCATCGCCATAACTCCCGAGCCGAATGCGATCATACCTGCTGAGGGCACACCGGTACCGATACCGTAACTGCAGAGCACCTTGATGGTGTGGCTCCCCCAGATCAATGCAGTGATCACTGCAAGACCTCCAAAGAATGAGAACATCTGGGTGCTGGTGAGCACATTGAGGTACGTAAGGTAGAGACACACGAGGGTGCTCACGAGGCCCGCGATCAGGATCTTATTGTGCGGGATGCCCCCTTCAATTACTTCAATTTTTACTGTCATCTTCAACACCTCACCATGCAACGATCAGGACCGCCACAAGACCGCAAAGAGCAGATGCCACGGCGGATGCAACGATCGCCCGTGGCCAGCGCTTGAATTTCGGGTCGTGGGGACCTTCGATGGTTCCCGTGATATTGTAGGCAGTGAGCACCGCATTCACGAGGAATAATCCCACCGCAAATATTCCGGCTGCAGAGATCGCAATTGGCATTACCTGTGCTGCCGTGACACCCATGACTGACGGGAGCGTTGCCTTGTAGAGCTTGAGGAGCGCTAAGTAAATGAGCGTACCCCCAGCGCCTCCCAGAAAACCGCCAATTACGCCCCCAACGAATGAGACGAAGGGAAGGCCGTGACCTTCAGTTCCCTGGGATTTGAATTCCGCCTGGGTATCCCCGGTGATCGGGTCCTTTGCAACCTTGCCTGATGCTGAAGGAATGCCCATGCCAAAGACATAGACGAAGTTCACCATCATACAGGTGATCGCCATCATCAGGCCGCCGCCGACTCCGCCGGAAACGATAACTACAATGGTATCCTGTCCGGCTGCTGCTGCCCATGCGCCTCCGAAGAGACCGGCAAGACCTGCGCCGGCTGCAAGCATCGCGACACCGGTCGCAATACCGGGTGCCTGTCCCATTGCTGCGGGAGCACCACCGACGGGTACAAAGTGGGTTCCGAACCCGATCAGGACACCACCGATGATGACTGCGATGAGCGCCATGAATCCGATGCCCGGCGAAACATACCAGCAGATTGCAAGGATGATAAGGAGCAGGACTACACCCACCGCCATTGCGGTCGGGTTCATTGCTGAGCCTGCCTGTGGTTTTGCTGCTACTGCGGTCATGAGGACACCTCCTTTGCTTCAGTGTAGGGTCCGTAGTTCTTCCGTGCCCAGACCTCGATATACCGGTCAACGACTGTGAAGACGAGGATCATGAGGACACCGACGACGATTGCACCCCACCCTGCGCTGACCTTGTCGAAGAGGACAGTACGCCAGAGTTCAAGGAATACAATCAGACCAAAACAGACACCGGCTGCGGAACCGCCGATCTTCGTGGTAAACCATCCGTTGTCAAGGGAGTTGCGCTCGCCTGCTTCGGCATAACGGACGATGTTACCGGACGCGGAGATCGGGACACCTGCACCGAACTTCTGGTTCTGGTACTGGCGTTCCTTACCGTAGTATGGGTTGCCTGTTGCAGATCCTGCTGCACCGAGAGCAATACCCCAGATCAGGCCGAGCAGCGGTAGCGGGAACGGGTGTCCCAGTGCTCCGTTGATCAGCTGACAGAGTGCCACGGTTGCAAAGATTGCAATGAAGGCATGTGCCATGGTAACCGTCGTCATGGACTTCAATATGTCCACGTAGACCGGCTGCCCGAACTTGGACAGGCTCGCGGTCCTGCCCACGTATGCGGTCGTTGCATAAACGCCCTGTACAAAGGTTGCGAGTACAGAACCAAGAACGATAGCAAGAACCGCGTTGAACTGCATTGCCATAAAGGCCCATGCGAGACCTGCGCCCAGACAACACCAGAGACCGTATGCGGGGGGTTCGCCTGCGACCGCCTTGTTGAAGATGCGGTGCAGGAAACCCATCTGCGGTGCGAGCTGAACCTGTGAGTTCGGGTCACCCTGGGACCCGATGTTGGATTCAGTATCTTCCGCAGCACCGGCTACAGTGGCAAGAGCTCCTGTCAATGCAGTAATTCCAATGCCAAATACAATTTGTTCCATTTAGCCTCCTCCCTGCGTGCGAATGCACGAGAGTATTCAAAATGCAATGCCACGCACATCGAGTAAAAACTCTTTGTGGTTAGTGTAAAATTGGCGTGATCTTGATTAAAAGGTTTCGAATTTATTTCGACGAAATCAGAGTATAAAACGCGCGGATTAAAAATCTGGCGCTGATTCCGGGTTATTCACTCATGTGGATTTGCGTTAATGAAAATTTAGTTGTGTTGGGATCAATCGGGTTTGTTTAAAGGGATATAATCAGAGGGAATCTCTATCCTGCGGTTGTTCTCCTGTTTTATCAGGCTGTGCTGCGGAACCACATCCCGCTCAAAATCCTTCCACTTATGGGGGGTACACCCATTCTCCCCCACCCAGCCATGCCCCCCCCAACCCTATTCTACCCCCTCTCGCTGGACAACGTACATATTTGTACATCCCAAAAGAGGGAAGGTAGCTCCCCCGCCCTCAGTGGCCAGGGACCCCCCTCCCCACTTTAAAATCCTGAGGGGGGTCTCCTGAATACACCCCTCCTCCTCATCATCGGCCCCAACCACCTTTCCAACGGCATCTCCCGACGTAACTCCATGATTCGAAAAATTCCGGGTAACCCCCCGCGGCCGGAACATTTCCGGCTCTGCATGGGAAGGGTATCCGCGTTTTAAAATCCAAACGGTGGGGGGGTATGACGGTAACCCCCCCACCCCCCATGGAGGGGGGGGTCTGAACGATTTGAAATGCAAAGGGGGGGAGGGGGTCGGGTGCTGACTTCCCCCTTTTTAATGCCAGGAATCCGGTCTTTTATCTTCCAACAACCGACCGCATCAGTGCCATCACGCCTGGCTTTTTCGGCTTACGGGGCGAAGGCATCCCAACGCTCATCCCCGGCATCGGCTCCTCGAACATCTCCTTGTTCAGCCGCTCGTTGAGCTCGTCGAAGATCCGCGTGTAGGCCACACAGTGGGGATCCACGCCATCGAGCGATCCGCCCGAGGGAGCGATCGCGTTGTAGGGGCAGCCGCCCCGGCAGTACTTGATATGCGAACAGTCCTTGCAGGTCAGGTCCACATATTCGGAGAATGCCGTCATGCGACGGCCGGGATCGGACTGCATGAGGTGCTCCAGCGTCGGACGGTCCCGCACGTGGCCCATCACCCACTCCGGCATCCCCACGAACCGGTAACAGGGATAGATACTGCCGTCAGGGCCGATGGCAAACGTGTTGCCCATGCAGTTGACGAACGTGCAGACACTCCCCCGGCGGGTGAAGACGCACCGGCAGAGGTCGTTGATGTTCATCACTTCCATGGTGCCGAGGTTCTCAAGCGACTTGTCGAGCAGGAAAACGAGCAGGTCCCCGTAATCCGCCGGGTCCAACGCCCATTCCTTCGGGTTCTCCGAGCGGAGCGACGGCAGGGCCGGGTGGAGTTTTAAGACGAACCCCCTCTCTTTGAAGAACCTGAAGATCTCCTCCCGGCGCTTCACCGATTTGTTCGTGAAGGTGCAAATAAACCGTACCATGAGACCGTGAGCTTTGGCGATCTCGTAGCCCTTCATGCACTTTCCAAAGTACCCGTCACCCCGCTGGGAATCGGTGATATCCTCCGGGCCGTCGATGCTCGACCCGAGAGGGACGTGGTACTTCGCCAGAACCTCTGCAATCTCCGGCGTCATCCGCCAGAGGTTCGTCTGCATCGCGAAATCGGGAGTGAGTTCCTTCAGTTCATCCGCGAGCAGGGGCAGTGCCTGCCGGTAAAATTCCGCGCCGGCAAGGAGCGGCTCGCCTCCGTGGAATGTGAACGTGACCCGGTCACTCCGGAATTTCTTCAGCCACGCGACCACGTCTTTGACCGTATCGGTGCTCATGACCGGTGACCCTTCCTCCGAACTCCAGCAGTACTTGCACTTTGAGGGACATCCCAGCGTCGGGATGAGCATCACGTGGAAGGGATTTTTCATGTACTTGGATTTCTCCTGTGAGGGTAAGAGGATTACGAAAAGGAGGGAGCGTGGGCTCTCAACAAAAAACTGGGCTGTTATTGAATGGGTATGAAACAACCGGAAAAAAGAAAAAAATTTTTTTATGGGGACTTGTGCTTACCTTGCTGGGATGATCAGTGAGCGCTCGCCGGCGGGCATGAACTCGCGGATTGCACCCTTTGCGAACTCGCGGCGGACTTCGGAGAAGTCGAACTTCAGCGACGGGTCTGCAAACGTGATCTTCATCAGTGGGGACAGGGTCCACGCATCTCCGCGTGCAATGTGGGCGGAGCCTGCGATTGCGGCGTACTCTCCCTGGTGACCGACGTTCATTGCATAGTTGGGGTAGTTCGGTCCACGGAGTTCGCCGAGTAATCCCTCGTCTGGGCGGATGGACATACAGTTTGCGGAACCGCACTGGTCCTGCAGGTCGTAGCCGAAGAAGCCGAGACGTGACCAGCCTTCCTTGTGCATGAGCATGGACAAGTACCAGCCGTTCAGGCCGGCGTTGGAATTCGCGGTTGCGAGTCCGACGGAGATACCTGATGCTGCGGCAAGGACGGATGCACGCTGGGATCCGCCGAAGTGGCTCTCGAGTGCAGTCGGGTACTCCTCATACTGCTCCATACCGTAGAGGTTGACCTCGGTTGCGATGTCGCTGATGACTTCCTGGGTGCACTTTGCCTTGCCGATGCCACCGTGTTTCTTCTTGATGTAATCCACACCGTAGCTGGTGTAGTCATCAAGGATATTGTCGGTATATGCAGCGGTTGCATACTGGGTGAACCCGACACCACCGCTCATGTAGGATCCGAGCCAGATCTGGTCGAAGAGCATCGTGCCTGCGGCAACGATCTCAAGGGATGACCTGATCGGGTCGTTGGGGTACTTGCGGTCTGACTGGATCATATCGCAGAAGTGTCCGAACTTGATGCCACCTGGCTCGTTCGGGCCACGTGCACGGCGGGCGGGCAGGATATCTGCCATCTGGATGACACCAGCGTGCTTTGCTGCGAATGCGAGGTCAGCGACTGCTGCTTCGCCTGCGCACATCTTGTACGCTCCGATGAAGGACATACCGATCTGCATTGCAGACCACCGGGAGGTGGTTCCGCCATCGCAGGTCCTGCTGACGGTCGTGGGGATATGCACTGCCTGCCACAGCGACTTGCCGACTGCTGCCTTCAGCTGTGCTGCCATCTTGGCCGGGAAGAGCTTGTCGAGGTCGAGCACGAACTGGGGCTCGAGGTCATCTGCCATCTCGTCGTCGCCCGTGAAGACCTTGACGTAACAGTCGTCCACGAGTCCCGGGTGGGTCTCAACCATGTGTTCCTGAACAACGGCTGCACCGGGCATCGCGTGGTTCAGCACGTGGAGGTACTCGTTGATGGTTTCAGGGGTGACTTCCTTGCCGAGACGCTTCTGGAGCGTGCCGTGGGCGAGGTCGAGGCCGACGATGATCGTCCGGCGGATGTCGTCCCACATCTGCTGCATCGCAGCGTTGTTGACAAAGTGCAGGTCATCGCCCTCTACAAAGACTCCTGTGGTGCTGACTTCGTAGCTTGTCAGCTGGCGCTGGCCGAGCGGGATACCGCCGCAGTGGCAGCGCTTGGGGTCGTACATGGAAATGCCGCGTTCCATCTCGGCCTTCTTACCGGCCTTCATGAACTCGACTTTTCTCGGGGACTGCTCAAGACCCTTGCGCAGGTAGACGGTGTTCATTGCCTGCGGGTCTGCACTAAACTTCTCCTTCATTGCCTTCAGGAAGAGCTTCTGCGTCCTTTCGATTTTTGCTGCTTTTGCCATGATTACGCCTCCTTTGGCATGAAGCCGTATTTAACCCTGAGCTCGTGGATGCGCGTGATATACTCAACGTATTCGGCGTCTTCGCGGAACCCGGTCCCTGCTACGGAGTGGAACATGGTGGTGTTTGCCTTGAGCCACTTTGTATCCATCGGCTTACCGACTTTGACTTCGGTGTCGAGCGGTACGCCGACCTGGTCCTTGACATACTTCACAACGCCGGCCTTCTTGTCGAGGACAAAGCGCTGGAGCATGTCGAACATCATCCCGTTCTCATCGAGACGGAGCGAGTGCCCGTGCACCGTGCAGCCCCGGATACCGGTGAGTGCTGCGTCAAAGACCTCGGTGCTGACGAGTTCCTTTGCATATTTCTCGAGGTCGCGTTCGCGGCACTCGACGATCTGGCGGCCTGAGAGGGTACCCGGGTCAATGCCGCGGAAGCGGTAGGACTCGAGGTAGCTTCTCTGGTAGGGCTGGCAGGGAGCATTGTACATCGAGTCGGTGAACTGGATGTAGCGGATGCGGTCGCCGGCCTTTGCGCCGTCGGTCGGGGTTACGAGCTTGCGGATCGGGCACGCGGGTTCCTGCTGCTCGGCGAGCGGCGGGTGTGCACTCTTGTAGGCTGAGCCTGGTGCACGGTGTCCCATAACGAGGACAATGTCCTTGTCGGAGATATCCCGAAGCTTTGCCAGCTTGTGGTCCGGGTTCATCTGCTTGCGCCTGTTCTCGGCGATCTGAGTCTGGCCGGGACCATACTGGGGTTTATATGCCATTGTTTTATCACTCCAATGATTCCTTCTTTTTCACAATTCTCATCACTGACGAAATGACTTCTGCCATCTTCTCTCGCGTGGGGGTCTGACCCCGGGTCACGCCGCTCACAATGGCCATCACCGTACCTTTCGTACGGATCTTGTCAGCGGGCGGCATTACCATCGCAGTCTTCACTCCCTCTTTTGCGAGATCCTCGTAATCAACAGGGGACTGGGAAACAACAACTGCCTTCACATCACAGGCTGTTAGAATAAACCTCACCTTGTGCACCACATGGGAACGTACGTTCCCGTGGTGAAGGATGGCAACTTTGTGTTTTTCGATCTGCGCGATCTCTTTGTCGGATAACCCAAAATGTGCGCCGAGAACGCCACCGCCTATTTTCGGTGCGTCCGGCGGTACGCCACTTCCGGCATTCAGCACCAGCGTACTGATGCTGTATTCGACGCCCTGTTGTCGCAGGCCTGAGGTGATATCGCACACCGGCTTGGTCACGTGGCGGCGTCCGGGAGACATCCCGACCACGATCACATCCGGGTACCGGCATTCGGAGATGGTGCCCCTTTGGGCTAGACCGCCTCCTTTACCCATGCCCATCGCCTCGCGGCAGTCTACAACCTGGGTTACTCGTCCAATCGGCATTATTTAATTCCCTGGAGAATTATCGGCTTGGACTTGCTGTTTGGATCGGTCAGTCCGAGCATTTCTTTGTCCGCGTCCTGGCCGTACTTGCAGTAATCGACAAGAGACGGCTCAGTCTTCATGAACCTGCCTTCTTGGATACGGAAGGTAAAGTTCGTGAACACTGGTTCGATCGCGGTCTTCAGTGCGGGGATCACATCACGGCTCTCGAGTTCGAGCACGACAGTGCCTACATGAACCTGCAGTTCCAGTTCCTGGTCCCCGACATGGATTGTCTGCCTCATAACATGAGGATTGGCCATGCCTTTGGCGGGTCCGTAGGTAACTGTTGCGGGAAGGCGGGGTCCGTTCAGGACCATCCGTCGTACTCCTGTGACACTGACAACTTTGTTCAGCAGGTGCTCCGTCGTCTCGGGGTTGAGCAACCGCTCGGTGACAATCCTGCACTGGGGGAACGTGGCTTCGGTCATTTGTATCCTTTGGGGGGTTTAAATACCCTTTGCAACTGCCTGGATCGGCTTCCTGAATGCGTCGAGCTGTCCGAAGGTGTCCTGGTAGATCTTCGAGGTCTGTTCGGGGCCGAACATCTGGGTACCTGCATCAAGACAGCAGGCTGCAACGATACAGGGCATACCGACACCGGCTGCGTGCCTGGTCACGACGTGGTTACCGTTGAACCCGCCGGGGCCGCCGCCACCGTAGATCGAGTGGCTGAAGAACGAGAACCCGACTGCGACACCCATAGTACGACCGAAGTCGGAGCCTGGGAGGCCGGTCTCGTGTTCGAGCAGATCGTTGAAGTAGAGCAGGGTTGCGGAGACTGCCTGTGCGAAACGGCCAGCACCACAGTTGACCATGGTTGCTGCAAGGGTACCTGCTGATGCGTAGGCGTTCCAGAGCATCGGGTCCTTGGTCTCGTAGAAGATGTAGCCGCTCTTGCCCTTCTTGCCTGCCTTGATGACCTTGTCCTCAATGGCCTTTTCGACAAGGCTCTGCACGACAGTACCGATGGTACCGGTCTTGCCGTTTGCCTTCACAAGGTCGTAAACGAGGTTGTTTGCATTGAGTCCCTGGTATGCATAGAGCAGGAGCTGGGCACGCTCGAACGGGCCGATTGCCATGCCCATCTCGAACTCGCCGGCCTGTTCAAAGGTCGAACAGAGTGCTGCACCCTGCATTGCATTCCGGTGGGTCATCATTGCCGCATGGTTTGCTGGGATGTTCCTCAGTGCGTAGCCGAGACCTTCGTTGTTCTGCGGGATGGACATGATCGTGACGATGTTGCCGCCATCCATGCTCATGGTCTGCGGGTAGGTCCCCCAGACTGCACTCTTGACATAGGAACCGTCCATCATGCCGACCTTATACTGGTCAACCAGTGCATAGGTGGTCGCTGCTGCAACGGCGGTTGATGCCGCATCGTAGGTTGCTGCTGCGTCCAGACGTGCACTCGGGACTTCGACGAGGATCATCTTGCCGCCGCCGACCTTGGTGATCTTGGTGTTGTCACCGTCGGTAACCTGGACCATCTCCTTGATCTTGGCTGAAAGTGCGTCGCAGTCCTTGACACAGCTGCAGCTCATGCTGCGGCCGAGGATCTGGTTCGACTTGCCGCCCATTTTTCCGGTCTTTAATGCTTCCTCGATACCGGCGAGGTTGACTGCCACTGTCCTCTTGGTGAGGTCGATGACATTCAATGCACCCTTGTTGACCAGCGGGCTGATCTTGTCAATATTGACATTGCTCTTTAAGAGCTTACCCTCATCGTCGTAAAGGTCGATTGTATCTTTCTGCTTCATGTTAATTCCTCCAAATTTTCATTTAACCGCGGTACAGTACTGTCACTGAGAGAGAGAGTACCCTATCAGGGTACTGGTAGTGTCTGAAAGTCGCTATTGCACGTCCCCTAAGATGGGACATTGAATGATTCTTAATTTCGCCATATAAGCGTTCCTATTTTATATCAGAACGGATTTTTATATTCGACGAAGAATCAAAACGAAAAATGAAGCAATGTTCAAATACAACATAAATTTCTCGTTTCATTTTTTTACGCAGTATTAAACAAACAGAAAATAGTGTTACGGATTGTTATGTAACACATAAAATTTCTGATTATTGTATGCGCTGTGTATAAAAAATGTGGGGTTGGGAACCGAGTCCCGATGCGTTGAGGGGGTTCCTTTCAACCCATGGATTTGCAGTGCGTTATTTATTGAATTCCTTGATGGGGCTGGGGCCAAGTTCGTTGATAGTCTTGACCACGTCAGTGATGACTGCGCCCCACTTCGCGCCTTCGGATGCCGATACGAAGGTCATCCTGAAGCGGCGGTCGTCAAGGCCGATGCTCTTCATCAGGCGCTTGACCATGAACATGCGTTTTGCTGCCTTGAAGTTGCCCTCGAGATAGTGACAGTCACCGAAGTGACAACCCGAGACGAGGACACCGTCGGCTCCGTCAGCGAATGCCTTCAGGACAAACAGTGCGTCAAGGCGTCCGGTACACATGACACGGACTACCCTGACATCGGGTGGATACTGGATACGGCCGCCACCTGCAAGGTCGGCACCGGCATAGGAACACCAGTTGCAGAGAAGACCGATGATCTTGGGCTCCCAGATACCGGGCCCGCGCTTGGGGATAGGGAAATTTCCGGGTGCTGACATTACTGCTCACCTCCGAGCAGGAATGCATTGATCTGTGCCACGATCTGCGGGGTTGCGAAGTGGTTCATCCAGATCGCTCCGCCGGGGCAGAAGCCGCCGCAGGTACCGCAGCCCTTGCACTTGGCTTCGGTAACCTCCATGACTGTGCGCCCGTTCTTTTCAACGAGTGCCAGTGCACTGTAGGGGCAGAGGTTGACGCACATGCCGCAGCCTGCGCACCTCTCCTCAATACAGGTGGCGAAGTACGGCTCGAGTTCGACCTCTCCCTTGTGGATCGGGATACTCGCTGCCGACGCTGCGCCTTCTGCTGATGCTACTGTGTCGGGAATATCCTTCGGGCCCTGGCAGACACCGGCAAGGAAGACACCGGCTGTAGTGGTTCCGCACGGGTTCAGCTTCGGGTGGGCTTCGAGAAGCCATCCATCGCTCGAACAGGAAACACCAAAGAGCTTGCGGGTCCTGTTGGTATCGTCCTTGGGCTGGACTGCTGCTGCGAGCACGACGAGATCGACTTCCATGTCGATCGGGCGGTCGAGGAGGGTGTCGTCAGCGTAGACATGCAGGTTCTTTGTTGCCTTATCCTCGAGGATGTTGGCAACACGGCCCCGGATGAACTTCGCGCCCTCGTCCTGGATACGGTAGTAGAACTCTTCGTACATCTTCCCAAAGGAACGGATATCCATGTAGAAGATGTAGGGAATGCATCCGGGGACCTTCTCGATGATCTGGTGGCAATGTTTCAGTGAATACATGCAGCAGAACCGCGAGCAGTAGGGTTTGCCGATTCCGGTGTTGTCACGGGATCCTGCACAGAGCACGAATGCCACGCGCTTCGGGGTCTTGCCGTCGCTCGGACGGATAAGGTTTCCGCCGGTCGGGCCGGAGGCGCAGATGAGTCGCTCGAATTCGAGGCTCGTGATGACGTTCTCGTACCGCTTGTAGCCCCACTCCTCTTTCTTCTCGATGGGGAAGATATCGAAGCCGGTTGCGAGGATGACTGTTCCAACTTTGACCTTGATGAACTCGTCCTTGGCCTCGAGGTCGATTGCTTTCTTCTCACCACAGGAGGTGACGCAGAGGCCGCACTTGACACATGAGTTGAAGTCGATGGTGTAGAGAAGGGGAACGACCTGCGGGTGGTTGATGTAGATCGCCTTTCTCGGCTTCATGCCGACTTCGAACTCATTGGGCTTGACAACCGGGCAGATTGTTTCGCAGTCACCGCAGCCATTGCAGCCGCCACCGACAATGCCACGTGCTTCACCCTCTGCCATGGAGATGACACCGCGTGCCTTCTTGCGGATGGTGACATCGAAGTTGCCGATGTACCCTTCCACTTCATGGACCTCGGACCAGGTCATCAGCTCGATCAGCTGGGCCCTTCCCACGTCCACCATCTTGGGTGTTAAGATACACTGCGAACAGTCGAGGGTCGGGAAGGTCTTGTCGAGCTGGGACATGCGTCCGCCAATACTGGTATCGGCTTCGACAAGGTAGGTCTTGATCCCTGCTGCTGCAAGGTCAAGGGCTGCCTGCATGCCGGCAACCCCCGCTCCGACGACCATTGCCGCTTTTTCCACCGGCACGGTCTTCGGGAAGAGGTCCTGGAGGAGTGCAGCTTTTGCTACTGCTATCCTGATCGCATCCTTTGCCTTCTCGGTTGAACCTTCGCGGTCGTGCATGTGCACCCACGAGTTTTGCTCACGGATGTTTGCCATCTCGAACCGGAACGGGTTCAGGCCGGCTTCCTTGGTTGCCGTCCTGAACGTTGGTTCGTGAAGGCGTGGTGAACATGCAGAAACAACGACACCGGTTAGGTGGTTCTCCTTGACTGCCTTCTGAATCACAGCCTGCCCGGGCATCGAGCACATATACTTGTAGTTGTCAACATAGGCCACATTCGGGAGGGTTTTTGCATATTCCTGCACGGCCGGGATATCCATTGACCCGGCAATGTTGGTACCGCAGTGGCAGATGAACACACCGATACGTGCTTCCTGCTGAGTTGTGCTTCCAACTGCTGCCTGTGCCGGAGCAGCTGCCGGTGTCGCCTTGGGTGTTGCTGCAGGTGCTGCTGCAGCCTTTGCCGGAGCAGCTGCCAGCTTCTTGACTTCCTGTTTCACGGGAACTACCTTCTTAGTGTCCTGTTTCTTGGACTCGGTCTTCTTGGTGGTTGTCTTCTTCTTTTCTGCCATGTTTACCACCTCACAGGACCTTCTGCAGGAAGGGCTCGCAGCTGATCCCATGGAGATCCAGCCCGAGGTCCTGCGGACTCATTCCCTGTGCCAGTCCAAGAAGCTCGGCGAAGTGGAGCACGGGTAATCCGTACGAGACGCCGAATTTCTCCTTAATCTCGATCTGGCCGCGGTCGAACTGGAGCTGACAGAACGGGCAGATATCGGTGAGTGCATCCACCTTCTCTTCCTTGAGGTTGATCAGTTTTTCGTTCGTTATGTCCAGTGAATGCACAATATCGTACCCGCGGACACCGCCACCGGCACCGCAGCACTGCATCTTGTTGCGGTATTCCACCGGTGTTGCACCAAGGGCAGCGACGAGTTCTTCCATCCAGGTCGGGTGCTCGGTGTTGAGCATGACTTCCTTCTCAAACTCACGGTCCTTATGGGGTTTGGTCAGGTGGCAGCCGTAATGGACTGCAATGCGGGCACCGGTCAGGGGGTTTGTGACGCTGTCGCGAACCTTGTCAACGCCGATGAACTTGTCGTTGTAAAGGAGCTCGGCAGTATGGTACACGTTGATGGTACCCTTGTACTCCATGTCGACTTCCTTGAGCACTTCATTGACGGCATCACGGAGATCCTTGTTGTGCTTGAGCTTGTGGTTGACCTCCCAGATCGACTTGTAACAGCCATTGCAGACAAGGGCAATGTCCATCTTCATCTGCTCGGCGAGCACGAGATTCCGGGCTGCCATTGCATAGAAGACACTGAGGTCGATCGAACCGAACGCGCCGGGTGCGGGGCAGCAGCTTGCGCCCTTGAGGGGAACCAGTTCTACGCCGAGTTTCTTCATCGCCTTGATGGAGGCGGATTCGACACCGGGATACCGGTTGGGGGCGATGCATCCGAGATAGAATGCAAACTTGTGTTTTGCTTCTGATTCAGCCATGGTCAGCCCTCCTTCTCCTTGATGATCCGGTCTGCATTGGCCTTGAGATTGTAGTGGTCAATGATCTTCCTGATGGCGGGCAGATATTCCGGATACATGTGGGTGGTCGGCGGGTCGCGGGTCAGGCCGAGTTTCTCCCGGGCTGCACGGTTGACATCGTTGTTCGGGACACCGTGGCCTGAGGCATAGATTGCCGTAACGGTCTTGAGAAAGTTGACGGGGATGATATCCCGCTTGAATGCGAGGTTCCTCATGGACATGATGACATCCGTGGGGATGATGTCCCGCGGGCACCGGTCAGAGCAGCTGTAACAGGTGGTGCAGAGCCAGAGGTCCGGATCTGTCAGCGCCTCGTTCTCGAGTCCGAGCACCACTCTTCTCATGAACTTGCGGATACGGTAGGTGCTGCGGGGTGCTGACGGGCAGGAGCCGGTGCAGGTACCGCACTGGTAGCACATATGGGGGATGGTACGGGAGATAGCCTTCACCTTCGCGGTGAATTCGGGGTTTGAGTCCTCGCGGAAGTATCTCTGCTCGTGGAGTTTCTTTTCCAGCGCTTCAGGGTAACCTTTTGTTCGTGCCATGGTAATCACGCCTTCTCCATCATTTTAAGGTTGACCTGGCCGGTAATTGCCTCTTTCACTTCCGAGGTTCTCTTCTCGAAAAGCTTCGCCTTGATCTTGTTGAACAGGTCGGTCTCCTTACCCTTCACGCGGATACCGGTCCTCTGCAGGACAATGATATCCTCACCGGGGCAGGCATTGACACAGGCGCCGCACAGGATGCAGTAGTCCTTGTTGACGGCGATGGTCGCCTCCCTGCTGTCCAGCTTCATGTCTGCTGCGGGGATCGGGGTTGGCAGGTAAATCGCATTCGCCGGGCAGATATCTGCACAGGTCGAACAGCCGCCGGGACATTTCTCGGCATGGAACTCGATATCGCCTTCAAAAATCTTCTCCACAGTGATTGCCTCGGTCGGGCAGTTCTTCGCGCACCACCGGCAGGTGCAGCAGTTGTCCTGGACGATGCTGACCTTGCCGTCGACCTTATCGGAAACGATCTCGCGCTCAACGGTAATGCACTCTTCGGGGCATGCCTCAACGCATATCTTGCAGGCATCACACTTGGTCTCGTCCCAGATCACTTCGCCTTCGACCTTGCCGGTTTCTGCGGTGAACTCCTTGTGTTTCACCACGAGTGCCGGGCAGAGGGCACCGCACAGGCCACAGAGCGAACACTTTTCCTTGTCCACGGTAAAGGTCGTCTTGGTCTTGATCGCGGTCTGGCGATCCTTTGCCCCTGCGACCGGTCCCTTGTAGGTTCCTTCATACGCGGGGATATTGCGATCGATTGCATCCCTCGGGCATACCTCTTCACAGATGGTACACCGGACGCATTTCTCGTCATCGATTTCCGCTTTCATGTCATATTGCGGGAACCCTTCCTTCTCGATGATCGGGAGTCTCTCCTGTCCATCCACCTTCAATGTCAATGCATTGAACGGGCACATGATGACGCAGACGCCACAATATGAACACTTGGTCTCGTCCACATCGATCGGGGCAGCGTAATTGATCGCGCCTCGCCTCGATGCACCGACCAGTCCGAGGACAATTGCCTCCTCAGGACATGCGTCAACACATATGCCGCACCCCGTGCAGGTCTCTGCATTGAGTATGAGGTTATTGACGCTCTGAAGGAGCTTCTGCTCCATCACAACGTTAACACCATCCTTCTTTTTGGAAAACTTTGGAAACAATGCCATGAATTAACCCTCACGCTGTTTCTTATTGCACATTTGCCACTGATCTTGATTCCCAGAGGCCTGCAAGTCTGATAACACCGTATGGGCACGCCTGGACACATACGCCGCATCCGGCACAGAGCTCCTCTCTGAAATCAAGGACAACGGATTTTCCGTCCCTGATAATGTAGATTTTTTCCGTTGATACTGGATCTACAATATGAAGCTCTAATGCGTCAACAGGACAAGCAACCACACAATTATTACAGCCAGTACAATGTTCCATGTTTATGTGCACTGCAAATGCCATTTTTCTTTTCACGCACCAGCTATGATCGATTCTAAAAATCGACTAACAAAAAGTGGTAGAAGATGATAGATAAATGTTCTGAAATTGGTCGGGTTCGTACACTCGTTTTATAGAGGTTTTTATTATTTTAGTTTAAATACGCCATTTGGAGGTTAACGTAAAAATCCCTATGGTTAACATGATCTATTGTACTTTTCTTCGTTTTTCTTCGTTTTTTTCCTGCGCTCACAAATTCCCGTCATGGAGGGAAATCAAATTAGAAAATTTATTCAACCACTATCATGGTACCTTTGTGGTACCGGAGGTCATTCTATGGAAATCAACGGCGTTACTATTGACAATACATACGCAGAGGCATTCCCGACATGGGTCTGCCGTATCATCATCACTGCGGTTACGAAGGAATGGGCAAAGAAAGCAGCAACCGAAGCAACAGGCTTTGCCACATCGGCTATCGGCTGCCCTTGCGAGGCAGGCATTGAGGGCTATGTCCCGGCAAGCGAGACTCCCGACGGACGACCCGGTGTCGCTATCCTGATCTGTGCAAGCAAGAAGAAGCTGAAAGAACAGGTTGTCGAGCGCCTTGCGGAATGTGTCCTGACTGCACCGACAACGGCTGTCTTCAACGGCATCACCACTGCAGAAGAAAAGATTCCCGTCAAGCTCCACTTCTTCGGTGACGGCTACGAGTACCAGAAGGAAGTTGGCGGCCGCAAATGCTGGGTCATCCCGATCATGAACGGCGAGTATGTCGGTGAGGAAGAGTTCGGCATCGTCAAGGGTGTCGCGGGCGGAAACTTCTTCATCATGGGCGAGAACCAGATGGCGGCCCTCATGGGTGCCGAGGCAGCAATCGGGGCAATCGATCTCGTTCCCGGAACCATCACCAGCTTCCCCGGTGGCATTGTGGCGAGCGGTTCAAAGGTTGGCAGCCTGAAGTACAAGTTCATGGTTGCCTCGACAAACGAGAAGTACTGCCCGACGCTCCGCGAGAAAGTCCCGGACAGCAAAATCCCCGCAGGTATCAAGGCAGTCTACGAGATTGTTATTGATGGAGTTGATGAGAAATCCGTTGCAGCTGCAATGGGAGCCGGTGTCAAGGCAGCGGCAATGGTGCCCGGAGTCAAGTTCATTTCGGCCGGCAACTTTGGCGGCACGCTCGGACCGTACAAGATCGAACTCCACAAAGTTCTCTGAACACCATATAATTCTCAGATCTTTTTTCTTTAGCATTCTGGTAAAGATCGATCTCTATATATAGGGTTATTGCCGATTCTTTTGTTAACGAAATTTTCGGCGATAATATGATCACGCTCACACCCGACGATGCAAAGAAGCGGTTCGGTCCGCTTTTCTCGCAGAAATTCCTGGTGATGGTAGACGAATGCAGCGGCCAAGCAGAAATTATCGAGCAGTGCCGGGCACGGGGAACGATTGAGTGGGATGCAATGAACCGTCGCAGGGCCGGTGGTGCTGTGACCGGCTGTGCTGTTGAAGGAACAGCGATGGTGATCAACGCGAAGCTTGGCACATATCCCATCAATTTCGGTGCCGCATCCGGGGATATCGGGGGGCAGGCCCTGGAATCGGTGAAAGTCACCGGAGATGAAGTGATCACTACGTGGGTAGGTATCGCCGGGGCCGGTGTCGGTATTGCCGCGTGTCTCCCCCAGGCTCCCGGTGTGATCCGGGCAGAGTACCCTACGGAGGATGATCTCAAAGTAGGCGGGGCACGTACCAACCGGGTCAGGATCGTCTCGCCCCAGTACGAGAAGGTCTGCATCGGCATCGATGACACTGACACGAAGACGGAGGGTGCGACATGGGTGATGGCACTGAAATGCGCAGAAGCATGCCGCATCGATGGCGTGGAATCCCTGAACATGCGCCTTGTCCAGCTCAACCCGGCGGTACCCCACAAGACCACGAACTGCGTCGGTTCAGCGCTGAACTTTGCTGCCAGACCTGACGCGATCGACAGGCTTCTGGATTTCATCCGGACTTTTGTTGAAAATAATACCTTTTCAAAAGATACGGGGATTGCATACCACCGGGGTATTGGTTT
Source organism: Methanoregula sp. (assembly GCF_049510175.1). Classification (GTDB taxonomy): domain Archaea; phylum Halobacteriota; class Methanomicrobia; order Methanomicrobiales; family Methanospirillaceae; genus Methanoregula. The sequence continues at coordinate 99,199 of NZ_JBEKZF010000002.1, forward strand.
TCCATCAGACTCACCTGCATTCGCGGCGGTAAAGACAGAGATCATGACTCTTGCCCAAGCGGAGGATACGGCAAAGGCGCTTGGCATCGTGTTCATTGACAACAATGGAAGGAAGGGAAGGATCGGAGCACTGGGTGCCGTGCTCTGGGGCAACCGGGGTATCGAGGCGGCGGGACTCTATGGAGAACATCTCTGAACCGTACGTGATCCACTACCCGCGGATCGTTGCGGTTGCCGATGACTCCGGAAGGAAGGTGGAACTCATCGAGTTCTTTGACTGTGTCGGTGGTGCTATGTGGTCGAAGTGCCACTATGCCCAAAGCCCGATTGTTCAGGATGTCCGCTGCGTAGGATCCACCATGCGGTACTCCCTCAAAACCGGCACGGTCGATCTCGCACTGGAAGGCTCGCGTTTCGCGGCCGGCATCTCTGCCTGCACGATCGAAGGCTCGGAGATTGCCATCACGTATATCGGGATGGGTGGCGGAGGCGTTGGTGCAGCTGCCTGCCGATCGGATGCTGCGGGTGTCCTGCGGAGTAAAAGCGATCCGGCCGGCGGGGGAAAAGTGGCCGGTGCCACCATCTGGCTCCCCCGGATGCAAAGGGTGCTGATTGGGGTGGATGATACCGACACTCCTGAGGAGGGAGCGACATGGACGCTTGTCCATAACATCGCGCGGGAGGTTGAGGACGAGCGTTCAGTGTACTTGTCGCACACGATTGTCCAGCTCTTCCCGGTACCATACCGGACGAAGAACTGCGTTGGCCTTGTTGCGGAGTTTGCAACGAATGATCCAGAGAGACTCATCGGGAGGTTCCAGCGGTTGCTGGAACAGTACACATTGTCCAAAAAGACCGGTATGGCGGTCTATACTGGCTTCACCCCGTCTAAGGAACTGCTTGCGTACGGACAGAAGGTCAAGCGGGGCGAGGTCGAGGCAGGCCTGCTGGAAACCATCGGAGATCCCCGGTTGCGGTTTGTCATGAACGGCAGGGGGATTGTCGGGGCTGTTGCTTCGATCCCCTTTTATACGAATTACGAGGAGGCGCTTGAGTTATGCAATGGACAGAACTGAAAAGCCGGCTGCTGGCTGCCGGGTCAGTCCAGCTCACTGGCGAACCCGCAGAGCAGTTCATCGCCCGTTCTGCGGCAGGGCCGGGAGCCGGGGGGAGGGGTGCAATCTTCTTTGCCATGGGGAGCCACCGCGTCAAGCTCGCGCTGGATCCACTCAGCACCATCGAGATCGCCCACCGGGGCAATGGAACCGCTGACCTCTATTTTGACGGGAACCTTATCTCCGGCAGGCTGCTGGAGCCAGGTTTCCACTGCCCTGATCAGGCGTTCATCACGGTTACCGGCAGTTGTATCTTCAGGTGCCGTTACTGCTCGGTGCCGAGGATTGGCGGCAGACGCAAGTCGATAGAGGAGATCATGGGAATGGTTGAATCGGTGAGGCACCGGATCCATGCCATCTCGATCACGAGCGGGGTTCTGGAGAGCCTCGAAGAGGAGGAAGCCTATGTCCTCGAAGTGGTGAAGCACCTTGCGTTCTTTAGCTTACCCATCGGCGTGTCCATCTACCCAACTGAAAAGACCCCGGATCGCCTGAAGGAACTCGGGGTTGCTGAGGTGAAATTCAACCTCGAGGCCTCAACACCGGAACTTTTTGCGAAGATGTGCCCGGGGCTGGACTACGACCGGCTCTGGCAGGTCCTCGACCGCTCGGTCGAACTCTTCGGCAAGAACCGTGTATTCTCCAATGTCATCATCGGGCTTGGCGAGACAGATGCCGAAATGGAAGCCTGTATCAGGAAGCTGACCTCCCATGGTGTGATTCCTGTTCTGCGGCCCCTCAACCCGGTGGCAGAACTTGTCGGGACACCCCGTCCCTCTGCAGAACGATTGAACAGGGTCTTCGCGCTGCACGGGCAGGCTCTTGCAGCAGCGGGGCTCGATCCACGCCTGGCACACACCATGTGTACCAACTGCGCAGGCTGCGACCTCGTGCCCGGGAAAGACGAATGAAAGGCATTGACGTACTTACTGAGGCGCTGCTTGCCTGTACCGACCGGCAATACACAGTACCTGGATTCCCGATCACGGATCTTGGCACCCGCGTCCATGCGGAGATGGTGATTAACGAGAAGACAGCACTGGAATATGCACTCGGCGATTCGCTCGAAGGCAGAAGAGCTGCGGTAATCATCAAGAATGTCGGCGTCAATGCCTGCGCTGATCCGCTCCTGCAGGCAACGGCACAAGGATTAATCGGGGGCGTAGTGCTGGTAGCCGGTGACGACCCGGATGCACATGGGTCGCAGACCGCACAGGACTCCCGGTATTACGGGGAACTTGCGGAACTGCCGGTCATCGAACCCGATGCCGCGAGCTGTTATTCCGGCGTGGAGGCGGCACTGGGAGCCTCGGAACAGTTCTCCCGTGTTGCCATGCTCCGGCTCACGCCGCCCCTGCTGGACGCGGATGTGGAGCATACTCCCGTGAAGCGGAAGGACGGGAAAGGCCGGCTCTCGGAACGAACTTGGACCATGAACGGTCGGGTGACTGCGGCGGAGGAGCTCTACAGGACCATGTTTGCGTGGTCTTCGGAATCGTCCCTGAACCGCTGGAACGGTGAGCCTGCCGGTGCCGGTCCTGCACCCGGGAAGACCCGGATTGTGACCGTGAATCCCCTGCCGGGACAGGCAGCGGGCATACGGGACGTGCGGGAATATGGCAGGACGTTTATCCGCGACCACCGGGGGGTACTGCCCCCGGTACCACAGAAACGCCCCGAAGCGATGGAGGACCGGGGCTACTACCGCACGTTCTGTCATGACTGCCCGTTCAAGGGCATGATGAATATCTTAAAAGAGTGGAACACGGCCACGATCTGCGATGCGGGGTGCTCGGTGCTTGGCATGAACCCGCCGTACGAGCTCGGGGTGGCCAGTTATGGGATGGGTGCCAGCATTGCGGTTGCTGCACGGAGTACGAAGGTCTCCCTGATCGGGGATTATGCACTCCTCCATTCCGGCCTGAACGCCCTCATCGATGTGTACGAAAAAAGGCTGCCGCTGCTCTGCATCGTGATGAAGAACGACTGCATGGCGATGACCGGTAAACAGCCTGCTTATGACCTGCTCCCGTACCTGCGATGGGCGGACCCGGTGGTATGCCGGGCTGAGGATGTAATGACACTGGAACACGAGCTCGTGGTAACGGACAGGCCGCGGACCCTCGTCGTGAACGGGGCCTGTCCGGAAGGGTGCAGCCATGAAACTGTTGAATATTGAGATCTGCGATGTAACCCTGAGAGACGGGGAACAGACACCGGGCGTCTCGTTCTCCTGTCAGGAGAAGGTAGAGATTGCCACCATGCTGGACGAAATCGGTATCGAGGTCATTGAGGCCGGCTTCCCCGCGGTGTCCCCGAACGAAAAACAGTGCGTGAAGACGATCGCAAACCTCGGGCTTGATGCCCGCATCTGCGGTTTCTGCCGGGCCCGGGAGCCCGATATCCAGGCAGCGATCGACTGCAATGTCGACATGGTGAGCATCTTCATCCCAACTTCTGAACTTCATGTCCGGCTCAAATTCAAAAAATCCCGGGGGCAGGTGCTTGAGGACTCCTTAACGATGATCGACTTCGCCCGGGATCACGGCGTACAGGTCCGGTTTGCTGCTGAGGATGCGTCACGAACCGACCTTGCTTTCTTGAAAGAAGTCTACCAGCGGGCTGCCGATCACGGGGCGGTCCTGCTCAGTTTTGCCGATACTGTTGGCTGTCTCATTCCCTCCGAGATGAACCGCATCATGACCGATCTCGTCACCTCTGTAGACCGGCCGTTCTGTGCCCACTGCCACAACGACATGGGCTGTGCAGTGGCAAATACGATCACGGCTGCCGAGGCAGGGGCGTTCCAGCTCCACACAACGGTGAACGGGATCGGTGAACGGGCGGGAAACGCGTCCCTGGAGGAACTGCTCGTGGCCCTGCGAATGAAGAAGGGTATTGACCGGTACAAGCTGTCAACGCTGACCCGTCTTTCGCATATGGTCGAGAAGTACTCCGGTATCACGCTGCCCCGCAACAAGCCGGTCACCGGAGAACTTGCGTTCTCGCACGAGAGCGGTATCCACATCGCAGCCATTCTTGAAGATCCGTCGACCTACGAGTATTTCCCGCCGGATCTCGTGGGGGGAGAACGGCATTTCATCCTCGGGAAGCATACCGGGAAAAAAGCGCTCGAGCATATTGTCGCATCGCTTGGCTGCCACCTCTCGGAAAAGCAGATCTGTAAAGTGCTCGACCTGGTCAAGGACCATTCCGAGCATAAATGTAAAATCACGCCGGAAGTCTTGCGGAAACTGATCAAAAAAGCACAGGAGTCCCCCGCATGAGCACACTCTCAGAACGGATCCTCAACGCCCCGGCAGGAGAATATGTCGACCGGAAGGTCGACCGGGCGTACGCCCATGACGGTACCGGGGTCCTTGCACTCGAGGCATGGAAATGCATGGGTGCCAGCCGCCTTGCCAATGCAACGGAATTCTCCATCATGTTCGACCATATCGCCCCGGCCAACAATACGACAACCGCGACCCTCCAGCGCGAGCTCCGGGAGTTCGCAACGGGTTCGTTCATGAACTTCTCGGACATCGGATGTGGTATCTGCCACCAGCTGATGAGCGAAGGGGTTGTCCTGCCCGGCGAGATCGTGATCGGTGCCGACTCGCACAGTGTCACGCTCGGTGCATTCGGGGCATTTGCCACCGGCGTCGGGGCAACCGACATGGCGGCGATCTGGCTGACCGGTGAGACCTGGCTCCGCGTCCCGGAGTCGATCGGCATCCATCTCGAAGGCCGGTTCACCGGCGCATCCGAGGCAAAGGATCTAGCCCTTGCGTTCGTTGGGGAACTTGGGATGGACGGGGCCACGTACCAGGCGCTCGAGTTCGTAGGAGAAGGAGCGAAGGATCTCTCCATCGACGAGCGGCTGGTCCTTGCCAATCTCTCGGTGGAAGCCGGGGCAAAGGCGGGATTGTTCTACGCTGATGATGTGACGATACGGTATCTGCGGGAGCGGGGACATACCGTAAAACCGCAACTCCCGGAGCAGTGCGCCTATATAAAGGATCTGGAATTCGATCTCTCCGATATTGTTCCACTTGTCGCTGTCCCGCACCGGGTGGATACGGTCAAACCTGTTGATGACCTTGCCGGACTTCCCCTCAACCAGGTCTTTGTCGGTACCTGCACCAACGGGCGATATTCCGATCTCGCACGGTTTGCCCGGATCGTGAAAGGAAACAAAGTCGCCGTGCGGACTATCGTGGTTCCTGCATCGGCAGCGGTCCTCACCCAGGCGATCAGGACTGGCGTACTTGCCGACATCGTGGAAGCCGGCTGCACCCTAGGGACCCCGGGCTGCGGCCCCTGTCTTGGCTATCACATGGGAGTGCTTGGCGAAGAAGAGGTCTGTCTTTCGACTGCAAACCGGAATTTCAAGAACCGCATGGGTGTTGGTGGAGAGATCTATCTTTCGTCCGTTGCAACAGCGGCCGCCAGTGCGCTTGAAGGGGAAATCACTGCCCCGGAGGTGGTGTGATGCAGGAGGAAGGTCATGCAGTCTGCCTGCCGGAGGATATCGATACGGATGTCGTGATTGCCGGGAGGTACCTGCGGACCAAAGACCGGAGCATCTGGGAATCCCATGTTTTTGAGGACCTTGATCCCGGCATCGCGCCCCGCCTCAAGGGAGCAGTCATCGTTGCCGGGAAGAATTTCGGCTGCGGATCCTCGCGGGAACAGGCAGCGATCGCGATCCGGGAGGCAGGAGTTGTTGCGGTCATTGCACCTTCGTTTGCCAGGATCTTTTTCCGGAACGCGATCAATATCGGCCTGCCGCTCATTGAAGCGGATATAACCTGCAATGAGAGCAGTACCGTAAAATTCAACCTTGCACAGGGCTGGGTGGAACTATCAGGAAAACGGCATAAATTCCGGCCTCTCTCTCCCCGGATGCAGGAGATCCTTGCGGCTGGCGGCCTTGTGGAGTACTGGAGAAAACACCGATGATCTTTCCGGAGCACTGCAAATATGTGGGGCATGCCTCAACCCGGCCTTGTGGTGATCGCGTCTATTTCCTGAGCCGGTATCTCCTTCGGGAAACCGGCAGCGGGTATGAGGTGCTTGAGGTAACTCCTGATCCCACGGGAAAGGGGATGATGAGGGACATTATCTCCTCAAGCGTGCTCGCCCCCGCAGACACTGTTTATTGTTACCCGGAGAAAGTGCAGCTGCACGACCGCACACACCTCATCCAGCTGGCGTTTGATTCCGGGTACCGGTGCACGGTCTTTACCGGCCTTGATGAACACAAGACCTTTGTGCTCGATCCCAACCTGTCAGGGCTGCTGAAAATCCATGTATACGATGCCAGTCCGCCGCGTCCGAGCCTGTCCCTGAGCCTGCGGGAGCTTGAGTCCGCCGGGCTCTTTGGGGACCTTTCCGTACTCTTCTGTCATCATGTACAGGACATACGGGAACTTGGGTCGGAGGTCTATCCCTGTCGTGCAGCAGGATTCAGCCGGACGCTCGATGCTGATGCAATGCACGGAGGTGAGCGTGTGGCGGGGTGCCTCACGGGTCTGCAGTTCTATACTGAGTGCTATGGAAAAAACTTCACGCTGGAGAACATCTGTCCCCTTGAACAGGTGAATGAGGAGCCGTTCATCGCCCGGTGCTGCCGGGCCGAGCGGGAGGGGATTGGTACCTGGAACGGGAAGTCCGGTGTGATTGTCCACTGGGGTGCAAGCCCGGCAATGATTGCCCGGTCGGTGAACGAACTGGTTGCACGCTGGAGAGCGAAATGACGAAGATTGCTGTTGTGGAAGGTGACGGGATTGGGCACGAGGTTATCCCGGTTGCCCGGAGTATCCTTGAAACACTCCATCCTGAGTACGAGTACTTCACGGTCGATGTGGGATACGGCGTGTGGGAGCGGACGGGGTGCCCCTGTGCTGACCGGGAGATTTCCGAGCTCAAGACGGCCGATGCGATCCTGTTTGGTGCGATCACCACCCCACCTATGAAGGACTACCAGAGCATTGTGCTGCGCATCCGGAAGGCGCTCGATCTCTTTGCGAACCTGCGCCCGATAAAAGGCGGTGGGGTTGACATCATGATTGTGCGGGAGAACACCGAAGGGCTTTATTCCGGTATTGAGGAGATCGGTCCCGACCGGGCAACAACTGTTCGGGTGGTATCCCGAACGGGCTGCGAGCGGATTGTCCGGTCCGCGATCCGTCTCGTGCAACAGCGCCGGGGGCATCTGACCATCGGGCACAAGGCGAATGTGCTCAAGTCCGATGTCCTCTTCCGCGACATTTGTATTACTGAGGCAAAGGCCGCGGGGGTGTCCTTCAATGACAAGTTTATCGATGCCCTCGCGCTGGACATCCTCCGGCACCCGGCCGCATACGATGTCGTGGTGACAACAAACATCTTCGGGGATATCCTCTCCGATGTTGCATCTTACCTGGTCGGCGGCCTCGGTCTTGCGCCGAGCGCTAATATCGGTGACCGGTACGCCCTGTTCGAACCGGTTCACGGGAGTGCGCCGGATATTGCCGGCAAAAATATTGCAAATCCGATTGCCGCGATCCGGAGCACGGCGATGCTCCTTGACTATCTCGGTGATACTGAGGGGGCCGGCCGCGTGGAATCGGCAATTGGCCGGGTGCTTGCGCAGGGAATCTGTACCCGCGATCTCGGCGGATCGGCCGGTACCCGGGAGTTCGGGGATGCCGTGCTCAGGATGATCGGTAAGGAAAAATAGAGGTGCGTGTTCTTCGGTTTTTTTATTTCCCCTTCACGAGGTGTTCAAAATAAATTCTTGTCAGATGTGACCTCGTACGTATAGGTATACTCGCAGTTGAGATCGGCGAACTCGGAGAATGCGAACTGCTCTGTTTTACGCTCCAGGGGATTTACCACTGGTATCATGACATCCTGTGTCTGGGTATGGCAATACATGGTTGTCGGGACCATATTGAACCGGACCTCCACATTCCCGAAGCTCTGGTTTGTGGGATTCTCGATCCGGAATGTTGCAGTGTACGTGTCAAACTGGCCAATCCTCACCGGTGTGATATCCTCGATATCTGTACCGCTGACATGGATCGAGGTGTTGGGGGATCTCGAGGTGCATCCTGCACCGAGTGACAACACGAAAAGAAGGATCAGGATCAGGTGCACGGGCTTCATAGAGTAGGGTCAGGATCATGTTGCTGATATTTCTACATTAATCTGTTTCTCACGCTGACCGGCCGCTGTCCTCATAGGAAAATGCGGGAAGGTATCCGGTACCCATTCCGCAAGGTATTCAAGCCTTCCGGTGTGACTATTCTAGTCAGGAGTGATACGTTATCGCGCAGGAAATTCTTGCGATCGTCTTCTCAATCCCGATAATTATCCTGATCGCACGGATCTTTGAGGCATCCCTTGAGACGATCAGGACCATCTATATCAGCAAGGGACATGCGAACCTGGCTGCCTGTGTTGGGATCGTAAAGACCGGTGTCTGGCTGATCTCCACCGGGCTTGTGCTCACGAACCTTACGGACTACTGGAATCTGTTTACCTATCTCGCCGGGTATGGCATCGGGACACTCCTTGGCATGCAGATCGAGAACATGATCTCGATTGGCCACGTCATCGTCAGGCTGATCATGCCCGGGGATCCCCAGCCAGTCATCTCCAACCTCTCCAAGCTCGGGTACGGGATGACACGGATCGAAGGGCAGGGCAGTTTCACCAACACGGTCAACATCATCTTCATGATCGTTCCCCGGACAGAGCTGGGCCGGCTGTTGGGTGTCATCTCAAAAGAGTATCCCTATATCCTGTATACTATCGAAGATGTCCGGAACATCAAGGACGGTGCACGGATCTTCTACAAGGACCCCCGGTGCAAGATCCTCGGATTTTTCGGGCTGTAACTCCCTTTTTTCCATATGCCGCAAGGCAAACCTCTATGCTCCGGCCATGCCATGACTCCGGCAGGAGCTGATGAGACCCCATGAGTCCTGCTGCCGGAAAAGGAGATTCGATCCTCATCTTCAACGCTGAGACCGGCCGGATCGAGCCTCTGGTACCGGTGATAAAGACCGACGAGGAATGGCGGGCCATCCTCACACCAGAACAGTTTGAGATTGCACGTAAAAAAGGAACAGAATACGCATTTACCGGCAAGTACCACGCCTGCAAGGAACCCGGAATGTATGTATGCGCCTGTTGTGGTACCGGTCTTTTCGATTCGGCCACCAAGTTCGATTCCGGTACTGGCTGGCCGAGTTTTTACGCACCGGTCTCGGATCTCAATATCACCACGCATGCCGATCTCTCCGGAGGAATGGTGCGGACCGAAGTACTCTGTGCACGGTGCGGAGCGCATCTCGGGCATGTATTCGATGACGGTTCCGTCCCGACCGGCAAGCGGTACTGCATGAACTCGGCTGCTCTACGGCTTCTCAAAAAAAAGTAATACCCTACGGATCCAGCCTAAAGATCCGAAAAGTCCGGAAATAAATTCCTTATGCGTATTGGATACCCCTGCATCAACCGCTCGATCGGGTGCACGCCCTCCCGCACCTTCCGGCTCGCCTCCTATTCCGATGACCGGCTCAGGGACACCGTGCAGGCCAATCTCTCCTGTCTTGGCTCAATCCTGAAACACAATGTCCCGCAGGGAATGCTCTTTCTCAGAATTACCTCGGATATAGTCCCGTTCGGATCGCACCCAGTCTGCACCTTTCCCTGGCAGGAGCATTTCCTCGACGAGTTCCAGAGGCTCGGAGAGTATATACGAAAATACCGGTTCAGGATATCCATGCATCCCGACCAGTTCGTCCTGATAAACACGCCGGATCCGGATGTTCTCAAGAGGAGCATCGATGAACTCCTGTATCATGCCCGGATCCTCGACCTGATGGAACTTGATCGCTCCGCGAAGATCCAGCTGCATGTCGGCGGGGTCTATGGCAATAAAGGAGCCAGCATGGAACGCTTCATCCGGGTCTATGACGGGCTCGATGAGATGATCCGGCAGCGGCTCGTGATCGAGAATGACGAGCGGCTCTATTCAGCGGCGGACTGCCGTGCCATCCACCAGCGGACAGGGATACCGGTAATCTTCGATGTCTTCCACCACTCCATTCACAACAACGGTGAACCGATAAAGGACCTGATCCTCTCCCTTTCAAGGACTTGGAGAACGGCAGACGGGATCCCCATGGTCGATTACAGCACCCAGCAGCCCGGCAAACGCGTCGGTGCACATGCCGAGCACATCGATCAGGAGGATTTCAGGAAGTTTCTTGCCGTGACGAAGCCTGTCGATCTTGATCTCATGCTGGAAATCAAGGACAAGGAGAAAAGTGCGCTTGCCGCCCTTGGGATTGCACGGGATGATCCACGGCTGGGAACCGGTACACAGGATGATTGATACAATTTATCCCCCCGGTGTTCCCAGATTATGCAACACATGGATCTCCTCACGCCTGTCCTTATCGGCGTCGGCCTTTCGATGGACTGTTTTGCGGTGTCTCTTGCCATCGGGACCGCAGTCAAATCGCGCATGATCCCTGCGGCAGCGATCATTGCGCTCTTCTTTGGCGCATTCCAGGCCGGTATGATACTGATTGGCTGGGTTGCAGGAAACGAGCTTGCCGGTTTTATATCCGCTTACGCCCACTGGATCGCGTTTGCCCTTCTTGCATTCATCGGGGGAAAAATGTGCTGGGAAGGCCTGTACGGAGAAGAAGAGTCCCGGAATTATTCGATCCGGTTCATTCCTGTGGTTATCCTGTCCCTTGCCACCAGTATTGATGCCCTTGCTGCAGGCATCAGTTTTGGGGTTCTGCAGGCCGCGATTCTTATCCCTGCGATTGTCATCAGTGTCGTGTGTTCCGGTATCTCATTCTCCGGGGTAATGCTGGGGGAACGACTCGAGGTTATCCTTGGCCAGAAAACTGAAATTCTCGGTGGTGTGATCCTGATCCTTATCGGGATCAGGATCTTACTCGGGCATATGCCCCTTTGATCTATCGCCGGGTAACGATAAGGAAAAGATAAAACGTTAGTCCTCTTCCCGCTTTTTCCAGACATGGACAACCCAGAGGAACGATCCGAGCGTGGCTACCAGTGTTGAAACAGCGAGTAATGGTACATACCACCACTGTTCCGCCATCGTCCCTCGCATGACACCACTTCCTGCAATCGTTGCAATTGTATTCGGCACAAGGAAGGCCGTGCCGAGTACCGTAAGATACGCGGTGACAAGGGCAAACCGGTTGTTCAGGCTCTGGAGCTGGTTGTTATAGATGCTCTGCATCACCTCAAGACCTGATGCAAGCACGTTGGACATCTGTTCGGTAAGTTCGATATGGCGGTCGATGTTATCGTAAAGGATGCCGATCCTGCCCAGCAGTTTTTCATCGTTAGTGATCAGGTCAGCATCGCCATATCGCAGGGAGTCGACGACATCCTTTGTCGCCCAGAGGACATTGAGGTAATCGATCAGGACATGTTTCATCCGGTAGATGTCATGGGCGACTTTTTTCTTGGCGACATTTTCTTCGATAAGTGATTTGCTGATCGCATCACCGTGCATCTCGATCTCGCGCAAATACTCGAAGTTCCGGTCATTGTTTTCATCAATGATCCGTTCAAGAGTAAGCGTAATCTTATCAGGAGTATCTTCTCCAGCTATTCGTTTGAAGAACGGTTGTGCGTACCGGGAGAATCGCAGCAGCCGGTTGATCTCCTCCGAGTGAACTGTGAGGACCAGGTTTTCCCTGATCAGGATAAACAGGGGATGAATGGTCATCTTCTCTCCTTTGACTGTCATGGACGGGAGCATGATGCCTAGTTCCGTATCATATCCTCATATGCCGAATAAAACCCATGGGTGAGCTTGGGTATCGGGACCTTTGTAAAACCGGCACGCAGGGCGAGCTGCTCGAACTCCTTCTCATCGTCTTTGGTACTGCAATCGATCCAGGCGATACTGGCCTCTTTTACAGCAGTAATATAGTCTTCAACCGTGCAGTCTGCCAGACGATCGATCCTGCCCTCCTGGTATAAAAGGATACAAAAACTCAGGGAGACTGGCAGGGTGGGGGAGGATGTCTGCTGGCTGCTTTGCATTTTCCTGGGGACTCCGCACGATTTTTTTTTAAAATCCATCTACTGGGACAGTACGAGCTATTGAAGCCGGGAACGTATATAAGTAGCCAAATAGGTGTAAAATAGTACCGCCAGGCTTATTATCCGCCATATCCTTTCACGGTTATGCGAACCTGGTCGTCTCTGCTCCTCCCGGTTGTCCTTATCTTACTTATCTGTGCTGCCGGATGTACAACCCCGGCACCGTCCTTAGCATCCCCCTCATCAGTCCAGACCGTTACATCCCCTCCTACGTCAGCCATCCCATCGGGAACGCTTACCCTTCACGTTGATTCCCTTGAGCCGGGCTCAACACTGCCCGATACCTATACCTGCAAAGGTGCAGGTGAATCACCAGAAGTATCCTGGAGCGGGATACCCGCCGGCACAAAAAGCCTCGTCCTGATCCTTGATGATCCTGATGCACCGAAAGGGACGTTCACCCACTGGCTCGTATACAATATCCCTCCCGTGTCCGGCAGTATGAGCCGCGCAGAGCCAGACCAGGAGGTACTTGGAAACGGGGCACAGCAGGGTGACAGCAGTGCAGGCTCCCGGGGGTACTATCCTCCATGTCCCCCGGTCGGGACAACGCACCGGTATGTGTTGAGGCTATATGCCATAGATATGGATATTTCACAACCCGCTGCCAGCCGCGAATCAATTGACTGGGCTATGAGCGGACATACCCTGGAAAAAACTGAGGTTGTCACCAGTTTCAAAAGATAATATTCTTTCTAGTAACTGTGGCCTCTCACGGACCATGCGAAGATACCCGTGACCGCGATGACAAGGATGAAGCTTGCAAGGAAGCCGGTAGAATAACCGGCTGTGGTGATGACAACCCCCGTGATAAACGGCCCTGCCGACTGGCCGATATCCATGATGGAGGAGAGCGCTCCCATGGAGGCTCCCAATTGTTCTTTTCTTGCGATATCCGCAATATAGGCACTCGTAGCTACGGTTGAAATAGACATGCCCAGTCCGAATATCGCGCTCACCAGAAGGAACATCCCAAACGACGATACAGCAGGAATCACCGCAACCGAACACCCGGTAATCAGGAGACCCGCAGGAATCTGGATGCGTTTGTCGACTTTGTCGGCAATCCTCCCGAAGAAGGGTTTGGTCGCAGCGATAATGACAACCTGGACAGCAAAAATAATACCGGTCTGGTACGGGTCGATGCCTTTGCCGGAAAGAAAGACCGGAAGAAATGTTTCAAACGAGCCGAATGCAAAATAGGTTGCCATATCCACGAAGGCGGTCCCCCTGAGGCGGGGATTGGAAAAGAACGTGATAAAACTCTCACGGAATACTGCAAACGGGAGAACATCGATCGTTGAAGACCGGTTCTCATGGTACATCAGTGTCATGATAAAGACAGGAACGGCAGCAAGGGCTGCAGTGACATAGACTATCCTGTACGGGAGCAGTCCCGGGGACATCATGAAATACGTGATGATCGCCCCTCCTGCAAGCGGTGCAATTGTACGGCCGATCAGGGTGGCGGAGGCATATTGTCCCAGCATCTCCCCTTTGTTCGTCGGGAAGCGTTCGACAATGACGGCTGAAATGACCGGGCCAAGGATAGCAGTCGCAGTACCATGGAAGAACCTGACGGGAATCAGCCAGAGAGGATCGGTGATAAAAAGATACAGGAGCGGGGCAGAAAGAAAGACGGCTCCGGACAGGATCAGCAGTCGCCTCCTGCCAAGATGATCCGAGAGAACGCCAACAGGAAACGAGAAGAGGATTCCCGCAAGCGGAGAGAAGGCTGCGATGAGGCCGATGACGGTATCATTGGCGCCGATTGCGCTGGAATACAGTGGCAGGACGGGGTTTTTTGAGATGGTTGTAGAAAAAATGGCAAAGAAGCCGAGAAGGAAGAGATAGTACATCATCTGTCGGTCAGGCATACTCCTGACGGGCTTGGCATTTGCTTGGGACATGGTCTTGTACTGGATCGTGAGTGATATTCTGACTTAAGGTTATACGCTGTGGTAATAAATGAAATAAATCATAACTATAATATCGATAACTGTCCCACTTTCACCCATGACGAAATTGTCTTCATCGGGAATTATATTCTGTTCATTATTGCTGATCGCGCTGATTGTACTTCCTGCTTCGGGAGTCGCCGCATCCTCAACAACTGCTGCCCCGGTAACAACCGCCGCTTCAGCAACGGCTGGTCAGCCATTTATTTCAGCATCCGCTTCTCCCGCGAATGCAACCGCAGGGAAACCTGTAACCATCAGCGGTGTTGCGACCGGAGGAAATCTTTCCGCGGGTGTCCAGATCTGGGTATTTGCAGGTAATTATGTGAATGTATCAACCGTTCCAGTAAGCGCGGACGGGTCTTTTTCAAAGACGTACCAGACGACCGGTCTCCCCACTGCAACCTATTACGTCATCGTGCAAAGCCCCGGCAAGGACGGAGTCCTCAATATCGATATGGAGACCACCGGACAGTATTCCGGACAGGTTGTGAACACCAAGACCGCCAGTCTCGTGTTCAACTTCACCGGGACGGGGAGCGTCCAGGATTCAGCGGCAGCCCAGGCCCTTTCGGATGCTTTCAACTTGCCCGGTGTCGATGATATCTATACAAAATGCACCTTCCAGCTTATGGCACCGGGAACTTCTGCAGAGTCCGTGACAACCTTAGCGCCCGAAAGCACGACTGTCGCGCCGACCCCGGTTGCAACAACAAAAAAATCCCCGCTTTCGCCGTTTACACTCCTTGCAGGATCAGGTATTGCCGGGTTAGCCATTGCATGGCGCTCACGCCGGTAATCCTCTCTCACTTCTTTCACACCCGCGTCATCTCCCACGGGTTTTTATAAGATTCCCTCAAAGGAAAGAGTACTGAATGGAGATGCTTATGAAAAATGAGTACTGGATTGTGTTGGTTCTGGCCATACTGATCAGTTGTTGTATCCTCCCCGTTGCCGCCGATAATGCTACTATCGGCGGCGACCAGGGATGGTATGCGATCTACTGCAATATCTATGGGGCAAAGATATATCTCGATGACAAATATATCGGAACGACACCTCAGGAAGGGGCTCTCACCGTTCCGGTTTACATAACCGGGACGCCCTATAAGACGATACGGGTCCAGAAGTACGGATACTCAACGTTCGTCGATTCGATTACAGAGGTTCCCGAAAAGGGAGGGATCGTTAACCTGTATACAACTCTCAACCAGCTCCCCGCCACAACCCAGACGGTTATCGGCGGTGATGTGGGCTGGTATGTTGTGCATTGCAACATTGATGGTGCAACTGTCCTGTTCGATGATTCGAACAGGGGTGAGATCTCGCAGGGAATGGTGTATGTGCCGGTATACAGTACCGGAACTCCCTACCGGGAATATACCGTGAAAAAGGACGGGTACACAACGTTCTCGGCGACTATTGCCAATGTCCCGGCAAAAGGCGAGACTATCGATCTGTATGCAACCCTGAACCCGATGGCGACCTCAACGACCACCCCGGCAATGATCGGAGGGGATATCGGCTGGTATGCGGTGCACTGCAACATTGACGGTGCAATGGTCACATTTGACAATGACGCAAAGGGGCAGATTGCGCAGGGTAACCTGACGGTGCAGGTCTATGTGACGGGCACGCCCTATAAGACCTTCACGGTCTATAAAACCGGGTATGCACCCTATACCGGTACGATCGACCAGTATCCCGCGAAAGGTGAAACAATCGATCTTTATGCAACGCTCAACCCGGAGGTAACAACCACGACACTTCCCGCAGCCACCCAGACCCAGAAGTCCCCCGTGGCAGCAGGGGTTTGCGGACTTGCACTCGTAATTGCAGGTGCAGCTGCGTCAATCGCCTCCAGGAAATAATCTTTTTTTGGAGAGGCTTCAATCGCCCCCGTTCACTCCAGTGTCCTGCGGTAGGTGACGATCCCGAGGATGAACATCGCACCGGAGAAGATCATCAGTGCAATGAGGTCGATGCCTATCACATCGAGTCCCTGGCCCCTGAGAATAATTCCTCTCAGGGCATCCACCCCATAATATTCAGGATTGATTACCGTGATCCAGCGAAGCCAGTCCGGCATTCCAATAACCGGGTAGAACGCTCCCGAAGTCATGAACAGGATGAGGTTGAGGAATGCGACCGTTGATGCGTATTCCTGCTGGGCAGAAAATCTTGAAGCAAACGAGACCACAAGACTGGTGACACCAATACAGGCGATCAGGATCACCAGCATGGCAAGGAAGAAATCCTCGAGGCTCTGGATGACGATGCCAGTGATAAGGATATCGATTAAGAAGATGGTAAAGCCCGCAATGAATGCCCTGATGGTTCCGCTCGATATGATACCGGCAATGATGCTTGTCCGCTGGACCGGTGTAACCAGATATCCTTCATGGATTCCATTCTCACGGTCCTTGATGAGCGCGATCCCGCCACCGAACATGGTGGACGTGAAAATTGCCATCATAATGACGCCAACGCCGAAGAACTGGATATATTTGATATCCCCGTAAATCTTGTTTATCAAAACGGGGTTGTGGGCCATGAACTTGACGAGAACACTGTTGACTCCGGACTCAACGAGGGCCGGTGTGATCGAATTCGAGCTGTCTACGTAAAGGCGGATTGCATGGTCATTGGATACCTCTGACGGAAATACGATGACCGCGGTTACGAGCCCTTTAGCAAGATCATGTTTGGCCGTGATCTCATCGGAATATACGGTAACATCGAGGAGTTTTGGATCATCTTTCTGCGAGATATGGTTGAGTTCATACGCGGCGCTTGTAAAGAGCGGGGTATTGTTGTAGGGGGGCCCTTCCTGGACAACCGCAACCGGTATATGGCTGATCGTCCCACCCATCGCGTTCCCGAATATCACGAGATACATGATGGGCATCATCAGTGTCATGATGACAACGAAGGGATTGCTTAAGAATTTCTTGAAATCCCTAGTGAATATCGCAACGGCACCCCGAATCATGACGGTCTCCCCCTGGCTCCCGGTTTTGCCCCTTCGTTGTTACCTGCATCCAGTTTACTCCCGGTCAGATAGATGAAAACATCTTCCAGGGATGGTGAATGGATCGAGATAGAGTTCATCGGAATGGAATAACTATCAAAGACATTGATGATGGCGGGCAGGGCTTTGCTCCCGTTCTTTGCAGAGATGGTGAGGGTATTATTCTTGAATTCAGCTGAATTGACAAGCTGGTTGCTCCTGATCCCCGGGAGTACGCGGTCATCCATCGTGTCGAGGCCAATTTCGATCAGGTCACCTGCCGGGAGTAATTGTTTAAGGTTTTCAAGAGTATCGAGAGCTATAAGACGCCCCTTGTCGATAAAAGCGATCCGGTCACAGAGTTTTTCTGCCTCATCCATATAGTGCGTCGTCAGAATGATCGTTGTTTTTTCCTTATTCAGAATAGAAATCTGCTGCCAGACTTCGCGACGTGCCTCTGGGTCAAGACCGATCGTTGGTTCGTCAAGGAAAAGAATAAGCGGGTGGTGGATGAAAGCACGGACGATCTCCAGTTTCCTCCGCATTCCCCCGGAAAAGGTCCCGACTCTCACATTGGCAAGATCGGCCAGCTCGGTCATCTTGAGGAGTTCCCATATTCTTTTGTCGAGAATTTCGTCGGGAACGTTGACCAGTTTGCCATAAAAATCGAGATTATCGTAGGCAGTAAGTTCCACGTCGAGTGTACTATTCTGGGGACAGACGCCGATAATGCCGCGGACTTTTTCAGGATCCCGGGTAATTTCGTAGGTATCGAGGTATGCTGTCCCGGATGTTGGTGTGAGCAGGGTAGTCAGGATCCGTATCAGGGTGCTTTTCCCTGCCCCATTCGGCCCGAGAAGACCAAAGATCTCCCCCCGACCTACCGTGAATGAGACATCGTCGACCGCTGTTACCGTCTTTACCTTGCTCTTGAATGTTTTTACCACATGCTCGATCCTGATAATGCTGCTGCCAGCCGGCTCGTGATGAGTATTTATCATATCCTCATGGGTGGTGTGATCAGCTGTCATTTCAGTCTTCCCTCTCTGGTGGTTCCGGACCGGTTATTCCCTTGATACCTTCCCATGGGTCACTTCAGTCGATCCTGGAGATGATGCTCCTGAGTTTTTCCAGCGACTGGCAGAGGTCTTCAAGATCCTGCCTGTCCAGTCCGGAGAGAATGTTTTTGATATTCTCCTTATACAGCGATGCTGACTTTTTAAGGTGCCTGCTTCCCTCCGGAGTAATGGTGATGTTGATTACCCTGCGATCGTGGGTGTCGGGGATACGCTGGGCAAGCCCGTCTTGGATCAGCTGGTTGACAAGCATTGTCATATAGGGTTTCGATATGTACAGCCGCTTCCCCAGTTCCGACATGGGAAGGGGAGTGCCCTCCCGCATCAGGATACCGAGCGTGCGGTACTGTGCTACCTGCATACCGGTTTTTCCCAGTCCTGGCTGGAATATTTTTTTGTGATAGAACGGCAGGAGTGCAATGAGATTCTCTGCTATCCTCTCCTTGATGATATCTGTCACTACCACACGTTTCTGTTTCATGGATTAATAGTTTTATGATTGAACTATTCATTTTTTGAACCATGCGGGAGATGCAAGGGAAATCTTGTGCAGGATTAGCGGTGTTTAAAACACCAGTTTCCTGTATCCGGTTTCCCGATGATCGGCCATCGCAAGGATTTATCATCTTCATGGTTGTTCATTATTGCAGATACGAGAAAATACGTCATGAAAGGAGAGATACACCCATGATTACGCTCCGGTTTTATCGGATTTACGATATCGGGAGGGAGATCGATCTCGACTGGCTCGAAAAGGCGCTTGCCCAGAATTATTTTACGGCAAGGACCAGTTTTGTGCGGGTCAAACCAAAATCCATCATGCTTGAAGACCCCCCGCTCATGATCCAGATGAACCCGATACGGGTGGAGCGGGACGGCAGGCCGTTTGAATTCTCTGTCGTCGCCCGGGTCTACGATATCGGGGTGATCAGTTTCTGCTTTATTTATCAGAACACCGATGCCGAAATTGCAGAACTTGAGAAGATCGCGTTCCTGTTCGCCGGGCAGGAAGGCCTTGCAGATTTCTATGTGCAGTACCTCAAGACGCTCGGCGAGATCATCCGCCCGCATATCAAAGGATTTGCCATCAACCCGGATTTCTTTGAAGATTACACGATCTATGTCACGGACCGCCGTGACGATTCCATTGATCCGGTCGCCCTCCTGATCGGGGAAAAGACGAATATATCCCCGCAGATACGCGAGGAGATCATGAGGAACTCCCTCAGTTACACGACCGATGACCTTGCCATCCTCTCGTGGGATTCAGCGCTCCTGTGCAACCCGGACAGCCCGACTGATCTCATCGATCTCATCGAGTTCGCAAACGTGCAGGTGCTGGAACTCCGGTACTATGACCGTGAACTGACCCGCGAGATGGGGAAGATGTACGATGACATCGAGCATGCAGACCGCATGTCCCAGTTCCGCCGGGGCCGCCAGTACCACGCGATCATGGCAAAACTCATGGAGACCTCCGCAGAGATCTCCGAGATTATCGAGAAGGTGGATAACCTGATCAAGGTCACCGAGGATGTCTACTATGCCCGTGTCTATGCAACGGCGCTCAAAGTACTCAGGAGCAGTCAGTGGAGCGAAAGCGTCAGCCGCAAGATTGAGGTGATCCAGGAGAACTACTCGATGCTCTCGGATGAAGTGCGCATCCAGCACTCCAACTTCCTCGAATGGGTCGTCATCATCCTGATCGCTCTCGAGTTCGGCCTTGCGATCTGGCAGACCCTCCGCTGAGAAGGGGGCGATCCGCTCTGGCTTTCGAATGCTTCCAGTGCGGGGAATGCTGCAGCTACCTCGGATATGTCCATGCAATCAAGGAAGATTTTGGAGATTACCGCTTCCTGATTTATAACAATTATACCGGGGAGGAGATGCGGGTTACGGTCGATCCTGACAAGCACGAACTCTTTGATGACAAGAGCATCTTTGAAAAACTGCCTCACACCTGCCCCTTCTTCCGGCACCAGCCCGGGAGTGAGAAGGCCTATTGCACCGTGCACCTGACCCGCCCGGAAATATGCCGGGACTATGGGTGCTGGCGACTGTTGATACTCAACCACACTGGCCGGAGGGTGGGACGCATCAAGTATATCCGGACGCTCTGCTCCGATGACGCACTTCTCACGAAGATATGGGAGAGCTGCATCGAGGAGCACAAGGAACCGGATGACAAAAAATGGGAGGATGAGATGTGCCGCATCCTCAGGAGAGCCGGGTATACCGTGCGGAGATAAGTCGCTGATGGGCTCCGGTCTGATGACGTCCTGATGCAGCGATAGCAGCACCCCCGGTTCCTCATATCAGAACCTGATCACATTTTTTCCTCCTTCTGACAATGGAGGTTCCGTTTCACTTTCTCCCCGCACGGTTCATACCTTAAAAGATCTGCCAATCTCATTACCTGTATACAATGATCGGTAAAGGTGCCTATCTTCGTCAACTCACGGCGTCCACGATGCCGATGAAGTCCGTTGCCATGGGAAAAGAGATTGAAGGCAGTACGCCACCTTCCGTTTTTATCGGGAGCTGGAATTATCCCGATGTATTCGCCGGTCCCATGGTGGCGCCGCTCCATGGTGATACGACATTCATGGACATGCCGGAAGCCTGGATACCGGGGAACAAGACCCAGGAAGAGATCATCGGGTACCGGCTCAGCCTCATACGGGGGAAAAAGCAGGTGAATGCCGGCGATCTCGATAACCGGTTTGTGGAGAATCTCCAGGAGATCTCGCTGTCCGAATCCTCCCTCGAGAGCGAAATTGCCTTCACCAGCACACCAACGGGGCAGTCCTTTTCGGAAGAGCACACCCCGTTTGGCCCGAGTGCGCCGATCGAACGTTTCGATATCGAGACCGGGCGATGGAACCGTGATCTGGAAAAAGTGTTTTACGATACCGATCTGAAAGCAGCCGATGCCGTGATGGACCTGCATAAGGAGGATGTTGCCTTCTCAAGTATCCAGAAGGCCTTCTCTGTCGGAACAATGGGACAGGAGCGCGGGAGGCATCTCGTCCCCACGCGGTGGTCGATCACCGCATGCGACACGATCATCGGCGACCGGCTTCTCGCAGGGGTCAGGAAAAACTCTGTCATTGATACCTGGAGGGTACATGAATTCTCCAGCCTTCACAATAATTACGCGGTCATCCTGATGCCGACCGGCTGGCAGTACGAATGGTCGGAAGCCTTCCTTCACGTGCTGGGAAACGAGGAACTGGTCTTTTCGGATCACGAAGGCACCCGGAAGAAGACCGGCTACTCCCCCCTCGGGGGCTGCTACTACTCCTGCAAGATGGCGGTCCTCGAAGCACTGTCCCGCGAACAGAAACAGGCCGGGGCGATCATTCTCCGGGAGGCGCTGCACGGATACGTGCCGATGGGGGTCTTCAATGTCCGGGAAAATGTCCGGAGCGCGATGCAGCAGCCGGCTTCCGAGTTTGAAGGAATAAAACCCGCTCTTGAGTATCTTTCTGGAAAGTTCACGCTTCCGGTAACACGTTTCATCGAAGAAGGATCACTTCTCCGGTCGGCCATCCATGACCGGCAGTGCAGGCTTGGTGATTTTATGCCGGCGGCAGGCTGAGATGAATCTTATGGTTCCCATCACGTTCAACCCGCCCCCATCACCGACATATCCGGATGATGTATCTCTGGTGAATAGGGATGTGCAAGGGGAGTATCAACGGATCATTCTCCATCTCGATATGGACAGCTTCTACGCATCCGTAGAGGTACAGCGCAGGCCGGAGCTCGCCCATAAACCCGTGGTGATCGGTGCAGATCCGAAGCACGGGAAAGGACGCGGGGTAGTCTCGACATGCTCCTATGAAGCGAGGGCGTTTGGTATTCTTTCTGCGATGTCGATCTCGCAGGCATTTTCCCTCTGCCCCCAAGCGATCTTTCTTCCCCCGGATTTTCCTGCATATGTCCGGGCATCGCGTGCGGTGATGGCCATTCTCCGGTCATACGGGTACCGGCTGGAGCAGATGAGCATAGATGAAGCCTTCCTCGATATAAGTCCTCTCGGGAATTTTACCGCTGCACAGCAGTTTGCAGAAGAGATCAAGGCGAATATAAGCCACCGGCTCGGGCTCTCATGCTCGGTCGGTATTACCCCGTCAATGGCTGTTGCCAAGATCGCTTCTGATTTTCAGAAACCCGATGGTCTTACGATCGTCCAGCCATCAGCCCTGCAGGACTTCCTCGATCCCCTCCCTGTCAGGAAGATCCCCGGGGTCGGTAAAAAAGCGGAGGCCCTGCTATTCGAGATGGGGATCAGGACGATAGGGGATCTTGCAGGGCACGATGTCCAGGACCTGATCGGGCGTTTCGGCCGCAGTGCAATCGCCCTGCATCAGCTGGCACGCGGGATTGACGGGAGTGATATTGTGGAAGGCCGGGAAGCGAGATCGCTCTCCCGGGAGACGACGTTTGAGACCGATACGGACGATCTGGGCGTCATTGCTTCCACGATCGATGCGCTTGCTCAGAGTGTCTGCGACAACCTGGCAGAAGAACATCTCTGGTTCCGGACAATCACTCTCAAGATCCGGTACCAGGGTTTTATCACACGGAGCAAAAGCCGCAGCCAGTTGCATCTCTCCGGTGATGCAACAGTGGTACGGTCGCTGGTGCATGCCTTGTTCCGCGAGGTTTATGACGGCAGGAAGATACGGCTTCTGGGTATTCGGCTGTCGTCCTTTGAAAAGCAGGACAACGGTCAGGTCACCCTTCCGTTATAGAAGAGTTCAGGATATCTTTCGTGCGTGCTTGCGCAGG
The DNA here is from genome assembly GCF_049510175.1 of Methanoregula sp. Taxonomy (GTDB): domain Archaea; phylum Halobacteriota; class Methanomicrobia; order Methanomicrobiales; family Methanospirillaceae; genus Methanoregula. The sequence continues at coordinate 122,312 of NZ_JBEKZF010000002.1, forward strand.
AACTGCTCCACATCATCGATCTCAACAATAAACATATCGATGTCCTGCACAAGTCCACGCAGATCCTCGCAGGGGATGTCGACCTGATGCCCATCAGAGGCGAGGATTGCTTCTGCAAGACACCGGGCTCCTCCTGTTTCCCGTACGGAATACTGGGAATGCGCATAGCGAGTAGAAAACCAATGCTGCACGTTTGAGGGGATCTCCCGTCAGGTTTGCCCGGAATACCAGTTGGAGCAGGTTACCTTCTGACAATACCCGGCTGTCCCCCCCGTCTTTTGCCAATATCCCGTCATGGATCGCGATGATCGTTTCCAGCGTCAAATCCTGCATCTGAAATCCTCATATGTGCCGATAGTACGCGTGGGTTCCGCAATCAGATGAACCTGGCTCAGGTGTTTTCATTCAGCATTTCCTTTCATGCATCTCCTTTCCAAATCTTCATATGAGAACCGGCAAGACTCTTAATATCCCTGGCGTGATCTGCGATGAGTTACATGAATCTTGAACTTTTTGATGGGATGACTGATGCAGAAAAACACCAGTACCTGGAATTCCTCCTCTGGCACTACCGGGTAGTGGATGCCTTCTGGTTCATCAACATCTCCGATACCTTTGGTCAGGGCGTTGCGGAGACGATCAATGAACGGGTCTGGGGACGCGTGGCCGGTATGGCGGCCAGAGATATTGTCCGCCGCTTCGGTATTTCCGAAAAGGGACTCTCCGGATTCGTCAGGGCCCTACGGCATTTCCCGTGGGCGATGATCGTAGGTTACACCATCGAAGAACGTGATGATGAAGTGATCATCTCTGTTCCTTCGTGCCCGACCCAGGAGGCCCGTCTCCTCAGGGGGCAGGGCGAATATGTCTGCCGGGAGATGCACCGTTCGGAGTTTACCGGTTTTGCGCGGGAGATCGATCCGGCGATCCGGGTGGAATGCCGGTTTGCCCCACCAGACCCCCACCCGCCGGATATGTTCTGCCAGTGGCGTTTTTATATTGATGAGGAGGTCTCCGGGGAACCTGGCCCCAGCAAACAACCGGGAGCTGATTAAGATCGATGGGATCCTGGTCCTTATCGTACTCTATCTCTGCATGAATATCGTTGCGGCATGGGCATTTGCATGGGATAAGCGTAAAGCGAAGAACAACTCGTGGAGGATGAGCGAGGGCACCCTGCTGGTGCTGGCATTCATGGGGCCGTTCGGGGCGTTTGGGGCTATGAGACTGTTCCGGCACAAGACCCGGAAAATGAAATTCTATCTTGTTCCGCTCTTTCTGGTGCTCCATTGTGCCGTGTTTGCATTCATCCTCATTACGTACCGGTAACACTCAGGAACCGACACTGCAAACCCTACCTCTTTAATACCGGGATTGGCCATACTCTCTTGAATGCGGACCAACAGGCACCATTATTTCCTTGACCTTGCCACGCGGTGCGCCAACCAGGGCACCTGCCTCAGGCGCAACTTCGGGGCAATCATTGTCGACGAATTCAATACGATCGTTTCCACCGGGTATACCGGGGCGCCTCGCAAGCAGATGGACTGTACGGAACTGAACCGCTGCTGGAGAAAAGAGCACAACATCCCTTCGGGCTCGAACTACGAGCGCTGCCGGAGCGTCCATGCAGAGATGAACGCGCTCCTCCAGGCCGGCAAGCATGCCCGCGGGTGCACCCTCTACCTCTCCGGGTTCGATGTCGAAACCAACGAGACTACCCAGATCTGGCCCTGTTTCCTCTGCTCCAAGATGATCGTCAACAGCGGGATCGCGAACGTAATCATGCGTACCGGTACCGATACGTACCGGGAGATGGACCCGATGGTCCTGTACCAGATGCGGAGCCGGGAAGCGCTCGGGGACGACACCACATAATAATCATCCTGTTTTTCCGGATGCAACCGGTTTTTTTACTAAAATCCTGAATTGAGAACACCGGAAATGATTCAATTAGCCGGTGTGTACTCACAGTACCTGCCGGGATGACAGACGCTGGTAATTCCTTCAGGTGTTCTCATGACGTATCTCGTTATAGAGCGAGACGAGCGAGAGGCTGATCAGGTTCATGGTCGTAGCGGCATACCAGAGGAACGCCTCAGCGCTACTAAGAGTCGCAATCCACCCGGTCCAGAGCATGGCGCAGATGATCGCAAAGGTCAGGAGGGTATCGAATGCAAGAAAGATCAGTGGCCTGCCGAATATGCGCCCGAGTTCTGCAATGGTGCAGTATTCAAACGGTGCCGGGCGGTGGAGCAGGTCGAGTGCAGAGCGCCCCGAGTTCATCAGAAGGTCCGCAACAGCCCATACGGTCACAACCATACCAAAGAGGCCCAGGTAGTATCCCCCGCTGGACATACCTTGGCGTAATGCGGTCAGGCCGAAAAGGATCTTGAATATGCAGAAGGGGATGCCGATCGTGCAGCTCTGGAAGAACGGGCGCATAAAAAACCTCTGGATTGCATCCATCTCTTCTTTGCAGTTCTCTTTTTCTGGGGAACAGGTATCGTGTGTCATAAAGGATTCTCATCAGGTCTCAACCGGGAAATTGCCTGGTCATATGAAGGTTCGATCGCGTCCATCCGGTCCGGCAGAAAGCGCAAAGCACTATTCTTCGGGAGTGTCACTTCCTTCCTAGTATCATCAGGCTGATACCAGCGGAGACGACGGCAATCCCCACATCAAGCGGGGATTTCTGGGTAGGCAGAGGTGATGTCGTCGGAAGGGGTGTCGTTGGTGGCAGGGTCTCAGGAGGCAGGGTGGAAGATGGTGTGGGTGAAGACGGAGGTGTGGTTGCTACAACAGTATACGTTGGCGTGTTGATCATCGGGCGGGAAGCGCTCCGGCTATAGGCCTTCTGCTCTACTAGAAGGTTGCCGCTTTCCGGAGCCAGAGGATTCTCCACTTTGACAGAATACGACCTGATTGCTGTATAGACCGAGGTCTGGAATTCGACTAGGGCATGTCCCGTTTCATCCGTGTTTACCTGCGCATAATAGTTGGTGTTGGGCATCGCAGCTGTTGATGGTGCAACATCGTCACGGATGGTGCTCCCGCCGCCGTTGTTGTACCGGTATGACCCGATGGTGTACGGGCCGCCGGGAGGGTCCTTGACGACGTTTGCGGTATTATCAGAAATAATGGGGGGCTGGTCGTACGGTGCACCTGTCATCGTGAACGTTCCCGGCAGCCAGATATAATATGACGTATTCGGCAGGCCGGTGATGGTGACGGTAAACCGGCTGCCCCGTGACAGGGAATCGCTGATGGACTGCTCCGTTGATTGCGTTGCGGATGCGGGAATCACCGAGAACAGGAAACAGGCCAGGAATAAAAATGCGATACAATTCTGGATTTTTCTCTTCATGGGAACCTCTTCCCGGTATGCCAGGAATTGCTCAACTGACATTTTACGTTTGTATTTAAAAGGATACGGTATTCACGGATGGTACATTACAGTTTTTCATCGATCCCGATCATCAGGAATGACTGTGAATGAACGTGAACAGCACAGTCCAGCGCCATTATAATGTCCTCTGGTAGTATCCTGGCGGTAGCCCAGCGCCTCGCCGACAAGGATCAGGGTTATCCCGGCCGGTGTTTTTCTCGTTTGCAAGGATAACTCATTTGCCGATGGTGCTTGGGGTCCCGTAGGCCCACCCTGCCCGTGCATTTTCCAGCCGGAACGCATATTCCCGGATCCGGTGGAGGGCACTGTCAAGATCCGGCACAATCTTGTTGATACCCACGACAAGAATGAGATGGCCTGCGACAAACGGCCAGGCGCCGACACGGCTTCCGCTTGCATCGCAGGCAACAATTTCACTGGTCTGCGCGGTTGCATTCGCACCCGATATGAAATATTCTGCGGTTACGGATTTTCTCCTCAAATCCGCTCGTTTTTTATTATCATCCGCTGATGTTATGACGGAGTGCAGGTCAATCCAACCGGATTTCCGTCCGGTAATATATTCCTCGAAACGAATCTCGACCAGCGTTCTCGAGGAACCCCTCATCACTTCTGCACCTGCGGGGATGATCTTTTTTATTGCAGAGAGTGCATCATCACCGTCAGCAGCCGGTATAACCTGTACCCCTCTCTCTTCTATTGCGCGGATTGTCAGGCAGACTGCCTCCGGTGAAGGCAGGGCATTTCATTGTTCAGGATTTACCCCTCGTCCGTTATCAGTCCGATGGCACTCTACTGCGTGATTTTTATCATGTGTATCCTGAAGGGAGATGATGCGCAGGAGCGCGTATAATCTTGCGGCAGCTACAAATCCGCAGTCACTTCATCTCCCTCAGGGAAAACCCATTTATTATACGACTCCCATCTCAGCCTTGGGGTGAACTGATGAGTGGAGTGGTAGAATTCAGGGTGGTAAAAATTCACAAGCCCGAAGACGTGAATATCATCATCGGGCAGTCTCACTTTATCAAAACAGTCGAAGACATAAGCGAGGCCGTTACCGGGGCTGTCCCGAACGCAAAGTTCGGTCTTGCATTCTGCGAGTCATCCGGTGACTGCCTTATTCGTCTTGACGGGAATGATGAGGATCTGATCGCCCTTGCGCGGGACAACGCCCGGGTGATCGGTGCAGGGCATTCATTCCTCCTCCTCCTGCGGGACTGTTACCCGATCAATGTTCTGAATGCGATCAAGCTGATCCAGGAAGTCTGCACCATCTATTGTGCGACAGCGAATGCTGCGGAAGTCATTGTCGCGGAATCTTTACAGGGAAGGGGGATCATGGGCGTGATCGATGGAGAGAAACCGAGAGGAGTTGAAGGGCCTGACGATGTTGCGTGGAGGACGGGGCTGCTCAGGAAATTCGGGTACAAGCGGGGCTAGATGTATCTGGCCTGCTCAGGAAGAGAGGATGGGAAAACAGGCACTCTTTTTTGAGAGATACGATCCAGTTTCAAAGCAAAGCGGGGTTTTTCGCTTATCACGATCATTGGGGGACAGGATCCCCGTCGCTTTCTTTATTATCCGGGAGCCAATTACTGATTATGTCTCCACGACAACCGAACCGGCCCAAGGAAACCGGGAAGAAGGTCCCCCCAAAGTCAGGATCCGGCATGGACCGGGGGCGACATCTGGAAGATGCCCGTCACCATCCGCTCAATCATCCGCTCCCCCATCCCGAACACAAAACCCTGAAAAAGCCCCCGCTCCCGCCAAAACATACCCCGCATTCACATCCCCATGGCGACGATCTGCCCGCTCATACGAACCCCCCGGGCCCTATCAAGCCTTCGAAACGAATGACAAAGACCGGTACACAGAAAAAGATCTGATTTTGGCATTGCGTTCATCCTGAAAAATATAGTCTGAAAAAAAGTACCTGCGGTACGGGGGTAATTGCTTATGATAAAACGTATCAGCAATCTCTTTCCAGCGTGCAAAACGGAGCCGATCCGGAGGAAAAAAAATCGTTCTCCTGTAACCGCATTATGGATTTCATAAATTTTTTTTATGTATTCAGCCAATCCGGCAATTTGACAATACTTTTATACCCCTTTCTTTCCACTGGAACGGACTTTATAAATGCCCCAATCATGTAAAAAAGACTTTACAGAGTTTTCCCATGGCAGGTATCTGCACAAGCCGTAATGGATTATTTGCACACGAAATTGCAGTCATTCCTTTCCGAAAAACCATGATCATGAGACCGGATGGAGGATTCCCGCAGTTATTCGGGAAATCCTAAAACGTTCCCGCGATATACCACCCCTCAGTACAGTTGATGTTCTATGCTCACGAGCCATAAACTTCTCCTGAAATACTGGCATGATCAGCGCTATACTTTTTCTGACATCATCGTGTGTTATGTCAACCGGGGGGTTCCGGGGGATCGCTCCTGTGTCAGTGGCCGGGACATCTGCAACCTCGATGCATATTATTTCGAGATCGTATCAGGAGATCAAACCACGTGTATTCCGTACCACCGTATCAGTAAGATTACTTACAAGAGGGATACCATCTGGGAACGGTAGGAAGGTACTTCGGCATCCGGATGGGATCTGCTCTTGATTTTTTGCTCTTGATTTTATATGTAAATCCTGACTGATCCGATTTTTACCGGAGAAATCCAGAACTGACAGGTTTCCGGGACCATGAAAACATTAACTCCCACGTTGATCGTATATTCAGGTACCGTGACACCACGCTATCCTTTCCTGATCTCCATCCCGCACGGAGGAACGGACATCCCGCAGGAACTGGCCGGGCGTCTTGCGCTCAGCAGGCACGAAATCCGGTATTACAGCGATCCCGTGACGCGGGCGTTGTACAGTTTTGGCAGTTCTGTTCAGGCCTTTATCGAAACACCAGTATCCCGTATGGCGGTCGATCTCAACCGTCCCCCGCTGCCCATTCCGCCCCGCGATCCGGATGGCATCATCAAGGTGCGGACGATTGACGGGAAGACGGTCTATCGCGAAGGATTGTTTCCTGATATGAACCTGATCCACCGTCTCATGATGGCGTGGTACTTTCCGTATCACCAGCATATCGACGAGCTGATCGATCATCGGGGGGTGAAGATTGCATTTGACTGCCATTCGATGTTGCCCGTGGGATCCGGTGAACAGAAGGATGCAGGCAGGAGGCGGCCGCTGATCTGCCTGGGAAACAACGGGGACCGGAAGGGACGGGCCAGGAAAAGCAGTATTGCGACCTGCCCCGAATCCTGGATAAACGCCCTCGCGGACGAGTTCCGGTCAGAATTCTCCCTTGGCAGCGAAGTGGCGATCAACAACCCGTTCTCCGGCGGGTTTATATCAAACGCACATTACTGGCGTAAAGGTGTTCCCTGGCTCCAGATCGAGATCAACCGGTCGCTCTACGAACCGGAACGGGCTCGCAGCGCTGCCCGATCTTCGGACTGCGATGGATCGGTTACTGCATTGCGTGAAAGGATCTGGAGGGTGCTGGCCACATTCTGGGATCAACACGATGGCGGCACATAAGCATCCCGCCCGGTATAACCCATCAGCCAGTATATCGTTTTTTCCGGGCCGTCGATGCACGGTCCTTTCGTTTCCCGGCATCGCTATCCGGTGGCAAAACAGCGGGATAACGGTGCTTGCGGACCCTATGCTCTCCACGATTTTTTCTGATATCATGGCAAATTGCATCAAGTTTGGCGGGTGTGACGTGGAAATCCCTCTATCAACCCGTTTTCCGGGCGATGGCACGGTGGAGATCTCGATCACCGATATGGGACGGGACATCACGGATCCTGCAAAGGAAGGTATATTCGATCGGTTCATGCAGGGATCGGAGAAGCACAGGAGTTACGGTCTCGGACTTCATATCATGAAAATGCTGGTTGAAGCCTAGGGAGGCCGCGTATAGGCTGATAACGGGATACCCGGACAACCGGAAAAAGGGGTGGCGATACGGTTAACATTTATGAAAGGATAGGTGCGGAAGGGACGTTCCGGATTCATTCCCTTAGGTTGGTATGCTCTTCGAACCGGCCATCATAAAACACCATCACCCGGATTGGCTCACCCCTCTTAAAGGCCCGCATCCGGTCGTCATACACCTTCTGCACGTGCCGGAGCCGGTGCCGGGTAAAATACTTTTGAATGCATTCGAGAAAGGTGATCTCCTGGGTCAGGAATGCGTTTTCGAACTCCTTTGTTTCCCGGGCGGTTGCCAGGCATTCCTTCTCCGGAATCACCTGGTTATACTCCCCGTGCCGATCGATCCCGGAGATCTGCCGCCAGTCTACCTTCCCGGTCTCATCCGGTTCGCGGTGGAGCATGTACGGGTAGATGCGGCAGATAGAAAACCGGTCATGATAGATCCGGCACCGGCCGTTCTCCAAAAACCAGCAGGAACCCGGTTCATCGGCCTTTGCCCGCAGGGCATAGCCGGAGACATAAAATGTGCCGTTCTGATCACAGAACTCCGGGTCCGGTGCCGGCTCAAGCGCCGCGGGATCGATTTTCTTCACGGCAGTCACATCCCGGTCGAGCAGGAAGACATGCCCATTGAAGGTGCGGGTACAGCACTTTGCACAGCACGTGCACCGGAACCCGACATCCCGGATGATGCCGGTGAGCCTTTCCAGGGGGTACTCAAAGAGGCTGTTGCGCTCCTGCATCAGGGCGGCAATGCGGAAGGGAATGGGTACAAGTGAAACGGCGATCACCCCATACGGCGTGGAGAAAAATACGACAGGAGACCACACTCTTTTTTTGCAAAAGACGATGGGAATCCCCATATTCCCGGCTGCGGAGAGGCACAACTCATTGCTGCACCCGGACACAATACTCCTGCTTTGCAAGGGTCCTGAACCGTTCCGGCAGTGACATGAGTTCCTGCGCACACCGTTTCCGGATATCATCCACCGCAGGCAGCGGTTTTACCAGCCTGCCGGCCCGGAGATACGGTTCGACAAGGCCCCCCTCCTCATGCCCCTCCATCCTGATGACCTCATCATAATCCATGGCCCCATCCTTGTAATGCCGCACTACCTGACGCCGGTAAGGAAATGTTGTCTTACCGGGGCTGGTCTTGAACCGGGGCCCCCCCTCATATTCCACCAGCTTGTACACCATGTCGAGGTACGGCGCGTCCGAGGAGGTGATGAAATGTGTCCCCACTCCGAACGAATCAATCGGGATACCCCCGGCCAGCCATCGGTCGATGGAATACTCGTCCACGTTGCTGCTCACAAAAATTTTGATGTGGGGCAGCCCGGCACGGTCAAACCGTCCCCTCACTTTCACTGCGAGGTCCGCCAGATCCCCGCTGTCGATCCTGATACCGGTTACGGGCACACCCTCGCGGGCAAGCCTGATGATAGTCTCCGTGCAGGCAAGGGTGTCATAGGTATCGATGAGATAGAGGCCCCGGTCGGGAAACGAGGACTGGTATGCCCGGAATGCCTCTTCTTCAGTAGTAAAAAGCATCACATAGGAATGTGCCATGGTCCCGACAACCGGTATGCCGAACCTTTTTCCTGCTTCAAGGTTCGAGGTACCGGAGAACCCCGCGATATAGGCCGCCCGGGCTGCCGCAATTCCTGCATCGGGCATATGGGAGCGACGGAAACCAAACTCGACAACGTTCCTGCCGCGACTGACTGCGATAATCCTCGCTGCTTTCGAGGCAACGAGGGTCCCGAAATGGATACAGTTCAATGCCAGGGTCTCCAGGATCTGGATTTCGGGGAGTGGTCCCTCGATCTGGACAAGGGGCTCGTTCTGGAACACGATACATCCTTCCGGTATCGCGGAAAGGGTCCCGGCAAACCGGTACTCTTTAAGGTAGGAAAGAAAGTCATCACTGAAAATGGCAAGGCTTTCCAGGTATACGATATCCTCACGGGTAAACCGGAACATCTCCAGCTGGTTGATCAGCATATCAAGGCCTCCGGCAACAAGGAAATTCCGCTCATCGGGAAGTGTCCTTGCAAAGATGGAGAAGACTGCGGTTCCGGTCTTCCCGTGTTCGAGAAAACTCTGGGCCATGGTGAGTTCATAGAGGTCGGTGAGGAGCGCAGTACCCATGAGATTCGTCCCTTTCTTTTGCCTGGAAATGTCCCGGCTCCCGGTTGATCCCGGGGTCCCGGACCCGTACCTATTCTGTTCTGCCGCACAGGAGAAAAATGAATGGATATCGGTGTGCCAAGGTAGCCGTTATCCATTTATCATCGCTGGAAGATGACCAGATTGAATCACCTGCGGGCAATTGTTTTGCTGAAATGCAAGGGCTTAAACTCCCGGCAGGTATCTTCCAGTGAAGGGAACAGAGGCAGAGAATGCAGACCCTATCGAAAGTGATGAGTTGTCTTATCGATCTTTTTGTTATGGTCAATGGTATCCGGGTTGTCCTGATGCCGCCATTTTGTGACGAGCCTTAGGGATATGCAATCATTGCAGTCGGGCTTTTCAACACGCTGATCACGCTCTACATTGCAAGGGTGGACGACCGGTCTGATGCCTGAATTTGAAGGAACGAATGCCAAAAAAAGATAAAAATTAATTGTACGACCGGAACGGCACGTACGCATCATATATCTTTACTTTATCCCCGTTGGGGGTAATTGCCCAGACTTCTGCCCGGTCAGTATTCTTTGTCGTGCCGGCAAGAACGACGTTTTTACCGACGGAGAGCGGCTGGACCATCCTGTCAGTTTCCACGACACCATCCGATCTCGTGATCTTGACATCGATCTCCGGGACGACATTCATTCCCTTGCCGCCACGGAGCGTGGTGGTGATCTGCGGATTGATGGACTCCCCGTTGCTCCCCACCTGCATCTCGATGCTCCAGATCTCCGGGAGGGTCTCGACACCGCCGGGCGTGAGGAAGTCTGAACTGGCAGTGGGAGCACTGGTGAGTGCGACCGTTGCTTCGGTCGTCGCGACTGTCGTCGGTGCGGGAGTGGCAGCAGGTGTTGCCGGCTGGGAACACCCGGCAACAAGCGCAAGTACCAGGCAGAATCCCAGTGTCAAGGCAATGACTAATATCTTTTTCATACCGGAAGGTTTCACGGGAGGGTATTTGAGTGTTTTGTCCCATAGGTATCTTTTCCGGAATATCGTGCAGCACGGTATAGCCCGATGGGTGAGGAAATTCGCCATCACCGGTTTTTCAGGGTAAGATGGAAAAAAGAATTACCTTCCGGACGGTTACGCCCGTTTTCCTGATGCCGGTTCAATTCCCGTCGGCTGGTTGCGGATCGTCCGCTCCTTCATAATGGTATAGACTTCCGCGGCATGCTCTTTCGGTATTTCGACAAATGAGTAGGAGTCAAGGATCCGGATCGCACCGATCGCCTTACCGGGAATTCCCGTCTCACCGGCAATTGCCCCGACAATATCCTTGGGGGCGACCTTGTGCTGCCTCCCCACTCCAAGGAAGAACCGGACCATGCCTGATTCCGCACCGGTATCCCCGAAATCGAGTTCGCCGGGTTTCTCTGCCAGCGGCTCGATGCCCACGTCCATCTGCATCTTCAGGAGGGCGGCGGCAATATCGATCGTGCTGTGATCCCCTTCGGTTTCCTCCTCGATGATCCGCACGAACTGTTCGAGGCCGCCGGCCTGGATCGTCTCGCGCACCCGTTCCAGCACCCCCCGGGTCCTGGACTGGGCAACATCGCTCGGGGAAGGCACCGGCATGCGGGTGATCTGGACCTTTGCATAATGCATGATCTCCCGGAGTTTGGTGAAATCTTTCGGGGCGACAAACGTGACAGCCTTGCCGCTCTTCCCGGCCCTGCCGGTACGGCCGATGCGGTGGACGTAATACTCCACATCCTGCGGCACATCGTAATTGATCACAATGTCCACATCCTCGACATCGATACCGCGTGCCGCGACATCGGTCGCGATCAGGATGTCGATGACGCCCTTCCGGAACCCTCCCATGACCCGGTCCCGCTGGGACTGTTTCATGTCCCCGTGCAGCTCATCCGCGCGGTACCCGCGTGCACGGACTTTGCCGGAGAGATCTTCCGCGCGGCGCTTGGTATTGCAGAAGATGATCGTAAGATGCGGATCGACCATATCGATGAGTCGGCAGAGCACGTCGAGTTTCTCGCGTTCCTTCACTTCTATGTAGCTCTGCTCGGTCTGCGGCACAGTCAGCTCCGCGTACTCGACCCGGACGAACTCCGGTTTGTTCTGGAACTTCCGGGAGATCTCGAGGATCGGTTGTGGCATGGTGGCAGAGAAGAGGAGGGTCTGGCGGTTCTGCGGGACTTTCTTTAAGATCAGCTCGATATCGTCGATGAACCCCATGTCGAGCATCTGGTCACCCTCGTCCAGCACGACGGTTGTGACGTCATCGAGCCGGAGCGTGCGGCGACGAAGGTGGTCCATGACGCGTCCAGGTGTGCCGATGACAATGTGGACGCCTGACTGCAGTGCGCGGAGCTGGCGTTCGATGGGCTGGCCACCGTAAATCGGCAGTACCGTGATGCGGGGGAGGTGGGCAAGGAGGTTTGAGAACTCCTCGGCGATCTGGATGGCAAGTTCACGGGTCGGGCAGAGCACGATGGCCTGCACGGTCCGACGGGACGGATCGATCTTTTCGATGATGGGGATACCGAATGCTGCGGTCTTGCCGGTACCGGTCTGGGCCTGCGCAGTCACGTCACGGCCGGCCTGGATGAGGGGGATGGCGAGTGCCTGGATGGGTGAGGGCTCTTCAAAGCCCATATCTTCTATTGCTTTCGCGATCTCCCGTGAGAGGTGCAGATCGGAAAACTGTATACGTGTATTCATATCGCACCACTATTTGGTGTCAGGGGTCTTAACATGGCGCACTGAGGACGGTCCCGGGTGCCGGCTGCGGGCGAATTTTTATACTGTCCGGTGAGAGGATAGTCATAAGGTGAGTAAGATGAAGGTTGTTGCATTCAACGCCAGTGCCCGTAAGGATGGGAATACAGCGATCCTGGTCAATGCGGTGTTCAGGGAACTGAAAAAGGCAAAGATCGAGACTGAACTCGTGCAGCTTGCAGGAAAGAAGATCCCCGGGTGCATCGCCTGCATGAAGTGTTTTGAGAAGAAGGACAGGCGCTGTGCAATCACGGGCGATATCGTAAACGATTGCATAGAAAAGATGCTTGATGCCGACGGGATCATCCTTGCCTCGCCTACGTACTTTGCCGACATATCGGCGAACATGAAGGCGCTGATCGAGCGGGCGGGCTTTGTTGCCATGGCCAATGACGCTATGTTCCGGCGCAAGGTCGGGGCATCGGTGGTCGCTGTCCGCCGTGGCGGGGCAATCCACGCGTTCGACTCGATGAACCATTTCTTCTTTATCAACCAGATGGTGGTGCCGGGCTCGTCCTACTGGAATGTCGGGATCGGCCTCGCGCCAGGCGACGTGAAACATGATGACGAGGGGATCGCCACGATGAAGACGCTGGGCGCCAACATGGCGTGGGTGATGAAAAAACTCAATAAGTAATTGTTCAGGAGAACCGGAAAACTGAAAATTTTATGCGGGCTCCCCGCCTCAGGGCCTCTCCGAGGCACGGCGGTTGACGCAGGTGGTGCTGGGGAAGGCATTCAGAGGAGAATTGGTAGAAAATAAAGAAAATGTGACTTGTGTTAAATAGCTGATAATCGTATGCCGAACAAGAAGAAATGTCCATTGATGAAGTCGTAGACCGTATCGTTACCCTCAACGATCGTTTGAGACATTTCTGGATGAAGGCAGATGGATGGGCACCGATAGAAGCGTCTCGGCTATTGAGTAAGTCCCGTCTTGATAGGCAAGTATCCCTATCGAGATGTCTAAAAATTTGGTTCGCTGAACCGAATCCAGATAATGAGAGTGGCCAATTGATTCTCGCGTGGGTCAATCTGGGAAGTCTCGTTGAAGGAACTATGAAATTATTCTTGTCTGTCTATTATATGGACTACCAGAACGATAAGGATACAATCAAAAAAGGGGGAATTTGATTGATCCTGACAGTTTGGAATTTGAGAGAATGCGTCATTTTTTCAAAAAACGGATCTGGGGAAACGGAGACGAAGAGTGGGATTCATGGATAGAGAAAATCCAGAAAAGACGAAATGCAGTTCACGCATATCAAGACAGAGATATTGGATCTTTCGATGAATTCTTTGTTGATGTGCGAAGATATCTGGAATTTCTACGAAGGATAAATGATCAACTTCCCTACCCAGATGAAATCTTTCCACCGAGAGATCATTAATCACTTTTTATAACAATTTGCGCACGCTTCGTATACTTTTTCGGCATTATCATAGTCGTTAATTTGTTCATAGAGCCATCCTAAATTTTTGTAAACTAATGCCATTCCATCAACATGTTTTAATTTTTGATAAATTACCAATGATTTCTCAAGTTTTTCTTTCGCTTCGTCATATCTTTGTAATTGTATGTTCGCAACACCCAAATTGCAATAAGAAAGTGCGATTTTTTCTTCTGCTCCTAATTGCTCGTATTTTTCCAGAGCATCATTGTAATAATCAATTGCCACAAGGATCAAACCCTTGTCAAAGAAATAATTTCCAAGAGTGCCATAAATATCGGCGACTATTTGGAGTAGATTCAGAGAAGAAAAAATCTTTTCTCCTGAATTAAAGAAATCCTTTGCATCATCGAATCTGTTCAGTTGTGTGAGGTATATCCCAATATTAAAACAAAGATAACCAATCCCTTTGTCAAACTCTTGTCCATCATAATACTGTAAAGACTTTTGACAACATTTTGTGCCTTTTCTATCTCCTTGAGGTCATAATACAACCAACCCAAATTGGAAAAACTAATTGCAATCTTTCTGGTATTTCCGATTTTTAAAAGGAGTTTATGAGCATTGATAAAATTCGGTTTTGCCTCATCGAATTTCTTTTGCATACGAAAATTTATACCGATCTTTCCCAATTGACTGGCAACACCCTCAATTCGACCAATTTTCTTGTTGAATTCTATCGCTTTATTGAAACAAGTTAATGCCTCTTCAAAATTTTCAGAAAGTTGATGGGATATTCCCAGATTTCCATAAGCAATAGCGGTAATAAGATCATCATTTTTCGATGGTTCAATCTCCAATAATTTATTAAACTGAATTTTGCTTCTTTCAATTAATCCAATTTCGATTAAAAACAGACCATAACGATTAATCACCGCAGGGTTTTGAGAGAGTGCATTAGCATCAATAAGTCCTTTTTCGGCTTTTGTTATTAGACCTGACTTTGCCTTCTCTCTTGCGTCGATAATTAGATCCAAGGCAACGCGATCATTTTTATTTTGAATAGTTGTTTGTAAAAGTTCTAATCGTTCAGTCTTTTCCTTATAATTCTCAATTTCTTTTAGTTTTTCAGAAATACCAAATGGTTGTCTGTCGAACCAATTATTCAATTGAATCCGAAATTGCTTTTTCCAACCTTCAGGATTTTCATAACGAGAGAAAAGGAGCTCTTTCGCAGATTCAATTTCCGCTTTAAATTTTAGTACTCGTGATATATGATCATCCGGGTTTAATCTCCGATCATCGGGGATATCTCTGAAAAATAAATGTATTTCAGGTTTTTTTGTCTCATTATACCGTTTTTTTGCTACAGCGAATTCCTCCTCGATTCCGGATGAATAGATCCCGGTTGTTACTCCCCATCGCATCCAAAGAATAATGACAACAAGCTCGCAGTTATTCAGATCTTTGTTAATTTTTTCTTGAGGTCTCCCCCATCCGAGATCTGTTTCTGCCCAACCTACTGCTTCAAGATGTATACCTAAAGCGTTAGCTTTTATTTTATTGGTCTCTTCACTTATCTCTCGAAAAAATTCTCTTTCTTTGACAATATCACTAGGGGACGCGATGAAAATTTTCACGACTTTTCTAGTATTATTCATTCAAAGAGGAGTGGTCTCATTCATATATTAAATTCAACGATCCATCATTTTTCCAGATCACGTCATTTCAAAACCAACACTATTCTGGAAAAATTGGGACTAGTTGAACTAAATACATCGTGATTTTCTGTCTATCTTTTCTGTAATAATTTTCTCGTAGGACTTATCAAACAGCATATGATCGTCCGCCATGTTTCGCTCCTATCCGGCGTGTGGCTGCAAATGAGCGTGGTGGCGGCGGGCCGACGGTGCCGGTCCAAGCCCACGCGGCGCCTGAGCGTCAGACCCCCCGTCTCCGTCGGAGAAAACCCCCTCCCAACGGGCCCCCCACAAACTGAAACCTGTCCCGGGACCCGTTTCTTCGCTGTAACGTGGCTAAATATGACCTCCCGGTCACAGGTGTAAAAATCGCAAAAACAGCCGAAACTCACCCCCATTTTCGCGAATTATTCCCTTCCGACCCCCCAAAAAGGGTAATCGGAGCCCTGTAGGGGCCCGGATTCGACCATCCCCAAAAACAGGGTATTCTCCGACGGAGAGGATCTCTCCCAAAAAGACTCCTCTCCGGACAGATCTAGGATCATCCCCTTCCCCCTATTGGATACATCTTTTATTCAAGAGAATACATTATGTATTCATGCTCGAAGCGATCATCCCGTCCCGGACCCGGGTAAAACTCCTGACCCTCTTCCTGCTCAACCCCGAGGGCGAAGTCTACGTCCGCGAGATCGTGCGGATGACCCACGAAAATATAAACTCCGTGCGGCGTGAACTCGCCAATCTCGAATCGTTCGGGCTCATCACCGGAAAGAAGAAAGGCATCCAGCAGTACTACACCGTCAACCGCGACTTCTACCTTTACGAAGAGTTGCAGAAGATCGTGCTCAAGACCGAAGGCGTAGCCCGGCACATCGGGGAGAACCTTGCAGCCCTCGGTGAGATCCAGTGCATCTTCATCTACGGATCGTTTGCCAGCGGAACTGCCGGCGCAAAGAGCGACATCGACCTGTTCATCGTAGGCGACGTGGATGAAAACCGGCTCATTCCCCTCGTGCATGAGAGTGAGCAGGCCCTCGCACGCGAGATTAACTACACGCTCATGCAGCCCGGTGAATTCCGGAAACGAAGAGAGAGCGGAGATCCTTTCGTAAAGAATGTAATCAATGAACCCAAGATCGTGATCACCGGAACCTGTGATGATTGACGATCTTGAACAACAGGGACTCATCAGAAAACTTCCCTTCGACCAGAAAAAAGTGGATGATGCCCTGGCGCACGCCCGCCGCGATTTAGCCACTGCCGGAACCATCCTTGCAAACGATCAGGATTGGGCCTATACCATTGCGTACAACGCAGTTCTCCAGGCAGGCCGCGCCCTCATGTTCTCAAAAGGTTACCGGCCCGACGGGGCAAACCAGCACGTAGCAGTCGTAAAATTTGCAGAACAATTTCTTGACCAGAGCGACACCATCACCTTTGACCGGATGCGGCGCAAGCGAAACAGTTCTGTCTACGACACTGCCGGCACCATCACGGATAGTGAAGCAGAGTTTGCATTGAAGCAGGCCGAAGTGCTGGTGAAGAAGATCGTTGCCTGCATCGAACGATTCCATTAACAAAAAAATAAAAAAACCCTCGGACTTTTTTAAAAGAATTTTTTAAATTAAAAATTTATCAAAAAATTCCCGCAAAAATTTATTTTTCCGGCCTTTGAGTTCACGCAATCCCCTACACACCTAGCGGTCTGCCGTCCCGGCCCAGTTCGATAAGACCGGCATTTTCGATGCGGAAGAACCGCCAGGTGCCGTGCTTGGACCGGAGCCAGAGCTCGCGGGAGATGGCGGCCACGTTTGCGATCGGCCGGAGCCGGAGGATGTCATCGTGGAAGTTCGCGGCGATCTCTTCAAGCGTTGCAAGGATCCGGCCCGCAAATCTCATGCGGACAAATGCAACCGGCAGGGTCTCCGTGATGGTGAAATCATACCGGCTCTCCGGGCCGTACTCTGCAACCTGCACGGTGCCCCACAACGGGGTGATCTCACAGCCATCCTTAAGCGCCCGGTAGGATCGCGGCTCCCGGCTCATGCCATCACCCCGCCCGTCCGCAGACCGGCCCGTAGCTCGCGCCGGACCGGCCGCGTATGGATACTCACGTTGTAAAAGTGCCGGCCTCCGCCTCTTGCAACGATCCGGTGGTGCTTCGCCTTGAGACGGGGGCTGGATGTACGGGGCAGCATCAGTACCTAATTTTTTTAAAAAACCGAATATATACTAATTGGTTGATGCGGAAATCTGACCGCAATTTGCCACCGCAATTAAAAATCAGAACTCATTTTGCGGCTGGATTCGTATAACCCGGAAGTTCTTTCTTTGAACCGCCGCTGCGAAGTACAGGAAAAATTAAAAATTACAGCGGTGCACGGCAGCCCGCCGCATCCCCGGAAAAATTCTCACACCTCAATCGTCAGATCATCCACCGCCGCAACCAGCCCCGGGCATTCCGGTGCAAACCGTTCCTGCACGGCCCGTCGCTCTTCAAGGGTGCGGTAGACTTCCGCCCCGAAGTGCGTGAGGGCAAGCCGACGGGCATGTGCCTGTTTTGCGATGGAGATGGCCATCTCCGGGTTCAGGTGCGGCCAGTCCGGGCTCTCCCCGCCAGGCTTCAGGCCGCATTCGGTGATCAGCAGGTCGGCGTTGCGTGCGAGGGTCACCGCATTGTCACAGGCTCCGGTGTCCGTGCAGTACGCGATCACCCTGCCATCGAGTTCCAGCCGGTACCCGAAACAGGGCGCGGGATGGACGAGCGGGAGGCAGGTGACCGGGAAGGGGAGGTTGTGTGTCCCTGTGGCCAGCTCGTGCACGCTGTTTTTGAAGGGAAGTTCCTTGAACGGCACCGTATAAGGCTCGGCGACAAACGCCTCAAGCATTCCTTTTGTACCCTCCTGCGTGAAGATCTCCAGTTCCTTCCGGAACCGGAATTTACACAAGGTATGCAGCCCGGCGATATGATCGATATGCATGTGGCTGAGGAACAGGTATGCCGGTTTGTCCTGCGTGATATACCGGTCGGCCTTCGCGATGCCGTTGCCGGCGTCGAGGATGATATCGTAGTCCTTTGCCTGGATCAGGACCGAGACCGTGTTGCCGGTCATACTGTCGTACCAGCCGTTGGTACCAAGGAAGGTCACCTGCATGGTAAGATGGTCGACCTCCTTTGTAAAAAGAGTACGTGCCAGACGGAGATCTTTTTATTGTCCCGCGGTGATTCTCGTTATAGAACTCTGTAAAGGAGAGCTGCAGGAATGAAACATATTACCGTCATTACCCTCATCACTGCCCTTGTCCTGTGCCTGTGCGTGCTGCCGGCCGCCGCAGTCATCCAGGAAGTTACGGTCAAGGGCACGATATCGGCAATCAGCAAGGATAATAATACCCTGACGATCGAGAACCCGCTCCAGTACGGCTGTAGTTACTCGTCCGGCAGTGCCCCGGTCTGTTCGTTCAATACCATGAGCGACACCACCCTGACCGGGAGCATGCCAAGCGACAGTGCCAACACGATCTTCAATGTCGGGGATACGGTTGTTGCCACGAGCCTTGGCGGCGCCGGGGGGACCTGGATCACCATCGCGAAGCTCTACAATTCGCTTCCGGCCGGCGAGTACGTGACCGGCCTTGTCGGGGACCCCGGCACCATTCCGACCCCGCTGGTCGGGGACTATGCGCTGGACGTTACCACGGCTTCCGACTGCACCACCTGTTTTGGGACCACCTGCAACGCGGCAACATCTTCTGTGAATGTACTGAGCAGCGGGACCAGGGTTCTAGAAAAGACCCTCGAACCCCGCCAGGTATTGCTATACAATGGCAGGAATGATGGCTCAAGCATAGAGGTCACGTTTGTAAATGGCGAGGGGTCGTCAGAAACCTGCGCGGGAGGACGAACCGGCATGACCGGCCCGCAACCAATCTCGGTCTATATCGTCAAGGTCGTGCCGCCGATCGGCTTCGACCAGCAGTTCCTCCAGACCCCAACAACTGTCCCCACTCCCGTCCCGACTGCAGTCCCGACCACAAAGTCCGGCAGCCTGCCGCTTGCCGTGATTGGGGCAGTGGGTCTTGGTGCGGCACTGCTTACGTACCGCATGAAATAAGCCTGCACTTTTTTTTCCATGAATGGGCCCCGAAAGGTACCTCAGCCGGCAGGCCCGGGATCCTGCGGCAACTGCAGGAGATGGAGGGGTACTGGCTCTCCCTATCACAACCCCCAAATACCCCTTTACCTGATTCTTGATCAGATGATACAGGAGTACAGTGCATGGTAAAAGTCGGGGTCCATGTCTCGATTGCCGGTTCCCTCGACCTTGCGGTGGACCGGGCGAAGGATGCCGGATGCGATGTGTTCCAGATGTTCTCGAGCAACCCGCGGGGATGGGGGTACCAGCCGATCGCCGGTGAGGTAAGCGAAGCCTTCCGGGCAAAGTGCCGGACCACCGGCCTCATACCGGTCGACCACATGCCTTACCTGCCGAACCTTGCCTCACCTAAACCGGAAGTCTGGGAGAAATCGGTATCAACCCTCACCGCCGAACTCGGCCGGTGCGGCACGCTCGGGATCCCCTATCTTGTGACCCATCTCGGCCACCATCTTGGCGACGGGATTGCGGGGGGAAGGGCGCGGGTGATCACGGCGATCAATACGGCGCTCGGCACATCGGAGAATGCCGTGCAGCTGATCCTTGAAAATACCGCAGGGGAGAAGAACAGCGTGGGGAGCAGTTTCGAGCACATCCGGGGGATCATGGACGGGATCGAAGAGAAGAAGCGGATCGGCATCTGCTTCGACACCTGCCACGCGTTCGCGGCGGGCTATGAATTACGGACCGAGGAGGGGATCGCTGAAACGCTCGGGCAGCTTGATGAGCAGGTCGGCCTTTCGAACCTCCGGGTCATCCATCTGAACGATACCAAGGGCGACCGGGGCAGCGGCCTTGACCGGCACGAGCACATCGGTCTTGGGTTCATCGGTGAGGACGGCTTCCGGCGGATCCTCCACAACAGGGTCTTTGTCGCCCTCCCGCTTATCTGTGAGACCCCCGTGGACGACCGGCGGGACGACCGGGGCAACATACAGGCCGTGAGGGATCTGGCCCGGTAATTTTTTAGTATCGCTGGATACGGGTGTATTGCTCTTCGCTCACCGGCTGCTCGTAGTATGCCGGTAAATATATCCGCTCCTCCACTACTCCCGCAGCATCCTCAAGGTTTTTAGTGAGTGCAAGGCAGTCAGCACCATGCGCCCCGTTCACTTTAACCTGTATCCTTCCCTCGTTGTCGATCATGATCTCCATTTCCTGCATTTCCATGATTTCCTCTCCTCCAGTTATGTCAGCCTGTGCACCGGTGCATCCTTTTTTACGAGGACCCCGGTCACAAGGTCGCGTACCGTAACACGCAGGTGTTTTTCTGCATCGAGCGTGAAGGTCATCTCGAACCGCGGGTCTCCCTTGAACGCCGGCGGGTCGGCGGCCAGCAGCGTCGGTGTCCGTTCGTTTACCAGCACCGGCCTGCTCCCGGTACCGGCATCGTCCGGCGGTCCGGCCACCCGGATCCCTCCGGCGGCATCCGAGACCAGCTCAAAGGCAGGTGCATGGGCATCCGCCGCGGTGATAATCTCGTACAGGGGAATGCCGAGGTGGGTCTGCCCGTCGTACGCGGCGCTGATGGTGATGCGGGCGACCTGGCCTGCGCTGGGGTACCGGGTCCCGCTGCGCACGAGGAAACGGTACCGGTGCTTGCGGGCTGTCGGGTCCCAGTACCGGAGCGCATAGTCGTACCTGATCCGGTCATGCCTGTTCTCACGGGGTATGAACAACGCAGCTCCGCGGGCAACAGCGTCGAAGGGACGATCGCACAGGACGGGAACATTTGGAAACCGCTTTTTAACCAGTTCCTGCACCGCTGGTATCGCACACCCCCTCCCGGTCATCAGGATGGCGACGGGCGGTTCCTCCCCGCACCCGCGGGAGCGTGCCGCTGCCAGTGCACGGCCGGTTGTCCGGTCTATGACTGACGGGAACCCGTGTTCCGTAACGATCCGATCGATATCGTACCGGGATATCCTGGCAGAAATGGCTGTTCCGGTGAGCGGAGCTGCAACCTCAAGCCCGGCATCGTCAGCTGCTGCCAGCTGTTCGTACACCTCCCCGATCCTGCCCATAATCGTCTCGTGTATCTGCCGGGCTTTTGCACCAGCGTACCTCATGCGGTTCCGTGCAAGCATATCCTGTGCAATCCAGCCATCGAGCGCCCTGCACCCGGTATCATCGCATGCCTGTCCTGCCACCCGCAGCTCCCCGGCAGGGAAATGAACCGATGATCCCTCCCGCCGGACAACGGACACAATGAGACCCGTTTCATCAAAACGGATGACGAGAAATGCCTTCCCCTCTTCGACATACAACCTGTACCCGGCAGCTGCGGCAGCATGCTCATCGAGTGTGTACCACGACGTCATCCCGGCCCCGCGGGCGATGCTCCCGAGCCATCTGGCATACCATTCGGGCGCATCCGGGGGAATGGCAAAGACAACCGCAGGGCTCCCGGGGCACTCCCGTGCAGCGCGTGCAAGGACGGTTCCCAGGAAATCCATGGCAGTATCGCGGAACGTGATCCGTCGGTCCGTGCCGGCCGGGATCTGCACCGGGCTTCCCTCCAGCAGGTATTTCCGGATCCATCGCGCCGTAGAGGGATGATCGGAACAACCTGCACGTTCAACTTCATCGCCGATTGTCCGACTCCCGTCCTGATCGTAATGGATCAAAACCGGTATGCCATGGACTGGTCCATCGGCTCCTGTGCCGGGCATTTCCTGCGACCAGCCGGGGAACTCCATGGTCCGGTACCCGCAGCCGTCCTGTTCTGAGATCCCGACGACCAGTATTCCGGCCCCGAAATCCACGCTGAGACGAATGGCCGGCCCGGAGGAATGTGCGTACCTGTCCACCAGTATCACCCGACGATCTGGATATCATACATCCCGGCATCGCGGAATGCCAGGCAGAGTTCGATCTCGTTCTGGAACCGGATGGAAAGCATGCGGTGGAGGAACCTCCACTGCTCAGCAACGGCAGTCAGGCTGGCCGCCTGTTCCTGTTCCCGTGCAGCATAGAGATCGGCAAGAGTTGTTTGTGAAAGGGGCCGCATGAAGGGGAGCCGGAAGATACGGATCATCCCGTCGAGACCGCTGGTTATGATACTGTCATCACCGGGTACGGCAACGATTCCGGTGACTGCTCCTGCATGGGCGGGCAGCGTCCGGATCAGTGAACGCCCGTACACGGAATAGAACGCAAGGATGCCCGTTTCGTATCCCGCAACGATTGCGAGGTCGTCATCGGTGAATGCAAGTGCCGTGGGTTTCCCCGGGACCTGCGGGACCGTCCCGGCTGCTGTACCTCCGGGCAGATGATAGAGCCGGATCACAGGGTCAGGGCCCGCGGTGGCAAGGAGGGTACTGTCCCGTGAAATTGCACAGCAACTCACCTCTTTTTTGGCATCCCTGATGACAGTGCTCTTCTTCTCCCCTGCCAATTCCCAGATGCGCACGGTTGTGTCATTACTAACGGTCACGAGAACCTGTCCCGTCTGATCGAGACAGCAGCAGGTAAGAGTGCTGGAGTGCCCGGGAAGTGTCCCTGTCGGTTTCCCGTCAGGCACGCTCCAGATCCTCGCCACCCCTTCCCATCCGCCGGAGATACATGCGGTTGCATCCGGAAGGAATGCAAGGCACCGCACGGTTGTTGTGAGACCATCGCACGTGGTAACAAGACTGCCCTTTGGGAGGTCCCAGATACGGAGGGTAGCGTCGCTTCCGGCACAGGTAAGATATGTCCCGTCATGGCTGATCGCGAGGGTCCTGACCGACGGCGTGTACAGATCGATGGACCGGACCAGGGAGCCATCCTCCCGCGAGAAGAGCCGTGCCGTGCCATCCGCAGTCCCGGCAACTATCATGGTGCCACCAGCACCTGAAGTGAGGGCAAGGGCGGTTACGGCCCCGGCCGGGCGCCGGAGGGTCCGGAGAAGTTCCCCGGAGGGGATGCCCCGGAGCGTGACGGTTCCGTCCCATCCCGCGGTAGCAAGGAGGGTGCTGTCCGGAGATACGGTACAGGCAGAGACCGGCCGTTTATATTCCCGGAATTCTTTTATCCTCCTCCCGTCGGGAACGCTGAAAAAATATACCGTTCCCTCGTTACAGCCGGCAGCGAGCAGGGTGCCGTCAGGAGTCATGGCGCAGCAGGTCGCCAGGCGGCTGTAGAAAGGAACTTCCGCTGCCGGGTTCTTCTCCGTCAGGTTCCAGAGCCGGAGGATGTGATCATCGCCCCCGATTGCGGCTATCCTTCGATCTGCTGATATCGCATGGCAGGCAGGATGACTGGAGTACCCTGCGTATATCCATACGAGCTCTCCGCTTCTTCCGTCTCTGAGTACCGGGAGGGAACGTTCATGGACCACGAACAGCTGGTCAGCATGTTCCGTGAACGCAAGGGCCCGGATAGCATCACCGGTGCCCGGCACGGTCCACATCTCCGTCCCTGTCACGACGTCACAGCAGCATATGGTCCCGTCGGCATGGCCCAGTGCGATGGCCTTTCCCTCAGGGGCCGAAGAGAGAGCGGTCACCGGGGACGGGTGCACCTGCAGAACCTGAAGAGTCTTTCCCGTCAGGCACCCGATACGGATAAGCCCTCCGCGTTCATCCCCGGCAATAATCTCCTCCCCGTTACCGGACATTGCAATGGAAGAGATCTGGTGGTTCTTGTCCGCGTACGACCAGATTTTGTTTCCTGAAGGAATGGCAGAGCAGTTGAGCGTTCCGTTGTTCCCGCCCGAGATCAGGCACGAGTTGTCCGGCGTGAATGCAAGGAAGCCGATGGATCCGGCATTTGTTGTAATGGATGCGAGGAGCCGGGCTGATGATACCTGCCAGATTACCATTCTCCCGTCGCCGTTGCCGGTGGCAAGGAGCGTGCCATCCCGGGAGAACGCAAGCCGCAGGCTCCGGCTGTCATGGTTTCCTATGGAGAGCAGGGGTTTTTCTGGTGCCGGGCAGGCCCATGATTCCGGCAGGTCGCGGACCAGCTCTTCAAAGACCAGCCTCCCGTCGCCACCCGGAGTCCAGCCGGAAGATTTCATGTCGTTCAGGACCACAACCGCAAGAGACGGGGGTGCGGAAAATACCAGAAGCCACAGCACGTCCCATGCGTCCGAAACAGTGAGGCTCGCTGTCACAACCTCCCACTCGCCATACGACCACGTCCCTGCACTATGGACCGGATCGGCCCCGATCAGTGCACGCGCGAGAATCCGGCCCATACGGGTGTCTGAAGCACTGCGGAGCGTTCTGGCTTTGATCCCTTCCGGTGCCGCGGCATACCCACAAGCGAGGATTGGATGATGGGCGTCTGGATCAAACCGGCACAACGTCTCTTCCTGCCCGGTGATATACAGGAAGAGTGCCCGTAGCCCCGGTTCCGAGGGAATATATCCATGAGTGACTGCAATTGTTTCAAGCTTCCGGTCCCCGAGGGCCAGCACTTCGTTGCAGAACGCATCGATGGCGTCCTGAGATCGAAGGGTGTGAAGGGCATCGAGCGCGATCGCCCGTGCAGATGCATCGGAGCTCGTCGTGGCTATGCCGGCCAGCGTACGGACTGCCTGGGCGTCCCCTTCCCCCGCATCCCCGGCAATCACTTTGACCGAACGCCGGTAGAGCATGGGGCCGATGACCGGAAATGTGGGGACGATCTTCATCGAGGCTCACGCGCGCCCGGTATCGAAGGTCTCCAGCGCGATCGTTTTCCCGTTCCCTGAAAGGGGGGTTGACGCCCGCGATGCGGACTGCACTCGCCCTTCCGCGAGCCAGGCACGGAGTGCGGCAACGGTCTCCCGCTGCGATACGGAGAGGGGGACCTGCGTCTTCATGCAGAGAAGGATGTCAGCGGTCGTGACCCGGCGCATGTTCTCGCTGAACGCCCGGTACATTGCATCGATGATCGTCTGCTCGATCTCGGCGCCTACGTAGCCCTCGCTCTCCTTTGCGAGGGTGTCCAGTTCGAACTCTGCAGGGAGGCATTTGCGCTTTTTCAGGTGCACTGTGAAGATCTCGCGCCGCTCTTCGATTGTGGGCAGGTCGAGGAAGAAGATCTCGTCGAAGCGGCCCTTCCGCAGCAGTTCCGGCGGGAGGGCAGAGATGTTATTGGCTGTTGCTACGACAAAGCACGGGGAGGTCTTGTCCTGCATCCATGTGAGAAGATGGGCAAAGACCCGCTGGCTTGTGCCGGCATCCCCGCTGCCGAACGCGAACGCCTTCTCGATCTCGTCCACCCAGAGAATGCACGGGCTGATCGTCTCGGCAAGCGAGAGGGCGCGCCGCGTCCGCTCCTCGGATTCGCCGACAAGGCTGCCGAAGAGTGCCCCCACATCAAGCCTGAGGAGGGGGAGGTGCCAGAGGTCAGCGATCATCTTTGCCGTCAGGCTCTTGCCTGTGCCGGGTATGCCGATCAGCGCGATGCCTTTAGGCGCCGGGAGTCCGAAGTTGCGTGCGTCCTGCGTGAACGCCCGCTCGCGCAGGCTGAGCCAGTCCTTGAGGACCGCAAGGCCCCCGACGTTCTCCGGAGCCTCGGTGTAGCTGTAAAACTCCAGCGCGTCCGAGGCGCTCAGGATGTCCTTCTTGTCGGCAATGATTGCATCGATATCCCGGTCATCAAGCGTGCCGCGGGTGACAATCGCCTTGGAGAATGCCCTGCGTGCCTGGTTGAGGGTCATACCGAGCGCGGCCTGGATGATCTTTTCCCGGCCTCCGGGCGACAGTGAGCAGGTGATGCCGCTCGTAGCAAGCAGGGTGTCGAGGTCGGCAGAGAGTTCGGCTGCTGTCGGAGGAGGGAAGTGAACGATCACGGCCTCGTCGCGGATCTCGTCCGGTACCCGGGGTGTCGGGGTCACGATTACGATCGTCCGACGGTTGTACCGGAACTGCTGCGAGAAGTTGCGGATCCGGCGTTTCACTTGCGGGTTGTTCCAGAACTCGTGGAAGTCCTTGAGGACAATAACGGCATCGTCACCGGTCTTGACAATATCGTCGAGTGCCGTGAGGGGGTCCCGCGACTGGTTGAGGAAATTTTTATTGCCGGCGATGACGGAAAAACCATCAACGCTGTCCCACGCAATGCACTGGCGGGGAGGGTCCCAGGTCTCGCACACCTCCCGGATCTGCGACACCACTCTCTCTTCTTCCGGTGTGATCACCACGATCAGGGTGACCCGGGCCCGGAGCGAAACGTTCAGCCTGCGGGAGAAATCGGGTTCGGCGAGCTGCATGGCCTACTTCCACCTCCTGACGACAATCCGTACTGTCCCGTCGTTCTCTTCGGTTTCCGAGACAAGTTCAAATCCGTCCGCGACCGTCTGTTCGAGTACCATTTTTTTTGCGTATTCTTTCTGGATGGTCTCGGCCTGTTGTTTCAGTTCTTCGGCAATCTTCTTTTCGCCTTTTCCCGAAACGCCCCACCAGTCTGCTACCATGTCGTACGTGCCGTCCGGGTTCTTCACGAATCCCAGGCCGTATCCTCCGGATTTTTTCACAGCGATATCCACGTTATGCCGGCCGTGGTACCCCGTGATGGTCGTATCGGTCTCGACCGTATAACCCAGCCCCTGCATGCACTGGATGAGCGCCTCACGGTGCCGGAAGGTTGTCCTGATACGGCTGAAATGCGACATTGTCTCACTCTCCCCGGCAGCGGGCAGCGATCTGACGAACCATGGTCTCCTTGGGAAAACCTGTGGTCGTGACCATACCGTCAGGAGCGATGGAAAATTCAATGATCTCTTCGGGTGCCTTTTCTTGCAGGGACTCCGGGCGGATTCTTCCGGTCAGGGTTATGACCTGTTGGTTCGAAGAACCGATGTATGGGTCGTTGCATGCCATGGTCCCGATATACGGGCCGGCGATGAGGAGGTCTGTGACATCAAGGAGGCGATTCCAGGCAGGATCATCACGTGCGGTGAGTTCTTCGTACGTGTATCCCGTATATGTTACGACCGTAAGCCCCGCCTCCCGAACCCACTCTCCCACAGATGCGAGTGCATCAGCCTGTGCAAAGGGCTCCCCGCCGGAGAAGGTGACTCCGTCAACACCCCAGGTTGCGAGGATCCGGCCGGCAAGCTCGTCTGCAGGAACTATATTGATTGGAGAAAAGGACCAGGATAACGGGTTGAAGCAGCCTCTGCACCGGATCGGACACCCCTGAACCCAGACAACGGCCCGGATGCCGGGGCCGTTTGCGGCTGACCGCGGGAGGAAACCCGCGAGGTTGAGCATGCTCCTGCATCGGCATCCATGGTCGCTGATCTGATGCACCATCATTTTTCCGCCACTGGTTATTGGCTGTTTACATGATTCCGGTGTGGGTAATCGATGTATCTTATAGTATTACCCAAATATTCCCGGAATGAAATCACTCTCAGGGACGTGCAATTAAGCATACTTATGAGATACGATCTGAGTATACAGGTTCGATATCTCCCCTTTTAAACGCATTGCTCTGCAATTTCCCGGTATCCCTTTTGTATTTCCTATGGAATACAGACCGGCCCGTTCATGCACGTTTGGTGCGCTTCCCATGTATCCACGCGCCATTATAATCCTTCAGCAACAATAGATCCGGCAGTGAAGGCAATATTTGACGGCACCGTGATCCGTTTGGGGAAAGACGGGTGCTCCCTGTACGAGCAGAGCGGGTACGGGCGCATGGAGAAAGAGGGTATAAGGCTCTCCCCTCAGGAGGCTCTCTATCTCCTCCACCGCCAGAAGATCGAGGTCGCTGGGTATAGTTTCGATACTCTCTTTTCCGAATTTGCCGACCAGCGCAATTTTATGCGCAGTTTCCTCGTGTACCGCGACCTGCGGGAACGGGGGTACGTAGTCCAGCCCGGTCCCCACGACTTCCGGGTCTTCCGCAGGGGGGAAAAACCTGGTACCGGAGAGTCACTCTATCTCGTGCGGGTCCTCTCGGAACGCGATCCGATCCATTTCGGGAAACTGATCGAGGAAGTGGTTACGTCGAGGAACATGCGGAAGCAGTATGTCCTTGCGGTGGTGGATGACGAGGAGGAGCTTACGTATTACGAAATCAAGCTCCAGAAGCTGGCGGATGCCTGCAGTGATGTGTCGGAACTCCCCAGTTTTGATGCGATGCTAACCGGCAAGTCCGCCATGGTGCGGGTGCCGGCCCACTCCGGGCTCGAGCAGGCCGGTTACGGTAAGCGGCTTGATGCGGAACGTCTCATGCTCGCCCCGGTGGAGCTCCTCTATCTCATGGGAAAAGGCACGGTCCTCCTGAAAAAAGGCAGCGAGCCCGTGAGTCCGGACAAATTCCTTGCCCTGGCAAGCGAGGCCGATCGGGAACTCACCCTGAAGCACACGGTCTATACCGAACTCCGCGGTCACGGGTTCACCCCCCGCACCGGCTACAAGTTCGGTCACCACTTCCGGGTATATTGTGGCAAAAACGTCCACTCCGACCTGCTGGTCCATGCCGTGGAGAAGGAGGCTACCCTTCCCATGAGCGTCATCTCGCGGTCGGTCCGCATGGCGCACAGCGTCAAAAAGAAGATGTTCTTTGGCGCCGTACATTCTTCCGGAATCCAGTTCGTCGAATTCGCACGGATAAAACTGTGAGCTAACCATGCAGGAACCTCAGATCAACCCTTGGTCAAGCACGCCGTCCCTCGATATCGGGAAGACCTTTGCCGAGTTCGGCATCGACCCCATTGCCCCGGTCATGGCAGAACTCCCGGAGATCCCCTACTTCATGCGACGGGGCATCGTAGTCGGGCACCGGGACTACCGTCCCATCGCCCAGGCAATAAGGAACAGGACACCCTTTCATATCCTGACCGGGTTCATGCCGAGCGGCCACCCGCACCTCGGCCACCTGATGGTGATGAAGGAGGTGGTCTGGCACGTGCAGCAGGGTGGCAACGGCTACATCACCATCGCCGACCGCGAGGCCCATGCGGTCCGCGGCCTATCGTGGGAGAAGTGCAACGAATACGGGAAGGAGTACCTTGCCTGCCTCTATGCCCTCGGGTTTGAAGGTGAGACTTTCTTCCAGAGCAAAAACAATCGGCTCAAGGACCTAGCTTTCGAGGCAGCGACCAAGGTCAATTTCTCGGAACTGACCGCCATCTACGGCTTTGGTCCCGATACCGACCTCGCTCACGCGGACGCCGTGATCACGCAGGTCGCCGATATCCTTTATCCCCAGATCGACCGGGAACCTGCCCCAACGGTGGTGCCGGTCGGGGTTGACCAGGACCCGCACATCCGGCTCACCCGCGGGATCGCCCACAAGATGCGTATGTTCACGGTCGAGGAACGCGACGGTTACATCAGCGTCCGGTCGAAGAATGCCCCTGATGCGGCGATGGAAGCGGTGAAGAAGGCGTTCCCGCACGCGAAGAAATACGAAGGGCACGTCGACATTAAAGGCGTGCAGTGTGCAGACGTGAAAGGGAAAGTCCGCGAGATCGAACGGGCGCATGGCGGGTTTGCATTCTTCACCCCCTCGTCCACTTACCATATCTTCATGCCCGGGCTGACTGGCGGGAAGATGTCCTCGAGCATCCCGGAGAGCATCATCTCCTTCTATGAGTCCGAGGCTGTGGTGAGAAAGAAGGTGATGAGCGGGATCACCGGCGGGAGAATGACCCTTGAGGAGCAGAAACGCCTCGGCGGCGAGCCGGACAAGTGCTCGCTCTACCTGCTCAACCTCTTCCACATGGTGACAGACGATGCGGAACTTGCGGAGATCCGGAGAAAATGCACGGCGGGGGAGATCACATGCGGCCAGTGCAAGAAGGAGACCGCTGAGCGGGTAGTTGCATTCCTGCACGATTTCAGGGAGAAGATGAACGCGGCAGCAGACAGGATCAAGGTGTGACATGGCGGAACTGACGCAGAACGAGAAACGGTTGCTGGCAACGCTCGAGAAGGAACACAAGGCAGATGCGGAGCACCTCGCCTCCGTCATGGGTGCGACCCCGGAAGCGGTCGTGCAGTGGGCACACCTAGCCGGGGACAAGGGACTTGCTGGCGTTGAACGCATTGTGGTAAAGGAGTTCGTGTATACGGATGAAGGAAAAACCTACGCGAAAAACGGCCTCCCTGAGACCCAGCTCCTCCGTTTCCTCCTGCCGGGAACGCAGCTTGCCGATCTCCAGAAACATGAGGCGTTCAGGATCGGCTTTGGCCAGCTGCGCAAGAAGGGGCTCGTGAAGGTTGAGGGAACCTCTGTGGCAAAAACACCGGGCGCCTCAACCGATGCGGATGAAGCCGCCCTCAAAAAACCGTCTTCCGCTGACCCGAAGACAAAGGAACTGATCAAACGCGGGATCCTGCGGGAATCCGAATCGGTGAAGTATGTTATTTCGGCAACCCCGGCAGGGCTCTCACTTGCGGGACAGGGCCTTGACCTGCGGGAAGAGACCGGCACGCTGACCCGCGACCAGATCCTCTCCGGTGCATGGAAGACTGCAAACCTGCGGAAGTATGATGTCTCCAAGCTCCCGAAGAAGGCGTATCCCGGCAAGATCCACCCGTACCAGCGGATCATCGATGAGATGCGGGAGATCCTTCTCGACATGGGGTTCACCGAACTTTACGGCAGCATCGTCCAACAGGCCTACTGGAACTTCGATGCCCTCTTCCAGCCGCAGGACCACCCGGCCCGCGAGATGCAGGACACCTTTTACCTCGGCGAGACACTCCCCCTCCCGAAGGGGTACGAGCGCGTGAAGGCGATGCACGAGTCCGGCGGGGAGACATCCTCGACCGGCTGGGGCGGCACATGGAAGGAGGCGAAGGCCGAGCAGTGTGTCCTGCGCACACACACGACAAGCCTCTCCATCCAGTATCTCGCAGCGAACCCGAACCCTCCTGTCAAGGCCTTCTGCATCGGCAGGGTCTACCGGCGCGAGACGATCGACACGACCCACCTTGCAGAGTTTGAGCAGCTCGAGGGGATCGTGATGGACGAGGATGTCCACTTCGGCAACCTGCTCGGGATCCTCCGCGAGTTCTACCACCGCATGGGCTTTGAGGGCGTACGGTTCAAGCCGTCCTATTACCCCTACACCGAGCCCAGCCTCGATGCCGAAGTGTATGTCGAAGGCATCGGCTGGATCGAGATGGGCGGTGCGGGTGTCTTCCGCGAGGAGGTCACCGCACCCTTCGGCATCCAGTACCCGGTCCTCGCGTGGGGACTTGGCGTGAGCCGGATTGCAATGCTCCGGCTGGGCCTGAAAGATCTGCGGCACCTTCACCGCAGCGATGTCGCGTTCCTGCGGGAAACCCCGGCGTACCGTAAGATCCAGGGAGGTGCCTGATGGCGGTCATCTCGCTTCCCTACCGGTACCTCGAGCGCCTGACCCGGACAGACCGGAAGGCAATCCTTGATAAGATCGCCCTCATCGGCTCCGATATCGAGCGGACCGAGGAGGACCACGCAGACGTGGAGTTCTTCCCGGACCGGCCCGACCTCTTCTCACCCGAGGGCGTGGCTCGGGCGATGCGTGGATTCCTTGGTATCGAGACCGGGCTTCCGGTGTACCCGGTCAAGCCGTCAGGGATCAGATTCACCGTCGACCCCGCCCTTGCCGATATCCGGCCGGTTCTCGGGGCAGCGGTGATCCGCGGGGTATCGTTCGATGACGAGTCGATCCAGAGCATCATGTCCCTGCAGGAGTCCCTGCACTGGGCGGTCGGCCGGGGCAGGAGCAAGGTGGCGATCGGTATCCATGATCTCGACACGGTCAACCCCCCGTTCCACTACATCGCCTCGCGTCGCAGCCGGGGATTCATCCCCCTCGACTTCACCGAGAAGATGACGATGGATGAGATCCTCGAGAAGCACCCGAAGGGGAGGGATTACGCGAAGATTGTAAAAGACTTCCCTCTCTTCCCGCTCATCGTGGACGACGATGACCACGTCCTCTCGTTCCCCCCGATCATCAACGGAGAACGGACGCGGGTGACGATCGATACGAAGAACATCCTCCTCGATACGACCGGCACCGACCGGAAGGCCGTGGGTGTAGCCGTGAACATCATCTGCACGGCGATGGCGGAAGCCGGGGCGACTATCGAAAGCGTGGAGATCAACGGCTCCCAGACCCCCACGCTGGCACCTGCCGAGCGGGTCGTCAGCGTCAAGGAATGCTCCCGGCTGCTGGGCATTGACCTCACCGCGCAGTCGATGGCAACGCTCCTCGAAAAGATGCGGTTCGGTGCGCGGCCGGAGGGTGCCGAAAAGGTCAGGGTGCAGGTCCCGTGCTACCGTGCCGATATCATGCACGACTGGGACATCTTTGAGGATGTCGCGATTGCGTACGGGTACGAGAACCTCCAGGCCCTGCCCCCGTCGACCTTCACGGTCGGGAAGCCTCATCCGGTGCAGAGTTTTGCGATGATCGCACGGGAGTGCTTCTGTGGTCTCGGCTACCTCGAAGTGATGCCGTTCACGCTGACAAACGAGGACGTGCTCTACAAGAAGATGCAGCGTGAGGAGAAGAAGGGCGTCCTCCACGTCCTCCACCCGATCAGTATTGAAAATACCGTGGTCAGGACCGAGCTCCTCCCCCTGCTCCTCGAATTTCTCACCCTGAACCGGCACCGCGAACTCCCCCAGCGCCTATTTTCTGTCGGCGACGTGGTCGAGAGCTGCGTCACCCACCAGCAGGCAGCCGGTGTCAGCACGCACCCGGATGCAGATTTCTCAGAGGCGTATGCCTGTGCCGATGCAATGCTGCACGAGCTGTCCATTGCCTGTACCGTGAAGGAATCCGAAGATCCCGCATTTATCGAAGGCAGGCGGGCGGATATTCTTGTCGGCAATAAAAAAGTCGGGGTCTTTGGCGAGATCCATCCTGCCGTGCTGAACGCGTTTGAGCTCGAGCACCCCGTGGTTGCGTTTGAGCTCGACCTCAGAGCCGTACCGGGATATCCCGTCCTCTGAGGTACTCTTTTACCTCCTTTACCGTGAACTCGCCGTAGTGGAAGACGCTTGCCGCAAGGCAGGCATCTGCCTTTCCCCGGGTGAAGCCTTCGTAGAAATGTTCGAGGGTCCCGACGCCCCCGCTTGCGATGACCGGGATCCCTGCGGCATCAGAGATAGCTGAGGTGATCGCGATGTCAAACCCGTTCTTGGTCCCGTCGGTCTCCATGCTGGTGAGCAGGATCTCCCCGGCCCCCCGCTCCTCTGCTTCCTGTGCCCATGCGACTGCATCGATGCCGGTCGGTTTGCTCCCTCCATAGATGACGACCTCGTACCAGCACGTCCTCCCGTCGTCAAGATGAACGGGGATGGCCTTCTCATTGGGGAAAAAATTCCGGCGCACGTCCATTGCGACCACGATGCACTGCGTGCCGAACGCCCCGGCCCCGCGGGTGATCAGGGCGGGGTCATGGACTGCACTCGTGTTGACGCTCACCTTGTCCGCGCCGGCACGGAGGATCTGCTGGATATCATCAAGGGACCGGAGTCCTCCGCCGACCGTGAGTGGAAGGAAGAGCTGGTCAGCGGCCCGCTTGATCAGTTCCACGATAATGCCCCGCTTCTCCTTGGAAGCAGTGATATCGAGAAACACCACCTCGTCTGCGCCCTGCTCGTTGTACCGCTCGGCAAGTTCCACCGGGTCCCCGGCATCGCGGAGCCCGAGGAAGTTTGTACCCTTCACCACCCTGCCGTCCTTGAGATCGAGGCAGGGGATGATCCGTCGCGTCAGCACCATTGGATACAGCTTGGGCGGCGGATACTATTACATTTCCCATACGGCTGCCGTTCACGGAGTTTTTATGTAACTTGGCGTGCCTATTCATAGGGTAGTCAGTATCCGGGAGCGCTGGTTTCCAGTTCTCCCATGTTACGAGGATGTTCATGAGTTCAGGAAAGCTGAAGATCGAATGGGCTGCGCAGTATATGCCGGTGCTTGCTGCTATCAGGAAACAGTTTGTGAAGGAGAAACCATTTGCCGGCATGACGATTGGCATGGCCCTCCATGTTGAGGCAAAGACGGCAAACCTTGTCTCCACCCTCGCTTCCGGTGGTGCCGAAGTGCATATCACCGGGTGCAACCCGCTCTCCACGCAGGATGATGTGGCAGAGGCGCTCAACCATGTGAAGAATGTCCACTGCTATGCGAAGCGTGCCTGCACGACTGAGGAATATTACGCTGCTATCAACAGCGTCCTCGATGCAAAACCCGTCATCACCATCGACGACGGTATGGACCTCATCCACTACATCCATACCAAGCGGCGCGACCTCCTCAAAAAGGTCATCGGCGGCTGCGAGGAAACAACAACCGGTATCCACCGCCTCCGCGCCATGGCAGCGGACAAGAAGCTTGAGTTCCCGGTCATTGCGGTGAATGACACCCCCATGAAGCGGTTCTTCGACAATGTCCACGGGACCGGGGAGAGTGCCCTCACCTCAATCATGATTACGACTAATACCCTGATCGCCGGGAAATACTTCGTTGTCGCTGGTTATGGCTACTGTGGCCGCGGACTTGCAAAGAAGGCCCATGGTCTCGGAGCAAAAGTCGTTGTTACCGAGATCGACCCGAGGCGTGCCCTTGAAGCGCACATGGACGGGTTCATGGTCATGTCCATGGACGAGGCTGCTGCCATCGGCGACATCTTCGTCACCACGACCGGCAACGTGGCAGTCATTGCCGCAAAACACTTCAGGAAACTGAAAAACGGTGCGA
Organism: Methanoregula sp.; assembly: GCF_049510175.1. Lineage (GTDB taxonomy): Archaea > Halobacteriota > Methanomicrobia > Methanomicrobiales > Methanospirillaceae > Methanoregula. Next base: position 157,512 of record NZ_JBEKZF010000002.1, read on the forward strand.
TCCTTGCAAACGCCGGCCACTTCAATGTTGAGATCGACATTGGATGGCTCCACAAGAACGCCGACAAGACCATCCAGCGCGATGGCATCGAGACGTTCATGCTCAAAGGAAAGGCAATCCATGTCCTTGCCGAGGGCCGGCTCGTCAACCTCGCGACCCCCAAGGGTATGGGACATCCGATCGAAGTGATGGACCTGAGTTTCGCCCTCCAGTCGCTCTGCGCCCTCCACATCGCGAAGAACGGCAAAAAGATGAAGGGCGGCGTGTATGAGGTCCCGCAGGAAATCGACATTCAGGTGGCTAACCTCAAGCTCTCCTCACTCGGTCTTTCGATTGATGCGCTCAGTCTGGAGCAGAAGAAATACAGATGCAGCTGGGATATCGGGACATAAAAACTCCCGGCGCGCCCTCTCTTTTTTATCCTTCTCTCGCCGCGTACAGGTATTCCTGTGCATAGCCGCAATATTCCCCAAAGTGCTTCAGGGCGAACCGGCGGATTGCATCGTATTCCTTTCCAGTAAGGGGTGTCCCTGTGCTGAGTTCCGGTAGGTAGTGCTGTTGCATGATGCGCCGTATCCATACGTCCACCGGGAAGGCCTCGTACTTCTGGAATGCGAAGAGGAGGATGCAGTCAGCAGCCTTGGGGCCGATACCCGGGAGTTCCATGAGTTCCCGTCTTGCTTCGTTATATGGCAGGGCCTTCATGGTGTCTTCCCAGACCTCCTGATCAGGTATGGCACACGCGGTCCTGAATACATAAGGCTCACGGTATCCCAGCTTGCAGCAGGCGAGGGCGTCCTGGCCTTCGCATGAGATCGAATCCGGGTTCGGAAACGAGTGAAACACCCTGCCTTTAAATGTGATCTTATGGCCAAACCGCTCTGCGACCGCGGCGATCCTGCGACGGATCGTCGGAATGTTGGAGTTGGTTGCGATGGTATAGGAAACGAGGCACTCCCATTTCGGCTGACGGATCAGCCGGAGCCCATGGCAGTTCCCGATCGCCGCGTGGATGAAGGGGTTGCAGTCAATGGAAGAGAGGACCGGCCCGAGATCTATGTCAAGGGAAAAATATTCCCGGATGAATTGTTTCGGAGCGCCTTCAAATGTGAGTTCCCGTCCCTCCTGTTGTATTCGGATCACGTGACTGCCCACGACACCCCACCATGTGCCATCGGGAGTCTGGTCCCATCGGAATACCTGTCCGCATCCGAGCGTCTGGTCCAGTGAGAACGGCTGGTCCGGAGGAAGAGTAATGACTGGCATAGGATGACACCCGGCTGAAGCAGCGCGTATATTCAGTTAGGATTCAAGCGTGTTTTAACTCACCGGTACTGGCATAAGAAAAAGAGTGACAGACCGCGGTAATAAAAAAACCGTTCGATTACTTTCGCTTCGGAACGAATAGCATTTTAATATATAAATCAATAGTTCTTGTCATGGAATTAACAGAAACCCTCAAAACATTCATCGAAGAAGGGCAGGACTGGGAACGCAAACATACGTCAGTAAAGGGCGTCTCCATTATCCGGCTCCCTGCGACAAAGAACCGTGCCGCATCCCTTGCCATCGATATCAACCCTATTGGGGCCAACGGACTTCCGATGAAGAAGAAAGGTATCATGATCATGAACTCTGCCGAGATTGCCGCGTTCCGGGCTACGTTCAACAACGAAAAAGTCGACAGCCTTGTTGCTGCGCTTGAAGAGGTTCTTCCGGAACGGAAAGCCGCGGGGAAACCGGCAAAGGCGGATGTCCTGCAGATCTGACCGGGATCGTTCCGGAACCCGCTACTGCAACGGAGTGATGCCTATCAGGAAATGGATAACGTCATTTCTGGTCTTCCTCATCTTGGCAGTCATGGCATCGGGATGTCTCGGTGCCAGGACACCTGTGACTGGCAGTCCTATTCCCCCTGTGGTGTTGCTTGACTATCACCGTACCGGAGGCATTGCGGGAGTCGATGATCGCCTTGTTATTTTTGATAATGGGGCAGCAGTGATCTCTACGAGGGCGGTCAACCGTGAGATGCTGGTCAACCAGACCGAGCTCGCCAGGATAAACCGGCTGTTCGAACAGGCAGAATTTGATACGCTGCAGGGGAATTACACCTCCCGTCATGGCGGCGCGGATTTCATGCGTTACAGCATCACGTACCATACCAAGAGCGTGATAACCGAGGATACTGCTGTCCCGACAGAACTTCAGCCGGTTATCAACGAGATGAACGCGATCATCAGCACTGGTCGTTCCCAGGAATTGGCGACGGGATCGCTTGCTGGTATCAGGATCTGATATTTTTTTGACTCCGGCCCCTATGACGTTCCTGAGCGGCACGTTCTGCGTGGATGCATGCACTGCCCGTCCGGGTGCGGGCAACCTTACGGGCATCTGCCTTATTGAACTACCAGCGGATGCCGTAGGGAAGGGATCGCTGCCGATCTGAAAAAGGGGTTACTTGTTCTCGTACATGCACGACTGGACATCGTGGCCGAGCTTGCCGATCGCATCGGCACGGCAGCGCTGGCAGTGCCGCATCTGCTTGACGTATTTCCCGCACTCGTCCTGCATCTTCCGTTTCATTTCCGGAGTTGGCGGGGTGATATTCGCAAACTTGTACTGGGCGATGAGCGGGATCAGGTTGAACGTATAGACCCCCATCTCGCCGACTTTCTTTGCGATCGCGGGGATATGGTCCTCGTTGATCCCGGGGATGTAGACGGTGTTGATCTTGACAATCATATTGCGCTTGACCGCTTCCTCGATGCCTTTCATCTGCTGCGAGAGGAGGAGTGTTGCACCTTCAATCCCTTCGTATCGCTTGCCCTTGTAGTCGACGAACTGGTAGATCTTCGCGCCGATTGCCGGGTCTATCGCATTGAGCGTCACCGTGATATTGCCGACATCATATTTTTGTAAAAGATCGATCTTGTCGGGAAGCAGGAGACCGTTGGTGCTGATGCACTTGATGACATTCGGGTACTGTTCGTGGAGCCGGCGGAGCGTCTCAAAGGTCTCCTCGTTTGCGAGCGGGTCCCCGGGCCCTGCAATACCAACGACCTTGATGTAGTTGTACTTGTCCACCACTTTTTTGACCATGTCCATCGCCTCGTCGGGGTTGAGAATCCGTGTCGTAACCCCGGGCCGGCTCTCGTTGACGCAGTCAAAGTCCCGGATGCAGTAGTTGCACTGGATGTTGCACTTTGGCGCGACCGGGATATGGCACCTCCCGAAATTATGGCAGGCCTTTTCTGAAAAACAGGGATGCTCCTGGATTTTGCGCATCTGCGCAGGATCCCACTGGACCTTCCTTCCCTGCACGTCTGCGACTCTCACTTCATCAGGCATAATGAACACCACTACATTCGTTCTTGGGGTATAAATACCGTGCAATCGTGATAGTAGCGGTCTCCCTACTTCCCTAAAGAATTGTGTTCATCCCGCTCCTTTCGAGAATGCAGCCGGGATTCAGAGAGCAAAGACAATTGTATAATGGTTGTGAGATCAAGGTACAGAAGAACACTATGAAGCAATCAGAGAAGGTGAAGGGCAAAGAGGCCGTTGCTGCACGTAAAAAAAAGATGAAACAATACGCGATCGGCATCGTTGTTATATTGGTCGTTGCCACAGCGATCGCATTTTATTTTTTCAATCCGTTTTATGCAAAAACAGGTGATACTGTTGCGATTTATTATACCGGGACTCTCGATAATGGTACCGTTGTAGAATCCAACCTGGGTTCAACACCCTTTGTGTTTACGATCGGGAAGACAGCAACCATCCCCTATGGCCTGCCGGATGCTGTAATCGGCATGCAGCAGAATCAGACCAAAACAGTGATACTGCCCCCGGAGAAGGCCTTCGGCGTCTACCAGCCCTCGCTTGTTCAGACCGTCAGCCTATCTTCGCTGCCGCCGAATACAACGTTTGTTGTGGGACAGCCTTACCAGATAATACGAAAGTCCGATAATGCGGTAGCGCATGTAAAAATCATCAATATCACACCCACCACCGTCACGTGGGATGGGAATTCTGACCTGGCAGGCCAGAACCTGACCCTGAAGATCACGCTGGTCGAGATCACCAAAAATTAACATTTTTTAATTGATAAGAAGATGGGCCCGGCCGGATTCGAACCGGCGACCTCCGCCGTGTAAGGGCGACGTCATAACCGACTAGACCACGAGCCCGGTAACTTACTAATGTCGACCTTGGGATTAATAACATTGCTGATTTCCGGCCCTTTTTTTATTAAGGCCACTATCGCTGGATGAGAACCTAAAAAAAGAAAAATATTTCGAAAAACCTGTCACTCTTTCTTGAGCTTGATGTCGAGACCATATTTTTCTGCATTCCGGTCAGCGATTGCCTGGATAGCGGCAATCTCGGCGTCCTGCTGCTTTGGCTTGAAGAGGTGGCGGAACCGCTTCTGGGTCTTGAGGTACTCCGTGACCGGCTTCCTGACAACCTTCTTGACCTTGGTAACCTTGCCGTCGACCATCTCGAAATTCGGCCACAGGCCGGTCTCGATGGCGAGCTTTGCGATGGCGATAGTCTGGTCGCCTTCGAAGCCCCATCCCGTGCAGCACGGTGCATGGACCTGTACGTAGCACGGCCCTGGCGTGCCCATCGCCTTCTCGACTTTCTGCATGAGATCGGCCGGGTAGGCAATGGACGCGGTTGCCACATAGGGAGCCCCGTGTGCGGCAAGGATTGCCGGCATGTCCTTCTTGGGCCGCTTGTTGCCAAACGAGTGCGAACCCGCGGGGCTCGTGGTGGTGCTGGCATCGTAGGGCGTGGCACCGGACCTCTGGATGCCGGTGTTCATGTAAGCCTCGTTGTCGTAGCAGATGTACGTGAAGTCGTGGCCGCGTTCGAATGCGCCGCTGATACAGACCATCCCGATATCGAAGGTTGCCCCGTCACCGGCCATGATGACGATCTTCTCCTTGCGTCCCTGTTTTTTCAGCGCAGCCTCGATGCCCGATGCGACAGCAGAGGCGTTTTCGAAAAGCGAGTGGATCCACGGGACCTTCCACGCAGTCTCTGGATAGGGTGTGGAGAAAACTTCCATGCAACCAGTCGAAGAGACAACGATAGTCTCCGTCCCGGCAGCTTTCGTTACGAGGCGTGCAGCGAGTGCCGCTCCGCACCCTCCGCAGGCGCGGTGGCCGGAATCGAAGAGCTCGCAGGTCTTGCATTTCTCAGCCATGATCAGAGCACCTCCTTCCTCAGTCCGTAGAACTGGTCGCCCTGCCCCTTCTCTGCAAGTGCAACGATATCCTTTATGTCCTTCTTTCTCACGTCACGCCCCCCTAACCCGAGGATATAGTTCCATATGGGAACGGCGGAGCCGTAGAGGGCATCCTTCACTTCGAGGGCCGTTGCCCCTTTCGCACCGAGCGAGATGTTCTTGTCCAGTACGGCGATGCGCTGTACCTGTTGTGCTGCCTTGATGAATTTCGCTACATCTTCCGATGGGAACGGGCGGAAGACGCGGATCTTCAGGAGCCCGACTTTCTTCCCGTCGGCCCGCATCTCGTCGATCGCATCCTTGATCGTGCCGCAGAGCGAACCCATCGCAACGATGACCGTCTCGGCATCGTTTAGTTGATACCCCTCCACCATCGCACTGTAGTCCCTGCCGAAAAGTGTTGCGAACTCTTTTCCAGCTTTTGCGATGACATCCCGTGCCCCCTTGAGGGCCTTGTCGTGCTCGTACCGGAACTCAAGGTAGTATTCGGGTGTTGCATACATGCCGAAGCTGATCGGGTCGGCTGCATCAAGCCGTTCCGGTGGTGAGAACTTTGGCAGGTACCTGTCCACGTCTGCCTGCGTCAGCATGTCGACCGGCTCGTAGGTATGGGAGAGGATGAAACCGTCGAAGCAGACAAACGAGGGAAGGAGGACTTTGTAATCCTCGGAAACGCGGTACGCGATGTAGTGGAGATCCGTGGCCTCCTGGTTGTCCTCTGCATAGAACTGGAGCCATCCTGCGTCACGGAGCGAGATGGAATCCTGCATATCGTTCCAGATCGAGAGCGGGGCGCCTAGGGCACGGTTCGCGATGGACATGACGATCGGCAGGCGCATGCCGGCCGCGTTGAAGCAGACCTCGAACATGAGGGCGAGCCCCTGCGATGTCGTGGCGGAGTAGGTGCGTGAGCCTGCCGCGCTGGCACCAACACAGGCTGAGAGTGCGGAGAATTCGTTCTCGACATTGATGTATTCTGCATCGAGTGTACCGTTGGCAACAAAATCCGCCAGCGCTTCGACAATATGGGTCTGGGGGGTGATCGGGTAGGCGGAGACCACCTGCGGGCGGCAGAGCCGGACTGCCTCTGCGACCGCGTGTGATCCCTCTGTTATCTCCATCATCTACTTCTCCTCCTGTTTCATGGCAATTGCTTCCTTCGGACACTCTTCGGCACAGATCCCGCATCCCTTGCAGTAGGCATAATCAGGAATAAATGTGCCCTCCGCATCTTCGTGGATGCAGCCCTCGGGACAGAGGGTCTGGCACATCCCGCACTTCGAGCACTTCTCGTGGTCGAAGATAGGCTTAAAGACCCGCCACGAACCGGTTTTGTTGTCCCGCGACTTTCCCGGACGGGCGCGGCAGCCAACAGTAAGCGCCATTATGCTGCCCCATTGACGGTATCGAACGCGGTCTTTGCCGCAGCAATATTCTTCGTTGCCAGTTCACCCGGGAACCGGTGGTTAAGTGCGTTCTCCAGTGCTGCAAACTGGATTTCACCAGACGCTGCCGCAAACGCACCCATCAGGGTCGTGTTGGTGATCGGCAGCCCGAGTACCTTGAGAGCGATAGACGTCGCGTCAATCGTGATCAGTTTCACACCTTCCGGTATTTTATAGTCCGGCTTCTTCTCTGTGTTGACGATTACGATTCCTCCGGGTTTGACGCCCTGAAAGACGTTAACGTCCTTGATCAGCGTGCTGTCCTGAACTATGATGTAATCGGGTTCGTACACCTGGCTGCGGAGCCGGATCTTTTTGTTATCGAACCGGACAAAGGCTTGGACCGGGGCACCGCGCCGCTCGACACCGAATGCCGGGAAGGCCTGGGCGTAGACGCCGCCTTCAAACGCGGCGACGGCAATGAGTTCGGCAGCGGTGACAGACCCCTGGCCACCCCTGCCGTGGATGCGTAGTTCTCTCAAGAAAAATCCCTAATAATCTTACATGATAAATCAATATAAATCTAGAGATCCACACCGAGTCCAAGGATCTCCTGACTCCCGGAAAAAACGTCCCGCGCAATTCTTGCACAACCGCGCGAAGCGCACCATTCATCGTATACTGCCACATTTGAGCCCAGAATGGCAGTGACTTCCGGTGCAACGACAGGTGCAAGGCTGCCAGCCAGCGCCACCACAGCGCGGGGGTTCAGAAGCCTCATCGCTGCGCATTCCATGGCGGCAAACATGGCGACTGTGCGCATGCGCTCGGGTTCAGTGACGGAGAAGTTCACGCCCGCGTGCTGGAATGCCTCGTTTGCGGTGCAGATTCCTTCATCGATTTTACGGATCGCATCGACATCCAAGGCACCGTGGAGCATGCCCGGGGCAAAGATGCAGGCATCAAAAGCGCCGACCAGTTTTCCCCCGGAGATGAGCAGGGTGACGGTGTTGGAGCTGATATCGGATACGATCACATCATCCCCGAGATCATGGCAGATCTCGTAGACAATGCCAATCTTCTCGGGACTGGTCTGGTGGGAATAGGCTTTGAACCGCGGGTCGGTCGGGGATCCGCGGTGGAGCCCCGGGATCGCGATGGCGGGGATGCCGCTTGCTGCCACCTCGTCAAAGACCCGTGTCCCACCGCCGATATGCTTCCCCGCCCCCTCGCGGCTGACGAGGCCCCGGTTTTGCACTTTTCCTATGCAGGTGATTTTAGAGAAGTTGTCGCCCATCGAATAGCATACCGCGATGCCCTCAATCTCATCGACAGGACAAATGCGGGCGAGATCGGCGATACGGAAGCCCTTTGCGGCTTCCCGCGACAGCTTGAACTCGCGGGCTTCCCCGGCAAACCGCATAGCAGTCGTGCCGTGATCGATCCCTATGAACATAGCAGTAATCCTATAGCATGGGTAACATAATAGGTATTGATGTTTGATCTGGTGACAGGCGGAGCCGGGTTCATTGGCTCGCATCTTGTGGACACGCTCGTGGCGCAGGGCAACGAGGTCCTTGTGATCGACTCGCTCTGTGCCGGTAAGAGGGAGACGATTGCCCGGCATATCGATGATAACAATGTCAGGTTCGTCCAGATGGACCTGCTTGAAGATGGCTGGCAGGAACACATTGATGGTGCAGACCGGCTCTTCCACCTCGCGGCGGATCCCGATGTGCGGCAGAGCGCGGTCAACCCCGACCCGACCATGCAGAACAATATCATGGCCACGTACCGGGTGCTCGAAGCGATGCGCCTCCACGATGTTCCTGAACTGGTCTTCACCTCCACATCCACAGTTTATGGCGATGCCACCGTCATACCGACACCCGAGGACTATACCCCGCTCGAACCGATCTCGGTCTATGGTGCGAGCAAGCTCGCCTGCGAGGCGCTGATCTCCGCATACTGCCACTCGTTTGGCATGAAGGCGTGGATATTCCGGTTCGCCAATATCATCGGGTCGCGAAGCGGCCACGGTGTGATCACCGATTTCATCCGGAAGCTGGAGGAGAACCCGAAAGAGCTTGAGATCCTCGGTGATGGAAAACAGACCAAGTCCTATATCGAGGTGCATGAGTGCATCGCGGCGATGCTTTACGCGACCGGGAAGGCCAGGGGGAAGGTCAACACATTCAATATCGGTTCCGAAGACTGGATCGATGTAAAGAGCATTGCAGAGATCGTGACAGGGGAGATGCACCTGCCCGATACGAAGTTCCGGTTTACCGGTGGCGAGCGGGGCTGGGTGGGCGATGTGCCGAAGATGCAGCTCTCCATTGAGAAGATCAAGGGGCTCCGGTGGAAGCCGCAGACCGGGTCACGCGAGAGCGTCCGGATCGCGGTTAAGGACCTGCTTACTGAACGGTGAGGCTTTTCATGAAATACATTGTCGTTCTCGGTGATGGCATGGCGGACGAGCCGCTTGCGAAGCTGGGCGGGAAGACTCCCCTTGAATATGCACGAACCCCGAATATGGACCGGATGGCACGGGAGGGTGCCTGTGGGATGCTCAGGACCATCCCCGACGGTTACGAGGCCGGCAGCGATATCGCGAACATGGCGGTTCTCGGCTATGCACCGGAAAAATACTATACCGGCAGGGGCCCGCTTGAGGCGATGAGCATGGGGATCGACCTTGCCCCTGATGATGTCGCGTACCGCTGCAACCTCGTGACCGTTGAGAATCACACCATGGCGGACTTCTCAGGCGGTCACATCTCCAGTGCGGAGGGAAAGGAGCTCTTTACCTCGCTCCAGCCCGAAATCCCCGATGTTCTGGTCCGGGCGGGTGTCAGTTACCGGAACCTCCTGATCATCCATGGAGGAGAGGGGGCCACGTCCACTCCCCCGCACGACATCGTAGGGCAGGGGATCGCCCCGTACCTCCCGAAAGGCAAGGATGCGGAGCTGCTTCTGCAGTGCATGGAGAAGAGCCGCACCGTGTTCGACAATCACCCGGTGAACCGTGCCCGGGTTGCCGCAGGTAAACGCCCGGCGACCCAGATCTGGCCGTGGAGCGGGGGGTGCAAACCTGCGTTCCCGTTGTTTGAGAAGAAGTACGGGAAAAAGGGTGGGATCATCTCTGCGGTGGATCTCCTCAAAGGCATTGCCCGCTGTGCGGGGATGGAAGTTATCACGGTACCGGGTGCCACCGGCTATCTTGACACTGACTATGAAGCCAAGGGGAAGTATGCCCTTGAGGCGATCAAACATCTCGACTTTGTTTACCTCCACATCGAAGCGCCGGACGAGGCGGGGCACCTCGGGAGTATTGAGGAGAAGGTAAAAGCGATCGAGAGTGTCGACGGAGTCGTCGGCATGATCCATGACGGGTTCGACGGCGTGCTGGTGGTGCTGCCCGACCACCCGACACCGATCCGCGCCAAGACCCATACCCGCGACCCGGTGCCGTTCGTTGTCCGTGGCAAAGGAAAGGACGGGACGTCAGAGTTCTCGGAGAAGGCGGCACGGTCGGGAAGCCTGGGGATGAAAAACGCGGTCGGGTTCCTCGACTTCCTCTTTTCATGAGCAGTGCGGCATCAGATCCCATGCGTCATCATTGATCAGTGGGGGTAACTTTCATCATCTGCCGCACTCAGGCTCGTTTTTTGTTTCGTGTGTTGGGCGATATAAGTTTGTCCGCACCACAAAACGCTTTTTGTAAAGAACTCCTATCCTTCCGGGGACTGTTAATCAATGCAGTTAATACCGATCGCGTAGAGGTGTAGTGAGATGAAAAAGAACCTGCTGATGTGGGACGAGACGCTGTTCAGGGATCCCGAGGTGCTGGAGATCGATTACGTTCCTGAGCAGTTCGAGTTCCGGGACGACCAGATGCGGGAGCTGGCGTTCCAGATCAATCCCGGGCTCCGCGGCGGCAGGCCGATGAACAGCGTCTGCAAGGGCCTGCCCGGCACAGGAAAGACCACGAGCATCCGGAAGCTCTTCCAGGAGATAGAGGAGACCACCAAGAAGCTCGTGCCGGTCTACATTAACTGCCAGATTGACAATACCAAGTTTGCCATTATCTCCCAGATCTACAAGAAACTCGTCGGCCACCTGCCCCCCTCCTCCGGCACATCGTTCAAGCAGGTCTTCGATGCGGTCGCCCGTCACCTGAAAAAGGAGGAGATCGTCCTGCTTGTCGCGCTCGACGATGCGAATTACCTCCTCTACGAGAACGAGATCAACAAAGTGCTCTACACGCTGCTGCGCTCGCATGAGACGTATGAGGGCACCCGGATCGGGGTGATTGTCATCATCAGCGATATGGACGTAGACCTCACCCGTGCCGTGGACGCCCGGGTCGCATCGGTCTTCCGGCCCACCGAGATCTACTTCCCTCCCTATGGCGATGCGGAAGTGCGGGAGATCATGAAGGCCCGCGTGATGCATGGCCTGTTCTCCGGTGTCCTTCCCGAGGAGCTGCTGGACCTTGTGGTCGAGCAGACCTTAAAGAGCGGGGACCTCCGGGTCGGGATTGACCTCCTCAAGCGTGCAACGCTTTCCGCAGAACGGGCAGCACGGCGCAACATCGAGCGGGACGACATCTGCGGGGCATACGAGATCTCCCGGTATCTCCACCTCGCGTATACGGTTAAGACCCTCAAGGGAGAGGAACGCCAGATCCTCCAATCGCTCGCAGAGCGGAGCCGGAAAGAGCATGAGATGAACGCCGGGGATGTGTACAAGTCCGTCAAGGAATCACTCTCGATCGGGTACACGCGGTTCTACGAGATCGTCAAGAAACTGGATGCAGTGCGCCTCATCAATCTGCAGTACCGCGAGGGCAAGGGCAGGACACGGATCATCACCCTCCGCTACGACCCGGTAAAGGTGCTGGAATACCTCTCCTGACGGCGAACTCGTATCACGACGTAATATCATGACGCAATATTTGAAAAATATTATCTATTCCCAGACCCTCTGTAATAATGCAGGGGTTTTCTATAATGCTGAGTGTTAACGAACTGGCACTGGAAATTTTTGATAATCTGGCAGATCTGGCCGAGGAATTCAACTGCGCCTACCATGAACTGGACAATGGCGCACGTATCGTCGATTGTGGTGTAAGCGTCCGCGGTGGCTATGCTGCCGGCAGGGCCTTCACTGAGATCTGCATGGGTGGTCTGGGGGAAGTCAACTTCCGGATGGGCGAGATCAAGGGCATCCCGATGCCTTTCATCGACGTGAACACGGATTTCCCGTCCATCTCATGTCTTGGCGCACAGAAAGCGGGCTGGACTGTGAAGGTTGGCAACTACTTCGCCATGGGTAGCGGCCCGGCACGGGCCCTCTCGCTCAAGCCGAAGCACACCTTCGAAGTCATCGAGTACGAGGACGATTATGATTGTGCCGTCATCTGTCTCGAGAGCGATCACCTCCCGAATGCGGATGTCATGAACAAGATCGCCGAGGAATGCCATGTTGACGTGGCAAATGTTTGTGCGGTCGTTGCACCAACCGCGTCCATGGTCGGCTCGATCCAGGTTTCGGGGCGCTGTGTCGAGACTGCAATTTACAAGCTCAACGAGCTCGGGTTCGATACCAAGAAGATCATCGCCGCGATGGGAACCGCACCTATTCCACCGGTTAAGAAGGACGCGACGAAGGCGATGGGCACGACGAACGACGCGACCATCTATCACGGCAGGATCTCGCTGACCATGAAGGCTCCCGAGATCAAGGACTATCTTGAAAAGATCCCGAGCAACAAGTCCAAGGGTTACGGCAAGCCGTTCTACGAGATCTTCAAGGAAGCCAAGTTCGATTTCTACCAGATCGATACCTCGCTCTTTTCGCCGGCCGAAGTCATTATCAACGAGCTCACTGAAGGTGTTGTTTACCATGTCGGTGCGGTTAACCCTGAAGTCACCCTGAAGTCATTCGGGTACCAGTAAATTCAGAATACTATCTTTTCTTATTCCGTTCTGCTCCATAATTTCCTGGTAGTATCCGCTGCTCCTTCAATCCGCTCTGATCATCCGGTTTGTCTGGTTGTACATGCGGTGCAGTTCTCCTGATCTTGTCACCTGTATCCAGTATTGTCCTGCACCACAACACTCCAACCATCTGCACCAGATCGCGTTCAGCTCAATCCCATAACCCATCGATATAAAGGCGCTCAAGATTGTCCAACCGACCCATGTGATCGCGTTTGAAATTCTTTAATCGACCCCACTGATCGCGTTCTGAATTTTTCAAACGCGATCACGATCGCGTTCGAAAACCAAAAAAATCTCCACAGGAAAGAAAGGTATATCAGACGTAAGGGCCTTCAGGTCATATGCAATGATCGCGTTTTATTTTTTTCAATCGCGATCACTTTCGTGCTTGAAAATTTTTGTTCGACCCTACTGATCGTGATTACAAATTTTTCATCGCGATCATAAGTGCGTTACAAAATCGTTCCGGAGCAGGTATGCTTGCGGGAAAAACCGAAAAAACACCCTAAGTCTGCTGCACCAGAATTTGATGTGAATACGGGGCGGCTGCACCAGCACTATGAAATCCTGAAGCGGCAGCATTACACGATTACGACAAAAAAGGAAAATAATTAGGCCAGAGCCGCAGTGATGCCAATAACACCGGACTGTATGATCCAAGCTACTGCAATAATCACGCCGCCCATCTCGAGCGCAACGGCAACATTGCCCTTCTTGAGCTCCTCGAATTCCTCGACACCCTTGGTCAGCTTGTCAAGGAGTATCAGCGCAAGGTAGATTGATCCGACTGAAAGGACAATCCCAGCGAGAAGCTGGAAGATTGAGAGACCAATGGTGAGCAGGCCGTCGGTTGAAAAGAGCCCGACAGCGAGCGCCTTGCTGATGCCTGACGAAAGGCCGCTGACACCGGATTCGACAACGAGGGCAATGGCAACAAAGACCGCTGCGACAATAATGCCGACGGCTGTATTACCCTTTGCAAGTTCCTTTTCCTCATCAATGTCCTTGGTGATCTTGCCGAGCACTGCGAAGCCGATATACAGGGCGACAACTGCAAAGATAAGGGCAACGATCAGCTGGACAATTCCTACTGCTGCATTTTCAAGAAGCATGGATAATCCTCTTTTTTCTATTTTGTTGGAGATAGTGCCGTATATACGTTTCTTTCCTTCTCCCGTGCCGTATGACGTGGAAAAGGGAAATTTTCCGATAGGGATTTCCGTAATAAAACGGGTCTAAAAAAAATTACTCGATCTTCTTCATCGACAGGATGTAGGGAATGATAACGAGGACCAATACAAGAATGCCCATGAACTGCAGGAAGAACCAGAGGATCTCTTCCTGTCCAGGATCATAGAACCGTACATTGAACATGACCGTTTTGTTCCACTGTACCGTGGTCGTGTTGTCGGCATACCGGGTCACGTTCGCGCCCTGGCTGATGCCAGCAAGGAGCGGGTTGCGCACATCGAATTCCTGGGGAATGGTCACGTTCACGTGATAAGGCTGGGTGAATGTACCTTGCAGGTTATTGTCGTGGAGCGGTGCAAGATAGGAGACCGTATAGTTCCCCTTCTCAAACTCGATCGATGAAGGAGCTCCCCAAGATCGGCTCCAGTTATACTTGCACGGGGAACAGTCGCCGGAAAGCTGCACATCTGCAACCTGCACCGGGACACTCTCCCCCATGAACCCAACATCGGCAAACTCGTAGCGGGAAATATCCGTTACTTCAATTACCGCCCGGTATGTCGAACCGTTCGGCAGGACCGCATAGTCTGCCGAGAGCGCCGCTGCGGCAGGGATGACTGCAAGGACAATTACAAGTGCAGTGCAGAGAGCAGCGAAGGCAGGTCCGCGTTGATCTCGATCGGGGGTTCGCATTGTTTGATCACCGTGTCCGGGTCTTTTAGGAGATGGCCGGTAACAATGCAGACAATCCGCTCGTTCCGGTCGATCATGCCATTCTCCGCCAGTTTGCGGATGCCGGCTACAGAAGCTGCTGAGGCCGGCTCCACACCGATCCCCTCCTTACGCGCAAGGTCCCGCTGCATCCAGAGGATCTCGTTATCAGTTACGGACTCGGCGAGCCCGCCGGTCTTCCGTATTGCCGTCAGGGCCTTTTCCGCATTGACCGGTGCGCCAATCCGTATTGCTGTTGCAACGGTCTCGGGATGCAGTTCCGGCACTACTTCGGGCAGGTTCTCGCGGATTGCATGGACCACGGGACTCGAACCCTGGGCCTGGATCCCGGTCATCATCGGGAGCCGGTCGATGAATCCCAGTTCCTGCAGCTCCAGCAGTCCCTTATAGACCGCCGAGATATTGCCTGCATTGCCTACCGGCAGGACGAACCGGTCCGGCACGCCGCCAAGCTGGTCGACCGCCTCAAACCCTATCGTCTTCTGCCCCTCAAGCCGGTAGGGATTGATGGAATTGAGCAGGTACAGCCCGTGGGAGAGGCAGAGATCGTGGACCATCTCGAGGGCACGGTCGAAGTTGCCCCGGACGGAGATGACCTTTGCACCGTGCATGAGGGCCTGTGCGACCTTGCCAATCGCCACCTTGCCGGCTGGGAGCAGGACGACTGCAGGGATGCCGGCCTTTGCGGCATAAACAGCGAGGCTGGCTGACGTGTTTCCGGTGCTTGCGCATGCGACGCTCCTTTTCCCGAGCTGGAGTGCCATCGAGACCCCGACGGTCATGCCCCGGTCCTTGAACGAGCCGGAAGGGTTCATCCCCTCGTGTTTTGCATAAAGGTGGGGAATGCCCATCTCTTCGCCGAGTTTTTTCAGGTGATAAAGAGGGGTACCGCCCTCCTGCAGGGTAACCGGCTCGATGCGGACGGGCAGCAGCTCCTTGTATCTCCAGACAGAAAGGGGTCGCTTGTCCCATGCGGCCCGGGTGACGTGGATCTCATCAAGCGGGTATTTCACGGCAAGGAGGTGACCACATTTTGTACAATTATACAGGATCTCGTCAGCGGGATAGGTGGCTCCACAGTTGACGCATTCGAGATGGTACATGGAATAGTATTGGTCTTCTTTACACATATAGGCGTGCGGTTTTCCGGATGGGAAGCCTGTTATCATCAACCGGTGTCAGCGATCCTCATTGGATAATACACGGTAGACCTCTTCTTTTCGGTCCTTTGCTACCGGGAAGGAAGCCCGTGCCGTCATAACAACCTCCGGGTCGAGGTCACAGAAGAGCAGTTGTTCCGCCTCGTTTGCCCTGCTGATGATGGTTCCATGTGGGTCAGCAGTCATAGAGGCACCAGAGTAAGGGTCGATCGGACTTTGACCTGTTGTATTCACGCCAATGATATACATCTGGTTTTCTAAGGCCCGTGCCTGAATAAAGAGCTCCCAGTGCCTGATGCGGGTATGAGGCCATGCGGCCGGAACAAAAACGGCCTGCACACCCTTCCGGGCATAGAGCCTGAAGAGATCGGGAAACCGCAGGTCATAGCAGATGGCAATACCACAGGTAAGCGAATCAAGGGTAAACATGCCCAGATCTGTACCCGGCGAGTTTCCTTCCTGCTCATGTCCGAATGAGAACAGGTGCATCTTTGCATAGGTTGTAAGAATCCTGCCATCACTGCCAATAACCACAGCAGTATTTTTTGGGAGGGTATCATTTGCCTGTCGGAATGATCCCAGGATACCAATCCCGTAATCTTTCGCATATGCTTGAAGGGATGATACGATGCTCCCATGAATATTCTGGATATTTTTGCGGGGGAGCGGGTCCCAGCCGGTAGCGAACTGCTCGGGAAAACAGACGAGCGCCGCACCGGAGGATGCGGCATGCCTGACAAACACTTCAGCTTTCTGCAATGTTCTTTCAGGGTCTTCCCAGACGCTCGCGATCTGGGCACTGCATATCCTGATTACCGTGGAATCACCCATAAAAATGTCTTTTTCAGATCGGGAAAGGGCTTTGCGGCGTATTACAGACAACGAGGACTGCGCTCATGACGATTAGTACGGCGGTTGTCAGGAAAAGGAACGAGGCCATATGTACTGTAATGCCCATGAGCAGAGCTCCAATAATGGTACCGGTGACAGTGATACTGCTGCCGATCAGCACCAGATCAACCGATATTAGATCCCAGTCCCCCATTCTTATCCTCCGGTCAGCATGGGGAACGCCAGCTTGATGCCATTGATGACAAACTGCACGGCGATCGCGATGAGCAGCATACCCATCAGGCGGTTGATCGCCCGGTATTCCCTCTGGCCTACCCGTTTTATGATATAATCTGAATTCCGCATCATATAATACGTGATCACGATTGACACCGCGATTGCGATAAAGACGACAGCAATGGCAATCGGTGTCATGACGATCGCCTCGTTCATCATGACGATGGTTGTAGTGATGGCTCCCGGCCCCGCGATCATCGGGATCGCGAGGGGCATGATGGCAACATCATCATTCTCCCGGGATTCATACTTCTCGGTTGCAGTCAGTTTGGTCCGGGATGTCCTGGCATAAACCATCTCCATACCTATGCCAAACAACAGGATTCCACCGGCGATACGGAACGCCTCAAGGCCAATGCCGAAGAGCTGGAGGATCCATGCACCAAGCACGGCCACAAAAAGGAGGATCAGGAGGGCAAACCGGCAGGAATCTCTGGCAATTGTATGCCGGGCAGGTTTATCAAGGCCAGTCGTTAAGGAAACATAAACGAGGGTGGCACCAAGCGGATTTACGATAATCAGTATCGAAGAAAAAGTCAGCAGCGTAAAACTGAGCAAATCCCCGGCCATTATGGATAGTGCGGTGCGGAAGGCTAATAGAGATTATGGTCTAAAAAAGGAAAGATCAGTATTCGTATAACACGGATTCGTCGATCCGCGTATAAGTGAATACTTCGTTGTTTTTGAAATGGATGCCGATCTCGCGGGCTGCACTTTCCGGGGAATCGGATGCATGGATCACATTCCTGCCGATGTCAATGCCGAAGTCGCCCCGGATCGTGCCGGGTGCCGCTTCCTGGGGGTTCGTGGAACCGATCGCCTTGCGGACGATCGCAACCACATTCCTGCCCTCCCAGACCATGAGGAAACACGGACCCCCCATGATATACTGCTTCAGCGATGGGAAGAACGGTTTTGAAAGGTGTTCCTTGTACTGCTCAGTCACCCGTGGCTCAGGTAATTTCTCGAACCGTGCTGCAACGAGCTTGAGACCTTTTTCCTCAAGCCGGGAGACAATCCCGCCAACCAGACCGCGCTGGACCCCGTCGGGCTTGACCATCACAAAGGTGCGGTCCATAGCAGAATCACTCCTTCTTGTTACCCGCTTTCCTGCCTGCGGTGGTCCACTCAACGCGGCGTGGAACACGGCCGAGCTTGTGGTTGTTCTGGCACTTCGTGCAGCAGAAGAAGAAGATGGTCCCATCTTTCTTCACGAACATCTTGCCGGTGCCGGGCTCGAGCTGGTGGCCGCAGAAACTGCAGACATGTTGTTCGACCATCGTTTACCGCCTCGACATTTTCTTCGCTTCACGCTCGGTTTCGAGGAGCATGATGACATCCCCTTCACGGATCGGGCCCACGGTGTTGCGGGTGATGATCCGTCCCTTGTTGCTGCCGTCGAGGATGCGGCACTTGACCTGCATTGCCTCACCGTGCATGCCGGTCGAACCTATAACCTCGATCACTTCGGCTGGCGTTGCATCATCTGCCATAACAGAACCCTCACGCCTTCAGCGCGGTAAGCTGCTTGGCAAGGTCATCGATCGTCTCTTTTGCCTTGCCGGGCTTGACGATAGCTGCCGCGGCAGAGCCTACATCGAGGCCGCTTGCGGCACCGATGTCATTCTGCTTGTTGATGAAGATATAGGGAACCTTCTTCTCTTCGCAGAGCGGGGCAAGGTGCATCACAATCTCTTCGGGCTCAACGTCCGCACCAATCAGCACAAGCGCTGCAATACTGCGCTCAATGGCTTTGGTTGCCTCGTTGGATCCCTTCTTGATCTTACCCGTATCTCTTGCAACTTCAAGGGCTTCGAGCGCCTTGTTCTGGAGCTCCTCTGGAGCCTCTGTTTTAACGTAACCTTTTGCCATAACTCACCTCATTCAGGAGTGTATGCTCCTTCATTACTCATCAGTAAATAATGATGTAGCCATATCAGTTCGACAGGAACGGAAATAAATGTTTGTGCCACGGCGTGATCGGGTTGTGTGAATCCCGGATCTCATGGGAGAAGCGGAGAGTGGATTATCCCGAAAGACGGTAAATCTCTGTGTTATCCGCTGAATATACTTTCGTGAGGCCGGTACCCGGGAGGGTGACATTGTAACGCTCGCGTTCCGCGTCCCCGACATACAACAGGGTTGCATTGTATTTTTTCATGAGCGGGATGGTCATGTCCGGTTCTTCGTAGATTTCCCGGATATCCGCTTTCCTCGTGGTAAACCAGCCGGCATCGTCGCCTCTCCACATAAATTCATGGAAAGGCTGGCCGATGATTGCGGGGATACCGGTAAAGGACGAGACCCGCGAATAATACGTGTAATCGCCCCCTTCCGCCTCTACGATGCGTTCGTTACCGGGAAGAGCCCTGAGGTACGCAATTGCTCCCGCGTCTCCTGGATGGGTAGTGGAGAGATAGGCAAGCCCATCGAGCGTCCCGGTCCCGTATCCCGACTGATACCTCACTGAAAAGGGCGCTGCAAAAAGCAGGCATACGACTATCACGGAGATGATGATCGTAGTACGGGCAGGTAGGACCGGTACCCGGTTCCATGACGAGAGCCACTGTCCCATCTTCACGAATGCAGCGGTGCCGAGCATCAGCCAGGCGGGGAGATAGCACTTGAAGACCGTGTTCATCCGGAAATAAGCCTCCCCCATATTGTCTTTCATATAAAAGAGTTCGCAGACGACGAGGATCGTAAGGCCGAAAACAGCGAGGAGGTCTGTAAAGTCCCGGTCTTCTTTAACCGCAAAATATACGAGTGGGATGATGGCGATTGCTGCTGCAGTGTACCCTGCAACCACAAACGGCAGGGCTACGAGCAGGAGCCACGGCCTCTTACGGACCTCCGGTACCAGCAGGGCAAAGAAAATGGCAATAAAGATCCCGTTGACAAAGAGGAACTGAAGGGGATCTGATGGTGTCTGGACAAAGGCAACCGCACCGGTATTGGTCTTGAGCTGGAGGTAGAACGGCAGGTAGCAGAGGATTGATACTGGAGGGACCGCGAGCAGGAACACCCATGCGGACCGGTCGATGGTCGTGCGGTTCCTCCAGAGAATGAGAAAACCGATAACGAGGACAATGGGGGCATAGATGAGCACGTCCCACGTATTGAAGAGCGGCATCGAACCAAGGCTGATGGCGATGAGGGCCATCACCATCCCCTTTGCAGTACGGTTTAATGTCTCCCAACGCCGATACACGAAGAGGAGGAGGAAGATCAGGAAGATCTGGTTAAAGATCGATATGACGTGGGCATGGACATCTCCCCAGACAAACGAGAAGAGCGGATATTCGTTGATGGTATTTGTGATGGTCCTTGTGCCCAGCCACGACAGAGACGGATCATAGGCCGGGTTCACAGCTCTTCCGGTAATGAGCTGGAAGATAAGTGCGGGATTGGGCAATATGAGGACGATAAGCGGAAGCCACCGGAAGCGATCGAGAAGGAGCGTCCCGATTGCGTAAAGGCTTACCGCCGAGAGGGCAAAGACCGTAGGCAGGGAGAGGTTGAACGCGATAGTGGATGGTACGCCGCTGACGATGGCCAGGCACCCCAGCATCCAGTACCCGAGATAGTAATAGACATTCAGGGAACCTCCGGCAAACCACGGGTCAAGGGGCGGGACGACCGGGCTCCTGATAACCGACGCAAGGAACCCGTGGTCCATGAACTTTTCCGCGTACGAGATCGTCGGGTTGACAAACCGGACGTCCAGCATGAGGAAGAAGCAGACCAGGAAGAGCGCCTCCCAGTGCCATTCCGCTTTCAGTTCATCGATCCGGTAGGCATGATGGTACAGATGCCAGGTTGCAAGACCGAGAAACGGGAGGAGCGCTGCATGAATGGGGAGTTGCGCGAGGCCACAGTACCAGGATACGAGGGTAAATATGAGCAATGAAACAGGGAATGCGACGGGAAAAGCAAAGCTGCCGAATGTCTTCTTCAGGGAAGGATACACTGCAAGCTGTAGCAGTGTAAGGACAACGAGCCAGCTGAGTACGGCGATAACCTGCTGTTCAGGAGGTATCAGGCTTCTTCCCTCCCCCAAATTTCGTATTGAATGCCTCTTTGATACTCGGCATAACCCAGTCGCCGAAGTAGTAGATCGATACGATGCCTCCGGCAAGGGTGATGAGGTTCTTGATTAAGTGATCGATAACAGCAATCAAAGTTGCAACTGCAGGATCGACCCCGGCAAGCTCGAATGTCACGGCCAGTGAGAGTTCATAGGTGCCGATACCCCCGGGTGTAAGCGGAACCGCTTTTACAAGGTTACCGATAACAACCGCCAGCACAATGGTAGCAAAGGGAACCTGCTGTTCAAACATCATCACTACGGCAAAGCAGGCAAGGATGTCAAGGAGCCAGATTACGATCGAGGAAGTCCCAAGGGTGGCAATGGAACGAAGGGTGAGCGAGGCCCGCTTGATCTCATGGAGCATGTTGAGGATAATGACGATGTACTTGTTCTTTGAGGAAAATTTCCCGACAAAGAGCAGGAAGATAAAAAAAACGACCCCGGCAACAAGCGGCACGATGATCAGGGTCATGAACCATGCTGGTACATTGAGAACAAACACGATCGAGATCGCCCCGAGAAGTGCAACCGTGAAAATATCGAAGACCCGTTCTACGACGAGCGAGGAAACTCCCTCGGAATATGTGGTGTTGTATTCGTGCTTCAGGATGAATACACGGACGAAATCCCCGAGCCGGGCAGGGACGACAAGATTAACAGTCTGGCTGACAAAGATACATGCCGTTGATACCGTGATCCCGACAGAATAGTTTAGGCTTCTGAGAATCGTGTGGTATCTCCACCCGCGGAGCCACCAGGCACTGAGGCAGATCACAATCCCAAGGAGAAGATATGCCGGTATGATATGTTGGAGTGCGACAAGGAGTTCGTCCCTGACGTTGTAGAGCATATAGCCTACGATGCCAATGGCTATGAGCGTCGGGACGACGATTGTACTAATTTTTCGATACATGGATCTGCCACCACAACCGGAGGATTGCTTCGCCCATCGTAAAGACATCCTTTACTTTGACCGTTGTCCCTTTGCCCGTACGCCAGCGCACGGCAAATTCCCTGACCCGGTAGCGGTTCCTCTGGGCACGTACAAGAATTTCAGTGTCCCAGAACCAGTGATTGTCCCTTATGGAAGACAGGATTGGCAATATACGTTCCCGGTTGAACGCCTTGAACCCGCACTGGTGATCGTAAACCCTGCTGGACAGAAACAATCGCACGAGGAAATTGTATGACCGGCTCGCAATTTCACGGCCACCGGTACGGACAATGTTGCTGTCGGGAAGAAGCCTCGAGCCGGTGGAAATATCATAACCCTCGCGGATTGCTCCGATAAGCTCCGGGAGATGCTGCATATCCGTCGCGAGATCAACGTCAAAGTAACAAACGATTGATCCTTGAGCATCCCTGATAGCCCTGTTCAATGCTCGTCCCCGCCCTTGGCGTGCATCGCTGTGGAGGAGACGTATACGGGGGTCACTCTTACGATATTCCTTGACGAATTCAGCGCTTCCGTCATTGCTTCCATCCTCTGCAATAAGGATCTCGAAGGCAGGCGTAATTCTGGAGAGGGTCTCTACAGAGACGGGGAGTGCCGTCTCCAGTGAAAACCGATCGTTGTACACCGGGATGATAGCGGATACTTCAGGTTTTGTCATGCAGCCCCCGTTGTCTGATGCATTCTGCTACTTCGTTTCCTGCCCGTATTGATCCCTCCATGCTGCGCTCAGGATAATTTGTCCGCGAGAACATGCCAGCCATGTAGAGGCCTGCCTGTTCGTAACCGGGAATGAGGGAACGATACCCTGTTGTAAAAACGGGCCCTGCCCACGGGTCTATCGCCATCCGGTGCCAGTGGATCTCATGCTCGGAAACAGAAAATTTCCGGCAGAAATCAGTAATCATCCGTTTGTCGATCTGAGCCTGGATAGTTCCGGAGAAATAGGACGCAAGGTAGACGATGTGTTCCCCATACCGCTCCCACGGTATGAAATTCGTATGGGAGACGACTGCACCATAGGGTGCGGAGTCCTTCATGTTCAGCCAGTATATCCCGTTCGTTACCTGACGGTCCATTGCAAGAGTCAGGCAGGCTGCACCCTGGTAAGGGGTATGTGGCAAGGCTGGTCCCCCTATCCGTTCCAGTTCCTGGGGCGGTATGGTGGAGATCACGGCATCGAACCGGGTGCCGTTGAGCGTCCAGACACTTCCGTCACGTGAAAGGGAAGATGACGGGGTTTGTTTCTCTATCTTTCCGCCTTTTCGGGTTACGGCAGACTCCAGCGCCCCGATGATCTGGTGGAACCCCCCGTTCAGATATCCCAGCCTCTCCCCGGATACGCCCCTGTTTGACCGGATGGCAATGCGGCTGATCA
This sequence comes from Methanoregula sp., assembly GCF_049510175.1. Lineage (GTDB taxonomy): Archaea > Halobacteriota > Methanomicrobia > Methanomicrobiales > Methanospirillaceae > Methanoregula. The sequence continues at coordinate 180,790 of NZ_JBEKZF010000002.1, forward strand.
GCCATGCAGCGGAGACTTCGTTTCTCCGGTCACCGAATTTGCTTTTCAGAAGAGGCTCAAAAAACGATGAATATACATTGGTTCCAAGGTTTTCGATGATATACTGGTCAGCAGGGATGTCATCGAGCGCGGTGAGATCAATCTTTTTCGCCCTCAACACGAGCCAGGCCAGTTTTGTTTTGTCAAGGAGCGTGAGTTCCGGGTAGGCCAGGATCTCCCGCGGGGTATTCAGCGGAAAAATCCGGTTCCGGGCAAAATACCCCGTTGTCCCGTTCATCCATTCCAGCTTGTCGGAGACCCCGATCTCTTTCAGGAGTGCGAACAGTGCCGTATCTGAGGAGAAGCAGTGGTGGTAATACCGCTCGATCCAATAGTCGTTCATATTGTAGGATGAGAGACAACCCCCGAGATAGGGCATTTTTTCGAAGAGTACTACCTCGTGCTCTCCCGCAACTGCATGGGCTGCGACAAGTCCGGTCAATCCTCCCCCGATAATCCCGATCTTCATAGCTGGTAATCTATAGTACTTTTGGGGGCGAAATGAAAAAGGCTCCGGAAAAAACGCCGGATTTGTGGTTGCTACCTCGAAGATCTTATAAGAAGGTTTTTGAACTGCTGAAATAAAGGTTCATATCAGCAAAAGGACTTAAAAGAATTAAAAGAAAATAAGTATCTGTTAGCCCATTGGATGGTGTCACCGGATGCGGGTATTTTTCATAGGATTTGGCCAGGCTGGCGGCAAAATTGTCGATATGTTCATCGAGCAGGACAAGAAGCTCGGGACGAACAGCTTCAGAGGCATTGCCGTCAATACCGCGCGAACGGACCTGATGGGATTAAAAAACATCGAGATGAAGGACAGGATCCTCATAGGCCAAACGATGGTCAAGGGTCACGGTGTAGGCACCGACAACGTGACCGGGGCCCGTGTTACTGCCGATGAAATTGATAGTATCATCAGCGCCATTGACATCCGGGGAACCCACGACGTGGATGCATTTGTCATTGTTGCAGGACTGGGGGGAGGCACCGGTTCCGGCGGATCTCCCGTGCTCGCCCGCCATCTCAAGCGCATTTACCGTGAACCTGTATATGCCCTTGGCATCATTCCCGCACCCGAGGAAGGGAGGCTCTATTCTTACAATGCAGCCCGAAGTCTTACAACACTGGTGAATGAATGTGATAATACTTTTATTTTCGATAATAGTGCCTGGAAAAATGAGGGCGAGAGTGTCAAATCGGCGTTCCAGCGCCTGAACAATGAGGTTGTGAGACGGTTTGGCGTTCTCTTCCGGGCCGGTGAAGTGAGCCGGATGGGCGTCGGTGAGATGGTGGTTGACTCAAGTGAGATCATCAACACCCTCCGTGGCGGCGGTATCACCTCAGTCGGTTATGCGATCAGTGAAGTGATGAGCAAACGCACTAAAGAGCAGAAGGGGATCTTTGGTGGCTTAAAAGACAAATTTGGGCCCAAGAAGGAGGCAAGCGAGCAGGTATTGCTCGGTGAGGACCGGTCAGCCAAGATCGTTGCCCTTGTGCGCCGGGCGATGCTCGGGCGGCTGACCCTCCCCTGTGATTACTCAACGGCGGAGCGTGCGCTGGTTCTCCTTGCCGGACCTCCTGATGAGATGGATCGTAAGGGTGTTGAGAAGGCAAAGAGCTGGGTGGAAGAAAATATTGCCGGCGTTGAAGTGCGTGGTGGGGATTATCCTGTCAACAGCGAGTACGTGGCTGCCGTCGTGATGCTGGCGACCGTTGGCAATGCACCGAGAATCAAGGAACTCCTTGATATCGCAAAAGAAACAAAAGAAGATGTTATTAAGTCAAAAGAGAAAAAATCGAGTATGTTTGAAGAAGGGATTGATCCTTTGTTTGAGTGAGGTTGATGATGAGAGGATTAACGAAACTGATTATTCTTGCAGTTATTGCTTTAATATTATGCATTCCTGCTGTATCGGCATTTTCTGTTGAAGGGATGACAATTGACCCCTCCGGATCTCTGACGCCCAGCACTCCAGTTACGGTTTCATTCAAGGTCGGGTTTTCGGCGACATCGGACGTCACGTTTCCCGCCGGAAGTGATCTGGTGCTGACAACAGATCTGACGAACCCGAAATGGACCTACACACTAATTCTGGATGGTGTTGAAAATCCCCGGAACCCCGTTGGCGGAAAAACGCTCGACCTGAGTGGTTTCGAACTTTCCTATCCTTCGAAGGTAGATGAGTCTCTCCGTATCACTCTTGAAGGTACCACACCGACGGTGGATACGACCACTGAAAAGATCATGGTTAACGTCAAGGAAGTGGACACTAATGGAAATACTGTTACCAGTTCAATGGTCAATAAAACCGCGCTCATTATCAATACCGGTGATGTAACAAAAGCAGTATCAGATAAAAACACCAACCTCCAGACACTTCGATCTGATATCGATGAAAAAAGTGCCATTGGTATAGATACATCGGCAGCTGAAACATACTATAATGATGCCCAAGCTAAAATCACAACAGCCACATCAAGGCCTGCAACACAATATACTGATGCCTTGAATGACCTGACAGCTGCACAAGCATCTCTCGATGCTGGTGAAACAGCAGTTGACAAGGCATGGGCAGAGAGTGAAGTGGCAAACGCACAGGTCCCGATTAATAATGCCGATGCTGTCATTGCATGGTTCAAAGGTAACCAGAGTACCGCAAACGATGCACAGCTTTCGGCCATTGTCGCGAAAAGGGAAGTTGCGGTGGAATATATTTCAAATGCAAATGACGCGATCACCAGCGGGAATTTTGATCAGGCCCGTTCCAAGGCTTCTGATGCCTTTTCTAAAGGCAATGAATCCTACACCGATGCACTGGCTCGCCAGAAGCAACTGATGTCCGGATGGCAATTACCCTCACTTCCGACACTACCGGGTGGCATATTCCTTATCATCGGTGTGATTGTTGTCGTACTTGCTGTAGTCGGTGTGATCATCTACCGTAAACGCTCACGCTGGGACGAGCTCGGTTAATCCCTTCAATACCGCATTCTCTTTTTCCCTGTAACCCTTGGGAAAACGTTGATTATTTCCGGGATATGCAGGTGAAATCATCTCGGAATACAGGAATTTATCTATCCCTCCAGAAACAGGAGATGTCAATTACCCGCGCCGATAGACAAAACAATTGTAATTTTGTGATGGTGATACAAGGAAACGGAGCCCGTTACCCGGCTCTGTGCAGAGTGAAGACGTCAATGTTGATGCTGCCCATTTTACCGTCACGGTGGAGATAGTAATCGGGTAATCTTTGGTTGTTATCATAGAAGGAGAACCAGTATGACAACTTGTACGTCTTTTTATCATATCCCGCGATCGAAGGCAGACTCTCTGTATCGTGAAGGATAATGACCCCCGGATGATTTTCCGTGAGTTCCTTTTCCTCCGGAACTGTACTGTAAAGCGTGATCTTATTCCACCTGTCCCCACGGAAATACCATGGAAGCGGCCAGTAATCCTTGGATGCAATGACAATCCTGTCAGAGGCATCCATGAGTTGCATCACTTCACGCATATCCTCAGAATTCTGAACCTGGACAATGGGTTCGTTGATATCTGCCGGAATGAAAGCAACATGCCAGGTCATGACAATAAGGAATATGCACCCGAGAAGGGCGATTGCAGTTTTCTGCCAGTTGAGTTTATACACGGCGACAAAACACATCGGAAGGAGCTGGGGGATGATGAGCCAGGGTACTTTTTCACCGATATATGCATAGAATGCCATGGTCAGGAGCATCCAATACGCACAGAACCTGAAAAAATCCTCTGATTTTGATCCTGACTGTTGCGTTTTTTTCAACTGATCGATGCTTATTGCGGCCAGGTCACTGGTGGAAAGCTGGAAGTGGCGGTTGGCAATCCAGTTTTTCAGACGCCGGTAGAACAATGAAAGACCGGAACCTGAAAACAGGATCTGGATCGTTCCTATTGTCGCAAGGATAAATATTGGCAGTTCATAGAGCAAATCTAGTGGAATATAATAAAACCAAGGCCCCCCTAGGCGCTGCTCATTATGCATCGCTATCCAGTGGTCAATGGCCTGGTACCACCCGGTTGTTGTGATCTCAAAATGAACTCCATTCGTTGCCACACTGAAGTTTTGTCCTACGATAGTTTCGGTATGCCCACCAAATCCCGTATAAAGAGTACAACAGAGAGCAACGACCAGAAGAATACATACAATGAGATCCTGTTTCCACCGCAAAGGCAGGGTATACCGGCCCTGCCATATGGTAAAAAGGAAGTATGATGCAAAGATAAGCAGGATAACTGGCATCTCCTCCTTGCAACAGAGTGCCCCTGCTGTTGCAACTGCTGCGATGAGGGCGAAACGGAACTGCCCCCGTTCGAAGTAATAGAACAGGGCAACGACAAGCAGGAAGGTGAAGAAGAGCATGAAGATATCATGCCGGAGGAACCGGGAGAAATATACCATGTCGGGAGAAATGGCGATAAAGAGACTTGCCAGCAGGGTCTGGTTCCGGTTGATGTACCCGATACGATAAATGCAGTAAACAAGGGGGATCAGCAGGACCCCGAACAGTGCAGGCAGCAACCGTGCAACCAGATCCGAGGCACCGAATGCAGAGAACATCCCGGCTGTGACGAAATAGAGGAATGGCCCGTGATAACTCGGGTCGTATGCCCAGGTGCTTTTCGTCAATAACTGGTATGAAAACCATGAATGGATGGCCTCATCATGATGAAACAATTTAAGATCAAGTTGCCAGAACCGTAAGAATATGGCAATAATGAAGATCAAAAGAAAAACACGTTCAAACGTAAAAAATTGTCTGATTTTATGGGAAAAAAGAGCGGCCTGCTGCACGCCGCACCCTCAACTCTCTAAAACAATCTCAATGCCGATATCTTTTGGCACCTGAATGCGCATCAGCTGGCGGAGTGCACGCTCATCTGCATCAATGTCAATGAGGCGCTTGTGGACACGGAGCTGCCAGCGGTCCCATGTGGCAGTTCCCTCACCATCAGGACTCTTGCGGATTGGTACAACCAGCCGTTTGGTTGGAAGCGGTATCGGGCCGGCCAGATTCACACCTGTGCGTTCTGCAATCTCCCGTATCCTGTCACAGACCATCTCAACTTTCTTGAAGTCCGTTCCTGTCAGGCGAATTCTGGCTTTCTGCATGGTACCCACCAAAAAATTATCTCATCTGTTTTGGCTGGATGGCAATACACATACCGGCGGCAATCGTCTGACCCATATCCCGGACAGCAAACCTGCCGAGCTGCGGAAGTTCCTTGACGTTCTCGATGACCATCGGTTTGGTCGGCTTGATGACGACTATGGCTGCGTCACCGGACTTGAGGAACGTGGGGTTCTCTTCCTTGGTCTGGCCGGTACGGGGGTCGAGTTTCTTCTTGAGCTCGATGAATGTGCAGGCAGTCTGGGTCGTGTGGCAGTGGAATACCGGAGTATACCCGACCGTCAGGGCACTCGGATGCTGGAGCACGACGATCTGTGCAGTAAATTCATCTGCAACGGTCGGGGGTGCCTCGGCAGGCCCGCAGACATCGCCGCGGCGGATGTCGCCCTTGCCGATACCGCGGACGTTGAACCCGACGTTGTCACCGGGAATTGCCTGCGGGATCTCTTCGTGGTGCATTTCGATGGACTTGATTTCCCCATCCTTGTTGGCGGGCATGAAGGAGACTTTCATTCCCTTCTTCATGATGCCGGTCTCAACACGGCCGACCGGCACAGTACCGATACCGCTGATGCTGTAAACATCCTGAATCGGCAGGCGCAGGGGCTTGTCGGTTGGTTTTGCCGGCTCCTTAAAGGTGTCGAGTGCTGCAATCAGTGGCAGTCCTTTATACCACGGGGTTTCTGGGCTGTTTACCTTGATGTTGACGCCCTGAAGAGAGCTAACCGGAATGAAAAGAGTCTCTTCCGGTTTGTACCCTACAATCTTGATGAGATCTGAGAGATCCTTCTTGACTTCGTTGAACCGCTTCTCATCATACTTTACCGCGTCCATTTTGTTGATTGCGATGATGATCTGTGTAATGCCCAGAGTTCTTGCAAGGAATACGTGCTCCTTGGTCTGCTCCATGACGCCATCGGGAGCTGCGACAACGAGCACAGCAGCATCGGCCTGGGATGCACCGGTGATCATGTTCTTGACGAAGTCTCTGTGGCCTGGGCAGTCCACGACCGTGAAGTAGAACTTGGCAGTGTCGAACCGCTTGTGGGCGATATCGATGGTGATACCTCTCTCACGCTCTTCCTTGAGGTTGTCCATAACCCATGCAAATTCAAAGGTTGCCTTACCCTTGGACTCCGCTTCTTTGCGGTAGCCTTCGATGATGTGTGCCGGTACAGCGCCGGTCTCGAACATCATTCGTCCGACGGTGGTTGACTTTCCGTGGTCGATGTGGCCAATAATAGCCAGATTCATATGGGGCTTGTCAGATGCCATTTACGTGATCCTCCAAATGTGGGACTGTCCGCTTACAGTCAGTTTATGCGAGTATTACTTATATGAGAGTCATCTATTTAAATTATTTCGATTGACCGGGCGGATTTTTCGGTGTAAATAGTGCATCGACAACATCATATCGGATGCCCGAAAACTATCATTGTATGAAGACATTGCCGCTCCAGCGTGATGAGAAAAAAAATCGGGTCAGTGTTTCCTGTACGGATGGAGATGTATCCGTATACAGCCACTGCGCGTACTGCAGGCACTGCAAGGGTGTGCGGGAGGGGAACCGGGTTGTACCAACTCCCCAGATGCAGGTGCTCAATGACATACGGCGGGGGGTTGCAGGAGATGAAAACCTGATGAATGCCGCGATGATGTTCAATACGCTCATACGGGATGGTTCAGGAATTGAATGTGACGATGATGGAAACAGCGGATATCTCGGTCTCTACTAATAAATGAGTTCCGCAACTCTTAATGCCCGGATTTTCACACCATACAATGAAGATATGAGACTCCTTCTCAAAACTGTTTTTTTCGTCTTTGAATTTTTTACTACTGATGTTCTGATAATAAAGATCATCTGCGCCCAACCTAATGGAAAAAAATCTCAGACAACCCCCTCAAAAAATTTCAGCGGAGTCTGATCGATCGTATCCCTCCCCCATCCTGACAAATTGAACTGGTGTTAGTTGTACATCCAACAGTTGGATAATTATCCACCTGTTGGCAGGTTTACTGACACCTCACTATCGCGATTGAAATTTTTCCCGACACTACCTCTGCAACCAATCCTGAAAACTGATCTAAAAACTTACACGAAGTTCACGAGGTTCGGACCCAGCGCATGAACAAAGGTCATGCTCCCCTCCTTATGCCATGTCTTCGGAGTGGGGATATTTTCCTAGCCAAAAATCAGAGAAGTGCAATCCCCACGATCACCAGCGCCCGGGTTATCTCATTGGATGCACCGGCAACATCGCCGTTCACTCCCCCAAAGAGCCGCTGGGAAATCCCCAGAAGGATCACCGGACAGAGGAACATGAGGATCATGGCGCCAAATATTTTTACCGGTGCAACCGGCAGGAGAAAAAGCGGCAGGCACAACAGGAAGGAAACAGCCGGGAAACCGGGCTGCGCGAAGCGGTGGAGATAACTGTGCATGCCCTCCTTGAAGGGTGTACCGTACGCGGTCAGGAATGCCATGGAAAACTTTGCGCAGACTTCTCCGATGATCAGTGCGCATGCGATCGCAGCGGTCTCCTGCAGACCGGCAAACAGGAGGAGTGTCACAGCGATCCCGAGTGCAATAGCCCCGGCGCCAACATTCCGGTCTGTGAGTGCCCGGATACGTTTTTCCCGGTCACCCTGTGCCATCAGTCCGTCGCCAAAGTCCAGCAATCCGTCAAAGTGATGTGCACCGGTGATCAGAATGATGAGGGCAACAGCAACCGCTGCAGCAATCGTCTGGTTTGCGATAAAGTAAACCGGCAGTGCAACCAGAGCACCGATTACATACCCTGCAACGGGATACAGGTAGGAACGTCTGGCGAAATGCTCGAGATCCTGCGCTTTCCCGAGGGGCAGGACCGTTGTAAACTGCAGTAATGAAAGAATTGTCTTCATAAGGATTCGCTGTAGAGCCGTGATGTGCAACCCGCGATCAGCCCGGCAACAGCGTCATCGAGGAACGGCCCAAGTTTTGCAAGGATACCGGGTTTTTTCTGGTCGTACCGGGTAAATTCGAAACGGGCATAGGTTCCCCCGATACATTCTGCAATTGCCATCCCGAGAATTTCATCACTGAGCAGGAATAGGGGGTCATCTGCGATCTCGGAGTTTTTTCGCTTGGTATACAATTCGTCCTCGAGGAGGATGGCGCCGAGGAGCAGGGATGCCACATTGGGATCATCCAGATATTTTTTTATTTTCTTCCTGATTTCAGTTGCCGCCTGGTCATCCGGCATTCCATGGGAGACATAGAGTCCCATCGCAGCAGAGACCATGTCATCAATCGTAATACCGTAACTCTGCAGCCGTTGTTCTATCTCAAACATATCAATAGGAGTTGTACTGATTGAGCTATTATATCGTTGTGGATTTTATTTATCGATAGATTCAACCTTTCATAGTGAGAATTTATACGTTGATTGTTATGGGATTCCTCTCGGAAAAGCCCTCACTTTTCTTTACAAAACCGGTTTTTTGCGGCATTCTTGCCAACACCCTGCTGTCCACGGTCCCGGGGGTCTCCGGCGCCGGTCCAACTCCTGAAAAAACCCTGCTCACGCCGATACTTGATGCGGAACTCATTGCAACCGGTACAGTCACCAGTCATCCTTTTAAGCCAAATACGCCGACCGGCTGCCCGACGCCCTCATCTATCACCCGGGCAATGGTCTCCCTTTGCGGGCTCCAGCCCCTGTTTGTCAACGCCGGCCTCCGGCACACCCCGACGGTCCCGTGCTACGATGTCTATGGGATGGTTGGCGAAGACCCCCGGTTCCGTGATGCAGTTCCCCGTGCGCACGCCCTCGTCAGTCACGGGGAAACCTTAGGGAAATTCCTCTCACCGTACAGCGATCTTCTTGTCATCGGGGAATGCGTGCCGGGCGGAACAACTACTGCCCTCTGCGTTCTGCGTGCACTGGGATATGATGCAGCGGTGAGCAGCAGTTTCATCGATAATCCTCTCTCCATAAAGGAGGATATATGCTCCAAGGCACTTGGACGAATTACTGCTGATGAGGTAACCACACCTCTGGATATCATCCGTTATACCGGTGATCCTATGATGCCTGTGGCTGCGGGGATGATCAAATCCTATACCGGGAATATCCTGCTTGCCGGCGGCACCCAGATGTTATCCGTCGCGGCACTCGCGAAGGCAATGGGGATGACCCCGCCTGCTGTTGTAACCACTTCCTATGTACGGGATGATCCCACCGCCAATGTGGATTACCTTGCCAGCCGGATCGGCGCACGTATTTTTTACGTAGATCCCGGGTTTGGGACACTCGGCCATGCCGGTCTTGCAAGGTACTGTATTGGGGAGGTCAAGGAAGGGTTCGGAGCCGGTGGTGCCATGTGCCTTGCATATCTCATGGGGCATTCCGAAGAATCTATCCGGGAACGAATACTTTCTGTTGTAAATGCCTGCAGCTGAACAGACTTATAGGATTCCAGAATAAATATTTAGAGCAATGCTTCCGATCTACGTGGTTAATAATTTCGGACAGTTCAACCATCTCATCCATAGGGCACTGCGGGACCTTGATATTGATGCAGCCCTCATTCCCAATACGACTCCTCCCGAAGAGATCAGGGAGGAGTGTCGCGGTATAATTTTGGGGGGGGGACCGGCGATTGAGCGTGCCGGAAACTGCAGCCAGTATCTGGATCTGGGATTACCGGTTCTGGGTATTTGCCTCGGTCTTCACATTATTGCCAACCGGTTCGGTGGAAAAGTGCATACGGGGCAGAGTGGAGGATATGGCCCGGTTGGTGTTGAGATCTGCGAAACCGATGAAATTCTTATTGGATACCCGAAAAAAATGAATGTCTGGGCATCTCATGCGGATGAAGTATCCCAGATACCGGAAGGATTCACTCTCCTTGCCCGGTCATCCATCTGTAATAATGAAGCAATTGCACTCCCAAAAAAACATATTTACGGTCTCCAGTGGCACCCGGAAGTCAGTCACACCTTTGAGGGAAAACGTGTTTTTGAGAATTTCAATGGTATAACCTTGGAAAACAAGACGTAATTCTTCCCCTCTCTTTTCTCGGTACTATTCCTATGTATTTTTCAGACTTTCCCTTTTGTAAATATTATATATTCAAAAAAGAGATGGATGAATATGACAACCAACTACATCACAATAAGCATAATCCTTGTAATCAGTTGTCTTATATTGACGTGCTCCGCCGGAGCTGCTGCACCTATCAGCACCATCCGTCCTGGCAATACTGTTTTTATCGGAGAACAGGGTCTTGATATTACAGCAGCGATGGAAGGTGATACGATCTTGGGATGGTGGGCTTCCGGAGCAGCCATCCACACAAGCGCTCCGGACAAAACCATACCAGTATCAAATCCTGCAAGCTTCTCTGTTTACCCAACAGACTTTCAAACGCATACTGGTAACTGGTATCACATGGCCTCTATCAGCAGGGACAACGGTACGGCATTTACTGTTGCGGATCCGCAACTTGATCTACGAATTGAAGATACCACCGTGAATGTTGATGTCACTGACAAATGGGTGCCAACAGACGACGATCTCCAGTTCAGGATAGATTCTAACCTTGTCCAGATGACACAGAGAACCGGGGTTAGCTATGTCCCGGTTACGATTAAGGTACAGAGTCCGGACGGGGGGACTTATTCGTCGCTCATCAACAATGCAGGAACCGTCACATCCATTGTTGATTATCACCTTACCTCAACTCCGCAATATACCGGGCCGATCTGGGGGACTAGCAACCGTGTCACGTACCCCACAGGGACTTATCAGATCTGGGTAGAATGCAATGTAAATTCCATGAAGAATAATTATGAACAGGCCGGTAAAACTGTCAGTAGTCAGGTTAGTTTGCTCAACCAGGACAATAACCCGTTGAGTGGAAATAAAGGGTACGTAACAAATCCAACAACGTCGGTGATTACGTTTACCCCCATGACGACAACACTAATTGCAACGCCGACAAAAGCCCCTGCGATCACAACTGCGCCGCCAACAACGATTTTACCAACCGCTTCACCCACAACTCTGACGACAGAGGTTACCGAAGCGACAACACTACCGGCAGCTGTGCACACGAAATCCCCGGGTTTTGAATCGGCCTGTGCTATTGCCGCCCTGATTTTTGGAATAGTGTTTTTCCTGAAGAAAGACTAGAATCTCATTTTAAAAATTCGCAATCTTTTATTACCTGAATTTCCCATTGCGTTGTATGAATGTTGTAACTACGGTCATCAAATCCCGTCATAGTGTCCGGAAATTCAAACCCGATCCTGTCGATGAGAGGGTTATCAGCGATGCAGTTGAATGTGCAGCACTCGCTCCGACTGCACGAAACACACAACCATGGCTGTTCGGCGTAATCCGGGATAAACAGACACTTGAAAAAATTGCTGGCCTTGCAGAGAACGGAAAATTTATTGCTGATTGTGCCGTCTGTTTCGCAATTTTCGGCGAGAAAAAGGAGACATATTACCTCGAAGACTGTTGTGCAGCCACTGAGAACCTGATCATTGCATTACAGGCATATGGCGTGTCATCCTGCTGGGTGGCTGGAGACAAAAAACCCTATGCAGAAGCGGTAAGAACCCTGTTAAATGCACCGGAAAAATATACGCTGGTATCCCTGGTCGCTGCCGGTGCTCCTTCCGAGATCTCTCTTGCATCCAAAAAAGACCAGAAAAAAACCCTGTTTTTTGAAAAATATGATGAATCATAAATTTTTGTTTGTCAGGATAAATCACGCTGACAATCGGGTTTTTCGAAAAATTACAAGGGGATCTTTTTGTCAACCTGAATTGATCCGATGCCGCAGCTGGGCAATCGTTCTCATCACTAGGAGATCGGTAATCCGGCATCTGTTCCGCCCGGCTCTCGTAATCATTAAGCATCGGGCACATCAGATCAATAATCATGAAACATGCGATCCTTCAGGTGGCACTGGATCTTCTTGATCTGGATCGTGCAATGCAGATCGCACGTGAAGCGGTAGATGGCGGAGCCGAATGGATCGAAGCCGGCACACCTCTCATCAAGAGCGAGGGTATGCAGGCAATACGATCCTTGCGCGAACATTTTCCGGATTCTGTTATTGTTGCAGATATGAAAGTTGCAGATACCGGAACGCTTGAAGTGGAGATGGCAGCAAAAGCCGGTGCCAATATTATCTGTATCCTTGCAGATGCTGATGATTCTGTAATTACTGAGTCTATCCGGGCGGCACAGCTCTATGGAGTACGGATCATGGCTGACCTGATCAATGTCAATGATCCGGTATCCCGTGCAAAGCATCTGGAATCTCTCGGTGTTCACATTATTTGTGCGCATGTCGGGATTGATCAACAGATGACAGGAAAGGATTCAGTAGAACTTCTGATCACGTTATCAGGCCAAATCCATGTACCCCTTGCAGTTGCCGGCGGAATCGACGCAGATCGTGCCGGAGAGGCCGTCCGGTGCGGTGCAGAAATTGTAATTGTCGGAGGAAATATAGTCCGTTCAGCAGATGTAACCGGCTCAACGAAAAAAATCCGTTCCGGCATGGACGCGCCTGCACGAGAAATCCCTAAAAAGAAATCAGCGGATGAAGAAACGCATAACCTTTTCCTGCAGGTGTCTTCACCTAATATCACCGATGCGATGCACCGTAAAGGGGCGATGACTGGTGTTCTCTCGATATGCGGCAAGGTGAAACTGGTTGGCCGGGCGGTCACGGTCCAGACATTTGCCGGTGATTGGGCAAAACCTGTTGAAGCGATTGATGTGGCCAATAAGGGGGATGTCATCGTTATCAACAATGACGGGGGAACCCACGTTGCCCCCTGGGGGGAGCTGGCCACGCTGAGCTGCGTGAAAAAAGGGATTGCCGGGGTCGTCATTGACGGGGCGGTTCGTGATGTTGATGATATCAGGGCAATGAAGTATCCCCTTTTTGCAAAAGCGATCGTTCCCAATGCCGGTGAACCCAAAGGCTTGGGAGAGATTAATGCAGAAATCCAGTGCTGCGGACAATATGTGCGACCCGGTGACTGGATTGTTGGTGATGAAAGCGGGGTTGTTGTCATTCCTGCAGAGCGCGCGTACGAAATTGCCCGCAGGGCGCTCGAAGTCAGGAAAAACGAAGAGCGCATCCGCGAAGAGATCCAACGGGGAAGTACGCTCTCTGAAGTTGTACAACTGATAAAATGGGAAAAAAAATGACGCCTTTTAGTGGAAGACAGATCGTTCCAGCAGGGTTGCGCCTGAATTTTTAATCTTTTTTATCGCGTCCTCTACCTGATCGACACGGAGGATGAGTACCGCCCCTTCTTTTCCGGAATAGGCATACGAATATTCGATGTTGATACCAGCATCTCCCAGGATTTTTGCAACCTCAAATAATCCCCCGGGTTGATCTTTCATTTTGACTGCTATCACATCAGTAAAGGCAATATTGAAACCCAGAGACTGCAACTTGTCATGGGCTTTTTCCGGATGATCAACGAGCGCCCTGACCACCCCAAACCCATTTGCCTCGGCAATACTGAACGCGAGAATGTTGACATTCTCCTCTCCCAGTGCTTGGGCAATTGCCGCAAGGCGCCCTGGACGGTTTTCTGAGAATATCGAGATCTGTTTAATCACAAATTTTTTCGTGTCCATTTACAACGACCTCCTGTCAATCACTTTTTTCGATTTACCCTCAAATCTGGGTAATGAACCCGGCTCAACAAGCTCGACATCGACATTTATATTTAGTGAATTCCTGAGCCGGTGCTCTACTTTCTGCCGTACCTGCATCAGATCATTGATCTTGTCACTGAATGATCCTTTACTCAATTCCACCCGGACGAGCATGTCGTCAAGAGCGCCTTTCCTTTCAACAACAATCTGGAAATGTTGGCCCACTTCCGGGATGGTCATCAGGGCATACTCGATCTGCGAGGGGAAGACGTTGATCCCCCTGATGATCAACATATCGTCAACCCGTCCCTGAATCCTCTGGATCCGCGGATGGGTCCTGCCGCAGGGACAGACATCGTCTTCCATTGATGCAATATCCCCGATGCGGTATCGTATCATGGGAAGGGCTTCTTTCTGGAGTATGGTAATGGTCAGTTCTCCCGTTTCACCAGCTTCCAGCGGTTCTTCTGTCTTGGGATCAATAATCTCAGTAAGTGCAAGATCAGACCAGATATGGAATCCTTTCTGCTCTGAACATTCCGTGAACATCGGGCCTGATAGTTCACTGGTGCCGTAAATATCATACGCCTTGATGCCCAGCCATTCTTCGATCCGGGTTCTCATCCGTTCTGTCCATGGCTCAGCGCCGAGAACTCCTGTCCGGAGTTTCGTATCTTTCTGTATATTTATCCCCATCTTTTCTGCAACTTCCCCGATGTGGAGGAGATAAGAAGGGGTGCATGCAATGGCTGTCGCACCGAGATCCTGCATCAGTTCGATCTGTCGTTCGGTGTTACCGACGCTGGTCGGAAGGACGGTTGCACCGATACGTTCAGCGCCATAGTGAACGCCGAGTCCTCCTGTGAACAGACCATACCCGTAGCTTACCTGGATTACATCACCTCTCCCGAGTCCGATTGATGTCAGTCCACGGGCAAGGGACGTTGTCCAGAGATCCAGATCGTTCTGGGTATACCCGACAACCGTTGGTTTTCCGGTAGTCCCGCTCGAGACATGGTACCGGACCAGTTCCTCTTTGGTTGCAGTGAAAATCCTGTCCGGGTAATTGTCTCTCAGGTCACGTTTGAACATGAACGGAAGTTTCCGGACATCAGAAAGTTCGCGAATATCGTCGGGATGAACATTCTGCTCCTTCATGCGGTCGTGATAAAAGGGGGAAAAACTATACAGCCGGTACACGAGACTCTTGAGCAGCTTATACTGCATTCTCTGGAGGTCTGCTTTCGGCATCTCTTCAATGCGGGGGTCCCACAACACCATTAAATCACCTCTCTTCGATCGATGACTCTCTTTGATTTTCCTTCGAACCGTGGCAGGGATCCGGGTTCAACAAGTTTGACCGTGGTTCTCAGTTCCAGCGAATCCCGTAGTTCCTTGACAACTTTTTTCTGGAGTCGTGCAAGGTCTGCCAGCTCCCCGCTGAAGTAATCCCTGTTGATCTCAACTTCGACAGTCATCTCATCCAGATGATTGATTCTGTCAATATATACCATAAACTGATTGCCTACCTCGGGGATTTTCAGGAGCACATGCTCAATCTGCGAGGGAAACACGTTGATTCCCCGGATGACAAGCATGTCATCACTTCTTCCGGTAATCCGGGCAATTTTTTTGCCCCTCCTGCACAGGCATCCATCCTCCATAAGCATGGTGACGTCCCCAGTGCGGTATCTGAGTAACGGCATGGCCTCTTTGGCGAGAGGAGTCACGACCAGTTCACCACGTTCGCCATCAGATACTGGCTCACCGGTCTTGGGATCGATAATTTCGACAAGATAACAGTCATGCCAGATATGCAGGCCATCCCGCTCTTGGCATTCGAATGCGACACCCGGGCCGAAAAGCTCACTCATGCCATAGGAGTCATATGCAGTTATTCCGAGTCGGTTTTCGAGGGCTTTTCGGGTACTTTCCGACCAGGCTTCTGCCCCGAAAAGCCCCGTCTTCAGGGAGTCAAGGGACGTTTTCATCTCTTCAGCCACTTCTGAAAGGTGCATGGCATAACTGGGGGTGCAGTGTATCGTGGTAACACCAAAGTCATCGATCATCTCGATCTGGCGTTTCGTATTTCCTGTTGCACTGGGGATAACGGTCATCCCGATCTTCTCTGCCCCGTAATGAAACCCGAGACCTCCGGTAAACATGCCATAATTGACCATGTTCTGGAAGACATCATCCTGTGTAATGCCGACCATGGTCATATTCCGGGCTATGAGGTCTGACCAGGTATCCAGATCATTCCTCGTATATCCGACCACTGTTGGTTTTCCGGTAGTTCCGGAAGTGGTGTGGATCCTCACAACCTGCTTAAGCGGGACTGCAAAGAAACCAAACGGGTATCCGTTTCTGAGGTCCTGCTTTTTGGTAAATGGTATTTTACGGATATCCTCGAGAGATTTGATGGAGGATTTTTTAATGCCGGCCTCTGAGAGAAGGTTTCGGTAAAATGCAACGTGTTGAACCTGATGAAGTGTTTTTTTCAGACGTTTGAGCTGAAGTTCCCGCAACTCATCAGGTTTCAGTGTCTCAATTTTTTTATCCCAGAACATCTGTGGCACCCTGTTATGCTATAACATGACGAGTGTATATAGCGCTTGCTACCGTTTTATATCCACCGAAACGAATGAATTTACTTCCGGATTTAGTTCGCACCGGGGAATTCATGCATCATATGCACCACATTGCAAAACGATGAATTAATCCGTGGAGCTGTGGTAGTATTTAGAAAAGTTGGACAGTATTGTGTCGGTGTTGAAAGTGTTGGAATATCCCTGGTTGTCGGTCAGTGGTTTTGGTGCCCATATCAAATCGACGCAGAAACACCTGATTGTTCAGAAGAAAAATAATACCGAGCACTACCCTCTTGAGAAGATACAAAATCTCCTCGTTGTCGGAGGTCATACGATTAGTTCGATGACTATTGTACAGCTGGTGAGGAATGGAACATATATTACGTTTTTTGATCCTGATGGAACACCCATCGGGACTATAAAACCATATAGTGTTGGGGATCGGGAAGAGATTTGCGAGTACCAGCAGACCATCCCCCGCCAGCGTTATGCGATCGCCATTGCGCAGGCATCGATAAAATCCAGGCTGTTTGCCATCGAACGCATTCAGGAATCTCAGAATGTGACCCTTTTTTACGAAGGGGAGCTTGAATTTCTCCGAAAATCACTGGAGGAACTGGAGTACCTCATTAAACTGGATGAGATACGAAGATTGCACAAACTTACTTCGGATATGTATTACGAAATCATGTCCCGGAATATGCCGGCGGATCTCGGATTCCGGAGACGGACAATACGACCACACACCGATCCGATTAATGCAATGCTTTCGTTTGGGTATGCAATGTTATACGGAAATTGTTACATAGCGGTAATTGGAGCGCGTCTCAATCCAGATATGGGGCTGATGCATGAAGGTAACGGAAGCCTTGTTCATGATCTCATAGAACCTTTAAAATCAGAAATGGTTGACCCCATTGTGTTTCATCTGGCAAGAGAATCCCTGACACTTTCAGATTTCGAGCTGACTCAGGATCGATGCCTGATGTCTGATGATGTAATATCTACCATCATGAAATCATTTTACACGACGATAATAACTGAAAAAGTCAATGAACAGGTATACAATTTTTACACCTCACTGAAAAATAACAGCGATTTTAAAATTCTGTACTGATCCGCTCTTCGGATTTAACAATGAAAAAACCTTCGAATGCCCGTAATGGAATTTCAATAATCCGAATATCCCGGATTACTGCACGGGGACAGCCATAAATCATTGATACAAATTTTTCAAGGATCATCGAGTCGCCGGTTGCATATATCTGGACTCTCCCATCAGACAGGTTAACAACAGTTCCGGCGATATTCAGATCAGATGCAATTTTACGGATACAAGCCCGGAATCCAACTTTCTGGACTCTTCCAGTGATAAAAATCTTAACAGTTTTCATCATTGCATTCTCTGCATAATTTTAATCGCAAGACCCAGTTCATCAAATACTTCATCTCTCAGCGAGGACTGACGGATATTGGTTGCAGCATCGATGGCAAGATCGAGAATTTCCTGTGCAGAGTGCTCACATCCCGCTGCAAATATCTTCAGTGCTATATCACACATGACAAATGACCTGCGGGAAAGGGGACGAATGATCCGTGCCTCCTTTATTGAATTCTGGATCATTTTACGAGAGATTTTTTCTTGCCCCTCTTTTTTGAAGTAAATGGAAAGGTAACAGAAAAAAATTGCCTTTCTTCCCCGATCTGCTACCGATCTGACCAGTCGCTCCAGCGTAGCAACATGATTGGGATGAATGCCCTCTTCTACCATCTTTTCTGAAAGGGACTTGATTTTCACAAACTGAGGGGTGATCTCATACATCTCCGTGTATCCCATTTTTTCAAGACGGTAAAGTCGGACCTCATCATCATCAATGGATTTTGTGATTTGGATTGCATGTGTGAGTATCTTTTTATCATGGTTTTTCTGGTGAAGCAACATGTAGAACTCAGCGATATTGTTTCGGATGGTGTCTGCAATCGACGGAATATTGATCTTTTTTGTCAGGAGTTCCGTTTTTTTGAGAAGCTTGAGAGTAAGTTCAGCATCAGAATTTTGCATTGTAAGTGGAACAATAGTGAGAATGATTGAAGCTTTTTCATAAGGTGAAGAGATCTTCTCTACGGCATCTTCCATATAATTTAACAGTTCGCTGCAGCGTTCTTTATCTTTCCGGACGAGATTATAAATTGCTATAAGTGAGTTGACGTATTCCACAGGTTCTGCAATTTTCTCGACAATATGCAGTGCGGTCGTATACCATTTATTATCCGGGTGAATGGCGTTTAATCTGACAATCGCAAACACTATCTGACGGCGTGTCATTGCGTCTTTGTCAAATTCAACGGTGTCAAGTTGTTGTATCCCCCGTGTCAGATACTCTGCAGCAACGGCAACATCGATCTGGCTATATGATGTCGCAAGATATGTCAGGACAAGCACTTTCTGATACCCCTCGGAAAGAATCCCCAGATCAATAACGACCTCTTCAAGAACCTGTTGTGCTTGATCTGTTTTTCTTAACCTTACCAACAAGTCTGCAAGGTCGCATAATCCCGTGAGTTTAATATAGGGATCATTCACCATCTGAAGAATCCGATGCATCAGTCCGATAACAAGAGGATTTGAATTTGAAAAGTCATTTCTCCGAAGAAGAAATGCCAAAGTTTCATATGGATCGGTGGAATTCGGATGTGTGATGTCTTCGTTCAGACTTGAAACGATCCGGGACATCATTGCATCCCGCTCATAGGAATTCTCTATCTCTACTGCATACATCGCGAGAGGTATAATATAATCCAGATTGTTACTGGTTCGGGAAAACGAAATGATGATGTCAATAATACCTGCAATTTTGAGAGAGATTTGTGGTGGTTTTATGTTATTTTTTATTATCTCCAGACCCCGTTCAAATGGCAGAGATATAGTTGTATAATCTTTACCGGGTGTAGGGAATTGTGGATTTTTAAGGATAATACAGCCAATTTTTACAAAACATTCGGCAATTCGTTCAAACAATTGCACTTTTAGTGACGGATCATTGATTTCATCCGCGATGAGATAAGCCTCTTCAAGGGCTTCACAGGATTGTCTATCAATGGCATATTTTATCACACCGTCGATAATATTTGCCATCGCATAGGAAGCCAGGTCTTTTTCAAGAAGCGAATTACTCCAGACTTTCATCCGGAGAAGCAGGTCAAGATCTCCTTGCTGGGCAGCGAGAATTGATGCCTCATCGATAATACTGCTCAGGGTAGCAGACCTGGTATTCTGACCGTCAATTTCACACGTCAGACCAACAGCTCTCTGGAGGAAATCACGGTTTTTTGCCTTAACTCCAATTTTTGCAATTTTTATGACGATATTTGATATCGCCCTCTCTTTAAGTGGCTGCTCCCTTATGGATTCAGCAAACCTGATGAGGATGCTAGGGTCATGCAAGTCAAGAAAACCACGATCTACAAGAATTGTAATACTTTCAAGGAGAAGGTGATCTGGTTTCGGGTGTAGCAGAATGAGATTCCTGATTGATAAAATGTGGGCAATCAGATCTTTGAATGCACAATCCTTACTCACTTCTATGATGGCCCGGTAGATTGCATTATTCACTGTATCCCGGTTCAGTTTCACCAGAATATTATTGTAAATCAGGGGGATGCTGTCATTAAGAATTCCTTCTTTCAACAGATGGACCAGACATTCTGTATAGGGAGAAAGGCTCTCTGTTTCATGTTTGATTTTTCCAAAGATTCCAAGGGCAGAACTAAAATCGCCGGAAGAAAGCATAATCTGGGAAAACTGGAGATAAATCCGGGATAAAACAAGAGTGCTGCAGTGACTGTCAATAACCGGAATAAGCCCGGAAAGAACGCGCATGTCATTTGAATTGCGGGCGACAGAGATTCCCGCACGAACCATTTCACGTATTGGATATTCATCGCCTTCTGAAATATGTTGTTGGAGATCCATTGCTGTAGATAAAAACCATGGATCTCCCGATCGTTCTGCTTTTTTCAACAGATCAATGACAATTGTTCCTGTGATTTCCGGTTTATCACCGCACAATTGTTCGAGAATAGTAATGATCTGTTTTTTATCTTTTACTCTCTCAAGCAGCTGTTCCGTTAGTGCACTGATTATTTCAAGGTAGGCATCATGGGAAATACCTGTAAAATTACCTATAAATTGCGGAATGTCTGCCATTTCTTTTCCAAAAACGGACTTGGCTCCCTTTTCAATGATCCCTGAAATGCAATCCTGTCGCCGAATTTTCTGGTGGATCGTGGTTGCACTCTGGAGACCCTCAAAGAACAAATCACGATCTTTTTCCAGAATCGCAATGGTGGCTAATGCCTTTGCAAGTTCTGCGTGTAATACGGCCTGTTTTGAAATGTCTCCGATTTCTTCGATGAGAAAAAGAGAAGTATAGAGAAGTTTTTGGCTACGTGTTGTTATTGCCCAGTCAATAAGGAATGGGATGATATCGATCATTATGTCGGACCGGTATTTTCGGAAACTGATCCGATCTAACATACTCATTCCCTGATCGATGAGCTCTGGGGCAGCCTCGGATACACCGGCATCAATGAGATCCCGGGCAATCGTTGCAAATACCTGGGACTGGTTACTTTTTTTACTAATTTTTTCTGATAACGAAAATACAGATTTTAACCATCTGTTGTCTTTCGTGGATATATATTGTTTAATGATACGTGAGAATAATTCGTCGATTTCATTACTCTGAATTTCCGGAAGTGCCAAAAGAAGTTCCGGCTTATTATTTTTAAGTGCTGTTTCTATGATGACCCTGTTAATCTCGGCTACAATATTTTTTCGAGCACGCCGACCCTGCTGATTCTCTAAGCCGGCGACAATAGACTCTAGGGACTTCCAATCTTCGGGTGGAAGAACTTTTTGTATATCACGGAATATCTCGATGGATCGGACCATTCTTTATCACAGGTGGCTGGCTACTAATTGGTAAACTGAATTTGACGGATGTATTTAATAAAATTTTCGATAACGTATTCCTGCAATTTTTTTTTATTTAGTTATAATAAGCCGAATTTTTCGTTTTTTTCCTAAATGGTGGAAAATTATTCAGCTAATTTTGATAAACGCGGTCAGGGAACACTCATTTCCCCGGATCGTTTTGAAAATCAATCCAAAATCACTTTCCGAAAAAAAATCAGAATCCTTCCGGGTTCAGATTAAAACCTCTTACTCCTTCAGGGCCCGATCAATCTGGTTTTTCACTTCATTATAGAATTCAATCCCTTTATCACGGGTATCAGAATCTATGATTATACGGACAATTGGTTCAGTTCCGCTTGTCCGTATAAGTGCCCATGTATTACCCTTGAAAATTTTCACTCCATCTGTCTCATCGAGTATATCGCGGGGATGAACCGATTTAAGGAATTCAAGTATTTTTACCCCCTCTTTTGTAGTAATTTTATCCTTTATAATGGCACGTTTGGGAAGTTGATCGACAAGTTCTGAAAGTTTTTTTCCGGTTGATGCGAGAAGAAAAACCATCATTGCTGCAGTCATGCCTCCATCCCGACAAAACTGGTGTTCAGGAAAAATTAATCCCCCATTTCCTTCACCCCCAAAAATTATCGGTTTTCCCTGCTCCAGGAGCAATCGCATAGTACGTGCCACGTAAATGCTCCCGACGGGAGTATACGCTAATGAACAATTCTCCCTTTTTACCACCATTTCCACGATTTGTCCAGTACTAACGGGAGTGACAACTACCCCTTTTTTGTGATGGCAGATATGTTGTGCAATCAGCGCAAATTCCTGATTTTCTTCAATAAACCTTCCATTTTCATCGATGAATACGGCGCGATCTGCATCCCCGTCATGTGCAACACCGAATGCTGCACCGCTGCTCCTGACCAGTGCAGCACAATTTTTTAAACCATCCTCAGAGGGTTCCGGTAATCTGCCAGGAAAGTTCCCATCCATTATCCCGTTAATAGTTATTACTCTGCATCCTATTTCCGTGAGTATTCGCGGCGTTGTAAGGCATGCTGGACCTGATCCCGGATCGGCAACAACCGCCATTCCTTTCCCGGGCTGACCCGGAAACTGGTGTGTTATTGCTATGATGTACTGTTCAATAAGTGCAGGAGCCAGTGTCTCCTTTCCGATTTTGTCCCATGGCTCAATTATAAAGGATCGATCAAATATTCGTTGTTCCAACTTTACGGTTTCCTCATCTCCCATCTCAGTTCCATCTGGTTCAATAACTTTGACGCCATTATACTCCGGAGGATTATGCGATGCGGTAATCATTACTCCTGCATCGAACTGTCCTTTGACTATATATTGAAGTGCGGGTGTTGGAAGGATACCACAATCGACAACATTGCATCCGGCCGCAAGAAGACCGGATTTAATGGCTTTCATCAACATTTCACCGGAAGTACGCGTATCACGTCCGACTGCAATACTGCCTTTCCGCATTGAACCAAGAGCCTCACCGATTGCAATTACAAGTTCCGGTGTGAGATCTTTTCCCACAACTCCTCTTACGCCATTTGTTCCAAACAATCTTTTCTGCATCTTTTTTACGGTCATATACGGTACCACTTATTAATGTTGTAGTTATTTAAAATCGTCAAAGAGATTGAGTGATTTTATTACTTCGTCAATAGTCGGGTTGGATATAACACAGCGATCGATTTCAAGGTTTCCAATCACGATTTTTGCAAAGGACCGTTGTTTATACCCTTCAATGACTGCGAAATGCGTGCCCCTGTCAGCATAAAAGTGTAAGACAGCATCGAGATCCGTACCCTGTATCACAGATACCGTCTTTTTTGCATCGATCCCCGTCGTGATATCTGCGCCGGCTTCATGAAAAAGGGTAGTGTCTTTTCCCGGTTCAAGGTGATACTCATGATCCCCGAGATGTTTAATAACCCCGACGGGACCAATCTTTTTAAGTTCTGGGATAAGTTTTCTGATAAAGGTAGTTTTTCCCGAATTGGACCTGCCGGCAATCTGAATGATTTTCATGGGGATGATTCACCTTCAGGTTGTTCTTTTGAAATCTGAAAATCCTGATGATCATTTTCTATATGCTTTTCCGTGAGGACCGTTTCCTGCCGTGAGCTTGTATTGTTTGTGGGGATCTTGGGCAGATTGGATTCATCATGGAGTGCACTACTCATCCGACTTTTATCAGCATGAATTGCAGCTGAATGGGCTATTACAACATTCTGAAGATCTGCAGGGGAATTAGATTGCGTATCCTGTGTTTTTTCGGGAACATTGCTCTCCTCCGCACGCGCTTTAAGTATAGTCTTTGCAGTTTCCCCGACACTCCTCATTACTTTGGTAATCCTGTCTTCGATATCGATCTCCTCATCAATATCAAGGGTTGTGCCTTCGACTTCAAGGAGAAACCTTGACACCTCACTCGCTTCAAAAAGAAGGTCGTCAAGTTCATCGGTAGTAAAAAAACCGCACATCGCACCATAGAAGAATGTTGCACTGGATTTCCTCACTTTTCTCTTAAATGAATTCCGCGCCTGGTTTACTGCCTGAGGGGTATAAGTGTCCTCCATAAAGGGGACGAGTTCGGGCAGGTGTTTTCCAATAAATGTCATCTCAGCCCCCCCTGAAGTCCGGAAATCCGTGCACAGTCTGGCAAGGGCCCACTCGCGTGCGGTAATATATGTTCGTTTACGTAGGAACTGGTTCACCTTCCGATAGGTTGCACCATCGACCTTTTTGAATTTTTTATACTTGTTGATTTCCTGTTGAATACCGTTTTCGTCCATATAGTATACGTCCTATTTATCTGCGGCTTTTCATCGGTCGATGAAGTACTGATTGATCGAATTTTTCAGTTTTGTATATAGCATTATGTGGTTTATTATTTATAAAATAACCACGGCTTTTGAGAGTTTTTCAGGTGAGAAGAGATAACATATGTGGTATACCAGCGAAGACTCTTCTATTAAATGATCTAAAACGTTACCCAAACCCAGTTATTTCATCATTAGCTGCTTCCATCGATATGCAGACAGAAATCATTCTTCGTGGGTTGCTTTTCCATAATATCCCGAATGTGATGTTTCATCTTTGACGGGGGGGCTGATCTATTTCGCATTTCCTGCTCTTCTTTATTATCTTCTTTCAGTTTTTTAGAATGTAATGAACTGGTCGATTCCCAACATTCCCTTGGGGCGTGTCGGTTGCTGCTTCAGCTGCGTATTACTATCGCCCGCAATATAGGAATCAAGAGCCGATCGAAATATTCTCTAGGCATGATAGGATATTTTAGTTCCTTGTAGTTTACCTGAACGGAGCCAAGGTGGACCGTTTTTGATGAGCTCCAAGAATCTCTGCCACTTGACGGGGATTCAGCATCTGGATATCTTCCATTCATCATTGAATATTACCGATGGTTCCCTTGCTTACCTCTATATTCCTAGTGATAGAGTATTCTTTAAAGTCGGAAGGCTATTTAATTGAAATTCCTCCCCCCCGATCTTCACGTGTTTTCTCGTTCATAAGATTCTCTGCTCCGCCCCCCAGAGGCCGAGGCTGAAAGGGGGGGCGTGTCGAATGGGTGACGTATTCTTATGTGGGATTAACCGATCGACATAATGATCCCAATCTTTTCACGTTTAAATATAGCATCATATGGTTTATATTACAAATTTTGCAGAATGGTATATTTTTTATTATAAAACAAATTTGAAGCCATTTTAGAAAATATCGCTCAATTTAACTGAATAACGGATGTGCAGAAAAAATTCCCAATCTTCTTGAAACCTGAACGATCGAACCCACGCGCAGACAATTTACCAGTATAGGATCCGAAATTCGTCGGAAGATTACTTTGCCCAGCATCAGTTACATCGTTTATTCAGCGAAACTGTATATCCGATAAAACTCCAAACCGATGTATTGAGTTATGACCCTAAAAGTCGCAGTTGGTACCACAAATCGAACCATTTGAACTAATCCAGGCACTCGTAATGATTACGTTCTAGTTTTTCGGCGTGGCTTCAACCATCAAATAGTTAAAAAAGGTTAATCTCCCTGGATTTTCCATTACACCGTTATAATTGTCGTTAATTAATGCCTGATAAGGGCTCCCAAGAAGATGAAATTAAAACCAACCCCCTGTTATCTGAATTATTATTTGGAAGTGAATACAACAAAAATGCTGCAAGGCTTCAATAATTGAACCCGCCTGGTCGTATTTTTACGGATAGACTATTGAGCAGCTTACTGATCAGAGCAATTTGGGATCAATCCTGAATCGTGAGTAATATCTAGATAAATTTTATATCGAATCGTGGGTTGATGAGTGGTATTACTCCTCGTCCAGAACCCGAGATATATGAAATAAAAATTCGTGAATACTTCATAAATAATTCCTTGGGTTTTTATCCCATCGTCATGAAAATCCAACGTTACTCCGGATCAGACATTATTACTAGGAAAATATCCTTAATGACAGGGCTTGATAATGTGTTAACTGACGTTGATTAAGATGACCCGTTTGTTGGATAAACCCTGGCAGCATCTCTTATCCTGTTTAATTTTACAAATAACCAATATTGAATAAAATATATTAATAATCTTCCAGAAACCCGCTGGGGAGTATTTCCATTATCCTCCCGACGGAAAAACGTTATATTGCGTATCTGGGAGCGTTTAGCCAAGGCCTAGGGATAATTGAACCATGTAATTGAAAAAACCCCTGTTTTCAACAATGGAAAAATGTGTAATTGGTCATATATGTTTAACAAATAACACAGATATTTATATACCTAGATAAAATATCCCTTTTGTTATACTTAACGATCAAAATAAAAGTCGAGAACCGGGGGCTTCTAAAAATCACTCAAAGAACTGCAGAAATATGGCAGTTTTCTATTTGTCGCAGAATAGGTATTCTGCGCAAACCTTTATTTATTTGAGATAAAATAGAATAGAGCATGGAAAGCGGGTATTTTTCGGAATGGCTTAAAAGCTACCGGAACTATCTCCGCATGCGAAATTACTCTCCCCGTACGCTTGACAGCTATGAGCAGGTCATTAAACATTTCGGCTATTATGTCTGGCTCAGGCGAAATACGGACGTGACTAAGCTCGTTTTCTACTGGAAGGATTTTGAAAAGGCCCGGTTGGATACATCTGTTGAAGTGACGCCGGTCATCATCAATGATTTCCTGACTTTTGTCTCGTCAATGCAGACATATAAGCCGAAAACATTTCACCGGATAATATCGACCATGAGTTCATTTTACCGCTACCTGTGTACCCAAGGGGTTGTTGGTTTGAATCCCTTAACCGGTATCGACCGCCCCCGGATAAAGCAGCAGGATATAAAGTACCTGAAGCATAACCAGGTGCTTCGTCTCATTGACTCGATTGATGATCCTCGGGATAAACTCATTGTCAGGACAATCTATGCCACCGGGGTTCGTGTTTCCGAACTGTGCAATATGAATATCGAAGATATCGATTTCGATGAACATACGATCAGGATCCGTGGGAAAGGGGACAAGATCCGCCTTGTTTTTGTCGATGAGGATACGCTTGCTGATATCCTTAAATTCATAGGAAACCGGATTGTCGGTCCGTTGTTTGTAGGGCAACAGGGGAAACACATTTCTTCGAGAGCAATTCAGCATATTTTTAAGCACTATGCCCCCTCAGGAATCACCCCCCATAAAATCCGTCACAGTTATGCAAGTGAACTATACAAACGCTCGAAAAACCTGAGAGTGGTACAGGAGAATCTTGGCCATACCTCTATCAAGACCACTGAAATTTATCTGCATACGGATATCGACGAACGACGTCAGGTATACCAGCAGTATTTCCCCCTTTCCGAATCAAACGGGAAAGCCTGATTTTTTTATTTCTTCTTATTATAAACCATATGATGCTATATTCAAATCCCATATTAATTTTCCGATCTTGCAGTGATGCCACTCACTCAAGTGTCAATGGTCAATATCCGTTTAGTGAACCGAATGGTAATAGATGTTATTGATTAATCCGATTGGGTAAGGCACCGATGGATATCAATAAGATTTAGCAGGATATCTGGACGGACTCTCACATATACCGACGTCAGAAATTGTTGTTATTTTATGTAATCTGTAATATTGTGAAGTCAGCCTGGATTGGCCTGAATAAAAAATGTATATTGATAGGGAATATGTTCACTTCGGATCAATTATCCTCCCTTAAATTGGAAAGATTTGATCTTCAGAATTATTGTTGCTTTTACGTCTGAATGTTTTGAGATTTCCAAGATTTTTCCATTCTAATAATTTTTACGAATGAAAAATTAAATAATTCATTTTTTTAATTATCTAATCTCACTCGGTATAAACATAATTATCAAAAAAATTGAATTCCGTGCTCTAAGCAAATAATTTAGTATCGACGGACACTTATCTAAATAATACCATATCTAAATTTATTGAATTTTCCTTTGTTGCCGAGAGAAATATGCCTCTTTCGATTTTTTGAAAATCAAATCTCCTTCGGAAATTTTTAAAATAATTAAATTAATTTGAATTTCCCATTCTAATACCATAAAATCCTAAATATTATCGTGATTCTGTTTGGGAATTTTCGAAAATCCAGATTTATCCAAACAATACGAGATTCCGATGAAAATCTCACGATCTAAATTATTTGGAAAAATGGATCTATACCGGATTATCTACGGTAATAAAAATTTTTAAATAATTTGGATTTTGACGTATATTACATTCATGAGCAAGTTGACAAACGATTTCTCTCGTGAAAAAAAATAATTCCCGGATAAATCGAATTTTGACATTATTATGGAGAAAAAACAGACAAAATAAAAAAATTTGAAAATCCAAATTGTCTCGTGAATTGTCGCGCATTCCGATTTTTCTTAAATAAGAATCAAAACTCCTCTCGGAACATGACATTCATAAAGAAAAATGTGAAAAAAATCCCAATATTAAATAATTATATAGTGCGGTTTTTGGCATACAATACGGAAAACTGATCGAATTAATACCGCAATTCTTTTTTCCCGGTCTGTCGACATAGTGCAGGAGTACCTATGTCGCGGGTCCAGAAACGAAAATATGAAAAAATCGATGATGCTGAAATGGATCTTGTCATTCAATGTAATGACAGCCATGAATTCTATAAGCGTTACCGGGAAGCATTTCCCACACGGAAAAAAGGGATTGACAGCATTAGCAAAATCTGGAAACGCCGTAGCGAATTTATCAAAAAACAGCAGGGCAGCTCGCAGGATTCCGAGCAGGGTACCATACAAAGTCACGAACTTGAAATTCTTTTCAGTTCACAAAACAAAATCCTGGTGGAATTATCCGTGGTGTTGAAAGAACAACTCAAGGTAAGTAAGGAAATACTGGCCCGGCTCCCAAAACAGATCCAGAAATATGAAGAGCCACCTCTCCACCCACAGAAGCATGGAGAGACAAGAATGACTGAATCAAAAGAACCGGTAAAGAAAGCAAGCCCGGATAAACCCACTGACATTATGATTGGATCCTGAAGAAATATCTATCCGACCAAATATCTTTCTTTAATATATCTGTTTTTTCATATATCCGGTAAGAATCCGGGGATCCTTTCATCCCGCCAAAGTACAATTCTTGACGTCTCCCATTTAATAAAATAAAAGGTATCCTTATAATCCCCAACCACATATAATTTATGACCTTTTTCCTGAATGAATAACCAAGGATCATCATTCTCTCTTTTTCATTCGGAAAAAATGTATTCCGGCAGTTCGTCATAAAATAATGGATTATTTCATCACTTCGTCAAGCTGGGCTCTACCATAGACATAGGCGGGCATACCCGACAGCAGGAATGTGACACGGAGCGCCTCTTCAACTTCTCCTTTCGTGACCCCGATATTCTTTGCACCGGCCAGATGGGCGCGGACTGCATGCTGGTCCCGCAGGGCGGCAGCAATCGCAATCGCGATCAGTTTTTTTGTCTTGCCCGATATCTTGCCATCATCCCAGATGTGCTGCTCGAATCTCATAACGAGGTTGAACATCTCGGGTTCTTTCGTTGTCAGTTCCCTGAAAAACTTCGGCACTTTGCCGATCTTCTTCTCAAGGGTCCTGAGTTCCTTTTCCGATCCTTTCATCGCTACCGGCTTTTTTACCGGAGCCTTATGAGCTCCTGCTTTTTTTACAACCCTTCTTACTCACTCTCCAGTTGCATGGGTTCGCCGCAGCAGACCAGTTCGCCGCCGCCGCTTTCTTTTACCACAACTACATTACCGCAGATCTCGAACTTAAAGACCTGCCCCTCTTTTGAGATGTTTACCATTCAGAGATCCTTAATGTACTTCATATATACCTGGGAGCAGGAACCCCGCACGCATGGTTTTGGTTGCAGGGACTCCCGGAATTCACCCTTTCTGTATGATGCCCGAAAAGAAAAATATGAAAATTAAATATTGCTTTTGCCACGTTTTGGCGGGTTCTTTACATCTTCCGCATTCTTGATGTCCTTTGCTACCGTGAATTTCCCGAAGGTCCCCGAACCCCTGGCCTACATGCGAGGTCGAAGCGGTCAAGGTTCATCACCTTGTTCCAGGCTGCCACGAAGTCCTGGACAAACTTCTCTTTCGCATCCTCGCTTCCGTAAACCTCGGCCAGAGCCCGGAGCTGGGAGTTCGAACCGAAGATGAGATCGACACGCGTGCCGGTCCACCTGACTTCGCCAGTCTTGCGATCGCGCCCTTCAAACATGTCCTTTGCGTCCGATACCGCCCTCCACTCCGTGCCCATGTCGAGCAGGTTCACAAAGAAGTCGTTGGTTAGCGCTCCCGGCTTCTTGGTGAAAACGCCGTGCCGGGTATGTCCGAAGTTGGTGTCCAGCACACGCATGCCGCCAACGAGCACCGTCATCTCTGGTGCGGTCAGCGTCAGCAAATGCGCCTTGTCAACCAGCAACGCCTCGGCCGACACGGTGTACAGGCCCCCGAGGTAGTTGCGGAAGCCATCCGCGATCTGTTCGAGCACGGCGAACGAGACCACATCGGTCTGCTCCTGCACGGCATCCATGCGTCCCGGCGAGAAGGGGACCGTCACATCGTGACCGGCCTTCTTCGCAGCCTGCTCGATGCCTGCACAACCAGCCATGACGATCAAGTCCGCAAGCGAGACCCTCTTACCGTCGGAGGCCGCGCTGTTGAAATCACCCTGGATACCTTCGAGAGTATTCAGCACTTTCACCAGTTCAGCCGGCTGGTTGACTTCCCAGTCCTTCTGCGGTGCGAGGCGGATTCGTGCGCCATTCGCACCGCCGCGCTTGTCGGAGCCACGGAAGGTGGACGCCGACGCCCAGGCGGTCGATACCAGTTGGGATACGGACAGCCCCGAAGAGAGGATCCTGCCCTTGAGGGAGGCGATGTCCTGCTCATCTATCAACGGGTGATTGACCGTAGGGACGGGGTCCTGCCAGATGAGCTCTTCGGCAGGAACCTCCGGGCCGAGATAGCGTGTGCGCGGACCCATGTCGCGGTGCGTCAGCTTGAACCATGCCCGGGCAAATGCATCTGCTAACTGCTCCGGGTGCTCGTAGAAGCGCCTTGAAATCTTTTCGTAGGCAGGGTCGAACCTCAGGGAAAGGTCGGTGGTCAGCATGGTTGGAGCGTGACGCTTCGACGGGTCATGGGCATCTGGAATCGTGCCGGCACCTGCGCCACCCTTCGGTCGCCACTGATGCGCACCGGCCGGGCTCTTCGTGAGTTCCCATTCGTAGCTGAACAGGATCCGGAAGAAGTTGTTGCTCCACTTCGTTGGCGTGCTGGTCCAGGTGACTTCGAGGCCGCTGGTGATCGCGTCACCGCCTTTGCCGGTGCCGAAGCTGCTCTTCCAGCCGAGCCCCTGCTCTTCGATGGAGGCCGCTTCCGGCTCAGGCCCCACATGAGACGCAGGGCCGGCGCCGTGGGTTTTGCCGAAGCTGTGGCCACCGGCGATGAGCGCAACCGTCTCTTCGTCGTTCATGGCCATGCGGGCGAACGTTTCGCGGATATCTTTCGCCGCCGCGATCGGATCCGGGTTGCCCCCCGGGCCTTCCGGATTGACGTAGATGAGCCCCATCTGCACGGCAGCGAGCGGATTTTCGAGGTTCCGCTCACCGGAGTAGCGTTTGTCATCCAGCCAGGTGTTCTCAGAACCCCA
Organism: Methanoregula sp.; assembly: GCF_049510175.1. Lineage (GTDB taxonomy): Archaea > Halobacteriota > Methanomicrobia > Methanomicrobiales > Methanospirillaceae > Methanoregula. The sequence goes on from NZ_JBEKZF010000002.1 coordinate 212,492, forward strand.
GTACACGTCTTCTTCCGGCTCCCAGACATCCTCGCGCCCGCCGCCGAAGCCGAACGTTTTGAATCCCATCGATTCCAAGGCGACGTTGCCCGCAAGAATCATGAGGTCGGCCCATGAGATCTTCCTGCCATACTTCTGCTTGATCGGCCAGAGCAGCCGCCGCGCCTTGTCGAGGTTCGCATTGTCGGGCCAGCTGTTGAGGGGCGGGAAGCGCTGCTGGCCGGCTCCGGCGCCGCCGCGGCCGTCACCGGTGCGGTACGTGCCGGCGCTGTGCCACGCCATGCGGATAAACAAGGGGCCGTAGTGGCGGAAGTCCGCCGGCCACCAGTCCTGCGAATCGGTCATCAGCGCCCGCAGATCCTTCTTCACGGCCGCCAGGTCGAGTTTTTTGAATTCCCGAGCGTAGTTGAACTCCGTGCCCATCGGATTGGACAGGGGTGTGTGCTGGTGAAGAACCCTGAGGTTCAACTGGTTCGGCCACCAGTCCCGGTTGGACCTGCCCCGGCCGGTTCCTTGTTTGTTTGTCATGCCCGTTACCGGGCACTTGCTGTTGTCAGTCATAACATCACATTCCTATCGGTGTCTGTTCCATAAATTACAACATTACTACATCATACTTACTTTCGGAAGTGCTGATAAGCGAGACATCTTGCAGGGGCATGGGTCCGCGGGAACCAGCCGTGATGGCATTCTGGTTGTCAGGGACCGGTGCGCCGGCAGCGGTTATGAGTTTCTTCTTTTCCATGGAATTGGCACCTCATTTTCAGCCTTGGAGGGAAGACTATCCAGGCAAAACCTGTATGATGCCTTTTCCCTCAGGCCACATTAACTTTCGTAAAACGGCACACCCATACTGTGGCTTCTGCTCGTATGGAAAAGATTTTTTCCGGTTCTTCGGCCTCCATGGCTAACGGCCCCGGTATGCCCACACCAAATATTTTTTACTCTCTTACCTCAAAGTGAGTCAGGTAGTAAAGGGACGAAAAACTTTGAACGGTACAGCAGATGCACCGCGTATCATCTCGTGGAACATAACCCTCAGGTGCCCCTTGAAGTGTTCCCACTGTTATGTGGACGCGGGTGAACAGGAAGCAGCCGGAGTGCTCTCCACACAGGAAGCATTCTCCGTCATAGATCAGATCTGCGAGACCGGAAAACCGGTCGTTGTGCTGAGCGGAGGCGAACCACTCCTTCGCGAGGACCTCTATGCCATTGCACGGTATGGTACGGAGCAGGGACTCCGGATGGTCATGGGTACCAGCGGGTACTTCATCGATCAGAAGACTGCGGTAAAACTTAAGGAAGCGGGAATCCGGGCTGTAGCCATAAGCCTGGATTCGAAAGACCCTGCCACCCACGATTTCTTCCGTGGTCTTGAGGGTGTCTGGGAGAGAGCAGTCCGGGCCATCGGGTACTGCCGCGATGTAGGTATCGCAGTCCAGATCAACATGTCGGTGATGCGATCGGTCGTTAATGAGGTAGAAGATGTTATCGGACTCGGGACGTCTCTCGGGGTCCATGATTACCAGCTCTTTTTCCCGGTTCCTACCGGCAGGGCACGGCAGATCGAGCCCCGCAGCCCGGCGGAATACGAGGAGATGATCCGACAGATCCTTATCCGGTACCGGGACAGCGACCTCAACATCCGCCCTACCTGCGCTCCACAGTTCCGCAGGATAGTAGATGAGCTTGGTATTACCAACCCGGTATGGGGACGTGGCTGCCTTGCCGGCATCACCTACTGCCGGATTTTTGCCAATGGCGATGTAACCCCCTGCCCATACCTGCCGGTGAGCGCCGGCAATGTCCGGACAACGCCGTTCTCAGAGATCTGGCACAACTCCCCGCTCTTTGCCGCACTCCGCGATCCGTCACGGCTGACGGGAAAGTGCGGGCAGTGCGGGTACAAAACATCCTGCGGCGGATGCCGGGCCCGGGCATACCGGCGGGAGGACGCGACCTCTCCCCTCTGGTGTGACGGTCTTGCAACGCCGGATACGCTCAACGGGGAGTGCTGTGGTGAAGATCCGTGGTGCCCGTATCAGCCCGGAGATGTGACCTCATGAGCGGCTCGTTCCTGCCGGACCAGACCGATCTGGCAATCCTCAATGCCCTGCAGGATGATCTCCCGCTCGTATCCCGGCCATGGAAAGCGATCTCTGAACGGCTGGGGATTACGGAAACTGAGATAATCAGCCGTATGAACCGGTTGAAGTATACAGGAATTATCCGGGGCATAACCCCCGTGCTTGAATCCCGGCATCTCGGCCTGCATGCCGCAACACTGGTTGCCCTCCACGTACCGGAGGATAGAATGGACGAGATCGCAGCCATCATCAGCAGCTATGCGGAAGTATCGCATAATTTCCAGCGGGATCATTACTATTCTCTCTGGTTCACGATAGCTGCACAAGACGAGGACGGTATCCGCAACGTGCTGGATCAGATCCTGCAACGCACGGACATACCGGAACCTGATGTTCTCGATCTGCCAACGATAAAAAAGATAAAAATTGATGTGCGGTTCTCCTTTTTGCCCGCACAAATCAGGGAGAATACCGATGGACCCGATTGATATTCACCTGCTCCGGGAACTGGAACACGGGCTTCCACTTGTCCCGGCCCCCTTTGAAGAGATCGGAAAACGGTTCGGCCTCAGCGGTGACGAAGTAATGGATCGGATTCGGCTCCTGAAGGAAGCTGGTATCATCCGGAAATTCCGTGCCCGCATCGATCAGCGGAAGGTAAATATTACCGCAAATGCCCTTGTGGCGTGGAAACCGGCAGGATCCGGAGGAGACGACCTTGGAAAACTGCTCGCTGCATTTTCCTCCGTAACCCATTGCTATGAACGCAGGCCAATACCGGGCCGGTGGGAGTACACCCATTATACCGTGCATCACGGGTATAGCAAAGATCAGGTGCTTGACGAAGTGAGGGCTGTTGCAGAAAAGATCGGCTGCCCGGATTATGCGGTCCTCTTCAGCACCCGTGAGTTTAAGCGTGTGCCGAATGTTCGGATGAGGGAGAACGGAGGAGGAATCCTATGAACCGGATTACGCAATGTATGCATGGACGGGGAACCGTGAGCGGTGTGATGCGACACCGCCACAAACCACAGACCGATGTGCCCAGCAGTTATCTGGCATTCTCGGGGATGTACCGGCCGGTGGTTTTCTGGAATCTCACCAATCGCTGCAACATGAGCTGTACCCATTGTTACAGCAAATCGGGACCGGGACGCACAACTGAGGGAGAACTCACGACCGCTGAAGCGCTGATCGTCATCGATGACCTTGCGGATATGGGTGTCCCGCTCATCCTGTTCACCGGTGGAGAACCTCTCTTGCGCGAGGATATCTGGGATCTGGCACGTTATGCTAAAAACTGTGGTCTCAAAATGGCAATCAGCACCAACGGTACGCTGATCACTCCTGAGATTGCCCGCAGGATCAAGGACAGCGGGATCGAGTATGCCGGAATCTCGCTGGACGGTGCACGGGCAGAGACCCATGACCGGTTCCGGAATTCACCCAGTGCGTTTGAGCAGACGATCAGAGCATTCGCCTCCTGTAAGGAAGCTGGGCTCCGGTGCGGAGTTCGGGTTACACTCACAAAGGAGAACTGCCGGGAACTTGAATCGCTGGTTGATCTCTCACTCTCGCTCGGAGCCTCCCGCTTCTGCCTGTACTGGCTTGTGCCGACAGGGCGGGGAAGTGATTCTTATACCCGGTTGCAACTGGACCGGGACGAGGTGATCGAAGCCCTCAGTCTCCTCTACCGGAAAGCAAAGGAGACCGATCCCGCAGCAATGGAGTTCCTCACGGTCGATGCTCCGCAGGATTGTATCCACCTGCTCGCTTCCATGGAAAAGGACGGATCGGAAGATCTTGCTGAAGCTCGGGAGCTGCTGGAATCATTAAAAGGTGGGTGCAGTGCCGGTACCCGTGTTGCAAATATCGACGCACTAGGAAATGTGTATCCCTGCCAGTTCGCCCGCTCATCGGAATTTCTCGTCGGGAATATCAGAGGCCGGCTGTTCAGTAAGCTCTGGTCGGATGGTTCCAATCCTGTTCTCGCCCGGTTCCGGGAAAAGCAGGCCCGGTTCAGGGGCCGGTGTGGTGATTGTACCTATCGCGATCTCTGTGGCGGAGGATGCCGGGTCCGGGCACATGCCGTGGAGGGGAATTTTATGGCAGAGGATCCCTTCTGTTTTATAGCGGGAAATGGAGATACTGACCCTGAGGGAAAATAAGCCCTATTCGGGCTCCGTTTCCTGTCCCGATATCCCTGTCAATACCGGAAAACCCCGAAAAACTCTTTTTTTCTGTTCCTATGGAGAATAAGCCCTATTATTGATCTGTTTTCCAAAATACGGCAGAATTTCACCCCGCCTAAAGGCCACCAACGGCCCTTAAATCGTGCCGGTTTTTACCACTTATTTTACCCCATACGGGCCCCGGAAAGGCCACCGGACCGCGAATATGAAGGTCATTTTTTCCGACGAAGATCTAAAAATAGGGGTTATAGATAGTTGAACGACGTAAGCCGGTCGTGGAGCAGGTGCGAGCACGGCCAAGCTGTGCGAAGCGTGCGACGTGTGCGGCGACAGATAACCTCAGGGAACCATCACCTCCCCGATTCACCGATGATCAGATCAGGCTTGTGAATTTCTTCCGGAACTTTTCAATCTTCTCGTTTGTCAGCCGGTCGATGACATCAAGGAGCTCTGCATTGAATGATTCCGCCGTACTGATAAGTGTAACCACGTCATCACGGACCGGTGCGGAGGTAACATAATACTGTTTGTCAATCCGCTCGGTCTTTGCATATTCCAGATCGGTATTATCGATGGCAAAGACTTCTGTGAGCAGGATTATTGCTGCCGTATGATTCTCGCACTTGATGCCCGTGGCGAAGAAGAGGGCCAGGACCGAGTAGTACATGCTGTAATAGGCCATCGAGACACACTGCTCGAAGAGATCATTGTCGAGTAGCAGCCTGGCCGATGTGAGGTGGCTTTCAGACTTTTTCAGGTAAGCAGTCTTCATTTCATCGCTGGGAGCTACCAGCTGGAGCGTGGCATCCTTATGCAGTTTCTTTAAAAAACCCTGTCTTGTCAAAGTACACCTCAAAGCCTCTGATGATAACGTGGTCTTTCATTATTTCCCGGATAAGCAAGTTCCTGGTATCGAATACTCCGATCTTCACACTGAGTGACGAATGTTTCTGTTCGAGCTGTTTCTTCTTGTGGGAGTCGGATGTTTCGATATAGATATCGATGTCGCTTCCTTTTGTTGCAAGGCCCTTTGCATAGCTCCCGTACAGGATGGCAAGTGGGATCTCCGGCATCTCCTGGATAGCCTGGACAATTCCCCGCAGGACCGGATACCTGCTCACGACTGAGGACTGTTTGTAGATTTCAGCGATTATCGCGGCATTCCTGCTCTCGATGGTCCGCTTGAGGGTGAAGACTTTGTTCTTCCCCTCCATCCGGAAATCAACAATGTTCTCTTCGGTGAGATCGCGGAGTTTGCGCAGAACCGTGGCGTGGTTGCTGCTGAGCTGTTCGGCGATGGCCCGGGTATGAAGATCCTCTTTGATGAGGAGCGCAACAATTTCATTGGTCAAATTTTGTTCCACATGGTTCATTTTTGAACCGATCCAACATAAGGGTTGTGGTTGGCACGCAGACGCTCGGTCATGTTCGTCTCCACGGGCTTGCGCCCGTTCCACTCACATCACTTCACTGTTTTTTGGAGTTGCCTTATTGAAATGATGATGCCCCTGGCTTGTCGCGATGCTCCGGCGCCAGCAGCGTCTTCGTACCAACAGGGTAACCCCGGAAAGCAAGGAAGAGTCTGTGAGCGGAGCGGAATGGAGGCGAGTGCCAGCGAGCCGGAGTGCAGCGGAAACGAACAGTCTCGACCGATCTTCATGTCAACAGAAGGATCATGGTGATAGGTATCATGTTGGTCTTCTCACCGCCGCCCCGCTGCGCACGCTTCGTGCACCTTCGGCGCACTCGAACGTGCTCCGCGGACCGGCTCCCTCGTGAATCCTGAATTTTTGTTCCTGATGCTGATTTTAATATCTCATGCGCGAAATGGAATAGGACAAATTTTCTTTATGAAAATTTGCCGAGTGTATTCATCCAAGACACGATCCACCCCCGTAGTGTAGCGGTCAATCATGCAGGACTTTGGATCCGGCGACACCAGTTCGAATCTGGTCGGGGGTATTCATCCGTATTCGCAGCACTTTTATAGCAGCGGGTAAGAGAAAAGTGCATGCAGGAAGGGCTCCGGTTCCGGCTTCAGGTCTATATTACGGTCCTTGCAGTTGTTGTCATCTGCGGCACAATCGGCCTGATGCTTGCTGAAGACCTGCACCCCTTTGATGCCCTGTACTTTGTCATCGTGACAATTGCAACGGTTGGATTTGGCGATATTTCTCCTCATACGGTCCCGGGTAAAGTGATTACCCTTGTGATCATCCTGACCGGTGTCGGCTGTTTCGTCGCCGTTGCAGCCAATGCCGTCGAGTACTTCATTGCCGAGCGTGAATATACCGAGCGCACGCGTAAGATGGACATGCTTGTAGGGGTTTTCTTCTCGGAAGTCGGGACCTCCCTGCTCCGGATGTTTTCCGCAGTCGATCCGGCGATCGATGAAATCCGGGACGCACTTGTCATCTCCAGCACCTGGTCGGATAGTGATTTTGCACGTTCAGGCACGTTCATATCGGAGCACAAAACCGTGATCCGAAGTCCAAGTCTCGATATTTCGGAGCTGAACCGTTTTTTATCCCGGAACAAGCCCCTGATGCTTGCGATGCTGGAGAACCCGTACCTGATCGAACACGACACATTCACGGAGCTGATGCAGGCGCTCTTCCATGTGACCGAGGAGCTGCGGGTCCGTGACCGGCTTGTCGATCTTCCGGATACTGACTATGCCCACTTGTCCGGGGACATCAACCGGGTCTACGGGTTCCTGATCCGCGAATGGCTGGTCTACATGCAGCACCTGAAGGCGAACTACCCGTACCTGTTCTCCCTTGCAATGCGGACCAACCCGTTCGATGCCCATGCATCGCCGATTGTGACCTAATCATCCTGAGTCTTGGACATTTCAAAAAAGGATTACTCAGGTGCTGCAAGCAGGTTGTCACAGACCGGTGGAATGACAATAACCGGGATGGTAAAATACGGCTTGATCTCCGCCCGTGTAAGTCTCCGCAGTTGTTTTTTGGATAACCGGGTCCGTTCACTTACCCGTTCCGATAGGCTGTCCGGTACTGCATTCCGCAGCGATGTTGTGGCGATGTTGAATGCGGCATTCACATCGGCATGCGCCACGAACCCGCAGTGCGGGCACTCGAAATGCTTACGCGTCCGTCTCCCAAACTGCCCGCAGCGGCTGCACCTTTTCGATGTATAGGCCGGGTTGACGTATATCACCGGAATTCCTCTTTCCAGCGCCCGCTTCTCTACCAGGTGTTGCAGTGAGAAGAACGACCCGTTCTCAAAGGAGAACACAAACGGGTTTGAAGAGTCTTTGCGATGCGAGTAACGGGTGGAAAAGAGTCTTTCGAACTTTATACCGGTCCCGAGCGATTCCGCAAAGGAAACGATCTGCCGGCAGATGGCATGGAGTGCGGATTTGAATTTTTTTCTCTCGCGCGTCTTGGTTTTTTTAAGTTTCCAGAGTTTGCCTTCCTTGTATAATTTTGTACAGTTCTTCAGGGAATGGCTGTGAACATAGTGGATATTTTTCCCCAGTTTCATTACTTTTCCGCTGTAAGGGTCGGCAGCAACGGCCACATGGCCGGTTGTGTTGAGGTCAACGCCGATCCAGCGGGTCATCAGGAGTGTGGCTGGATGAAATCTGATCACCTGTAACCTTATCTGGAATTCAACCGCTGTACGAACTACCTGGATTATGGAGCACGTTCTGGTATCCAATCCTCCTCTGTTACAGGAGAATACCCTCCTGCTCACGAATATATGTTGCGGTCAGACAGACCCGGATTAAAAAAAGAATGATAATGCATATTTTTTCGGGAATGCCATCTACACCATCACGGCATAGGCAACCAGCGAGAGGAGAAACGCGAGGAGCAGCATCGCGAGGGAGAGGGGGGCAACAAATACCAGCATCGCATTCACGGTGCTTGCAAGCTGGGATATCCGGTTGGACCCAAAGACAACGACATGCTCGCAGTGTGCCGTGCCGGCTGCGGTTTCTGCGGGTGTCAGGTCGTCAGCGGCTGCGCGGACAGCCTGCATGACAAAGGGAAGGAATTCGGAAACCGGGACATGCATGCCGACCGGATTTTTTCCGGTGATGGTGTTTACGACATGGGAGTCGGTAGTCATCACTTCTGCACGGTCGACAAGGATGAGGACGTGTTCCAGGATTTTTTCCCGCACCCCGGCAGCGATGTTATTTCCATCGATGAGGACATAGGCAGTACGCTGCCCCACCACATCCACCAGCATGACCTGTATTCCCAGATCGCCGAATCCCTGCTCCCTGCTGTAAGGGAGCCTCGTGTGGGAAACCCCGATGCGGAACGGGTGAACGGGGGAAGCATGGCATTTTTCCATCGCATCAATGGATGCCTGCTGGTACTCAGTTGCGGTCAGTGTTGCAAGAAGAACCGGGGACGAGAGATCGGTCATGCAGTTATGGGCATCAACAACCGCGACGTTGGGGAACCAGCGGTGGCCCTCGGCCATGATCGTCGCTCCGATCGAGAAGTCTACGTCCTCCGTCCTGTGAGGAGAGCGCGTTGTGACAAGGAGCACGGAATCTCCGAATTTCTGGCAGAGAACCTGAACGGATCCCACCGACACGATGTCAGATTTGCCCGCCCCGGTCGAATAGGTCAGATCCTCCCGGGATCTTTTCAGGGCATCGATCACTTTGTTGCTCTCGGACTCCGATACGAGGTTGAAGTCATGTGTGGCGCACCCGTGTGCAACCAGTGTCTCGTCGTCGAAACTATCGTGCAGGATCTTGGGAAGATTACCCCCGCCAATCTCCCCCATCGGGCCGGGATGCAGGTTCGGGACGGTGAACATGACTTGTTCTCCCTGCTCTCTCCGGAAGAAGAAACTCACCTGAGGGACAAAGATCTCCTCCCCGATCTCGCGGAAGAAATCCTCCATGCCCTTGGATCCATCCGTCATGTGGGCGATGAATGCGTTGATGAAGGCCAGCCCGCGGATCTTGAATGCTTTCCGTAGCGGGCGTTCGATCATCCAGATAAGAATGGCAAAACCAAGCCCGAAAACGATATGGAGGACCAGTGCGAAAATGCCAAACGAGGGAGAGAACAAGAACATACCGGCAAGGACGCCCACACCGCTCTGGGTGAGGGCCGGTATGATCATCTTTGGCACCCGGTAATCCGCTATTGCCACGAGCACGAACAACCGGAGCCCGAAAATAAAGCCCAGTGAGATTGCATATAAAAGGGGTATCAGCTTGACCGAAACTGCCAGTGCCGCGAGCGTGATAATAACACCGAAAACCGTACAGGCAAGTGCGAGCAGGGCAGAACGGTTCCAGGTCATGGTCTTCCCGCTGTATTCGATGATCGGCTTCGTCAGGACCAGTGCGGCGATAGCGGGAATGGTGAATGCAATCGTACCGGAAAACAGGAATTTTTCCGGCAGGGCCAGGTAATTACTAATAACAGCCGGTACGGGAAATGCGATAATTCCTGAAGAAGGAAGGCTCAGCCATGCACGGGCATTTGCCCCATCGATGATCAGGCCGAGGAGTATAATGAGGAGAAGAGATCGTTTCCAGTTGGGTGCAGTGAAAATATACCGGGTGAGTTGTCCCAGTTTCACATCACTGCTTTGCGCCATTATGCAAACCCTCCTAATACAAGTTCATGGCGGTCAGGTGTTGAATGAATCTGTGCTGAAGAATAGGTGATCGGGCGCGAGTAAAACGGTGCGTTCAGCGTGATACTCTCATACTCCCCACCCTCTCCCGCGAGATTAATGCGTCGTGTTGCGGCAACGCGTTTGAGCCGTTGGATAAGTGCATCGTCAATACGGGCGCCAAGGAAACTTGCATCAAGCCCTTCCGCTGCAGTGACGATGATTCGCGCATCCATCAGCAGGGCTACTTCCCGCAGGAGGAGTTCGGTGTCCATATGCCAGAGCGGGGTGAACAACTCCAGCCCCAGCCGGTCAGTGATCGCCTTCACGCGTTCTGCCTGATATTCCGAAGCAACTGCCCCTGCAATCACCCCTTCGACATCCAGACGTGCGAGTCCGGACTCAAGGTCAGCAAGTTCCTCCTCCTTGTTTCCCTCGGTGGTAATCTCCACGTACTGCATATTGGCGACCTGTGCAATGACCGGTACGACATCCAGGTTCGCAGAGTGAAACATATAGGAGTCGCGGTTTTCCGGGCGTGCGGTGACCAGATATTGTACATCTTTGCCACTGTCGATTGCTTTCTGGCACGAGAGGATCGAATCTTTTCCACCGGATGTGAGCGCCGCCCAGCTCATGCAGCCTCCCCCTTTTTCTGTGGTGCATCCAGAACCCCGAAGTGCTGGCGGTACCGGGACAACATGGTCTCCCAGTCAGGGAGGTGCGTCTGGCAGCCGACATGCTCCACAACAAATGATGCGGTCACTGTGCCGATCCTGCAGCAGGTAAGGGGGGGATACCCCCGGACGTATGCAGAGAGGAACCCTGCGCGATAGGAATCCCCTGCACCGGTAGGATCAGCGAGTGTCACCGGTACTACCGGAATGAAATACTCGGCCCCCCCGGTATAGAGAGTGCTCCCGTCGCCGCTCATGGTGAAGATTGCCATATTGACCTTGCCGATGAGGGCTTCGCGGGTGATCCCCAGCGTGGTGCACATCTGCTTCACCTCGTGATGGTTCGCAAAGAGGATGTCGGTATTGATGATAATCGACTCCAGCTGTTCTTTGTTATACCAGAACACGTCCTGCCCGGGATCGAAAGAGACAAACTCGCTCTTCGCGGCGACCCTGCAGTTAAACTCGGGGTCCGCTGTCGCCATATGCACGAGCGGCAGGGAGGGCGCCTCCGCGGTCCTGAATGCCCGGGATGCCCCCCACTCGAAGAAGGTCATCTGGTCGCCGTTGTCATCAGTAAACATGAACGCCGTTGGCGTGTGAGCATCCGGAATAACGAAAAACTGCTGGCGGATCCCAAGATTCGTCATCCAGTGGTCATAATCACTCCCGGCAAAATCGCTGCCCACGCAGGAATGGAGCGTGACACGCTCGCCAAGGGTGGCAATGCCGGCAGCGATATTGGACGCCCCGCCGCCATAGTAGATCTGGCGGTCAGTAATATGGGTTGAACAGTTCTTTTCCGGGAGGTGGGGCACCCGTGAAATATGGTCTATGGCGGTGTGCCCGACTATATGGATCATTGTTCCTGCACATCCATGAGTTTGAGGGGGATGTCGCGCAGCGCCTTGCCGATCACGGACTTTGCGATCCGCCCCGCGTGTTCTCCGGATTCAGCCCTGAACACCTTCATCTCGAGGACAAGGCCCACAAGTGCGGTATCCGCAACGACAATCGCGCTCGAGAGCGTCTCCTCGCAGTACGGGCAGGTAAGGTAACCTGCCTCGACTTCCACATATTTTGCAGCGGGGTTCAGCCGTTTCCCGGCTTCGCTGATTGCGATCCCGATGGCATCATCCAGGGATTTCACATCGCGGACAAGCCACGCGGATTCAATTGTTACGACATAGTCTGGCATGTTCTCTCCTTTACCAGGTTTCGCGGTGCACGTGTTCCCCGATCGCCATGTGTGCGGTTTGTTGCCCGGGGGGGTGGCCCCTGCCGATAGCGAGCAGAGCAATGGGACGGATATGCGGGGGGAGATCGAGGATTTCACGCACTGCATCATCATCAAACGCCCCCGTCCAGCAGCTCTGCAGGTTTCGTGCATGTGCGGCGAGCATCATGTATGTACAGGCTATTGTTGCATCTTCCAGTGCATAGAGGATTCCCCGCTCACCATACCGGGACATCGAGCGGACATAGTTGGAGCAGACCGCAAGGATGACCGGTGCCTGTTCCAGGTGCGGCTGGCCAAATGCAGCCTCGGCAAGTGCCAGACGTGTATCTTCTTCCGTAACTACGATAACATCCCATGCTTCAAGGTTGCCGGCACTCGGAGCCGTGCTGGCGCATTTCAGGAAATAATCAATCTCCTCTTCGGAAACTGACTCATCATCGTATTCCCGGACCGAAGAACGCCCTGTCAGGAATGGAAGGAAATCAGAGGAGTCCATGTCCCGACAGTACCTGCCATGCTTCCTGCGCCGGTGTGGTGGATGCACTGATCGCCGCTGCAACCTTCTGAGATGCCTGTTCAGGCTGGTTGCTTTCGACCAGGGAGATCGCCTCGTTGAGGGAATTAATCGCCTTCTGGAACTCGGTCTTGCCGGTGCTCTGTACGGCAAACTGGATCTCGCTCCTGGTAAATTCCATCATCATGAGGAGCATGCGGCGGCCTCCGGGACGTTCCTGTTCTGAAAAGCCTGTGAGTGCAAGGCAGAGCTGTGCGATCATGATCAGTTCGGACTTTGCCCGTTCCCCGAACTGGTAACTCTTTACTGCTGTTGGAAGATCCATAGTCACCATAGTTGTTGGGGATAAAAGATAGTTATCCTTGACGGAATGAATCTCAGGACTTGACCACATCAGCGTGTGAAAAAAGAGGTTTCGTGGCCTTAACCCATCACGGGCCCTATTGAGTATATGATAGTTTACCGGGAAGACTTGGCCTTTGCACCGAGTGCGGAGACCTTTGGCCGCTTCATGTGCCGGCGGATCATGGGGTTTGCCGTTGATTCGTTCATGCCGGAACCCCCCGATCGGTCACCGCCGCGCCTGCTGCCGCCACGTCTTCCTCCGCCGCGCCCGCCCATTGCCTCGGCTGCCTGGTCGATCTGCTTTACATTGGCGCCAGCCTTGAAGCGCTGGTTCGGACCCGGGGTCTTCGCCTCGCCTTCCTTCTTGGGGACGAGCCGGATCTGTCCTTTCACGCCTTTTACCTGTGCCCAGAGGGTTGTACCTGTCTTACCCATAATTAGACTCCTTATCTAATTCTGCCGTGCGGGTGATAAATGTTGGGGCAGGGCTGGTAGGGTGCGTGAAAATCCCAGGTAAGGTGAGGGCACTCCCTCACATTCCTCCGAGTGCCTTCTCAATCTCCTTCTTCAGGACCTCACTGACAAGTTTCCCGTCAACCGATCCCCGCACCTCTGCCATGACCACACCCATGAGAGGACCAAGCGCGGCCTTCCCTTTCTGCGCGACAAAGTCGGAGCGGTCTCTTATGATCTTCCTGACAATTACTTCGAGTTCTTCGCGTGAGACGGAGGGTGCCTGTTTCTTGAGGGCTTCCTCAACGGTACTTCCGGCCGCGACGCTCCGTAAGATCTCCGATATCGCCTCTTTCGCCGCCCGCCCCCCATTCACCGCGTGCCATGCAGCAAGATATGCGTCGTCGGGGATTTTCCTGATATCGACACCGTCCCTCCTGAGTTCAGTCGATGTAGACAGGATCGTAAATGCGGCGAGTTTGGGTTGGATACCCTCGTTTACCGCGCGTTCAAACAGGGGGAGTTTTTCGGAACCGGCAAGCTTCAGAGCATACGGGCGATCGATCTCATACTCTTTCATATACCGCTCCGCCCGCGTGGTCAGCAGTTCGGGAACAGTAATGGCATTCCACCATGCATCATCAATAACGACCGGGAGGACGTCCGTCTCCGGATACATCCGGGCTGCACCCGGCAGCGGGCGCATGTAGGCAGTGCTCCCGCTCTCAAGCATCTTCCTTGTCTCTTCGGGAACCGGTTTGTCTGAGAGGGCGATCGTTGCCCGGGTGATCACCTGGCTGATTGCGCACGATGCCCGTTTCTCACTGGCACCTGCAACAATAATCACACAATCCTCCTCCCCGGCGTTCATATGGTTTCTCAGGAGAGCGACTTCTTCTGCAGTAACCCCGTATGCCGGGAGTTCGTCGGTATGGAAGATCCCGCCGACCCCGCATTTCTTTGCATAATCCGACATTTCGCTGCCCAGCCGGCGCTCCGGCTGGATCTCGCGGCCAACGAGGCCGGCAAAACCTTTGAGGACAATCGCGTGGATCTTCTTTGCCTTCTTCAGCACCGTGGATTTTGTGTCCCTTAACAGGGAGGTGATGTCCTGTGCACTGGCATCATCCACGGATGCCCCCCGGTCTTTGAGTTCGTCGCGTATCGCAAGGAGGCTCTGCTGCCGCTGCACCTCGCGCCTGACAACCTCCGCGATCAGGTCCAGTTCCTGTACACCTTTGATCTCCACGCGGGCGCCCTGTGCGATCGAGATATTGACATCCTGACGGATCGTCCCGATCCCGCGCTTCACCTTACCAGTGGAGCGGAGCACCATGCCGATATATTCAGCAACCTTCTGCACGTCTTCAGGCGTATGCATGCAGGGGGATGTCGTGATCTCGATGAGGGGAATGCCGAGGCGGTCGAGCGAGAAGATGTCGTCCTTCACCCTCTGGGCCGCTTCCTCCTCAAGACAGATTGTCTCGATCTGCCCTCCGTTTGGCAGGGTCCCGCTCAATGCAACGAGGGCCGTGCGCTGGAACCCGCTCGTGTTCGAGCCGTCGATCACGAGCTTGCGCATCGTGTGCACCTGGGGGACCGGCGTCATGCCGAACATCTTCCCGAGGGTAAGACAGACCGAGAGCGCCTCATCGTTCATCGGTGCGGGGGGCTCCTCGTCATTCTCGACAAGGCAGGTCGTATCGTAGGTGTAGTATCGGAACCGGCGGTCATGCTTCATCTCTTCCTTTGCCGCCCGGTCGATCTCCCCCATCTCGCTGACCGTCGCACGCAGGAACCGTGAAAATTCGCCGTTATGTTCGGCTGTCTCTCGGAGTGCAGTCGGGCAGTGGCAGAAGAGTTTCTCTGCGGTATCCAGCTGCTGGTGGATCTCGATCCCGGCAACAAGGCGGGCCTTCTTATAATCCATGGGCGCTCCTTCGGTTGCACTCCCCTTTGAGATCCGTCTGCATCAGGATCTGCGCCTTCTTGTTGTTCTTCTCGTTGCCGAGCACCCACATCAGCTTGACCAGCGCCGCTTCCGGCAGCATATCGCCGCCTTCAATGACCCCGGCACCGAGCAGGTCGCGCCCGGTATCGTATACGCGATCACAGACCCTCCCGTTCATGCACTGCGAGGTCATGACTACCATGGTCCCTGCATCGGTGAGACGCCTCAGTTCCGGCAGGAGAACGGTGCTGGTATGCCCAAGACCGGTACCGGAGATCACGAGTCCGCGGTACCCTTCGAA
This sequence comes from Methanoregula sp., assembly GCF_049510175.1. Lineage (GTDB taxonomy): Archaea > Halobacteriota > Methanomicrobia > Methanomicrobiales > Methanospirillaceae > Methanoregula. The sequence continues at coordinate 227,874 of NZ_JBEKZF010000002.1, forward strand.
CCCCTTCAGAATCTCCGGTGACATCCCCGGGTAGAACTGTATGAGGGCACAGTGCGGTTCGAGCTTCTCATGGAGCGCCAGTTTGTGTTTCCCGCGCCGGACTGCCTCCGGTGCGAGCGTCACGGTGCGGGAAGGATATTCAACGTGCCCGAGCGGTGCGATCCCCATGCTCCGGAACGCGTCTCGGCGTGATGTGTGCATCTTCCGCACCCGTGTGCCACGGTGGATGGTACACCTGTCATCGTTGGTCGAGGCATGCATGACAACAGCGATCTCGCCAAGATCGCTCGTTGCAGCCGCAGCCGCACAGACCGCATTCATTGCGTTGTCGCTCGAAGGACGGTCGGCAGATCGCTGGGACCCGACAAAGACCACCGGCACCGGGGTATCGACCATGAAACTGAGGGCGGCCGCACTATATGCCAGGGTGTCTGTCCCGTGGGTAACGATGATACCCTGTGAACCTCCCTGGATCTCCTTGCAGACCGCACGGGCGAGGTCCTGCCAGATGGCGGGGGTCATATTCTCCGAGAGGATGGTGGCAAGTGGGATGGTGCGGTAATTTGCGATCTCAGCGAGCTCGGGGATAGCGACGAGGATATCGCTGGCATTGAACTGGCTCGTCACGGAACCGGTCCGGTAATCGATCCGGCTTGCGATCGTCCCCCCCGTGGAGACGATGGAAAGGGTAGGAAGACTGCTGTTCTGTGCTACTTCATAGGGCTTTACCGCACCCGGTGACGGGCGTTCGATGAATGTGCAGACCCCGGGAGGTACGCCGATGTTATACCCGGAATCCATCTTGACGACAGCCATGCCGTCACGTTCGGTAATGTAAATGCCATTCCTGCTCTTCCCGCCGTAATCACACCGCACGAGATCCCCGGAAACGAACGGTGGGATTATGCTACCAGCCTCCGGGCCCTTGATATCAGGTCTTCTTTTGCCTTGGCAAGTTTTGCAAGCTTCTGGTCGATGAGTGCAGAGTCCGCATCGAGCTGCTTTTTGCGTTCGGCCACAGCAGCTTTTATGGCAACCGGTGCAGGGCCGCCGGGAGCTTTACGGAGAGCAATGGAATATTTCGGGTCGAGCACCTCATCGATCTTCTGCTGGGTGAGCCCTTTTCCGGTGAGCGAGACCCCTTCACCTACTTCCTGTGCTGCTTCCTCAAGTGTGACAAGGGAGAGGTCTCCTTTCCGGACCGCCCTGCCGACAATGTTGTGGGCAGTCCGGAAGGGGATATCGTAGGCTCGCACCAGAGAGTCCGCAAGTTCGGTTGCTGTTGAAAACCCCCTGCCGGCTTCCTCCCGCATCCGTTCTGTGTCGAACGTAGCACTTGCGAGCATGTCGATAAGGAGGCGAAGGCTCTCCTTTGTATCCTGCATCCCCCGCCAGATGTTGGGGGTGAGCTCCTGGAGGTCGCGGTTATAACTCATGGGGAGCCCCTTGACCGTGACGAGGGCACCGCTGAATGCACCGAAGACCGACCCGGTCTTTGCCCGCATGATCTCAGCCGTGTCCGGGTTCTTTTTCTGGGGCATGATGGATGAGGTGGAACAGAAGGCATCGTCAAGAGCAACAAATTTCACAAACGATGTGCTCCAGATGATCAGTTCCTCACAGAGCCGGCTTATGTTTGTCATGAGGATGGAAAGATCGGCAAGGACCTCGAGGGCAAAGTCCCGCGTGGCCACGGCATCCATGGTATTGGTGACAAGACCGTCGAACCCAAGAAGGGATGCCGTGAATTCACGGTTGATGGGGTAACCGGTGGATGCAAAGGCAGCGGCTCCAAGAGGGGACTGGTTGACCCTCGCATATGCATCCCTGAGACGGTCAAAATCCCGGGAGAATGCCTGCTCGTAGGCGAGGAGGTGGTGGGCAAGGGTCGTGGGCTGGGCGTGCTGCAGGTGGGTGAACCCGGGCATGATACTGTCGGCATGTTTCTCCGACAGCGCGACCAGCACTTCCCGGACCTTCAGCAGTGCAGCCATCTGTTTGAGCAGGTCGTCCCGCAGCTTGATCCGGATGCAGGTCGCAACCTCGTCATTCCGCGACCGTCCCATGTGCATGCGGCCGCCGGCATCAACGCCAAGAGCCTCGATCAGGAGCGATTCGATCCCGGCATGCACATCCTCGAAACGGTCGTGGAAGGCTTCATCCGGTATCCCATCGTCATGAAGTTCGAGCAGTGCCGGGAGGAGCTTCCGGGTGGTCTCCCGCTCGTTGATCTTCTGCTTGTCCAGCATGAGCACGTGGGCAATATCAACAAGGATATCCGCATCGGCAATACAGCGGTCTGCACGCATCGATGAGAGGAAGTGCATCATCTCGCCGCTTCTCTCACCGGAAAGGCGCCCCAGCCTTACAACGTCGGTTCGCATCCGTTCACCATCCGGTTTGTACTCGTTTACCTATTTGCTCTGCACTGATTAAAGCCACGCCTTGCGTGCCGCAAGTTCAATCGCCCGTTGTACCGATTCGCGGGGGATTATTGTCGCCACCGGGACGTGCACCAGCTGTTCGATGATGCTGGATACGATCGGGGCGCAGACAATCGCAATCGCCCCTTCACGCTCCGCCCGTACCGCTGCGACAATTGCGTCTTCCATGGTGTGGACGGGATACTCCCGCACCCGCATGCGATGGCCATCGATCTCCGCCACCCGTTCCTCCACGCTCTCGAGCACCGGGCGCGCTGCGATGAGGCCGATGAAGTCTTCTGCACCAACATGATAGAACTGGCGCAGGGCACGGACGATCGAACGGAGGGTTGAGAGGTTGGGTGATCGCTTCCCATGCAGGATCTTGTAGAGCGAGCTCTGGGCAATCCCGCTCTTTTCCGATAATTCCCGCACGCTGATCCGCAGGTCGTGTCGGAGGAGGTCGTTGAGTGAGGTGACGAACTCTTCATCTGAGATAATTGCAGCGCGCATGAGCCGGTCGATGGGGTCTACCAGTGCCATATACCAGATACAAAGAGGCTAATTAAAGAAAAATATTTTCTTTTTGTCCTTAAAAGTAATGCCGGAGAACTGCGGGTTGTGGACATTAATGATAAAATAATTATCTTATTGTAAAATTTTCTCATTAAAATAGGACAAAATGAGAGAAATATTGCCCAGATAGTGTAATATTTAATAATCCCGAAACAACACTTCCGTATGAAGTCAATGAAGATCGCAGCGATTGCCCTCATCGCGATTGCCCTTCTCCTGATCACTGCCGGCTGCACACAGCCTTCGGCGACAACGAGCACGACATCCACTGCGGCACCAATCAAGGAACTCCGCATCGGTTACCAGCCCAGCACCCACCAGATGGCGGAGATTACTGCCATGGACAAGGGCTGGTGGCAGCAGGACTTGGCACCTCTCGGTGTGGTGAATGTGACGGACACGGTCTTCCCCACCGGGGCCCCTGAGATGCAGGCCATGCTTGCCGGAGATATTGATGTTGCCTACGTTGGCTCTGCCCCGGTCCTCAGCGCCGTAGCCACGGGGCTTGATGCGAAGATCGTTGCCGGTGTCAATACCCAGGGTTCCGACCTCGTGGTCAGGAATGACCTGAACTATAGCGGCCCGCAGAGCCTTAAAGGTCTGACGATTGCGACCTTCCCGGCCGGCACCATCCAGGACACGATCCTCCGTAACTGGCTCATGCAGAACAATATTACTCCGGATAAAGATGTCACGATCAAGGGAATGAACGGCGGTGACGCGGTCACGGCAATTGCTGCCGGCAAGGTCGACGCCGTCTTCCTGCCTACTCCGTCACCCAGTACAGTAGTCAACCTGGGCAAAGGGAAGATCGTTGTCCACTCTGGTGAAATGTATCCCAACCATACCTGCTGTGTCCTTGTAGTCAGCGGCAAGCTGATCCGGGAGCACCCGGAAATCGTGAGGCAGATCATCAAGACAAATGACAAGGCAGTTGCCTACAACGAGCAGAATCTTGATGAGGCAGCAGGGATCTTTTCGAATAAGACCGGTACGAAACTTGAGGATGTCAAAGATTCGTTAAAGGAATGGGATGGTAACTGGGCATCGGATCCGAATATCATTATCAATCCAGTTCTTGACTACGCCAGGATCCAGTACAACTCCGGGATCATCAAGAAGCCCCTCACCAAGGACGACCTCTTCGATCTGAGCTTCTACCAGAAGAGTTAACGCACCCTTTACCAACACTTTTTTTCCTTGAGGTTCTTTACTATACAGAACACCGGAGGATATTCCGGAAACAATGGTAAAAGGGACACGTATGGGATCGCACGTGCAGAAGAATGGAAAAGACCGGTGGCTCGGTGCCCTCGCGATCATCCTCGCGCTGGTCATATGGGAGATCATCGCTGCCGTCATCATCCGCTACCCCTTCATCCTGCCGGCACCCACCGATGTCGCCGCTGCATTTGTCAACCTCCTCCAGCATGGAACCCTCCTGCTTGACTTAAAGGACAGTCTGATCCATTTCGCCATCGGCCTGGGGGTTGCTATCCTTGTCGGCATCCCGCTCGGGATCGCCATGGGCTGGAACCATCGGTTCAATGCTTTCATCGACCCGATCGTTGAGATATTCCGCCCGATTCCCCCGCTCGCGTGGATCCCATTTGCGATCATCTGGTTCGGGCTCACCGCCTGGTCAGCAGGTTTTGTCATCTTCGCCGGGGCAGTTTTTCCCATCATCATCAACACCTACAGCGGGTTTCGCAGTGTGCCCCGGATCTTTGTCGAAGCGGGGAAGATGCTCGGGTGCACAAAGGACCGGGACCTGATCCGGTACATCGCATTCCCCGCAGCCCTTCCCTCTGTTGCCGCAGGTATCCGTATTGCGACAGGAGTTGGCTGGATGTGCCTGGTTGCTGCCGAGCTCTTTGGCGTCTCAAACTACGGGCTTGGCCAGAAGCTCTGGTGGTTCTACGACATCCACCAGATGGACAGCGTTGTTGTCTACATGATCATCCTCGGTTTCATAGGGCTTGCCTTCGATATGGTCTTCCGGTATTACCTTGACCGGCACTTCCTGAAGTGGCGGACCGGGGAGGTGGCATGAGATGGGGGATCTGCAGATACGCGACCTGAACCAGTTGTTTCCGCGCGACGATGGATCCGAGCTGAGCGTGCTCGAGCATCTCAGTTTTGAAGTCCATGACAAGGAGTTTGTCTGTATCCTCGGGTCTTCCGGCTGCGGCAAGACAACTCTCCTCCGCCTGATTGCCGGACTTGACGAGGCCAGGAGCGGATCCATCATTCTCGATGGCGAAGAGATAAAGAGCCCAAGCCCGAAGGTAGGTTTCGTTTTCCAGGAATACTCCCTGTTTCCGTGGCGTACTGTCATTGACAATATCGCGTTTGGCCTGGAGATGAAGGGGATGGTCAAGGAAGAACGCTACCGGATCGCGGAACACTACCTTGACCTCGTTAACCTTACCCAGTTCAGGAACAGCTACCCCTCCGAGCTCTCCGGGGGCATGCGGCAGCGGGTAGCCGTTGCCCGGGCGCTCGCGCTGGACCCGGTTCTTCTTTTGATGGACGAACCGTTCGGGGCCCTTGACGCCCAGACCCGGAACATGCTCCAGCAGGAGCTCCTCGGCATCTGGGAAAAGACCAGAAAGACGGTCGTTTTCATCACCCACAGCGTGGACGAGGCAGTCTTCCTGTCCGACCGGATTATCGTGCTCACACCCCGGCCGGGCCGGATCTGCAGGATCTTTCCGGTTGAACTCCCGCGTCCCCGCGACCGTACCAGCGTGGAGTTTGGGCAGGTCCGGCGCGATGTCCTTGACCTTATAAACCAGAACTGTTCTATCCAGTAAGGTTTAATACGCTCCATCTCCATTTTATTAAAGCAGTTTGTGAAGCGTACCGGCATCAATATCCGATTCATTTCCCGATATTTTTGCCCGCTTTTTACAATATACCACAGGAGAAGGACGCGATGGTTAGAAAACCGGCACATATGTACAGGAACATCTCGAAGAAAGCCTATACACGGCGCGAATATATGGGCGGTGTTCCCGGGAGCAAGATCGTACAGTTCGAGATGGGTAACCTCTCGCAGGAATTCCCGACCGAAGTCGACCTGATTGTTGAAGAGGCGTGCCAGATCCGGCACAGCGCGCTCGAGGCATGCCGTATCAGCATCAACCGCCGGCTTTTAAAGGACGTTGGCAGGTCCAACTTCCACTTCAAGGTCCGCGTCTTCCCCCACCATGTCCTGCGCGAGAACAAGCAGGCAACCGGTGCCGGTGCAGACCGTGTCTCGGAAGGTATGCGTCTTGCATTCGGTAAGGCGGTTGGTACTGCTGCACGGGTTGACCCGGGCCAGAAGATCATGACCGTCTTCTCCACCCCCCAGTACCTTGAGAAGATCAAGAATGCGATGCGCAATGGCAGCCATAAGCTCCCAAGCCCCTCGCACCTGAAGGTGAGCGTGATCAAGGTCAGCGGCAGGATCATCGCTGCACCGAAGCTTGTCGGTGAAAAGGTTGTTGCAGCACCGGTCGTTACCGAAGAGGCAGCAGCAGCAGCCGCTGCTGCAGCCGAGCCCGCAAAGGGAGCAGAGGCTGCAAAGGGTGGCGCAAAGGGCGGCAGGGAAGCCAAGGGCGCAGCACCGGCAGCAAAGGGTGGCAAGGAAGCCGCACCGGCAGCAGCAAAGGCCGACGAGAAGAAAGGCCCGGCCCACGCAAAGGGCGGCAAGAAGTAATTTTTTTTATCGATCCTTTTTTCGAGTTGTTTTCCCGTATGTTCCGGTTTCATTGAATTTTTTGATCGGAGGATTTTCCGATCTGGGTCCGGGGAAAAGAAGGCCTGTTTTGGGAAGACCGGTATGACCGTCAGGGAATACCGGGCTGGAGAAGATACTCTGGGTATCTTTGACTTAAGCGGAGTATGACCGTCAGGGAATACCGGGCTGGAGAAGATACTCTGGGTATCTTTGACTTAAGCGGAGTATAACCGTCAGGGAATGCCTGCCCTTGTCAGCTTGTTCCCGCGTTACTGGGCAGTGCAGAGAGCTCGGTCTGGTGCCGGCCGGCAGAGTGCCGCGTGATCCGGTCATAATAAAGTTCCAGGCTCTCGAACGCCACAGCACTTATATCCGCTCTCAGTTCTGGTCCGCTCCACCGCACCGGGTACGCATTGACCAGCGTCCAGCTGATCGCGTCCCTGCCTTCTGCATCCATGATGACAATGCGGAGATTCTGCCGGTGGGTTGGGTTCTTCTGTGTCTCAGTGAACCAGTCCCAGAACTCGGTATTCTGGGTCACACCCCGTTTCAGCACAACCCCCGGGCATGCGGGGTGGTCCCCGTCTTTTCTCTCCGGCTGCGGGAGAGTAGGCACCCGGGTATCCAGTGCAAGGCCGCTTACCTCTGTTACCTGCGAAAGGATTTTTCTTCCCTTCTCGACCCGGAACCTGAACGCTGGCAGGGGGTCCGGCGATATTTCAACTGGCATGCGATATTCACCGCTGTATTGCCGGGACAGTGGTCACTGGACCCGCTGGAAGCCTTCGTGTGTAATCTCCAGCAGCTCGATAGCAACCCGGGAATCCTGTGCCGAGAAATCCGGCGGGTCATAGCGGGTGGGCCACGCATGCTCAATATCCCATCGCGATTTGTCACTGCCACTTTCATCGACGAGGATGATGCTCATATTTTTCCGCACTGCACCTGCCCCGCTATCGGTAATTGCTTTATACCATTTATACAGGTCCATTGTATTGGTTATGCCCCATTTCAGCTGGATCGTGCCGTATCGCGTCAGGCCGGATAATTTCCGCATCCGCGGCGGATCGCTGCCTTCACGGTACTCGATGACCTCTGTCGTTGCATTCCCAAAAATTACTTCATTGAATCCGGCCTGTGTGATACCATCGATTTCCAAACGGAATCGAAAATTCCTGTAGGGATCTTTTCTGTCGACCATGGTTCTGCCTCATGGGGATTATATGCTGTCGTTATGATAAAACTATCATTATTCGATTATTCTTTCCGCCATATCGGTGACATCACCCGGACTCACCGGTTCAATCATGGCTCAAATTTTCTGCCCGCCCTGCCGCTCGTTTCCCGAATCCCAATCTCTATATCACTCCCCGCTCCTCAGTATAATTGAATGCAGACTCCGGACCCTGCCCGTATTAATTCCGCGCTTGCCGACGCCACTTTCCAGGCATACCGCGATGCGGTCATCGGTCTTCCCCCGGATGTACTGCGGGTGATCGAAAAAGCGGCTGCTGCCGAGACGAACCCGGTGGCACGCGGGGAGTTTGCCAATATCCTCAAAAATATCGAAGTTGCCGAACGGCTCGGCGTGCCTCTCTGCCAGGACACCGGTGTCCCGGTCGTGTATCTCACGATCCCTCCCGAAGTCCCGCTGACGCAGGGCCTCTATGACGCGGTTGCCGAGGGTGTCCGCCGGGCAACGCGAGATGTCCCGCTCCGCCCCAATGTCGTAGACCCTCTCACCCGCCATAATACCGGGGACAACACCGGCGCCGGGATGCCGGCCATCCACGTCCGGCCGGGAGTGCGGTTCACCGTGACCGTCCTTCCCAAAGGTGCCGGGGCGGAGAACAGTTCCCGGATCGCGATGCTCCTCCCCTCTCATGTCTACGGTATCGAGGGTTTTGTCGTGGAGACAATGCTCTATGCCGAAGGAAAGCCCTGCCCTCCCGTCTTCCTTGGGATCGGGATCGGGGGGACGTTCGATCTTGCTGCATCGCTCGCGAAGGAGGCACTGCTCCTGCCGGTCGATACGATGACCGGGTTCGAGCAGCAGATCTGCGACTCGGTCAACAAGCTCGGTATCGGCCCGATGGGGCAGGGGGGCGACACAACCGCCCTCGCGGTGAAGGTGAAGACCGCAGGCTGCCATACCGCTTCTCTGCCCGTGGCGGTGAATGTGCAGTGCTGGGCGAACCGGCATGCGACCCGGGAGGTGCAGTGGTGACGGCAGAACCGGTCCAGCTCTGCACGCCTCTCGGTGATGAAATTCTTACGCTCCGGGCCGGCGACCACGTGGAGCTCTCCGGCACCGTCTATACGGCACGCGACGAGGCGCACCTCCGGATGCGGGAACAGGGGATTCCGTTCGATCCGAAAGGGGCGGTGATCTATCACTGCGGTCCCGTGGTGAAGGACAACCGCGTTCTTGCCGCCGGGCCGACTACATCGGCGCGGATGAACGACCTGTCGGGCTTCCTGCTCGACCGGGGCGTGCGGGGACTGATCGGGAAAGGCGGGATGGAGGCTGCTGTACGCGAGCAGCTCTGTGGCCGTGGGGTGTATCTCGCGTTCACGGGTGGTTGCGCAGCACTCGCCTCATCTCATATGACCCTGAAAGGAGTTTTTTTTGAGGATCTTGGCATGGCCGAGGCGGTCTGGGTAATCCAGCTCGACCGCCTGCCCCTCGTTGTTGGCATCGATGCCCAGAGTAATGATATTTTTGAAGCGACCCGGAAAAAAGCAGAAATCGCATTCCGGAAATATTCCCTAAGACAGTAAGAAATCGGTATGATCCAAAGAAGAGGTTTTTTGTAAAGGTTACCGAATATATAATACGATAGGACTGCCGATTCATGAAACTCGCCATCGACGAGACCCGGTGCAAGGGTTGCAATCTCTGTACGAAAGTCTGCCCCTACAAGATCTTTAAGGAGGGAAAACGGCTCAACCGCAAAGGTATTGCTGTACCGGAACTGGACCGGCCCGAGCGCTGCACCAACTGCCGGCTTCGGAACCTCTACGGGCGGCAGCTCTGCGGCGTCTGCCAGCTCACCTGTCCCGACCAGGCGATCCACTGGATTGAGGAAGAGCCGTACGAACCCCACAAGGTGGCGATTGAATATTGACGTCGAGACTTGAATTCTGGCAGGGAAACACTGCCTGTGCGGAAGGGGCGCTTGCAGCCGGCTGTACATTCTTCGGGGGCTACCCGATTACCCCGTCGACGGAAGTTGCCGAGCATATGGCGGTAAACCTGCCGAAGAAAGGCGGTGTGTTCATCCAGATGGAGGACGAGATCGCAAGCATGGCCTCGATCATCGGTGCATCCTGGACTGGTGCCCGGGCCATGACGGCCACGAGTGGCCCCGGCTTCTCGCTGATGATGGAGAATATCGGGTTTGCCGCCATGACCGAGACGCCCTGTGTTGTGGTCAATGTCCAGCGGGGCGGCCCCTCGACCGGCCAGCCGACCATGTCCGCCCAGGGCGACATGATGCAGGTCCGGTTCGGTTCGCATGGCGATTACGCGATCATCGCACTCTGTCCAGCGAGCGTGCAGGAGATGTACGATCTGACCGTGAAGGCGTTCAACCTCGCGGACAAGTACCGCGTCCCCGTTTTCCTGATGGCCGATGAGACCGTCGGGCACATGCGGGAGAAGATCATCATCCCCGACACGATCGAATGTATCGACAGGAAGCCTCTCATGCCGGGCGCTCTGCCATTCAAGGCGGACGCTGACCTTATCCCGGGTTTCGGTCAGTTCGGGAAAGGGCATCACGTCCATGTCACCGGCCTCACCCATGACGAGCGGGGTTACCCGTGCACCACGAACCCGAAGGTGCACGGAACGCTGGTCCGGCGGCTGGTGGACAAGATCGAGAACGCCCGTGACGAGATGGCGGACTATGATATCATCAATCCCGGTGCGGAGCAGGTCTTTGTCGCCTACGGAGGTCCCGTGAGGACGGTCCAGCAGCTCATGCACGACAAAAAGGATACAAACATCGGGTTCATAAGGATCCGGACCGTCTGGCCCTTCCCGGAGAAGGCCCTTGCAGAGTTCAAAAACGCCCGGTGCTTCCTTGTCCCCGAGATGAACCTCGGCCAGATCGCCCGCGAGATCGAGAGGCACGTGAAGGTACCGGTCAAAAGCATCCCCAAGCTCGGCGGGGAGCTGCACACCCCTGCGGAGCTCGTCGCCGCACTGGAGGCGAAACGATGAGTTTTGAGGACTGGTACCGGCAGGACCGGCTCCCCCACATCTACTGCGCGGGCTGCGGGAACGGGACGATCATCAACTGCACGCTCGCCGCTATCGACCAGATGGGCTGGAAGAAGGAGGAAACCGTCTTTGTTTCGGGTATCGGCTGCTCCTCGCGTGCACCCGGGTACATCCTTACCGACTCGCTCCACACTACCCACGGCCGCGCTCTCGCGTTCGCCACCGGCGTGAAGATGGCAAACCCGGACCTGCATGTTGTGGTATTCACAGGTGACGGCGATCTAGCGGCCATCGGTGGCAACCATTTCATCCATGCCTGCCGGCGCAACATTGACCTCACAGTGGTCTGCATGAACAACCAGATCTACGGCATGACCGGGGGGCAGGGCAGCCCGACGACACCCAAGGGATGCCTCTCATCGACTACGCCCTATGGCAGTGCCGAAACGCCCTTTGACCTCTGCGAGCTGGCAACTGCTGCGGGGGCGAACTACGTTGCCCGCTGGACCTCCTACCACGTGAAGGAACTCGAGAAAGCAGTCCTCGTCGGGCTTGAGACCCCGGGCTTCTCGTTCATCGAGGCCCGTGTCCAGTGCCCCACCGCGTTCGGGCGCAGGAACAAGTTCCGGCAGGTGGCAGACCACGTCGAGTACCTGAAAGTCCATTCCCTGCTGAAGGCAAAGCGTGACCGGATGCTTGAGAACGGGGAGCCTGTCCCGGAGGACATGTTCGTGGTCGGGGAACTCACGCACAGGAATCGGCCGGCGATGGGGGTAAGGCCATGAGAACCGAGGTCAGGTTCTCCGGTTTTGGCGGACAGGGGATTATCCTGTCTGCGGTCATTCTCGGTCGTGCTGCCGTGATGTATGACAACAAGTTTGCTGTCCAGACACAGGTGTACGGGCCGGAGGCCCGGGGCGGGGCATCGATGAGCGCCGTGATCATCGATGACGACCCGATTCTTTACCCCGAGGTCTCGAACCCGGATATCTACGTGATCATGTCTCAGGAAGGGTTCGAGAAGTACGGGGCAGATGCACAGGATCCCGCGATCATGCTCATCGACTCCACGCTCGTCTCCTCCCGGCCGGTGTGCCGGTGCATCGAGGTCCCGGCCACCCGGGAAGCCAAGCAGACCCTCAAAAAAGATATCGTTGCCAACATCGTGATGCTCGGGGCGCTCATCGCCTCAACGCATATTGTGGAGGGGGAGGCGCTGAAAAAAGCCATCCTCGACTCCGTGCCTAAGGGGACCGAGGATCTCAACCTGAAAGCCATGCAGCTTGGCCTGCAACTGGGGAAGCAACCATGAAACTACGCGAATACGAGGCAAAGAACGTACTAAAAGCGGCCGGGATCCCCGTCCCGGTCGGATTCCTGATCCGGTCGGCAGGTGAACTCACCCCCCGGCTCGGCGATCTGGGCGATGCCCTTGTCCTGAAAGCACAGGTCGATGTCGGCGGCAGGGGGAAGGCCGGCGGCATCCTGATGGCAGACAAGGCTGACGGTGTTGCCGTTGCAAAGGAACTGTTCAACAGGAAGATCAAGGGCCTGCCCGTAAAGGAGGTCCTTGCCGAGCAGCGGCTTGATATCCGGCACGAGTACTATCTCTCCATCACGATCGACCGGTCGAGCAAACAGCCGCTCGTCCTCTTTACCGAGGCCGGGGGTGTAGAGATCGAGATCACCGCGAGGGAGCACCCGGAACTGATCCGGAAGGTTGTTGCAAATCCCCTCATGCGTGACCTTCCTCCCTTCATGCTCCGCGAGCTGATTGGCACTGCCCCGAAGGAAATTGGCCCCATCATTAACAAGCTTTACCGGATCTTCATCGAGAAGGATGCCCTCCTCGCCGAGATTAATCCGCTCGTGACGACCCCGAATGGAGTCTTTGCCGCGGATGCGAAGATCATTGTCGATGACAACGCGCTCGGGCGCCAGGGGATCACCGTGAACCGCGACCTCTCGGAACGCGAGCGGGAAGCCGAGAAGTACGGGTTCTCGTACGTGGAGCTGAACGGTGCCATCGGGGTGATTGGTAATGGTGCCGGGCTCACGATGGCAACCCTTGACCTCATCGAATACTATGGCGGAAAGGCGGCGAACTTCCTTGATGTCGGCGGCGGTGCCGAGAGCGAGCGCGTAATGAATGCAGTCCGGCTCGTTGCAAGCGTCCCCACGGTCAAGGTCGTTGTCGTGAACCTCCTGGGCGGGATCACGAAGTGCGACGAGGTGGCAAAAGGGATCATCGCTGCAGGCATCTCCCAGAAAGTGATCGTCCGTCTTGCCGGGACGAACGAAGCGGAGGGCAGGAAACTCCTCTCCGAAAAGGGGTACGAGATGCTGGACACGATGGATCTCGTGGTCCGGAAGGCAGTCGAGGTGACCGCATGATCTACGGCGATAAGAACACCGGCATTCTCGTGCAGGGTGCGACCGGCAAGCAGGGTGAGTTCCACATCGGCCTGATGAACACCTACGCAAAGCAGGTGGGAGGCAAGGGGGTTGTCGCCGGCGTGACGCCCGGCAAGGGCGGCCAGCAGGTGCATGATGTCCCGGTGTATAACACCGTGCAAGACGCGATGAAGGAGCACGACATCGGTGCTGCCGTGATCTTCGTCCCCGCCAGCGCAGCAGCTGATGCGATCATGGAAGAGGCACATGCCGGCATCACCACCATCGTCTGCATCACCGAGCACATCCCGGTGCAGGACACCATGAAGGCGATTGCCTACGCCCGCATGGAGGGTTCAAGCGTGATCGGCCCCAACTGCCCCGGGCTCCTCTCGCCCGGCGAGGTGAAGATGGGGATCATGCCGGCAGGGCTCTTCTCGCGCGGGAATGTTGGTGTCATCTCCCGCTCGGGTACACTCACGTATGAAGTCGTGGACGAGCTGACCCGGGCAGGCATCGGCCAGAGCACGGTGGTCGGTATCGGTGGCGACCCGGTGATCGGCCAGACCTTTGTCGATGTGCTGGAACGTTTTGAGAACGATCCCCAGACAAAAGCGGTCGTGCTGATCGGGGAAGTCGGCGGCAATCTCGAAGAGGAAGGGGCAAAGTCCACCGACCTCCCTCTTGTCTCCTATATTGCCGGCGTATCAGCCCCCCCGGACAAGCGGATGGGCCACGCGGGTGCCATCGTCGAAGGGGGAGAAGGCGATGCCCGGTCGAAGATTGCCCGGCTCAAAAAGCATGGCGTGCCGGTGGCGTCACGCGTCTCGGAGATCCCGGATATGGTGCGGGAACTGTTCCGGTGCCACTGTTGATGAAAAAGACTCCTCCTGCTCGTTTTTTAAACAAGTATTATAACGCAGGCTGTTTTCCCCGGTGTTCTGCAGGGTCTGATATTCCCCGGTTTCCGGGTTTCCTGACGGTAACGGTTATACGGATCACCGGCATAACGATATGGCATTAATACCTATGCATTACTACCTATGTCCGGCACCCAGTTTTTTCCCATCTCCCCCGAGCTCTTCGCGCATGCCTGCGATACGGTCAGCAAACGCGTATCGCAGCTCCCGTTTCTCCGGGGCGGTGTTCACGTGACCGGCGAGCTGGTCGGGGTCACGATGGAGTGTCTGAATGCCGAGGTAACCCGGGCACTTGCGGTCTCCACCCCCCGGGACGTGCCCGAGAGCGTTGCCCCGGGGCTTGATGTCTGCCTTGAACAGCGCATGGGCATTCCGGGAAAAACTACCGTTCCCGTCATTACTGAAGTGCTGTGCAGTGCTGGTATCACGGAAATGACAGAGATTATTGACCGGCAGCTGCACCGGCACCGGAAAGCGGTCCGTCTGCTTGCACCATGGACATGGCATATCGCATCGACACTGGCCCCTTCGGTAAGGCTCGGGGGGGCCGGTACAGATGGCGCCTCATCCCTTTCGTGGATGGACATGTGTCCCATCTGCCGGACCGGTATCCTGGAACGGGTTGTCGGAAAACAGCTCTTCGGCATCCCCCACACGGATTTCTATATCGAGTGCACCCACTGCGGTGCAAAATTCATCCCGGTCGGACCTGCATTCAGGCTGGTATCCATCGCCACGATCCGCGACCCGCTCTGGAAAAAACATCTTGACAAGACCTATCCTCCGGAAACCTGGGCCGCTCTTGCGCGTGGCACGGGTAACAGCAACCTTAAGGAGAGCCGCCAGGCCGAAAAAAAACCTGCAGGTCAGGCATTGCCTGCCGCATCTGTCATGCTCACCCCGTTAAAGGACGGGTCTCTTGCAGTGCCCCTCCTGGGAAAAACCCTGTATTTCCGGCCGATCGGCCTGAAATTTTCCGGCGGGGTCCGGGATGACGCATTTTCCCGTATCCAGAAGACCCTTGCAGATGTGCTGGCGGAGCCGGTCTTTGCGCATCTTAAGGAACCGGTCAATGCCAGGTATTCCCGGTACCTCCCCATGCAGACCGGCCTGTTCCTCTCCCAGCTCAAGGAGCGGTTCGACCCGTTCTACCGAGAGTTCCTCAACCCGTACGGGGATGAGAAATACGGGACGTTCAGGGCAGAAAATTCCGGGGATATGGAAAAAAAGGGTGTCCTGATCGTTGTCGTGAACCGGGGGCTCTACCATGCAGCGGAGTCTCCCGGCCCTGTCAGTGCCGCTATCAACAACCGGTTCGGGAGGATCGGGGCGGAGGACTGTCTCATCACGGGCGACCCGGTGCGGTGCCGGGTCAATGCCCTCCTCTGTAACAACCGGAAAGAAGCCGGGCTGTATTTTCATTCCGCTGATCAGGAGGATGAACGGCTTTCGCTCCTGCATGCGATAGAACATCTTATGCATCCCGGAGAATCCTGAAAAATAATGTGTATCGGGCCGATCGCAGGATCAGAGAATTTTTCATATCTTATGAGAACATTATAGTTATCCAGTCCGGATACCGTGAAACGGAGATCACCGATGAAGTGCCCACACTGCGGGATGAATATACGGGATGAAACCACCGAATGTGGCTATTGCGGCGGCAAGATTACCCGGCGCCCTGAAAAAGCGGCAGCTGGCGCAGGTAAGTTTACCGGGAGCAGCACAGCACAGAAAGGGGCACAGCGTCCGCAAAAATCTTCGGATGATCCCGAAACGGGTGAGGATGAAGAGGAAGGCGGGCTCTCCAAGATCCTTCAGCCCGGGGAGCAGGTGCTGATCGGGTCGCTCAACGTAACGGTAAAAAAATTCTTTTTCCATGCATACCTCACCAACCGGCGTATCTTCCTGATCGATACACAGGAGAAGAAACTCAAGGTCACGGCAAAAGATGTTCCGCGGGATACGATCGCAGGGAGCATTGTGGAATTTTCTGAGAGTTCTGATCCCGTACTTGTTCTTTCCATCAAATCCGGCGACGATGAGATCAAGACCATGAAACTGGTCTTCGTACAGGGCGGCATGGACAGATCCGCTGAGATCGATGAATGGATTGCCCTGCTCCGTGAGGAAGAACCCCCGAAAAAGATCCCCCGGGCGCCGGCTCCGGAACGGGAAGAACCCGTAGACCGTGAAGATGAGGAACCGGCCTTTGCCGGCCCTCCGGAAAAGCCCCGGCAGAGACAGGAACTCCATCCTGCAAAAAAGCCGCTCAAGGACCATGAGAGGCAGCCTCCGGTAAAACGCCTGCTCTCTCTCTACAAAGTACCGGATGAAGAACCCCAACAGGAGCCTGAACCGGAACCAGTCGCCCCCCCGCGAAGAACCCAGATCCGGCAGGTTGCTGAGCCGGTAAAACGACATGTCGTGACATCGTCATACATCCGGGAAACTCCGCCCACGCGTGAATCCGGTGCGCCTCCGGTACGAAAACCGGAAGTGCAGTCAGTCATGAAAGTTGCCATAAAGGGCGCCATGAATCAGGCCGGGCAGCAGTCGCAACAACCCGTGAAGAAGGCTGTTGTGGAGTCCCAGAAACGCTCCCTTCCGGAAGGGGAACCTGAAGCTGAATTTATCCCTCCGCGTCGCCCGGTGGTCCAGGAGACCTTTGAGGATAAACCGGTCCACGATGAGCTGGCCGATACGCCCCAGTTCTGCCACAACTGCGGGAAGAAGCTGCCGCATTCTGCAAACTTCTGCCCCGGGTGCGGAACGAAACTGAACCAGAGCCGGACACTCCCGCATTCCCGTACAACCCCAACGCAGTCCACCCGGAAAGCGACCCGTACGGATCCCCCGGGGCATGAACACCAGCCGGTCCCTGAAGATGTCGACGAGGATGAGATTGAAGAGGAAAAAGCCATCCCGACACGGCCCCCGATCAAGAAAGCACCCAAAGGCAGCGAGATGACAATCCTGCACAAATTCCTGAGAAGATAAACCTGATACTCTTTTTTGGCTCATACGTGCAGTGTGTCACCGGCCTGCGCACTTTTGCTCTTGCTCTCACATCATGGCGGGTTTCTGAGTTGAAATCAATGTTCACGGAAAATCCCTGCAAAAAACCGTGGACAATTACCTGCGGTAATAAAGAATGCGGTGATAATTGTATAATTGGAAATTGTTATATGAACTCCAGTTCCTTTTATTATTACGAAGTGTCACGAGGAAATCAATGAAGAGAAACATTCAGATTGAAGCACTGGACCAGATTCCTTTGGAAAAACAGCGGATTGAACTCGTTGAGCGCAAATGCCTCGGTCACCCCGACAGCCTTGCCGACGGGATTGCAGAGTCCATCAGCCAGGCCCTCTGTAAGACATACTTCGAGGAATTCGGGGTCGTCCTCCACCACAACACCGACCAGGGCGAAGTCGTTGCCGGCGAGTCCGCACCCAAGTTCGGAGGAGGACGGATGATCCGCCCGATCTATGTCCTCATTGACGGGCGGGCAACCAAGCAGTTCAATGGCATCAACATCCCCGCTGACGCTGTTGCTGTCGAGGCGGCCCACAAGTATATCCACAAGATCCTTCCCGAACTCAACCTCAACCGCGAGCTCATGATCGACTGCCGCCTCGGGACCGGTTCCACGGATCTGCGGGACGTCTTCAAGCCCAGCCAGGGCAAGGTCCCCCGGTCAAACGATACCTCCTTTGGTGTCGGTCATGCCCCGTTCTCAGAAGTGGAAACGATCATCAGGAACAGTTCCGACTACATCGATACAAAACTCCGGAAAAAGTATCCCGCAATCGGCCAGGATATCAAGATCATGGGGCTCCGGGACGGGAATACCATCACCCTTACCGTAGCCTGTGCAATCGTGGACCGGTACTGCAAGGATATCCGGGAGTACTCGGAATACATGGGCATTCTCAACGAGGAGATCACCGCGATTGCGAAGAAGAGCACGAAGCGGAACGTGTTTGTCCACGTGAACACGGCAGATGATATCAAGCAAAAGAGCGTCTTCCTGACCGTCACTGGTACCTCCGCCGAGATGGGCGACGACGGCTCCGTCGGCCGGGGCAACCGGTGCAACGGGCTAATCACCCCGAACCGCCCGATGTCCATGGAGGCGACGAGCGGCAAGAACCCGATCAATCACATCGGCAAGATCTACAACCTCCTCTCCACGCAGATCGCCCGCGAGTGTGTCACCAGGGTGGACGGCATCGAGGAGATGTACGTCCGGCTGCTCTCCCAGATCGGGAAGCCGATCGACCAGCCGCTGGTCGCAAGCGTCCAGGTGCTGCCCCGGTGCGGCGTGAAGCTCAAGGACATCAATGCGGATATCCAGGAAATTGTGGACTACCAGCTGGCAAATGTCACCAGCATCACCGAGAAGGTTATCGAAGGTAAGCTCAAGACCTTCTGAAATGAACATGGCAAAACCGGCAAAATCCCCTCAAAAAAATCGTGACACCCCTCTTTTTTCCGAGGTAGTACGGCTTGCGATCCCCAACAAGGGACGGATAGCAGCCCCCATCATGGATCTCGTTGAGAAGAGCGGGCTCCATCTCGCGGAGACCGGTGAACGGCGCCTGATCACGAAGACCCTGGACCCCCATGTCGAGATCCTGTTTGCCCGGCCGGTGGATATCCCGGAATATGTGGCTACGGGCGCGGCGGATCTCGGCATCACCGGTCACGACTTGGTTATCGAGCGGGAATCCGACGTGGAGGAGCTCCTCGACCTCCAGTTCGGGAAAGCGAAACTGGTCCTTGCCGTCCACGAGGATTCCGGCATTACTTCGGTGAAACAGCTGGAGGGAAAGAAGATCGCCACCGAGTTTCCGGTGATTACCCGCACCTATTTCGCGCGGCACAAGGTCAAAGTCAATGTCGTCATCGTCGGGGGAGCGTGCGAGGCGACGCCGCATCTCGGGATTGCCGATGCGATCATCGATCTCTCCAGTTCGGGGACCACCCTGAAGACTAACCGGCTCCGGGTGATTGACGAAGTGCTCACCACTTCCACCCAGCTGATTGCAAACCGTGAATCGCTGAAGACCAAGAAAGACAAGATTGAGGAGATCCACCTCGCGCTGGAGAGCGTCATCCGGGCCCGGGGCCAGTGTTACCTGATGATGAACGTGAAACGCTCTTCCCTCGATGCAGTGAAACGTCTCCTGCCCGGGCTCTCCGGCCCGACCGTCATGGACGTGGCATCGAGCGAGAACCTTGTTGCGGTCCATGCGGTTGTGAACGAGGAGCGGGTGTATTCCCTGATCAATGCGCTGAAGCGTGCCGGGGCAAAGGATATCCTTGTGATGGCAATCCAGCGGATGATCCGTTAGGTTTCACATGAAAATTTTTCCTGCCGTTGATATCCTTGGGGGCCGGTGTGTCCAGCTGGTGCAGGGAAAACGGGAGAGTGCAACCGCGTTTGGCGATCCCATTTCCTGTGCAACCCGGTGGCTCAACGAAGGTGCCGACGCCCTCCACGTGATCAATCTCGACGGGGCATTCGGCAGTTCCGGGAAAAATGCCGGGCTGATTGTTGAACTTGTCAGGAAGACCGGTGTCGAGATCGAGCTGGGCGGGGGCATACGGTCCATGGAGGATGCGGTCCGCTGGCTGGATACCGGTGTGTCACGGGTTATCATCTCGACGCTTGCCACCCGGGAACCGGGCTGCATCCGGCAGCTTGCCGAGGAGTACGGGAGCGGGCGTGTGATGGCGGGCGTGGATGCCAAAGGAGGGCAGATCGCGGTTCACGGCTGGCAGGAAACGGCCGGGGATTACATCAGCTGGGCCGTGCGGTTCGAAGAGCTGGGTGCCGGTGCCCTCCTCTATACCAACGTTGATGTCGAGGGCCTGCAGCAGGGTGTCCAGTTCGAACCGGTGAAACGGCTGATTGACCGGGTTGGCATCCCGGTGGTTGTTGCAGGCGGGATATCAACACGGTCAGATGTGGCCGGCCTGCGGGATGCCGGGGCCTGGGGGGCGGTGCTCGGCTCGGCCCTGTACAGCGGGAAGATCAAACTGAAAGATGCACTGGAGGAAAGTCAATGAGAGTCGTGGAAGTCAAGCGGGAGACGAAAGAGACGAAGATCGCGATCAGGTTCAACCCGGACGGTGCCGGGAAAGTATCTGTTGACAGCGGAGTGCCGTTCTTTGACCATATGCTCACGGCGATGGCGAAGCATGGAGGGTTTGACCTGACATGCACGGCAAAAGGGGACCTGCATGTGGATTGTCACCATACGATCGAGGATATCGGTATCGTCTTGGGCGACGCGATCAGGCAGGCAATGGGTGACGGCCGGGGCATCCGGCGGTTTGCCCATGCGATCATCCCGATGGACGAATCCCTCTCTTCAGTTGCACTCGATTGCGGGGGAAGGGGATATCTTGTCTGGCACGGCAGCTTCGGCAACAATGTGGTGGGCTCGATTCCTGCTGACATCTTCGAGCATTTCTTCTATTCCCTCTGCACCCGTGCCGGGATCACCGCACACATCACCTTCTCCGGGAAGAACGATCACCACCAGTGCGAGGCCGCGTTCAAGGCGTTTGGGATTGCGCTTGGCGAGGCTCTTGAGATCAGCGGTGACAAGAAGGCGATCCGGAGTACGAAGGGGAAGTTCTGAGAATTATCGGATAAAATCCTCATAACTGAATATCCTTCATTTCCTGTTTTACCCTGCAGAATTTATCAGAAATTTTTAAATACAATTTTAAAAGTGATATCAGAAGTGATGGGTTGTAAAATGAGAGATAACTATAACCCAAATCGTCAATGTGAGATTCCAGATTCGAACTGATACGGCTAAGGATGTATTTGGCTAAAAGCGCTTTTCTGTTAATTCTAAATAAAGGAAAAAAGGTGGACGTGTTCTTGTTTTCCTTTTATTGGATAAAAAGAAAGACTATGACAGATTGTTCCTCCATTACTGATAAATTGTCAATTGATCAGATAATTTTAACGAGATGAAATATTGGTCGCTAACTAAGATGCATCAGAACCCTTAAATTATTAAGAAGAAACACATGGAAATATGGTACGGGCATTTATTATCGATTCTGCCTCTACGTATGAACTTGTCTCAATTTTTAGAGAAAAACAGCCCGATTATACTTACGAATGGGCTTGGCAAAGTGCCATTGCAGTAACAAATTCTATAATTAAATTTCCTCACCTATCAATGGCACCCTCACCTAGTATAAGAGGTGAGGCATCAGGACCATATGGACAACTCACAAATGAAATTAATAAAATGAATGGATTAGTTGTTCAAGAGCAATCTAACGAACATTTAATGAAAATGGATATAGCAAAAAAAGACACAATCGAATGGGCTGATACAAGTACTGGTGAAATCCGTTCTGCTTATGAGGCTATAAAAATAGATCATAGCTTTCAAAAATGGCTGGAGGGATGTATTAAACATTCTTGGACAGAACACACAGTAAGGCTTGGGGGATTATTTAATTATGAATTTATCCCGCAAATCTCTCAAATATTGAATGTTGATGAGAATAATTTAAAAAATATTTGGGAATATAGTTGTAATCCAAAGAATCTGGAAAACTATCGAAACTATGGGAGCGATGATCTCAAGATTATTGAGGATGCTTTTGTAATATCAGCTCTTATCCGTGGTAGGTATCATGACAAATTTGCACAACTCTCTGATATTCAAATTTTACATCATCCTATACGCGAGCCTATATTGATGAAATTGAATGGCATGCAAAAAAGCGAATTTGATATTTCTAATGTCGACAGAGACTTATCAAAGATTATAATAGCAAGTGCTTATGCCGAAAAAACCCAGAAAGACAGAATCTCATGTTATACAGAAAATGTTGGCAGAGCAAGAACAGCAGCTTTAGATTCAAACAGCAAATTAGCACAAAAAAATTATATGAGTATAGATGAGGATGCTTCGTTTGATGTAGCATTTGAGATTGCAAAGGAATTAAATATTCGTGTTTATGGAAAATGGGTTGATGAAGTTATAGAAACTTGTCACATAATGGGTATTTCTTTCCTTGGATTGGTTCTTAATCCCTTCCCGGGTGCTCTATTAACAATTAGTGATTGGGCAGTTTCAAAAAAAATAAAACCTGAAAAAAAATTACAATTAATTTTTTCGAAAAGGAGGTTACGCGATCTTGCTCTTTCTAGGTCAGGACGAATAGAGGCTGTTAAGAAATAAGATATCATCGATTAATTTTATAATATTATATAAATTATTATTTTTTTAAATATTTTTAGCACACAATTTTTTTAACAGCTACTTTACCCCAGTACCTTTCTAATTTTTCCTCCATAAACATAGAATTGTAAACAAACACTCCCAACCACCGATAACTGAGACGAATGTAACGAGTTTGAGTTTTTCCGAAATTTCCTCTCATATTAAGAACCGGAAGAGATCAAAACGGAATAAATTTTCATCGATCGTTCTCGGGTCCTGACGGATCAAAGAGAAGAACATCCATTGAAGGAATATCTTGATATCCTTGAGGAGAAATTAAAATTGTCAATTTCTTCTTTAAAATGATCTCCAAGATCTCGATCAAAACCATCACTACTTTGTAACCTTTCAGGCTTTTCAAAACCTTCAAAATCTTGCCAATTTTCGGGAATGCCAATGGGTATTTTGTTAAAATTTTTCCGGAACCGGAAACCGGATCTCAGGACCGGCCGGATCACAAAAATATTGCCTGACAAAAAAAATAATCAGATATAGGTCAGGGGAAATGTTTCCAAGAACTATTTTTTTACTACATTTAATTTACTGACAAGTATTAGAAATTTTTTTGAAAATACATACTTCACTGTGACAAACGAAAAGCTGGGTAATCCTCTCTCAATACCCCGTCGCGTAATAATACCCGTCCTCGTATCTCACCGTTACCGGCACATCGAACAGCCGGCCGATATACCGGTCGGTTAGCATCTCCTCTTTCGGCCCGTCCTCTTCGAACCTCCCGTTCTTCATGAGGATGACCCGGCTGATCTCCGGGATGATGTCGTGCAGGTTATGGGTCACCAGGATGATACCGGTACCAGATTGGGCGATCTTCCGGATCGTCTGCCGGAACGTGTGGAGTGCGTGAAGGTCCAGGCTGTTGGTCGGTTCATCCAGGATCAGTATCCGGGGATCGTGCACCATTGCCCTCCCGATGAGAAAACGGCGGGACTCCCCCGAGGACATCTCCGTCATCGGCCGGTCACTGATGCGGCCGATCTCAAGGAATGCACAGATCTCATCTGCCTTCCGGCTCATTTCCGGCGTGATCTCACGGTTGAAGAGGCCGATACTTGAGAAAAAGCCGGAAAGGACGACCTCCCTGCCGGTAATCTCCCGTGTAAAGGTATATTGCAGATCATTGGATACGATACCAAAGGCGGATCGCAGCTCGAATACATCCCACACATCTTTTCCACAGACCCGGAATGTTACTTCACGACTATCGATACACGGATAGAATTCGCGGGTGATGGTCTTGATGAACGATGATTTACCGGCGCCATTCGGACCAAGGATCGCCACGTTCTCTCCCTGCCGGATAAGAACGGATATCGAATCGAGCACCTTTTTATTACCATGAAAAACCGTGACATTCTCAAACTCCAGCAGATTGGGCGGGTTTTCCTGCAGGGTGGATGACGGGGCCTTCATGGGATATGACCGTATCTTTTACTATTGCCCTCAGTCACTCATCATGGTTACGGGCAGCTGGCTCCGGATGCAGATAATAAATGCGATGGAAAAGAGCAGGGCGTAAAACACAAATACCGGGACAACAGTTTCCCGGGCCAACGCCATTGGTTCATGTCGGATCCATCAGCATTCATGCTGAGGAAATAATATCCAATTGCTTCGGAGATACCGGGTAATGGGTCTGTTTCCCGGGATATCGAACCCTTTCGGTGCCCGCACGATAAGGCCCGATCCGGTATGCCCCTCTCCCTGCCCTGCACTCTTATGGCATTAATGCAGTCCTGAAAAGAAAATAGACATTGAGGTACAGGGAAAAGACAAGGATGATTGCACCCAGCATGAACAGCAATTTGTATGTATTTTCATGTTCTCAGGATGTCGTTTCCATACAGGAGAATTTCCCTTCCATATGATATACCCATCAATTTTGGTTCCCGTAAAACAGGTGTGAGTTCCCCGCCGGATCCAAAGTGTTCCTGAACATCAGATTGGCAGCGTCGGCGATCGTACCCGCTTCCAGCGAGAGTGATAATCCGATCAGGTACCATGCAGAGGACGGGATTTAATCAGGACCTGTTGACCTTTCATGGAACGACCTGATGAGGACCCGCAATCATCGGTCTTGCGTTCGACAGGGAGGGTTCCTTTCAGGAGAGCTTATCTGCAGGGTTAACCCCTGCTATCTGATGTTTTAAGAGCCCGGCAATCCAACACTCTCCATGGATTCAGCAGATGTAAAAAAATGGGTGATCTTTTTTGCCGCCATTCTTTGTGCAATCCTGATCGCTGATGCGCTCTCGAATGCGATCGTTGCAGCAGCACGATTGACCGGGCCTGCGGGCTTCATCATCAGCTTTGTACTCTACGCAGTATTTTTCTTCGGGATCCTGTACATCATTGAGAAAATCACCAGGATCAGGTTCTTCAGTTTTTCGCACGACTGATCTTTTAAAGGATCTCCCCGGGACCGGTTGCCATTTTTTTTCACCGGCATGGTTTTGACTGTGCAAAATATTTCCTACGAACAAACGCCAAGGGGGATTTTGCACTACGCACTTACCCTGCTCATTTAATTCAACGACCTGTCGCCCGCTCATCACCGATAAGGGAAAAAGAGTGGTTCTGTGACTCACGCGGTTGCCGGTGTCTGGCATTTCTTTGCCGCGAACGAGACGTAGATCGAGCACAGCCCCATGACAATCGCAAACCCGCCGGCCACAAAGGGCAGGAGTTCCACGGCAATGAACGGGTGGATGAGCAGGAGGATACCGAATATCAGGCTGATGATCCCGAGAACTCCATTGCCTGCATCTTTTTCCGTGAATGCATGGTATAAGTGGGAGCCACCGACGAAACATGCCCAGAACCCGATGAAGATGACAAAGAAGGACAGGACGAAAAGCGTGCTGTAGAACGGGTAGCACAGGATCAGGATGCCGGCAAGGATGTTGATGACGGAAAGGAAGATCTTCCAGCCCATGTTGCTCCTGTCAACCGCAAGACTCGCGATAGCGAAGATTCCGCCAACAAGCCAGTAGGCCCCCATAAAGGTGATGAGAAGAACCGTGGTCATGGCCGGCGTGATCAGGAACATGCAGCCGATAAGAAGTGTCAGGATGCCCCAGACGAGGAGGAGCCACCAGGGGAAGAGCTTGGAATCGCATATGCTCATTTCAGTTACAACAATATCCTCTGCCATACAATCATTTCCGGTGTAAAATACCCCAAGGTACTATTTCTAGTATCTCTTTTTGACCGGAGACCGCCGGCGTGACGGCATACCGGAGTAACCCTCAGAATCGTCATCATCTTCGCCCGGGCTGTAATTACCATCCACTTCGTGCCTGGGATCAGGATTACGATTTCCGGATGTATCCCTTGATAGCGGTCAGGGTTGTGGTGTCCAGCATCACGGAGAAGTCAAGCTCCACGACATAGACCGGGAAGGCTCCGAGAAGGGAGTTGCGTTTGATCTGGTAGATCCGTGATTCCAGGAGCAGCGAGGGCACCTCATACCGGCGCTCGGCATCTCCTGCGGAGCCGGGTGCATTGTCCTCTGCGTCTTTTACAATGTTACGGAGCACGTTCTCCCGGTAGTCCATCAGGCGCTCGGCCATCGCACGGCTCGTTTTTCCATGGATGGAGCGTATGATAAAATACTGGCTGATCGCAAGGACACCCAGCGGCAGGAACATATATGCGAGTTTCGTCAGCCCGGACTCAGTGAGAAACGCATTCAGGGTGACACCGGGCAGGAGAATAATGGTGGTGAGGAAGAGAAATACCACGACGAGAAAACCGGTGAGGAACAGGAGTGAGATGAACCAGGGGGGAAGCTCGCGGGAGAGCCGGGTCCTGACAAGATCGATATTCTTGGCAAATTCTGTGGTGAAGGGCTCAACTTTCCAGATGAGGCCGTAAAAAATGATGATGACGGCCGACTGGATAATCACAAAGAGGGCGATGCCAAGAGGCAGCCCGGCAGAGTACGCAATGAGGGTAAACACGATATCGATGGAGAAGATGAGGCCGATCGCGAACGTGAGCGTACGGCTGTTCATAAAAAATGTATTGATAAATATCCGCGTGAACTGCCGGGTGCCGGAGGTGATGCCGTTTTCCCGGAGCCAGGTGTGGAATTTTGCGATCTCCGGTTTCCGCAGATCAGCGGCACCCGGGTTCGTGGGGACGAGCAGCGTGATGAAATAGAACATGTTTACGTAGAAACTGGCGGCAACAAACATGACGATGTAATCCTTGCGGGTTACAAAAAAGAGGATATTTGTCAGGATGCAGAGAGCGAGGATGGCCCTCTCCAGCGTGTTTGATTCCCGCTGCGACGGGAATTCCCTGCGGTTATTCTCTGCTGCTGATAGTTCGCCTGCAATAATCTGCCTCAGGGAGATGGTATCCTGTGCATCACCGGAATTCGCAGTTGGCATGGGGATTTGCGACAAACAGAGCACCTGCACAGAGGAACAGAAGGATAAATATCCGATACCCGGTTAAAGAAATCTCTGAAATCAGTTATTACTTTCCGACAATAAGTACACATCGCCTGCCGGGTAGTCTTAAATCCTGATCATGCTATATTATCCCCCACCGACACAACCGGTAAGATTGTGGTTCAGACAGCATGCATTTTGTAGTTGTATCACTAACTGAAGTATAGGAACAGCGTGGAGAGCGGAAATACAAGGGTGATGGTATGTTTGACTCAAAAACATCGTGCCTCATAAGAGGTATTGTTGGAGTAATTTTCGGGTTTTTGGCCCTGATGCTTCCCAGCGAGACAAAGTTCACATTTTATGGGCTTTTCTGGATTCTTATAATATTAGGAATTGCAGTATTCATTTTCCTCGCCATTACGGGAACAGGCGATGAATCGATGCTCTGGTTCGGCATGGCGGCAGGATTACTGGTTGTAGGTCTGCTTTCCATTATCGTTTCCGGGTTCGTGGCAATTCTTCTTATTCTGATCATCGCAGCCATCGCTATCTATAACGGTTTTACCGATATCACGCTCGCTCTCATGCACCCAAAAACAAAATACGTCCTCATTCCCGCAATGATCATCACCGGTTTCGTGCTCCTCGGCGCCTTGCTCTATTACAATCCGGCGTTTGGAAGCGAAGACCGGCTCTTTTTTTCTGTTGTCGGTATGTTCGCCCTTACGTTCGGGCTGTTCTCCATTATGCTCGGCTTTTACAAATCCGAAGAGGAGGGAGATGGTGACGAATCCTCACTGCAGAAAACCGCATATGCCAGCAATAAGGCCGGCGGAAGAAAATAATCTCTTCATCCTTTTCTTTTTCGTGAAGGCAGCAGGTTATTTTCCGGGATGGCATCACAACCCATGACTTACGATGTTGTCGTTGTCGGTGCAGGGCCGGTCGGGAGTGCAGCGGCATCCGCGTGCGCAGGACTGGGGCTGAAAACCCTCTGCATCGAGGAACACGGTACCATCGGTTATCCTGTCCAGTGTGCCGGCCTTCTTTCCAACGCGGCATTTGCCGAGTGCCGGGTGTCTGATCGATCCGTCCTCAACAGGATATCCGGTGCCCGCGTCCTGTCCGCAAAAGGTTCCGGTATCCTCGTCGATGCCAAAAAGACCAAGGCACTTGTTGTCGACCGGGGAGCACTCGACCGGGAGATGGCGGAGCATGCCGCACATGACGGTGCGGAGTATCTCCTCAGGACCTCAGTCTGCGGCATCAGAGACAACACGCTCCTTACCCGGGGGATCCACCGGGAACAACCGATCAGCTTTAAAATGCTGATCGCAGCAGACGGACCCCGCAGCACCATTGCACGACTGCTCGGCATGCAACGGGCAAAGGTATTTCTTGCAGGCATCCAGGAAGATATCCTGCACCAGGGTGATCCCGGCTTTGTCGAACTGTACCCTGATGCCGCACCGGGTTTTTTCGGGTGGGCAATTCCCACGGCACCGGGGCGGGCAAGGGTTGGCCTGTGTGCCCGGACACATGCTCACGAACATTTTGCAGCATTCATAAAAAAATTCAGTTCTTCCTCTGTGCATCTTGTCACCGGTACCCTCCCGCTCGGTGTCATGCCGAAAACCTACGCGCACAGGACGCTTTTTGTCGGGGATGCAGCAGGATTTGCCAAACCCACCTCCGGAGGTGGCATCTATACCGGCGTCCGCTCCGCACGGCATGCAGCTGCTGTCGCAGCAGAGGCGTGTGCGCGCAACCGGTTTGACGATGCCGGACTGTCCGGTTATGAACGACGATGGAAAGCGGATTTCGGCAACGAACTCGCACTGGGGTTCAGGCTCTTCGAGATGCGGCAGCATATGTCCGGGCAGGATGTCGATGACCTGATCCGGGCTCTCAATACCCCGGACCTCCTCCAGACAATCGAGGAATTCGGCGATATGGACCGGCCATCGGCACTCGTGAAGAAACTGCTTCTCAGACCAGGCATACTAAGGCTCTTCAAACCCCTTATGCAGGCCGGGCTGAGATCCCTTTTTTAATCGCCTGGAATTTCCGCGCGATCCGGCCCTGGTATACATACGTAATAGCGATCCCGGCCCTTCATCCGCGGGCAGGGAATACCTGTGGAGACCATCAGCAAACGGACAATATAATCCGATATCGTTGATGACATGATCGGATACGTTAAATAATGTACATATGTATATCGTACTAATCCCCAGATCAACTGGTGTTTCAGGGTGTTTGCACTGGATATCGGAAAGACGACCAAAGAGAGGGACCAGTTCATCCTGTTGTCAATCCTGTGTCTGTGCATCGGTATTTTATCCACAGATCTTCTTGTCCCGCTGGGTTTTGTCATCTGGATCCTGTATCTTATACCATTACTCATGTCGGTCTGGCTCTCGTACCGGTATGCACCATTCGTCATTACTTGGATGCTGACTCTCGTGATCCTGCTCGGCAGCATGATCTCGGGATCAGCCCAGGCCAACCCGTCAGACCTCACTGACCGGGCGATCTTCATCCTGATGCTCGCCATTATCTCCATCCTTGCATGGGAGATAAAAACTAACTATGAAGTGCTTGAGATCGAAATCTGCGAACGCAGTGCTGCACAAGAGAAGCTTGTGAGCCTGACACGTACCCTCGAAGAGCGGGTTTCCCTGCGGACGCAGGAATTGTCCGATGTCAACGAAAAATTAAAACAGGATATCGCAGAACGCCGGAAAGTCGAGTCAGCCCTTGCTATGACAAACCAGAAACTGACATTGCTCTCGCAGATCACCCGCCACGACATCCTCAACCAGCTGACAGTCCTCAAGGGGTACGCCATTCTGTCGCAGCAGTTTGAGAACGACCCGGAAAAACTCCGCATGTATCACGAGAACGCTCTCCGGGCTGCAACCACGATCGAGCACCAGATCAGTTTTACCCGCGATTACGAGAACATGGGGATGAAGTCCCCCGTATGGCAGAACGTCGGCGAGATGATCGCCCAGGCAGTCTCGGCCCTCCCCATGCGGGACGTGGTGGTCCATTCAGACGACATACACATCGAGGTCTTTGCCGATCCCCTCTTTGAGAGGGTATTCTACAACCTGATTGATAATGCACTCCGGCACGGGGAAGGTATCACCAGCATTGCCTTCTCATACCACGTGTCCGATGCAGCACTGGTGATCGTGTGCGAAGATGACGGCGTCGGGATACCCGACCAGGATAAGCAGCACATATTCACGAAAGGTTTTGGCAGGGATTCCGGTCTTGGCCTCTTTCTGATCCGGGAGATCCTGTCCATCACCGGCATTTCGATCAAGGAAACCGGCGTATCTGGTAAAGGTGCCAGATTTGAAATTACCGTCCCGTCCGGCCATTACTCTATCGGGCACGATAGCAGGGATTACAAGCAAAACAGTTAAAACGCCTGCCGCATGCAGGCATGCAACACTTTTTCTTATTGCCCCGCCAGATCGATGCACGATATCATGAGCAGCACGCGGTTACCCACCCTGTTCGTCTCGCACGGAGCGCCGACACTCATCCTGGAAGACATCCCGGCGCGTGCATTCCTGCAATCCCTTGGTACCCGGTTTCCCGGCATCGGGGGTGTACTCTGCATCTCGGCCCACTGGAACCTCGAAGTGCCCGCCGTGAATGCCGTGGAGCACCCGGAGACCATCCATGACTTCTATGGGTTCCCGCCATCACTCTACCGGATGAATTATCCCGCGCACGGGAGCCCGGCCCTTGCCGGCCGGGTTGCGGGGCTCCTGAACAATGCCGGCATCACCTGCACCACCGACACCGCCCGGGGCCTCGACCATGGGGCATGGGTCCCGCTGATGCTGATGTTCCCAAAAGCTGGTGTCCCGGTAGTCCAGCTCTCCATCCAGAGAAATTTCGACCCTGCCCGGCACCTTGCACTGGGAGCGGCGATCGCGGGACTGCGGGACGAAGGCATCCTCATCATGGGAAGCGGAGGGGCCGTCCACCCTCTCGGCGACCCAACTGCCTCGCTCGGTGAAGGTGCACCCACGGAGGCGTGGGCAGAAGAGTTCAACGACTGGCTGGCTGACGCGGTCACGAACGGGGATCGCAAACGCCTCGTCGGGTACCGGACGCTCGCCCCCCACGCACAGCGGGCCCATCCCTACCCCGACCACTACATGCCCCTTCTTGTCGCCCTTGGTGCAGCGGGCCCGGGTGCCCGGGGGACCGTGATCCACCACAGCTGGGACCTCGGCGATCTCGGGATGGATGCGTACACGTTCGACTGATGAAAACGGGCGCCCCGCATCATCCGGGCTGATCAGACGGGAAATCCAAAAGAGCGATCAGCACGTCTTTTCGTCAAGGGCGGTGCGGATCTGGTCTTTGACCGGTGCCGGAAGATCCAGGCAATCGAGCGCCTTTTTGAGGAGGAACCTGCCCATCTTCTGGCCTTCCGGCGTGGCGAGATACCTATCGATAGTCTTCTGCCCTTCCGGAGATGAGAGGAATTTCCGTATCGCTTCCTGTCCTTCCGGTGATGTCGCGTATCCTGCAATCATTGCCTGTATGCAGTCCATGAACGGATCTCCCTTCCCTGTTTGTGGTGGGGGATGCAAGATAAATACTCCCCCGCCAACGGACGTCTCAAACCCTGATGCCCGTGGCGTCCGGGTTTTTCCCATGGCGGTATTCAGTAAATCGGAGGGAAGATTCCAGCCCGTGATACTCCTGTTGAGAGACAATTAATATTGAGGGCAATGAGCCCACTCCTCCCCAGCCCCCACACGTCGAAGTGCCGCCACAGGCAGGCACTTCTTTGTCGCGGGGGAGACCCTAAGAAGGGGCGAATGAAAAGTAAACGACGGAGAATGGAAGGAAATAACAATTAACTGAGAATTATCCGAGAAAAAAGAGTTGATCTTATGGCTTTGCTGCCAGGTCAACGTCTTCTTTCTTGATCGTCTTTCTGCCCGCGTGTTCGGCAAGCTTGTTGGCTTCCTTGGTGAGCTGGGCGATGTACTTCTCGGCCTTTGCCACAAGTGCCTCTGCTGCATCGCTGCCCACTCTTTCGGCTCCGTTCTTCTTTGCAATCCTTACAACTGCGGCGATTGGTAAATCTGCCATGTTTCTTACCTCAAAAGAAATCCTCTTGGTATATTTAAATACTTTTTGGGAAAATACTGCAATTTATTACGCATTACGATATTGGAGGGCGCCCTGCACAGCAAGCGAAAAACGGAGTCCGTAATTTCGCAGAATATTTTTTATTCCCATTAAATAGTTTTTTTTGGAAAATAAAGGGTAATTCAAGGTTTTAAATTATTCCAACAAAGATGCTGCGAGCAAAAGCGCATTCGCATAATTTGGTGAGGCGCGCGAAGTATCCACGAAAATTCTGCTGATATTTACCACAGGTGCGCCATGGCCGTACCCGGCTCCCAGGAACGTGAGCGTACGGAAAATAAGATTGCCGGAAATACCGTCTGGTGCAATGATCAGACCGCACGTCTCAACGGCGTCCTCGATGAGGATCTCGCAGTGGGTGGCATCCCCGAGCCGCGCTACGAGCTCAGCCTCAGCCATGCTCTTATCCACCTGCTTATGCCGCCCGATATCTCCCAACCTTCCCCCGGACAGCACGCCGGTCTTTTCCGGAAGGCCGAATTTTCTTGCAATGAGCTTCCCTTTTTTGATCAGTTCAAGTTTTTCCGGAACAGTCCAGCCCTCGTCCACGCCAACCGGCGTCAGCAGGAATCTTTTCCCATGGGCGGTCTCCAGCAGGGCGATGCGCTCGAGATGGTCAACCCCTTCTGCCGTTTTGAGCGCCTGAAGGGTTACATTGGCGGGAAGCGTACCCCGCACCGCAGCATCAATTTTTCCGTTCATGAGGTCGTCGATCATTGCCTGTTCGGGACAAGGGTGTTCAATGATCCGGATGGATAGTTCCGCAGGTTTTTCGCCGACACTGCCGGGACGGCAGTAACAGGAGACCTCGCACGTTGTGCTCACTGCTCTGGCACTCCTGATGACCTTGTCCGGGTCATCAGAGATCCCAATCCCTATCCGCTTCACCAGTGCTGGCATGCAACATCCTCTTCAGTCAGGTGCATGATTCCGTTGTTGATGAAGTCAAAGACCTGCGTCTCGTCGCCATCATACCGGATTCGCAGGGATTTCTCGTTATCGACCGTGCCGATTGCTTTTGCCGTCATGCCAACCGCGGCAAAGGTCTCAATGAGCTCCTGCACATGCGCCTTCTTTGCCGTCAGGATGAATCCCATACCAGGGTACATCCTTACCCACAGTTCGAAGGTCATACCGTTTTCCGCAAGATTGGGCCGTGGGATCAGGTCGAGGTCGATCTCGGCCCCCTTGCCGCTCACTTCCAGCAGCATTCCCAGCGTGCCGATAAGACCGGGATTGCTGATGTCCTTGCCTGCAGTCACGAGATGTTTTCTTCCGATCTGTTCCAGCACCGCGATCTGTGCCCGGACTTCGGCTGCGGACTTCATGGTGACCGAGTCCCAGTTGAGGGCACAGGAGGGGTGGACCCTGCCGTTCAGGTCGATGGCCGCAACGACGATGTCGCCGTCCTGTGCAGTGTGGCTGTAGATGATCGAGTCGAGCCGGGCTGATCCCAGGATGGAGACATCGATGACACTGTAGGGTGCATCCGGGTGCAGGTGCCCTCCGACAATCGGGACGCCGAACTGGGCTGAAGCGTCGTGCA
This sequence comes from Methanoregula sp., assembly GCF_049510175.1. GTDB lineage: Archaea > Halobacteriota > Methanomicrobia > Methanomicrobiales > Methanospirillaceae > Methanoregula. The sequence continues at coordinate 261,572 of NZ_JBEKZF010000002.1, forward strand.
TCCCTTTCACCACCTGCTCCTGTATCAGGCTCTTCGACATGGAGAAGACATCCACCATGGCGATCGGCCGCCCTCCCATGGCCGCGATGTCATGGATATTGACGAGCACCGAGCAGTACCCTGCCCAGTAAGGGTCTGCCTCCATGAGCTTTGACCAGATACCGTCAGCCGCAAGGAGGAGCGCTTCTCCGTTGTGCTCGATCACTGCGGCATCTTCGCCGAACGCAGCGAGAACATGCGGGGCATCAATGCGCAGCGCTTTGACCATCTCGCCGATGGCATGCTTTCGCTTGACGCCCTCATATTCCCGGACTACCTTTGCAATCGTCTCTGTGGAGCAGTTGTGGACCACGGCATCACCTGGAAAACATGACACGTACTTTCGTGTATGCTTTATTGCGCCTCATCAGAGATAATTTATTTGATATACGGTCAACGTGTCTGTATGGACTGGGCAGAAAAATACCGCCCCGCACACCTTGCGGATATCGTCGGCAATACGACTGCGGTGCGGCAGATCGCGGAGTGGGCGAAGAACTGGACGAACAAATCCAGACCGCTTCTCATCTACGGTAAGCCCGGTATCGGGAAGACGTCGGCGGCATACGCGCTCGCGACCGACATGGACTGGGAAGTGATCGAACTGAATGCGAGCGACCAGCGGACGGCCGCAGTCATCGAACGGATTGCAGGTGCAGGAAGCGTAACCGCAAGCCTGACCGGGTCGGTGCGCAAACTGGTGGTCCTCGATGAAGCCGACAATCTCCAGGGTAACGCCGACCGCGGGGGGGCAAAAGCGATCCTCGAATGCATACGGCATGCACAGCAGCCGATGATCCTGATCGCAAACGACCTCTACGGCATCTCCCCGGAAATACGGGCACGCTGCGAGCCGGTCCAGTTCAAGGCAGTCCCTGCACGCTCCATCGCTCCGCGCCTCAAGTACCTCTGCGCTGCTGAAAAAATCACCTGCAGCGATGCAGCAATCCATGCGATTGCCGAGAGCGCCGAAGGGGACATCCGCTCCGCGGTCAACATGCTTTACGCTTCGGCCATCGGAAGAGATCGGCTGGACGACGAGCAGGTCCATACGTCCCAAAAGGATGAGCGCGTCTCAATCTTCTCCCTGATCTCGGCCCTGTTCGGCAAAACGCCGGATGACGAGCTGATGCGGCTCTCGTACGATGTTGACGACACGCCCGAGACCATCGAGCAGTGGGTTGAAGGCAGTGTTCACCTGATCACCGATATGCCTGCACAGGAGCGGGCATACCGCCACCTCTCCCGGGCGGATGAGTACCTCGGGTATACCTATCGACGCCAGTACCATACGCTCTGGCGCTACGCTACCGCGGTGATGCTTCTTGGGGTAGCCGATGCCGCCGGGGGAAAAGGCATCCATACACGGATTATGCCTCCCGAACGCTGGCAGAAAATGTCCACGGCAAAGAAACAGAAGGCAATCCGTCATGCGACTTTGAACAAGGTCTCCACACTGATGCACATGCCGGAGAACACGCTGCGGGAGAATTATCTCGGAACGATCTCCCTGCTTGTCGAACAGGACCCGGCCGGGTATGCGCGTGAACTCTCCTTCGATACAGACCAGCTCAATTTCTTCCTCAATGACCGGGCCCGGTCCGCCGAGATCATAAAGGCACTTGTACAGGAAGAGAAAGAAAAAGAGAAGGAATCGCAGAAAAAACCAAAGAAAGAGTCAAAGAAAGAGAAGATAAATAAAGATGAAACCCCCCAACCCGCTGCCAGGGAAGTATTCCCTGAATCTTCGGCCCCTGCTGACGCCCCTGCACCGGAACCTCAGGATAAAAAGGCCCCGTCACGCTCCCAGTCAACCCTGTTTGACGGGTTCTGATCTCCGGTAATACCGGTGAAGGAGCACCCCGCAGTCGATACAGTCTCCTCCATCCTGGTAGGTCTCAAACCCCAGGTGGTACACGAGAAGATCGCACCCGACCCGTTGGGCGAGTGCGATGAGGGGCGGGACCATCTCAATAGCGGGCCGGATCGCATAGATCACATCAGCGCCGGTGTAGAAATGGAGATCCGGCTCAAAAACATCGTCGAGAGCAAACGTGATCCCCTCTGGCAGGGAGAAGTCTCTGATATCCGTGCACATGACAGGTATTCCTGCAGCGCGGATGATTGCTGCCGCGTCCGGGTTGCGCCCGACCCCTACTTCGACGGGGCTTGCATAGTGTGCTGCGATGTACTGGCCGATACAGGTCTCAATATGTTTATAGGAACCCATTCCAACAGAATATAGCGATGCATGTCCATATTTTTTGGGATGCCCTCTCTCCCGCCGGGTTCCAGACGCCGGTCAAACGCATGATCTCCGCAGTGCTTGGTGTCTCCACAACAATTTCGGAGAACCCTGTCCGTATGATGGGCTACGTGGTTGCACGAAAGCAGATCGATGCGCAGGCGCTGCTTGACAGCATTCAGGCTTACAAGTTCCGCCACGGGATTGAAGAACCCGTTCTTCTCGTCGTCCACCAGGACCTTTTCAAAAACGGCAGCAGTTTTGTCTTCGGGCTTGCCCGCCATCAGGTGGGTGCTGCGGTTGTCTCGGCGGCACGGCTCAGCAACGAATATTACGGGCGGCAGAGCGATGACGACGACCTGATCGACCGGATCACCAAGGAAGGTGCCCACGAGATCGGGCACCTGCTGGGCCTGGACCATTGTGAAAACCGCGAGTGCATCATGTTCAAGCCTAATACGCTCGATGAACTCGATCGCAAGAAAAAGATGCTCTGCCCTGACTGCACAGCCCGGCTTGCGGAGATCCGGAGGGATCAGCCGCAATAGCCAATTTATCTTAGTCTTTTCTCTGATTGGCACTGTATGAACCGATTTGGTTCGTAGCCGGATCCTGAAAATCGTAAAAATATTGAATTTATGAGGACTCCCCGCCTCAGGGCCTCTCCGAGGCACGGCGGGGCAGTGAGTTTTTTCAATTTCAGATTTTAGTAACTGATCCGCCGCGGGGGCGCCCCGTCGGGGGCGGCGGCGTCCATCGCAACGTGGGAATGAATAAGACTAACCCCGCCGGTTTTTCGGACTCACCGATATGCCTGCGAAAAAAATGATATTCCGGTAACAGTAATAGTCCCGTACCTGGCCGCAGGAGTTCCCGGGAACGGAGGAATGATGGAGCGCTGCTGTGTAATCACCAGTCCGGCCAGTGCCGGACATGACAATCCCGGTCATCCCGAGTGCCACACCCGTCTCCTTGCTGCCCTCCGGGGTGTTCCCCCCGGTATTCCCCTCTGGAATGCCGAACCGGCAACCGAAGAAGAGCTGCACTGTGTGCATACCCCGTATTACACCGCATGGCTCCGTCAGCGCTGCGCAGCTGCACGTGTTCCCGTTTATCTTGATCGAGATACCTATGTTACCCATGGCTCGTATGAAGCGGCCCGGTATGCAGCCGGTGCTGCGATCATAGCCATCGACCGCTCCCTTGACGGCGGGCATGCGTTTGCCCTCGTCCGGCCGCCCGGTCACCATGCCGAACACGACCGGGCAATGGGTTTCTGCCTGCTCAACAATGCGGCGATCGCAGCCGCCCATGCGCTTGGCAGCGTAGACCGGGTCGCCATTGTCGACTGGGACATCCACCATGGGAATGGAACCGAGCACGCTTTTTATGGCACGGACCGGGTGCTCTACTGTTCCGTGCACCAGGAGCACATGTTCCCGTACTCCGGGAGGACCGGTGATACCGGCGTCGGCACGGGGGATGGCTATACGATCAATGCACCGCTCCAGGCTGGTTCCGGCATCGCGGATTTCGGGAGTGTTTTTGCCGAGGTTTTTGTGCCTGCCCTCGAGCGGTTCCGGCCCGGTGCCCTGATCGTTTCCGCCGGCCAGGATACCCTCCACGATGATCCCCTCGGTGGCATGGACCTCCGGCCGGGGGATTTTGCTGTCCTGACCCGGCTTCTCATGCAGGTTGTGGACTGTCCCCTTGCGCTCGTGCTGGAAGGAGGCTACGGCACCTCCCATGGGGAAGCGATCTCCGCCATTTTCTCGGCACTCAGGTCAGGTGGAGATCCTGGCACCTACGGTGTCCCGCGTGACAGCACCCGGAAAACAATTGCCGGATTGAAAGCGCACCTGCATCTGGTCCGCCGGTCCTGACCTACGACGATGGGAGAACTGCGATCTCCATGCGGCTGATCCTCTCGTATGTCTTTTTCAGCCGGATTATCGGCCAGAGTTCATAGAGCAGGACGGTTATCGGTTCCCACATCGCCGCCCACCCGATGATGAGGAGGGCATCCGCAAAGAGCTGAGCGACGAGGACATCGCTATAGGATGAGACATAGTGACGGGCAATCAGCGCTATGGCGAGGAACGAGAGCCCGATGAGAAGAGTAAATCGCCCATGCCTGAATCGCAAGCGGAACTTCCGGTCCTGGACCATCATCTTATATTCGAAATGATTCCGGATGGCCTGGGGGATTTTCTGTGCCCGTTCAGTACCCGCAATATCAGCGGGGAGGTAAATGACGATCTTAAACCGGGTTTTTACCGGGAAATCCTTGACGGTATCGACAATATAGTGTTCTGCAGCGGAGTCCAGTTCTTTCTCGTGAAAAGGAGCGGGATCGAATGAATTGAACAGTTGCATCACCGAGGACAGCTTAATTTCGATGAGGATCCGCCCGTTCTCTTTCCTGTACAGTGATCCGATATCTGCCATACCGTTTGTTCCTTATGTGCAGTATAAGTTTTAATTCAATAAATCTGCGCTGATGCAGTCTGTCCTGTGGATGACCCGGAATCAGGATCTGCTGAACCGGTGCATTCAGGGAAGACTCATCTGTTGCTTGATGGCATCGAGCGCCTCTCTGATGATCTCCTGGGCCCCCTCGTTCTCTATCCGGTACAGGCGCTGGAGGGGGTGGATTGCCCGGGAGTCTCCAATCCTCCCGAGAGCCCATGCGGCTTTCAGCCTCACCCTCTCGTCATCATCCCAGAGAGTGCCGATGAGTTCCTCGACGGCAGCCGGGTCCCCGATCCGCCCCAGTGTCTCCGCGGCTTTCCACCGGTTTCCCTCGTTATCATCGGAGAGAAGCGCGATGAAGTGCGTGAGCCTTTCATTGTATGCACGCTGTTTTTCCTGTGCGTCCTTCTCCCCCGCGTCATTTATTTCGGGTTCGGGATCATCCATAGGTACCCGGGTCGGGTATAAATACAAAAATATTGCGCATTAAAAGGGAAAAATCAGTTATTCCTTATCCTTCACGTAGAGGATCCCGTCAGGTTCCTTGTAATCTGTCTTGATCACAAGGGTATTGGAAAGCCGGTTGAACATCCGGAGTTTGGTATTGGGCATCGCGAGCCACCCGATCAGGCAGTCGAGCGGGAGGATTAAGGCTTTACCAAAACTCTCGATCGCTGCGGTGCTGTAATGGATTCTCGTTCCGTCACGATTGACGACCTTGAGGTTCATCACCATCTTGCCGATGGACTGCCCCCGGCCCTGGAACCCTTCCATGAGCGTCCAGTATAAGAAAAAGAAGAGGGTCTGGAAACCGAATTCAAACGGCTCCCAGTGCCAGAAGTCGATATAAAAGGGGATATGCCAGCCGATCGAGGCGAAGATGCCACGGATAATGTTGAGGAAAAGGAGGACCATGCAGAAATCGATGAGCCATGCCCAGAACCGCGTGCTCCACGTGGCGAGGTGAAGCGTACGACCGTATTCCCGGCTGAGATGACCGGGCTCCCCGATCCCCGGCTGGCCGGGTACCTCGACAGGATCCCGGGATGGTTCCCCGGTTGAGGCAGGTGCTTGAGGTTCTTCCGTCATTTCAGGATAGCTGTTGTCTGCGGGAATGAATGAAGTTTACCCTTCCTGGCGAAATCGGGAACCACTATTGGTGAAGAAACTATTTCTTGGCGGACTTATTAACGTTAAAACCAGTGTTAAGTTAAGGAATAAACGGAGTGACCTGATGATATGACCGATGCAGTCATTACCGAACACGCAGGATCCCGGCAGGGGACTGTCGTGCGCTACTACCAGTACGGCAGCGGAGGAGTCCGCGTGCTTGACGGTGGAAAGGTAACGAGAAGGCTTTATCTCTTTGACCCGTCTTCGAACATGATGACGGAGCGCGACCCGTCCCGGCAGGAAAAAATCCTGAGGAGGTTTGTTTTCGACCCTTACGGAATGCTCGAGGAGACCTTTGCATTCGGCCAGCGGCCCCGGACCTTCCGGTACGAGGCCGGAGGCCAGCGGATTGCGGTCCGGGAAGGCGGGGAGTATGGTGCGGTCGGGAAACTGTTCACCTTCGAGGAGAACGGGGTGTCGGAGACCGGCTGGGGGCGGAACGGGGAGATCGAACGTGTCTTCATATTCGAAGCCGGCGATGACACGATCACGGAAAGGACCGGGGGGTGGTTCGGGAACATGGAGCGGATCATTGTATTTGAGGGCATCAATGCCTCGCTCTTCCGCGAACCCGAGGCATTCCTCCAGTTCCTGATGTTCACCGAATGGAGCGACAACGACCGGCAGGCGCATATCAGCGACGAAGTGGCGAAGATTCGTGGCGGGAAACCGGGTGCGACCGGCACAAGCCCGTACGCCTATACGGGCCCACGGCATATGACGGAAGACGCCGGGGAAGCCCGTGCACGGGGCCCGGCCCCCCGCGTACCGGCACGGGACGGGGACGCCCGGCCGGCCCGGACATCCCGGTCCGGTTCCGATGATGAAGGGATTGATTTCATTGCTGATGCTGACGCCCCCCCGTCCACGCTTCCCCGCGGGCCACCGGCCCGGAGGAGTGATGACATCTCGTTCGAGGAGCGCATGGGCCGCGGGGACCGGGAGACCGGCCGGCCTTCTGCAGGGAGGAGTGCCGAGATCCCGATCCAGGAACGGTTTGAACGTGCCCGCCAGGAACGGGAACCCCTTTCAAAAGGGAAGAGTGTCGAAATTCCTCTCGATGAACGATTCGGGAGCTCGAGGGAGAAGGAGCAGCTCTCCCGGGGAGGGAGTGTTGATATCCCCCTTGATGAACGGTTCGAGGAAGCTCGCCGGGAACGGGAGAAGTTATCCAAAGGGAAGAGCGCCGAGATCCCGTACAGCGAACGACGGGGCGGCGGAGACCGCTGAAAAAAGGATATTACTCGTCACAGCGGAGTCTTCCGCCCTTGGCGATATCCCCGGGTTCTTTTTCTTCGAAAAAGATCGTGACGAGCTCTTTTTTGACGCCGGTGGTGCTGACCAGCGTTTCGGTAAACTCTTTTGCGATCCTGCGCTTCTGTCCGATCGAGAGGCCTTTGCGGCTTTTTAGAATAATAACGGGCATGGTACTACCTTGGTCAGATATTGTGTCGGCAGCTATTAACTGCCTGTGTTTCTGCATCTGATTTGCATCCGGGACGGTAGCGTGACGCTCCGAAGAGTTCATGGAGAGCAGGATGAAACAATATATTCATCCGACAACATATGCAAGATAAAGAACGGTAAAGGTTTAAAAAAAATGACTCCAGATTCCGGTGAATGGTTCCGGCAGGCACAGTATGATCTCGGTACTGCCGAATCTCTCATTTCCGCAGCGCGTTATCCACCGGTGATATTCTTCTGCCATCTTTCGCTGGAAAAAGCCCTGAAAGCGTTGTACGTGGAAAAATTTAACGACAATCCGGAAAAGACTCACAGCCTTGTTTTCCTGGTTGAAATCCTTGAACTGGAATTACCGCAACAGTATATGGACTCGTTGTTCATTATCAATCGTGTCGGTATTACCGGGCGATATCCCCATAACCTTGATGTGGTTCTTGAACAATATACCAAAGAAAAGACCGAAAAAATCGTGCACGAGACGAAGGAGATTCTCACATGGTTGATGCAAAAGTCCTCGAAGCGGTAAATTTTTTCCGTGCTTCCGTGAGGAAAAACGGGATCCGGATCCATGACCTGATCCTGTTCGGGTCTTCGGGTCTGGGAACGGCAACTCCTGACAGTGATATCGACATCGCAGTGATCTCCGGCGATTTTGCAGGTAAGGATATTTTTGAACGGGCACTCATGACCAAAGATGCAGAGATCCTGACCGTCAGGAAATTCAAAGTGGCACTCGATGTACTCACCCTGACTCCAGAGGAATACCGGGACCCGGCATCCCTTATTGCAGGCACCATCAGAAAAGGAATTATCGTGCCACCAATATCATCCGCATGAGATAATCCGGGATACATTCCCGCGTTCCTGACCTTTTTGTCTGAAAGTCACAGTAACTGCTACCGTGCGCCCGGTCCACTGCACCACCCTCTTATTTGATCCGGTTTTGGTCCGGAAACCCGGCAGGTACCTCCCCTCCCCACATCAAAAAAATTTCCTGAGGCCCCTGCCCCCTCACGAAAATATTTGTGTGACCCCTCCTACCCCTCAGCAAAATTTTTTGGACGCATGGGCTGATCAGCTGGCCGGTCCGGTCCGGAAGTCCGGGATGCCGGACGCTATCGGGAGGCAAGACCGGAGCGGCCACCGATCCCCCTCCCCGGCCCACAACCCAAATCACGTCCCGACCCGACTTTTCCACCTGCAATTGGTCTAAAGCGGCATGTTTTTGGCAGGAGAATCATGGGAATCCAGCAAATCGGGGCTCAAAACAGCTCTCCCCAAAAACCATCGACCGATTTTCTGGCGAATTCGGCCGAAAGTGTGTACCAAAAGGGGTGATCGGAGGCTGAAATGGCCCCCGATGGCCCCACCCCTCCGGACACTGTCAGTACCGAGGGAGAGCCCGCTCCCGGGATACTATTCCCATTCCCGCCTGTGGTGGGGCGGGGCCGGGCTGGTACTGATTGGGCTAATCCTTGGCCGGATGGGAGCGAGGTCGTCGTCAGGTTCCGGAACCGGGAGCACGGAGGAGTGGCTGGTTCAGACGTGCCAATCTCCATCAAAAAACGAGATACCGGAAAAACTGGAGAGAACAGGAATCAATAATAACCATATTTTTTATGTGCCTGCTCAATTGGCAGGATCTCCTGGACAATAACCAGTTTCTCCTGTCTGTCAATATCGTAAAATGCGGTGTAACTGCGGGAAATGTGAAGCCGGTAGATTATAACCCCGCCGCGTAAAACCAGTTTTTCTTTATCCCCCTGGCTTCCCGGGAACTGATCTTCTTCAAGCCGTTTCAGGGCAGTTTTGATGATTCTTCGTGTCTTCTCCGGCAGGCGATTGATCTCATCCGCCAGCTCGTGCCAGATCACAAGGGAAAATGTCAATCCTTAATCTCCGAAAGTGAAACGTACCCCCCTTTCTTACGGCCGCTCCACGTCCTGACATCTTCCTCAAGCCTGCGCCTCTTCCGGTCCTCGATCATCTCTGCCAGGAGATCCGTATAGGTCTGGCCGGCCGCCCGCATCTCGGCAAGGTCCTTCCATACCGGCTCCGTTACCGGTATCCGTTTTACCGCAGACATGATCACATTGTAAGCATTGTAATCATGAATACTTTTGGCGTTTTTCCTGTGTGCGGTGCGGGGCCGGGCTCGCTTTTTGTTGGCGGACCCGGAGCCGGATCGGTACCGGACCCGTCGTCAATTGCCGGGACAAAGGGCAATGATAAGGATGAGTACTGATGGGTTGGGACGCATATCAAATTAAAAACTATGCATTCGTGCTCATCATACGACACATGAAGAGAATGTTGCCTGTTTCAATCAGCCCTCAATGGTGATCAGAACTTCCGGTAATCCATAGGAATGACTAAAAATACTATAGAACCCACCGTCCCCAAATAGAAATTCTGGGCCGTTCACTAACGTGTTTCATCATTCCTGTCATACTGCGGTCTGTTCTGCCCTGGCTTTCAGCGCTTTATTCATCTCCTCAAAACCGCGTTGGGTATCGGTATCGAGCATCAGTGCTAACAGGGGGACGAGCAGGCCCGTGAAGATCTCCCGCTGGGTAAAACGAACCCGGCCTGTTCCCAGCGGTTCTATGGTAAAGATATGTTCGCCGTCAAAAAGGCCGGGTATAAAGAGATGGCCGATCCACCGAAGCTCCCGGTCAGTCTCAACATTGAGAACCGTGGGCGAAAAAGTCATTCCCCTCGCCCCGGAAGGCTGCATCAAGACGTCTAGCCTTTCCCCCTCCACAAGGTTTCCATGTGCCCGGCGAATGAATGGATTCCATTGAGGAAAACCCGCAAAGTCGGTGAGGATCTCCCACACCCGTTTGCCCGATGCTGTAATTTCAATCTCACTCCGGAGTTCTTTCATCATTCCTTTTAAGGATGTGATTTCTGATAAAAGATTGACATCGTGTTTATCGGTCCGGTTGATGTGGTGCGGACCCATCCTCTGTAATCGCACAGACCCGGAACCGGAATGGTATCGAGGCGGTCGTCAGGCTCCGGAACCGAGGGCACTGAGTATTGGCTGATACGGACCGGTCGGCCGCATGCGGTGGGGCGGGACCGGGCTCGCTTTTTGTTGGCGGACCCGGAGCCGGATCGGTACCGGACCCGTCGTCAATCTCCGGAAACGAGGACACTGAGAAATGCGGGTACGGTCGGGTCGGGACACATGCGCTTTGTCGGACCCGGCTTTCATCGATTGATGAACCCGGAACTGAAAAAAAATTTGGATAATTTGAATTCACAATTTTATTTATCTAGTTCTTTTTCGAATAAACCCTCTAATTCGCCAACTTGTTCGCGGGCTTTTTTAACGTTTTCAAAGAAGGCTTTCATTTGAAAATATTTGTCGTTTGTCATTGAATCAGAACTGAAGGTTTCATTTCTATGAATCGTTTGAATGATATCATAGAATTCAATTAATTTATCTCTTAATTCTTTATTGAAATGCAACATCTCTCTTAAATATTGAGAATATACGGGCGTATTTTGAAAAATCTGTGGATTTCCTTTTTTGTACTGAGTCAGTGAATAATCAAACATTTCTTGAAAGGTTGATGTATCTGGAATTGAAATAAGATTTTTATTAATTTTTTCAATTTCAGAAACAAATAATTTAATAATTACGAATTCCTGCCAGAAACGACTAATGTAGAGATAATGTAAGTATATTAAAAATATTGCAAATATGATTATAGAATCTCGAAAAACAACATTAACTTGTGCTATCTCTTGCATTATATTTGGCAACTTAAGAAATTCTTGATAATTGAAATAATTTACTTCCATCGAAAGTACAAGGGCAAATACCGCAATGGAAGTGGCAATAAGAATTGTTCTTATGCTAACAAAGTCAGAAATGCAATTTTCATCATAATTACTTTCAATAGCACGACTACTAAAGTGATGAAGAGATATTGGAATAATCATAATGACTCCATAGAAAATCATATTTTTACTAAAATTGTAATCATATGAGATCGTATAGACTGGATAGTTTGTTACAAATAAATGACGAAAAAACAACATACCAAAAATCCAGATTACAGCCCAATAAAGAAAAATTATAAACATATGAGACTTAAATTTATCAATAGGACGGAATGAAAAACTCACTCTTTTAATATTTTTTAAATCGATCCATCTACATTTCTGCAAATTTTCAATAAAAATCCATGATACCAATAAAAACATATAAGAAAATACGAAGATGATAATTGAAATCCCAACTCCACTTACAATGTCTTTTGTGAAATAAATGACTTCATAACCAAATAGTTCGGCAAGAGAGAAAGATAATAAAAAATTTGAAAGATGTCTTGCAAATTTATTTTTTGTCATGATTTTTTCAATCATAACATCATCATATGAAAAATATTGAAAAATTGATTGAAAATTTTTAACTATGAAATGATCTTTGGATGGAGTACTATAATTCATTTTTAGATCTAGGGTAACTTCATAGTTAATAAAATATCTGCGTTTCGATACATTTAATGAGACTAGAAAAAAACTCATCGCAATTGATACTTGTTTTGATTTTGAAAAGGCACGACAACCAGCGAAAAAGGAAAAAAATTTATAAATGAATTGATCGCTCGCAGATATTAAAAGAAGCGCCAGTAATGACACATTTGTTTGGGACCCCCTGAAGCAACACCACGAATTGAAAAAAAATTTCTCTGTTGAAAATATTTTTTTCCCGCGATATGATGCATCCCTTCTTACACCACTGTCCCTATTGAGGACGTGGCGTAGTGCAATAACCAGGTCAGGTTACCGGTACTACATCGTCATCACAAAGGGGATGCGATTATTCCCGGCGGCAGGTGAGGAACAATCCCGGAACCGGAACATAGTTCCGGCACAATTTCCCGGAAAACCCCCTGACCACCGATCCCCCTCCCCGGCCCACAAACCAAACCACGTCCCGACCCGACTTTTCCACCGGTAACTGATCTATACCAGCGGTTTTTTGGCAGGAAAACCAAGCGAATTACACCAATAGGAGCACAAAACAGCCTCCTCCACAAACAAGCGACCGATATTTTGGCGATTCCGGCCGAAAAAGTGTACCGGATCAGGCCATCGGAGGCCAAAATGACCCCGGATGACCCTACCCCTCCGGAGACCGATGATACCGACGGAGACCACTGCCCCCGGGTACTCATCCCTTGCCGGGATGCGGGGGGGGCGGGGCCGGGCTGGTACTGATGGGGCGGACCCGGGACCGGATCCGGTACCGAGACCGTCGTCAAGCGCTGGAACCGAAGGGCACTGAGAAAATCGGAGATGTGAGTATTTGTAAAAAGTAGTGGTAAAAAAATTGTTCCTCAACGGGTGGAATTTAGTTTGATTCTAATAAATCAAGAAAATCTTGATACTTCAGATTTTTGGTTAATATGGTAAATGATTCGTCTACCCTTTTTTTGACTTCATCATCTGGATCAGTCTTCGCAATAAAAAGACTTCTGAGAGCTTGTGCTAATCCGAGATCCCCAAGTGCATTGGCTGCAATTCTTCTCAATATGACATTTTCATCGGATAAACATTTTAATAAAGGACCCAATGCATTTCCCTGCATTTCTCCCAATGCAATCATTGAGTTAAACCTGATCACGGGATTCCGATGTTGTGCAAATTTGATGAGATGTTCCACTCCCTCCAATCCCATTTGTTGAAAATAATATCTTATTGAGGGATGAATCACTTTGTCCTGATATCCGAGCATTAATTGTTCAAAAGAGTCTTTAGATCTGATATCACCTAGAACCTTTAGTGCTAACTGCTTATTCTCTTGAGAATTTGAAACCAAAACCTTCCCTAAAAGCAATATTGAAGCGAGATTTCTTATGTGGTCACATTTGTCAATAATTTTTATTTGGAAAATGGGATCCATCCGGGAAAATTTTCCAATGAAATTTTGATCCATTAAAAAATCAATACGATTACCCGAAATTGAATCGCTAATAGCCTTGAATGTATTGTCATGTTCGACCAACAAATTTAATAAAAAATCACTCTTCAAATGTTCTGGATCTTCCTTTAGATTGTTATGGTGGGTTTTGAGAATATCGCATACTTTACTTTTCGAAGGGACAGAATTCTTATTTTTGGATAATTCCTTATCCATACGTTCCATTTATTCGTTTATAATAAAAGGATTCTCGCAAATTTCAGACTTAACCGCATGAGAGTCGGACCCGGCCTCTCTCTGATTTGACGGACCCGGCATTGGATTTAGTACCGGACCCGTCGTCAATTGCCGGAACCGGAAAATATTTTCAGCACACCTTCTCGTGAAAACCCCCGCCCACGGATCCCCCTCCCCGGCCCACAACCCAAACCACGTCCCGACCCGACTTTTCCACCTGTAATTGGTCTAAAGCGGCATATTTTTGGCAGGAAAATCATGGGAATCCTGCCAATCGGGGCTTAAAACAGCTCCCCCCACAAACCAGCGACCGATTTTTTGGCGAATTCGGCCGAAAGTGTGTACCAAAAGGGGCGATCGGAGGCGGAAATGGCCCCCAATGACTCTACCTCTCCAAACACCGTCGTTACCGAGGAGACCTCGCTCCCGGGATATTCTTCCCCGTTCGGGATCAACTCCCCCCGGCGGGATTCACCGCCAGGTTCTTCTCTCTCGCTTCGTGCCGGAGGTACCGGAGCGGCGAAGGAGCTTCCCGAACCAAAACGCCACTAGTGTCTATCGAAATATCTTCAGAGAAAATATTAAAAGGCTATATTTGCCCAGAAGTTTAATTCAGATTAAGAAATTTATGACAAGAAAAAAAAGGAACGTAAATTTCAGAGACAAATGTTCATCGATGATTGCTCCTCATTTTGAAATTTTATACAAAGTGGCAGACAAGCTTTCAACTCGATATGGTATTATATTGCCAATAGAATTTTGGATTGCATCAACTTTTACAATCTATGCGTTATATATGCATTTTTACGGGTATTCCGATACAGAATTATTATTTTTTGGCTCCCTTGCGATTCTTTCGTTTTTGTTTGCTAATTCAAGTCTAATCTTCAATGTCATTAAAAAAATTAAAGAATCGATTCCTGAAACAACAATATTTTTGAGTGATATTGAAAACAAAGAGATTAAAGAAGTTCAAAAATTTTTAAGGGATTATCGAGAATTGTCTTCGAAAGAAATAATCATTCTGTTGAAAAGTAAATTCAGCTCATTCCCCTCCATTCACTTGAGTATTTTAAAGTATCAAAAAATTTCTGGCGAAATTTTAGAATATATCATCACGAACTCGATCGATCATGATATGGATTCCGAAATCTTAAGGAAGTACATTTATTCGGTGAGTGACGATGTTTCGAAATCCACCGTAGATCAAATTCGCTTTAGGTATAAGAATAAAGAGATTACAAAAACGCTTTTTGTTAGTTTCCCCTCGCATTTCAGAAAAGTTCCGGTCTATTCCTTTCTTTCAAAATTAAGAATAACGATTTGTGATTGGTTTAATTATGGTTCTGGCAACGGGATCATTGCACTACCTGCTTTTCTTTTAGCAATATATAGCGTTCTCAATTATTACACCCCGATTCTTCTAAATGCCGCCGCGAAATTCGATTTCATTGCGATTATTATTAATCTCGCGAACGCTTTGATGGGGTTGTTTATAATTACAGGGATAATTGTAATCGTCGTTAAGATAGTAATTTTAGCCATTTTAAGATTTTATAAATGGATTTTGTATTTGATAGCTCCTAGCACTATTAGTTTATAATTTTGATGCCCCTCTCTCATGAAGACGGCGAATGATCGGACGGACTCAGATTCTCTTTCGATTGACGGACTTGGAACTGGATTGTAATGGGTCGTCGGTGTCCTCTATATTTATTGAGGGCGTCGGAATGAACTTAGTTGGTCTTAAGCCGAGAATGTCTATTCGGAAACTATTTCGTTTCAAACTTTTTTAGGTTAAATGATGGCAACCCAGAAACATCTCGATATTTTACTCTCTGGAGTTGAAAAATGGAATCTATGGCGACAAGAACAACCAAAAACCAAACCGAATCTTACTGATGCCGATCTTAATAATTTAAAACTTGATGGTGGAAATTTTAATTATACCGATTTTCGAGGGTCAAAAATTCATAATTCCACATTCTATTATGCTAATTTTGTCGGGGCTAATTTATCTGGGCTCTCTTTAAGGAAAAATTTCTTTGAAAAAGTGGATTTTGAATTCACAAATTTGAGTAATATTGATTCCAGAGGAGTAAATTTTTCCAAAGTAAATTTAAATCATACAAATTTTTCCGGAGCTCTAATCGAAAGAGCGTTCTTATCCACTTACCAAAACATTGTCGATGTAAATTTTAAAGACGCACGAATAAATAGAGTGAATTTTTATGATGATACAATAAAAGACTGCAATTTTTCTGGTACGAAGTTAACAAATGTATCATTTCAAGGGCCAAATTGCACGAATAATGAATTTATCTGTGCAATTCTAAAAAATGTGCACTTTTCAAACTGTAACCTAGAAAACTCAAGTTTCACCGGTTCAGAAATTCGAGACACGAGCTTTGAAGGATCTAGATTAAGATTTACTGATTACCGTGACACCCGATTAAAAAATGTTAACTTTAAAAATTGCGAAATTCGGTGCTCATATTTTGAAGAGGCAAGAACAATCCGGTCTAACAAAAAAGAAACGCAAAGATTTTCAATATTTTTTGACAAAGCATATTTCTACGGCGGTGAACTCGATGGCTCTAAACTTACTAATGGATCATTCAGAAACACACAATTTCAAGAGATAACTGCTAATAATGCGGATTTTCGAGGAGGGGAATTTAATAAAGCTGATATTAATGCCTCTACATTAAAAAATTCAATATTTAATGGTTCAAACTTCTCATATGCTTCAATATTTGATACCGATTTTTCCGACTCCGATTTTTTTGGTTGCAAATTTTTTGGAACAGAATTAGCTCATTCAAATTTTACAAATGTTGAATTTTCTGGTTCTGATATGACCTATGCCAATTTATCTGAATCAAATTTTGAGAATTCCATATTGAACAATGTTGAATTCCATGGTGCTATTTTATTGGATACAACTATTGACGGCGCCAATTTATCACATTCACATATATTCGGTGTAAGTGTTTGGGGGTTAATCGGGGAACCAAAGGAACAACTCGATTTGCTAATTACACCGTGGGATGAACCAGCAGTAACCGTCGATAACATCGAGATTGCTCAATTCATCCATTTACTTCTAACAAACGAGAAATTAAAAAATATAATTGACACCGTCACGTCAAAAGTTGTTCTAATACTTGGCCGTTTTAATGATAGAAAAATAGTGTTAGAGACGATTAAAAATCAATTGAGAGAAATGGATTTAACACCTATAATTTTTGATTTCACAAAACCAGGAACAAGGAATTTAACAGAAACAATTGGGTTGTTGGCTCGAATGTCTAAATTCATTATCACTGACATTACAGATCCGAAAAGCGTTCCTCATGAAATATATTCAATTATTCCTCACTGTCCGTCAATTCCGATCTATCCCATATTAGAGAAAAAAAAGAATAGGATCGTGAAACCATACGCGATGTTTGCAGATTTCAAAAAATATCCTTGGGTTTCAGAAATTATTTATTATGAAAAAATTGATGAAATTACCGGATTGCTCCCAGAAATCCATAAGGATGCAAATGAAAAAATTAGTCAACAGAAACAATAAATTTCGATGAAACGTCTTGATAACTTTATAGTTGATAGCATCATCTCTATGAAAGTTCCAATTTTCACTTTCATGCCCCGAAGTGAACCCCTTTAAATGCCGGAGCTGATTGTCTGAGCACACATTCATGAAAGATATCATCATCAAAGGTGCCCGCCAGCACAACCTCAAAAATATCAGCGTCACGATCCCCCGCGACAAGCTCGTGGTGATCACCGGGGTCTCGGGCTCCGGCAAATCGACGCTCGCGTTCGATACGCTCTATGCCGAAGGCCAGCGCCGGTACGTCGAGTCCCTCTCCTCCTATGCCCGGCAGTTCCTCGGCATGATGCACAAGCCGGACGTCGACTCCATCGAGGGGCTCTCGCCCGCCATCTCCATCGAGCAGAAGACGACGTCCAAGAATCCCCGCAGCACGGTCGGGACCATCACCGAGATCTACGACTACCTCCGGCTCCTCTACGCCCGGATCGGCACGCCGTACTGCCCCGAGCACAATATCCCCATCGCCGCCCAGAGCCCGGACAAGATCGCCGACCAGATCGCCGCTGAACATCCCGGGCAGGTCACCGTCCTCGCCCCCATCGTCCGGCAGAAGAAGGGGACGTACCAGCAGCTCCTCAAAGACCTCAACAAGGAAGGCTATGCCCGCGTCCGGGTCAACGGGAAGATCATCAGGACCGACGAGGAGATCGCCCTCGACCGGTACAGGAAGCAGGACATCGAGATCGTGATCGACCGGCTCGATGCCGCCGACCGGGCCCGGCTCGCCGAGGCGGTGGAGAACTGCCTGAAGAAGTCCGAGGGGCTCGTGCTCGTCGCAGGCGAGGACGGGAAGGAGTCCACCTACTCGTCCCTTATGGCCTGCCCGGTCTGCGGGATCGCATTCGAGGAGCTCCAGCCGCGGATGTTCTCGTTCAACAGCCCGTTCGGCGCCTGCGAGGAGTGCCACGGGCTCGGAGTGAAGATGGAGTTCGACCCCGACCTGATCATCCCGGACAAGGACCGGTGCATCGCGGACGGCGCCATCGCCCCTTACCGCAACCCGATGGACGGGTTCCGGGGCCAGTACCTCGCCACGGTCGCAAAGAACTACGGCTTCTCGGCACTCACGCCGATTAAGGATCTCACGCAGGAACAGTACGAGGCGCTGATGTTCGGCTCCTCGAAACGGATGAAGTTCTCGATGAGCATGAAGAACGGCGACGCCGAGTGGTCTCACACGGGGGAATGGGAAGGTCTCCTCCCCCAGACCGCCCGGCTCTATGCCCAGACGCAGTCGGACTGGCGGAAGCGCGAGCTCGAGGGCTACATGCGGGTCTCCGACTGCCCCTCCTGCAAGGGGAAGCGGCTCAAGGACAAGGTGCTCGCCGTCCGGATCGACGCCCAGTCCATCATCGACGTCACCGACCTGCCGGTCGAGAAGAGCGCCGCGTTGTTCCGCAACCTGAATCTGACCGAGAAGGAGACGGAGATCGCGACCCAGATCATCAAGGAGATCCGGTCCCGGCTCGATTTCCTGGAGAAAGTCGGCCTCGGGTACCTCACGCTCTCCCGGAACGCCGGGACACTCTCCGGTGGGGAAGCCCAGCGGATCCGGCTCGCCACCCAGATCGGATCGAACCTGATGGGCGTCCTCTACGTTCTCGACGAGCCATCCATCGGGCTCCACCAGCGGGATAACCGGAAGCTCATCGAGACGCTCCGGACGCTCCGCGACCTCGGGAACACGGTGCTTGTGGTCGAACATGACGAGGACATGATCCGGTCCGCGGAGCACGTGATCGACATGGGCCCCGGCGCCGGGCTTCACGGCGGTGCAGTGGTTGCGGAAGGAAATCCCGGGCAGATTGAGAAGAACAAGAAGTCCCTGACCGGCCAGTACCTCGCGGGCACGAAAAAGATCGATGTGCCGGCAAAACGGAGGCCGGCAAAACGGTTCATCACGATCAAGGGCTGCAGGGAGAACAACCTGAAGAACATCAATGCAAAATTCCCGATCGGCCTCCTCACGGTCGTCACCGGTGTCTCGGGAAGCGGCAAGTCCACGCTCGTGTACGAGACCCTCTACAAGGGCATGATGCAGATCATCAACAAGTCCCGCGACCAGGCCGGGAAGCACGATCGGATCGTCTTCGACGCCGAGATCGACAAGGTGATCGTGATCGACCAGTCCCCGATCGGGAAGACCCCGAGGTCCAACCCCGCGACCTACACGAAAGTCTTCGACGAGATCCGCACGGTCTTTGCCGGGACCAAGGAGGCAAAGATGCGGGGCTACAGGCCGGGCCGGTTCTCCTTCAACATCCGGGGCGGCCGGTGCGAGGCCTGCGAGGGTGACGGCCTCATCAAGATCGAGATGAACTTCCTCCCCGATGTCTACATCGAGTGCGAGGAGTGCAAGGGCAAGCGGTACAACCGCGAGACCCTCGAAGTGAAGTACAAGGGGAAATCCATTGCCGACGTCCTCGACATGAGCGTGGAAGAGGCGATGAAACACTTCGAGAACATCCCGTCCATCCGGACGAAACTCGAGACCCTCTCAAGAGTCGGGCTCGATTACATCAAGCTCGGCCAGAGCTCGACAACCCTCTCGGGCGGCGAGGCGCAGCGGATCAAGCTCACCCGGGAGCTCGCGAAGCGTGCGACCGGCAGGACCCTCTATCTCCTGGACGAGCCGACGACCGGGCTCCACTTCGACGACACCAAGAAGCTGATCAAGGTGCTCGACGACCTCGTGGAGAAGGGCAACACAGTGATTGTCATCGAGCACAACCTCGACGTGATCAAGTCCGCGGACCACCTCATCGATATCGGTCCGGAAGGCGGGGACGGCGGCGGCGAGATCATTGCCACCGGCACACCCGAGAAGGTTGCAGCGACGAAGGAGAGCTATACCGGGCAGTTCCTTAAGGAGATGCTTGGCCGGAAATCCACAACACCATCCTGATTTTTTCCTGCATGCCGGGAGACCTTAGTATCATGGTGGCGGAACACCTGAACCGATGTGGGTTGCCTTCTCGTATTTCTCCCGTGCCTCCTCGTAACGCCCGAGGCGTGCCAGGCAATTTCCCATCTCGAAAAATGCCGTTGCATAACCCGGCGCGATGATAACCGCCTGCCTGAAATACCTCAGGGCAACCTCATCCCTGCCTTTGTGGGACATATCGAGCGCTTTCTGGTACAGGAACTGGGCCTCGATTGGAATCCCCTTTGCATAGAGCCATCGCATGAGACGCCCCCACTCATGTTTTCTGACAGGAATGTGAGTAAGTGGCTCATATTATTTTATTAATATATAATAATTTGCGAAATGATTTATACGGCATGCAGTTCCTGCACAGAAAAAATGATCTTACCCGGTCTGCGGTGTGACGACGTGCTTTTTTCCTTCATGGATTTTCTCATTCCCGTTCCTCATCCCCATTCCTTAATAATCTGGACAAAGAGACGCTAGTTACGGAAATGTTCGATACTGCGACCCTCCCCGGCACTCCCGGTTGTTATCTTTTTCTTGACAACGGAGGGACAATCATCTATGTCGGGAAGGCAAAAAACCTCAAAAAACGGGTGAGCAGTTACTTCCAGAAGAAAGATCACGACCCGAAGACCCGGAGTCTTGTTGCGGCGATCGCCCGTGTCAGTGTCATGGTGACCAACACCGAGACCGAGGCGCTCCTGCTCGAGAATAACTTAATCAAAAAGCACCAGCCGAAATACAATATCGACCTCAAGGATGCCAAGCGGTATGCCTACATCGAACTAACCCGCGAACCATTCCCCCGGATCGGCATTGCGCGGCGCACAGGCATTGGGGAAGCCACCTATTTCGGGCCGTTTGTCTCTGCCGCGGAACGCGATGCCCTGATCCATATTGTCCGGAAGATTTTCCACCTGCGGTCCTGCCGGAGGCTGCCGAAACGGGCGTGTCTGCGGCACCACATGCATACCTGCAGCGCGCCCTGCATCGGCGCGATCGGTGAAGAGGAGTACCACCTCCAGGTGGAGCGGGCAGCGGCACTGCTGAAAGGTAAAAGCAGCGAACTGCTCATCAGCCTGCGGGAGGAGATGGCAGGATATTCATCACGGGAGGAATACGAAAAGGCGCTTGCGCTGCGTAACCAGATCGCCGCGGTCTCCCATCTTGCAGAGCGCCAGCATGTCGAACGACCGAAGGAAACAGACCAGGATGTGATCGGCTATACGGTCTCTGACGATAAGGTCTACCTCATGGTCTTCTCCGTTGAAAAAGGGCTGCTCGCGGGCAAACAGGAATACTCGTTCGACAACCGCGAAGATTTTTTTGAGGAATTCCTCGTCCAGTACTATGCGGATCGCGTCCCTCCCTCAGAACTCATCCTGTCACACGAAGTTGGCGAAGCGATGGCAGGTTACCTCACAGAACGTAAGGGAAAGACAGTACAGGTGACCCTGCCGAAGATCGGCGAGAAGAAAAAACTGCTTGACCTAGTGGAAATGAACCTCCAGCATGCATTCCTGAAAAACGAGCTGAAAGTAAAAGACCTGCAGGCCAGCCTCGGACTTGCAGACCCTCCCGAAGTCATCGAATGTTTCGATATCTCGCACCTGTCCGGGACTGCAATGGTCGGATCGATGGTGCAGTTCCGTAACGGCATACCGGACAAGAGGAATTATCGCAGGTATAAGATCAAGACCGTTGAAGGTATCGATGACTTCGCATCCATCGCCGAAGTGGTGAAGCGGCGCTATGACCGCCTTCTGCGGGAGGAGGCGGAGATGCCCGGCCTGATCATCATCGACGGGGGGAAGGGCCAGCTCTCGGCTGCCGGAAACACCCTCCTCAACCTTGATCTCACGATCCCGGTCATCGCCATTGCCAAGCGGAAGGAGGAAGTCTTTGTGCCAGGGGAGATGCTATCGCGGCGGCTGGATGAAAAAGGAATGGCCCTGCACTATATCCAGGAGATCCGCAACGAAGCACACCGTTTTGCCATTGCCTACAACCGCCTGCTGCGGAAAAAAACTCTCGTCACCGATCATTCAAAACCCAAAAAGTCCCGAAAGAAGAAAGGCACGTGAGAGTGCGCGTGGACGTAAGCACGTTTTCCTGCGTACTACCGGGAATAAGAATGGCAGAGAGATTAACAACGATCATAGTGTCCCCCTGGTCATGCTCAAGATTAAGAACCTGAACCCCGACATCATCCACCATAACGTGATGATCATTGAACGGTGTGGGGATGAACCGGATTTATCCTGAAATATTCCTCCTGAAATAGGTGAGTACCTGTGGCGTTCGGTTTTTAAAAAACTCTTTTTAAAAAGGGGGGTTGAAATTCCAAAAACTTTTTATGATGAGTTCAAATGTCCTGATCAATAATCGTCCTTTGGCTCCCATCAGTGAAATAAGCCGTAATAAATACATAGTTCCTTCCACCATAGGACCCGGTAAAGGTCTGGGTCGAATGGACTTGGATCGGGGTTGTATGAAGACGGGAACCGATCGACTGTGTCCTGTTCTTGCCATTGCTGTCCGTCACGGTGATTTCCAGTTCGAGAAGGCCGTCCATACCGGGTGCGCCGACAAAAGCGACCGAGATATGGGTATCATCTGGTTTGGTTATGGAAACACCGGACGTAGTATCAGTGGTTTTTGCTGTCTGCTGCGTGCACCCGCAGGAGAGCACGAGGACTGCCGTTATTGCGAAGAGTGCAAGAACCGCGGGAACGTGCCAGGGTGAACGATCGGATGATGTCATGCCTACAGCATTGTCCACGATTTCTTAATAAAATTCCTTTGACTGCCAATCCGTTCGCAGTTTTCGCCGGGTTTATTATCGCAGTCAGCGATGGTTGTGGTATGGATCTGAACTATGGTATTCTCCTTGCGATCTGTATCGCCACAGTTGTTGCTGCCGGCTGCGCGAACGGGCCGCAGGCACCCGTTACGCCCTCGCCAATGCCGTCCCTTGCGGTGTCTCCCGGCATCCCGGAAACAACCCCTGCAGGTGTGACAACAACCGGGTGCACGAATGACGTATGCAGTTTCGTCCCGTTATCGGTATCACCGCAGCCGGTCACATCCCTGCGCATCGAAGCCTCGCCGCAGCGCTACTCCCCTATGATGTCTTCGACACCGGGCATCGGCCTTGCGCCGAACGCGACCGGCTTTGACCCATCCGCTGCGAGTTTTGCATGGAACGCCAGTTATGGGCAGTTCCTTTCCTGGAACGCGCCCGATTACCACGTGAACCAGCTGGGGCCAGCTACTTCCAACTCCGGCAAGAAGCTCTACTGGTCGTTTATCGACAAACCCTCATCTACAACCGAGCCGGTCATTATAACCGTGACTGCACGGGACCCGGTCACAGGATCTGTGCTGGGAACATCAACCGTGACCCTGGCCTGGGACGGCGATTACGCGGTGACCGTTAAGGATATCCAATAAAAAAATTCAGTTTATTGTTCAGAAGTATCATCGGCACTTTTTTTATGCTCCCTCCCATCCCCGAACAGGCGGCCGACCCCCATCATTGTGTTGATCCAGCGGAGTTCATCGCAGGACTCAAAGATGAGGAGCAGCATCAGCGTGAACGGGATCGCAAAGAACATGCCGACGAGACCCAGCAGCCAGCCCCAGAAGATCACCGAGATGATAACGATAAGGGCCGGCATCTCGAACTTCCGGGCAGCCAGGTATGAGTAGACCGGGTTTTCCACGACAAGGTTGAGGATGCAGACGGCGGCGATGACGGCGATCGCCCCCGGTACCCCGAACTGGAGCCAGGCAAAGAAGAGTGCCGGAACCGCAGCGATGAGCAGACCGAAGTACGGGATGTACCCGAGGAGGAAGGTCAGTACACCCCACAGGATCGCCCCGTGGACTCCCAGGATCCCGAGGAAACTCCCGAACAGGAAACCGTGGATGAAATTTGTCTCTGTCCTTACAACAATGAAATCGATAACGTAACCGGACATGCGGGTGAAATTTCGCAGTGCTTCCGCGTCCTTGCCGATGGAACTCTCGATCTGCTTGAAAAGCCGGGGCGAATCCAGCAGCATGAAGAAGGTAGTAACGGCCACAAAGAAGAGGAACATAAACCCTTCAAAGAAGCTCGTTGCCCCGGTAATCGCGAAGCCCACCATATCCCCGATGTTAAAGGATGAGGGACTGAATGCGTTACTGGGGAAGCCAAAGGAAACGAGGAAGGCGGAAATATTGGCGAGACGGACATTGAGATCCTGCTGGTATTGGGGGAGGTCCGACACCAGGGAGTTAAACGATAATGCTGTCAGGCCAACGCCTGCCAGTATGACGAGACACGCGACAATGGTGATGACCAGTACCGCAGAGAAATTAGAGAGCCCTTTGGTTTTCAGCCAGTTCACCGCAGGGAGGGTGAGCATGCTGAGGATGATGGCCATCAGGATGAGGCTGACGAGGTATGTGGTCATCTTCACCGCAATGATGATAATAAAAACGAGAGCGATGATGAACAGGGCGCGCTCGATCCGGGATGTTTCTGGAAGAGCCATAGCACTCTTGTATCGGACGGATAATCATACAAACCTTATCCTGACCGATACCGGTGCCCGGGCAGGGGGAGTGCACCCTCATGGTCTCACGTTTGCGGGACCGCAGTGAGGGATCAGGACAGAAAGAAGTGACAGGTCCTGGTACCGGAAGAATATACACCGGCCCGAGCCGGGTCTTTCGGTCGGGCCGGTAAAAACGGAGTTGAGGTTTTCCCTGCCATTTACTTCGGAGGGTAGAGGTATATGGTGTCTTTTTGCGGTTGTGCAACCCGCAACGGACATTCAAAGGTGTTCTTGCTGCTCGTGTTCTTGGTGTTCTTCATGCTGTACTGCAATACCCGTGCCGTTACGCACCGGTATATGTATAGTTTATTTGACATTTTGTTATATATGTTTTCTGTTTGCGGCCATCTGCCCGGACCTGACAGGATGGCCATCGGGTGCGATCATGCGGGAAAGTATGGTGTATGATAACCGGTAAAACTGTTATCCTGGTGTAAACCGGCCGAACCTGCGGCAAACAACAGCGCAAGGGATACCGTATACAGAAGACCAATACCTAAAAACCTGCCTGGCTCATATATCCGGGAGTCATCATGCCCAACGACCAGGACTGCCGGCAGTGCGGGAAATGCTGCGAGAAGTGGGGCTGGGACCAGGCGGGGATACCGGAGGATCTTGTCCCATGGATTGCCCATAACCGCACCGATATCCTGCAGCACGTCTCCATCACGTTCCGGGACGGGAAACGCGCAACCGGCCGGGGCCTCTCCCTTGCCGATCTGCCCCGGGTTGCCCGCATCTATTACTGGGTCGACCCGCAGGGCGGGAGGCTCACCCACTGCCCGTTCTTTTTCCGGGCGGATGATGGCAAGGTGTACTGCCGGATCCATGACACCAAGCCCGCCATCTGTATCGGGTTCACGCCGTGGAACGAAGGGATCCGCGATTATGCCCTGAACTGCCCGGCGTGCAGGGACAGTATACCGTGATACCGCCCTGCTATGCTCATAGTACCGTTTTTCATCTCCCCCTCTTTTTGACAGATATGGCACGGCAGACACATTCCCCGTACTCCCCGTCGTTGAGGATAACAAAGTCCGTGATTCTTTACCATGCCCGGGGCCGGGCAGGCGGAGGGTTGATTCGGTACCGCGGATAATGATCACTCAAGAGGTGCATTGCGTGGCAGTAAAGATGAAAAAAATTCTTGAATCGCTCAGAGTGCAACCGGGAAAAAAGATCGATCTCCGGAACGACTATGACCCTGGCTGTATCGGTCATTTCATATCAAAGGAAGATACAGAGGCAACAACCGCGGCAGGTATACGGCTGCTTGCAGAACAACAGGACAAGCTGTATGCCCAGAATACCTATGCGCTGCTGATCATCCTCCAGGCCATGGACGCAGCCGGGAAGGACAGCACCATCAAGCATGTCATGTCGGGGGTGAACCCGCAGGGCGTGCAGGTGACCAGTTTCAAGGTCCCCAGCGCTGAAGAGCTCGACCACGATTATCTCCGGAGGTGCTGCGTCGCCCTCCCCAACCGCGGAAATATCGGGATCTTCAACCGCTCCTATTACGAAGAGGTCCTAGTCGTCCGGGTGCACCCGGAATACCTGGAGCGGCAGCAGCTGCCTCCCTCGCTCAATGACCGGCACATATGGAGCCGCAGGTTTGAGGAGATCAACAATTTTGAAAAATACCTCACCGACAATGGTATCGTCGTCCTGAAATTGTTCCTGAATGTCTCCAAAGAGGAGCAGAAGAAGCGTTTCCTGGTGAGGGTGGACGAGCCGGACAAGAACTGGAAGTTCTCGGCAGCGGACATCCATGAACGGACCTGCTGGGACGGTTACATGGATGCATACGAGGAGATGTTCAACAATACGAGCACTCCCTATGCCCCGTGGTACATCATCCCGGCCGATCACAAGTGGTTCACCCGGCTCGCGGTTGTCTCTGCCATCAACGAGACCCTTGACCGCCTCCACCTCGCATTCCCGGAGGTCACAAAAGAGCAGAAAGAGGCGCTGCTCGTGGCGAAGGCGGAGATGGAGAGGGAGAATGCGGAGGCTCCCGGTCGGAAAAATAAGGCTGTGAAGAAACGCGGGAAAAAATCCTGACCTTATTTAATCTTCCTGCGTTTTTTGTGGCGTTACCGGGCGGGGAAGGTATCAGTTGAGGAGCCAGACGCTCCCCGTCAGGAGTGAGGCGAACCCCGTCCAGCAAAGGTAGGGGACGAGAAGCCAGCCGGCAGTCGTCTTGATCCGCCAGAAGGAAAGGGTCGTTACCGCGATGAGGGCGAACAGGAAAATAATCTCGAGGAATGCCGCGGCGATCCTATGCAGGCCAAAGAAGAGGACCGACCAGCCAAGGTTGGCGACAAGCTGGACCGCAAAGAGGATCACGGCCTGCTGTACTGACCGGTCACCAATACCGTCCTTTATGACAACCCAGAGTGAGACCCCCATCAGGATATAGAGGAGTGTCCAGACCGGCCCAAAGATCCATCCCGGGGGAGTGAACGAGGGCTTGTTGAGCCCGGCATACCAGCCAGCGATCTCCGGCAGGGTGAAGACGGATCCGATCAAGCCGATCGCAAGAGGGATGGCGATACAGAGGATGAGCAGTCCTGTGAGGCGTGCAGAGGGGAGTTTCATAGACGATCATGTACCGGACATGCTGTGAAATAATGAATATTTGCACGCTGTCGCGTTACACCAACAAGGATCGAAAGGAGATTGTCGGGAAACAGCCCGGGAGCAGGAAACCGGTCGGGAATACGGCCCTGTTATTTCAGGTCGGCGAACCGGTATGTCCTTTCGGCACGATAATCTCGAAGCGTGCACCCTGCCCCTCCCCGCCATTCTTCCGGGACACTGATACGACATTGTGCCCGGGTCCCGGCATTGTTCCCGGAGATACGGTTTTTTTACATCACGTACGTCACAGCAGTGTTTTAATCACGGCCTGCGGGAAAACACGCCGTTGGTCTAAGGTTCCTGGAGCGGCAGGGTAAGGTAGTGAAGAACGCGCTCCATGACGACCGGGTTCCGGGGCAGGTTGATGTGGCAGTACTGGGCCGGCGGGGGAGTGTCGTCGCCTCCCTCACCGGTTGAAATGAGATCGAGCGAGACTCCCGGAAGTGCGGATTCCCGGTTCGGGACGATCCCGTCGCCGTTAAACGTTGCATGATAGTTTCCGTCATCAGTGCGTTCCCATGTCCTGCCCTCGAACCAGGGGAAAAATGCCGGCACCCCCCCGGGGTTTGCGGTTACGATCACCCGGTAGGTAATGTCCGGCCGTGTCCCGGCGGTGCGAAGGCGCTGCATGACTGCGCTCCCCGGTCGCACATCCTGCACGATCCGGTCGGCCGCAGGATCAAATCCCTCCGGGACAAACACCCCGGTCAGCCGGCTGATGATCTCCTCTCTCCGCAACGGGTCATAAAAGAGTTCGGCAAGAGCAGAGCCGTTGTTGGGCGGGCCGATACCGATCAGCTGCCGAACCCTCTCGTGACGGGCTTCCCCGTCCAGCACTTCGAGAAGGTACCGTGCAGCACAGGTACCAACCGAGTGGCACACAATATCGACGTTCCCGGCATACCCGGTCGCCTCGCGTGTCGCAGTAATAAACTCTCCCAGGGCAACCGCAATATCCGGCAGGAGTGCATCCCTCAGGGCCGTGTGATCGAATTTCCAGACCGGTATCGAGGCTTCTGTTAGCAGGGGACAGAGCTTGTTCCAGATGCCGGGATGGCTGTTCCACCCATGCACAAGGACTACGGGGATCCTGTCGTTCATCTCGTTTTCCTTCATGGTCAGTGGGTAACGGTAAACCGGTATGCTCCCTTGGGTACGTGCAGTTCAAACCGTGCACCTTTGCCATAGGCACCGGTCTCACGGATACTGATCCCGGTCAGGGAGAGAATCTCGCGCGCCAGGTACATGTCAAGCCCCTTGTCCTTGTAATACTGGTGGTTGAAGATCTTCTCCTTCGCGTCGGGAGGTATCCCGATACCGTTGTCCTCGCAGACGATGAGCAGTTCTTCGAATGACTCGTTGCACGAAATGTGGATCCGGCTGATCTTCTCTCCGTATCGTATGGCATTGTCCACCATGTGGTAGAATACTCTCTCCAGCAGCTTATCGGTAAAGACCTCGACACCGACGATATCGATCTCAACATCGACCGGCCCGGCCTGGATACCGGTACATGCCTTCCGGATAACGCTCATCAGGTCCTGCCATTGTGGCGGCAGAAGTCCGATGTCCTGGTAATCCCGGGTGAACAGGACCTGGGACTCTATCGCTTCCGCAGCAGCAAGTTCCTTTTCCAGTACCACTCTGGTATCGGCATCGGCAGTCCGCTCAAGCGCGAGCTCCAGGTTTCCTTTCAGGACTGTCAGCTGGTTGAGGATCTCGTGGCGGGTAGTAGAATTGAAAAAGTTCAGTTTCCGGTTGGCCCGCTGGCAGGCATTCTCTGCCTGTATCTTGTCAGTGATGTCAAGGAGCGAGATAACGGATTGCCGTGTTTCGGGGATCAGGGTTATTGCAACCAGGCCGTTTCTCACCTCCCCGTCCCACCGTATGAACCGTAACTCGTATTTTGCCGGCGCGTTCCGGGGATCGATCCGGCGCAGGCGGTGGAATGCCTGCATCCGCTCAAGATCTTCAGGAGAGACGAATTCTGTCCACTTCTGCTTCCCCTCAATCTCCTCCTTGATATAACCGAGGATCTTCTCGAACTCCGGGTTGATGTAGGTGATCGTTGAGTCCTCCTCAATAATCGCGGTCGCCGCTCCCGTGTTGTCCAGGATGGCACGGTACCGCGAGGCGGTATCCTGCAGGGCAGACTCCGTCTTCTTCAGCTCCGTGATATCCATGAGCGTCTCGATTGCGCCGGCAATGTTCCCGAACTCGTCATAGATGGGCGCTGCAACCCCCCGCATGATCATGCTGCGGCCCCGGGGAGTCATACCGGTGATTTCGGCAGACAGGGAATTTCTCGTCCTTTGGATACCGGTATAATCCCAGTCTTCGATCTTCCGGTCATCGGAAGAGACGAGATCGATGAGCATGGGCCGCCGGGTCTGGTAGAAGGCAAGGGCATATTCGTAGTTGCCCTTACCCAGGATCTCTAAAGATTTTACCCCGGTGAGGTCCTCGATCGCCCGGTTCCATGCTATGACCTTTCCTTCCCGGTCAATGGCAAATGTCGCATCCGGCAGGTTGTAGATCACTCCCGACATCTGGAGACTGGAGAGCCTGAATGCCTCCTCCACCCGTTTCCTGTTGGTAATCTCCTGCGCTGTGCACAGGTACCCTGTGAGGGTTCCGGCAGTATCCTTCATGGCAGTGACGGCAAGGGCAACGGAGATGGGGGGGCCGTCCCTGCGGATACAGGTCCATTCCCTCTCATCGGAACCATGGATCCGTGCATGCTGGGATAAGATATCAAAGCCGATCACCGGCCTGCCGGTCTCATCCGCCATCATGCGGGAACGGGTTGCGATCCCGGACTCGGTCAGGAAGATGAGGGGGGTTGCCTTTCCGGTAACATCCGCTGCGGTATATCCCAGCATCTTTTCTGATCCGGCGCCAAATGCGGTGATCACCCCGTCGACGTCGGTCGTCATGATCGCAAAGGGGGATGCTGCCATCATAATTTCCCTGAACCGTTCCTGTGCAGTCACGACGTCCGTGAGATCTTCAACCGTTCCGTCAATCCATTCAATGGCCCCGGAGGTATTGCGCCTTGCCTGGGCAGTGATAGTGGCATAGAGCAGCGTGCCATCGGTTTTTTTCATCCTGATCAGCGGGTTTTCCGCGTGCCCGGTGCGATGGAGATCGGCAAGAATCTGATCCCGGTCATGGAAATCAACGTAGAGATCGACGGCGCGGTACTTCAGCAGGTCTGCAAGGGTTCCAAAGCCGAACAGGGAAAGGAAGGCCGCGTTCGCCCAGACGAATTTGCCCGGGTGCTCACAGGTGGTCCGGAATACACCCGTGCCGATATTCTTGACGAGCGTGTGATAC
Source organism: Methanoregula sp. (assembly GCF_049510175.1). Lineage (GTDB taxonomy): Archaea > Halobacteriota > Methanomicrobia > Methanomicrobiales > Methanospirillaceae > Methanoregula. The sequence goes on from NZ_JBEKZF010000002.1 coordinate 292,283, forward strand.
CGCTCTTCGTTCACCCTAAGCATCTGTTCGAGTTTTTTACGTGCGGTAATATCTACGAGAGAGACGATGATCCGCCGGGTCCCGGGAACCTGGCCGGTAACCACCGACATGTCCCGCGTGCTGCCATCGCGGCTGACGAATGTAACGGAATAAGGGGATGGCGCCCAGCCCCCGGCTCTGAGAAACTCGCTGTGGTATTTTTCGAGTTTTTCCGCATCGTCACTGCTGACAAACTCCATCCACTTCTTCTTCCCTTCCACTTCTTTTCGCGTGTAGCCGCTCAGTTCTTCAAACGTGCGATTGACGAGTGAAACGGTCGAATTCTCATCGATAATGACGGTCGCGACCGGCGCATGATCAAAAAACGCAGGGTAATTTTTTTCCGTCTTACGCAGCACAGCCTGTACAGCGTTGGTCTCTCTCTCCGGTGAGGATGCTCTCCGCTCCACTTTTTTTCCTGTCTTTTTTGCTGCCATGTCACGCCACGCTATGAAAAAGACCCGGAAATCCCGGACAATTCCCCCATAATTTTTGTCGCAGGATCCGGATTCCTGAGGGTATGTAGTACGTGGGCGCACGTCCTCATATAAGTATATTATATGGTCGGGGAAGAGCGCGATCGTTTTTCATGCTGCCGTTTTTTCCCGACAGGGGACGTGGTTTCACGTGAGGGCATCCATCCGGTCGCCCCGCATCGCATTCTACATCTTTTTTACCCGGGATAACCTTTACTGGTACAGGATTCACTATGTCAATCGATTGGTACAAGGAATTTGTCAACCTGAACTACGAGCCAGCAAAGGACGACCTAGTCTGCCTCTTCTATTTTGAACCGGCCGCAGGCATCAGCGGGAAGGAAGCGGCAGGACGGATTGCCTCGGAGAGCTCGACCGGGACCTGGACGACGCTTTTCACCATGCCGCCGCGGATGAAGGCGCTCCAGGCAACGGCGTTTGACATCGAGGGCAACGTCGTGAAGATCGCGTATCCGATCGAGCTCTGGGAAGAGGGGAACGTCGTTCAGCTGATGAGCGGTATCGCCGGCAACATCTTCGGCATGAAAGCAGTGAAGAACCTGCGGCTGATCGATGTCGCCCTGCCGATGGCCTACATCAGACACTTCAAGGGGCCGCACTTCGGCAATGACGGGATACGGAAGATGATGAAGGTCACAAAACGTCCTCTCACCGGCGCCGTGCCCAAACCCAAGATTGGCTTTACGGCAAAGGAGCATGCGGAGATAGGGTACGAGACGTGGATGGGGGGGTTCGATTTCGTCAAGGACGACGAGAACCTGACCTCCACCTCCTTCAACCGGTTCGATGACCGGGTGAAGTACATGACAAAACTGCGGGACAAGGCGGAGAGGGATACCGGCGGGAAGAAGTCTGCGTTCCTGAACATCACCGCGGATGTCGAGACGATGAAGAAACGGGCCGACCTGCTTGCGGCAAACGGCTGGAACTACGCGATGATCGATGTGGTCGTCGCGGGGACCGCAAGCGTCATGACCATGCGGGACTACTGCTCCGATCTCGGCCTTGCGATCCATGCGCACCGGGCGATGCATGCGACCTTTGACCGGAACAAGAAACATGGCGTGACCATGCAGTTCCTCGCCAAGATCATGCGTCTTATCGGGGTTTCCCAGATCCATACCGGCACTGCAGTCGGGAAGCTGACCGGCTCCCGGCGCGAATCGGTCGCCCTTGCCGATCTCCTGCGGGAGAAGAAGACAAATCCTGTCGAGGGCATGCTGCTCGAACAGGAATGGGGGAAGATCAAGAGTGCCTTCCCGGTCTCGTCCGGCGGCCTGCACCCGGGGCTTGTGCCTGATGTCCTCGATATCTATGGTACGGAGATGGTCCTGCTCGTCTCCGGTGGCATCCATGGGCACCCGAAAGGCACCCGGGCCGGTGCGAAGGCGACCATGCAGGCAATCGAGGCATGGCAGGAAGGCGTCACGCTTGAAGAGAAGGCGAAGACGGCAAAGGAACTGAAGGAAGCTCTTGAAAAATGGGGGCACTACAAACCGGTATAACCGGGGCCTTTTTTTTCAGATTTTGAGGAATGCAGAAAAATTCATTACCTCCTATTCCCGATCGGACTGTATGCAGGATATTGTCAGCAGCAAAAAGATGGAGAACGGGATTGTTGTTTTCTGGGTCGAGTCGGGTGAGAAGAAGAACGAGTCGTTCAATTATTCAGAACTTATCGACATGAAGATCAATGCGCTTGACCTGCTCGACCGCCCAAAATCCTACAAAGTCGATAAGGACGCGCACACGATTATTTCGAAAAAATAACCGGTAACTGCCTGATCAAAACGCTGGTTATTGCGCGGCACAGGTCCATCCTGTATACCTGTATCTCATACGTACGTGAAGTTTTCCGGACCTAGCCGGGGTTGTTCCGGCACGATCACCAGGAAATGAACTATGAAGACGATTATCTATTACTTTACCGGCACCGGGAACATGCTTGCTGCTGCAAAAAAGATCGCCACAGTACTGGCGGACTGCGAGCTGGTACCAATTGCATCGCTGCAGAACATACAGGAGGAGATCCTTCCCGGAGCGGATCCGGTCGGGATACCGTGATGGACACGAATGGCACGGACTACCGGAATCTCTTTGACCGTGTCATTGCGGAGACCCTTGCGCAGGCAGTCCGGATCATTGCCGCAGACCCGGTCCTTGTCATCGCGGGGGCTGTCATCCTGCACCACCAGCGGAAAGCCGCAGAAATGCGGAAGCGGCACGAGAGGGATGGATGGATCGTCCCGCCGGTCATCATCGCCAGCATCACCTCGCGCTGCAATCTTGCGTGCGCCGGCTGCTACATGCACGGCCGGAAAGAGAAGTCTGCAGCGGAGATGAGTCCGGAGACGCTGGTGCTGCTTGCCGGCCAGGCCGCTGAACTCGGGGTTTCGTTCATCGTTGTTGCCGGCGGAGAACCCCTGATGCGGCGGGACGAGATCTTCCGGATTGCACACGCCCACCCGGAAATACTCTTCCCGGTCTTCACGAACGGGCTCCTGATCGATGAGGAGGTGGCTGGAGCTATAGCGGCGTGCCGGAACATTGTGCCGGTCATCAGCTTCGAGGGCTTCCGAGAGGGTACCGATTCGCGCCGGGGCAGCGGAGTGTACGACCGGCTGCTCGACACCTGTGCCCGGCTGAAAAACCGTAAGATCTTCTTTGGGTGCTCGGTCACGACAACAAGGGAGAATTTCAACGGTGTTACAGATGACGCGTTTATCCGGCAGATGATACAAACCGGCGCCCGGGTATTCACTTTTGTCGAGTTCGTTCCCATGGAACCCGGCACGGAGCACCTCGTCCTCACCCATGAGCAGAAGAAGATCCTCCAGCTGGTCCTTTCGGACTTCAACCTGAAGTTCCCGGCTCTCTTCATCGGGTTCCCCGGTGATGAGGACGCGTACGGCGGGTGCCTTGCCGCAGGCCGGGGTTTCGTGCATATCAGCCCGTCCGGGGACCTCGAACCCTGCCCTGCGGCACCCGTCTCGGATGCGAACCTTGCAGCGGTGCCACTCAAAGGGGCGCTCCGCTCCCAGCTGCTCAGCCGGATCCGCAACGAACACGGGCTGCTCACGGAAAGTACCGGGGGCTGTGCTCTTCGGGCAAACCGGGCGTGGGTGCAGGAACTGGTGGGCCGGGAATAATTTTTCACGGTGAAAAAATGGAAAAAAAAGGAAATGAGCTTCAGGATCCGCTGCCAGTGAAATCACTTGTGGTCGTGTTCTCCTATCATCACAAAAATACGGAGAAGATCGCGAACGTCTTCGCAAAAGTGCTTGGTGCACCGGTAAAAACGCCACAGCAAATTCGGCCGGAAGAGTTGCAGGAGTACAGCCTGATCGGTTTTGGTTCAGGTGTTTATGGTGGAAAAAACCACGAATCTGTCCTTGAACTTGCCGATAAACTGCCACACGTCACCCATAAAAAAGCTTTCATCTTCTCAACCTCCGGCATGCCGGAATCTGTTGCGGGCAGGGAAAACCTTGAGAACTATTCACTAAAATGTCACTTGTCACTTCGGGAAAAACTCGAGTCCAGAGGTTACACGGTTATCGGTGAATTTTGTTGTGCAGGCTTCAACACGAACAGCTTCTTAAAATATTTCGGGGGGCTCAACAAGGGCAGGCCGGATGCCGGCGACCTGAAGAATGCGGAAGCGTTCGCCCGTGAGATGATGGAGAAGGCTCGCGGCTAACCTGTCACCATGGGTGAACAGAATGACAGGACCCGCCAAATCATAAGGAATAAATTGACAGCAAAAACCACCGATGCATCATTCGGTAAACCGGTAAAAGAATTCTGGCATCCCGTTTTCCTTTCCTGCCGCATCCCGATCCCTTTTAATATTCCCCTCCAAGATCCTAAGCACCGTGACCGGATTCCAGCTTGTCTCAACCTTCGCCCCGGCCGGTTCGCAGCCGGAAGCAATCCGGCAGCTGACCGAAGGTCTCGCGAAGAACGAACAGTACCAGACGCTTCTTGGTGTCACCGGCTCCGGTAAGACCTTCACGATGGCCAACGTGATCGCGGCAGAGAACAAGCCCACGCTCGTCCTTGCCCACAACAAGACGCTCGCCGCCCAGCTCTTCCAGGAATTCTCCGATTTCTTCCCGAAGAACCGGGTCGAGTACTTCGTCTCGTACTACGATTACTACCAGCCGGAGTCCTACATCCCGGCAAAGGACCAGTATATCGAGAAGGATTCCGCGATCAACCCCAAGATCGAAATGCTCCGGCTCTCCACTACTGCCTCGCTCTCATTCCGGCGCGACGTGATCGTGGTCGCGTCGGTCTCCTGCATCTACGGTCTTGGCAACCCGGAGAACTTCCGGAACATGGGATTCGAGCTCTCGGTCGGCCAGAAAATTTCACGGAACGAGATCATGGGCCGGCTGCTCGATATCCTGTTCGAGCGAAACGATCTCGAGCTGATGCCGGGCCGGTTCCGCGTCAAGGGCGACACGATCGACCTCATCCCCGGGTATTTCAACAACATCATCCGGATCGAGTTGTTCGGGAACGAGGTCGAACGTATCAGCGAGGTAGATAAGAACACCGGTACAAAAAAAGAGCAGCTCAACTATTTCTATGTCTATCCGGCCCGCCATTTCGTCACGCCGGAAAGTTCGCGTAAGGCGGCGATCGCATCCATTCTCAAAGAGCTCGATGAAGTGCTCCCCACGCTCGGCCTGATCGAGGCCCACCGGCTCGAACAGCGGACCCGGTACGACGTCGAGATGATCGAGGAGACCGGTTCCTGCAAGGGCATCGAGAACTACTCGCGCCATTTCGATGGCAGGAAGGCGGGCGAGAAACCCTACTGCCTGCTTGACTATTTCCCGGACGACTTCCTGATGTTCATCGATGAGAGCCACCAGATGATCCCCCAGCTCCACGGCATGTACAACGGTGACCGGTCGCGCAAGAAATCCTTAATCGATTACGGCTTCCGGCTCCCGAGCGCGTACGACAACCGGCCCTTAAGGTTCCCCGAATTCGAGCAGTACATGGGAAACGTGATCTTTGTCTCTGCCACGCCGGGCGATTACGAGCGGAAGAAGTCCGGCCGCCTGGTCGAGCAGATCATCCGGCCCACCGGCCTTGTCGACCCCAATGTCGAGGTCCGACCCATCGAGGGCCAGACCGACGACGTGATCCGTGAGGTGCAGAAGACGATCGCCCGGGGCGACCGTGTCCTCATCACGACCCTGACGAAGAAACTTGCCGAGGAACTCTCCGAGTTTTTATCCGACCAGGGGATCCGGACCCGGTACCTCCACTCCGAGATCCAGACGCTCGAGCGCAGCGAGATCATCCGCGAGCTCCGGCTCGGCACGTTTGACGTTCTCGTGGGCATCAACCTCCTCCGTGAAGGGCTCGATATCCCCGAAGTCGGGTTCATTGGCATCCTCGACGCGGACAAGGAAGGCTTCCTCCGCGATGCCCGGAGCCTGATCCAGATCATCGGACGGGCGGCCCGGAACGTGAACGCGAACGTCGTGCTCTACGCCGATACGATGACCGACTCCATGCAGCGGGCGATCGCCGAGACACAACGGCGCCGCGACCTCCAGATGGCGTTCAACAAGAAGCACCATATCACCCCGCGCACGATCATCAAACCCGTGAAGGAAAAAGAGGTCGATATCAGGGATACGAAACACGTGCCGAAGAACGAGATCCCGAATGTGGTGATCGAGCTCGAGAAGCAAATGAGCGACGCTGCCGAGAACCTCGATTTCGAGAAGGCGATCGCACTCCGGGACCAGATCAAAAAGCTGAACGAGCGGCTGTCGCAGAAGACTGCGGAACGGGTATAAGTGCCCCGCCACTTTCGACAGCAGGCAATGTCCTGCAGGTTCTTGGGAGGGGAATAATGGGGGGATTTGGTCCGATCAGTAGTGCCCGGGTGCATCTGCTGAAATGTCGCTGCCGTCAGCTTCAGCGGTTCCCACCATGTAATATTTCTTGATAAATTCCCTGACATTCTCGGACTCGATCCACCCCATGTCCAGCTGGGTGACAATCCGGTCGATCTCTTTCGCCTGCAGGATGATCCTGTCAGCAATCTCCCCTTCCGAAAGGCTTGAAAGCCCGACGATGACTGCAAGGGGGTTGCGGATATGGTCGCCAAGGATCGCAAACTGCTCGATATTCTTCTCGATCTGCTCGAGCGCCTTCCTCTGCGCCGCTTCCATATGCTTGCGGTCGGTGATATCGATGAAGGAGGTCAAGATGCAGATCGGTGCGCCGCTATCGTCCCGGACCATGTTTATCCAGAGGGTGACGTAGAATGGCGTCCTGTTGTATTTTAAGAGGGGCATCTCGCCAAACCAGCTTCCGTCTTTTCTTACGGTGTCCCTGATCACATCGAGCTTCTGGGATGAGCCGGTAAAGATGCTGGCGTTTTTCCCGATGAGTTCGTGTACGTCATGGTAGTCCATGAGGCGCAGGAGTGACTCGTTCACGTAGGTGATATTAAAATCGAGGTCGAGGATCGCGATCGCGTTGATGGACGAACTGATCGCGTGATCCCTGATCAGGAGGGCGAGTTCCGCGTGCTTGCGCTCGGTGATGTCGGTGATATCAGTGACGAACTGGTTGTCCGGAAGCATCCCCGCGGAGACCAGCATCCACCGGCTCCCCTCGCTCCGCGTCCGGAACCGGGTCTCGAAATTCCCGATGCTGCCACTGCGTTTCAGCTGGCTGAAGAATAGTTCTCTCTTTTCGGGATCCAGGAAGAGATCGCTAAACGGCACGTCGAGGATCTCGTTATCGGAATATCCAAGCATGGTTGAAAAGCGGTGGTTCGCTTCCTGGATCTTCTGGGTGGCGGGGTTGATCAGCCCGACACCCGCTTGGGAATGGTTGAAGAGCCCCCGGTATTTCACCTCGTTCCTGCGCATGTGGGTCGCAAGGCTTGATACTACCACCGATACGCCGATCAGCACGTAACAGATGACGGACGATGCGATCAGGGTCGGGACAATGGCGCCCATGAAAATATACACCATGGCCATGTAGGCAAGGGAGATGACTACGGCAAAGATGGGGCCGCGGTTCGGGTACCAGTAGGCAGCAATGACGACGGGGATATAGAAGAGGTTGGGGGCAACATCGTTGCTGCCATAATGGAGGGAGAGGATGTTGATCAGGAGGGCAAGCACGGTCGTGTTGATCACGATGAAAAGCCAGAGGTTGGAGATGCTCTCCTCGCGTTCGGTAAACATGATTCCTTCGGTCATTTCATCCTTTTTCCCTGGCCTGCATACACCGGAGTACCAAAGAGGAAACCGGCTCTGCAGGCGCACTGTATGAATCTCAATTGCGCGAATCCTTATTAAACGTTTTTCATTTGTACCAATTGATGATGCAGTAAGAATGATTGTTGCTGCCTGATCCGGGGCAGTATTGTGGATATTTCACCAGGCCGGAAATACCGGAATTATATACAATCCCCTTAATTTTTCAAAAGGATTCCGGTCAGGATCGCCCGGTCGCGTATTACAAAGACGGTTGCCGCAATACGGGCCTGGCAGGGAGCGGGTTACCCGAGGCCCCACTGGGCGAGCGTGGTCCTCGAAGGGTCGACGTCATTCCAGTCCCAGCCGAGTGCCTCGATGATCCGCGAGATGGGCTGTTTGATCGTCTTGTCGAGCATCAGTTCCCAGTCGACAACGAACTCCTTTGGCACCTGGTCCGCGTACTCAAAGCAGAGCACATCGGTCTTGGGGTATTTCGAAGTCACGGTCTTGATGTAGATCCGCTTCGGCTTGCTGCCCTTGCCAAACTCTGTATGCAGGTACTGGTTGGCATATTTTGCTCCCCGAACCTGTGCGTCGTCATTGTCGTAATCATCAAGCGACTTGCCAATACCACCGGGAATACCGATCTCATCGAGCGAGTACTTCCCGGCCCGGTATTTTTTGATCACTTCGGAAAGGAATGCCTTGATCTCCGGATATCCCTTCCCGTCAAGGATCTGCTCCATCACCGTCTTCTGCACGAGCTTGGTGATCTGCGGTGTGTCGCTCCGCTTGATCTCGAAGCCCACGATATCGGTCTCGCGCACGTCCTTGCCCTCTTTCCAGACAAGTGATCCCGCGTAGCGTTTCTTCTTGCCGGCCTGGAAGAACCGGGCATAGATCTTCTCGAACTTGATGGAGAAGTAATGGACGTCAGCGTTCAGTTCTTTCTTTGCAAACACCGAATAACTCTCGTTGAGTTTCTTCTCGATCGTCCGGGCGAGTTCGATCGTCTTCTCACGGTCAAGGGGCGGCAGCTGCACCATGCAGGAGTCCGTGTCGCCGTAAATGACCGTGTAGCCCTGCTGCTCGATCTCCCGGCGGGTATGCTCGATGATCGCCCGCCCCACGGAGGTCACGGCCGACCCGATCTCCCGGTCGAAGAGCCGGAACCGGGTGTAGCCCGAGACCCCGTAGTAGGTGTTCATGATCACCTTGAGCACGTTCTGCTGCATGTCGTACATCAGGTACTGCGGCGAACCGAATGCAAACGTGTTGCGCAACGCTTTCTTCTCGTCCCGCTCTTTGAGAAGCTCGGCAATAATGCTCCGCGTCAGCCCGTCCGGCTGCTTCCGGAACCGGATCCCGTTCGGCGCCCTGAGTTCTCCCTCCGGGTCCTTGGTCTCCATGGAGGCGTTGATCGTCATCATCGCCATCGGGTAGAGCGACTTGAGGTCGAGCACCACCACGTTCTCCCGCACACCTTTGCTTGGCTCGAAGACCGTTGCGCCCTCGAACTCCTCGGCATTCGCAAACCCTTTGGAGGGCAGCACGTATGTCCCGTAGGCCTTCTTCAGGACATAGATATCGATTACGCTCGAGGAGTTCAGGGTCTTGTCGAGAGGACAGCCGACGTAGCGGGCGATCTCGCGGTAGAACCCGATGATGTTGTCCTTCCGGTTGATCCCGACGCAGAGCTCCACGTCCTTGAAGTTGTATTCGACCAGCAGGGCCGGCTCCTTCTTCCAGAGATCGGAGATCGTCCCCGTGTACCGGACCTTCTGTTCGCCCAGTTCCTCCATCGCGACCGCATCGAGCCTGTAGGACTCCTTCAGGCCCGAATGCATCTTCTTGTAGGCAGTAAGAAGATCGAAGAGCGCCCGTCCCCGCAGCGCATTGCGCTCGGTCTGGCCGGGGATGCGGGCAAGGGAGTCCGGGCGGAGGCCGAGCCGCTCCATCCTGCCGGTGATATACGGCATGTCGAATTCGACGAAGTTCCAGCCGGAGAGCACGTCCGGGTCCCTAGCAAGGAGGTAGGAGGCCAATGCCCGGAGCATGGCGATTTCGTCTGCGTACGTGCAGATCGTGTGGGTGCCTTTGCGGAAGCACCCGTTCTTCAGGCCCCCCTCCTGCTCTTTCTGTGCGATCTCATTCGGCAGTCCGCCCCCGACCAGGAGAAACGTGGTATAGTCCTCGTCAAACGAATCGAAAGCGGTGATGCAGATGATCGCGTCGCGCTGGGGGTCGGGGAAACCCCGCTCGTCCTCGCATTCGATATCGATGATGCAGGTGCGGGCCGGTGCGTCGACCTCCGCCGGTGCGATCTCGTGATAGTCCACGGTCTCCTGCGGGGCGGAGATCCCGCCGGTGAGCCCGGTATCAATCATGAACCGGGTGGCAAACGGGATGTCTGCCTCGAAATGGCGGTAGCGCTCCCGGACATCCCGCACATCACCCGGCCGCTGGGTGTAGAGCCGGCGGAGGGATTCGCCGCGGATCGAGCAGTAGGTGGTCCCGGTTTCGAGGGTTACCTGAGGGGGAAGCGGTGTGCTTTCGGCCTGGTCGGCCGGGACATAGAAGTACGGCCGGAAGCCGGTCACGTCCAGCCGGACTGCCTTTGCCTGCGCGTCCCGCCCGAAGACATGGATGACCGGGCCGTCGGGTGAGTTGCTGTATTCCACCTGGTTGATCGCAATACGGAAACCGGAGAACGTGTCGAGCGTGCAGGGTGCATTCATGCAGGTTTCGCTGCGGGCGGACTGCGAGGCCATGTCAGGACACCGCCCTGCTGCAGAGACCGGCAACAAACTGTCCCGCTTCAGCCATCTTTTTGGCCTCCCATACATCGAGCTCCCATTCCATGATCTCCCGGATCCCCGCTCTTCCGATTCGCATGGGTACGCCAAGCGAGCATCCGTCAAGGCCGTACTCCCCGTCCAGTACTGCGGAGCAGACCGCCGGTTCCCCCGTATCCGAAAGGACCATCCGGACCAGCCGGGCAAGGTGGAGTGCCGGCCCGAAGACGGTACCCCCCTTTCCCTTGATCACTTCCATGCTTGCCCCGCGGAGCTCGTGGAGGATCTCTTCCCGTACCGTCTCCACAACCGGTGTTTCAAGCCTTGAAAAGACCGGTACCTGGTGCTCCCCGTGCTCTCCGAGAACGGACGGGAGCCCGCCGATGTTGCGCTCCCGGAGGGTGAGGCCGAAGCGGGCGCTGTCGAGCTGGCCACCAAACCCGATGCAGTGCTCACGCGGGATGCCGGTTTTTTTGCAGAGGTAATAGTTATTGACATCCATCGGGTTTGTCACCGTGATCAGGACGCCGGAAAAATTTTTAAGCAGTTCTGCGCCGTCACGGGTGGCGGGCAGGTTGGCCGCGAGCAGGTCAGCGCGGGTCCTGATCGAGGGGTTCCGCGGCATTCCCGCGGAGAAGACGCAAAGATCGGCTTCACGGATCCCGCTTTTATCGGTGCTGATCGAGATATCCAGGCCGGTGTGCCGGAGATCGAGCACCTGCGCCCTGAGGAGCTTGGGGGCGCTGTCGTAGAGGACCAGTTCTTCGGCAATGCCGAGCGATGCTGCAAGGTACGCGACCTCGCCGCCGACCCTCCCGACCCCCATCACTGCAAGGCGCGCCATCTGGTACCAATATGGGTATGCTAATAATAAATAACGACCATTTCCTGATGAATGGTTTCGATCAGGCCGGACCCGGTGAGCATTGGTGGCGTTGCGCTGCACAACCACCTGCTGCTCGCTGCAGGGGTTCTCGGTACCACCGGGGCATCGCTCTCGCGGATGCTGCACCTCGGGGCGGGGGGTGTCGTAACCAAGTCCATCGGCCCCCACCCGAAAGAAGGGCACCACGGCCCCTGCCTCGTTGTTCTCGAAGACGGGCTGCTGAACGCGATGGGGCTCCCCAACCCGTCAAAGGAATTTGTCGATGAGGTAACTGCCCTCGCAAAGAAACCGGTGATTGCCAGTATCTTCGGCGGGAACCCGGAGGAGTTTGCCGAGGTGGCCGGCTGGTTCTCCGGCAAAGTCGCGGCCATTGAACTCAACCTCTCCTGTCCCCATGCCGAAGGGTACGGGGCCGCGATCGGTATTGACCCGGTGCTCGTGGAAGCCTGCACGCGGGCGGTGAGCAAAACCGGCGTGCCGACCTGGGTGAAACTGACACCGAACGTGACGGACATCACAACAATCGGAAAGGCAGCCGAGAAGGGGGGTGCCAGCGCGATCGTTGCGATCAATACGGTGAAAGCCATGCGGATCTCCACCGGACTCCGCCGCCCGGTACTGGGCAACCGGTACGGCGGCCTCTCGGGAAGCGCGGTCTTTCCCATCGCGGTCCGGTGCGTGTACGAACTCTACGAGGCCGTGAAGATACCCGTTATCGGATGTGGCGGCATCTCGACTGCCGACAACGTGATCGAGATGATGATGGCGGGCGCCCGGGCCGTGGAGATCGGCAGCGCGGTCTACGATGACGTGAAGGTTTTCGAGACGATCAAAGAACATCTCTATGCAAAAGACGGGATCGCCGCAGACGAGATCGTGGGGTGCGCCCATGGCTGAAGGAACACCGGTCACTGTCACGATTACGCGGATCAAAAAAGAGACGCAGAACATACGGAGCTTCTTTTTTGATCCGCCGTTCGTCTTTGACCCGGGACAGTTCGTTATGGTCTGGGTGCCGGGCGTGGATGAGATCCCGATGGCCCTCTCTTCCCCCAATAGTATCACGGTCCAGAACGTGGGGGACGCGACCGCGGCCCTGTTTGGCATGGACACTGGGGGAAAACTCGGGATCCGCGGGCCCTTTGGCAACGGCTTCACCAAAGGAGAGAAAGTGCTGGCAATTGCCGGCGGGGTCGGTGCAGCGCCCCTCCTCCCGCTTGCAAAGGCCGACTGCGTCATGACGATGCTGCTCGGTGCACGGTCCGAAACCGAACTGCTCTTTGTCGACCAGCTCGACGAGTGCACCGATGTCCTGATTGCAACGGACGACGGCTCGCAGGGGCACAACGGTTTTGTTACCGCACTGATGGACGACCTCAACCTCTCGACATACGACCGGATCGCGGTCTGCGGGCCGGAGGTTATGATGAGGGCCGTGCTTGCGAAGGTCGCGGAGAATGGCCTTGAGCACAAGACCGAGTTCTCGCTCCACCGGTACATGAAGTGTGGGGTAGGTGTCTGCGGGTCGTGCTGCATTGACCCGTCCGGTCTCCGCGTCTGCCGCGATGGCCCGGTTTTTCAGGGCGATGTCCTGCAGAAAAGCGAGTTTGGCCATTACATGCGGGATGCAAGCGGCAGGAAAACAAATATCTGAAAAATATAGTGTTGAACACAACAATTATGATCAATCGTAGCCTCAAAAGAGGCGGAGATTGGTCTGTTGAGAGATTGGCTGTGTTACCACTATTTGAGAAAACCCACATTGTATTGAAAGCAGGGTTTTCGACTATACTTATCGCATGAGCAGCGGAGCCGGATCAGCTCCCCCTCATCCTGCATCCCGAAACGGAATGCCTTGGGCCAGGTTTACGTGTCCCTGCCGGTCGAATCTTTCCCGTTATGATCCTGCTGGTTGATCCGCTCGAGATCCTCGAGCTTATTGATATTCGTGAATGTCCGGAGTTCCGGATCAAGGGGTTCGAGTTCCCTGACCGGGACATAGCGGGTGTTGATCGCCCGGATCATCGGCCGCAGGGAAAATGATTCATGGTCCCTGAGGTATTCCAGCAGAACTTCGCGCCGGTATACGGCATGGAGGGGCTCGATCATCTCTTTGTTCCAGCAGGGAATCGCGGCATCATGGTCGCCGATGGTGGTGAAGAGGTACGATACGACCCCGGCCTCGATGCAGGGCATGTCGCACGCGGAGACAAAGATCAGGTCGCCCTTCGCTGCAAGGGTCCCGGCATGAAGCCCTCCGATGGGGCCGATCCCCTGGCGGATGTCGGTGATGCACCGCACGCCCTCGATACGGTGGAAGCGGCGGCACTGTTCCGGGTCACGGGCTACGAGGATGATCTCGTCCACCACTTCCTGGAGGGTATCGACAAGGCGGTCAATGAACGTCCTGCCCTTATACAGAAAAAAATATTTTTCCTGCCCGTTGGCACGTCGGGCCTCGCCTCCGACAAGCACGACCGCGGACCTCATAGACGCTCCTGTGCTGCGAGCGACTCACGGCATTTGATCCGATCGCCCATCATCGCGTTGCAGGGTGTCGCAATACCGTGCTCCCGGCTTTTTTTCACGAGTGTGCCTCCCCGGAAATGAGAATCTTCATGTCCGTATCGTTCCTGCAGTCTGCCACGATCTCCGTTTTCGGGAAACCGGCAGAAAGGCCGTATCTTTCTCTTATCATCACATCTGGCGGTAATGGTGTTTCCGTGTTCTGCCGGAACTGTTTGATTTCCTGCAAGTAGTAGTTTACGCAGGTGAGATCCTGCCCTTCCTCAGGCCTTTTCTCTCCATCGTGAGAAGCACCTCCTTGATATCGACCGACGGGGAGAAGCCCCCGATTCCATCTGCCGCCACGACACGGTGGCATGGGATGACGAGCGGTGTCGGGTTGCGGGCCATCGCTTGTCCGACCACGCGGGGTGCTGTCCCGATACGGTGTGCAATCTCCCCATAGGTTGCGGTCTTACCGTAGGGAATCTCCCGGACTGCCCGGTAGATCCGGCTGTAGGGAGTGTCATCGTGGATCGCGATACTCGCAAGTGGCCGGAGATCGACAACCCTCCCGGCGCAGAATTGCCTGATCAATGGCGGGACGTCCCCGTCGGTCCCCGTTGTTGCAAAACGGACACGATGGATCGTGTTCCCGTTCCAGGTGACATGGACATACCAGAGCCCGAGCCGGCATGACCCGCTCACGATTTCCATTGCGCCAGGACCTCCCTGAACTGTTCACAGTCACATGCGATCATCTCGGCCTGTATCCAGACCGGCAGGGCATCCCTCACCCGTTTTTCCAGGAACCGCTTCTCTCCCAGCACGAGCACCCCCCGGTCCTCGGGCGTCCGCAGCACACGCCCGAGTGCCTGAAGGGAACGGTTGACGGCCGGCAGGGTGTAGCAGAGGAACTCGCCTTCGGTCCCGAACTTGTGCCGGTAGTACTCGATCATCATCCTGCGCACCCGGTTGAACGGCGCGAGCGGCAGGCCGATCACCATTGCCCCGGCGAGCATCTCGCCCCGGTAGTCGAGCCCCTCACTCCACTTCCCGCCGCAGACCGCAAACATGACGCCCGATTCGCGCCGGGAGGGGAGGGCGAGGAACTCCGAAAGGGCTGCGTTCGCATTGGCCGTGTCCCGGGGCTCGATGAAGATCTTCTTTCCCCGTATATCCCGCGTCGTGAGTTCCGCGTAGTTATCAAGGATCTGGTAGCTCGGGAAATAGATCGCCCGGTTTCCATTCAGGGCACAGAATACGCGGATGTACCCGGTAATCCTGTTCGTGTTATCCTTGTTCTGCCGCATGGAGTACGCGGTGGTAATGTCGCTCGCGCAGGCGATGAGGCGGTTCTCTTTCGGGAAGGCGTTGGGCAGGGAAAGGGTTGTCACCGGGGCATTCCCGAAGTAATACTTCCTGAAACTCTCGACCGGCGAGAGCGTGCCCGAGATCAGGATGGAGCAGGCATGGGAGCCGCAGACTTCCGAGAGCGAGGCTGCCGGGTCGATACTGCGCACTTCCAGCGTGATCCCCGACTCGTCTTTGCGGTATACGGTCAGGAACGCAGGATCGGTGGCGGAGTTGGAAAGCCGGAGGAGGAACTCCGTCAGCCGCTCGATTGCGGTCTCGCGGAACTCGCCCGATTTCTGGTTCTTCTCCCGGATCGTCTCGGCAAGACCCATGAGGTCATCGACGATCTCGTCCATGTCTTTGTACAATGACTCTTTTGTCACCATCCGGTCGAAGATTGCCGGGTCAAACCAGTCCTCCGCCTCGACAGAATTCGTAAGGCCCCGGATGAACTCGGTGAGCCGGGGCAGCACATGCCGGACCGCCTCCGCCCCCTTATGGCGTTTTGCCATGCCGGAGAGTTCCCGGGAGGCCTGTTCAAGGTCGCGCTCCTCCAGCGTGACGCTCTCGATGCCGGTTATCACGTCCCCGCAGTTGTGTGCCTCGTCTATGAGGAGCAGGACGTCCTGCGGCTCGACGCTCAGGTTTGCGTAGAGCTGCTCGCGGATCTCCCGGTCGAAGAGGTGGTGGTAGTTGAGGATCACGACATCGGTGGTCTTCGCTGCGTACATCATAAGCTCATAGGGGCAGATCCCTGCGCAGTACTCCGAGAGTTCCCGCGGGGGGACAGGGTTTGCGATCACCCGGTCGGCCTTGTTCCGGAGTTCGGTTGAGGGCACCATCCGGACCCCGGTCCCTTCGGCCTGTATGAACATCTTACTGTTGATATAGTACGGGCAGAGGAGCGGATGCTCCTTGTCCATCCGCCGGAGCTGCTGGATGATGAACGGGTCTTTCGCTGGGACCATCGCCCCCTTCTCGGCCCGGTCCCGCATCAGCGAGTTTGAGAACGCCTTGACGCC
Source organism: Methanoregula sp. (assembly GCF_049510175.1). Classification (GTDB taxonomy): domain Archaea; phylum Halobacteriota; class Methanomicrobia; order Methanomicrobiales; family Methanospirillaceae; genus Methanoregula. The sequence continues at coordinate 308,633 of NZ_JBEKZF010000002.1, forward strand.
CTCGCACCGGCGGTACACGTCCCCCTCACCTCCGAGCGGGCACATGCTCCCCTTGCCGACGAGATACACGGTCTTGAGCTGCGGCTGTTTTCTCTTCACGAGCTCGAGCTCGCGGATGAACGTGGTGAGCTGGCTCACGGTCCGGACCGCGATTACGATCTTCCTGCCCTTCCGCTCGGCAAGGAGCGAGGCGACCACGCTCGATTTCCCGGAGCCGGTCGGTGCATCGATCATCGCGATCCCGCCCGTGCGTGCCACCTCCGCCACGACCTCGAGCATATGGCGCTGGCCGGGCCGGTACTCGCTGTACGGGAAAAAGGCGTCGATGCTGTCCATTGGTGGATCAGTGTTGGCGTTGATCGGTTTTATGGATGGGGGTGTGGTGTGAAGGTGAATGAAAAGGGGACAGTGCCTGTCCCCCTTAACCCCCTGCGCTGAGCGATGACGCCGTATTACCTTTTCAAAAGAATGAAAACGTAATGATCCGCCGCGGGGGGCGCCCCGCGGGGGGCGGCGGGGATATCGTAAAATATTCACAAATAGCAATCCTCTTTCAAAGAATTATTGAATTTGTAAGGAATTTTTGATTTATATACCAAGAACGGCAATCCATATCGTATTGATCCATGAATGTACAAGTGTAGTCAGCCAGATGACGATCATGACTGGTACAATCGTCACTACCGCAGCCTTCCGAAACGTGAACCCCTGCGTGTACCTGACCGCAAGGATCCAGAGATACCATCCCCAGAATAAGATGATAAGGTCGATGTAAGGAAGAGCCCCGTATCCTCATGGTACATACTCTTCCATGAAAATGGCCGTGGAGGGCAATATATACACAATAAAGAGCAGAATTCCGCTGTAAATTATCATGCCGATAACCGAGATAACCTATAGCATCATGCCATATCATGTGTTCTGAACGGTTGCGGATAGGGATCCTTTCCCGTCAAATATCCGGGAGATGCCGTAGGTTCCAATGGACAGGATGCCCCAGATAACAAGCGGAATGACGGAGAAACACCGAAGATAATACCCTATCATTCCCCACCAGAGGATATTGTGCAGAGTGTGCGAGGCAGTGAGTGAATAATAAATGAATGTGAACACAAGCGGAAGCAGTGTGAAGAGTATTCCCGCTCCGACAATTGCGAGCGGCGGAATCAGGTTGATCTTTTCTTGTGAGACCCGTTCGAAAAAGGCATCAGGATGCAGGATCAGATCATTGATTCCGGAGAACATGATACCCGGAATATAGAACACGGGAATTATATAATAACACTTTTTGAATTTTTTCCTTCACCGATCCTCAACCACTATATCCCAAAACATCCCATTTCTACCCATGGCAGTCCACCCCATCGAGGAGCGCTACGGCACGAAGGAGATGCGTGCCATCTGGAGCGAGCAGAACCGGTTCTCGGCCATTGTCAGCGCCGAAGTTGCGCTCGCAAAGGCCGAGGCCCACCACGGCATGATCCCGGCAGCCGCAGCCGTGGAGATCAGCGAAAAGGCCCACACGGCATCGCTCGAGCGGGCGAAGGCGATCGAGCTCGAGATCAGTCACGATATGATGGCAATCGTGAAAGCAATCTCGGAAGTCTCCGGGGAGTCTGGCCGGTGGGTGCACTACGGTGCGACAAGCAACGATATCCTCGACACTGCGACCGGCCTTCAGCTCGGCCAGTCGCTCGACCTGCTCGATTCAAAACTTCGGAAACTGCTCTCGGTCCTCCTGCAGCGGTCTGAGGAAACCAAGACGCTCGTCTGCATCGGCAGGACGCATGGGCAGCAGGGTGTCCCGACCACGTACGGCCTACGGTTCGCGATCTGGGCAAGCGAGGTCGCCCGTCACATCGAGCGCCTTGGGCAGATGCGGCCCCGTGTGGTCGTCGGCCAGATGACCGGTGCCGTGGGGACGCAGGCTGCTCTCGGGCCGATGGCGATGGAGGTGCAGGCCACGATGATGGCAAACCTCGGGATTGGTTCGGTTGACGTATCCAACCAGGTGATTGCCCGCGACCGGTACGCAGAGTACTTCATGTTCTGCGCAAATGTTGCGACCACGCTCGACAAGATCGGCGTCGAAGTCCGCTCGCTCCAGCGGACCGAAATCGGCGAAGTCGAGGAAGCGTTCGGGGCAAAACAGGTGGGCTCCTCTACCATGCCCCACAAGCGGAACCCGATCAAGAGCGAGCAGGTCTGTGGCCTTGCCCGCATCATCCGCTCTTCGGTCGAACCGGCGCTCCAGAACAACACGCTCTGGGACGAGAGGGACCTGACAAACTCTTCCTGCGAGCGTGTAATCTTTCCCGAGGCATCGATCCTCACCGACCACTGCCTACGGCTCATGGCCGGTGTGCTTGAAGGGCTCGTCATCAACCGGGCCGCGATCCGGAGAAACCTTGAGTTCCTCCACGGGATCAACATGGCCGAGGCGGTCATGATCGAACTGACGAGAAAGGGGATGAACCGGCAGGACTCCCACGAGCGCATCCGGATGGCAAGCATGCAGGCCCTTGCCGAAGGTCGGCCGCTTGCCGAGATACTCGCAAAAGACCCCGAGGTTGTTCGGTACTGTTCGAAGACGGACATCGCGGCTCTCCTCTCACCGGACGCGTACATCGGGACGTCCGTTAAGCAGGTCGAGCGGCTGATCGAAAAACTATCGCCGCTCTGTACCGGAACGTGACCCGGGCGATCTCCGGCCGGTGCGCAAAGAGATTGGATCGCGAACGCCGGATCAATCACCAGATGCGGGAACTCTCGGTCCTCGATTCAGGAAAGATCCCGCTGGAATATTCCACGGTCAGTGTCATATCCCTCTCCCGTGATCCGCAATGCCGGCAGGAAAATACCGGACATCAGAAGACCGGAAGCCGGAATGATTTTTTATGACCGGCTGTCAACCTTGCATTTTCTGATAACCGCCCCAACACCATATCTTTGGAAACGAAGGATTCGAAAAATCTCTGCTAAAAAAAGTTTCAGATATACCGGGCCTTCAGCGAAAGCTTCCGGGGAGTATAGAGTGGGCGGAACGGTTTGCCCTCGGTATCCTTCTTCACCGCAGCAATCAGGGCCTCGGTCGTGAGCTGCTCTTTGTGCGGCTTGTTCGGCTGCGACTTCTTCCGGATCGTAACGGTCAGCTTCTTCGATGCAACTTCCTCGTCTCCGGCCACGATCACATAAGGTACCCAGTCCATGCCGGCCTCGCGGACCTTCTTGCCCACGCTCTCTTCGCGGTCATCGACATCACACCGGATCTGTGCGGCGTTGATCGCATTGCAGACCTCGGCAGCGAATACACCATGGCGCTCTGCGACCGGGATGACCCGGACCTGCGTTGGCGAGAGCCACGTAGGGAGTGCAGGGACCTGCTGGGTGGAGATATTCTCTAAAATTGCGCACAGCACGCGCTCAACACTGCCCGTGGGAGAACAGTGAAGGATCGGCGGGTGGACCGGAGTGCCATCCTCCTTGTAATACTTGATGTTGAACCGGGTCGAGCTCTCGACATCGATCTGGACGGTCGGATTTTCTATGGGGCGCATCTGGCCGTCGATAGCGGCGAGATCGATCTTCGCGACCCAGTAGTGGACGCGGTCGGAGAGGATCTCGATGAGCATCGGGCAGTTGGATTCCTTTACGATCTTCTTCACCCAGGCCTCGTGCTGGGCGTAGAAGTCCTTCGTGCACCGGAAGGCGGCGACGAGCTGGTACTCGAAGTCACGGCCGGTCTGCCAGCCCATCGCGAGCTGTTCCTCGAAGCACTTCAGGGCCTGCGGCATGTCAAGGCAGAGCGAGTGCATGTCGGGCATCGTGAAGCACCGGAGACGCTTGAGCCCGATCACTTCGCCTTTCTGCTCGTGCCGGAAGGAATAGGTGGAGAGTTCGTACATCTTCATCGGGAGGTGGTTGGGCGAGATGTGCATGTCCCGCATGATCGAGAACATGCCGAAACAGGCGGCAAAGCGCAGCATCATGTTCCGGTTGTTGGACCTGAACCGGTACTGGCGCTCGCCGAACTTTTCGGCATGCTCATAGATCGCCTTGTCGCCAAGGTCGTACATGACCGGGGTTTCGACCGGCGTACCGCCGTATTCAAGGACAAGGTGGAGCACGTAGTCGGCGAGCAGGTCGCGGACAAGCTTGCCCTTTGGCATCCAGCGGAGACAGCCTACATCGCTTGCGGGCTCGTAGTCCACGAGTTCTTTTCCGCGCATCAGGTCAACATGGGCAGGCTCGCCGCCGACCGGGACCGCAACCCCCAGTTCTTTCTTGACAAGGCAGCCGAACGGGGAGTCGTCGAGGTACTCCTTGTAGTCATGCTGCTTCCCGTCAGGAGTCAAGACGAACCAGTCGTGGGTGACCTCCTTCTTCTCCTTCTTAACCATCCCTTCCTCGCCGGGCACGATCGTCTTGGACAGTTCGGAGAGCGGGTGGCCCTTGCACGAGATCTTGAAGGACTTGTACCACCCGAAGGGTGCCCGCTTGACGGCAAACCCTTCCGTCTCGAGGCCGGCCTTCAGTGCATTGAGCACCGTGATCGCAGTGTCCGGCGACGCAAGGTCGCTTGACAGGTGTGCGTAGGGGTAGATAACAATCTTGTTCACGTTGACCTGTCCGGCGGTCTTTTTTATCTCCTCAATTCCCTGGAGGATCACGCCCTCGAGGTCTTCCTCGTCGATCGATTCAACGGCGCAGAAAACGGTGAGTGCCTCAGTCTCCTTATCCGAGAGGACAGCACCCTCCTCTGCCATCTTTGTCTTCTTTTTAGCTTCGTATTCTATGTAGTCTGAATGGATCAAAAGAAGTCGCATTGGTTCATCTCCACATGAATCCGGTTATCCGTATAAAATGGGAGTTAATCGTATATAGTGTTTAATGAGATCAGGGAGTAATTATCAAAATTCATCATCCCTATTATCAGATTGGATTCCCGTCAGTATCATTAGGATTCGCTTTCTTTACCTTTGGTTCAAATCGTTATTCTAACGCTAAATTACGTGGTAAACTCAACGTAATTAGTGAAGAGATAACTCAAAAATTGAAAGAATTAAATACTGTAGAAGATAGTCTTAAAAAAATAGAAGATTACCTCAAAAATAAAACTCAATGAGATAACTGAAAAATAATTAATATCCCAAGGAACGATGAACGCCGCCGCCCCCGACGGGGCGCCCCCGCGGCGGATCAATTACCGGAAAAACTATTTAAAAAATCTCCTAGCCCCGCCGTGCCTCGGAGAGGCCCTGAGGCGGGGGACCCTCATTATTCGTATAAAGAATTCTCAAAATAAGTCATCATATTTTTTCATGAAAACAATTTCGATAAAAAATTAACAGGCTTAATTTTTCCTGTTGCCGTGGTACCGCGAGAGCGTTGCCTGTCGCTGGTCGAGATATTTGGCATCGGCCTTTTTGTCATAAGGGTCCTCTGCCCGCTCGGTGGTGTAGAAGACCAGCTGGCCGATCGGCATACCCGCATATACTTTTACCGGCCGGGAGTTGACGTTTGCCATCTCGAGCGTGATCGTACCACGGAACCCGGCATCGATCCAGCCACCGGTCTGGTGGAGGGTCACACCGAGCCGTGCGATGCTGGACTTGCCCTCAATCGTGGCGACAATGTTATCGGGCAGGCCGATGCATTCCAGCGTCTCGGCAAGGACGAACTGCCCGGGATGCAGGACGAATGAATCTGTCCGGGTCTCTTCCACGTCGGTTGCAACACTCTCCCGGCTGTAGGGATCGATGACCTCCGTTCCGGGCTTGTACCAGACAAAGTGGTTACCGAGCCGGATATCCACCGAATTTGGCTGCACGAGTTTCGGGTCGTAGGGATCGATTTTGATATGGCCCCGTGCGATGCGGTCGCGGAGCTGCCAGTCTACAAGAATCATTGGCAACAGGGTTGGCGTTTATTCCTCTTTAGTGCTGTCATCAGAGAGGAGGTCGTTGCGGTCGAGCGATGAGGGATCGATGTGCCATTCGCTCCTGCGCAGCAGGCCGTGGAGGGTGCTTGCCTCACGGGACGTCAGGTTGGCACGGCCGAGGATTCTCCGGATCAGAATCATCGTGTTCTCCCGCTTGAAGGCCGGGTGGTGGATCGTGTCGAGATACCGGTCAATATGCCCATAGATGTATCCCATGTCCGTGGGGGATGCGAGCGCGTAGGAGGGGAGCGGGAGGTTGGCGAGCTCGTAGCAGATAACGCCCACCGCGTGCGAAAGGTTGAGGATCGGGTACTCTTCCGCAGTCGGAATGGTGCAGATCATGTCACTGCGTTTCACCTCCTCGTTGTTGAGGCCCCAGTTCTCGCGCCCGAACAGGATCGAGATCCGCCCGTCCACCTCTTTCACCCGCTCGCGGAGTTCTCTGGGCGAATAAAACGGCATCCGCATCGAGTGGCAGACAGACTTGCTTACGATACCGGTCGTGGCGATGACGATATTGCTCCGGGCGAAAACGTCCTCGATGGTACACGTCTCCGCAGCTTTCAACACGTCCTGCGCGTGGGAAGCGCGGGCCTTTGCCTCCTCTCCAAGCGGGCACGGGTCGATGAGGACAAGGTGTGAGAAACCGAAATTTTTCATGACCCGTGCGGTAAACCCGACGTTTCCTTCGTAGATGGGTGCAACCAGAACGATGTCGATCTCGGGCATAAAAATGGCTACTGGGCTGCGTCAACGGTCGCTTTCAGAACGGACGCACCCTGGTCGTAGACTGCGTTGCCGACCACGATCGTATCGGCATATCTGCTCATCTGTGCGGCCTTTTCCGCGGAATTGATCCCGCCGCCGTAATACAGCACGGATTTATCGATCACATCCGAAGCGGCCTTCACGACTTTCGGGTCGCCGAATGTCCCGCTATATTCGATATACACGATCGGGAAATGGAAGTAGTGGTCAGCAACCGTCGTATAGGCAGCAACTTCGTCTGCTTTTAAGTCGCAGATGGATCGTGTCACTTTCCCTACCGACGAATCCGGGTTGAGCACGATGTAGGCCTCCGGGACGATCACGTCCCAGGGGATTTTGCCCCCCTGCTGTAGCACCCATGCCCGGTGTTTTCCGACAATCCACTGGATGTCGGTCGTGTTCATCACGCTGGGGACAAAGACATAATCGATACCCTGCATGAGGACTGCTTCAGGTCCTGCCGGCTCCATGACCAGTGGGATGTCGTAGGCCATGAGCTGCTTCTGGAGTGCGGCAAGGTTTTCCTGCGTGACGTTGAGTGTGCCCGAGAGCATCAGGGCATCCGTGCCGCTCGCTGCGATCGCCTCGATCTCCCCGGCTTTGAGCTGTTTGTCGGGATCCAGTTTGGTCACATGCACCCAGTCTTTCCATTTCATTATTATCGCATTACCATTGGCGCTTCCCCCATATACCGGTATCCCCCCTGCCGCATCTATCATGTTCAGTAACGTTGCAACGTGCATCGCTGCACCGGTCCTCCATCAGGACATATGCCGCATTAAACAGGGTGGTAGCTCTGCAACCTGTTGGTTTCATCGTCACGCGGGGAATAACGACCTTATGGTCACCATAAAATTCGCGTTGAAAAAAAAGTGGCTCGCCCGGTATTTCACAGCTGGATGATCGCGGTCTCTTTCTTTCTCCGGATGATTTTCTGGTAGTCCCGGATCTTCTGTTCCGCGATACCGGTCTCGCTGGCAGTCTTTTTTGGATCTGCTTTAAGGAGTGATCCGGCATCGATAATCCCGGCCTGGATCATCTTTTCAACTGCCGATGCGCCAAGACCGCTGATCGCGAGAAGTTCCTTCTTCCCCCGCTCGATCTGGAGTTTTGAGAATTTTTTCGGTGCCGGTTTATTGAGGTATTTGCAGACCAGTTCCACGTGACGCTGGATCGTGCCAAGCGACATCCCTGTCATATCACTCAGGGCAACCGGGGAATGGGCACAGAAGGATTCGGGCTCGATGATCCCCGCAGACAGGTATTTTTTCAGGCTCACGGCAGGTATACCGATCTCCTTGAGCAGATGGCTGTTGTACACAATTTTTGCATCGGTGAGCAGCTGCTCCGCCTCGGCATCGCTGACGCCTGCTTTCTTCAGTGTTGTACTATCTGCTTTTGCCAAGAGTGAAAGTTCGGATATCCCGACTTCCTTGAGGGCGCTTAGGATCTTTGCATAGCTGCGCCCCTTGCGGGGGATGAGGTGGTCACGCATGAATTTGCGGCATTCCGAACGGCGGCGCAGTTTTTCGAGTACGAAACCCGCTTCCTGGATGAGCGTTGCGGCACGATCGCTGGAAATCCCGAGTTTCTTGGTAAGGACTTCGGGGGTGCTGTGTGTAAGTTCGGCAACGGTATAGATGTGGATTGCCTGGATCCTGCCCGCGAGCTCCTCGTCAACCGAAGGGATCTCTCGCAAGGATTCGTGGTTCGAGTTGATCTGGTGGCAGAGCGGGCACCCGATGTCCCAGGGACGGGCCCCCTTCCGCACGAGACGGACAAAATTGAGCTGGTGTTTCTCGCATATTTCATCGGTTCTGACGGCAAAACCCCACTGTGCCATGGGCAGGCCGATGTTGAAGGTACACTCGGGATAGCGCGAACAGCCGATGAACTGCGTGTTGCCGCGAAGGTGCTTGATCGCAAGCGTCCCTCCGCAGACAGGGCATTTGCCAAGGTTCATCTCCTCGGCGGTCCGGTTCCGGATGTCATCTCCAATCACCTGCTGGTTTGCCTCGAGCTGGTCGAAGGCATGGTGGAGCATCTCCCGCGACTCCCTGATCACGTCCTCCCGCGTCCGCTGGCTCTGCTTGATCAGCTGCATGTGCGATTCAAGGGTCCGGGTCATGACGGGCTTTGTGATCGTGTCGGCATGCTGTTCAAGTGATTCGGTTACGACCCTGCCGACAAGCGTCGGGTGCAGGGGTGCCCCTTCCACGTATTTCCGGGATACGAGTTTTGCAATCACTTCGTGACGCGTGCTCTTGGTGCCAAGGCCGAGTTCTTCCATCCTCTGGATCAGTCTGCTCTGGGTATAGCGGGCGGGCGGCTGGGTCTCCTTCTCGTCGAGAGTGACGTTCTTGATCGGGAGTTTTTCTCCGGTGGTAAATTCCGGGAGAATGGTCTCGCGGGCCTCGCTGAACGGGTAGACGGTATGCCAGCCGGGATCGGTGAGTTGTCCCCCGGTCGTGGTATACTCTTCCCCGTTCGCATCGAAGAGGATCTTGAGGGTCTTCCACATAGCATCGGGCGCAAGGGTGGCAAGGAAACGCCGGAGTACGAGCTCGTACACCCTGAAGGCATCGTCTCCCAGCTGCTCACGGGTCGCTCCCCCGGTCGGGTGGATCGGGGGGTGGTCGGTAGAGGATTTCTTGCCCCGGGTCGGGACTGCCCGGCGGTTCGCCATCACCCATTCGACATCCTTCTTAAACGGGGAGTTTTGAAGGGTCTTTAAGATCCCGTCAAGGTCCAGCGACGGGGGGTACACGGTATTATCGGTCCTCGGGTACGAGATGAAACCGTTCATGTACAGGTCTTCGGCAATGCGCATTGCGTTTGCCGCCGAGAGCCCGAGACGGGCGGCCGTAACGATGTATGTGGTGGTATCGAACGGTGACGGGGCCCGGTCCTGTTTGGTGCCGAACTTTACGTTTTTGACGACCAGCGGCGCTTTCGTCCGGTCCCGGGCCTTTTCGGCCGCGGCTTTCTCATGGAACCGGCCGTTGGTGTGCCGGGCCTCGATCACTTCCGTATTTTTTTCAAAGTCCAGGGCAAGCTGCCAGTATTTTTCCGGGACAAAGGCTTCGATCTCCTTCTCCCTGTCCACGATCATGGAGAGGGTGGGTGTCTGCACCCTGCCGACCGAGAGAATGTTCTGGCCTCCCCGACGGGCTGCCAGCGAGATAAACCGGGTGAGGGAGGCCCCCCACATGAGGTCGATCGACTGCCGTGCCTCGCCGGCAGCAGCGAGCGCAAAGTCGAGATCTGTAGTGTGGGAGAAGGCATGGCGGAGTTCCTGTGCTGTTATGGCGGAGAATCGTGCCCGGTCGATCGTGACCTTCGGGTTGACGGCCCGGACGAGCTCATAGGCTTCCTTGCCGATGAGTTCCCCTTCCGTATCAAAATCCGTGGCGATCGTGACCCGGTCTGCCTTCCGGGCGAGTTTCTGGAGCAGGGAGACGATCTTCTTCTCTGTCGGAATCTTGATCGTCTTTGCATCGATCAGGCTCCGGGGAGTCGCCTCCTCGCTGCGCCAGTTCTGGTACCCCGCCTCGAAGTCGATCTCCACCACATGGCCGCGGAGCCCGACCGTGGTGGTGTCCCCGAAGTTGTACGTGGAGACACCGGCATCCTTGTGCTCGGTGATCTTCTTTCCTTCAGAGAGGATCTCGGCGATGCGGCGGGCCGAGATGTTCTTCTCTGCTACGATCAGGTGCACGGGTGTTACGCCTCCCGCTTCTTGAGCGCTTCGGCAAGCTGCCGGTTCAGTTCGACGGGATCCGCTTTGCCTCTCGTCTTTTTCATGACCTGGCCGACAAGGAAGTTGAGCGCCCCGGCTTTTCCTGCCCGGTAGTCCGCAAGGGCCTTGGGGTTCTCGTTGATCGCATCTTCGATTGCGGCTGCAATTGCGCCGGTATTCCCCGTGGTCTTCACGAGGTTGAGGCGCTTTACGATTGCTTCTGGAGTCTCGACAATAAAGTGCTTGGTGCCCGCCTCGCCAGCTGCATTTTTCACGGCAGCAAGTGTAACTTGGTCTTCAACGTTAGTAATTGTCCAACTAACATGGATCGTATTATTCGGCTCACTCTTGAGCCGCTGTTCGAGCATCACACGAAGGACTTCCACGCCGCTTTTGTCGGTGATCGTACCTGCTTTCAGCAACCGGACCAGTCCTGTGAAACTCTCGGGATCTACCGGGTCAATGCTCATGTCCCGGTAATTCAGCTCACCGATCAGGGTATCCGCGATCCAGGTCGCGGCGAGCGTGGACAGGCCCTTCGGATCGGAAACAACAACCTTCTCGAAGAAGTTTGCAAGCTTCAGTTCGCCGGTCAGGGTCCGGGCATGGTTGAGCGAACAGCCGTACTGCGCCATGAACCGTTCCCGGCGTGCATCCGGCAATTCGGGGAGAACAATTCCATCAACCCATGACTGGACCAGGAGTGGGCGCAGGTCGGGTTCCGGGAAGTACCGGTAGTCGTGTTCCTGCTCCTTGCTCCGTGCGGACTGGGTGACGCCCCGCGCCTCGAGGAAGTGCCGGGTCTCCCGTTCCACTTTCTGCCCGCGGCGGAGCACGTTTTTCTGCCGCGTGATCTCGAACGTCAGCGCCTTCTCGACGCCCTTGTAGGACGTGATGTTCTTGACTTCCACGCGTTCGCTGCCCCGGATCGAGATGTTCGCGTCGACCCGCAGCGACCCCTCCTTGTCGGAATCAAAGACGGTGAGGTACTCGAGCGTGGCGCGGAGCTTGTTTAAGAACTTCCGGGCTTCCTTGGGTGAGCGCATATCCGGCTCGCTGACAATCTCGATGAGGGGGATACCGGCGCGGTTGTAGTCAACGAGCGAGTATTTCCCGCGCTCGGCATTGCCCATGTGGATGAGTCGTCCGGGGTCTTCCTCTACATGGATGCGGGTAAGCCGGATCCGCTTCTCTCCTCCCTCGTCTCCCTCGATCTCCAGATAGCCGCCTTCTGCGAGCGGCTTGTCGTACTGGGTGATCTGGTAGGCCTTGTCGAGGTCGGGATAGAAATAGTTCTTCCGAGAGAACTCGGACTCGTGGAGCACGGTACAGTTGAGGGCCTTTGCCACCCGCATCGCGAACTCGATCGCCCGCTTGTTCAGGACGGGCATCGCGCCCGGCAGCCCGAGACAGATGGGGCAGACGTGCGTGTTGGGACCATCGTTCCGGTAGTCGGTGGAGCAGCCGCAGAAGAGCTTGCTCTTCGTGTCCAGCTGGCAGTGGACTTCGAGGCCGACGATGACATCGGTTTCCATTTCAGACCACCGCCTGTTCGTAGGCATAGGCAACATCGATGACGCGTTCGTCCTCGAAATGCCTGCCCATGATCTGGAGGCCGACCGGCATGCCGCCCGCCTTGCCGCAGGGAACGGAGATCGCCGGAATATCGGCGAGGTTGGCCGGTACCGTAAGGATATCAGCAAGGTACATCGAGAGCGGGTCGCTCTTCTCGCCGAGCCGGAACGCGATCGTGGGCATGGTCGGACCGGCGATCACGTCGACGTCTGCGAAGATCCGACGAAAGTCTTTCCGCACGTTCTCGCGGGCGATCTGGGCCTTGGCATAATATTTCCCGTAATACCCGCTCGAGAGGGCGAACGTACCGAGCATGATCCTCCGGCGTACCTCAGCACCGAACCCGGCCCTGCGGACTTCCTGGTAGGCTTCGTGCCACGGCTTCTTCGTGTCCGCGGCGGGACCGTACCGGACTCCGTCGAACCGGGCAAGGTTGGAGCTCGCTTCGCAGGTGCAGGTCACGTAGTATGCGGCGAGGGCATATTTCATCGAGGGTATACTGCACGGGACAGTGGTGGCCCCGAGCTCTTCCAGCCGGCCGATGGCGGACTGTACCACCGCGGAGACGGCCGGGTCGACCCCGGCCCCGAAATATTCCTGCGGGATTCCGATCTTCAGCCCGTTGATATCAGCACGGGGGATATGGGTATAGGGTTTGTTGTGGGAGGTAGAATCGTGGCAATCATAACCGGCGATCACCTGCATCAGGGTGGAGACATCGCTGACGGTCTTTCCCATCGGGCCGATCTGCTCAAGCGAGTTCGCGTACGCGATCAGTCCGTAGCGGGAGACCCGGCCATAACTGGGTTTGAGGCCGACGATCCCGCAGAACGCGGCAGGGCAGCGGATGGAGCCCCCGGTGTCGGTACCGAGTGCCATCCGCACCATGCCGCCGGCGATTGCGGCAGCGCTGCCGCCGCTGGAGCCGCCCGGGACGCGCCCGGTGTCGTGGGGGTTGAGGGTGGGGCCGAACGCTGAGTTCTCGGTGGTGGTTCCCATGCCGAACTCATCCATGTTGGTCTTTCCCACAATGGCAGCGCCCGCATTCCGGAGGAGATCCACCGCATGGGCATCGTAGGGAGGCACGTAGCCCTTGAGGATCCGTGATGCACAGGTGGTCTCGATCCCCCGGGTCGAGATATTGTCCTTTACGGCAACAGCGACACCGGCAAGTTTCCCGCCGGTATGGGTCGCCCTGTTGCAGACCGTAAGAAATGCATTGAACTTGTCGTCCGGTTCGAACACGATCGACGTTTCCGACAACACTACATCACCCGCGGTGCCTTGATAAAACCGTCTTCCTGTGCCGCTGCATTCCTGAGTACCTCTTCCTGCGGAAGGGAGGGCACGGTCTCGTCCTCCCTCATCACGTTGTAGAGATCCCTTGTCGCGGCCGCATCGCCTTTCACGGTATCGAGCGTATCGAAATATTCGAGGATTTCGTTGAACTGGTGCGTAAAGGTGCCCAGTTCACCGGAGCTGATACCGATATCGGCCAGTTCCGCGATATGTTGTACATCTTTTTCAGAGACCATGGTCCACCCTGCTGATGTGGTCTATGTAATCTTGCACGGACGTTTTATAACCATTTTCACGGGCAAGCTTTCGGATCACGTTCCACACCCCGCTCCCGTATTGCATTGCTTTCTTCTCGTACCATGCGAGATCCTGCGAAATGTAGCGTTCTGCGACCGTCCTTAAGGGTATTTTACGCCGGCCGTCCCGGACCTTTTCGGCTGCCGGGATTGCGCGTGCAGCGCGCACCACGCGGCAGTCCAGGTATGGCATCGAGAGGTATGTACCGTGGAGCGCGGCGACTGCCTGGTCACGGCATGCCTGCTCTTCGAGGCCGGCAAAGTCCCGCTCGAGGTCCGCTTCGAGTGTAACCGACTCAAGGTACCGGGAGTACCCCCCAAAGAGCTCGTCCGCACCCTGGCCGGTGATGATGCGGCGGTACCCGTGCTCCCCGGCCCACCGGGCAATGAAGTACTGGGTAAGCGCGATACCGGTATTGACCGGGTCCTTTCTGGGGATTTTTGCAATTACCTCAGGCAGGGCAGCTGCGATCTCCTCTTCCGTAATTGTCGCATACGTGCAGGAGAGCCCGAGCATCTCCGCGGCCCGCCGTGCCTGTTTCAGGTCGTGGGAGTTTTCAAGGCCGACCGCCACGCAGTCCCTGCCGGCAAGGCACGCGACGAGTGTCGAATCTACACCTCCGGAAAGTGCCACAATCCCTTCGTCGCTGCGCAGTTTCACGGCTGTAACGATCGCATCTTCAAGGGACATTGTCGGCGCCCGGGGGACGATCTGTCCTTTTATTTCCCCGTTGCATACGAGGGTGCCTTTTGGCCCGGTGCCTTCCATAATGCCGAAATGGTCCCGGGCACTGCACCCGTTCCACGACAGCCGGAATTCCCCGCCAAAACGCAGGACTTCTTCCGGACGTGTTGTTGTGATCTCCTCGATATCGCCGGGACTGAGTCGTTGCCCATCCAGTTCGATCCAGCCGGACAGTGTTGGTGTGCTCATGGGCTGTTCACACGTGATCGTTCACATTCAGTACCTCTGCAATCCTTTAAAACATATCTTTCAGGCCCCATGGGAGGAATACTGTTCCCGCTCCCGATTGCTGCGGCTTAAAACCCAAAATCTTAAGGGGGAATCACCCGCCCTTACACGTAAGGGGTCTTCTCGTGCAGGCAGGTATCGATGCCATGCAATGCTCGTGGCGCTGATCGCAGTGCTCATTGGTATCGTTTTTGACCCAGGGGTACAAGCTCCATCTTCATCAGCATCGCGGAGAAGATGCTCATCATGGGCGCATTCATCATCGGGATTACTGAATTCCTCCTCACCATGAGTGTGTGGTTCCCTGGGCGCGAGGATCGATCCCTTCCTTTAAAAACGCCCGGTGAACAGTCATCTGTATGCACTTCCCGTTCCTGGCAACAGTCCCGCCCATGGTCCCTGTGCGGGAAACGATGGAATCTTTTTTTGCATACAAAGGTCAATTATTGGAGAGCGCGAGGGCAGATGGGCCGGCAAACGGCGCAGGACTTAAGACCTCGTCGTTAAAATCAGTATAAGAGTATAGGCGGGAGGATAGGAAAGCTGGCCAACTCCGCCGGACTTAAGATCCGGTCCTTAGTGGTTCATGGGTTCGAATCCCATTCCTCCCATTCTGTTTTCTTTCTGTGACATTTTATGCAGCAACTTCATTAAATATCTTAAAAAATAATCCGAATATATGATCCGTGACGAAACTGCCATCTCGTTGAAAATGCCAACAAGGCTGGTAGAAAAACTGGATACTATTGCAAAACAGAAGTATCTGAAACGTGCTGATATTATTATTGATGCGTGTGCCTATTATTGCCAGTTCTATGATATGAACAGTGAACGGTTTCCGGAAACAACGCGCAATATACTTTTTGATCTCGCTCGTCATGATACAGAATTCCGTAAAACATTACGGGAAGTGTTACGGGATGACCCCCCAGTGGAATCTAATGACCGCAAATAATTTCATCCCTTGCATACAGCAATTTTGGGAATAAAAAAGAACTGACCTGATCTGGCAGGACCCACCATTCCACTGCCGTCAGCGTTTTTATTCCCGTTTCCGGTGGCAGTTAATGATCGTTTTCTTCCCTTCTGGCTGCCCCCGGCCCAATGATTTCAGCAACCCTACCCACCCGTCCGTCTTCCAGTCTCACCTTGATGCCATGCGGGTGGTACGCGGAATGCGTGAGGATCTCTTTAACGGTACCGCGCGTCCTTTTCCCGGTGCGCTGATCCTGTTTTAAGATAATGTCAACGGTAATGCCTGCGTGTATTGCCGTCCTTTGCTGTGAGCTTTTGCGGGTGTCCATTCGTCGGGAATAAGGTAATGGAGGGAGTTGTCCGGTTACTCGTATCGTCGTGCCTGTTCCGGTGAGAATGCAGCGGGAATCAGGAGGAGACCGCAGGGGCATCGTATGCCCCGATGCCCTTCTCAAGATTGCCACCCACCGTTGCCCATCCTTTCTGGTCACCGAACATCAGGACGTATATGCCCGTCCGGTATTCGTTTTCCTTTGGTTCAGAAATTTTCCAGTCGTTCCTCCCGGTGAGGACAGACATGACCGTCACGGTGGCGTTCGGATCGGCACGGTAATCTGCATACAGCGCAGTCAGGTAGGTGTAACACCGGGCGCTGGTTCCAGCTATATCACTGTCTTTGCACTCCGTTGTCTCCACCCTTTGCACCGGCCGGAACATCGGGCTGTTCTCCACCGGGTTTTCCGTATCAATTACCTGCTTTGAGGTGATATTCGTATACATTGTGACGGAAAACGGGTTTTTCGGACTGGTTCCTGCGGGCGGAACAATGGAGGGCGTGGTGATCTTCACCAGCGTCGCTTTTCCGGTGTCATAGAGTTCTGTTTTCCAGGAAACCGGGACACCCGTGATCTCACGTGCGCTGATCTGTGCGATGACCGGAGAATTTCCCGTCATGTCCGCCGGTACCGGAATAAATAACGTCACATTACTGAGCGGTGAATCGGTGGTGATGGTGCATGTATAGGAATACGTACTGGTAAAGGACGTCCGGTACGCGTTTTCAACATAGCCGGTATACCCGACAAGCGAGATAAATGTCACGAAGACAATGATGAAGATACCAAGGGTGATTTTTATGATCCTATCCATTTTTTCACAACCTCCGGCAACTGCACGGGACCTGAGGATCCCGTGGACTCTTCTGTTATCCTGCCGGAACGATAATCATGAAGTATTGACTGATCCAGATTGAAAACCTGTCGATAGCGGTGATGTGAACTTTTCCCTATCACTATGCCTTTAAGGTCCGGAAAAAAAGCTTGTAGTATGCAGTCCTGCATCCCCCTTGTTCTCCGCAACGTCTCCCTGTCGGGGGGGCGCGTGGCCGATATCGCGGTACGGGACGGGGTGGTCTCGCATGCCGGGGCCGGTGGACCCACAGACCGGATCATCGATTGCCGTGGTCTCTTTGTTCTCCCGGCAGCGGTGGACATGCACGTGCACATGCGGGGAGGTGCCCAGTCGGCCAAGGAGGACTGGGGAAGCGGAAGCAGGAGTGCCCTCGCCGGTGGGGTGACAGTCGTGGTTGATCAGCCCAACACCCTTCCCCCGATCAACAACCCCGATGCGCTCCGGGCGCGTGTCTTCGAAGCAAAATCGCATTCGCTGTGCAGCTTCGCCATAAATAGCAGCGTGACTTTCGACACGCCGGTTAAGGCGATGTGGAGTTCCGGCGCAATGGCGTTTGGCGAGACATTTTTTGCCCGGTCAAGTTATGGCGAAGCGATCAGCAGCCAAGAGCTTGGGACCGCACTGCGTGAGATCCATACCTGCGGTGCGCTGGCGACGATCCATGCCGAGGAGATCGCGGAGGGTGACGACCGTGATCTGGTCTTCCACGACACCCTACGGTCAGTGGCCGGGGAACTGCGGGCGGTTGAAGCGATCCGCGAGTGCAACACGGCAGGGTGCCGGCTTCACTTCTGCCACATGAGCACAATGGCATCCGTCACCGCCGCGGCAGCAGCGGGAAGCGTGGAGGTCACCCCCCATCACCTCTTCCTCTCCCATGAACAGTTCAGGCCTGATGATACCTACGGCAAGGTGAACCCCCCCCTGAGGAGTGAAAAGGAGCGGAAGGGACTTTGGGCTGCATGGAAAACGATCGATGTAATCGCATCAGATCACGCCCCCCATACCCCTGCCGAAAAACAGGTCCCGTTCCGCGTGGCGCCTTCCGGTATTCCCGGCGTAGAGACGATGGTGCCGCTCCTTCTTGGAGCCGTCCTCGCAAAAAAGGCCAGCCTGCCGGACGTGATCCGGAAGACCTCGCAGGAGCCGGCTGAACTGCTGGGGATCCCCCCGGCCGGGTTTGTGCCGGGAGACCGGGGGGATTTTGCCCTGTACCCGAAAGAGTCCGTGCGCATCGATCCGGATACGCTGCACAGCAGATGCGGCTTCTCGCCCTTTGCCGGGCTTCCTGCGGTATTTCCGCGGTTGGTCATCCTCGGAGGTACGGTGGTCTATGAAGAGGGGGAGTTCAGCGCCGGTTCCCCCGTCTGGTTTGCCGGAAACGGTTATTACCCATAAACGTCCTTACCATGTGGTCCCCGTCGTTTGCGCTTTCCCAAACAATAATTATCCCTGACGCCGATTCTGTTGGTGCCGACAACTGCGCATCCATAGGTCCCCGGGTGATCGATTGACAAGCGTCTGGATATGATCCATGGGACAACCCGGGTGCGCGACAGGCAAACAGCCCGGCAAGGGTTTAAACACAGGTGAAGGACGGCAGCAGCCACTGGTGATCCATGTGCGTTATTGCCGGGCTATATTTCCTTTGAGGCAAGGTGACCGATGCCGGGTATCGCGGACGCTCTTTCTGAAGACCGGCACGGGACTATTATTGCGATCGAAGTGACGGCTGGGGGAAAGAAGGACGCATTCCCTGCAGGATACAACGAGTGGCGGAAGCAGATCGGGTGCCGGGTATCGGCTCCGGCGCTTGAAGGCAGGGCGAACCGGGCAGTGATTGACCTGATCGCCGGGACGCTTGGCCAGCCGGCCGGGTCGTTCAGTATCCTCTCCGGTGCGACATCCTCTCATAAACGTATTCTTGTCACCGGCATGGGCAAAGCAGATGTCCTCCAGCGGCTGGAAGAATCCTGTGAATAATTCCGCGTAACGTGGCCGTTTTTATTCAGCAGGAATTACGTTTGAAAAAACCTTTGACGATAGTGTCCGAAACGCGGCAGATAACCTTAACTTTAAGTAATTCGGCGCGTTATATATTTATCATACCTATGATCAGGCATTACATCCATCGCATGATACATGGGGGTGCGTTTACTTGTATTCACCGGATACTACCAAGTACCTTATTCACATCAGCCTCGCCGCAGAGGGGGTGGTCGAGAAACCTGACGTAGTCGGCGCCATATTCGGGCAGACTGAAGGGTTACTCGGCGAAGACCTCGACCTGCGGGATCTCCAGAGAACGGGACGTGTCGGACGCATAGACGTCCAGATCACGAGCAAGAAAGGCGAGACGAAGGGCGAGATCCTGATCTCCACCTCGCTCGACCGGGCGGAGACGGCGATCCTTGCCGCCTCGCTCGAGACGATCGACCGTGTCGGCCCCTGCGTGGCCCACGTAACCGTGGAATCGATCGAGGATATCAGGGTCAGCAAACGGAAGAAGATCGTTGAGCGGGCAAAAGAGATCCTGATCGACCGGTTCGAGGATGGGACGATCGATTCCGACGAGCTGCTGGACGATGTCCGCCAGACCCTGAGGATCGAGAAGATCGGGACCATCGGAGAGGAGCGTGTACCCGCCGGGCCGAATGTGCTGGACTCTGATGCGATCATCATTGTCGAGGGCCGGGCCGATGTCCTGAACCTGTTGCGGTACGGCATCAAGAACGCCGTGGCAGTGGAAGGGACTAATATACCCAAGAGCGTGGTGGATCTCTGCGAGAAGAAGACGACCACCGCATTTTTCGATGGCGACCGGGGCGGCGAGCTGATCCTGCGGGAACTCCTGCAGGTCGCGGATATTGATTTCGTTGCCTTCTCGCCCAAGGGAAAGAGTGTGGAGGACATGACCCGGAAAGAGGTCATCAAGACCCTCCGCAACAAGGTGCCGGTCGAGTATGTCCGTGACCAGTACTTCGAGACCTCGACAGAACTTCCGGCGGATCTCAGGATCAGCCGGGCCTCGTCCGACTCCGAAGATGCATCCGAACGCAAAGGAAAAGTGTCATCTACGGCAAAACGCCCGCGGGACACAAGCGGCCCATTGAGCCTCAAAGAACATATTGAGGATGTGAAAGGGCAGAATATGGCACGGTTCCTGAATGACGACCTGACCGTTGTCAGGGAGGTGCGATCTGACGAAGTGGAAAAGGCGATCGAGACCCTCGATTCCTCCGCCACCGGTCTCGTCGTCGATCGTCCCGTGGACCAGAAACTCCTCGACCGGATCGTCGGGAAGGGCCTCTCCTATGTTGCGGCCAGGGATTTCAAGGGGATCATCAAGCGGCCGCTCTCGATCCGCCTCCTGAAAATGGGATCGTAATATCCCTCACACAAATTTATTTATGCTGCATGTGACCATGTAATTGTCTGAAGTGAAACATGCACAAAGAGGAACTGATCAACCTTCACCAGATGCTTTCTGACGTCAAAGACTATTTTGAAGAGATCAATCCGGAACTCAAATTCTCCCAATACAGCGCACTGAAGATCACCCCCTCCCAGCAGCACAAGAGCAAGATGGAGCACAAGTACGCGATCTTTGTGTTGGGAACCGAGATTGCCAATGCGATGAAAGAAGTGGATTACAGTTCATCCAGCAGAATATCTGCACGGATGAAAGAACTTGCCGACAAGACATTAAAAGAAATGGATTACCAGTAATTTTTTCATCCGCCTGTTTTCCTGTGTTTGGCAGCCTATTGCCCGTAACACCAACCTTAAAATCCGATCAGCGATCATTCCCGTTCATGGAGTATTTCACTGACACTGACATGGGGCTGGATATCAGCCTTGTCAACCGGGCTGTGGAATCGGCATTCGCTGATCACGGGAGGGGACAGGTCCAGATGCCCCCCAAGGTGTATATCACGCTGCCTGACGGGGATTTCCGGACCATGCCGGCCTATCTCCCGTCACTGGGGATCGCTGGTGTGAAAATCGTAAACGTCCATCCCGGTAACCCGGCACAGGGCCTCCCGACCGTGATGGCCCTCACGGTGATCCTGGATATCGGGACCGGCCAGCCTGTCGCGGTCATCAACGCAACACGCCTCACGGACATGCGGACCGGGGCTGCCGGGGCGGTGGCATGCAAGTACCTGTCGCCGAAAAAAGAGATCGTGCTGGGTGTCATCGGCACCGGACGACAGGCAGAAGCACAGGTCGCGGCCATCTCCAGGGAGCTGAAGATCCGGCAGATCAAGATCTGGAGCCGTAATCCCTCGCATGTCCGGAAATTTGCCGACCGGTTCATGGAGTTTCCCTGCGTAGCAGCACCGGTAGAAAAGGTGTGCGACTGCGATATTCTTGTCACCACGACCCCGTCGAGGACACCGATCATAAAGGATGAGTGGATCCATGAAGGGACCCACATCAACGCGATCGGTGCCGACGCCCCGGGAAAGGAGGAACTCGATCCCGCGATCCTCCGGCGGGCACAGGTCTTCGTGGACGACCCGGCGCAGGCAGTCCACTCGGGCGAGATCAACGTGCCGATCAGCCAGGGGATCTATCGCGAGGCGGACCTTGCCGGGACGATTGGCGAGGTGGTGATCGGGAAGAAACGGCGGAGGGATGCAGAAGCGATCACGGTCTTCGACTCGACCGGCCTTGCGATTCAGGACCTCGCGATTGCGAAGATCGCGATGCAGCACGGCAGGAAGATCGAGCTGCCGTTCCCGTGAACGCGTGGGATCCCGATCAAAGGGGGGGGGTCTGCGGGAGACCCCCCCACCCTTTTGTTTTCAAAACGCGGACACCCCCCCACCCGCATGGGGGGGAGGTATCCGGCATACCCCTCCCCCCCTCAGGCCGGATCAGACCCCCCGCGATCATTTTTGAGTAGGTGCCGGGAAGGGCTGCTCCGTCTGACATCTGTTTTCAGAACCGTCCGGAATGGCGTGCAATAGTGCACGTTTCCCAATAATGAGAAGGGGGGTATCCGGCATACCCCCCCCTTCGTTTGGTTTTTTAGATGGGGAGACCCCCCCACCCATCCGGAAGCTGAGGGGGGGGTACCCCCTGGCTGCTCTTTCCGGGGGTAGGCTTTCCGCAGAGTTCACGACGGTGAAGCGGGTTCCGGGCGATTGCAGGGAGGGGGGGTGGGGTATACCCCCCTCCGGTTCCGGATAAGGGGGGGATCACCCCGCTCCCCAATCTGAATCGGAGGAGTTCATCGTTCGGACACTTCAGGCCAAAGACCGGTTATTGCATCAGATTACTGCCCCGATTATTATTCCAGTTCACGATTGCCTGATTGAACACGGTGCAGCCCCCCAGTGCATTCACCCCGATGCCGGCCCGGGTGTTGTATTCGTTGATCGTGTGCATTGGAGGGAGCTGGCTTTGACTGAACCCGCCTTTCCATTGGTTAATGTCAATACCCAGCTGTGCGGGCAGAATCTGACTGCAGAACAGATCCAGCAGGAAGGCACCACAGATCTCATAATGCTGTTCGAGTCTCATGAGTGAGGAAAGATCCGAAGAACCATTCTTGTTCCAATAGCCGGACATCTTTCCGTAGTCTTTTCGATCCTCGTACACACCTCGTGAGGACATGCCAAAACCCTGATCGGGATAGACTGTCTGCAGGTTGTAAACAAACCCCGCCTGGGCCAGTTGCGACGGTGTCCGCCATCGCTGATCGAAGTACGCCCGCACTGCCTGATCGGATGACATGGGGTTTCCATTGCTGTCGATCGGAAAACTTGGCTCTCCGGTCATGGCATAGATCTCATCGGTATGCCACAGGATGCGGGGTTGATTGCCTCCCCATCCGTAAATCAGCCCGCCATGCGTCCGGTTGAAGAAATGGCCGCTGGTTGCATCACTTTCCTGCGAGCGTGCATGGAGGAGAGGAATGTTTACGCTCCGGGCCAGATCAACCATCAATTTGGAGGCCGAGTGGCAGCCAACATTGGCGATGGCAACATGCATCCCCGGCATCGGGTGCAGGCGGTCCTCCAGCCACCGATGGTAATCGGTACGGTCGCTCCCGCCGTGTGCGACATTATCGCGCATCCATGTTGTCAGATTGGCGAGTGTCTCGAGTTCGTTTTTCCCCAGAAGGCTCGTGTGGCTGGTCGAAGTCTTCCCGATCAAAAAATTAAATCCGGTTCGCGGATCGCCATTAAATTCGGCCAGCGCGTTGTTCTCAGGAGCTTCCATAAAGTCCCGGCCGGGTTGGATTCCCGACGGGTAACTGGTATTTGCAGATTTCCCTATGATCGAATGATAACTGGTTGATGAGAACAAGACCGCCAGTTCAGCCGGGGGGCGTGTCGTCAGAGACCAGGGAACGAGCCGGTGGAACTCAACATAAAGGGCATGGGCGGCGTGCGCGGCAAAGACGTCAAATGCCTGCTCCGCGGTAAAGTAGGCGCAGTTGGACGATGGGTCGATATTTTGAGTTGACGGGTAATGCAAGTTCAGATGTGCCACGCCATTGCAGAGCTCTAAGTATATTTCCTCTAATCGCCGCTTCATGAGGATTGACCAGGACGGGAATGGTACCAGGGTGCCATCGCCCTGCTGCCATACCAGTGTTTTCATGAAAGCCGGACAACGCTTCAATCGCAGTTCCAGTTCGGTGACTCTTCCACCTTTGAGAAGTAAAAGCTCGTCACCCGACAGCGGTTTGCCGCAGTCCTCTCGCATGACTGGATTGGGAATTTCAATGGTTTCCATAACAGACCCCTTTTTTGACGGCCCCCTGATGTTCCTGGCGCTGGGATATCCTTCTTCACCACCTGCCATTCTGTAACATCAGATGCCGTTAGAAATCTAAATTATTATTGAATGATATATAAAAAGATTGACATCCACCTTTAAAAATAACAATGGTTGCCGGTTGTCCGGTCCGGTCTTCATCATTTCTTTGATATCGACGAGAGCCAGGCCCGGGGTCCCTCCGCCCGGGTGCGGCTCTCGAAGACCGACGGCCTGATGTAATTGATAGTCCACCCGTCCCGGAAGCTCTCCCGTATCTCTTCCTGTGTTACCCTCCTCGGACCGTATCCGCCGGGCTCCAGTTCGGAAAAGCAGAGCATGAAGTATCTCCCGCCCGGGGACAAGACGGCTGCAAGGTTCTCGACGAAGACCGGGCGGTCTTCATCGGAGAGGGTATGGAAGAGTCCTGAATCGGTGACGGTATCGAACTTCCTGTTGAGCCTCGCGAGGTCCAGTGCGTCAAGGACAAGGAAATGCACCTGGAGCCCTCTTCCGGCAGCCTTTTCCTGTGCCTTCCGGATCGCCAGGGGGGCGGAGTCGATCCCCCACACTTCGAAACCTTCACTGGCAAAGAAGAGGGCATGCTCCCCCGTCCCGCATCCGATGTCCAGGACAGATCCTGTTATCTCGCCCCTCCGGACCAGCCCGACAAACTCCTTCTGGGGCCGGCCGATGTCCCAGGGAGGCGTGCCTTTGTATGCCGAGTCAAAGAAATCCATACCTCCCCATAGTTTCTGATATACTTATCAGTATTTCTTCATGAGACTGCAGCACACCACGGTCTACCATCCAGCTGTGTAATATTCTTTCTGAACTTGCGATGCACTCCGCCGCCCCCGGCGGGGCGCCCCCGCGGCGGTTCAATGAAGTTTTACATCTGTGTATAGGTAAGTGAGCTAGCGTAAAACCCGACAGGAATCAGTCGTCGCATCAGCGAGGACTGATTCGAGAAGGTGAAACCTTCGAGTCGTTCACGCGTAGGGCATTGCTATGATCAAATATTTTAAAAAACATCTAACGATAATATCGAACCCTTAGAACTATTAATGGGAAAAAACAGAATTAGATGTGCAAGAAGGTTCAAAAAGGGGTGCATCAGATTCGTATCTCAGAAAAAGGGAATGAAAATGCGTGACTCCAAAAAAAGACATGAATACGAAATAAAAGGGGATACTGCCTGCCATTTTAATGTCGGACAGATCATTACCGATTCCCAGTATGATTCGGTGAAGGAAGACTATGATATCCGGATGAAAGAATGGGATGGCGAAAGTCAACAGACTGGTGAAAATATCTTTCATATTTCAGGACGGAAACGTGACATGATCAAGCGTTTTCTGGAAGAGAGAAGATACGCCATCACCTCTGAATATTATCATTATAGCATACGGGCACGCGGGAAAAAGGTTGAGCCAACGGTCATTTCGTTGAAAATCCAGGAACTTGGGTTAAAATTTCTCTGGGTCCATGTTATCGGTGAAACCGGTCCCGACAGGATGTCGGGAAGACTGAGATCGGCATGAATGGGTAATACGGAGGCATCTCTTTCTCTGAGCGAGGGGATGAACGCCGCCGCAGTCGAAGATTTTCCTCTGGAAACTCTTCTTCACAGCCTTCGGCTGTCCCCGCCGGGGCGCAGTCGAAGAATCCTGATGCATTCTTCTCCATTCAGTCATCGCTGTGGCGATAACTGCTTCCCCGCGGCGGTTCAACGACGGTTCATTTCTGGATGCAGGTAATGAGCAGCGCAAAACCCGCTGAGTATCAGTCATCGCATCAGCGAGGACTGATTCGAGAAGGTGAAATCTTCGAGGCGTTTTGCGCGTAGGCTATCACAATAACAATTTCTAAAAAAATGATAAAATTCGGGAACCGTCACTCTTCCGGTTTCTTCGCAAATTTCTTCCAGACCTGCTCGCGGTACACCGGCCCGCTGTTGTAGGTGCAGAAGGGGATCAGTTTCCCGTCGGGAGTCGCATAGTGGATGCAGCACCGCTGGACGCGCTCGAGATCGTAATTGTACTTATCCATGAAGTGCATGGTGCCGATGAAAAGGGCGTTCCAGTGGAACTCCCGGAGGGCATCGAAGTTCTGGCCGATCAAGCCCTTGCTGATCAGTTTCCAGAACTCCGTTGTCGCAGCCTGCTCGCCTTTGCTGACGGAGTTGTGCATGTTCTTCACGCCTTCGAGCAGTGCCTTGTACTTGTTGATGGTACCGCCCTTCTTCAGGGTCTCGGCCATCTGTTCGATCGACTCGAAGAAACTGTCGACATCTACCATCCTGTTGACCGGGACAATCCCGTCCTCACGGGCAAAGATGTAGGTCGCTGCCCCGCAATGCTGGTGGGCAGTGAACCTGACCTGCGGGCGGCCGGTGTATGCCTCGACCAGGTCCGAGAACGGAAGGACGCACGGTACCGGATAGAAATCGTCTTTCTTAAGGACGCCTCCCATCTGCTCCTCTATTTCCGCAAGGACATCGGGAATAGTAATACGGGACTTCTGGAGGTCTTCGTCGCTTGCCGCACCGGTGAATGCAACCGGCTGGAAGTTGATACCCCGGACAACGGCGATATTAGCGACGGCAAACCGGATAATGTCTCCCAGTTCCTTGTCGTTCCTCCCGCGGATCACGGTCGGTACGAGAACCGTGCCGAGACCGACATTTTTGAGGTTTTCTAGCGCCTGAATGTGGATCTTCAGGTACGGGTTTGTTTCCGGACTGACCCCGTCGAAATGGAGGTAAACGGTGCTGAGTCCCGCATCCTTGAGTTGTCGGGCGAGCTCCGGGTCCTTCGCCAGCTTGACGCCGTTCGACGCGATCTGGACCTGCGGGAAACCCATCGCCTTGGCTTTCCGGATGATATCCGCAAGGTCTTCGCGCATTGTCGGCTCTCCGCCGGAGAACTGGACTGCAGGGCAGGGAACAGGCTTCTCGTCCCGCAGCAGCTGGAGCATCCGGACAACCTCGTCAAAACTGGGTTCGTATACGAACCCGCACGCCCGGGCATTGGCAAAACAGAAGTCGCAGTCAAGGTTGCAGCGGTTGGTGAGATCGATATTGGCAAGCAGCGTCATGGAGTGGTGATTGTTGCAGAGACCACATGCCGTCGGACAACTCTCCGGAGGTGCTGTATTCTGCGGGTTCGCAATACCGTTTCCTACTGCATCGTATTCCTGGAACCGGTGATACATACGGGCATCTGACCAGTAGAGGTGCCGGGAACTCCCGTGTGCCGGGCACGTCCGCTTCAGCCAGATCTTTCCCTCTTCTTCAACGATCTCCGCTTCCACGACGGAATTACATGTGGGGCAAAGACTCCGTGTCTTTTTTATCAGCATTAACGTCCACCCGATGGATGTTGTCGATTGATTCCCGTTTTAGTAACCTTAATGTTTCTGTCTGATCTTTATTACAGGTATTGGAGTGCTACATTATTAGTGTTGAGTTCTTCCTAATACCATTGCTTTCGGCCCTCTGGATCATGCTCCCGGCATACCTTCCCAACCCCGTCGCAGCGCTGTTTGGCGGAGGGATCCCGGTGGATCTCGGGAGGAGCTGCCCCGACGGACGCCGGGTTTTTGGCGATGGGAAGACATACCGGGGACTCATTGCCGGCATCCTTGCCGGTATTGCGATCGGCCTGGTCCAGATCTGGGCTGCCGGTGCATACGGTCTGGGCAGCCTCCCCCGGCAGACCGTCTTATCGGTCATGCTCCTTGCGGTCGGTGCACTCCTTGGGGATCTCCTGAAGAGTTTCTTCAAGCGCAGGTTCGGCAGGGAACGGGGAGCGAAGTGGCCGGTGGCAGACCAGTACGATCTTGTTGCGGGTGCATTCGTGCTCCTGCTGGTCTTCGATCCGGCGTGGCTCTTCTCCGAGGTCACGCTCCCGGCGTTCATCTGTATCTTGATTCTCACGCCCCTGCTCCACCGTGCCGTGAATATCATCGGTTATCTGTTGAAAGTCAAGGAGGTACCATGGTAAAGAATACCCTTGCAGAGATGCTCATCCGGTACGGGGCCATCGAATTCGGGGATTTCACCCTTGCATCCGGTGCGAAAAGCCCGTACTATATCGATGTGAAAACAGCGGTAACCCGCCCGGCACTCCTGTCGGCGGTTGCAGACGCCATTGCATCATCCCACGCATTCGATGTGGTTGCCGGTATTGCCGTGGGAGGGGTCCCGCTGTGCGTCGCCACATCCCTCGCGAAGAAAAAGCCCTACGCGGTCATACGCGCCTCGGAAAAGGGCCACGGCAAGAAGGATGTAATCATCGGGGATGTGAAGGGCCGGGAGGTCCTGCTGGTCGAGGACGTGACCACGTCCGGTGGTTCGGCCCTCTACGGGATCAATGCCCTCCGTGCTGCCGGTGCCCGGGTGGACCGGGTCGTCACCGTTGTCGACCGGGAGCAGGGGGCGGAAGCGATGCTGGCGACTCACGGCGTCCGGCTCATCCCGCTCGTCAGGTTACACGAACTCTTAAAAGAGTAAGGAATTTTTATTCACAGCGTACACTAGGATGGTACTATGAAGATTCTTGTTGTGGGCGGGGGTGGGAGAGAGCATGCGATAGCCGCAGCCCTTGCCCGCAACAAAACGACGACGATCATCTCCGTCATGGCAAAACGCAATCCCGGTATAGATGGTATCGCTGAAAACGTGCTGCTCTTAAAAGAGACTGAGATCCCCCGGATCGTTTCATTTGCCCGGGAGAACGGTGTGGATTCTGCATTCATCGGTCCGGAGTCCCCGCTCGAAGCAGGGATCGTGGATGCTCTTGAGGCAGTTGGCATACCCTGTGTCGGGCCGGTGAAATCGGCAGCCCGGATCGAGACGGACAAGGCATTCTGCCGGGACATGATGGAGCGTCACGCCATTGAGGGATGCCCGAAGTACCGGGTCTTCCATTCCGCTCCC
Organism: Methanoregula sp.; assembly: GCF_049510175.1. Lineage (GTDB taxonomy): Archaea > Halobacteriota > Methanomicrobia > Methanomicrobiales > Methanospirillaceae > Methanoregula. The sequence continues at coordinate 337,106 of NZ_JBEKZF010000002.1, forward strand.
GAAGCCCTGGATTTCATAAAAAATTATGAAGGCGACCTTGTCGTCAAGCCGATCGGGCTCACCGGGGGGAAGGGTGTCCGGATCATGGGCGAGCAGGTGGACCGGAACGGGGCGATCGAGTATGTCAAATCCTTACACGGGGAGGCCGTGCTCGAGGAGCGCCTCATCGGAGAGGAGTTCACCCTCCAGGCTTTCGTTGACGGCACTCATCTCATCCCCATGCCGCTCGTGCAGGACCACAAGCGGGCATTCGAGGGAGACATCGGGCTGAACACCGGGGGGATGGGTTCGTATTCAATGCCGGATCACATGCTCCCGTTCGTGACCTCATCCGATTACCGGAAAGCAATTGAGATCATGAAGGCCGTGGTGGCTGCCATGGAAAGGACCGGTCAGCCCTACAAGGGAATACTCTACGGCCAGTTCATGAATACGGCACAGGGCCCCAAGGTGATCGAGTTCAATGCCCGGTTCGGGGACCCTGAGGCAATGAACGTCCTCACCCTGCTGACCTCGGACCTGACAGAGATCGTGCACCATATTACCGAAGGCACACTCCTGCCATCTCACGTGTCCTTTGATACGCAGGCCACGGTCTGCAAGTACCTGGTCCCGGAAGGGTATCCCGCGTCACCCCATGCAGGTGATGTAATAACGGTCGGTCCCCACAGCGATGCACTCCTCTACTATGCGAATGTCGAGAAGAACGACGGTGGGCTCGTCACCCAGACTTCGCGGACTCTTGCCTTTGTCGGCGTCGGTGAGACACTGGAGCACGCGGAACGGGCCGCCGAACTGGCAGCATCCGGGGTCAAAGGGCGGGTGCGCCACCGCAGGGATATCGGGACAAAGGAGTTACTGGAACGGCGTATTGCCCATATGAAGGAGCTGCGATGAAAAAGGATTTTATTTCCATTCTTGATATCAACGAGCTCGAGCTCAAACAGCTGCTCTCAGAAGCGCACCAGCTCAAGCGACAGAAGAAGGAGGGGACCACTCACCCGCTGCTTGCCGGCAAGACCCTTGCCATGATCTTCGAGAAATCATCTACCCGGACGCACATCTCGTTCGAGGTCGGGATGAACGAGCTGGGGGGACATGCCCTCTTCCTGAACGCCCGCGACATGCAGATCCGGAGGGGCGAGGAGATCCGCGACACCGCACGGGCAGCATCCCGGTATGTGTCGGGGATGATGATCCGGGCCTACAAGCACAGCACGATCGAGGAGTATGCAAAGTATGCGACAATCCCCGTGATCAACGGGCTTTCCGATCTCGAACATCCCTGCCAGCTCCTTGCTGATATTATGACCATTCAGGAGAATTTCGGGTCAACCGAAAGCCTCAAGGTCGCCTGGGTCGGCGACGGGAACAATGTATGCAATTCCCTGATCCTCTCAACCGTCCTCACCGGCCTGGATGTCACGGTCTCGACACCCAAGGGCTACGAGCCGGCAGAGGATATCGTTGCGAAGGCGCACTCCCTCGGTGGGAACGTGACCCTTGTACGGGAGCCGGAAAAAGCAGTGAAGGATGCGCAGGTCATTGTTACGGATACGTGGATCTCGATGGGTGATGAAGGTGAAAAAGAAGAGCGCATGAAGATCTTCAGGAACTATACGGTCGATGCGCCGCTCATGAAGCATGCGTCTCCGGATGCCCGCGTCCTGCACTGCCTGCCGGCTCACCGCGGTGAAGAGATCTCGAATGAAGTGATGGAGGGTGGCCAGAGCCTCGTATGGGACGAGGCAGAGAACCGTCTCCACGCCCAGAAGGCGCTCCTCGTCAGGTTGCTGAAAAAATAAAACGTGCTGTGAATGATGCGAGGGCTCCCCGCCTCAGGGCCTCTCCGGGGATTGAGTGGTTCATCGGAACCACGAAATCGAGAAGTTCGTGAGAACTTCGAGGCACGGCGGGGCAGGGAGGTTTCCAACTTTCAGTTACCGATCCGTTGCCGGAAATCCCCAATATTACGTGGTCCTTCAGAGGGGTGAAAAGACTTCCTGCGGAAAAGGGGGTCAAGGAGCGCTCCCCTCGGGATGCCTCCCCCCTCTGGGGGAGAGTGGGGGTCACACTCGTTATTGCTGAAAATATAACCACGTTATAAAGTTTCTACAACATTAAAAATGCAATAAAAAAATACAAAATCTTATTATTTGTCAATGAATACTTTCAGCTGTTCGAGCATGTATTTCTCAACGTTCCGGACTACGTCCAGTTTTCCCCGGAACGCAAGCAGTTCCCGCTCGTCGCCCTCCATATTGGCGAACTTGAGTTTTTCCATGCGCTCGACAACTTTAACGTCAAATTTTTTCGATATATCAACAATAAGTTTCTGGGGTACGCCGGGAGGGATGAGTATATCGTACAGCTGTTCGTTTTCTGCCATGTTCTTTCACCAGTTTCATTTACCTATCTTGATCCGCCGGCTCATAATACATGGGCCCCCGCGGACGCCGCCGATCGGGTTTTTGGGCTTTCCCAGCGAGTTCATGCAGCGTCCCATGAGTGCCGCGCCACGTGCGAGCCCGTCATCGACAAAGACAACGTGGTCGACGGGGTCGTCGAAGAGGTTCCGCTCGGTAATTCCCTCGAGGATTAATTCCGGTTTTCGCCCGGAGATGGCCGCCCTGCCGGTAAAACCGATCGATGAATTTTTCAGGACAAGCCCCTCTTCGACGGCAACATCGATCAGGCGCAGCGCCATGCGGGTGCAGACCCGGTCGACCACTTCGTTCAGGGTCGACATCGAATAGTTTTTGTGAATCTCAGCACCGATCTCAACAAGTTTGGGAAGCTCGCTGCTGTTCTCCCCGCAGTCGCAACCGATCATCGCGACACCCGATTCCTTTGCGATCCGGGCATTGACGGGTACACGCCCGAACCGGTTCCGTTCGGGTGGAACGATGCGGATGTCGATATACTCATTGCAGCGTCTTAGGTACTCGTCCACAACCTTCCGGTTACCCTTACTGAACAGTCCGCCAGAGATACTCTGTTCACCAAAGATATCGAGCGCAGTGCCCGTCCGCTCATGGACAAGGCCGGTCCCCCGCACAATGGCATCCGGAATAGCACCGGCAAGACCGCAGAAGTTTCCAACAGTTTTTGCGAAGGGATTAATTGCATCCCGAGGTACATCGCTTGTTATCCGCCCGTCAAGCGTTGTGCCAAAATCGATCGTGACACAGGGATTGCGGAAATCGACCGGGGTCCATTTCGCCCCTTCCTTGATCCCCGCCATCGCAAGCTCACCCTCCATCTCGTTTGCCACCATCTCGACGCCGGTCGAGCCGAGCGGGGGGATCACGCCCGCAACAGCGCCGACAAATACCACCTTGTCTGCAAAGCTGAACGGCTGGAGTTTCTGGGACTGGTTCTCCTTTGACATCGGGGGCGTCATTTTACGGGGCGGCACCCCGGCAATGAGGCACCCGTTTGCGAGGGCAATCACAAAGTCTCCCACCTGGTCCGGGGACTCCATCTCGGCAACGACGCCGGTACTGCGGACAACAAAATCCAGTTCGTCTTTAATACTCAGGTGGGCGTCCTTATGGCATTTGATCAGGGTATCCCGCACAAGCTCCGTTACTGCCTCACGGGTCAGCTCGGTCCCGTCAAGCGTTGCGCCAAAAATTGTCTCACCCGGTTTCGGGGGGCGTATGTCCCGGCTCATGCTGACGGTTTTATTGATGACATAGGACATCCCGGTCTCGAGGTTCACACCGGTAAGGATGCACTTTGTCGTTGTATTGCCCATCTCCACGGATCCAACGATAAAATAGGGTTTGTTTTTATATTCAGGGATATTCATGCCTGCGCCATGGGTGATGGAGGGGGGTGGCGGGCTCTCCACAATATGCGGTCTGGGTTTTGTAAAGCGGGAAAAAAAACTGGCGCACATATACTCCGAATCTTGTCTGTCACTCAATATAATTTTCTATTTTGTACAGGCGGCTCTCAAGAGAAGAAACGATCATCACGGGTGACATAATCAAAAAGGATGGCCGGCCTCCATCACGATTGCCGGCATAAACCCCCACGTGGAGATAGGGCAGAAAAGGAGGGATTATTTTTTCTTTTTCTGCATCTTCTTTTTCTGCATCTGCTTTACCATGCGGGCCTGTATCCCGAAGTACTGTGAGACACCGATCGCATGGCACTGGTCGATGGATGCACTGTCGAAAGAGACAAGGTCATCGGAATAGATTGCATCAGGAGACGTCCTGCCCAGCACCCGTACACTACCTTTGTACAGTTCGAGGTCCACGGTACCGTTCACCCGTTTCTGGGTGGTGTCGATGAATGCATTCAGGGCTGCATAGAGCGGTTCGTAGATCAGGCCCTTGTAGGCGAGCTCGGACCATTTGTCGTCCACCATCCGCTTGAACACAAGTTCCTGCCGGGTGAGGGTGATGCTTTCAAGGTCACGGTGGGCGGCAAGGATGACAGTCGCGGCGGGGTGTTCGTAATTCTCGCGGGCCTTGAGCCCGAGGATACGGTCCTCGATCATGTCATTGCGCCCGATCCCGTGCTTTCCGGCGAGCACATTCAGTTTCTGGATCAGGTCGTACCCTGCGTACTTCTTTTTATTCAGCGCAACGGGAATACCCTCCCTGAATGTCAGGGTGATCTGCTCCGGTTTCGCCGGCGCTTTCTCCGGTGAGATGGTCCAGAGGTAGATCTCTTCCGGCGGGTGGTATGCGGGGTCCTCGAGCCTCCCGCCTTCGATGCTCCTGCTCCAGCAGTTCTCGTCCATGCTCCAGGGCTTCTCCTTCCTGACCGGCACCGGGATATTATGCTGTTTTGCATAATCGATCTCCCAGTCACGGGTGAGGTTAAGTTCGCGAATCGGAGCGACGACATCAAGGCCGGCACTACGGATGATAACATCAAACCGGAGCTGGTCGTTTCCTTTACCGGTACACCCGTGTCCTATCGCAGTCGCCCCTTCCTTATGTGCAATTTTTACGACTTCTTCAGCAATAAGGGGACGGGCAAGAGAGGTACCCATGGGATATCCTTCGTAGGAACCATTTGCCCGGATCGCGGGGAACAGGTGTTCAGCAACAAATTTTTCACGGGCGTCGATGGTATAATGGCGGTCTGCAAATTTTTTGCCTTTTTTTGTTGCGACCTCTATCTCCTCATCGCGCTGGCCGACATTCACCGCCACCGTGACGACTCGGTCATAATCGTAACGTTCCTTTAGGAGCGGGATGCAGATCGAGGTGTCAAGCCCGCCGGAATATGCAAGAACAATGGTGCCTTTTCCCATGATTCACTCCATTCTGGTAATAATGCTGTAATTATTGGCATTAACTGCATATATGTTCAGGGGGCAGACTCATGGATAACCCGACTCCTGACAAGGATTATGAAGAAGAAGGTAAAGAACTAAAAAAGTTGTTCAGGTGTTGGTTCCTGAACCCGGTATCGTGTTTTTACTGGACTACGATCTTTCCTTCTGTCTGTGGCTGGTAGGGTCCTGTTGTGTAATCGTACACCCCGACTTTGTCAAAGGTTGCTTCATAGGTCTTTCCATACGGTACCACGACGGGGTTCATACCGCCAAAGTATGCACTGGTCTGGACATTGTTTGCCTGGATGCTGTGGGGCTTGTACGGATCGGTGTTCGCCCAGATAACCTTCGTTCCGGCCTTTACGTATGCTGTTGCATCCGGGACAATGGTCAGGTCCTGAGTGAATGTGATCGTGTAGGTAGGTACCGGTGTCGGCGTTGCGGTCGGTGTTGCGTTGGCGGTCTTGTTGACCACAACGACAACTGCGGTGGTCGGGACCGTGGTTGGGACCTCTGTTGCATTTATAGCTGGAGCTGCGGTTGGCGTTGGTGTGGCCACAGGTGCTGCCTGTTGGGATGAGCATCCCGCAAGCAGAATCCCGATAAACAGGATCGCAAGAACAACAAGTAATTTCTTCATGCATCTTTTTTTGTTATTTCGGTATATAAGCATATTCAATTCTTTTGTGTATTTACTAAAGATCCATTACTGGTCAATAAACTGCGGAATCAAAAATAAAACCGGAGAAAACCCAAAAAATGAGAGATATTGTCAATAACTCCGCAATTACTTCAGATAATGGCTGATTGGCTCAAGGGTCACTTTCTCGCGCTTGATGGCATCAATGGCAAGTGCAGCAGCCCGCGCTGCCTGAAGGGTCGTAATATAGGGGATCTGGAAGTCCACTGCCGCACGCATGATCTGGTAGTGGTCCTGGCGGGACTGCTTGTCCTGGGGAGTGTTGATAATAAGCCGGATCTCCCCGTGCCGCATCATATCAAGCACATTGGGGGACCCTTCCTGGACCTTCCGCACGAGGTTTGCCTCCACACCCGCATCATGCAGGTAGTCCACGGTCCCCTCCGTTCCGTAGAGAGTGAGGCCGAGATCGCGCAACTTGCGTGCAATCGGTATGGCCTCGTCTTTCTGCTCCATGTTCACGGAAATGAAGATATTCCCCTTGAGCGGCAGCTCGTTGTCAGCCGAGATGCAGGCCTTGTAGAACGCGAGCCCGAAATCGTAATCGATACCCATGACTTCGCCGGTGCTCTTCATCTCTGGGCCAAGGACCGTATCCACGCCAGCGAGCTTGTTGAAGGGAAGCAGCACCTCTTTTACCGCAACATGTTTGATCTCGCGCTCCTTGAACCCGAGATCGCGCAGTTTCTTTCCGACCATGACTTTCGCAGCGATCTTGGCAATGGGAATCCCGGTTGCCTTTGACACGAACGGCACTGTGCGGCTTGCACGGGGGTTAGCCTCAAGGATATAGACCACGTTGTCCTTGACGGCCATCTGGAGGTTGACGAGGCCGACAACCCCGAGCCCGAGGGCGAGCTTCCTTGTATATTCCCGGACCGTATCTACGACCGCAGGTGACAGCGACTGGGTCGGGATAACGCAGGCGGAATCGCCCGAGTGGATGCCGGCCTGCTCGATGTGCTCCATGATGCCGCCAATAAGCACCTCCTCGCCATCGCAGACTGCGTCCACGTCAAGCTCGACGGCGTTCTGGAGGTAGGAGTCGATCAGCACCGGGTGGTTCCGACTGACCCGGACTGCTTCTTTCATGTAGGTCTCGAGTTCGTTTTCATCGTGGACGATCTCCATCGCCCGTCCTCCCAGGACATAGGACGGCCGGACAAGAACCGGGTAGCCGATGTGTGCCGCCTTTGCCTTTGCCTCCGCCTCCGAATAGGCCGAGCTGTTTGGCGGGCAGGGAATATTGAGTTTCGTGAGGAGGATGCTGAACCGGTCGCGATCCTCCGCGATATCCATCGCATCAGGGCTTGTCCCAAGGATCCGGGTCTTCAGGCCGAGCCGTTTTATCTCAGTCTCAATCGGAACTGCCAGGTTCACGGCATTCTGCCCACCGAACTGGACCATCACGCCAAAATAATGGTCTTTCCTGAGGATGTTTGTCACGTCCTCGAGCTGCATGGGCTCAAAAAACAGCCGGTCCGATGTATCGAAGTCTGTCGACACGGTTTCCGGGTTGTTGTTGACGATGTGTACTTCCACACCTTCGTCGCGCAGGGCCTGGACCGCGTGGACCGTGCAGTAATCGAACTCGATTCCCTGCCCGATGCGTATTGGGCCTGACCCGAGAATGAGGACTTTCTGGGTGGTGCTCGGGATGATCTCGCAGACCGCCTCCCGTGTCGAGTAGAAGTATGGGGTGCTTGCCGGGAACTCTGCGGCGCAGGTGTCCACCATTTTGTAGGATGGCAGGCCGGCAATGGTCTCGATCTCTTCGAAGGGTTTACCCGTAATCTTCGCGATCTCAGCAGTGGAGAACCCGTATTTTTTGGCGGCAAGGATATCGGCAGCATCGCACTGCTGTGCGAGGTGTTTTTCAAGTTCGACGATATTTTTGATCTTTTCCAGGAAGAACGGGGTGATTGAAGTGAGCTGGGTAATCTCGTCGAGGGTGAAATCCAGCCGGAAGGCATCGAACAGGCAGTGGAACCGCTCGTCGGTGGGACGGGAGAGGATCATGCGGACCTCGCTCGGGCTCGTGTGGGTCCGGACATCGGTGTCAAGCGACCGTTTTGCCTTCATAAAGGCTTCTTCAAGGGTTCTGCCGATCGCCATAACTTCCCCGGTGCTCTTCATGGAGGTCGTGAGGGTCCGGTCGGCTCCCTTGAACTTGTCAAATGGCCAGCGGGGGACCTTGACCACGATGTAATCAATCGTTGGTTCGAACGATGCGGGAGTACAGCCGGTTACCGTGTTGGTGATCTCATCGAGGCGCAGGCCGATGGCAATCTTGGCCGCCACCCGGGCGATGGGATACCCGGTTGCCTTGGAGGCGAGGGCAGAGGAGCGGGAAACGCGGGGGTTCACTTCGATGACGCGGTAGTCCCCGTCCCAGAACGCGAACTGGACATTGCAGCCCCCCTGGACGTCGAGCGCCCGGATAATGCGGATCGCCGCACTGCGCATCATCTGGTACTCGTCGTCACGGAGGGTGAGGATCGGGGCAACGACAACGCTCTCCCCGGTATGGATGCCCATCGGGTCGACGTTCTCCATGCCGCAGACGATGATGCAGGTATCCGCTGCATCCCGCATGACCTCAAACTCGATCTCCTTCCAGCCCATGACGCTCTCTTCGATCAGTACCTGGTGGATGCGGGAGCGGGAGAGTCCGAGTTCGATAATCCTGATCAGCTCTTCCCGCGTCTTGCCAATGCCACCACCCGCACCGCCAAGGGTATAGGCAGGACGGACGATCGCAGGGAGACCGATCTCCTTGATCGCCTCGTCGACCTGGGTCAGGGAATTGAGGATTACGCTCTTTGGCACGGGCTCCCCGATCTCTCTCATGAGGTCGCGGAATTTCTGCCGGTCCTCTCCCTTGTAAATTGCCTCAAGCGGTGTGCCCAGGATCTCCACTCCTTTAAGTGCTCCCATCTCGGCAAGTTCGGCAGTAAGGTTCAGGGCGGTCTGGCCGCCCATGCCGGAGAGGATCCCGTCCGGCTTTTCCTTCTCGATGATCTTGGCAATGATGTTCGCCCGGAGGGGTTCGATATAGATCTCGTCCGCCATCTCCGGGTCCGTCATGATGGTTGCCGGGTTGGAGTTGACCAGGACAACTTTTATCCCCTCTTCACGGAGTGCCCTGCAGGCCTGCGACCCTGAGAAGTCAAACTCCGCTGCCTGCCCGATCTGGATGGGCCCTGATCCGATCAACAGGACTTTTTTGATGTCAGTCCTCCGCGGCATTCAGGCAATCCTCCGGAACAGCGAGTCAAAGAAATGCGCTTCCGTATCCCTCGGCCCCCCATGTGCTTCGGGATGGAACTGGACGGTCGTGAGGCACAGGTCCTCGTTCTCGAACCCCTCCACCGTGCCGTCGTTGACATTCGTATAGGTCACCTTCGAGCCTTTCGGGAGCGAATCCGCATCGACTGCAAACCCGTGGTTCTGGGTCGTGATGAAGATCCTGCCGTCCCTGAAGCGCACCGGCTGGTTTGCACCCCGGTGCCCGAACTTGAGCTTGTAGGTATCGCCCCCCAGTGCAAGCGCTGCTACCTGGTTGCCCATGCAGATCCCGAAGATCGGCAGGTGTCCGAGCAGTTCCCTGATGCATCGTATTGCATCGGTCGCCTGCTTGGGGTCTCCCGGGCCGTTGCTGACAAACAGCGCATCGGGTTTGCAGGCCAGTACCTTGTCCGCCGTGACATTATACGGGAAGACATGGAGATCTGCCCCGCGTTTTGAGAGGCTGATGAGCATGTTCTTCTTTATCCCGAGATCGATGACAGCGATCCGTTTTCCGCTTCCCTGCACGCGGTACGGCTGTTTACAGGAGACTTCCGGGATGGGCACAATATCGCAGATCGTCGGCGTCCTGCGTGCGAGTGTCACGGCATGGTCTCCGTCATCGCTGCCGGTGACCAAGGCTGCCCGCATCGTGCCGTGGACCCGGGTCTTGATGGTCAGGGCACGGGTATCGGCACCGGCCATGCCAAGAAGGTTGTTCTCCTCAAAAAAGGATCTGATAGAAGGCTGTGCAGCGGGTTTTTCGCAGATCTCTTTGGTGATGCATCCGAGTGCGCAGACCTTTTCGTTCTGGAAATTCTGCCGGTCGACACCATAGTTGCCAATCTGCGGAAACGTGAACATCAGGATCTGGCCGAAATAACTCGGGTCGGTGAGGGACTCCATGTAACCGGTCATCTGGGTATTGAACACCAGTTCACCGGCGGTCTCCCCCTCGACCCCAAAACCCTCTCCCACGACGTATTGTCCGTCCTCGAGACCCAGCACAGCCTTCATGATTTCCATATCTAATGTGCCTGAATAGTTATTAACGATAATGCAGGTACCATCTGCTGTCCTGTCTGCACGGGCAGCGGGAGATCCGCATTGCCGGCGCTGGTGGTTTTCCGGCCGCAGGACTGGTACAAGCTCACCAACTGCGGGTATGACGCGCCGGACGACCCCTTCATCGTCAAGGTGCCGGAACAGAACATCAAGGGCGAACAGTGTGCGATCAAGACCTGCAACGCCCTCATGAAAAAGACCCGGGACGAGGACCCGGTTTCGTATAATATGTTCCTTACCATCCTTTCCCCGGAAGTCGAGCACGAGGAAGATCTCCAGGCCCTTCTCGAGGATGTCGGGATCATCATGAAGAACAAGTGATGGTCTTTCCCATCACCTTTTTTCCTTCAGGCTTTCTTAGCACACGATCCCCGGTTATAAATAGTATTTACCGCAATCTCCTTTCAAATACCTGAGAAGTGGATTTTTCATGGCAGTTGAACACGTGAACGGGAAGAACCAGGGAAAAATCATGCTGTATGCACTCTCCACCTGCGGGTGGTGCGCAAAGACCAAAGAACTCCTGCGCCAGATGGGCGTTGAATTCGATTATGCCTATGTCGACCTCCTGGAGGGAAAGGAGCAGGATGACGTCATGAACGTGGTAGAAAAGTTCAATCCGAACGGCTCTTTTCCCACGCTCGTCATCGACAATAACAAGGTGATCATCGGGTTCCGCGAGCAGGAGATACGGGAGGCCCTTGGTGCATGAACTTCACGGGAATCAACGAGCTGGATGTTGAGCGGGTGCACGAGCTCCTGAAAAAGGAGGCGACCGCTGGTGGCTACCTTCTCAATACGGATGCGGAATTTTCGAAAAACCTGGTCCGGGGACTGCTCCGGAACGAACAGCGGTACGGGTACCGGGCCTGTCCCTGCCGCCTGGCGTCCGGAAAAAAAGAGGAAGACCTGGATATCATCTGCCCCTGTGATTACCGCGACGCGGATATTGAGGAGTACGGGGCCTGCTACTGTGCCCTTTACGTCAACGAGGCAATAGCGAACGGGACAAAACCGGCAGCGCCGGTTCCCGAGCGCCGGCCACCCCGCGCGGAACGCGGAAAGAAGAAGGAGATGACAGTCCCGACCTTCCCGTCCGGTCCATTACCTGCCCTCGCCCTCCCGCTCCCGGTCTGGCGGTGCAAAGTCTGCGGGTATCTCTGCGCGAGAGAACAACCTCCGGGCATCTGTCCGATCTGCAAGGCGAAAAAAGACCGGTTTGAACGGTTCATCTAATCTTATTTTTTCTTTGGGTGGCTCTCAAGTTTCGAATTGGTCGAAGAGCCTGACGGCTCTTCGAAGTTCGGCTTTCAGCCTCACTTCTCATCGTGGAGGTTCTAATGAACCTCCCCGATTCTCCTGTCTCGGGTCTTCGACCCTCAACAAGTCCAAGAATTGCTGTGCAATTCTTCTCCTGCCTGCCCTTCCTGATGGAACGGCAGGCATTCTTCAAATACTCTCCTGACCAAAATTGAGGGTATGGCAGGAATCGTTCATGTCGAGATCGTAGGCCTGAATACCTCAGACTGTTCTCCCTTTCCCTGCGATGAGGACCGCACCTGCGGGCTTTCAGGCTGCTATCTCTCGGGAAAACTGATCGATGCATTCAATGAACTCAAAAAAGTGCTTCTGGAGACTTACGGCAACCGGGTAGACCTCACACTGACCCTGGTTGACAACGGTGTACCCGAACGGATCAAGACCATCATCGAGCGCGAATATCCCCCGATCCCCATGGTCCTTGTCAATGGCAGGGTGACGAAGATCGGCCGGATCACGCTCGACCGGATCAAAAACGAGATTGAGAAGGAACTCTGACCGGTATGCCGGTTCATCCTTGACGGGCTGCTTGTGCTGATGAAAAAAGCCGGTAAGGCCCGGGGACCGGCCCTCTTTCTCGTGTATCCATTCCCGGACCGGGGACAATTTATACTCCGGCAGGGTAACCGGTTATCTGTATGACACCGGTACGGAAATGGGGACACGGGCCATATTCCGTGGCAGTGATCCACGGGGGCCCGGGGGCTCCCGGCGAGGTGGCACCGCTGGCCCGCGAGCTTTCAGCAGTAAAGGGCGTGCTTGAACCATTCCAGACCGAGACCACACTGGACGGGCAGGTCCAGGAGCTCCGCTCGGTGCTCCTGGAGCACGGCACAGTACCCGTGACGCTCGTGGGATTCTCGTGGGGTGCATTCCTTTCCTTCCTGCTTGCCGCCCGTTACCCGGCACTGGTCAAAAAACTGATCCTTGTCAGCAGCCCGCCCTTTGAGGAACAGTACGCCGCCGCGATCACCCAGACCCGGATGAAACGTCTCCATAAAAAAGGCCAGGCTGAAGCACAGGAGCTGCTTGCACAGATCGCTGATCCGGGTACTGCCAATAAGAATGACCTCCTTGCCCGGCTCGGTCTCCTGCTTGCCCGCGCAGATGCCTATGACCCGGTGAATGTACCGGACGAAGGATTCCACTGCCAGTACGATGTCTTCAGGGGGGTCTGGGACGAGGCGTGCGAACTGCGGCAGAAACAGATCCTCCTCCAGATGGCACAGGCCATCAGGTGCCCGGTGGTTGCAATCCATGGCGACTGGGACCCACACCCGGCCGAAGGCGTGAACGACCCCCTCTCAAAGGTACTTCCGGATTTCCGTTTCGTGCTCCTGGAAAAATGCGGCCACCGCCCCTGGATCGAACGCACTGCATCAGAGGAATTTTACAAGGCTGTCGTCGGGGCGATCTGAAAGCAGCCTGCCTCCCCCTCTGCCCCTATCCAATCCTTTTTGAACCGGAGCACCCATTTCCCCTGTATGAATACAGGCAGGCTTGCGGCAGTTGTCATTGTTCTTATTGCCGTCATTGCAGTGGCTCTTGTCGTCGTGCGGGGGCCATCCGCTGCACCGGCCCCGGGCAGCCCGTACCCGCTCGCCCCGGTCGAGATACGGTCATACCAGGGAAAGGACCTCTCCTCTGTCAACGATTTCCGGGAAAATTCTATTGCGGGACCCCAGCACATCAACATCTCGGATTACCGGTTGACCGTGACGGGCCTGACCAACCGGACGGTGGTATACACCTACGATGAGGTGCTTGCGAAGTATCCCCATTATTCGAAGGTGGTCACCCTCCATTGTGTCGAGGGCTGGGATGCCACGATCCTCTGGGAGGGGGTGCTCGTCCGGGACCTCATCGCTGACGCGGGGGCAGATCCACGGGCAAACACCGTGATCTTCACCGCCCGTGACGGCTATACCACCTCGTTCCCACTCACCTACTTCACGCAGCGGGACATCATCATGGCATACCGGATGAACAATGTTACCATGCCGGTGGAACGGGGGTACCCCTTCCAGCTTGTTGCCGAGGACAAGTGGGGGTACAAGTGGATCAAGTGGATCGAAAAAATTGAACTCTCAGATGACCCCTCGTACCGGGGCTACTGGGAGCAGCGTGGGTATTCAGATTCCGGGGACCTCAACAGCAGTTTCTCCGGGAATTGATTTTTTCCCCAAAGCGATATGCCTGCAAAAAGGATCAGTTATCTGTTGGTGCACCTTTTATTACCTGCCTGGCCATGGAAATGATCCAGTTCCGGTTCAGGGAGAGGTGGACGAAGACCAGCAACCCGAGAAGAATGCCGGACCAGTCATGCAGATCTGAAATAAAAGCAGACGGCAGGACGAGTCCGTTCAGCCCGGTCAGCCGTAGCAACAGCGTGAATTTCAGAAGACCGGTTACAAAACAGATCACGAATGTGATGCCCATGGCAAGGTCCAACGACCATTTGAGGATTTTCCTGTTCATCCGCTCATCACCTGATCCCGATTGACGATATGGTGGCGGAAGATAATGGAGATTGCGGGAGGGCATGTATCCGGAACCTGCGTCATCTGTTCTTTAATTCTCTGCCGATCCGCTCCTCCAGATGTTTCCCGTGCGACCCGTTCCAGTACAGTTTCCGGCAGTGATTGCACCAGAAGAATACCAGCCCGTCCCTGTCCCGTGGCGCATACTCCGCGGCATCGATCTCACCAGCACGGGCATCCCGCAGCAACGTGTTGCAGAGCGAGCACCGGCTCATGGTGAGCCGCCGCTCGATGAGCCCGTTATCGATCAGCTGCTGCACCTGCTCCATCACGTCTCCGGATCGGACGAAGACCGCGTGATCTTTCCCGCGACGGGCGAGTTCAGCATCCCGGGTCAGGAGGATACGATGTTCCTGCACGGCAATGTCGAGGAGGAGCGTGTCCTCTTTTGTGTTCCCTTCCGCAAGGCCGTTTGCACTCGGCGTGTCGTATCCCATGAACCGGAGGTAACGGGTCAGGGTGCCAAGCATGCGGTCTGCAATGAACCGGCTCTCTGCACGGGTATCATCCGACATGGGTCACGATCCCGATCTTTTCACCGCATTTCCCGCACTGCGTCCCGTCAAGGTCCCGGAACCGGCTCGAAAAGCCCTGGCGCTCGATCAGGGTTGCGCCGCAGGCAGGGCAGTACGTGTTCTCGTACCGGTGGTGGTACACATTGCCGAGGTACGGGAACCGGAGCCCGAGTTCCCTGGCCCGGGTGTAGATCTTTTCGAGCATTGCAACCGGCGTTCCCCCCAGGTCGGTCATCTTGTAATCCGGGTGGAACGCCGAGAAGTGCATCGGGGTATCGGGCCCGAGGTGCTCGATCACCCAGCGGATCAGCTGCTCCTGTTCCTCCATGCTGTCGTTCAGGCCGGGGATGACGAGTGTCACGGTCTCGACATGAAGCCTGAGTTCCCGGGCAAGGACCGAGGAGTCGAGCACCGGCTGGAGACGCGCCCCGCAGATCTTTTTGTAAAAATCGTCCGTGAAGGCTTTCAGGTCCACCCGGAACGCACCGAGCATGGGCGAGAGTTCCCGCAGGGCCTCCTCGGTGATATACCCGTTGGTCACGTAACAGGTGCCAAGCCCCCGTGCACGGGCGAGCGTGCCCATGTCGAGGGTATATTCGTGCCAGATGGTCGGCTCGTTGTAGGTCCACGAGATGCTCCGGCAGCCGCTGCCGATCGCCCGGCTCACCCCCTCTTCCGGCGAAAGTGAGCGGAGATGTTCAGAGTCGAGCTCTGCCCGGGAGATGTGCCAGTTCTGGCAGTGCTGGCAGTGAAAGTTGCACCCGACGCTGCCCAGTGAGTAGGACATGGTCCCGGGGAGGTAGTGAAAGAGCGGTTTCTTCTCGATCGGATCGACAGCCTCTGCGCTGATCTTCCCGTACGTCCCGGCATACAGGGTCCCCTTCTCATTGATCCGGACCCCGCAGATCCCATGCTTTCCCTCCTTGATCACGCACCTGTGGTTGCAGAGGGAACATGTCGCCGTATTGTTCTCCGTCTTTTTATACTGGCGTGCCTCGTGCATCAACAGGCCTCCTTATCAGGGATATTCCGGGTTTTTGTTACTCCTTGTCTGCCTCTTCCGGAACTGCACTGTCCTCGTCGATCTCAAGGACAAACGACCCTCGGTATTTACACTTCTTGCAGGCATAGACCTGGCCGAGATATCCCCCGGCGACCGGGTAGATCTCCTGGCTCTTGCAGACCGGGCAGTAGAACATGGTCAACAACTCTATATGAGCATCCGGTACAAAAACTAGTGCAATGAAGAAGGTCGTCATCTCGCTGGGCGGTTCCATCCTGATCCCGTCCCTTGAAAACCATACCATCAGGGAATACGTCCCTGTACTGAAAAAGATCGCAAAAAAGCACCGACTCTACGTGGTGGTCGGGGGCGGCGGTGAGGCCCGGCGCTACATCAGCATCACGCGTGAACTGGGGATCGACGAGGGCACCTCAGACGAAGTCGGTATTCTGATCACCCGGTTGAATGCAACGATGCTGATCGCGGCACTTGGCGAGGACGCCTACCCGAAAGTCGCGGAGAGCCATGCAGAGGCAAAGAAGTTCGGAGAGTCCGGCAAGATCGTCGTGATGGGTGGTATCACCCCGGGCCAGACAACCGATGCGGTCGCAGCGGTCCTCTCCGAGCGGGTCGGGGCTTCGGTCTTCATCAACGCGACCTCGGTTGACGGGATCTATACTGCCGACCCGGGGAAGGACCCCGGGGCGACCCGGTTTGACGAGATGACACCCAAAAAACTGCTGGAGATCGTGGGCGCATTGGCTCTTGGTGCCGGTTCCAATAACGTGCTCGATGTGGTTGCCGCCCGTGTCGTGGAGCGGAGCCACATTCCGCTTGTTGTCCTTGACGGGCGCGAACCAAAGAACCTAACAAACGCGATCCTCAAAGGAAAATTTACCGGCACGGTGGTCTCTGACGGGAAGAAGAAGCCACTGCCGTTGTGATTGGTGAAATTTTTAAATATCATTTTGGTTTTGTCCCTTTGCGAAATATGAACTTGTATTTTCATGGGGGCTAATGCCTCCATACCCCCATATGCGATATATGCCGCCGCCCCCGACAGGGCACAGTCGAAGAATCCTCACGGATTCTTCTCCAGCCAATCCTCGCTGATGCGACGATTGTCTCCCCGCGGCGGCTCAAATACTAATCCTAAAAAACCTCCCTGCCCCGCCGTGCCCCGGAAGGGCCCTGAGGCGGGGAGCCCTCGCCCAAAGGTTTAACGCTACACCATCCGGAAAAAATAGTGGTGTTCACTCAGAATGTCATGAGCGGTTTCTCTCTTCTATCCTTCCACTACCACTACCTATTTTTATTTTCCCGGCACAGGTATGATGGCGCGGGGTAGTAGGGTAGCCTGGTCCATCCTAGAGCGTTTGGGACGCTTTGACGGCGGTTCGAATCCGCCCTACCCCATTGAGTCATGAAAAAACAGGACGCTACACGGATCTATTCTCTCCTCATTAAACGCTATCCTGATGCACGGGAGTCGCCCGAGACCGTTGCCCGGGGATCACCGTTCGAAGTGCTCATTCTCACCATCCTCTCCGCCCAGACGACTGACAGGGCCGTCCTCAAAGTGAAAAAACCGCTCTTCTCAAAATACCCTGCCCCTGCAAAACTCGCGAAGGCGAAGGTTGAGGACGTGGAGCCGATCATCCACAGCCTCGGCTACTATCACGCGAAGGCGAAGAACATCATCGCCGCATCGCAGGCTCTCATCTCGACATTCGGTGGTACTGTCCCGGAGTCGATGGAGCAACTTCTCACGATACCGGGCGTGGGGCGCAAAACTGCGAATATTGTACTATACCATGCGTTGGGCAGGAACGAGGGTATTGCGGTCGATACCCATGTCCGCCGGCTGGCACAGCGGATTGGCTTCTCGGATACTGATAATGTCAGTGTGATCGAGCACGATCTCATGGCCTTATTTCCGCGGGACCTGTGGGGGGATGTCACCGATGTCTTCATCGCCCACGGCCGGACTACCTGCGATGCGAAGAAACCGCTGTGCAGTGAATGCGTGATCACGGAATATTGCCGGTATTTCCGGGATCTGAAGAAATAATATACCCAAAACCTGTGAGTCCCGGATTCATCATATTCTCAATCTGTTGTAATGTTTGATCATTTCCTGCCATCAGGCCATGCCAATGAGCGGGAGGATCAGCGAGAAGAGCTGGAAACCGGCAAAGGCGCATACAAATGCCAGCGGAATGGTGATGACCCATGCGATCATCATCTCCCGGACAACCCTCCACTGGACCGCATCCTTTCCCCGTGTCGCTCCTACCCCGACGATCGCACCATTGATCGCATGCGTCGAGGAGACGGGAATGCCGTACAGCGTCTCCATGACGAGCGTCCCGCTGCTGGCTGTGGCTGCACAGAACCCCTGATACGGTCGGATCTTCGTGATCTCGCGGGCCATCTTTTCGACGACCTGCCACCCGCCGAAACAGGTGCCAAGGCCAATGGCAATGGCGGCAGCGAGGATGACCCAGAGCGGCACCGTAAAGCTTGCGAGGATACCTGACGCCACCAGCAGGGCCGTGATTAGGCCCACGGCATTCTGGCCGTCGTTTCCCCCATGGGTGGCTGCCTGGAGAAGGCAGGAGAGGACATGGAGCGGCTGGAAGATCCGTTTCATCCGGTGCTGGCGGGAGTGGCGGAAGATGTGGGTAATGATAATATCTAACAGAAATGCCGATACCATCCCGAGGATGGGTGAAATAAAAATAAAGAGTACGACAACCAGCAGACCCGACAGTTTCAGTATGCCCGCTACCATCAGGACCGGAATGATCAATGCCCCCCCGCAGATCGCACCTATGACTACACCGAGACGCACGTCCGCACCTAATGATGCAGTCAGTGCAGCGAGGACGAGAGCACCTGCAATGGCACCGGCCAGTCCAAAGAGTATGACGTGAACGATGGTTTCCCCGCCAGGGAGGATGACCGCTCCGATCCCTCCGACTGCGACACCGGCCCCCATCAGGCCTCCGATCATTGCGTTACTGCTCGAGAGCGGAATTCCGGCCTGGGTAGCAACAACGATAAGGATGATTGCCGACCCCATGGCGACGATGATCGATGCGGGGGTGAGGGCACTCTGTGTGACAATCGCCGTCCCGATCGTAGCTGCGACCGCTGTGGTGAAGATGAACGGTCCCAGCATGTTACAGATTGCCGTAAGGAAGACCGCTTTTGCAGGAGAGAGAGCCCGGGTGGCGACAACGGTTGCAATGGAGTGTGAGGCATCGTTGAGCCCATTGACGAATGCAAGGCCGAGCGCAAGAATGATCCCGAAGAGGATGAACGGTTCCATGATGGTCAAGAATTCGTGGGTATTTTACCGGGCCCGCATGTGATGGCCGGAGCAGTGGCGGCTGTATAGTTGTCCTCTGTACGCATGAGAAGAAAAAAGGGTGGGATGAAAAGCACCATTTCAGGAACTGTTTGATGGACCTGGGATAATAGCGGGGTCGCCGTCCTGATTAATACCCGATGACCACCCGGATCACCGTAAACGCAGTAAACCCGATGAGGGCGCTGATCGGGATGGTCAGGATCCATGCCCACATGATCCTCCTCGCCACCCCCCATTTCACCGTGCTCGCGCCCATGGTCGTCCCCACCCCCATGATGGACGAACAGATGACATGGGTTGTACTGACAGGTATTCCCATTACCGAAGCCCCGAGGATCGTTGCCGCTCCCGCCGTTTCTGCAGCAAAACCATGTACCGGGCGGAGCTTGGTGATCTTGTAGCCCATAGTCTTGACAATGCGCCATCCCCCTGAAAGCGTCCCGAGAGCGATAGCGGTGTGGGCGAGCAGGATGACCCAGATGGGAACCGGCAGGTTGTTGGGATCTGCCGCTGCACCAAAATATCCTATGGAAAAGAGGAGTGGCACAATGATACCCATCGTTTTCTGTGCATCATTGGTACCGTGACTGAAGCTGTACGCTGCTGCAGAACAGAGCTGGAGCCGCTTGAAATGGCTTTCTGCCGTGGGTTTGTTTGCTTTTTGAGTGAGGTTGAGGATCGCAGCCATGAACAGGAACCCGCATACCAAGCCAATCAATGGTGAGAGGATCATGAAGAGTGCGACCTGTCCGACCGTTGACCATTTGATTGCGGCAAACCCGGCTGCCGCAATACCGGCCCCCGTCATCCCCCCGATGAGAGCGTGGGAGGATGAGGTGGGAAGGCCGGATAACCATGTGATGATATTCCAGCTGATAGCACCGATGAGGGCAGACAGTACAATATAGGGGATCACTTCAGTCAGTACGTAATTCAGCTGGATGATCTTGCTGATGGTACTTGCTACTGCGACACCGAACCCGAACGCGGCGACAAAATTGAAAAATGCAGCAAAGGCAACGGCATTACGGGGTGAAAGGACCTTGGTGGAGACGACCGTCGAGATCGAGTTGGCCGAGTCATGGAACCCGTTGGTGAAATCAAAGACCAGTGCGACCCCGATGATGGCAACAATCAGTCCCCACGTGGCTTCGATCATTCTCCCTCAACGATCCCTGTTGTTCCCTTACGAGTGCCGTATCGCGATATCGGAGAGGACGTTTGCCACATCCTCGCAATAATCAGTGGCGGTCTCGAGGTGCTCGTAGATATCCTTGAACTTGATGATCGCGATCGCGTCGTTTGTCCTGAAGAGGTCGGTGACCGCGTGGGCGAGGACGTCGTCTGCAAGGTTCTCGAGACGGTTCACCTCGATGCAGCGTTCCTCGATATAGCGCGGGTCCTTGATTGACCGGATACCCTTGACAGCCCCGACAATCTCGACCGTGGACATATGGATGAGTTTTGCCAGCTCGATCATGTGCGAATCGGAGGCTTCGATGTTATAATAATACATCTTCTCGGTCGCCCCGTCGATATAGTCCAGCACGTCGTCCATGGTTGAAGCGAGCCGGGAGATCTCTTCCGGGTCCAGCGGCGTGATGAACGTGCGGTTCAGCTGGTCGTATATTTCATGGGTGAGCTGGTCTCCCTGATGCTCCAGCAATTCGATCGCATGACGTTTTTCCTTGACATTCGTGAAGTCCTCAGTGAGGGCGACGAGCTGCCACGCCGCTTCCTTCACGATTCCCGCCTGTTGTTCAAACAGGTCAAAAAAGACCTTGTCCTGAGGTATCAGCAATTCCCGCAGACCCATAACAAACCCAGTGGTAATCGACAGTGGATGTTAAAAATATAGCGAAATATGATTAACTCTATACTACCCTCAGGGCAAACGAGACCACGAAATATCCGGCCCAGGCAACTGCGAGGGCAAGGGGAATGGTGATGACCCATGCGGTCATCATCTCGCGGACGACCCGCCACTGCACCGCATTCTTGCCCCGTGTAGCCCCGACGCCGATGATCGCCCCGTTGATCGCATGGGTCGACGAGACCGGAATGCCCACCTCCGTAACGGCAACGAGAATAGCGCTGCTGGCAGTTGCTGCACAGAACCCCTGGTACGGGCGGATCCTGGTGATCTTCTTGGCCATCTTGTCAACCACCTGCCAGCCACCGAAGCAGGTGCCAAGGCCGATCGCAATTGCCGACGTGAGGATGACCCATGATGGCACATCAAAGGTCAGGAGGATACCGGAGGAGACCAGCAGGGCCGTGATCACACCGACCGCATGCTGGCCGTCATTGGCACCGTGGGCAGTGGCCTGGACCAGGCTGGCGAGCACGTGGAGGGGCTGGAAGATCCGCTCCATGCGGTTCCGGCGGGAGTGCCGGAAGAGATGGGAAATGAGGATATCAAAGAGGAAGGCGCCGATGATACCGATAATAGGGGAGATGAAGATGAAGAGCACGATCGCGAGGAGCCCGGCAATCCTGATGACCCCGGCAAGCATCAGCACCGGGATGATGATGGCGGCACCGCAGACTGCACCGAGCATGGCGCCGAGGCGGATGTCCTCTTTGAACGAGGCGGTGAACAGTCCCAGGACGAGTGCCCCGGTGACGCCACCGATCAGGCCGTAGATGAGCACTTGGGTCAGCGTACTTACCGATGGAAGGATGACCGCCCCGGGTCCTGCGACTGCAATCCCGGCACCGATCAGCCCGCCCACCATCGCGTGGCTGCTCGAAATGGGAATGCCGGCCCGGGTCGCGACAAACACGAGAATGATTGCGGCGCCCATCGCAACGACAATGGAGAACGGGGTGAGGCCGCTCGGGCTCACGATCGCCGTGCCGATGGTGGCTGCAACGGCGGTCGTGAACAGGAACGGGCCGATCATGTTACCGATCGCGGTGTACAGAACGGCCTTGCCCGGTGACAGGGCTTTTGTTGCGACAACCGTGGCTATGGAATGCGAGGCATCATTCAGCCCGTTGACAAAGTTCAGAGCAAGGGCAAGGATGATGCCGAAGAGAACGAGAGGGTCCATACCAATCATGCATGGGCCATCGCAATGTCGTTTAAGGTGTGTCCGACATCATTGCACTTCTCCATCACCTTCGCCATGCCTTCGTAAATATCCTTGAGCTTGATGATCATGAGAAGGTCCTGTGTCTTGAACAGTTCCAGGACCGCACGCGAGAGGAGTTCCGTCGAGAGGTTGTACAGCCGGCTGATCTCGCGGGAATGGGTCTTCACCTCTTCCGGGTTTTTCAGCGTGGACAGGCTGCTGACCGCATGGCTGATCTCCGTGCTCGATAGGTGAATAAGGTAGGAATATTCCTTGAGAACATCGTTCGTTGCCGGGATCCCGTAATTGCATAACTGGTGGGTGACCCAGTCAATCTTGTCGAGTACATCGTCGAACGCCGGTGCGAGCCGTGCGATCTCTTCCGGTTCGAGAGGGGTGATGAGCGATTCGTCCAGCTGCTCGAAGATCTTCCGGGTGATCTCGTCCCCGAGATGTTCGATCTGCCGCACCTTATGGGCCTTCTCGGTCCCCCCGGGAAGTTCGTGGGTGATCTCGTTGAGGGTTGCTGAGGCCTCTGTTATCTTTTCCGCCATCTCCCGGAACAGCGTGAAAAATACCTTGTCTTGCGGCAGAATCAGGTCACGGATGCGCATATTCTTCAGACTTACCCTTAATCCGCAAGTATAAAAAAGTGTGTACAGAGCGGGATAAAAAAACAAAAACATGGACCGGGCGGGAATTGAACCCGCGGCCTCTTCCATGCCAAGGAAGCGATCTACCACTGATCTACCGGCCCGCTCCTATCTACTAGGTTGCCAAAGGTTAAAAGAATTGTTTGTCCCGCCCCGGGTTCTGACAGATAACTCTCCCTCCAGAACGATTCTTCGGGAAAAATGCGCTAGCTATTAGTGTATCCCCGTCAACACTTTTTATAGCGAAGGGATAGTATGCAGGGCACACACACACCAGGAACCGGGACCCGCCGCAGGTGGCACTGATGCTGGGGATTATTGGCGGCACGAGCCTCCTGTTCTCAACGCTCCCGAAACTGGAGAAACGGCAGGTCGTCACACCGTTTGGCAGCGCGGAGCTGCTCTGCGGTGACAACCTCGTCATGCTGATGCGCCACCAGAATAACCTCCCCCCGCACCGGATCAATTTCCGGGCGAACTTGGCGGCAATGGCAATCGCCGGTGTCACGAATATCGTGGCGTTCGGGTCGTCGGGGTCGCTCAAGCCGAAGATCGCGCCCGGATCGCTCCTCATTCCCACGGATTTTATCAGCGTCACGGACATTCCGTCCATCCATGACCACGCGATCGAGCATGTCCGTCCCGAGCTCTCGGAAAAAATGGCAAAAACGCTGGCAACGCTGGTACCCTCGGCACGGTTCGGTGGCGTGTATGTCCAGACGCGGGGGCCGCGGATCGAGACGATCGCGGAGGTGAAGGCGCTCGCGTGGATCGCCGACGTGGTGGGTATGACTGTGGCATCCGAAGCAACCCTTGCCTGCGAGCTCGGCATGGACTTTGCCGCACTCTGCACCATCGAGAACTACGCGAACGGGCTCGGGGACGAGGTGCTGACGTACGAGCATATCGTGAACGTCTCCCGCGAGCACCGGTACCGCACGGAAGAGATCGTGAAGACGATTATCGGACATATGAGCTGAACCTGGACAGAGATATTATGGGTGAACACGAGATGCATGAAATTTTCGAGAAGAACCGCTCCCTGCTGATCACCAACGTAGTGACGGAAGGTCATGCGGTCGATATTTTCGTGGATGAGCAGGGCACGATCGCGGGCATCGGGAAAAACGAGCGGAAGAACCACCCCGGTGAGGCGGATTTTATCATCGACGGAGACGGTGCCCTTGCCCTGCCCGGGTTGGTCAACACCCACACCCACGCGGCGATGACCCTGATGCGGGGCTATGCCGACGACATGATCCTCCAGGACTGGCTTGCGCAGAAGATCTGGCCGCTCGAAGCCCATCTGACAGGGAACGACATCTACTGGGGGACGCGGCTTGCGTGCCTCGAGATGATCCGGACCGGCACGACCGCGTTCAATGATATGTACTTCTTCATGGACGAGGCGGCGCGGGCGGTGGACGAGTCCGGTATCCGGGCTGTCCTCTCGTACGGGTTCATCGACCTCAACAATGCGGAGAAGCGCGAGAACGAGTGCCGGGCAACCGAGAAACTGGCGCTCCATGTCCGCTCCCTCAGCAATCCCCGGATCAAGGCCGCGGCCGGGCCCCACGCGATTTACACGGTCTCACCGGAAGGGCTGAAGTGGTGTGCGGAATTTGCACGGGAACAGAAGTGCGGGATCCACATCCACCTCTCGGAGACCGAGAAGGAAGTGACCGACTGCATTGCGCAGTACGGCAAGCGCCCGGCCGCTCATCTTGATACCTGCGGTATTCTCACACCCCGGACGGTTGCCGCCCACTGCTGCTGGCTCGACGAAACGGAATGCAAACTCCTCGGGAAGCGGGGCGTATCCGCATCGCACAACCCGGTGAGCAACATGAAGCTCGCCACCAACCGGGCGATGCCGTACCCCTGGCTCTCGGCAGCAGGGACAAATGTCTGTCTCGGGACCGACGGGTGCGCCTCGAACAACAACCTCGACATGTTTGAGGAGGCAAAGACCGCGGCCCTCCTCCAGAAATTTTTCTGGAACAATCCCACGATCCTGCCGGCACCGGAAGCGCTCGCCATGGCAACGGCAAACGGGGCTAAGGCGCTCGGGTTCCCGACCGGGAGACTGGCAGCCGGCGCTCCGGCAGATCTTGTCCTCGTCAGTACGCGGACTGCCTGCAATACGCCGCTCCACAACGCGACGTCGAACCTCGTCTATGCCTGCAGCGGGGGATCGGTTGAGACGACGATCTGCAACGGCAGGGTTCTCATGCTCAACTGCGAGATCCCGGGAGAGCAGGACGTACTGAATGGAGCGGCAGCAGCAGCCCGCGCACTCGTGAAACGGTCACAATCGGCTTAACCCATGAAGCATCTCAAGAATTCACCGGCATGCACCCGTGCGATCGCGGTCATCCTGGTACTTCTCCTGCTCCTGTCATGCGCCGTCATCGTGGGATGTACCTCCCCCTTAAGCACCAGTTCCGGGTCTTCCCGCCAGGCTGACAACAACGGAAAACTCTCGGCGTATTTTCTTGATGTCGGGCAGGGGGACTCCGAGCTCCTGATCTTCGGTAACAGGACGATCCTGATCGATGCCGGTGAGACGGACATGAGCGACCGCGTGGTGGCGGACCTGCAGAAACTCGGTGTGACCCGGATTGATCTCCTCGTTGCCACGCATTCCCACTCGGACCATATCGGCGGGATGGAGAAAGTGCTTGCAGCCTTCCCGGTCGGTCAGGTGCTGGATGCCGGTGTTCCCGCCTCCTCATCGATCTACGAGCATTTCCTGAATGAGATTGATAACAAGCAGATCCCGTACATGGTCGCCGAACAGGGACAGAGCATCGACCTCGACCCGGCGCTTCAGATCCTCGTACTCTCGCCCCCGAAGCAGCACTTCGGTGACGACCCGAACGCAAACTCCGTTGTGCTCCGCATCTCCTATGGCACGATTAATTTCCTGTTCACCGGAGATATGGGTGGTGAGGCGGAGGATGCGCTCGTAAAGACCGGGTATCCCCTTGATGCCCAAATTCTGAAAGTCGGCCACCACGGGAGCGAGTACTCCACGTCGAAAGCGTTCCTCGCCCGCGTCCATCCCGAAGTTGCCGTCATCGAGGTCGGGAAGGACAACCCCTATGGCCACCCCCACCAGGCCACACTCCAGAACCTCGCTGATGCCGGCGTGACGGTATACCGCACAGACCGTGACGGGACGATCCTTGTCCGCAGCGACGGGGTCTCATACTCCGTCACCACCGGGAACGGCAGCGGAAGCGTCTGGACAACGACGACGTCGGCACAGCAGACATCCGGTACGGTGACTGCGACCATGGAAACGCTTTCCCCGGCCCCCGTTCTCCCAACACCCTCCCCGATTCCTACGGTCCCCACCCCCCCGACCGTTCCGCCTCTCCCAACCATTCCCTCAAACATATCCGTGCCTGTCACCCTGCCCCCGGTCCAGATTGGCAATGCCTCATCGGTATACATCAGCGCAACGCAGTTCGATGCACCTGGTGATGACCGCGCGAACCTGAACGGCGAATGGGTCAGGATCGCGAACCGGGGAGACAGTGCGGTGCTTATCGCCGGCTGGACACTCTCCGACCGGACTGGTGCACATCTCTATGTCTTCCCTGCTGTCCTCCTCCTTCCCTCGACTTCGGTCACGGTATTCACCGGCAGCGGCACCATGAACGATACGGCGCTCTACATGGGACAGACCACACCGCTCTTTGGCAACAACGGGGACGTCGCCATTCTCCGTGACAGTGCGGGCACGATCATAGACCAGAAAACGGAGGATGGAACTGCATGAAGGCCGCCATTGACCGGATCGAAGATGGGATCGCAGTCCTGATCCCGCGTGAGGATGAAACCCTGCGGTTCCATCTCCCGGTAGCCGTACTGCCCCCGGACTGCCGCGAAGGCGATATCGTCACGATCCTGATTGAACGCGATGGGGAAGCAACACGGGAGGGAAAAGAACGGACGGCCTCACTGATTGACCGGCTGAAACGGAAATAAACCCGGGAACTGCACAGCGATGGTGAACGTGAATTGTCTCCGGCACGGCTTCGCATCCCGAAGATTATCCGGAAAAATAGTGCCGGAGCCTGATCGGGCTGTACGGCGGCTGCATCCGGGTGGAGGACCCGTCCGTAACGATCCGTCCAGGGATTCGGTAATGGGATTCACGCATCCCCAAGGGCAGGCTTACGACAGGCCTTCCGGATCGAATCCCGGGTTCGACCCTCTTTTTCTGCCGGATGCATATCCCGACATGTTTTTCCTCGCGGGAGTTGACAAAGGAATAGTATGACCCCTCACGAAGCCTTTGAACAGCACGAACAGCACGAGTCATCCAAAACCTGCAGGGTCTGCTCGTCCCCGTACTCGCATGAAGACAGCTCATCCCGTTTCGGCATCTGCGAGAAGTGCGGGTACAAAATTCTGATTTTGCTGGTGATCGTGATGGTAGCGGTATCCTATATCGCGTGGTTTGGCATACTGTAATTTTTCACCCCCTGTTTTACCCCCGTCCGTTCCCCTTCAAAGGGACATAGAAATAAATGGTCCCGTGTGATACATAAAAAAAGGACAGGCAGAACGATCGCCATGAACGCAATTGAAGTTTCTCATCTCGTCAAGCAGTTCGGCACGCTCACCGCGCTCAACGATATCAGTTTCTCTGTGGGGGAAGGAGAGACCTTTGGTTTTTTAGGCCCCAATGGCGCCGGCAAGACCACCACCATCCGGATCCTCACGGGAATCTCCCGGCCGAGCTCGGGGACGGCAACCATCTTCGGCCATGATATCGAAAACGACACCGTTGCTGCACGGCAGTCCATGGGCATTGTATCCGAGACCTCGAACGTGTACGATGACCTGACCGGGTGGCAGAACATGATGTTCTCGGCAGAACTCTATCATGTGGGAAGAAAGGAAAGGGAGAAGAAATCCGAAGAGCTCTTAACGCTTTTCGGGTTAAACGAGCGGCGCAATGACCTCGTGCACGGGTTTTCCAAGGGGATGAAGCGAAGGCTGACGCTCGCTATGGGGCTCGTCAACAGCCCGCGCCTGCTCTTCCTCGATGAACCCACTTCAGGGCTCGATGTCCAGAGCAACCTCATCATCCGGGATGTGGTGACGGATCTCGTCCGCGAAGGCGTTACGGTTTTTCTGACAACCCATAATATCGAGGAGGCCAATGTCATGTGCGACCGGGTGGCGATCATCAATAAAGGCACCATTGCTGCCATCGATGCACCGGAACGGCTGAAAAAGACGATCCAGAGCGTACAGTCGATCGAGTTCTCGTTCGACCACAATGCCCCGGACCAGCTGGACGAGCTCCGCCGGCTCCCGATGGCAAACGATGCGCGCAAGGCCGGTGACAAGTTCAAGATCTATACGGAAGACCCGTCTGCAGTTATCGATGCCATGATGGCATATGCCCGCTCCCACAATCTCAGGGTGATCAGCATCACGACCCTTGGCCCGAGCCTCGAGGACGTGTTCATCCGGTTGACCGGCCTGCAGCGGACAGGGGGTGCAGTCCATGCCATCGATTGATTACGAGGGGTGGACGGAGCGTCTTTCCCGGGAGATGTCTGCCGCATGGGCGATCGCCAGGAAAGACATGCGGATCTATTATCTCAAGCCCAACATCATCGTGATGGGCATCCTCTTCCCGCTCTTCATGTTCCTTGCCTTTGCCATCGGGAAGAACGCCCCGCCCGGCACCCTGATCCCAGGGCTGATCGCGATCACCCTCCTCTTCTCCGCCTCGTCGATCGAGCCGGTATCGATCCCCATCGAGCGGCGGGTAAAGACGTTCGACCGGCTGCTCTCGGCACCGATCTCGCTCCATTCGCTGGTCTTCGGCGAGAGCCTGAGCGGGTTCCTCTACAGTCTCGGCATCGCGTGTCTTCCGCTCGTGGTCGGTGTTATCGTGTTCAGCACGCCGATTGTCCATGCACTGGTCCTCGTGATTGCCATGGCACTGACCGCGTTCTGCTTTGCAACCCTCGGGACCCTGTTCGCTGCGTATCCCACCGAGAACGTCGGGGAAGTGATGTCGATGCTCAACACGGTCCGGCTCCCGCTGATCTTCATCTCCGGTGTTTTTATCCCGATATCGGCCATGCCGCAGATCGGCCAGGCAATCGCATTTTTTTCCCCACTTACGTACGGGAACGACATGATCGGGTACGCGTATACCGGCACGTCGCTCTTTTCGCCGCTGCTGGATATTCTGGCGCTCTTAATCTTCATCCTGATCTTCCAGTTTGTCGCAAACCGGCTGTATAAAAAATTCAACGAATGATGCAGGGTAATACCCGTACTGAACAGGTTCCCCGACGGGGCCCCTATCACCCCCCCAATCTTCGTTGATGGAAGGATATGTCATGAAGATCGCCTTTGTGATCTACGACAATCTCACCCTGCTGGACTTTGCCGGTGCATACGATCCCATCACCCGGCTCAGGACGATGGGTTTTGTTGAAGACCTCTCATACGATGTCTGCGCACGGAAGGAGAAGATCCAGGTCCAGATGGACTACCGGCATTACCGGGTATCCTGAGCGTGAGCCGGCAGACAGGTTCTCTTGAAACTGACATGAATGGGAATGAAAATCGCTAAAAAATGTAATTTTGGGAGGGTTCCCCCCGCTTCAGTGCCTCTCCGGGGATTGAGTGGTTCATCGGAACCACGAAATCGAGAAGTTCGTAAGAACTTCGAGCCACGGCGGTGCAGTGACTTTTTTCAGATATTCGAATTGTCAATGATCCGCCGCGGGGAATCAGCCATTGCAACAGCGATGACTGATTGGAGAAGAATTTATCAGTATTCTTCGACTACATCCCGCGTAGACCGCCATCATCGTGATGATCCCTACCACTTCTTTCCGTGTGACGCCGACATTGAGCGCACCGTTGATATGCACCTTCAGTTGCGGTGCTGCATTGCCGAGCGCCGTGAGGGCGGCGACAACCGCAATCTCCCGCGACCGGAGATCCAGGTCCGGCCGGGTGTAAATATCCCCGAACGGGAACTCGATCGTGTACCGGCCGAGATCTGGTGCAATGTCCCGGAGGCTGGCAATCACCTTCTCGCCGGCCTCGCCATCGACCTCTTTCAGCTTCTCCCATCCGCGTTTATAGCGTTCGCTCGTCATGTTCATCAGGTTCCAGTCGGGCGTGGGAGAATAAAAACCCGGGCCCTTGAGGCAGGAGAGAAAACAGGTGCAAAGCATTCAGGAGGATTTATGAGAAAACGTGGGGTTGGTGAGATTTGAACTCACGATCGACGGGTCTCTCCGACATGCATCAGTGCTCCAACGGGTCATCATCCATGTTTATGTCAGTAGACCCATTGTTCATCATCTGCGAGCACGAAAGAACGCAAAGACCGCTGGAGCCCGTCGCCATACCGGGCTAGGCCACAACCCCGTGCTGCCAGCAGCGGGACATACATCCCGTTCCGACTCAATAAAATCACAGTGCATAAACTTAAGAGTTTTGTTGCATCCGGGCCGGTCCGTGCCGCCTCGTTCCTGCATCTCAGCGGAAGATACAGAGTTTTTCTACGGCCACGAGCACACTGCTCCTCCGGGCAAAAGACACGCAGATCAAACCCGGGTGAGGTTGCACCGGTTCGGTTTCAAATCATCATGCATATAATATTCCGTATCCCACTACTGGTGCAATGATTGAGGGCAGCTACACGTGCGGAATATCAGCAGTGCCCCTGCTGGGAATGACGGTTGGCGAGATGGTTGACAGCATCGCGGCAAAATACCCGGATACTGACGCAATCGTATCCATGCACCAGAATATCCGGTGGACGTACCGGGAATTTCTCGAACACGTCAACGAGGTCGCCCGCGGCCTGATGGGCCTTGGCGTGGAGAAAGGCGACCGTGTCGGAATCTGGGCCATGAATCATGCCGAATGGATCGTGGTCCAGTTCGCGACCGCGAAGATCGGCGCGATCATGGTGAACATCAACCCTGCGTACCGCACCTACGAGCTCGAGTATGTCCTCAAGCAGTCAGAGGTCTCGACCATCCTCATCCAGGGACGGTTCAAGACCTCGGATTACGTGGGGATGTTCTACGAGGCCTGTCCCGAAGCGTACGAGTCAAAGCCCGGCAGGATCTCAAGCGAGAAATTCCCGTTCCTGAAAAACGCGGTCTTCATGGGCGATATCCCCTACAACGGCATGTTCACCTGGAATGAATTCCGTGGAAAGGCGGACGAGATCGCGATGGACGAACTCATCGACCGGGGTGATACGCTCTCGTTCGACGACCCGATCAACATCCAGTACACGAGTGGCACCACCGGATTCCCCAAGGGGGTTGTCCTGACCCACCATTCCGTCCTCAACAACGGCTTCATCATCGGCGCTGGCATGGGCTTTACAGAAAAGGACCGGCTCTGCATCCCGGTGCCGTTCTACCACTGCTTCGGCATGGTCCTCTCGAACCTCGCCTCCGTCACCCACGGGGCGACGATGGTGCTGCCCTCCCCGGTATTCGATGCCGAGGAAGTCTTAAAAACCGTCGAGAAGGAACGCTGCACGGCCCTCAACGGCGTCCCTACGATGTTCATTGCCGAGCTCACCCACCCGAACTTTTCGAAATACAACCTGAAGACCCTGCGGACCGGCATCATGGCGGGTTCCCCCTGCCCCATCGAGGTGATGAAGCAGGTCAACACCCAGATGCACATGAGCGAGATCGTGATCGTGTACGGCCAGACCGAGACGAGCCCCGGGGTCACGATGACCACGACGAAAGATCCGGTCGAGCGCCGGGTCACGACCATCGGCCGCGCCTTCCCCCACACCGAACTCAAGATCGTGGACTCCAAAACCGGCAAGATTGTCCCCATCGGCGAGATCGGCGAGATCTGCGCACGCGGCTATTGCGTCATGAAGTGCTATTACAACAACCCGTCGGCGACCCATGCCACGCTCGACAAGGACCACTGGAACCACACCGGCGACCTCGCCACAATGGACGAGGAGGGCTACTTCAAGATCGTCGGGCGCCTCAAGGACATGGTGATCCGGGGCGGGGAGAACATTTACCCGCGCGAGATCGAGGAGTACCTCCACCACCACGAGAAGATCGCCGATGTCTACGTGGTCGGCGTGCCGGATGTGAAGTACGGCGAGGAACTCTGCGCATGGGTGAAGATGAAACCCGGCCAGACCATGACCGAGCAGGAGGTCAAGGACTTCTGCAAGGACAGGATCGCTCACTACAAGATCCCGCGCTACGTCATGTTCGTCAGCGACTTCCCGATCAACATCTCCGGGAAGATCCAGAAGTACAAGATGCGGGACGAGTCGATCAAGGTGCTCGGGCTCCAGGAAGCCGACAAGATCGAGACCGCATGACCGTTTGTCTCTCCCTTTTTTAAATAACAGGCTGGGCACCAGATTGCCTGTAGTGTCGCAGATTCGGGATGAAACGATGTTCGTACCTTCTCACGTATTTACGATGAACTCCGCCGCCCCCGGCGGGACGCCTTCGAAGTTTGATAACTTCTCGGATTCGTGGGTCTGATCAACCACTCATCAGTCAAAGAATATTGATAAATTCTTCTCCAGTCAATCCTCGCTGATGCGACGATTGCCTCCCTGCGGCGCTCAATGGTATGGCTGCGGCAAAAGAAGTATTCGTAGAGCGGGACGGGAAAGGCCTGCCCTGATCCCGCGGTTATTTTCTCTTATGATTTTTGGCTTTTTTTGCCTCTTCGATGCCGGCAAGGGCTGCGGGCAGGGATTCGAGCACCGTGACGAGCCCGGTGATGTGCAGGTTCATCACGACTGCGCCTACAATCTCCTCTTTTGTTGCACCGGCCCGGTGCGCCATGATCGTGTGGAAGCGTACCCCTTCGGGGTTCCTTATGGCGGTCTGGATGGCGATGTTGATCAGCTGCTTGGTCTTCTGGTCGAGGCCGTTTAAGGATCGCTGCACTTCGACGAGGTTATTGAAGCGTTCGGCAAGTTCCGGGCATTCCCTCTGGAACAGATCATAGGGATTTTTCTCCATGGTAGAATCTCCCTGAGTATGTATGTGCTGGTGATGCCGGGTATTAAGAGCTTGTATCTGTTCCGCGGGCCGGTGGGCCGGGCGGCCCGGCTCGTAACTTTATCATATATTGCAGGCACATAATTGAACAATACGGAGAGTTCCATGTATTTAGTCGGAGAAGCACTTATTGGCGATGGCGCGGAACTGGCGCATATCGACCTCTTAATGGGAGATAAGGAAGGGCCTATCGGTTCAGCGTTTGCAAACGCGGTATCGCAACTTTCAGTGGGGCATACGCCACTTCTTGCGGTCGTCCGCCCCAACCTGCTGGCCAAGCCCGTGACCATTGTGATCCCGAAAGTCACCTTAAGGGACATGGCGCACGTCAACGAGATGTTCGGGCCGGTACAGGCCGCCGTTGCCAAGGCAGTCGCCGATTGCGTTGAAGAGAACGTGTTCTCGGGGATCGATATCGAGGACACGGTCATCATGGTGTCCGCGTTCGTCCACCCTGAAGCAGCGGACTACAACCGGATCTACCGGTTCAACTACGGCGCGACTAAGCTTGCCCTCCACCGTGCGCTCGACAAGTTCCCGGACACCAAGACCCTCGTATTCGAGAAAGACCGTGCAGCCCACGGCATCATGGGATTCAAGGTGCAGCGCCTCTGGGACCCGCCGTACCTCCAGGTCGCGATGGACCTCGTGGACATGGGCAAGGTCGCCCAGGTCTTAAAGGGCGTGCCCGAGAACGACCACGTGATCATCGAGGCGGGGACCCCGCTGATCAAGAAGTTCGGCCTCTCGGTCATCGGCGAGATCCGGAAGCTCCGTGCGAATGCGTTCATCATCGCGGACATGAAGATCCTCGACACCGGCAACCTCGAGGCCCGCATGGCCGCGGATGCAACCGCCGATGCGGTCGTCGTCTCCGGCCTTGCCCCGACCTCGACCATCGAGAAGGCAGTCTCCGAGGCCCGCAAGGTCGGCATCTACTCGATTATCGACATGCTCAACGTGCAGAACCCGGTCAAGTTGATCGCGGGCCTGAAGGTCAAGCCCGACATCGTGGAACTCCACCGTGCGATCGATGTCGAGGAGAGCGCCCATGCGTGGGGCGACATACCGGCGATCAAGAAGGCGGCCGGTGGCAAGCTGCTCGTGGCAACGGCCGGCGGTATTCGTGTTAACGTTGTGAAGGACGCCCTCAAGGCCGGCGCCGACATCCTCGTGGTCGGCCGTGCAATCACCGCCTCGAAGGATATCGGGCATGCGGCGGACGAGTTCCTCGACCAGCTGAACCGGGAAGAGATCGACCAGTTCAGGGTCATGACGGATTTCTGAGAAGTCAGAATAATGTATTTTTTTACCTAATTTATTAAAACAAAATCCCGGTCGGGGAATTCATATTTTTATTTTCACGCATTACTTTATCAACAGGCAGCGGGAGTATCCACTATGTCACCACGACACGAACCAAAACCACACCCCCGTGACCCGCAGTCGCATCTCGGGTCACAAAGCGGTCAGGACAAGGAACGCAACGATGAGGAGAAAGATCATCACCCCATGAGCTATCCGTATCCCCATCCAACCCACCACCCGCAGGCACAACCGGTGCTACCTCCCCGGCATGATGCCCATTCCCATCCCCATGGCGATGAGTTGCCGGCCCATACGAACCCGCCTTCGACTATCAGGCCATCCAAGAAGATGACGAAGACCGGGAAATCGTAATCGCGTCTTTTCGAACAGGAAACGCGGGCAAAACCCGATTGGTGACGGAAAGGAATTTTCCCGGTATTTTTATAAATAGTGCATAAAAACGAACCCAAACATCGATACTTTGAAAATAATGAGATACCACAAGGTGATTGAAATGACAGAAACCGATTTACAACGTAAACATACAGGAATCAGCGAAATCCGCGAAATTGTCGGGATTTATGAAATTGACATAGAAGATCTAAAATACAGTCCCTTAAAAATCAAGGTAATCCAAATCCTGAATGCAAGCGGGGATTCTTATATCGGTATTGCAAATCTGACGATTAAAGGCAAAGGTTGTTCAGGCTATTACCGGAGCATGCATCCGCAAAAAACCAAAGAAGAAGCTTTAGATGACGCTGTAGATGGATTTTTTGCCTATCTTTCCGATGAGTCAGAAATAAAAGTGGTTAAAAACTGGTAAATTTTTTCTATTCTGCACTCATAATCATCAAATAATTCCCTTCATGTTTTTGATTTTTCGTCACAATATTATGATTTGCCCCCTGCTGATTAACACCCATTTCCATCCCCCAACAAGTTCAGAACCCTTTATCGTATCACCCGCTAATGAAGCATCGTCATCATGTTAAGTACTGAAAAAAAGATACGAATAATCCGTGACAAGTTAAGCAGGATCGGTATCGGGCAAAAGGGCCTGAACGATGAAGCCATTCTCGCGTCGTACAACATCAACCAGTTCGGTAACCTGTGCCCGGTTCCCAGGATATCCATCAAACATTTAGGATCTCATTAGTGGAGGTGATAGTGTGCAAAAGGAAGAGTTACTGCATCTCCACATGTTAATGTTCCAAATCAAAAAGTATTTCGAAAGCATCACCAATGATGAAATCCTCACGGAGCGGTACAATTCCCTTGAAATCTCTCCTCTTCATATTCATAAAGATAAAAATGCCCATAGTGAGGCTCTCTTGACTCTCGGGAATGAGATCATTTCCCACATCCACAACCCGACACTGCCTGCGGTGAACTATTCTCATGAGACTGCATCCCTGCTAGTTGCAGCTGAACAGTAACTTTTTTTTAAAATATTACACCCTGTATGGTGTGTATTTTTGCGTCTCTTCACCTCCTGTTGTCCGTGGTGTAATAGTAAAGCGCGGTGCATCTCCCCTCCGTTACATCACCGTGTCCCGTATGAAAAATCAATACCGCTGTCTTTCAGAATTAAAAATACAGTGTAATGCCGGGAACCATACGTTGAACGGGGTCGTGCGGTGACCGTACCTCCCCACGCATCTCTGTTGGAGTATGGCATCGTACTAAGGCATATAACATCACCCGGACAAGAAACCACGTCAAGTCTGATGAATGCCACGAAACAGGAGAACGTAGATGAGCATATACCATTTTTGTATAGATTGTGAACACATCAAAACCAAGATGGTATCAGGACTCCATGCACTGAAAGTTAAAGAATTGTCACGCCCGGCTCAATTCAACCCGAGACAAGCGAAGTGGATTCCGGAGGATGGTGTGAATCCGCACGAATGCCCACAAAATGAAAATTTCATGCGAATTCAGAAACAGAGTTTCGAACGCAGGCTCCGATGAACCCCCGGTCACGAGTGCACAATACCCGGGGTAGCATAACGGGAGTATCAACGGCTATGCCGGAATATCAGAAACGAAAATACAACAAGTGAGGTTTTACATGTCACAACAACTTGGCGGACAGCCAATTATCATTCTCAGGCAGGGAACAACACGGACTCGCGGGAAGGAAGTCCAGCGCTCGAATATTATGGCCGCAAAGGCGATTGCCGGTGCCGTCAGGTCGACGCTTGGCCCCCGGGGCATGGACAAAATGCTCGTTGGGTCTACCGGTGATATCGTCATTACCAACGATGGCGCAACCATCCTCGGGGAGATCGCAGTGAAGCACCCCGGGGCAAAGATGGTGATCGAGGTCGCACGCACGCAGGACGATGAAGTCGGCGACGGTACAACCACCGCAGTCATCCTTGTCGGTGCCCTCATGGAACAGGCCGAATCGATGCTCGAACAGGGCATCCACCCGACCGTCATCGCGGAGGGTTACCGCATGGGCATGGAGAAAGCGCTGGAGATCGTCAACAGTCTCTCGCTCAAGGTCGACCCATCAGACCGGAAGATCCTCCTCAAGATCGCCAACACCGCCATCACCGGCAAGTCCATCGAGCAGGTGAAGGGCAAGCTTGACAGCATTATCGTCGACGCGGTCATGACCGTGGCCGAGACGGTGGACGGCAAAACTCTCGTTGACGAAGAAGATGTGATGATCAAGAAGCAGAAGGGACCGTCCATGGACGACGTCGAACTGATCCGCGGTGTTGTCATCGACAAGGTCCGGGCGAGCGACGGAATGCCGAAAAAGATCTCCCATGCAAAAGTGGCCATGGTTGCGCAGCCGCTTGAGGTCACCAAGACCCAGGTGAAGGCAAAGATCAAGATCACGAGCACGGATCAGGTCAACGCATTCAGCGAGCAGGAACGCGAGGTATTAAAGAAACTCGCGGATGCGATCATTAACAGTGGTGCTAATGTCCTCCTCTGCCAGAAGGGGATTTCAGACATCGCCCAGTTCTATCTTGCAAAAGCCGGCATTCTCGCCATCGAGGACATCCCCGAGAAGGATTTGAAATATGCAGCCCGGGCACTTCATGCAACTGTTGTCAACAAGCCGGAGTCCCTGGCTGCAAAAGATCTCGGTATTGCCGATCTGGTGGAAGAAGATAAGGATGGCAAGGTAACACGAATCTCCGGGTGCAAAAACCCTAAGGCCATCACGATCCTGCTCCGGGGGACCAGCGATTACCTGCTCGATGAACTCGAACGTGCCGTTGTTGACGGGACCCGCGTGGTCATGGATGCCATGGAAGACGGCACCTACGTAGTCGGCGGAGGTGCTGTCGAGACTGAGCTCCTCATGAAGATCCGCGAGTACGCCCAGACCGTTGGCGGCCGCGTGCAGCTCGCCATCGAGGCGTATGCCGCAGCATATGAGTCCATTCCACGGGCACTTGCGGAGAACTCCGGTTTCGACTCAATCGACAAGCTGGTCGAGCTCAAGAATGTCCACTCACAGGGCAAAAAGAATGCCGGCCTGAACGTGTACGAAGGCAAAGTCGTTGATATGCTTGCAGAAGGTATCATCGAACCTCTCAGGTCCAAGCGCCAGACCATCATGAGCGCATCGGAGACCGCTGTCATGCTCATCCGTGTGGATGACATGATGATCACGCAGCAGGGTGGCCATGGCGGCGCTCCAGGTATGTAAATACTAAAAATCCGTTCCTTTTTCTAATTTTTTTCGTAATTATTTAACCGGTTCACTGATTTCCCGAAGGAGTTAACGGGTTGCCTTCGAAGACATCCACACGCGATGCCAGGATCCGGCCGTCGCTGCAAACAATATCATTATCTCTTCTCATCACATTGAGAGAATAGAATCCGG
Organism: Methanoregula sp.; assembly: GCF_049510175.1. Lineage (GTDB taxonomy): Archaea > Halobacteriota > Methanomicrobia > Methanomicrobiales > Methanospirillaceae > Methanoregula. The sequence continues at coordinate 375,191 of NZ_JBEKZF010000002.1, forward strand.
AGGAATTATCTATGGGAATCAAACCGTCATATATTAAAAATCTCGGTAGTGCACTTCTGGCCAAACAGAGGGATTACTTCACGAAGAACTTCGATGAGAACAAGCAGCAGCTTGGTAAGTCCGCGGTTATCGAAAGCAAGCGTGTCCGGAACCGTGTCGCCGGTTATATAACAAGAAAAATGAATTCCAAAAAACAACCATAACCCCCTTTATGTCTGAAGGTGTCCTTCCGGCAATCTTTACCCCTCTTTTAAAGAACAAAGGGTGATGTGAAGCGAGCCGGAGTGCAGTGAGCACAGGCGAACGGAACGAGGACGAGTGAACATGACCGGGCGTCTGCATCTTACCCGCCATTGTATCATCGTGTGAATTACAACATTCAATCAACGCAGGAAGATCGACATGGGAGTTTTCCGGTTTGATGATAAGTATACCGCTCCGACACAAGAACAGCGCGAGCGGTATATGATAGGGATGATCGAAGAGAAACACTTCGGTCCTGAAGGACAGATTGTACTCATCGAATATCCCGATGCAGTGTATCTCAAAGACGATATCGAGAATATCCGCATTCTTTTCACCGGGTTCAAGGATAAACAAAAGGCCTATGGAGAGGCGATACGGCTGGCAGATCATCACGAGCACAAAGCGCCGCACAAAAATCTGTTTGCTCCTGGACACAAGACAGGAGAACATACTGAGTTTACTGATCGTAAATCCGGATAATCGTTGAACCCGGTCAAGCTGATCGCGAGCCTGAAGGTCAAGCCGGACATCGTGGAACTCTACCGTGCAATCACCGCCCCGGAGGACATCGGGCATGCAGCAGACGAGTTCTTAGATCAGCTGAACCGGGAAGAGATTGACCGGTTCAGGGTTATGACTGACTTCTGAAGTCGGTCGGAATATCTTTTTTGTAATTTTTTTCGCAGGGTGAAGCCGGCATGAGGCGCCATTTTTATATTAGCATCAGTTTAAGCATTCACTCGTCTCATGTGAGTTTATGCTTGAGGAGTTCTGTGAAGGAAATCACTGCGATCAATACATCCATTCCGTTGGTGGTTCGTTTGCGCAGTGTCTCATGGTTCAGAGGGAATTATCCCGGGTTGGTGCCTGCCCTCTCCAGTATGATAAGATTGCGGTGAAGGCAAACCCGGATGAAAAACCAATTCTCTCAAGCGCGGTAAAAGGCGAACCAAAGAGAAAGAAAGGATTTCACAACAGATCAAAATGATCTGAAGTCATGGGCGGCCGGGAAGATCGCCCATGTGTCCCTCGTTTAGATATTTCCTTTCCATTTCTTCTAATTTGGTTGCAAATATCTTTGATATGCAATCTTTTATAACGGACATCGAACTGTTACTATAAATAAAAATTGCACCGATAAGCGCTTCAACAGTGTCTGAACACAGTGCCACAGATTCTTCCTTCAATTTTTCCTCTTTCCCGACTCTATGCAGAATATAATTATCTTCAAGAAGGTGGAGTCGTTTCCCAACTTTTGCAAGCCGTAAATTATTCTCCAAGTCTGCTTTTGAAATAGTGACATTCCCTTTGGTTTTCACTCCTTTTTCAATAAGGATCGAAACCAACCCTGCCTTTAAAATTGCATCCCCCAAAGTTGCATATGTTGACTGATATGGGCAATCTCTTGCCCCGATCTTTCTCTCTTTTTCCTCTTTTGAAAATGTCGAATGCGTAAGAGCTCGGTATGATTCGTTTCGATTCTTGAATGAATACCCCAATCGATCTTCGAGTTCTTGGATCTTGGCCGGGTCCATAGTAGGATGATGGTCAGATTCGAATAAAAATCAAACTAAACGAGGTGTTGAATCAAGAATTGCTCAACTTCACACCCGCATTCCCGTAGTAATCCCCTCATGGTTTCTCAAAGAGTCCCCGCGACGCCCCATCGGTTCACGGCCGGGCAAGGTCCCGGATCGCGGTAAATGCGTAGCGCAAAACCCTCCGGTGTTTTCCGCGTCAGGTCTCGAAAATTTTTTTAAAGAAAGTAAATGTTCACTTTGTCTTTTTCATAGGTGTATATCCCTCCGACACCACAAGAACGGCACTAACAACCTAATATGGTTGCGTCGGGAGAAAACCGGGTGGAAAAATCACACATGGGTTCATCGAAAACTAGAAAACTCACTCATCGAAGAAAAAGACCTATAAAAGCCACTATTCGATACCACTAATCCTCAAACATTTCTGGAAATTTTTCAGATTCTGAAATGCTTGTACGCGATATAACATCCGGCACAAAAAACTCCAAGAACAATCAGGTACAGCTCGGGATTTCCTTCCATAGAAAAGCCATGAAAGGTCCCGCCCTCTTCTTCCTGTGAGGTAGGCAGGCCGACCGCTGTGTTATAACGATCCTCAATGCTCATATGACCGGTTAACTGGTAAGCGGCAAGCGATGCGATGATTACGATAATGAGGATCGCCCCGAAGATGATGCGGCCTTTATTCTCTCCGAACGCACTCATTTACGGTCACCTTCGAGGATATCAGGCTTAACTTTTCCGATATATGCAACCATGAAACCGGTGAGGATTGCTTCGATTGCTGCAACGCCCATATTTACCGCAGCGAGGAGGGAAAGCCCGGCGAGGATCTGGGCTGGGGTTTGGTGGACACCTTGTATCCCCGAGACAAGGATGACTGCGATCATCACGAGATTTCCTGCAAACAGACCGGCAAATGTCGCAACCCCCGCCTGAGAGAAGAGATCCGTCGTTATCCTTTTCATGGCACGGAATGTGAGCCACGCAACAAGGACTTCGGTAAAGTTTACAATTACGTTCGCTCCAATGAGTCCCCAACCTCCGTGGCCGATTGCGGCAGAAAAGATATTTACAATGAAGATGACGAGTGTTCCCATGACAGGCCCGGTAAGGATACCGATAAGAGGGGTGAGGTTCAGATGGACGCCCCCTGCGATTGGGATCTGTATCTGGAAGATAGCAAATGCAGCTGCCGTCACGAACGCAGCAATCGTGATCTTTTCAGGTTTGTTTTTTGATCGGAGGAGAAACAATGCGACCCCCACGATACAAAGAGCGATGATCCACCATGTTAAAACCCAGAACAGGGAAAATGATCCGTCTTCGAGATGAATATGAGCCACGGACTATCTCAACTCCACAACACAACACCATCGCAGTAACAGCCAATAAATATTTCCAAAAGTTTGGTATCTCTCCAAAATTTTATGCATCGTAATTTTCCCTGACCGCATCATTCCAAATAAGTATTAACGACAGAAATGATATGTCAAAATTTGGAGTGCAACCAAATTTTTCGGAAAGAACGAGCAGGTAAAAATTTTACAGTCAACAACGTGTTATTAAATAAATTTGTCAGATGCGCTCTTTCTGACGTAAGTAAAAAAAAATACAAAGTTTATAGGCTTTTACTTTGAGTTTCTTTAAAAAAATTTTCTAATTCTAAAAAAATTTATAAAAAATTCCGGTAATGCCCGGAAAATATTTTTCAGACCCTGCCGGAAAATTCTCCGGAAAAATTAAATCCCACTAACTCAACCCCCCATCCAACCACAAACCCTTCATCCATCCTTCCACAAATATAAAAAAGAATGACCCGCGGGAAAAAACCGGACGCAGCGATCGCGGAAGCAAAAAAATTCGCGGAGCGGATGGGATACTGGTGGCAGGAGAACACGAACCCCAAGCTCGCGTACGACCTCTTCATCTTCAAGTCCGAGTCCGTCCGGGTCGTGAAGGTCCGGCAGACCCGGTATACGATCAACCCGGACACGATGTACGAGGATCTCCTGCCGGACGATCTCCGCGGGGTCCGGGCACTCCCGTTCCCGAAATGGATGCCCCGCGAGATCTGGCTCCGCACCCAGCACGAGCGGGCCTGGCGGAGGCTTCTCGTCCACGAGCTCGCGGTCGGCGAGATCGGATGGTGGGAGCCGGACGGGTACACGAACCCGCATGCCCGGTAAAAATACTTCCCTGCCCTGGGAGTATCCCCCCTTTATAAAGGGGCTGGGGGGCAGAGACGGTAAGTCTCCCATGATCATTCTCCGACGGAGAATTGTACGGCCGGAATCCCGGAAATTTTCGGCAGTGGAAACGGTGCCAACGCCCGGTAAAATTCCTCATCAAAATCGCTGTTTCTTTAAAATACCTGTTTTAACCGGGAAAAAACCGTGCACTTTGGAGGGCTTTGAAAAAGCGCAAAAATGGGACGATCTGCAGCCTGTCCCGGAACCTGACGCAACCCGGAGGGTCAATTCGGCCGAAAAATAAGGGGAGTTCCCACAGGGCTGAAAAAAGACTAGATTTTTCCTGAAAATACGGAGATCTGTTCATCGGTGTTCCTGAACCGGTGCCGGGGGGTATCCGGTAAGAGGTATACGGTTTTTACCTTGTCTTTCTTCGGAGGAAGTCACTTTGCCATCTCACCGGAGCGGCCGGGCAAGGTCCTGGATCCCGGTAAGTACGTAGCGCAAAATGTCGCGTCTCTTCAGAGACGAGACAGGAGAATCTCGAATGTCATCAGACATGAGAGAGGAGAATGTCGAAAGTCATCAGACTCGAAACATGAGAAGACTGAAAGTCTTCGAAGAACAGAGTTCTTCGTCTGAACGCATCAGCGTTCTTCGAGTCCCGCCGGGGCGATCATTCAATGCGACACTATTAAACATATATCCCATAATTATTCACATGGACAGGGAAAAACGAGGTCTGACCATGGAGAGATACGAGACAGGAGGGTCATGGTGGCAATCGTTTGACAAGCCACACCCGGTCGTGTTCATACTCCTGATCCTTGCCGGTCTGGATCTCGAATACGTCATTCATTACCACTTTGGCATTACCATCGTCTACACGCAATTTTATTACCTGATCATTGTGATTGCCGGCATCTGGTACGGGAAAAAAGCGGTCTGGGTCGCACTGTTCTACGGCAGCCTGCACGTCATGGTCACTTATATTCTCACCGGTACCCTTTCTCCGGATGCTCTTATGAGGGGCCTCATGCTGCTCATCGTGGCATTTGTTATCGGTTCGATCGTGGAACAGATGCGTTGTTATTATGATCAGATCACTGAACAGAACCGTGAGCTGTCTGATGCAAATGCGAGGATGCAGGTTCTCAATACCCGGCTCGCGGAGTCCTTGGAGGCATTACGGATTGCGAATAAAAAATAAACCATCATCTCCGGCATCACAGGTATCACCATCCGTTAAACCGGAGAGTATTCAGGCGGGGGGATACGGTTTTTTGTCTGTTTTATCCCCTTCGGAGTCGATCTAAATGCGATCATCGGGAAGAAAATGTTGCAGGAATTCATCCCCTTCCCTGCTTCGCAGAATCGACCGTCGCATCAGCGAGGGTCGATTGGAGAAGCCATCAGGCTTCGACTTGGAGTCGCCGCGACGCCTCATCCGATCCCGGCTGGGCAAGGCCCCGGATCAAGGTAAGTGTGTAGCGTAAAATGTCAAGTCTCTCAGAAACGAGACAGGAGAATCTCGCATGTCATCAGACATGAGAGAGAGGAATGTCGAAAGTCATCAGACTCGAGACATGAGAAGACTGAAAGTCTTCGAAGAACGGAGTTCTTCGATCGAACGCATCAGCGTTCTTCGAGTCCCGGTGAGGCGTTTTGCGCGTAAGGCATCGCACCAGCTTGAAAAGGCACAACCAGTTAACTTTTCACAATCAAAGTCTGCTAAAAAATTTTTAAACAAGCTCCGTTTGATCAGCTCGCGGATTTCAAGCAGGGGCTGAGGGGGTGGTTGAAATTTTTCAAGCAAGGTCCGCTCAAAAATTTTCGAGTAAAATCTGCTTGAAAAAGCCGCTCCCAAGCGGCTACTAAAACTGCATTGCAGTTTCAGGCATTTTCAGGCAAGGTCCGGTTGATCCGGATCAACAATTCAATCGTGATTGTGATCGCGGTGAAAAGTTTTCAAGCAGGGTCTGAAGAAAAATTTCAGGCAAGGTCTGCTATGGCCCTGTCAGAAATGCCTAAATAAAAAATTTTGCGTATATTGATTATGAACATAAACAAAGGCTGGGACTGGATTACCCTGGGCATTGGTTTCTGGTCCGGAATAGCTGTTATCAGTCTGATCAATATTGCCCTGATTGTCGTGCATCACAATCAGTTCCTGTATGACGAATACATTTTCGGGGTTTCGATTGTTGTAGTCATGGTTTATCTGGTATTGAGGAGGAGGTCAGCCGGACAATAATTTTCCCCAGCCTTTATCATCTGCCCGGAAAATGTACCGGTATGCAGTGGCCGGCATGGCTGAACCGGACCGTTATCGGCGCCGGGATCGCGAGTTTCTTTGGTGATCTCGGGTACGAGTCGGTGACCGTTCTCCTCCCCTCGTTCCTGATCCTGCTCGGTGCGCCGGTCTATGCCCTCGGCATCATCGAGGGCCTGAGCGACGGCGCCTCCAGTTTCGTCAAGCTCTTCTCGGGCTATTTTGCCGACAAGCTGGGCCGGCGCCGGGAGTTTGCTTTCGGAGGCTCGGTCGCGACTGCCGTCTTCCCCGCCATCATTGCCGTCGCGAGCTCGTGGTATGTGGTGCTGGCGGGACGGCTCGTCGGGTGGATCGGCAAGGGGATCCGCAGCCCCTCTCGGGATGCGATCCTCTCGAAGTCGGTGGAGAAGAAGGATCTCGGCAAGGCCTTCGGTTTCCACCGGGCAGGGGACACGCTCGGGGCGATCGCCGGGCCTGCCCTGGCACTCGTGCTCGTCGCATCGATGGGCATCCGGGAACTCCTCTGGCTCGCTGTCATCCCCGGGTTCCTTGCGCTCATTGCCATCTGGCTCTTCCTGCGCGAGCGGGACCCGACACCGCACCCGCAGCCCCGGCCCCTCATCGCATCCCTGCGTGGACTCCCATCGCGGTTCAAATCGTTCCTCACCGCAGTGCTGGTCTTCGGGATCGCTGACTTCTCCCACACGCTGCTCATTGCCTTTGCGATCGTCAGCCTCACCCCTTCGCTCGGGTTCACGACAGCGACCGCGGCGGGCGCTGGCCTGTACCTCATCCGCAACATCGTCTATGCCGCGAGCTCGTACCCCTTCGGTTCGCTCGGCGACCGTATCGGGCGGAGGCCGATGCTGGTCCTCGGGTACGCGATCGCGGTCGCGACCTTCATCGGCTTCGTCATCGCTCCGGCGAACGTGGTCGCGTACGGGTGCCTCTTTGCGATGTGCGGCCTCTTCATCGCGGCCGAGGACACGCTCGAGGGCGCCCTTGCCGGCGAGATGGTGGAAGAGGAATCCCGTGCGCTCGGCTTCGGGGCGCTCGCGACCACGAACGGGGTCGGCGATCTCGTCTCCAGCGTAATGATCGGGTTCATCTGGGCATTCATCGGGTACAGCGCCGGGTTCATCGTTGCCGCCGTCATCGGGGCAGCGGGGACGCTGCTCCTGATCTGGACGACCCGCCGTCCGCACGGTGCCAGATGGTCGCCGGTCTAGGGTGCAACGACGGTTTCATCCGGCCCCTATCCGTGCTTTGTTTCCCCCATTTCTCCAGAAACCTATGGTAGTTTCGTGAAAAAGCGTGACTGTTATGAGACAAAACCCACTTTTTCCAGATATTTTACGTCGGAGAATTTGTTCCCGGACATGAGACAATATGGGACAGCTAGGGCAGCCGATCTCACCCACCCTCGGGTATCTGGACGTGGCGATGGAACCGAACGAAGATATGGCTCTCCGGAGGGCATATCCCGGTTACAAAAACCTTTTTTAACGAGGACACAGGAAGTATCGTTTATCAGGGATGGGTGTGTTTAGCATGGCGACGGATCCGGTCTGTTTTGCAATCGTCGATGAGGATACGGCACAATTCAGGACAACGTACAAGGGCAAGGAGTATTATTTCTGCACCAATTACTGCAAAAAGCAGTTTCTCGAAAATCCAAAGAAGTATACGCGCCTCAACACGGATATCAGCATCGAGCCGGGTGGTGCGTCGTGTTGATCGAGCATTAACACCCTGCATCAGTCGCGGCACCGCAGGGACCTGACGGTATCCCTCCGGCGCGACGAATCTGCGTTCATACGTTCAATCATGGCGAGTGCGTCCAGCGCGAGGAAGGTATATTTCAGCGTCGCGGATCCCCTGGCAGTATTACCCGATATGCCGGGTAATGCTGCCGGCTTGATCTCCCTTCTCTTACATTTGAGCGACATTCCTTAGGTTCAAATTCTCTGACAAAGCGACATTTTTTATGAAAAGGATGTAAAAACTGCATCCGGATATTTATGGCAAAAACCACGCAATACAGTGCAGTAAATCTCATCGCTGAAGCGGGAGTGGATCCCAAAAAATGGAATATCCTCCCGGCTCCGGAAGTTGTGGAAAGAACCATACAGGAAATTGAGAAACGGGGTATCAAGGTCATCGTTGCTGAGAATGGCGCAGAAGCCTTGTCCGTCATAAAAAAGATCATCCCGCCCGGTGCTGAGGTGATGAACGGCTCCTCGACCACGCTCATCGAGATAGGGTACGAGGAGTTTATTGCAACCGGTCAGTCGGGATGGAATCCTGTCCATAAGAAAATAACCGCGGAGAACGATGCCGGAAAACGGGCAGAACTCCGGAGGAAATCCGTTGCCGCCGATTACTTCATCTCCGGCGCAAATGCCGTCGCCGGTACCGGGGAGATCGTTGGCTGCGATGCAGGCGGGAGCCGCGTGGGTGCATGGCCGTTTGCCGCAGGGCACCTCATCCTCGTGGTGGGCACAAACAAGATCGTCCCCACCCTTCATGATGCACTGGACCGGATCCACAATTATGCATACCAGCTGGAAAATGCTCGGGCAACGAAGGCATACGGGACCTCCAGCGTGATCGGGAAATGCGTCATCCTTGCCCATGAGAAGAGTGAGGGGCGGGTAACCCTGATTCTCGTTAAGGAAGCACTGGGGTATTAAAAAAAGATTAATCGGGGAGTTTCGGATACCGGGGGGACCGGTACCGGGAACCCCAACCCCTTTTTTTGTTGTTTGCCGGGTGCGTCTCAGTACGCACTCCAGCCGGAGTCGGCAACAATGGTCGCCGCGTTCACGAAGCTGGAATCGTCCGAGGCCAGGAAGAGGGCAACCCGGGCGATCTCCGATGGTTCCCCCATCCGCGGGTTGGTGACCAGGCCCGCCCCGCAGAGGACAGCGCCTTCCGGGTGCATCTGGATCCCCTTGGTGATATCGGTCATTACACCGCCCGGGGCGATGATGTTGGACCGGATGCCCTTCTTCGCGTACATGTCGACGTTCTTCGCCAGGCCGATCACACCGTGCTTCGAGGCCGTATACGTGGTCCCGGCGCGGCACCCGAACAGGCCGCCGATCGAGGCGGTCGTGACGAAGACTCCCTTGCCCTGTTTGAGAAATATGGGGATCGCGGCCCGGAAGAGGCGCATCGGACCGGTCAGGTTGATGTCGATGATCTGGTTCCAGGTCTCATCATCCAGGCCGCCGACCGGGGCCATCTTGTCCATCAGGCCTACATTATTGACAACGATGTCGAACCTGCCGTACTTCTCCACGGCTGCCTTTACCGCGTTCCGGATGTCCTCCTCCCTGGAGACGTCGCCGGAGACGGCGATGGCCGTGCCTCCCTTCGCGATGATCTCATCGATCACGCCCCGGGAGCTTCTCTTTCCGCCGTGCAATCGCGACAACGGACGCGCCTTCCTCTGCGAAGAGCCGGGCGATCTCCTTCCCCATCCCGGAGCTCGCACCGGTGACAATAGCAACTTTGTTGTCCAGTTTTCCCATGGGTACACACCCCGGTTTTGGAATACTGGCTGGCGAAAGAAAATAAGGATATGCTTGCTGATAACCGGCAGGACAGGATCATCTTTTTCTTTACAAAAGACGATTGGGAAAATACGAGCAATCTGGGCCGCAAAAGAGATTTAAAAGTTTTGGGAGGGATAGCGGCTTATAAAAAACCTGTGGTCGGCCTTTTCGCTGGCATACGATTATCTGAGGGAAAAAAGGACGTGAAATGACGCTGCTGGTAAAGGAAATCCAGGCAAAAAGCATTCTATCCAAATCGAAGGTCTATCCCTACGTTATCAATCCCTACACCGGTTGCCAGCACGGGTGCTCGTACTGCTATGCACGCTTTATGAAAAGGGTAACCGGGCATAAGGAACCCTGGGGCGAATTCGTCGATGTCAAAGTCAACGCCGCAGATTTACTCCGGGGGGAAATAAAGAAGAAGAAGCGGGGAAGAGTCTGGGTGAGCGGCGTGTGCGACCCATACCAGCCACTTGAGGCAAAATACAAACTGACCCGGCAATGCCTGGAAATCCTGGTTCAGAATAACTGGCCCGTTATCATTCAGACACGTTCTCCCTTAGTGCTGCGTGACATCGACATTATGAAAGATGCCTGGGATTTTGAGGTCGGTTTTTCAATAACTACGGCGGACGACAATATCAGGAAATTATTCGAACCCCAGGCACCCCCGATAAACGACAGGATAAAGGCCCTCGATGAACTGCACAAAGCCGGTATCAGGACGTATGCCATGATCGCCCCGGTGCTCCCGGGAGCAGAAGGGCTTGCAGAACTCCTGAAAGGAAAGATTGACTATGTGCTGATTGACCGCATGAACTATCACTATGCCGACTGGGTGTACCGGAAATACGGGCTGGATGATAAGCTCGAGGATGATTTCTTTAAGCGGGTGAGGCAGGAACTTGCCTCTCTATGAAAACCATCCAGGTCCATGTGTTCGGTGGGTATATGCTTATGGAAATTTTGTTCCCGGCTGGCGCAGGGCCGTTGTCAATCCCCCTTTGACGGCACGACCGTTTTGATATACGCTCATCTTCTCATGTCAATTCACCACTCCAAACCCTTTCGATATGTTAATAGTAAATGAATAAATCAGAATTAAACATGAAACAATTTCACAGACTCAGATTTTTACTTGCAACTTTTTTGCTTTTTGCATGTATAACGCCCCACGTTGCTGCATTTACCGTCTCATCAATGAACATTAATCCACTGGGATATCAGGCTGCCGGGACACCAATGACTGTCAATTCAGTAATTGTCTTTTCATCAGAAGGCACAGAGACATTTCCTTCAGCCAGCGAATTGCACATGAGTACAAATCTTGTTGACGCACATTGGGTACCGGTTTTGGTTCTCAATGGTGTGGAAACCAACCTCACACAAAAAAATGGCGGGTCATTGATATTTCCTGGATGGTATTTTTCCTATCCATCGACAGAGAAAGTGCAGTTAAAGGTGACATTAACGGGAAATATTCCCATGAATCCCTCACCAAGCCAGAATTTTTTGAAGATTCAGGAAGTAGATTCTAATAATACGGTCGTCTCAACTGCACATGTTGACATGTCTGCAACGCCGGTTACAACAGTGTCCACCCCAACAAAACCTACAACAAAAAAGACATTCACTCCACTACCTATAGACACACCCACTCAAAAATCTCCAACCGGAATCGAAGAAGGCATTATTGCGATCATGGGTGCAGCATTTCTTGTTCTGAAACAGAAATAATTTTTTACAGATTTCACCGTCAACCGTGTATTATTTAAAAAAAGGTCCGGTTGATCCGGATCAACACTTCAATCGCGATGGTGATCGCGATGAAAAGTTTTCAAGCAGGATCTGAAGAAAAAATTTCAGGTAGGGTCAGCTTGAAATTTTAAAATGAGGTTCAGACCGTTGATGTCAGGTGCGATGCCACCCCCGATCCCTTCCCTCACAGCTAACCTTCCGGTTCAACGCATCTCCGCACCCGGCTAAACGGGGGAACCCAGCCATTCTGGCAATATATGAGCATCCCCTTCCAATGCTGGTTTGCACGATGGGAACCATAAAACGGGTCCCGGACAAACAGATGAAGTGCAGGACTGAAACAAGAATGAGAATGAAAAATTTCCTGATTTCCCTATGCCTCGTAGTCATGCTGGCGGTTGCCATACCCGCAATCGCTGCGGCTGACGATGCACAGGCAACAGTAACGCCGACAAACACCATCGCCCCCGCGACCACCACGGGCTTCGATCCGCTCGGGTCGCTCGCCGGAATCTTCGGGCTCCGGCAGGACATCCATGCAGACCGGGCGGCGAACACGAATCTGACCGAAGGCATCCAGGACAACCGGCAGGACATACACCAGAACTGGTGGGATAACTTCAACATCTTCGGGAACATCCTCGGCAACCGGCAGCAGGTCAGGACCGATCAGGCACTCGATCTCGCGAACCGGACCGCAGACAACGGACTACGCCAGGACATCCATACAGACCGCGTGGATATGCACCAGGACCCCGGCAACGCGAGCGCCTACCGTGCAGAGATCAACGCGAGCAGGGGCGACATAAAGGATAACCGCGAGGAGATCACCCTCACCCATCAGGAGATAAAAGACGAGCGGAACGCATCGCAGCAGGACCGGGCAACCATCCGCGAGACCAGGGCGACCGACATCCAGCTCCGGCAGACGAACAACGCTTCCTGGCAGGAAGTCAGGCAGAATAATGCGGATATCCACACCGACCGGCAGCAGATCCGGAACGAACGCGGAAACAAGAGCTCCGCGTCGTAGACTTTTTTCCGGGCATTTTTAAGGCACTCACTATATCCCGGTGCAATCATCCCGTGGGAGAGGTCTTTTCCCGTACATCTTTTGGTTTATATTCAATAATATTACTTATAACGTAGAAAATATTATATATTTAAATGTAAAAGTACAGATTTGTTCGGCAATGCCGGACAGTTCTCAGAGGTGGAACAGATGTCACTACATTATAATCCCGGATGGTTCACCGATCCCGCTCCGGATTTCCGTAGTATACTCAAGGAGGATGACCTCAGGGTTATCGCCGCGCAGCAGATCGATCTCAAGATCTCTGCCATAGACAGGCAGGTAGCTCTCAGGCAAGGCGAGCTGAATGACCTCGCCACTGAGAGGAAGATGCTCGCGAATGTAAAGACGATGATTGCAAGAAGGTAACCACGCTTCTGTCACGCGAAAGGAAGGGAGCGTTCCTATTTTCGTGCGTGTGAAATGACAAATACCCTTTCAGGTAACAATGGGCGCTGAAATCATCCTCGTCGGGTATGAAGATGAAGAAAACCTGGGGATCCGGTCAATCGCCGCTTTTCTTTTATCGAAAGGGATTCCCGTGCGCATCCTGCCCTGCCAGCGGACCGGAAAAGAAAAAATCCTGGAGGAGATCCTTAAGGAACAACCAAAAATTGTCGGGTTTTCCCTGATCTTCCAGAGGATGTTCTTCAGTTTTGCCGGTCTGATGACCTACCTCAGGCAGAACGGCGTAACCGCGCATTTTACGGTGGGAGGTCATTTTCCGACCATCGAATATGCCGCGATCCTGGAACGGATTCCGGAACTGGATACGGTCGTGCGCCACGAAGGAGAAGAGACACTTTGGGAACTGTACCGGAATGTGGATCGTCCCGATCGATGGCACCTGATTCCGGGGCTGGCGTACCGGGAAGAAGGCGCTGTCCGGCTTTCGCAGCCGCGGCCGCTCATTGCAGATCTCGATCTGTTGCCGTTTCCGGTCAGATCGGGATCGTTTAAATCCATCCATGGTATCAGTGTTTGCTCTATCCTCGCAAGCCGGGGGTGTTTTTACAACTGTAGTTTCTGCAGTATCCACTCGTTTTATCACGATGCACCGGGCCCGAAACGACGGACCCGGTCTCCCCGGAACGTTGTTGAGGAGATGGCGCAGCTGTACTCCCGCGGCGTCCGTATCTTCAATTTCAAGGATGACGATCTCGGCACACAAACAAATCAGCAGAAGACATGGATTGACGATTTTGCCCGGGAACTGGGGACGAGAACATTTTCCCGGGATATCCTCTGGCGTATCTCGTGTCGGATTGATGATGTGAATGCCGGACTTCTCAGGTCCCTCCGGGACGTGGGTCTCCAGACGGTTTACCTTGGGATAGAATCTGGGAGCGAGGAGGGCCTCACAACGGCGAATAAGAAGTACCATGTAGATGATATCTACCGTGCGATCCGCACGCTGGATGAGATTGGCATGGATTATGAGTATGGGTTCATGCTCTTCGATCCCTACAGCACGTTCATGACGGTAAGGGAGAACACCCGGATGCTTGAATTTCTCGGACGGAACAGCCGTACCGGCATCCGGTTTACCAAAATGTTCCCGTACGTCGGAACTTCGATTGAAAAGCAGCTCATGGAAGCCGGAAGACTGCAGGGAAACATCGCGTCCCCGGACTACGAATACCTCGATGCCCGGCTCAACCTTCTGGAGGTGGTTGTTTCCCAGAGCTTCCATAACCTGATATTCGACTGGGACGGACTCGGGAAACGGCTCGATCACGCCCATTTTGAGATCAAGATCCTCAAAAAGTTTTTCCCTGACTACGATGTGTCGGCGTACGAGAACACGGTACGGGATCTGACGAGAAGATGCAATGCCTCGGCCATCGAGACCCTTGACAAGGTCATCGACTTCATGGAGACCAAAACCTACGAGGAGATTCTCCAGTCATGGTGGCTGCTCGATGTCCTGAAGGATTGGGAGTTGTCGCACCAGGAATCACTCACGAACGAACTGGAATCTGCCGCGGTACCGTTGCCGGGCTGATAGTGGCAGGTTGAGATAGGTCTGGCGTACTATGCGATGGTTCTTTACCGATCCTGACCGTTGGTTTCATTGATTGGAATGCATACCTGCCCACCTGCCCGGCTCCTGGGAATCCTCGTCTTCTTCTGCCTCATGATACCGGCAGGGCAGGCGGTCAATCCCCTCTGGATCGTCCCGGCATCCCCGGGAGTGGAATTATCCACGGTTGCCATATCGCACGACGGATCGACCATTGTCGCCGGAGGCGACCAGCTGATCGTCCTCACCCCGGAGGGAAAGAAACTCTGGTCGGGATGGTCGGGGACCTTGCTTGAGCTGAGCGGGGACGGCAGCTATATTCTCACGACCCAGGGCCAGACCGTCCGGCTCTTCTCACGGGACGGGACCAAGCTGTGGGACCAGTCCCCGGGAGGCACCGTAACCGCAATCTCCATGACGCCCGATGCCACGTTGATCGTTGCCGGCGGAGGAAATACCATACAGTCATGGTACAATTCAGGTTCCGGCCTCGGGAGGAACGTGACCGAAACGGTGCATGACATAAAAATCTCCCCGGCAAAAGACCAGATCATCGTTACCACGGCAAAGGCATTACGAAGCTTCAACGAAAGTTACGTCCCGAACTGGTATGACGACACCATCAGTCCCGGTATCGTTGAGATATCCGGTGACGGCACCGGCATCGTGATCCCCAACGGCAACCACATCCGGATGTATCATGGCAGCGGCACCCTTCTCTGGGATCGGTCATTTCCCGGGGGAAATATCATCTCCCTTGCGTACTCCACGGACGGATTGACGATTGTTGCAGGGCGCGACGATACCACGGTCCTTGTCCTTGACCGGGATGGGAACCTTCTCTTTACCGGGAAAGCCGGAGCCTGGATAACGAGTGTGGGTGTATCGGACAACGGTTCCACCATTGCAACAGGAAGCATCGACAACCAGATCAACGTATTCGACCGGCAGGGCACGTTACTTGGGGCCTATACAACACAAAGCCCGATCAAATCCCGTTCGGTTGCCGTGAGCGGGAACGGTTCCCTGATTGTGGCAGTCGACCTT
Source organism: Methanoregula sp. (assembly GCF_049510175.1). GTDB lineage: Archaea > Halobacteriota > Methanomicrobia > Methanomicrobiales > Methanospirillaceae > Methanoregula. The sequence goes on from NZ_JBEKZF010000002.1 coordinate 390,905, forward strand.
TCAAACGTGTATGGTTTTTCCCGGTCGCAGTTTACCCTGCCGGTCGGGGCATCAACGCCGGAAGGTTCCGGGAATGTCTCAACCGGGACAGCATACAACAATGCGACCCCCGTCACCACACCTCCCGGGGCGGATACCGTATCCCCGTTGTCCGGAAATGCATCTGCCCCGGTAACCGGGATAACCTCTCGATCAGGATTCCCGTGGGTTCTTACCCTTTTATCCCTGGCGCTCATGATCCTGGTACGAAAAAAATAATGCGGCCCCTGCAGTTTTTGTGCCGGTGATGCAGGAATATATGGTAACGCACGATCATGTTCCGGCTGTTATCCCCGGTGTTGCCGTCCGGATGAGAGAGATTCATGGAAAGCCACATCCCCGTGCCCTCGCAGATATCCTTAAACACCACCCTCGCAAACATCATCCCGGAGAAAAACACTATGGAAAAGATCACGCTCGGCCCGATGCCGTACATGAGTGTCATGCCCACCGTGCTCGTGGGCGCAAACGTGAAGGGGAAACCGAACTACATGACCGCTGCATGGGCCACGGTCGCCTGCATGGCGCCGCCGATGGTCTGTGTTGCGCTCAACAAGGCGCGGTACACCGTGAAGGGGATCGAAGAGAACATGACCTTCAGCTTGAACATCCCCTCCGCGAAGTACGTTGTCGAGACTGATCACTGCGGGCTCGTCTCCGGTGCTCATGAGGACAAGTCAAAGGTATTCACGTCCTTCTACGGCAAGCTGAAGACCGCCCCCCTTGTAGTGGAGTGCCCGGTAAACATCGAGTGTAAACTGTTCAAGTCCGTGGACTGCGGGAGCCATCTGCTGTATATCGGGGAGGTCGTGGAGATCCATGCCGACAAGACGTGTGTCTTTGACGGGAAGCCGGATATGGCGAAGAGCGACCCGATCGTGTACGCAGAGGCCACATACTGGCATGTCGGGAAGCAGGCTGCGAAGGCGTTCTCGGCTGGCAAGGAATACAAGAAAAAGTGAGGAGCGGGACTTTCCCGTGAAAAACCTGATCTTTTTATCTTCCCGATGACTCTCCCCGCGTCAGGAAGGGGCACCGGTCCTTGGTTACACCCGTGAAAAAAGAGCGATTCTGCCCACCCCTCCGGAGTTGCCCGGCCGCTTCGGAGTTCTGAGGAACTCCTCGTGTCTCATCTCTTCGGGAGGGTTTACCGTCCAGCTGTTTTTTGCGTAGGGTATCGCAGCCTGATGAAATGTAGTATGACTAACGAGCCGATCCCCTGCCCCCTTCCATACGTTAATCACCATCAAGTATCCATAACCCCTCCTCACAAGAGCATAATCGCATGAAGGAGCACAGACATGGTAAATAAAGGCTGGCAGTTACGGATGAAACGTCTGGTTGAACGACTCGTTACCAGCCATCGGAGGACACCGGTATCCAAGCTGGAGAAGGATCTGCACGCGCTGGGATTTGTCGAGCTCGGGGCCGACCAAGTGGCAGTGGCGTTCGAGCACGTCTTCATGGAACTCTATCTGGAGATCGAGCTGGATGACGACCGCTGCATCCACAGCTACTTTATCGTTCCTTTCGAAGAGAAGGAGAAGAAGCGGCGGAAGTACCGGTGGTGACAATCCAAAACCCGGACCTGTGGAGGATCGGGCACGTCCTGCCAGAACGTTTTGCTATCCTGAGACATGCATGGCCCGTTGGCCTTCCGCAGGCAGGGCACACTGATATATCAACCGTTGAGCCCGATAAAAAGTTCAATCAATGCCCGGACACTCAGCTCGTCCGCGTAACGGTAAAAAGAAAACAATGCCAGGCCGGCTTGTTGCTGGGTATGAGTCTAGTTGCCGTCTGGTTCTGAAGATAATTTTTCGGAATATGGTTTTTCTTCCCTTGGAGTGGTATTATTTTCCCGTTCCTGAACATATTTCACTGCCGTTTCCACCGGTATTGAAATGCTGATGATGCAGGCTAGAACGAGTCCGATAATAACGAAAGATCTCTTTTTCACTCAATTCACCCGTGTTGTTTTTGATCTGCGCGGCATCTATACAACCATTCCACGACGACAGGAACAAATCCCCGGAAGTTGTCTGTTATCAGGCGACCATACCTGCGTCGCAAGTTCAGAAAGCAATTTTATCCACGTTCTTCTCACGCTCACGCTCCCTTATTCTGGATATATCTCTATTCATCCAATTCTCTATATAAACTTATCTTTTTCTATCCTGACAAAATTCTCATGTATTCTTTCAAAAATGAGTGAAAATTTTCTTTTATTGTCCAACCCCTACAGATTCTCCCGGATTGTTGCACAACTCCTTCCGGATGTAAATATCTTTCTTTCATCAGGCCCCGGCCACTCCAGTCGATCCGGTCCTTCAATCCTTTTTTGTAAACCGGGGATGGATACCCATTCTGGTTATGCAGTCCATTTTCGTGTTGTCCTGCTGAAGGTCTGTCGTGCCCTGTCACTAGCGGAGTAATCCATGGTTCTGTGAAAAAGGTCTATAAAAAGAATGTTATCTTCTGCGTCGTGCACAACCCGCGACCATGACCAGCCCGGCCAGCATCCCACAGACCACCAGGGGGTCCGGCCCCGGGGAGTAGGTCTGCTTCCGGGTCGGTGCAACGGTTGTGGGTTCAGTCGTAGGTTCAATCGTAGGTTCGGGCGTGATCACGAGGATGGTATCCACCGGTATTACTACAGGCTGCGGGGTTGGCTCGTTTGTCGGGACAGAGACCTGGCCCATCCTCTTTGTCTGGGTCCCCGACACCAGCTTCGCATTCGGATCCATCTCCTGCAGCCGGAGGAGCGTGATCTGCTGTGACTGGTTCAGCAGGGGAACCGTGCCGGTGAGTTTGACGGTGATAGAGAACTGTTTCCGGGAGAAACTGAGACTCCACCCGTCAAGCCTCAGCTGTGCAGCCTGACGGGAGGCCAGTTCGGTCGTGACCGGTGCGTCACTCATCGTCTCGGTCTCGGTCACGACCCATAGCGGGTCCGAGAGGTCGGTATACATGACCAGCGAGTCGTCCGATGGGAACGTAGAACCGGTATCAAACGAATCGAAACTGACCGTATAACCGGCACTCACGGGGTCACCGGGACTGAGCGCTGCCGTGCTGGCGGGACCGGACCAGCCTGAAAATGTCCATGCCGACGCATACGGCACGATGAACAGTATGCCGAGCGTAAGGAGGCTGATACGGAAAAGGTCCTGCTGAAAACTCATCCAGATTTTAAAAAGACCAGTGAATCAATAAAGGTAACGATTTACGTTTCTTGCCTGAATCCTCCGGCTGGGGCGGATGGGGGTTATCTGTATCCGGCTCTCCGGCAGCTGACGGAGAAATCCCTTTTCGGGCACCGCAGGTTCCTGCAATGCCGGAACCCAATCCTTAAAAACATCCCGGCAGATCTCAGAACCATCATGAAACACGTGATCTTTTCGGGAACGGAGCAATTCTATGGCGCAGGTATCGGTTGATCCGCACATTATGAAGGTCATGCTCTCATCGCAGAGGGCCGAGATCACGGAGCACCATATCTATACAAGACTCGCTTCCGTAACCCAGGATCCCCATAACCGGAGCGCTCTGGAACGGATCGGAACAGAGGAGTTGGAACACTACCGTACCTGGAAACAGTATACCCGGAGGGATGTGGCGCCGGATAACCTCAGACTCTTGTTTTATTACCTTGCCGCCCGGCTGCTCGGCATTACGTTTACCCTCAAGATGATGGAGGGCGTGGAACGGCGGGCACAGGCGCCGGATCCGTTGCTCATCGCTGCAATCCCGGAGATTCCGGCAATACTTGCCCGGGAGGACGAGCACGAACGGGAACTCATCGCCCTGATCGATGAGGAACGGCTGCGGTACATGGGCTCTGTTGTGCTGGGACTCAACGACGCCATCGTCGAATTTACCGGTATGCTGGCCGGGCTTACCTTCGCCCTCCAGAACTCCCGGATCATCGCGGTTGCGGCCCTGATCACCGGTGTTGCAGCGGCCCTTTCGATGGGATCTTCTGAATATCTCTCCCAGAAATCCGAGCCCACGGCACCTGATCCCATCCGGGCTGCATTCTACACCGGTTTTGCCTATATGATCGTCGTCGTCCTGCTCGTCTCCCCGTATCTCCTTCTCCCGAGCCCCTATTATGCCCTTGTGTTTACGCTGCTTGGTGCAGTCGCCGTGATCTTCTTTTTCACGTATTACATCTCGGTGGCAAAGGATCTCCCCTTCCGTTCGCGTTTTGTGGAGATGCTCGCCATCAGTTTTGGGATCGCCGCGATCTCCTTTGTCATCGGTCTTGCGATACGGGTTTTCCTCAATGTCAGTGTCTGAAGCGGGGAAGGGCAATTACCCTTTTTACGGGGCCGGTCCTGCCCGCTGCCCCTGCATACTATAACAAATACTATTACCGGGCATCGGCAACGCTTTGGCGATGAATGCCGCACCGCCTGGCTTCCACGCTGTACAGGAAATCATTTCAGGACTTCTTGAGGATATCCGGCAGTTCTGCGGCACTGCCCCGCAGTCGGATGATATCACCCTTGTTGTGATTCGCGTGATCTGAAGAGATTCGCGGCATGCGGTTTTTCCCGGTGAAGAAGTCCAGGTTGTGTACGGGTTCGGGTGGTTATTCGGGTGAACTTCTCTTTTTTATAAGCCGGGCTGCTGCTGGGTTGCACAATGGAATGTGCCAAAACCCTCGATCATGGCGTGCGCATTGATCCCGATGATATTGCGGTCTGGGAACTGATCCTGGAGAATCTGCAGTGCCACGGTGTCGTGAGGGTCCTTGAAGACCGGGACAATCACGACCTTATTCCCGATATAGAAATTCGTATAACTCGCAGGATAGCGCTGATCAGCATCTTCGACTTTTCCCGGCATTGGCAGTTTAACGACGGTAAGGGGCCTGCCGTCCTGGTCGCTCGACTGGCGGAGAATCTCGTAATTGTCGTGAAGGGTAGGATAATTTGCATCTGAGATATCATCCTCGTACGCACATACCACGGTTGACGGGCCAACGAACCGGGCAATATCATCGACATGCCCGTCCGTGTCATCGCCGACGATCCCCTCGTTGAGCCAGATCACGTTCTCGACTCCCAGGTACTCCCGGAGTCGGTCTTCGATCTCATCTGCGGAGAGGGTGGGGTTGCGGTTGGCGTTAAGGAGGCAGGCCCGGGTCGTCAGAACGGTCCCCCGGCCATTCGTGTCAATCGATCCGCCTTCCAGAACGATCCCGGGTTCGAAGAGCGGCAGGTTGAGCCTCCGGTTCATCATCAGCGGGATCTTCCCGTCCTGCACCTGGTCGTCGTATTTGCCGCCCCAGGCATTGAAGTTCCAGCGCACCATCGCGATTTTCTTAAGGGCACGGTTGACAACAAATGTCGGGCCGTAGTCACGGATCCAGATATCGGAATAGTCGTTTGTGTGAAGCGTCACCCGTTCAAGGTCGATACCCATATCCCGAAGCGTGCCTCTCACTTTCCGGTAGATCACCGCCGTCGGCACAAACACTTCGACCCGCTCCGATGTGTGGGTATGTTTAATGAATTCGTAGCAGGCCTGTTCCACACCGGGGATATCCGGGAATGTCCGGGCGTTGTGGGGCCACGAGATCCAGACCGCCTCATGCGGCTCCCATTCAGCCGGCATGTGGAACCCCCGGTTGCGGGGAGTATCACCGTTACGCAAGGCCGGGGATGCCCCATCTGTGCCCGGGAACGGCACCACGATCCGCTGATACGTCTCCGGGCGCCGGTTGCGGAAGAATCCCCATGAATTCTGCACCTCCGCATTCATTGCAGGATCGACCGGGACGATCAGGGTCTCTTCCCCATCCCCCGCCCGGGCTATGACCTTTCCGAAGGCATCCGCGACAAATGAACCCCCGAAGAACTGTATCCTCCCTTCAATCCCGACCCGGTTCACTGCCACGATATGGACACTGTTTGCCACGGCATGGCTCCGCTGGATCAGTTCCCATGCATCCTGCCAGTTGCCTTCCGTTGGCTCACGGGGCCCGGGGTGCCCGATAGCCGTTGGATAGAAGATGATGTCTGCTCCTTCCAGCGCAACACACCGGGCTGCTTCCGGGAACCACTGGTCAAAACAGATGAGGACGGCGATCCGCCCGAAGCGTGTGGGAAAAACCCGGTACGTGTTGCCGGGATAGAAATAGCCTTTTTCGAAGAAGCTAGGGTCCTGAGGAATATGGACTTTCCGGTACGGCTCGGAGACACTTCCATCCGCATCGATGACCACGGCTGCGTTGCAGAACCTGCCGTCAGCGGTTTTCTCGAAGACCGGGACGATGATGACGACCTGGTGTTCGCGGGCGATCGCAGAGAAAATGCCGGTGGATCGCCCCGGGATGGTCTCGGCAAACGACGATACATCTGTACCGGGATGCTGCGGGAAGTAACGCGTAGAGTAGAGTTCCGGGAGGCAGATGATCTTTGCACCTGCCCGTGCCGCCTCCACAACCTTCCGACGGGCATTTTCGATATTTTTATCCGTGTCGGAGGCCATCGCAATCTGGATGAGCCCGACCGTTACGTCTCCCAGTTTCATACACCTTGTGGTATACGGATTTTTCTTTATGGGATATCAGGATATCCATATATTGCCTATTTTCCTGCTGATGGTTGCAGGGACCTGTCTTGCCTCCCTTACCATCAGGTTCGATCTCCCTTTTATCTGCCTGTTGTCAAACAAAAAGACCTCCCGGAAAATCTGATGTGAGATTTTCCGTAACCGGAATTCCTGGAGATCCCAGGTAAACCAATCGAATGGCAGTCACATTTATAATACTTAATGTTAAATTTCAATAACAAAGGGAACGTATGAAAAAGAACACGTTTTATCTTTTTATCGGGTGCATTGCCGTTGCGTTGCTCACAATTTTCTGGTATTCCGTTGAGATCCACAATCCCCTTTTCATCGAGCTCGCTTTTATTATCGGGATCGTGATCACCTATTATGCCCGGAAAAAGGTTACCGACCTCATTGAGGATGAACGCAGTGCGAAGATCACCGAACAGGCGATGCTGCGGACGTTCCAGGTCTTCTGGGTCGCATTCTGCGCGGTTTCGATCGGGGCCGTTATGGATCTCCTGTATCTGCCGGAATTTTCCCGGGAACGTTTCCTGGGACGCCCCCCGGGGCTCATCTCCCCGCGGATGATGGGGTATTTCCAGCTCGGCCTTCTCTGCCTGATGATCTTCCTGTATGTCGGGTTCAGGATATATTACGCCCGAAAATATGGGGACTGGGAGACCGATGAAGAATAAGATCAAGGTTTTCAGGGCCATGCATGATCTCACGCAGGAGGATCTCGCAGAGGCAATCGGCGTCACGCGACAGACGATCCTCGCCATCGAGAAGGGAAAATATGTACCTTCCCTTGATCTGGCATTCAGGATCTCGCGTCACTTCCACGTGAACATCGAAGAAGTGTTCACGTATGATGAAGAGCCCATGACGATCGATAGGGATTAAGCGTTTTTCCCGCAAGGGAAAAACCCCGGGCACTTTTCTGCTGTCATCCCCCACCGGCCCCGGGTAAACAGATGGATTTCTTATACCGATCCTCCCAAAAAAACAGACTGGTCCCTGAGATCGCGTGAATGAGAAACACGATTCGGTGATTTTTGGCGACCAGAAAAGATGCGGTGTGCCGGATAAATCCTCCCGTTTCCCGCCGTTTCCGGTATTCAAGTGAGCTGCCAAAGTTTAGAAAATTAGGGGATTATATCCACGAAAATAGCGATTCGAAAAAACCAACGATCGATGATACAATATCGGTCTGCTGAGGGGTAGCCGTGGTTTCAGCATCCATTGCTGCCATCTTCTGGTTCTCCTCTGTCAGCCAGGCGTCGGTGCTTGTAGCAGATTTCCCACTGGAAGCAGGACTGCTTACTGAAACCTGTTGCGCCGGGACCGGTACTACATACGTGCTGACTGGAGCCGGTGTATCACTATCAGTAGACGTGACTTCGGTTGTCACGGTTGTTGTGACGTCTGTTGCCGCGGAGACCTTGATGTAATCCGATTGTACGGAGGTATTGCTGCCTGCAGTATTTGAGGCGATAAGGGAGACGCTGTACGTGCCCTCACTGCTGTAGGTATGGGAGGGGTTCTCATCCGAACCTGTTGTTCCGTCCCCGAAATCCCAGGTCCAGGATGTAGGGGTACCGCTCGAAGTATCAGTGAACCCGACGATCAGCGGGGCCGTTCCGGTGGTAGGACTCGCGGAAAAACCTGTGACCGGTACCGTATCCCCGACAACGATGTATCCGGTCTGGGTTGTTACGTTGCTGCCGGCCGCGTTCGTTGCTATCAGTTGGACGTCGTATGTTCCGTTACTTACGTACGTATAACTGGGATCTTCCAGGGTGCTGGTATTGCCATCCCCGAAATCCCAGGTCCAGTTTGCCGGGGACCCGGTAGATGTGTCCGTGAACTGCACGGTCAGGGGCACAGTTCCGGATGTCGGGGTACCGTAAAAGGCAGGTACCGGGACGGTCGTTGCTGTAACCGTTGCTGCGGCGCTGCTTACCGTGATCGAATTGGTTGTAACACTACTCCCCGCTGAATTTATCGCCGTGAGGGTCACTGTATATGTCCCGGCATTCGCGTAGGTGTATGAAGGGTTCTGTAACGTGGAGTTGCCCATCCCATCGCCAAACGACCAGATCCATCCGGTCGGTGTGTTGGTGGATGCATCGGTAAACTGCACGATAAGAGGTGCGGTGCCCGATGCCGGGCTCGCTGAAAAAGCGGCAACCGGGGCCACGGCCGCCACTGCGGTAGTCGGGACTGTTGTTGGCGATGTTGTTGCAACCGTGGTCACGGTCGTGGTTGCGGCAGTGGTCGCAGTGACTGCCGTTGTTGCCGTGGCGGTTGGTGTAACTGTACCAGTCGGTGTTGCTGTAGCGTTTGGTGCAGCTGTCACTGTTGTATTATCCGCGGCGGCAGGTGCAATGACGATGCCGAGGATCACGATAGTAAGGCAGAAAACCAAAAAAAAGGTGTCGGTGTTCATACCCTCCGCCTCCAAGGATATACCTGTGTCTCACTGCCCGGTTGGATTCCTGCCGTTCGTGGCATTATAGCCACCCCGCTGCCAGGTACCATTCCCCGGTCCACCGGCATGCATCCCGAGTGCTCCCGTCAGCTGATCCTGCGTAACACCGAGCTGTTCTGCTGCGGTCGTGAGGTTGACCCGTCCCTGGGCTGGAGGGGTCAGGGCATTTTTAAGATCGCTTTCTGATACCCCGAGAGTCTGTGCTGCCGCCGCAAGGCGGGTTTCGTTTGTCAGGAAATTTCCGCCGGCGTGCTGACTGTTCGAATATGTTCCTGACGGTGAAATACCGGTACCCTGCTGGACAGTACCTGCTGGTGCCACGGAGCCGGCACCCTCAGCGGGTGCGCTGTTTCCGGATCCACTTGCCGGGGTCGAAACGGCTGCCGGCTGATCGGAATTGCCGGTAGAGTTTTGGACACACCCTGCCACAACAAGGCTCATGACAAGAAATATCGATGCAAGGATGCCAATGCAGCTACATTTTTTAAGATACTCTGGTTTCTGGATCTTCATGGTTCATCACATTCACTAAGGGGAACCGGTCCGGATACAAGGCTTCCGGATTTTCCCGGCAGCCCGGTCTTTCAGGATCGCTTCTTTGTAAAGTATATATTACATTTTGTAATATAAACATTTCCCTTGATACAATACACGGTACAATTTGTAAAATGTTCGATGGAACCAAAATACCTGTCGGCAGATGCATGCGTGTTGAGGCCTGAACCCTAGGGGAGTATTCACCGGTGCCTGGCGAGCGATGGCCGTGGTTTCGCTGGACTTCCGGATATGTTTTGTAATGTCAGGGAGAAGAAGTACGGCTTAACCATGTTTGATTTTTTTGGTGTTTTTCTTGAATTAAATATGTTGACAGCAGGGTGAGAATGTCACGTTGTGTGTACATGCGATGGCAGCATAACGTGATCAATAATGGAAGGATGGAGTGAACGTATGGAGAGTGATCCTTTTTTCGGGGAGTCTAAAATTATAGGTATTATTAACTGCCTATGCGGTTGTTCTGATATACCTCGTAAAAAAATTGGGAATTGTCAATGCAGGAAGCTCGCGGGAATATCCAGCATTCTTTGAAATGGGTAACCTGAACTGGAAAAAACAAAAAGTTTATATTACAAAATGTTAAATATACTTTACATGACAGGCACGGAACCTCGTGCATGCCACCATACCAACAACTTACAGGAGAACGCCAATATGAAAACGCCCAGAATGTATTACGGTGCTCTTGCCGTGTTCTGCGTTATTGCACTCTGCATCGGCTATGCCAGTGCGGCAGATATTACGCAGGCCACCCACACCAGCACTCATGGAAAGGGCATCGTGCACCCAGCATTTGATCTGATTAATACAACTGTCCAGCAGGAGGTCCTGGCCCGGTATGCGAAACAGGGAGTTGATACAACCGGACTTGCAGCAGCATTCCAGTCAGGTAATATGACAGACGTGAAATCCTGGATGGAAGCACACCGCCCGGCAGCTCTGGGAGGTGCGAAGGGATCGTTTGGGAAAGTTCCCGATTATACCAATACAACGGTCCAGCAGGAGGTCCTGGCCCGGTATGCGAAACAGGGAGTTGATACAACCGGACTTGCAGCAGCATTCCAGTCAGGTAATATGACAGACATGAAATCCTGGATGGAAGCACACCGCCCGGCAGCGCCGGGAGGTGCGAAGGGATCGTTTGGGAAAGTTCCCGATTATACCAATACAACGGTCCAGCAGAAGGTCCTGGACCGGCTTGATAAGCAGGGTGTGGATACCAGTGCACTCAAGGCAGTATTCCAGAATGGCGATACAGCCGCAGTGAAGTCCTGGTTTGAAGCGTACTTTGCATCTCACACCCGCACTGCTCAGGGCCATGGTGGAAGAGCAAAAGCCTCCTCATAAGGCGAAACTTTTCAGATACCCTCCCTGGTAATTACCAAAAATCTTTTTTATTTGCGATTTCAGGAAATATTAACATGCCGGAACCTGAGTATTATTATTCATTCGCACGCGCGTTCAAGCCGGAAGGAATGAACATTGGCAGAATTGCCACTTCCCTCAACGTACCTGAAGAAAAAGTATTTAATTAACAAAATGTAAAATATACATTACAATTTGAGAGTGCAAAGCGGCTTGGTACCATCATACCAGACGTCAAACGCCACACAACCTCATACATTAAAGAAGGAGAATCTATGAAGAGACTATGGATTATTCTGGGCATCTTATTTGTGCTCATATGTATTGCGCCCGCTGGTGCAGCGATAAATACCGTTGCTGCAACCAACCCGCTGGATGCCGCTCGGCTTGTTTATGTTTCCGGCTATGAACTCAATCCCAGTGTTTTTTATCCGTATGAGACCGGGACAATTACCGTCGATGTAACCAATGCAGCGAATGCATCTGTCCCAGTGGCCATGCCAACCCTTTTGGATCCCAAGGTCTATGTTCTGAATAAGGATACATTCAACACCAAGACTGTCATCGGTCCCGGTGCCACAGTATCATATTCTTTTATGGTATCTGTTGACGCCACTGATGGAACCTATTACCCGCTTTTCACGGTGTCTCCCGATATTTACGGTGAAGAAAATGCCGTTCATTCCACGCTGACTCTCAAGGTCGATTCGACCGATGTCCGGTCCAGTATCTCCAAAAAACCTGACACGTTTTCCATCTCTAAAAAGGATACCGTGAATGTGAGCGTTGTCAACCCACGGGAAGGTGACATTACGGATGTTTTAATCGTGGCATCCGGCAATGGCAGTGAAATAGCTCCGTCAGAGAAGTATGTAGGATCCATCGCTGCCGGTGATTCGGTGGAAGTCCCGTTCGATATAACGCCGCACCAGCAGTCTGATGTGACCTTCAATGTCAGTTTCCGTAATGGTGATAACGAACATGCAACGAGTGTAGTCCTGCCGCTGAATATCGGTGAGGACAAGTCTGCGGCAGTTCCGGTCATTAATAACGTTGCCCTGGTCAGCAGCAGCGGGTCCTATACGATGACCGGCGATGTGACGAATGCGGGCGTTACCGATGCAACCGGCATGATCCTGAGTGTCGGTGCACCCGCTCATGCCGTTGAGCCGTATTCGAGTTATGCTATCGGGGCCCTCGCCTCCAATGACTTCTCGAGTTTCACCCTTACCTTTACGGCGAGCGATCTTTCGGCAGTCCCGGTTATCATCCAGTGGAAGGATTCTGTAGGGAACACATTCACGACAACAAAGACCCTTGACCTCCAGTCATTGTCAGGATCCGGGAGCGGCAGTTCGCGGTCTGGCAGTTCCGGGGGAAGTTCCAGCGGGACCGGCAGTACGACAACCAGCAGTGCATCCTCCAGGGCCGGCGCAGGAGGTCCGGGAGGCGGCGGCGGTCTCTTCAGTTTCGGCGGCAGCCGTGGCGGCGGCCTGAGTGCATTCTATCCCCTCATTGCTGGGGCGGGCATCCTCATCATCGCAATCATCCTCTGGATGAAGAGGAAATGGATCAAGGCAAAATTCAGGAAACAGTAACGGAGCAGTTCCATGGGTACTCCTCCCCTGATACAGCTCGTGGACGTGTCGAAGATCTACCACCTGGAGAGCGGTGACTTTACCGCACTCGACCACGTCTCGCTCGAAATCGGGGAAAATGATTTCGTCGCGATCATGGGCCCGTCCGGTTCCGGGAAGTCCACGATAATGAACCAGCTGGGTATCCTGGATGTTCCCACCACCGGGCGGCTCCTCATCGAAGGAAAGGATGTGGCCAAGATGTCGAACCTCGAACGGACCCATTTACGTCGTGACAGCATCGGGTACATCTTCCAGAAATTCTACCTGATCCCCCTCCTCTCGGCCTACGAGAATGTCGAGTACCCGCTCATCCTGAAGTACAAGAAGAGGGATACGAGCGGCAGGGCCGCGGAGATGCTCCATGCCGTCGGGATCGAGCATGACATGGGTGCCCACCGGCCCAACCAGCTCTCGGGCGGGCAGCAGCAGCGGGTCGCAATTGCACGTGCGCTGGTCAACGATCCGAAGATCCTTCTCTGCGATGAACCAACAGGTAACCTTGACCGGAAGACCGGCCTCCAGATCATGGATATCCTCTGTGACCTGAACCGGAAAGGAAAGACGGTTATCATCGTGACCCACGACCCGAAGATTGCTGAATACGCACACAGCACGATAAACCTAGAAGATGGCAGGGTCGTGGAATCATGAGCGACATCTTCTTTGAGCTCTCCGTGCGCAGCGTGCGGCTGAATTTCCTGCGCTCGCTCCTTGCCTCGATCGGGATTGTCATCGGTGTAGTAGCAATCTCATCCATGGGCATGCTCGGTACCAACATGCAGCTCTCGGTCAAGGACCAGCTCTCGTCCAACGTAAACACCGTCATCCTTACCTCTGACGTGGTGAAGGTGAGCACTACCGGGGGTTCCGCCCAGAACGGGATTGACAAGAGCGAGCTCAACGATATCAAGTCATCGGCAGGGCAGAACGTAGTGATACCGATCCACCGGTCCAGCACGCAGTTTACGATCGGCAGCACGAACGGCCGGGGTTCGATCTATGGCCTGGACCCGAACGATATCCAGAAATTCATGACCATCGACCAGGGGACCAATATCAAGGGAGGGAACGATGCGCTGGTCGGGGCAACGATCGCGAGCAATTTCAATATCGGTGTCGGCAGCAGCATCAAGATCGGGCAGAACTGTCAATCGATCGTCCGGCCGGTAGTCCGGGTCGCGGGTGTCCTGACGGCACGGGGGATTACTTCCGATAACGTCAATGCGGACAATGCGATCATCGTCTCGGACCAGTGGTATACCGATCATTTCGGTGACAAGGATGTGTACGACCAGGTCAATGTTGTCCTGCAGGACGTGAGTACTATCAACCAGACCGAGAACAACATTGACCGGAAGGTCAACCGGAACACCAATGTGATCCGTATCAGCGATGCGAGTTCCCGTCTCGGCACGATTACAAGCACCCTCGGGACCATTACGACGTTTATTATGGCGATTGGCGGCATCTCGCTCGTTGTCGCTGCGGTCAGCATCTTCAACGTGATGATGATGTCAGTCAAGGAAAGGATTCAGGAGATCGGTATCCTCCTCTCTATCGGTACGGAAAAGGGCGAGGTCCGCAGGATGTTCCTCTACGAAGCCCTCATCCTCGGCCTGATCGGAGCGATTGTCGGTGGGATCATGAGTTTCATCATCGGGTATACCGTTGTCAATGCGATGATCGGCAGTACCACCTATTTCTTCCGCACGGAGAGCCTGATCTTCATCCCGTACGGGATGATCATCGGGGTCGTTGTCTGTGTTGTATCGGGATTATACCCGGCATGGATGGCATCGAACATGGACCCGATCGATGCACTGAGAAACGAGTGACGGTCAGCCAACTTTTTTTTATCGCTTATACACATACATAATTTTGTCCATCGTCACGCCGTTTTTCGTGACGGTGTTCCTGAGAACTGCTTCACGGATAGACCGCATTTCTCAAGCACCCTCATGGAAACAGGATTGTTCGAAAATATTCCTGCCTGGAGCCGGACAATATCAAATTGCCGGGAAGCGACAGGGACAAGCAAGCGCACGACATTGGTTGCGATTCTCCGGCCCCGGCAGGACTCAGGGAGCCAGTACCCGATCTCTGCCAATCTCCTGTGGACCTCCTCCATCGGGTGGATGCCAGCGGATCAGGGTTCGTGACCGTGGGGATCTACTCCCGGACCCGTCCTGCTGTGATGACGGGTGCATGATGCCCTTCGGCCTGCATTGCGGCAGAAAAGAGTACCCGGTTAAGCCTTTTTTTATGAGATCAAATACCCAGCGGCTTATACCCGGTGCCACGTTGCCGCAGGAGTTCTGGTAGGTGAGATCAAATCCTTTCCCGGCATAGTCCTCCACGAGTGCAGTTATCTCGTTACGGGCCCTGAAGGTGTAAAAATGGATCATGCCGTCCCTGGCCGTGAAAGGGGCGAGCACGTCAAGAATGGAGTCCATGCCGTAGGGTGTTGGTATGATGATCCGGTCAAACCGGGTATCCGGTAGCAGCCTTGTATCCTTTGCATTGCCGTTGATGGTCGTGATATTTTTCCGGACGTGATTCAGCGCAATATTCTCCTGAAGCCAGGTATACGCGTTGGGATTCTGTTCGATCGCAACGACCTGCGCTCCCCGTGCCGCTGCCGGGATGGCAAAAGGCCCGACACCGCAGAAGGGTACAAGAACGTGCTCTCCGGGTTCTACCTGGTTAGTGACCCGCATGCGCTCGTGGGCCATGTGGACATTGAAAAAGACCTTCGTAACATCGAAACAGTACTGGAAACCGAACTCACGGTACCGGGTGATGGTGGTGTCACCGATAAGGATTTCGTAGGATGCAGTCCTTGCCTCCGAGCTGACTTTGTGCACCTTGTTGAGGACGGTAGAGATATTCTTCCTGCTGGCGAGAATCGTTTCTGCGATGGTTTTTTTATAATCCTCAAGTCCACGTGGTATCGAGACGATGGCAATATTCCCGATCACATCGAAATGGCCGGAGAAACGTTCAAGGGCATCGTCCGGAATGGAACCCCTGAGGAGGTCTTTGAGTAGCATCGTTCAGAGAATATACGATAGATCCTCCCGGGACAAAAACACTGCTGGTTTTCTGCCACCGGAATTTTTTATAGCCCCTGTGTACCGGCATGCATGATACAACGTACCTTTTCTGATCCATAACAGAGATTTATTATAATTGAGAAATGAAATTTTCTGCACTACTGGTGAACAATGAATTTTGAAACTATTCTCAACAACTCCGTTAATTTCACCCGGGATACGCTGCCGGGGAAATGGACACGCTGGCTTGTACTGACCCTTCTTGGCCTGCCGGGAGCGCTCCTTCCTTTTGCCCTTGGTATCGGGAACATGACTGACAAGACCTCCTTCCACTGGGAACTGGTTCACTGGGACCAGGTGGCAGCACTGGCGATCCTGATGCTCCTTGCCTCCTTCTTCCTGTCCGGGTATATCGTCAGGATTTACCGGGGAGGTGCGACACCCCCGGTGTTCGACGCGTGGGGCGGGATGTTCCTTGACGGGATAAAAATGTGTGTTGTGTGGCTGATCTGGATGCTTCCGGCACTCATCCTCATGCTGGTCGCCTGCATCTCCCTTTTCGGCGCAACAGCTGCCGGAGGGCACTCTCCTGCAGGACTTGGTCTTCTTGGGCTGATGCTGATCCTGCTGCTTGCCGCCCTGATTATGGTGGTGGTGGCGGTCGTCCTCGGGACAATCGGTGCAATCCGGTTTGCCCGGACGGGCAGTGTCATGGAAGGTGTGAACTATCATGAGATCCTCGCCACGATCCGTCGGATCGGCTGGTGGGACTATATTATTGCCGGTATCGTCCTCATGGTGATCGCCCTCGTTTTCGCGATTGTTTCCGGGATCCTGGGGCTGGTACCGTTCATCGGCTGGGTCCTCGTTCTGATCATATCGCCTCTTATGACAGTACTGAGCGCACGCTTCCTCTCGCTGGTCTATGACACCGGTGTGCCCCCGGCACCTGCCGGTTAATCTTCTCTTTTCTGATCTATGGCCCCTTCGCGGGGACCTGACACCCATTTCACCCATCCGGTCAAGGGGGGATACACCGCTGTGGCATACATCATTGGCAGTGAGGGGGCATTCGATCCTGAAGAAGGGCACCACGTGTATAACCGGGATGCAGTCCTCTTCGGTAACGGTTCTTCCATATGGGCCAGATCGTTTGAAAAGGGCGTGCGCTTTCTCTTCCTGTCGGGAAAGCCGATCGGTGAACCGGTGGCGTGGAGAGGGCCCATCGTGATGAATACCCGCGAGGAGTTGCGCGAGGCCTTCCGGGAATACGAAGAAGGCACGTTTATCAAAAAGAAAGCATAATCCCCTCTCTGCTTGTCTGGATGGTGTTGGAATAATGTCCCCTCCCCGTTTTGTTACCCCCGATGATGTTACCTTTATCCGAACGGAGACACCGTACCGCCAGATCTATGATGTACGGGAATACTTCGCAGGGGATATACGGCCCGAAGACCGGGTCATTGATATCGGGGCTAATGTCGGGGCATTCTGCATTCGTGCCTCCCGGATGTCGTGCCACGTCACTGCCGTTGAACCGGTGACGACCGACCTCCTTGAGGAAAATATCCGCGCCAACAAGGCACCGGTTCGCATCATCAGGGCTGGACTGGGAAACGGGAAACCCTGCGCATGCAGCTGGGACGGCAGCACGGTCACCGTCGCGACATACACTCTCGCAGCGATCATCGATATGGCCGGGGGATGCGATTTCCTGAAATGCGACTGCGAAGGTGCCGAGTGGCTGATCCGGCCGGAAGAGCTCGGGGGTATCCGCAGGATTGAGATGGAACTGCACATCCCCCCTATCGGCGGCCGACCGAACCCGGCGCTTCTCGATTACATCGGGTGTCATTTTGATTTCAGCATCGCACGGACACCCAGTCATGACGTGATGGGAGTCATGGGCGTACTCCATGCAGAGCGCCGCGAATAACTGGGGATGACTTCGCCCGGACGCCCGCCAATGAATACACGCGTTGCAACCAGCCTCTCTCTGTTTTACCTCATGGATCATCTTGAAGAACCCGCTCCTCCAATGCAGTGCTGGAACAACCATGTGCACAGAAGTGTTCGAACAGAGAAATGTATGCCTCGACCAGATCCTTGCGGAGCGCCGTTCCCACCGTGTGTTCCGGCAGGAGTTTCCCGCGGAGGATGAAATCCGGCCTGTCCTCAACGCCGGCCTGCTTGCCCCCTTTGCTGCGGCAGCGGTAGGGAACTCAAAGGACTATTTCCGCAGGTTCTTCGTCATGAAACGCGGCTCTCAGAGCCTGAACGCTGCCATGCCCCTGGTGAAAGACCAGGTAATACGCATGGCGGAGGGCCTGGAGAAGGATATGGAGAAAAACCCCGCACTCCGGGCAAAAGCCGGTATGTTTGCACAGCGGCTTTCGATGATCCGGAAATCCGGTATCGTGCCCGGAGTCGGGACCGCCCCGTACTATATTGTGGCAGCCGAGCGGAAAGGGTTCCCTCCGGTGGAGCTCCAGTCACTTGCCCACTGCATGGAGAACATGTGGCTCAAGGCAACCGCTCTGGGTCTGGGGTTCCAGCTGGTCTCGGTTACTTCGCAGATGTCAACAGATCCTGCATTCTGTGCGATCCTCGGGATCCCACCCGGGACGTGGGAGCTGATGGGCTGTGCGATCGGGCATTCCGAAGACGAACTCTCCCCATCCATACGACCCCCGGTCGATGAAGTGACGCGGTGGCTGGAGTAACTTTTTTTTTTTTCACCGGAGATGCGGATCAGGTTTCACGAATCCCCTGTTCACATCAGCTCGTACCATACAAGACCGGCAATGCATGCAGCTGAAAAGAAGAGCACAAGACCACTTTTGATCATCTTTTCCTTATGTGTCATCAGAGACCACCGGTATCCCTGGCACTTTGCCGCATACCCGATCAACAGGCCGATCATGGTTCCGGCAAGGGTGCCTAGCGCGATGATCATAAGAATATCGAACAGATCCATGGTGTCTTCAATCCGGTTGCCCGTATTCGGATATAAATCCCTGTCTGTGCAGTGCCACAACCGGATATGCCGGAGGAACAGGACTTTTTAAAAGGGGATACCGGTCATCGTGACCGTGACCGGATGTGACCTACGGTTGCGGCGGCTGCACAGAGTGCCAGCAGGGTGACCTGCGTCAGCCCCGGTGTCTTCATCGGGAGTGCCGAAAAGGGGGATGATGGTGAAAGAACGACATTCACGGGAATGGCAGTGCCTGCGGTGATTTTCACCTGCTGAGTTGAGGGAGTATATCCGTCTTTGGTAATGGTGATCGTGTGGTTGCCCGGCGCGAGATCTGCCAGAGTGGCCGGAGAGAGACCGGCATCCCTGTTATCAAACATGACCCTCGCACCGGGCGGGGTGGTATTGATGATCAGCGAGCCGGTTTCCGCAGGGAGGGTCGCAGTGATCTCCTGGCGCTCACCGGATTGAAGATTCGTTGTTGCAGTGGAAGGGGAGAACCCGAATTTTGAGATATTGACGGTATAGGTTCCCGGATCGAGGTTGTCCAGCGTAAGCGGCGTTTTTCCACGGTACTGGCCGTTGACGACAATGGAAGCATTATTTGGTAGAGAACTGATGACAAGGGAGCCGGGCTGGGCCTGTGTCGTGATCGAGATCGTTGGACTGCTGAAAGTGACAGAGATGGTACCGTATTCAGCATTCTGCAGATTTGAACGGTCGTTCGGGCCGTTGACGACCCAGACCGTGTAGGTTCCTTCATCGAGGCGCCCGTTAATTGCGGAAGTGTGCCAGTTGTAACTCCAGCGGTCATCCTCCCCGGCTACCGATACGACCGTGAACCCCCCTTCGTCTGCACGTTTTGTTATATCGTTGAGGGCAACCCCGTTTACCGGGAGATTGGGCCCGGTCAGGAAGAGGTAGACCGAGGGGCTGCTCGGGGAATATCCAGAGAGCGGGATCGTATCGCCCATATATGCCTGGATACCAGCAGCTGAAGCAGTGCCGCTAAGGAGCAGGAAGGCGAGCAGGAGTATGATAATGACGATTGTTCTGTGGAAACGGGGCATACGTACTACACCTCTGTTATCATCCCGGATCCCTTTAATCCTTTCAGTTGCCTATGACCCAGGCCGGGAGAGATAAGATGACGGGAATCCGGCTACTTCTCTCTTGCCTGCCTGGTCTTGCTCCTGAAATAATCAACCTATACCTGGCGGGTCTCTTTCTGCATCATGCTGATCTTCAGGGAGAGCCAGAGAGCAACAATCACGAGCCCATAAGCAAGCGTCCTGATGATAATCAGGGGGATTGTCAGGGTATCTTTGAACCCCGCAAGGGTGGCCGCATGCGAGAGACCAAAGAGACCAAATGCCGCCCCGATAATGGCCGGCAGCATCTTGCCGCTCTTCCGGAAACAGAGATATCCGAGAATGACAATCGCTATGCACAATACCAGGTTGACAAACAGGATCGGATCCCATTCCAGTGCCATGATCTTTCCCTATTGAACTGGGGAAGACGGTTTTAAAAGAATTTCTGTCAGCGCTGGAACGCCGTGTGCCGGGACCAGAGCGGCTGCTCCCACGTATGGCCTCAATCAAAACAGACACAGATCCCGACGGTCTTCTTGTTGACCGTTTTGCAGTCAGTTCATTCGTTCTTCTTTGATCCACCTTTCGTACAGTTCGAATTGATTCTCCCGGGTCCGGAATGGTGGACAAAACAGTTGGCGCTGGTATCATTAAAACACGTTTATGATGACAGCGAAGAACCTGTGGGGGATAAAAAGGATCACGGGAGGAGCTCAAGGCTCTCGCCCGGCTGGAGCACCGTGACCTTGAGATCCGTGGTCCTTTCGACCGCTTTTTTCAGGACCTGCGGATCAGCAGCAATCCGATCCC
Source organism: Methanoregula sp. (assembly GCF_049510175.1). Lineage (GTDB taxonomy): Archaea > Halobacteriota > Methanomicrobia > Methanomicrobiales > Methanospirillaceae > Methanoregula. The sequence goes on from NZ_JBEKZF010000002.1 coordinate 411,496, forward strand.
ATGTATTGTAATGGATCGGGATGATCGTCTTTGCACCGATGAAGTTTGCTGCCATCATTGCCTCGGTAACACCCATCGTGTACCTTCCCCCTATGGGGAGGAGTGCCACATCGGGATGGTAGAGTTCGCCGATCAGTTTCATATCGGAAAAAAGGGCAGTGTCCCCTGCATGGTATACCCTGATCCCGTCCATGCCGATGACAAAACCTGCCGCGGTGCCCCCGGAAAAACCCAGCCCTGCCTCTTCTATGGACGTTGAATGCACTCCGGTCGTCATGGTGAACGAGATGCCGTCAACCACCAGTGTGCCGCCGATATTCATGCTCTCGACCGGCACTCCCTTATTTTTCAGGTACTTTGCGATTTCGGAAATGGCAACAGTTTTTTTGGCCATCGATACGGCCTCACCCATATGGTCACTGTGTCCATGGGTGATGGCAACAATATCCGGGTTGGTGTCGGTGACACTGCCTCCTTCGATGAACGGGTCAACCAGTACTTTTTTTGTTCCGGAGAGGAGCACGCAGGAATGTCCGAGCCAGGTCAGTTGCATATATGCAGATCAGATTACTCCCGAATGAAATTTACCCTCCGGATGTTGAATGAAAAAAATGAATAAAAACGAGAGCGACCCCCCGGTAAAAAAAGGAGTTCCGGATCGGGGAACTGAACCCTTATGTCACATCGATCAATTCGGCTTCAGTGATATCGATCGAGTCACCGAGACTGTCAGCAGTGGCGCTCCGGGTCATCTGTTCGGAGAGATCCCGGTCTTCCATCACGTCGCGGATCCGGTCGATATAGGGATCGATGGTCGGGTCTTCCTGTTCTTCGATCACATGCCGGTATTCGCGGAGGGTCGAGGGGCTTACGCCGAGCTCCTCGGAAACTTCTTTCATCGTCTTGCCGGAATCGATCAGTTCCTCCATCTTCTCCTTGTCAAAGGGCATCTTGAAGTCAAGTTCCCGGAAGAGCTTGAGCCGTACCCGGGCCCGTGCCACCGTCTTGCTCAGTTTCTCGTCCCCAAGTTCGCGGGCAATCTCGGTGTCATTCTTTTCTGCATAGAATGACGTGACAAGCTTTGCAAGCTGGATCGGTCTTAATGAGGTCTTGAAGATTCCCTGTTCCGTGATCTCTCTCATGACGAGAGCGACCTCGCGTTCGATCGCGTCACTGTCTCTCAATGTGCCATGGATGTTTTTCATCGGTTCGACAATCTTGGTCTTGCCCGACATGGTACTGAAGAGTTTCAAAAGGTGTACCTTGCGTTTGTCTTCGGTCATTGCATACCCCGTATTGGGATTAGGATATACAATACTTCGTCTACTATTTAATGCTATCCTTACGCTTTGTTTGACCAAAAGACGTATAAATTGCGATTAAATTATCCAGTGATTGATGCATGATTTCCTGTGCAGATTGCCCGCATCGGTGTTCTTTTCACTGGCTCAATTGATGCAGTAGTCGGCCCCTCATTTTCCGGTGCGGGGAATTTCATCCTGCGTCAGGCAGCATCTGCACGGACAAAAAACCATCAGAGTCTTTTTGTCGCCAGTCGTTCAACAGTATGAGAGACGAGTATTTCGTGATCACCATGAGCGATGTCTTTGAGAACGTGATGGAACTTGCCAAACGCCGGGGTTTCATCTGGCCTACGTCGGAATGTTACGGTGCGGTGGCGGGTTTTATCGATTACGGTCCGCTTGGCGCGATGATGAAGCGGCGGATCGAGAATATCTGGCGGGATTTTTACGTGATCCGGGAGGGCTATTATGAGATTGAATGCCCGACAATCGCGCAGGAGGCCGTCTTTATCGCCTCCGGCCATGTTGCCGGGTTTGCCGATAAGATGTGCCAGTGCCCGCATTGCAAGGAATACCTGCGGGCAGACCATGTTGCCGAGGGCGGGGGGATCCGGAATGCGTCCACCATGAAAAACGAGGAGCTTGCCGCAGCCCTCGCCAGCTGCAAATGCCTTGCCTGCGAAGAGGTGCTCGGGAATGTCGAGGTCTTCCAGTTCAACCTGATGTTCAAGACTAGGATCGGCCCGGGAGCCCAGCGGACCGGCTACCTCCGCCCGGAGACGGCGCAGGGCATGTTCGTGGATTTTGCCCGGCTGCTCCGGTTCTACCGGGACAAGCTCCCCTTCGGGGCAGTCCAGATCGGCAAATCCTACCGGAACGAGATCTCCCCCCGGCAGGGGATGATCCGGCTCCGGGAGTTCACCCAGGCAGAGGCAGAGATCTTCGTCCACCCGGATGAGAAGAACCGTCACCCGAAGTTCAGCCGCTACGCAGACTACCGGATGCCCCTCCTCACCTCTGACCGGCAGCAGAAGGACGAGGCTCCCATTGTCCTCTCCATGCGGGAAGCCGTGGACAAAGGCGTGATTGCAAACGAGTACGTGGCCTATTACGTGGCGCTCACCCACGAGCTCCTCATCACGATCGGGATAAAACCGGACCGGCTCCGGTTCCGCCAGCACCTGCCCGATGAGCTGGCCCACTATGCGAACGACTGCTGGGATGCCGAGATCTTCTCCGGCAGGTTCGGGTGGGTCGAGACCGTTGGTATCGCCGACCGCACGGACTACGATCTCAACGCCCATGCAAAGCAGAGCGGTACCCCGATGACCGTTTTCATCCAGTACCCGGAGCCCCGCAAGGTGAAACGCCGGCGCATCATCCCCAACATGGGGGTCCTCGGGAAGCAGTACCGGAACAAGGCAAAGGCAATCTTTGCGGCACTCGGGCAGGCGACCCCGACAAAGGACGGCGCAGATGTGGAAGTCGAAGGCGAGAAGATCCATATTCCTGCCGACCTCTTTGAGATCCGTGACGAGGTTATAGATGTGCGGGGCGAGGACATTGTCCCGCACGTTATCGAGCCCTCTTATGGTATCGACCGCATGTGCTATGCGGTGCTCGAACAGGCCTATGACGAGGATACAGCCGATGGTGAGACGCGTACGGTCATGCGCCTGTCCCCCAGGGTGGCACCCGTTCAGGTTGCGGTCTTCCCGCTCATGACCCGTGACGGCCTCGATATCATCGCGGATGAGATCACCCGGACCCTCCACAAGCGGGGCATTCTCGCGGAATATGACGACAGCGGGGCGATCGGCCGGAGGTACCGACGGCAGGACGAGATCGGCACCCCCTTTGCCGTCACGGTTGATTATGACACAAAAGAGAACAACACCGTCACGCTGCGGGACCGGGACAGCATGAAGCAGGTGCGGATCGCGATAGAGAAGCTGCCGGAGACGGTCGGGGCGCTGGTTGACGGGAGCGTTACGTTCGCCCAGCTAGTGCCTTGAAAAATATTATCATTATTCACTTTTTATGGAATCTCTCCATGCGATGTTCTTGGGATCTGACTGAAATTTCTCAACTTTTTTCGAGTGTTTGAACCACCTTTTTAGAAGATCTTTGAATTCTTCAATGTCTTCTTGATCCAAATCATTGTGATATGTCTTCAAAAAGTCTTCAAAAATTAAAAAGGTAAGAAAATTGAACGCTAAAAGATCCGAAATTAAAGAATACGCAACAGGTTTTTGAAAAGTTGGTTTTTTACTAAGACTCAATTCATGACTTTCTTTATACAGTGTAGTTTCCCAGAATGTACTTCGAATGTGTCGGTGAGTGAAATCACACAAATTTCCATAAAGACTTCCCCAGTTCTCTGAATCTGATAATTCTGGATTGATTTTCCCAAATTTTATTTCTTCTCCGTTTATCCAATCGATCGATTTTTCTGGATGTTTTAAAAAAAATTGACTTCTTCGACTAATATCTAATACATCTCTCAAAATTGAATGAAATTCCGAATAGTACCCCTTTTTCAATAAAATCGACAAGCAACGTAACGATTTTAATTTTTCATTCTGAAGAACAATTACCGCAAATGGATATTCCCCTGTCAGTGGCGGTTCTTTACTGAAGTTTTGATCATATATTCTCAAGTTTAAATCTAGCAATTCATCGTTCAGGGCAAACGACTCTCTCAGTATTTTATTTGTTTTTTCTTCACATTCGTTTTCGGCGGATAAAAATAATTCAAGTGATTCCATAATGCAAAATGATCCTTAAGGATTTCATTAATTTATACTAATAATAATTTTATTACAATGATGATGGGGGGCTGATGCCCCCATATCCTCTTTGCGATAGACGCCGCCGCCCCCGACGGGGCGCCCCCGCGGCGGCCATAATTCCTCTACGAGAAAAGAAAACCGGTAATTTGCCCAGCGAGGCCCCGATGAGGCGGCCGAGCGACCCCCGACGGGGGTGGGAATTGTCATAATAAATAGAGCGATTTTAAATTCACTTTGATGAATGCTTACTTACTCTTTTGTTTTTTCATACAACGCTCAATCCGTTTATCCCAATCTCCCATCCAACCTTGTTCTTTGGCTTTCTTTGAAAGTCGGATTACTTCCTCATAATTTTTCTGTTTTTCCAAAATAATGCATAACTGATTGTACCCAACATGAGACGGTAAAGGACTGCCGGGATATTCCTTCAAGAATGCTCTTTTCGCATTCGCTGATATACTGATCTGCTCTTTACAGGCTTCAATCGCGGCTGATAAGTCTGAATCATTTGCGTCCCGATTTCGATAAAGGGTTTGAATCTTGGTTGATAAGAAAAAATGTTTGTCCATCACAGAACCAGTTTTTGATGACATGCTGTCAACTTTTTTGATGATTTTTGAGCTAATTTTTTGATATTCCGGTTTTTTAAACCAACTCAGCAATCCTGTCAATAAGCCTATGGCAGTCTGATCCGTATAAGAAATTTTTCCTTCAATCAGGGAATTTTTTGAAAACCCGAATGGTTGATAGATTGATAATATTGTATCTCGTTCTTCCTTTGTTAGCTCGTTGAACCACCAATCTTGAAGACCAAAATATGCAATTTCACCACCAATTTTTGTGCCATAATTTTGAGAATTCGTTTTATCCGACTTATTATCAACATTCATTTTAACATCTATCTTGTGACTGCATTCATCGCATACGGAATTAAAAAGACCAAAGAAAAAAGAGAGCTGCTTACCGCAACTAGTACAAACCTTACCCATATTTTCCATTTTAAATTGTAATTGATAAATATTTTCTGAATGCAAAACCTTCAATTGGTGTCTCACTCCCACAATTTCCTATATTACCCAAGGACACCTAACTTCTCACCAACCACATGACCTTCATCAGCCACCCCATGGTGAAACCGGACTCTATCGAGTCGCGGGAGTACCAGCTCTCGGTCGCGATGCGGGCGCTTGATGGGAACACGATGGTGATCCTGCCGACCGGTCTGGGCAAGACTGCCGTTGCGCTGCTCGTCGCTGCCTCCCGGCTTTACAACGAGGGGGGCAGGGTGCTGATGCTCGCCCCCACCAAACCTCTTGTGGAGCAACACCTCCGTTATTTCGAACGTTACCTCCTTGCAAAAAGCCCTGCAGGATCAGATGCCTCGCCGTTTGTCATGTTCACCGGAGAGGCCCCGCCCGATGAGCGGACCGCTGACTGGAACCGGGCGACCGTCATACTGGCAACCCCGCAGGTCATCAAGAATGATCTCATCGCAGGGCGGTACACGCTCGCGGATGTGTCCCTTCTCATTGTTGACGAGTGCCACCGTGCGGTCGGCAACTATGCGTATGTCTTCCTTGCCCAGCGGTACCTTGCTACAGCAAACAAGCCGCTCCTCCTCGCGATGACCGCATCACCGGGAGGAGTGCAGGAAAAAGTCCAGGAAGTCTGTGCAAACCTTGGGATCGAACATATCGAGACCCGCACGGAGAATGATCCGGATGTGCGGCCGTATGTGTTCGAGCGCGACCTCGAGTATATCACTATCGATCTTCCGCCCGATCTCAAGGCGGCAATCCAGACCATAAACGCACTCATCGAGGAACGCCTTGCCCTGCTCGCATCCCTGCACTTTACCGTGCCGAAGCGGGAAAAACTCAGCATGAAGGCTCTCAATGCGATCAATGCGCAGATCCAGCAGCGGATTGCCAACCGCGATCCAACGGGGTACTCGGCAGCATCCGTCTATGCCGAGTGCATGAAACTCAGGCACGCGGTGACCCTCGCCGAGTCGCAGGGAAGCGAGGTGCTCAAGGGATACCTTGCCAAACTTGTTGCCGAGGGTAAGGGTGCGGGAGGCAGCAAGGCAAGCCAGCGTCTTGCACAGGACCGTTCGTTCCGTGAACTCTTCGAGCGATCCGTTGAGTGGACCCACGAACTCCACCCGAAACCCGCGATTGCACTTGGCCTTGTCCGGGAACAGCTGGAGGCATCTCCTGACAGCCGGATCATCCTCTTCGCCACGTACCGGGATACCGTGCAGCTCCTTGTCGATTTCCTGACCCGCAACGGGATTGCCTGCGAGCGTTTTGTCGGACAGGCAACGAAGGATGCGGAGAAAGGCCTCTCCCAGAAGAAACAGATCGCAGCCCTCACCCGGTTCCGGGAGGGGGAGTTCAAAGTGCTTATCGCCACGTCCGTGGGTGAGGAGGGGCTGGACGTCCCCTCCACGGATCTGGTGATCTTTTACGAAGCAGTCCCTTCCGAGATCCGTTCCATCCAGCGCAAGGGCCGTACGGGGAGGACCGGGGCCGGCAGGGTGGTTGTGCTCGTCACGAAAGGAACCTCCGATGAAGTGTTCCGCCATGTCAGTACCGCGAAAGAGAAGATGATGCACAAAAGTATGCGAACACTCGGGAGTACGATGATCCCTCTGCAAAAGCCCGTTGCTGTCGAACAGGTGAGCATCGACGAGTTCACACCCCTGGGACCGAAGATTGTCATCGATGACCGCGAGACGTCATCAAAAGTTGTTGAAGTCCTCTCCGGCATGGGAGCAGTGATCCGGCTTGAGCGGCTGGCGCATGGTGACTATGCAATTGGCGACCGGATACTTGTTGAACGCAAGACGGCACGGGACTTTGTCGATACGCTCATCAACCGCGACCTGCTCGGGCAGCTCAAAGAGATGGCCGACGCGGTCCCGCGGCCGGTCCTGATTATTGAAGGAGGGGATCTCTATACCCAGCGGGATATCCATCCCAATGCGATCCGGGGGGTGCTTGCAGCAATCACAGTTGACATGGGGATCTCGCTCATTTATACGAAAGATGAGCAGGATACCGCCCAGATGCTGTTCGTCATTGCAAAACGCGAGGACAGCGAACGCGGAGAGCGCAAGGTGCACCCGCACAAGTCGTACCGCTCCCTGAAGGAAGAGCAGGAGTATATCATTTCGTCATTCCCCGAGATTGGGATGAAGAATGCACGTCTCCTGCTGGCGCACTTCGGGTCGGTGCAGGCGATCGTGAATGCGTCGCTGGAGGAACTTATAGCGGTACGGGGGATCGGGGAGAAGACGGCGGGGAAGATCTTCGAACTGTGCCGGAGGAAGTATGGGTAAGTAATCTATTTTGTGCTTTCCGAAATGATGAACAGAAAATAGAGTAAGGATGCGGATGATATCCGCAAAAAGATATTGAGTATCCCTTATGCCGAATGGAAGAAACGCGGATTTTCCAAAGGGTCGTTACATTACATGAAGAAGAATGCAGAGGGTGATCAGCCGTTTATGTTGAATAAGCATGTCAGGGAGCGGTTGGATCAGTGGGATGAGGCAATGCGATGCGGTGTGGATGGGAATTAATTGGGGTACTAAGTGGAGGATGAATGGATAGAGATGAAAATTGGGAGAAATCATTATTCGGCGTCTGCATCAGGAATTCCACCCATAGTGAGGAACCAATCGATAAATTCCTCATCAAATTCTCCATTATTCGTAATGGATCGTATATCGATTGTTTGTATAACCCCATATCGGGAGAAATAGACACCAATTTTGTTTATTCTATGACCGGCTAGAGAGGAAAAATCGTATGCCTCTTCTTTCGGTAAGGTGTTGTTATTTTTTTCTGCATCTTGGGATAAAACGAGTATTTTCAATTCAGAAATTCGTTTTAAAACTAAATACCCGATTAATTGGTTAAAATAATCTCTCTCAAATTTTGGATTGATGGTTGTTTTAATCTCAATCAAAGCATCATCAAGAATGAGATCTGCATCTGCACCTCCGATCGCTATTGATGCAACACCAAAAGTTGGATTGAGTACGCAGAGAGAAGTAACTTTAAAATGATCTGGATTTATCAGACTTATCATTTTTTTGAGATCTTCGACATCCTCACTCCTTACGCTTTCAATATAATCCGATAACAACCCAATGCGATACACCATTTCAAGCCGAGCTAATTGAATTGAAGAACTGATTAATTCATCAGTCATCACCCCGATCATTAGATATTTTTTGTGCCGCTCCTTGGCGGTTTCAACAATTTTTTTTATTGATTGAAACTTGCTTTCTGATATTTGACCCCGTTTTGTCCAAGTTTCGAGAAGATGTAGAGAGATTTCTGCCAACCAAAGATCACTCTTTTTAATTGAAGGGTTGTTGTTTTCGAGATAAAATCGAAGTAAATAATCAAACGCGCTTCCCACGAGGCTATAATTATTGGTCAATGGCTTGGCCTGAAGAATCATTTTCCTTGTCACGGCAGGCTTTTTAAATTGGGTACGAAATCTATCTTTTACCTCTCGAACTTGTAAAAAACCTGTAAGACTCATTGTATGATGTCCCTTTATTGAATTTTAGTTGGATTACTTAAAAGACAATATACCTGGTATTTTAAATAAATTTATTACTAAAATCTAAACCCTTGCACCGCTCTTTTAGAATAGTGATATCAGAAACGACCGCAGATGTGACGGGTGGCAAAATTGCAGATAACTATAACCCTGTATAAAAGTGCGGTTAGTGGGATTCGAACCCCGGTTACGAGCATGATTAGCCGACTAGAGCAGTAATTAACAACAAAATGTGTGACAAAAGAAGTTTTTCATTTAAGGAAATAGCGATGAACCCTGCCGCCCATCCGGGGGGCGCTCCCGCCTCTGTTCAATGCCCCGTCGAGAGTTCGAACAGGTAAGTGAGTAGCGCAAAACCCGTCAGGTGTTTTGCGCGTAGGGCATCATTGTAATGGCGATATTTTCGATGCAAAAAGAAACAGGAATCCAAGTTTCCCATGGGGGGGTATCCGGTATACCCCCCCTCCATCTGATTTTCAAAACGAACAGACCCCCCCACCCGCATGGGGGGGAGGTATCCGGCATACCCCTCCCCCCCTGTGGCTGGATCAGACCTCCCCTGATCATTATTGAGTAGCCCCTGGGAACGACATCTCCGTCAGAGATCCCTTGCGGTTCACCGCCCCGGGACGCGTGCAATAATGCACATTTCTCATTTTTGAGAAGGGGGGTATGCAGGAGACCCCCCCCTCTTCTTTGGTTTTTGGGAGGGGCTCCCCCCCACCCGTTTCAAGAGTCGAGGGGGGGTTACCCCTGTTTACCTTTGAGCCGTTTGCGCATAGGGCAATTGCATTGTACAGAAAACGACCAGACCGGAAAAATGAGAGAAGATAGGATTATCAGAAATTTACAACCGGCACAGGATCTCGAGCGCTTCGGTCCCGGTTTTCACTGCATTCATCAGCGTCAGGACATGGCCCGGATCCTTCTCGTTCTGGATCCGCTCGCAGAGAGCATGGATCGTCATTGCGAGTTCTTCTGCCAGCAGCCCTCCTTCCTCTTCACAGGTGCACGAATCCTCGTCATGATCCACGCCGCAGGTACAACCGGCGTCGTGATCGTGATTGTGGGTATGGGGCGTTTCAGCCGGTTGCGCAGCCGGGGCTTTCTGGGGCTCGGTTGTCTTCTTCGTGTTCTCGTTCTCGGCGCACACTACGCAGAGTGTCTTGCCCTTGACTTCAAAGAGCGGGCAGCCGCAGGTCGTGCAGCTCTTTTCGAGCATTTTACCCCCTTTGAGGAGGTATTCAGCCATGATTTCGTCTTCTTTTCGTGAGGACATGGGATCACCGTCGGGTCAATATTTAAACTATATATGCCGGTTCCGCATATTAACTACAGGTACACAGGTAGGTGATACCATGCCAATCCCTGAAAAAACCATGGAAAACTGTATCCTGATGCTGCAGCACATCCAGGAAGACAGCTCTATACCCAGAAATATCCGGCGTGTCGCCGACGAGACCCGGACGCTGCTCACGAACAATTCCAAGGCAATGGGGCTGCGCGCCGCGGAAGCCATCTCAAAGATCGATGAAATCTCCAATGATCCCAATATGCCCATTCATGCGCGGACACGGATCTGGGAGCTCGTGTCGCAGCTGGAGACCATCCCGCTGGACTGACACGCTTACGAAGACCTTTTTGTTTTTATATTATTGCCAGCGGCGCCAGCAGATCTCTCTTTAGGATCGCCAGCGACTCTTGCCGGCTTTTCTGGTGCTGCCAGAGAACATGCAGGGTATTACCTTGCCTGCCCGGGCTCTTCGCTCTGCAGCGCCGGGCAAAAGTTACAGATGGAATAAAAAATCTCTTTTTCCTTATCCCGTATCAGGCAATAGTAATCCCTTCCCCGCCGCTCCACTTTGAATCCACCGGGGAACGGCATACCCACCGGGTGCCCCGGCTCGTCAAGGACGAACATGGTGAACGCGGCGATCAAGTAATAGAAAAGACGGTTCTTCGGGTGGCGGAAATACGGGTTCCGCTCGCTGGAATCGTTCCAGGCAAGACTTCCTTCGGGGAGCATCCGGCAGAATTTTTCGAACCGTTCCCTGTCGCGGACCGGGGTTTCAAGCCGTTCGAATGCCCTGCTGTGATGCATGGCGAGCAGGAGATGATGTTTTCCGAACAGTTGTTCGCGGAAACAGGGACGTATGGCCTCCCGGTAGGGGGATGGCAGTTTCTCGATCTCTGCATTCAGCCTCCCGCCGATGATCTGGAGATCGAACGGGGAGTACTTCTGCACTTCCCGGGCAAGGATCGTGCCCAGTTCCCCTTTGGTCCGGACTGAATACATCAGCTGTGCGATGCTGCTGATTTCGTCGTATACCCGGGGGCTGTCCCCGGATGATCCATCCGTTGTACCGGTTGTCTTTTCAGCAGCCATGACAAGAATCCGTTACACTTGTGTTTGCCTTCTCCAGAAATAGAAATTTGCTTCTCTCCCGTTACGTTCCCATTCCCAGATTGTCCTCTCCTCTTCTTTCAGTAAAAGGGCGGGTAATGGAAGAATCGTTTTTTGAAATCCACTCCAGACGGCCCCTCATAATAAGGTTAATGCAACCTGCGGGTCCATATGTGTCTGGTTTATGGACCTCCTCTCCATTGTCTTCATCATCGCCGGACTGTGCCTGTTCGAAACGGTCACCAGCATAGACAACGCCATCATCAATGCCGAAGTGCTCTTTACGATGAGCGAACGGGCGAAACGGTGGTTCCTGACCTGGGGGCTGCTCTTTGCGGTCTTTGCGATCCGGGGGCTCTTCCCATGGCTGATTGTCTGGCTGTCCTCCCCTTCCCTTGGCCCGGCCGGGGCGTTCACGGCAACGTTCTCGAGTGATCCGGTTGTGATTGCTGCCATCGGACAGTCCGCGCCCATCCTCCTGATGGGTGGGGGGACGTTTCTCATGTTTCTCTTCTTCCACTGGCTGTTTCTGGAAGACAAGAATTTCGGTCTGCGGGGCGAGCGGTTCTTCTCATCGAAAGGGGTCTGGTTCTTCGCCGTCGTTTCCATCATCCTTGCAGCCCTTGTCTGGGTTGCCCTTGACTACAACACCCTGGTTGCGTTCGGGGCGGTCATCGGGTCCACGGCCTTTTTCATTGTCCACGGGTTCCGGCAGAATGCCGAGCAGGCCGAGCAGAAGATGCTGCATAATGAGATGTCGGACGTGAGCAAGATCTTCTACCTTGAAGTGATCGATGCCACCTTCTCGATCGATGGTGTCGTTGGGGCGTTTGCATTCACGATGGCAGTACCTCTTATCCTGATCGGTAACGGTCTTGGGGCTTTCATTGTGAGGGAACTGACGATCAGGAATGTCGACAATATCAAAAAATACCTCTATCTCAAGAACGGCGCCATGTATTCCATTTTCTTCCTGGGCGCCATCATGATCATGGACAGTTTCGGGTTCGATATCCCGTTCTGGGTGTCCCCCCTGATCACCTTTGGCATCGTGGGATTCTTCTTTGCAAAATCAATAAAAGCGATTCCAAAACCTGCCCGATCCAAAAGCGACAGGAGCCGCTGATTTTTTCCGGATGCATCATTAAAAAAGGTATCAGTCGGGCAGGATTTTCATGTCAACCCACCCGGACCTTACCGGCCGCCATACGACCTTACGTGCTTCCAGGCACGATGATACGGGGAAAAACGTGCATCCCCCTCATCGTATATCCCCATATCTTCCCGGTGATACTGGGCCCTGTCGCGACCCACCGGGCAAACCCTGATACAGATCCCGCAGGGAGAGATGAACCGTTTGCTCAAGCCTTCTGAGCGGGTTGCACAGGCCTTTTTAGCTGTCAGGCCTGAAGGATAGTCTTTACCGTCAATGGCGTTGACCGGACAGGCATTCACGCATCGCATACAGCGGATACATAACGGTTTTTCAAGGATCGTGTCGGAAGGAATGTCTGCCTCCGTAAAGATTGAGGCAAAGCGGACCCTGGGGCCGAATTCCGGTGTGAGGAGAGTATTGTTTATGCCGAAATTTCCCAGACCGGCGAGATACGCGGCATGGCGATGGGAGAAGAATGCGACCGGCTTTTCCTTCAGGACCTCTATTGAACCATACCCGTCCCGGGGGACCCAGACCGAAGGGAATCCCCGTTCGGTGAGGAAGGATGCGATCCGGTACCCGTTCTGGTCCAGCAGGGCATTGACCGTACGGTACAGTTCATGGTAATAAATCGATGGGGACGTATCCACGATCGGCAGGCTGACCGGCATTCCGATGACGATCACGGTTTTGACTTCCGGGAAGATCGAACCCGGCCGGAACTCTTCAGGTACCCAGGGTTCGAACAACGGAACCTCCCACCGGTCGGCTGAAGCGAAACCTGCAAGAGGTATGTCCAGTTCTGCACATTTCCGGGTGATCTGCTGCTTCAGCGTATCCGTCATCAGAATAACCTCGTGCGGCAGCGATACGCAGGGCGTTGAAGACCGGTATATGCGGGCAGGGGATTGTGATCGTTCATGGTCTCATTCTCCGGTGACGCTGCATATGACGGTTCTTGTGCGCCCTGCATTCGTGTCCAGTTCGAGCAGTACGACCTGCTGCCATGTCCCGCACATCAGCGCCCTGTCCGCCACCGGTATCGTCAGGGACGGTCCCACAAGAGCAGCCTTGACATGGGACCTGCCATTCCCGTCGCCCCACCGGGTGTTATGGGCATAGGGGATATTGTCAGGGGCGAGTACGGACAATGCCCGCTGCATATCCGAAAGGACCCCCGGCTCGTATTCGATGGTCGTAAGTGCTGCGGTCGAGTGCTGTACGAAGAGGTGGACAAGGCCCTCCTTTACCCCGCTCTCCCGTATGGCAGTTCTGACATCTTCCGTCATGTCGATGATCTCCCCTTCACGGTGCGAGGTCACATGAAGCTCTTTACGGTACATATACAATCCCGATCAGGGAGATTGAGTGCCGGGCAGATAAAGGAGACGGCACTACCGGATCAGGAAGAAAAAGAGACCGGTGGATCACCGGATCGTTACCGGCAACTCATTGAGAAGCACGTTCACCCTGTTGTCGATGATTTTACGGTATATGTTCCCGGGTTCAGGTTCCCGGCGGTCACGGATGACACGTCATCAGCATACACGTACAAACTGCCGCTCTTGTAAATATACAGACTGTCCCCCGCTCCCCACTCATCTTAAAGACTAGTTCGAGCATAAAAAAAGAAAAAGTGCTCTGTATTGTTATCCTTCAGGTTTTTCCGGACCGGGGGTTTCTGTACCATTATCCATATCCGCCGGGAGGATGGCAACGCCCACGACCTTGTCCTTCTCGTCAAGGCGCATGACCCGGACACCTTTCGTGCCCCTGCCGATGATCCGGAACTCGCTGACCGGTGTCCGGATGACTACGCCCGATGCGGTCATCGCGATGATCTCGTCGCTGTCGGAGACCGCACGTGATTCGATGACTACCGCATCACGTTCGAGCTGCATGTTCCGGACCCCCATGGTGCCCCGGCCATGCCCCCGGAACTCGTCGAACTCGCTCCGCTTCCCAAACCCGACATCGGAGATGGTGAGCAGGTGGTCCTTTGCAAGGAGCGTGACGGCGACGATCGTGTCATCGCTCTTGAGCTTCATACCCCGCACACCCTGTGCATTCCGTCCCACCGTCCTCACAGTCTCCTCGTGGAACCGCAGGCTCTGGCCGAACCGGGTGGTCAGGATGAGCTCGTTGTTGCCGTTGGTCAGGATCACATCGACAAGCCGGTCGTTCTCCTTGAGCTTGATCGCGTTGGTCCCGGTGGAGCGCGGGTTGGAGAATTCGTCGAGATGAATCTTGATTGCCTGACCGAACTTTGTGGCGAACAGGAGGAACTGGTCTTCCCGGAATTCCTTAATCGGGAGGACGGTGGTGACGACCTCGTCCTTTAAGTTGAGGAGGTTGACGAGCGGTTTCCCCTTCGCAATCCGCGAGCTCTCGGGGATCTGGTAGACTTTCAGCCAGTAGACCCGGCCGATGTTGGTGAAGCAGAGGAGATAGTCCTTCATGTCGGCAACAAAGACCGACTCGACAAAGTCCTCCTCTTTCGTTGTCATGCCGGTGATCCCGTGACCGCCACGGCGTTGTTTGCGGTACGTGTCGATGTCCATGCGCTTGATGTAGTTTGCCGAAGTGATGGAAACGAGCACCGTCTTGTCCTCGATGAGGTCCTCGGTGGAGAGTTCGCTCGTGTCGAGCGCGATCTGGGTGCGGCGCTTGTCGCCGAACTTCGCCGCAATCTCGCTCGTCTCGCGCCGGATCTCGTCCTTAATGTTTGCCTCGCTCGAAAGGATCGTCTCGAGCCGTGTGATCTCCGCTTCGAGCCCCTTCTTCTCGTCCATGATCTTCTGCTGTTCGAGAGCAGCGAGACGGCGCAGCTGCATCTGGAGGATCGCATTGGCCTGCGGCTCGTCAAGCCTGAACTGGGCGATCAGGGCGTTGCGGGCATTATCGACGGTATCGGATGCGCGTATGGCCTTGATAATCTGGTCGATCTTCGAGAGCGCGATGAGCAGCCCGTTGAGGATGTGGACCTTCTCCTGCGCCTTCTTGAGGTCGAACTCGGACCTGCGCCGGATCACCTCTATCCGGTGGTGGACGAAGTGCCCGAGCAGGGCATGCAGGTTCAGGATCTTCGGCTGACCATCGACGATGGCAAGGTTGGAGGCCCAGAAACTGGATTCGAGCGCTGTGTTCTTGTACAGGTTGTTTAAGATGACCGGTGACATCGTTCCCTTGCGGAGTTCGAAGACGACACGTATGCCCTCCTTGTCGGACTCATCACGGATATCGCTGATGCCGTCGATCTTCTTGTCTTTCACCATCTCGGCGATGGTCGTGATCCACTGCGCCTTGTTCACCTGGTACGGGAGTTCGGTGACGATGATCCGGTCGCCCCTGTTTCCGCCCTCGGACTCCTCGATCTCTGCAACACCGCGGACGACCACGCGACCCTGGCCGGTGGTATAGATGTTCTTGACACCTTCGACGCCCATCAGGATGCCGCCCGTGGGGAAGTCCGGGCCCGGCATGATCCTTAAGAGATCTTCGACAGCGATCTCCGGGTTGTCGACATAAGCCGAGACTGCCGTGCAGACCTCCTTGAGGTTGTGCGGCGGCATCTTCGTTGCCATACCGACCGCGATACCGTCCGTCCCGTTGACGAGCAGGTTCGGGATCTTCGCCGGGAGCACGGTGGGCTCCTGCAGTGACTCATCGTAGTTCGGGATGAAGTCCACGGTCTCCTTGTCGAGATCCTCGAGGAGCGCTTCCGCGTACGGGAAAAGCCGCACTTCGGTGTACCTGCTCGCTGCTGCAGCATCGCCGTCAATGGACCCAAAGTTCCCCTGCCCCTGCACCAGCATGTGGCGGTACGAGAAGGGCTGGGCCATCTTGACGATGGTATCGTAGATGGACGAGTCGCCGTGCGGGTGGTATTTACCCATCACGTCACCGACTACCCTCGCGCTCTTCCGGGTGGGCTTGTCGCTCGTGTTGCCCATGTCCCACATACCATAGAGCGAACGGCGGTGAACCGGCTTGAGGCCGTCCCTTACATCGGGGATCGCACGGCCGATAATGACCGACATCGCATAGTTGATATACGAGGTCTTCATCTCGTGCTCGATGCTGATCGGCTCGACCCGGTGGGTCTCCGGAGTTCCTGCCGGGGATCTCTTATCAGATGTCAAGGTTGGTCACCTCCTTGGCATGACGCATAATGAAATTCTTCCTGATCTCAACATCCTTTCCCATCAGGGTCTTGAAGACCTCGTTCGCCTCGAGGGCGTCTTCGATGGTGACTTTCAGGAAGATGCGGTGGGCGGGGTCCATGGTTGTGTCCCAGAGCTGCTGGGCGTTCATCTCACCGAGACCCTTGTACCGCTGGACGGAGACGCCTTTCTCTCCCATGGCCGCGGAGACCTTCTGCATCTCCTCCTCCTTGTACACGTATTTCTCCTCCTTTCCCTTTGCAATGCGGAAGAGGGGGGGCTGGGCGATGTACACATACCCCGCTTCGACAAGCTTGAGCATGTAACGGTAGAAGAACGTGAGGAGCAGCGTCCGGATATGGGCGCCATCCACATCGGCATCGGTCATGATCACGATGTGGTGGTAGCGTGCCCGCTCGATATCGAACTTCTCCCCGACGCCGGTCCCGATGGCAGAAAGGAGCGTCTGGATTTCTGCGTTCTTTAAGATCTGGTGCTCGCCGGCCTTTTCCACGTTCAGGATCTTTCCCCGGAGCGGGAGGATGGCCTGGAACTTCCGGTCCCGGCCCTGCTTGGCGGAACCGCCTGCCGAGTCTCCTTCCACGATATAGATCTCGGATTTGGCCGGGTCCCGCTCGGAACAATCGGAGAGCTTTCCCGGGAGGCCGGAACTCTCGAGGGAACTCTTGCGACGGGCAAGGTCCCGGGCGTTCCGTGCTGCCTCGCGGGCCTTTGCCGCGGAGAGCGCTTTCTCGATGATGGTCTTCAGCACGTTCGGGTTCTCGTCGAAATACTCGGTGAGCGCTGCGTAGACCAGTGAATCGACAACGCCTTTGACACTGCTGTTGCCAAGGCGCATCTTGGTCTGCCCGTCAAACTGGGGGTTCGCCATCTTGACGGAGACCACGGAGGTGAGACCTTCCCGCACATCCTCACCCCTGAGGGTGATCGTGGCGTTCTCCTTGATGAGGCCGTTGCGTTTTGCGACCGTATTGATCGTGCGGGTGATCGCACTGCGGAACCCTTCGAGATGCGTCCCGCCTTCCTTTGTATTGACCGAGTTAACGTACGAGTAGATCTTCTCGTCATACGCTGTGGTGTATTGCATCGCCACTTCGAGTTCGAGCTTGTTTTCTGCATCCTTTTTGGAAATATCGATCGGGAGCGGGTGAAGGCATTCCGCGCCTTCATTGAGGTACTTGACAAACTCGGTAAGTCCCCCGGCATAGCAGTAAGTTGCCGTGTCACCGGAGCGCTCATCGGTGATGATGATCGTGAGCCCCGCGTTCAGGAACGCGAGTTCCCGCAGGCGGTGGGCCAGAATATCGTAATCGAAGGTGGTGGTCTCGAAGATGGTGGCATCCGGGACGAAGTGGATCCGGGTGCCGGTCATCTTTGCACCGAACTGTGCGAGGAAGACGCGCCGGTTTTCCTGCTCCGAGGCGACAGGATCGATTGCCGGTGCCTTGGTGAGGTCCTGCTGGCCGGCTGTGTGCGTGGCCACCGGGACTGCCGTGCGGTTGAACGGCGCTGGTTCCCCGTACCACTGCTGGTACCGCGCGATCATTTCGCTCAGGGTCTCCTCCCGCGTCGAGAGTGGGGAGGTCATTTTTCCCTGACTAAACCGCATCTCGTAGATATTGCCGTCACGGTACACGTGTGCGGAGAGCCAGTTGGAGAGGGCATTGACGACCGAGACACCGACACCATGGAGACCGCCCGAGACCTGGTAGGTCTCCTTGTCGAATTTCCCGCCGGCGTGCAGGACCGTGAGGACGACCTCGAGGGCGCTCTTGCCGTTCTTCTCCATCCGGTCGACCGGGATACCCCGGCCGTTATCCTCAACCATGAGGGAGCCGTCCCGGTTGATGACCACCGTAATACGGCTGCAGTACCCGGCAAGGGCTTCATCTATCGAATTGTCCACGACTTCGTAAACGAGGTGGTGCAGGCCGCGGGTGTCGGTACTGCCGATATACATCGCCGGACGCTCGCGGACCGGGGTGAGTCCTTCGAGAACCGTGATGTGTGATGCATCGTACGTGTCAGTCAAGAAAAACCTCCTTTAAAAAAATAATAAAATTACGCAGAATTTTCACATAGAATGTTGGTGTCTTGACCATATAAGCATGATGCTCGATTTCAGGCGTAAAATGTGCGGGAATGTTTTACGTGAAAAAACGTGTTTTTCTGATGATTATCCATTAAATATAATTTAATTGTTTTAAGGGGAGGAAACATTCCCAAGAACTCAGAACCGGGTGTTGAACAGGGTAGCGTCTTTTTTTTATATGATATTCTCCAGCGATTGAATATCAGTTCCAAAGAAGTATGAGATGTGCCCGGCTCACTTGAACTCACCCACACCGGCATCTTTGAGACCAAGTTCCTGGTCGATTGCCACGACCAGTCGTTTCAGGGTAAAAAGCACTTCCCGGGCATCCTCTTTGTCCATGGAGCCCGGCTGGTGCCAGATCACTTTCTTCCGCAGCAGGGTCGTGAGTTCTTCGACTTCCGTTCCCCGGAATTTCTCCGGCAATACCAGTCCTTCGACGTGATCGCCCGTACCATGCCAGGGCTGTTCCGGTGGCAGGGCAAAATGCATGGCGATCAGCGTGATGCTGGTTACAAACCCATGGCTGAACGGGTGTTCCCTGGGGAGATGATGGTAGCGGGATTAAACAAAGGTACTGTTGCCGGATCACCCGCATTTTTTAAAACAAACGGACTGCGGTCAGCCAGACCGTCACCGGGACAACAATGACGAATACTAGGGAAATGGAAAGGAATGCAATCTCGCCCCTGCGAAGAGGTTTTTTGCTGACGAAAAGGAAGCTGTTCCGGCCATAGCCCCGGCAGAGCATGCTGGTATACACCCTCTCTCCCTGCTCGTAAGCCCGGATGAACATGGATCCGATCGTGTATCCCAGTTGTCGCATGCGGTATTTCCAGGGTAAAGAGGTATCAAAAGCACTAAAGCATCGGGTCGCCAGGGACTCATTTACCTTCCGGAAGATGTAGCCGAACACAAACAGGTACCGGATCATCATGCCAAGCACCAGCGCAAAATCTGCGGGAAGCCCGAGCCGGGTACCTCCTTCGAGCATATCCTGGAGTTTCGTAGTCGACGAGAGCAGGATGATGAATGAGATTGATATGATGAATTTTACGAGGAGGATGAAGGCAAACGTCACGGATTCAGAGTAGATGGCAATCCCGAGGGGGAGCGTCAGGATCGCGTGGTAATCAGTGTAATACTTGTTCTTGAGAAAGATCTGGAAGAATATCACAATCCCCCAGAGGGGGACAATCTCGATGAGGCGCTGGAGGTAGATAACCGGAGACAGTTTGGTGAGTGCCCACAGGATAATGAAAAATGCAAAGAAAATACCTCCGACCGTGTACACCATCGTAGAATAAGGGACGGATACGATGGCGATGATCACGGCAAATGCAAGGATAATCTTAACCCGGGCATCCAGCCGGTGGATGTAACTATCCTTGTATGCATGCTTCTCGATCTGGAAGAGCTCTTCTATCATGATCGGCCTTTGAATGCCTCAAGGAATGCCGTCTCTGCCTCTTCGAACGTGAAGGCCATCTCCACGGGTATTCCCTTCTCCTGGAGTGACTGGATCAGTTTAGGGTAAAGCGGGACATCAAGCCGGACGGACCTGAGCAGCTCGGTCTGGACGAACACTTCCGCCACGCTTCCCTGTGCCACAATTCTGCCCTTATCCATGACGTAAATATAATCAGCGATCTCAGGAATAAGGCTGACATCGTGTGTGGAGAAGATCACGGTCATCCCGGACTTCTTCTTCAGGTCGTTGATGAAGCCGAGGAGATCGTGCACACCTTTAGGATCGAGACCGGCAGTAGGTTCATCGAGCACGAGTACTTCGGGCTCCATCGCGATAGCACCGGCAATGGCGACCCGCTTCTTCTCCCCGCCGCTCAGGTGGTGGGGGACCCGGTCGGCAATATGCTCAATACCGGTGATCCGCAATGCTTCTTCC
This sequence comes from Methanoregula sp., assembly GCF_049510175.1. Taxonomy (GTDB): domain Archaea; phylum Halobacteriota; class Methanomicrobia; order Methanomicrobiales; family Methanospirillaceae; genus Methanoregula. Next base: position 431,915 of record NZ_JBEKZF010000002.1, read on the forward strand.
ACCCGGTGATGGATGGTTTCTTCATCCAGTCCAAGGTTCGTGGGGCCGAATGCAACATCCAGTGCAACCGTGGGTGCAAAGATCTGGTCATCAGGATTCTGGAAGACGATGCCGACAAACTTACGCACCTCACGGATGTTTGCCTTGGTTATCGGCTCTCCCCGGATATGGACGGTCCCTGCCGTGGGTTTGAAGATGCCGTTGAAATGCTTAAAGAGGGTACTCTTCCCGGCACCGTTGGATCCCATGACCGCTATCCGCGAATTCCTCGGGGCAATGAAGTTGATCCCTTCCAGCGCCTTCACGCTGCCGGGATACGAATAACAGAGGTTTCGTGTCTCAATGAGGTGCATGTCCGTATCCTTTTTGATGAAAAAAATTAAAGTCCTGTTGGTTTGTGTTTTTTATAAAGCCTGTTTCTTCGATCCGTCTGCTTTCTGTTTTTTAAGCAGATAAGCAAGGCCGATACCGATCATGAACGTCAGGATCGTCCCGATGACCATTGCAATGATTCCACCCAGCGGCCCCCAATTTTCGCCGAGGGTATAGTCCTGCATTGGCGACGAGTAGGAGAAGTGTCCCGGTGCCTCGACCTTCACATCCTCGCCCGTGGCCGGGGCGGTGAGGCTTTTCTGCCCGCTTACGATCAGGGCCGTGCTGTCAAGCCCGTCGGGGTCGCTGGACGCGAAGAATACCGCAATAATCGCAATGGCAAGGGCAATAAGAACTCCGGCGACCAGGAATTTTTTGTTCTTCTCATCCATCAGGAAGTCCCTCCTTTGGAACCGTTCACTTTTACTTTATCGTCCATCAGATCCGGCCGGACATTCAGGATTAATTTGAGAGCAAGTACCGTGATAACTGCCTCGATGATACCTATGAGGGCATGGTAGAGACCCATTGCGATCAATCCTTCCCGGAGCGGGAATGTTCCGGCAAAATACATCTCAACTGCGCACGCCTCGGCCGGTATAAAACACGCGAGCCATGCTGCGGGAAATGCCGAGAGGCTGAGGTTCTTTGTGATGGGCATCAGGCCGTGGAATGTGTAGTATCCGACAAACCCCCCGATGACACCCATGTTGATGATGTTGGCACCCATGGTCGTAATCCCGCCGTCGCCGAACAATACGCCCTGCACGATCAGCACCAGGGTGAGGATAAAGACCGCGGCGAACGGCGACCCGAGCACGATTGCCACGAGTGCGCCACCCACAAGATGCCCGCTCGTCCCCATTGAGACGGGAAGGTTGAAGGACATAAGTGCAAAGACAGCCGCAGCAAGAACCGCAACCATGGGGATTCTCTCTTCAGTCATCTCATTTTTAGCCCAGCGTAGGGCGAGAGCTACGAATATGAGTGTTATGATCCAGTAGAATGCGCCCTGCCAGATCGGCATGAATGCGTCAGGAATGTGCATGCTGTCACCGAGTAATACCAATTTAATTTTTAGTAGCACTTGTATAGTTAATAATGTTACTATTTAATTATTTGGTTTGATTATTTTTAAAAAAACGGTGAAAAATGTATATAATTTTTTATAAAAGGTAAAACCGAGTTCGCAGGTCTCTCTCTACGACGCAGAAAGCGGACGCCCGTCAACAATCCCGCTCGTCAAGGGATGATACAGAAAAAGAGAAAAAGTGCTGGATATTTACTGCTGGTTGCCCAGGGCGCCTTTGATCATATCGGCAGTGCCCGCGGGAAGATTGAGGCCCGCGATGACATTCGGGAGGACGCTCAGCATCGTCTTCTGGCCTTCCGGTGTACCGGCAAAATTCTGCAGCAGTGCAATACCTTCAGGAGATGCGAGGAATTTCTTGACCGCGTCCTGTCCTTCGGGGGACGAGATATAGCCTGCAACCGCCCCCCCCATTCCACTTAAGTTTCCGAAATTCATTTCTCTGTCACTTCACGTATTATTTTGCTTGTACACTTTATGCTGTCTCACTCTTATAAGAATTGGGGATTCAGCCCTCGTTTTTCTCCACCATTGCCTCCCTTTCATTCAACCTGCGCAGGAATTGGATGTTCATTCTGTAATAATGCCGGCCAAAATGGTAATCCGATCGCATTATCCGGTTGCATACCCGGATCGAAGCGCTCTTTACCTTCAACCAATAATCAATCCATTCAGAAGGTTGTAATGGCCGGGGATGATGATGACACGCCATGAAGGAGAGAAAAGGCCGGAACAGGACATCCTGTATCATGCCATACCCGAACAGGACCTGTATGCTGCCCTTGCCTCAACCGCACAGGGGCTCACCTCGCAGCAGGTACTGGCACAACGGGAACGCTACGGAGCAAATGATATCTCTCACCTCCGGAAACGACCGGCGATCCTGCAGTTCCTCGACCATCTGAAAAACCCCCTTGTCATCATCCTGCTTCTTGCGGCGGGAGTATCGCTGGTTGTTGGAGACGTGGTCGATGCCGCCATCATTTTTATTATCGTTCTTGCGAGCGTGACGCTGGATTTCTTCCAGGAATACAAGGCAGGAAATGCGGCAGAGCTTCTCAAACAGAAAATCCTGACAAAAACCACGGTTTTCCGGGACGGGATACCAGTGGAACTGCCGGTCACCGAACTCGTGCCCGGCGATCTCGTCTCACTTGCCGCCGGGGATATTGTTCCCGCCGATGCGCGGGTCATCGTCTCGAAGGACTGTTATGTCAACCAGTCCGCCCTTACCGGTGAAGCGTTTCCGGTCCCGAAGTCCGCCGGGCTTGCGGACGGTAAAAAACCGCTGACGGAGGCAGCGAATTATCTCTTCCTTGGCACATCCGTAGTCAGCGGTACCGCGACGGCGATGATCACCAAAACCGGCGCATCAACGGAATTTGGCAAGATTGCAAAGTCCCTTGTTGAACGACCTCCTGAAACGGAGTTCGAGCGCGGACTCAAACAGTTCAGCTACCTGATGTCGAAATTTGTTTTTTTCCTCGTCATCATTGTCTTCTTCATCAATGCATTGTACCGGCACGGGATCCTGGAATCGCTCCTCTTCTCGGTTGCACTTGCTGTCGGAATGACTCCGGAATTACTGCCGATGATCCTTTCGCTGAACCTTTCGAAAGGTGCGCTCGCCATGTCCGGCAAGGGTGCGATAGTCAAACACCCTGAGTCGATCCAGAACTTCGGCAGCATGGATATTCTCTGTACGGATAAAACCGGCACGCTCACCGAGAACCAGATTGACCTTGTGAGGCATCTCGACGTGCAGGGAAACGACAGCGAGAATGTCCTGCTGTATTCCTACATCAACAGTTCCTTCCATACCGGCCTGAAAAGCCCGCTTGACGAGGCGGTTGTCAGGTTCCGTCATATCGATATCGACGATTACACCAAGATTGATGAAATCCCGTTTGATTTCATACGCAGGCGGGTATCCGTCATCACGTCACGGACATCCGGTATGATTCTCGTTTCGAAAGGAGCGCCGGAGGAGATCCTCCGTGTCTGTTCGTCCGTTGAGATCGGGGGGGCTGTCGAGCCGCTGACGGACTCCCGGCGTGAACAGATCAATGCTCTCTACTATGCCCAGAGTTCCGAGGGTTTCCGGACCCTGGCGGTATGTTACCGGTCGGTGAATCCCGGGCAGGCAAGGTTTTCCATCGATGACGAAAAGGAGATGGTTCTCGTCGGGTTGATCACGTTTATCGATCCCCCCAAGGAGAGTGCCCGTGAATCCATCCAGATGCTCGCCCGGTCCGGGATCGAACTCAAGATCCTGACCGGCGACAATGAACTGGTCACCAGAAAGACCTGCGAGCTGATCGGGCTTGAAGTAAAAGGGGTACTGACAGGTGCAGAGATCGAGGTCATGGACGAGCAGACCTTGTCACGTGTCGTCGGTAATGTCACTATATTCTCCCGCATGACGCCAGTACAGAAGAACCGGGTCATGAGAGCCCTGAAGCATAATGGTCATGTTGTCGGGTTCATGGGTGATGGCATCAACGATGCTCCTTCTATCCGGGAGGCGGATGTGGGCATTTCCGTAGAGAATGCTGTAGATATTGCAAAGGAATCCGCCGATATCATCCTCTTAAAGAACGACCTGAGAATCCTCAACGACGGAGTGCTCGAAGGGAGGAAGACGTTTGGGAACACCATGAAATATATTTTGATGGGCACGAGTTCCAATTTCGGGAACATGTTTTCCGTTGCCCTGGCGTCGGTGTTCCTGCGGTTCCTCCCGATGCTGCCGGTCCAGATCCTCCTCAACAACCTGCTCTACGACCTCTCTGAGGCCGCCATCCCGACTGACAACGTGGATGAATCCTATACCCGCACCCCCAAGAAATGGGATATGGAATTCATCCGGAAATTCGTCTTTGTCTTTGGTCCCATCAGCTCGGTTTTTGACGTTATTACCTTCATTCTCCTGCTGGTTGTATTCAGCGCCGATGCCGCATTCTTCCAGACCGCCTGGTTTGTTGAATCCATCTGCACGCAGACCCTGGTGATCTTTCTGATCAGGACCCGGGTCTTTCCCTTTTACCGGAGCAGGCCGAGCAGGCTTCTCCTTGCCAGTACGATCCTTGTCGTGTTTGTTGCCTGTATTCTGCCGTTCACAATACTCGGGAGCCTGTTTGGTTTCGTCCACCTCCCGGCCTCGTTCTTTGTGGTATTGGTGGGACTGATTGCAGGGTATCTTGTTATTGTCGAACTGGTGAAACGCTGGTTTTACCGACGCTACTCCGGGTTCAGTGAGCAACGTCTTGCAAAACCCGTTGCCCCATAAAATCCTCTTTATCACCAGCGGGCGATCTCCCGTGCATGTATTTATGACAACAGCCGGGAAAACACAAAATTAAGACAAGTCTCCGTGGTCTGCTTGGCAAGGCCTACGTTCAATCATCCTGCGGGATCCCGGCAAGTGACCGTATCATCCTCTGGGTTTCTTCCGGTGTCCCGGTAGTATTGATCTCGTAAATGGTCGTGCGCTTAAGGAGATCTGCAAGATACTGCGTCCGTATCATCGTTTTATAGGGATTGCTGACGAGGAGATGCGGGTTGAAGTAATTATTCCGGGAGAACAATGCAAGGGCTGTCTCCGGGTTGAGTGACTGTACCGTATCGGGATCGGACGGATCCCGCTTGAGCACGATCACCATCTTCAGCGTCGTCAGGGGAAGAAGCCTCCCCTTCCCGATCACCCACCGGATATCTGCCACCGCCCGGCCATCCCCGTCAAAATCCCCCTCCTTGACGAGCCCGCCGAATTCCTTCCAGATCTTTTCAAGGTCCTGGCGGATGTAGAAATTCTTCTCTGAACCATAGGCAAGGATCTCCGGGCCGAAGACCCGGGAAAAGAACCAGTCGTCCGAAACAATGCGGGTATGGGGGTCCTTGAGCAGCCCGTATGTATGGGTTGTTTTTCCGGCTCCCGAAGTACCGACAAGACAAAGCCCGCTGCCCCCGATGTCGATACAGGCGCCGTGCACGGAGAAGATATCGTGCTCGTCCTCGAGAATATCACCGGCAAGACTGAGGGCCAGCGACTTTATCCACCCGTAATAACTGAAATTGAACAGGAATGCGGTCTTGGACTGGGGATCGTACAGGACCGTGTCGGGCTGATAGCCCTGGTCCCTGAACACGAACATTCTCCCGTGCGAACGGATATTCTGGGACATGGAGTAAAAATTCTCCTGCCATGTATCCCTGAGCGCGTGGTCATCCGACAGGAGTTTGATGCAGCAGCCGTATATCTCGGATTTGATCTCGTACCGGACCGCAGGCATGTAGTGCCCAGTCAGGCGCTCTTTTTCATCCGGGGTGATGAGGGAAATGCTATAGGTCATGGTGAACCCGCGGCCGGTGATGGCCCTGATCAGCTATCCGCAGAGGTCTTTTAATAATCTCGCGGTTTCATGGTTCCCGTGCTGGACCGGAACGTTGCTATAACGTGAAAATATGGATATGGCCTTGTAAAACCCCCGTTCATTACAGAATTTACCGGGACGGGACATGACCAGCCTGTTCCTGTCGGCACGTGCCGGAGATTCCCGTCGGGATCCTGCCCGATTATTATCCCCATGAAAAACATACTGCATCCGTTGAGGAGCAGGGGCCTCTCCGCGATGATCTCTTTTTTTGTTATCAGGATAAACACTAAACACAGGAGAGATGGCGATCAAAGATACGGGGAAACCCATGAACCATATGGCGAAATTCTCGGCAGCGTTCCTCATGTCCCGCTATCCGGAGCCGGACACGGTGCCTGACAACGTGAACCGGGTGATCGTGAAGGAGAATGGTGTGTTTGTCTCCTCAGGAAATCATCCGGAGCTTTTCTTTTCCGGGGACCTGAAAGACTACAATCTGGAAATCCAGCGCACCCAATACCTGGGGCACCGTGATTCCATTGCATATTATGCCGATGATGTATCATCGGAATCAGATCTCCCCGGATGGACGTATTATCCCAATGTCCGTGACCTGTTTGGCATACTTTCCGATGAAGAGCTTGCGGTTGCGGCACTCGCGGTCCGTCTCATCGATTTCGATCGATCAACCCGGTTCTGCGCGCAGTGTGGTGCCCGGACACGGCAATCCCGTCTGGAACGCGCAAAAAACTGTGACACCTGCGGCCTGATCACGTACCCGCGCACATCCCCGGCGATCATTGTCCTTATCCGGAAAGATGACACGATCCTTCTCGCACGGTCCCCCCGGTTTCCCCCCGGGTTTCACAGCATCATTGCCGGGTTTGTGGAACCGGGAGAGACCCTTGAGGAAGCGATCCATCGCGAGGTCCGGGAAGAAACCGGCATTGAAATTGCCAACCTCCGGTATTTCGGCAGCGAACCCTGGCCATTCCCGAGTTCCCTCATGATCGGGTTTGTCGCGGATTATGCCGGGGGGGAGATCGTGATCGATAACCATGAGATTATCTCTGCCGGGTGGTTTGACCGCGATCATCTTCCCCTTCTTCCCTCAACGATGAGTATTTCACGGGCACTCATCGACTGGTGGATCGAGAAGGGAAACAATGGAAAAAAATGATTCAGTTCTGTTCCCGAACCCGGTAACGGCAGAATACTATTAACGCCTCTCCTCCTGTGTACGGGTGGTGGAATGCAGAAAACCGGGTCATGATAATAGATAGTGCAAAGCTCTCAAATCGGCCCATCAGCCCTTTTTTGTTATTTTTGGCTGGGGGGAGTCGTATCCGACCAGAAATGCTATAATCCAGTATATAAAATTATATCAATAGGCATCCCAATGGATGAGATTTCAGTCACATGTGAGAGATTGTAATGAATAACCCCCTGTCAGATGGGAACGAGAGTACCATTGATATTTTCGTTCTGAGTAACAGTACAACCGAATCTGCTGTACAGGCCGGTCACCTGGAGCAGATGGGTTACCGGATCACTCTTTTTACCGACGGCAAACAACTTCTCGAATCCCTTCGAACCGGAAAGCCGAACCTGCTGATCTGTGACACCGTGGCGCTTCAGGAAGACGCCTATGATCTCTGCCGCCTCATTAAGGCAGACAATGATCTCTGGGTCGTCCCCGTCCTGATCGTGACCGAGGCATCGAATCTGGCCGATCTTCTCCATGTACTTGACTGCAATGCTGACAATTTTATCTCGTACCCCTATGATCCCTCGTACCTCACGGCCCTGGTCGAAGGAATGCTTTCAACACCTGTCGAGCGGCAGACCCCGGAACAGATAAAAACCCAGTTCAAGATCCAGCACGACGAACATGTGTTTGTTGTCACCGCGGACCGCCGCAAATTGCTGGAATTTCTCCTCTCCTCGTTCGAGATCGCTGTCAACAGGTCCGGCGATATATCCCGCGTACAACGTGAAAATGAAAACCTTTCCGGATTCTTAAAACAATCAGAAGAACTCACCCGGGATCAGGCCCGGTCTATTGAGATACTGAACGGCACTCTCCAGCAGAAAGAGCAGATGATCAGCACCCTTGTCGCGAACGCAAGAGACAAGGACCAGCAGATCTCTGAAAATACCGAAGAAATTCAACAGCTTAAAACAGAGCTTGAATCAGGCAAATCCCTTCTTTCCACAACCGAGGAACAGCTTCGCAGTCTCACCCGGGAAGCGGAAGATCTTGCAAGCCGGTATACCGTTGAAACAGGGGACCTTAAGCAACAGCTGTCGTCCATGGCAGAAAACCTCGCCTCATTAAAAACGGAGATCCTGGCGGCAAAAGACTCCCTTGCTATTGAAACTACGCAACGGGCTGATGCAGAGGCCCGTCTAGCGGATACTATGGTTCAGAAAGAGCAGGCAGAAAAATCTGTACGGGCGCTTACTCTTGACTGTGAACAGATGCGGGTTTCCCTTGCCGCAGAAAAAAACCGTGCACAATCTGTGGAATATGAAATAAAATCTCTGCTCCAGGCAAAAACCGAGTCCGAACAGGAACTGACGCGCATTATCAGCGAACTCAAGGATACTGCAAAACAGCAGGCAGCGGACATCAGCCGGCAAAACAAGGAACTGGACAATGGGAAAAATTATAGTATCAGCCTGGAAATCCAGCTGGCCAACCTCAAAGCGGAAAAAGAACGTGCAGAAACGGAAATGCGCGCCAGTGCCGACTCGTACGTAAAGAACCAGGGCGATCTCCAGGCAACGCTTGACCGTACGCGGGTATCCCTGGAAGAACAGGAGCATGAGAACGAGTCCCTGAAAACCAGTATCCGGGAAATCCAGGATGCCCGGGATAAAACAACCCGGGATCTGCAGGTTCTTTCCGATGAACTCAGCACACTGAGAACTTCCCTTGCCGATGAAAGAGATCAGCACCGCACAGCAGAAGAAAACCTGAAACAAGAACTCCGTGAACGTGATGCCCTCCTGCAATCTTTGCACGGAGAGCACCAGTCTGTTCAGACCGATCTCGACGACCACAAGAGCACTCTTACCCGGGTGAATGCTGATCTCGAGTCTGCCATTGCCACGCGTTCGGCTCTTGAAAGCAGTCTGGATACTGCGGCCGCGAGAATAGGCGAGCTCGAATCGGAACTGCACACCGCATCAGCAACCGGTTCCCAGGCAGGACAGCAGGTACGCGCCCTTACTGATGAGCTGGAACACGTAAAGGCCGAACTTGAAAACAACCGGAGACAGCGCCACGGAATCGAAGAATCGCTGGCTGGGGAAAAACTGGAAAAGGAACGGATTTCATCCGATTTACAGAACTTGTCCCGGGAACGGGACTCATTACAATCAATCCTTGCAAAGGAGCAACAGTTACGCAGTGAATCTGAATCCGAACGGGAGCGTCTCCGTCTCCTGCTTACCTCAGCTGAAACGGAGGGAAAAGACCAGGAGACCGCATTATCAGCGACTATCCGAAAACTTACTTCCGAGCTTGAATCTTCCCAAACTCTCCGGAGGGAACTTGAAGAGCAGATAGCCCTCCTTGCACGTGAAAAGCATCTGGCTGAAGAGAAATCCTCCAATCTCTCAGCAGAGATCGACCAGGCGAGAACGGCACTTGCGGATGAATGGGAAGATCATATGAATGCCCAGGAGCGCCTTGTTGCCGCAGTCAATGAAAAACAGCAACTGGAACAATCATTGCAACAATCAGGAGATCTGGGATCTGACAAATCAAAAAAGAGGGCTCTTATTGTAAAAGGACCGGATTTCCCCATGGATGTCGGGAAGCGGCCGCAATCCCTTACCGCTGTTCCGGCCGCACCCCCATCAGCATCTCCAGAACCGCGTATCACGAATGTTGAAGACCTTTTCGAAGAGGATGATGGTCACAAAGATGTTGAACCAGGTGATATGCCCTCCGTTTCCATCATCCATGAAGCGTCAGTGGATGGGGGGGATGACAACAAACCCGTCGATACCGATACTGAATTCAGTACCACTCTTTCGGACTCTGAAAATGAACAGGACGATCCGGACGACGATGAAGGAACAGATGGGGAGATTGCATCTGAAGACGGGCAGTCCCTCTCTGCCAGCGGATCCGGTGACGGTACCCCTCAGGGAATTGCGTTCAACAGGGCACAATGGTTCGACCTCCTGAAATGGGCACACCATTCCGGGACCCTCTCCCAGGAACAGAGGATGCAGATCGTGCGGATGGGACGGTTGATCCAGAAAGGCAGGAAGCTCACCCATAAACAGGAAGAACAGGTAAAAGAGATGATCACTCTCGTCCAGGCACAGGGTTACCGGTTTACCTGAAATGCATCTTTTTTGATCCTGCAGGGTATTGCAGGAGGTCATTTTTCCGGGGGGACGTTCACCGTATCGGGTATATTTATGGATGTGCGGTACCCATCCTTCCATGGTCTGTGAATCTGGTGTATGGATGAATCCGAATCGAAAAAAAAGGGGACCGGGCAGGAAGAGCAGTGGTGAAAAAAGAACGGTCTCAGATTATTCCTTTTTCATTGTCCTTGGCGGGGCGGTGATTCTCGCGCTCATCATCCTCGGTGCAATTCTTTTCACAACACCCTCTTAGCAGGAACTGGTTATTATCGATCAGGTACTCCAATGACCTGACGGGTACATCCACCTTCACAGGTCCGGAACACCTCTTCACTGTCATTGGATCTGTGTTAATCAGGCGGTCACGATGACTGTGCCTTTCATGGACGGGTGGATCGAACAGTGATAATTATACGTTCCCGGATGCGTGAAGGTGAACCGGAATACCCCGTTCTGCCCGAGCGGGTCCGAGCTGAATGCTTCCGGTGCACCGGTATCCGAGACAATGGCATGGGAAGCTCCATCCTGGTTCGTCCATGTGATCGCAGTTCCCGTACTGACGGTAATCGTAGCGGGACTGAACGCAAAACCCTTGATGAGAATTGCATCCGTTCCGGCGTCAGGGGTAACAGGTGTTCCGACAGCATGCACCGGTGCCTGACCTGAAGAGCACCCAGCGACCATCACTGCCGATACGAGTATTACCGAACATACGAGACAGATCAGAGAGCCGGAGAAGTATGGCATAGATGCATAATGGCATTGCGGATAAAAAATGGTTTCGCCGAAATCATGATGGAGGAATACCCTTTCTTCCCGCATGATACCGGAATGACACCCGGAGCATGAACCCGATCACAAGGACGGATGCTGAAACTATGATGATCTTTACCCACTGAAGCGGCGAAAGAGGGACCGTGGCAAAAATTTCGCCGGCATACTGAACCAGTACCATCTGGACGGCGACCACCAATCCCATAATAACAAAAAACATCGGGTTGCCCTTGAAAAACGGTGGCATCTTCCCGTCAAGGGCCCGGCAGTTGACCCCGTTCCAGACCGCGGCGATGATGAACGCGGAGAAAAACACCGTGCTGATCTCTTCCGGTGTTGTCCCGCCAAGGAAACCGGTTGCCATCTGGAGTATGCCGGCGATAATGAGAAATGCTCCTGTTACTACGATCGAAAGCCACATGAACGGTGTGATGATGGCAGCATTCCGGGGGATCGGCGGCCGTTTCAGGAGTCCCGCGTGGGGGGCTTCAGAGCAGAGTGCAAAGGCGGCGAGGGTGTCCATGATGATGTTGATCCAGAGGATCTGGATGATGGTGAATGGTTCGGGATATCCGAGGAGCGGCGCGATAAAGACGAGAATACAGGCAGAGAAGTTGATCGTCAGCTGGAAGAGGAGGAACCGCTGGATGTTCTCACACAGCGACCTGCCCCACCAGACCGCCTGCGTGATGGATGCAAACGAGTCATCGAGCAGGATGATATCGCTTGCTTCACGCGCAACTTCCGTCCCGGCAATGCCCATGGCAAAACCCACATCGGCGTGCCTGAGGGCCAGGGCATCGTTGGTCCCATCCCCGGTCACTGCGACTACGTCCCCGGACTTCTGGAGCGCCTGAACGAGGAGCAGTTTGTCCATGGGCTCGGCGCGGGCCATGATGTCCAGGTCCCGTGCCGAGGTCACCTGCTCCTCCGGTGACATTGCGCGGAAGACCGGGCCCGGGACAACCGTACCTGCTTTGTAAATCCCTGATTCCTGTGCGATTGCGCGGGCGGTCTCCGGGTTGTCCCCGGTCACCATCCGCACGCGGATGCCCGCCTGCTGGCAGGCAGCGACCGGGTCGCCGATATGGTCTCTGAGCTGGTCGCGGATGCCGATATACCCGTCCCACACAAGCAGCGTCTCAGTCTCGTCGCCGCTCGCGATCTCCTTGTGGGCAAAGGCAAGGGTTCGCATTGCACGTGAGGCAAGCGCCGTGATTCCGTCAAGTGCCGGCCTGGTGGTACAGAGCGCAGCGAGAATCTCCGGCGCCCCTTTCACAAGGAGCCACGATCTCCCCTCAATCTGTACGACCGTGGACATCCGTTTCCGTTTCCCGTCAAAGAGGAACTGCCTGCTCACCTGTATCTCTGACCTGATCTTCGCATAGTCCAGCCCGTACTCTGCAAGCCAGCGGAGGAGCGCCCCCTCGGTAGAGTTCCCGATCACCGTGGTCTTTCCCGCGCGGCTGTCAAGATGGGCAGTGCCATTCACCGCTGCGTTGAGGGTGATCCACTCGATAGGGGTTTGGGGAACGGAATCTGCCATGACCGGGTTGCCGGCCGACGATGAAGCCACGAGCATCTGGTTCTTGGTGAGCGTGCCGGTCTTGTCGGTGCAGATGGTGGTGGCAGACCCGATCGTCTCGCATGCAATCAGCCTGCGGACAAGGCAGTTCGCCCGGGTCATCTTCCGCATGGCAAGGGAAAGCGACAGGGCGACACTCATCGGCAGTCCTTCGGGAACGGCCGCGACCACGATCACGACCGCGAGCATGAAATAGTGAAGGATATTGTTCGCGGTATCGAGATTGAGGCCGCTCACGTCTCCTGTCAGGATACCGCGGATGAGCAGGGTGCTGCAGATGAGGATGGCCATTGCATAGCCGAACCTGCTGATCACTCCCGCCAGTTCTTCGAGTTTCTTCTCAAGCGGTGTCTGCGTCGTGTGATCGATGCCGAGGGAAGCGGTGATCAGGCCCATCTGAGCGGAATCACCTACGGCAACGGCGAGCATACGGCCTTTCCCGGCAGTAATGTAGGTGCCTTTCAGGAGACGCCCGCGATCGCTTTTATTAACCGGCTCGCTCTCGCCGGTAAAGGTCGATTCGTCCGCAACGAGTCCGTCCGAAGAGAGGACCCAGCCGTCGGCCGGAACGGCATCCCCGGCCTCAAGGAGGATCAGGTCGCCGACCACGATATCCCGCGAGGGCACGTTCATGGGATGACCGTCGCGGACCACCTTGATTGCCATCTCGTCCCGGTGCGCATTCAGGATATCGAACTCCCCGCTGCTGCGGTATTCATTAAAAAAAGTGATTCCGGTGGAGAGAAGTATAGCAGCGATGATCCCGAGTGTATCCAGAAGGCCGCTGCCCTTGATGACGGAGACAATAGTGGATATTGCCACCGCAAGGAGCAGGATCCTGATGATGGGGTCGTTGAATTTATCCAGGTACTGCTTCCAGAGAGATTCCTTCAACGGGGGCGTCACGATGTTGGCGCCGTATTGTGTGCGCATCTCCCCGACACGGTCTGATGCAAGGCCGGACGTGCCGGCGATCTCCTTCAGCTTATCGAGCGGGAGCAGCGGGTCTTCTTTCATGGGGGGATTCTCATCTGTGATGGTCATGTATATTGGCGTGGTTCATGTAAAAGAGTATAGTTATCAAAGAACGATCCCCCGTCACATGCCGAAAACGCGTTCAGGAAGATCGTGGCCGGTGAAACATCATCACTTTTAATTCCTTACAACCATTATTCTTCGTTCAGAACCATGGATTTTCGATCCTTCCTGGGCCGGTATGCTTCCATAACCGAGACCAAATCCATCAGCAAACTGATGGAATGCACCGGGGGTGCAAACGGGTTAAAGAAGGTTCTCTCCCCGTTCGAGCTCACGCTTCTTGGGATCGGGGCGATCATCGGGACCGGTATTTTTGTCATCACCGGTGTCGTGGCCGCGAACTATTCCGGCCCCGCACTGGTGGTATCCTTCATCATTTCAGGTATTGTCTGCGCCTTTGCGGCCCTGTGCTATGCCGAATTCGCAGCGATGGTGCCGGTAGCAGGGAGTGCCTATACCTACGGGTATGCCTCGCTCGGCGAGATCTGGGCCTGGATCATTGGCTGGGATCTTATCCTTGAGTACTCGGTCTCCATTGCAGCAGTTGCCGTAGGATGGTCCGGGTACATGACGAGCCTCCTGTCCGGTGCCGGTATCGTCCTGCCCCCGGAACTGGTCAACCCGCCCGGCCTGAACGGTGGCATGATCAACCTGCCGTCGATCATCATAATCCTTGCCATCACCGGGCTGCTTATCATTGGCGTGAAGGAGAGCGCCCGGGTCAACAACGTGATCGTCCTCATCAAGATCAGCGTCATCCTGCTCTTCCTCTACCTGGCGTCCTCGCATATCAATCCCGCAAACTGGACCCCGTTCATGCCGTTTGGCTGGTCCGGTGTCTTCACCGGGGCAGCGATCGTCTTCTTCGCATACATCGGGTTTGATGCGGTCTCGACAGCTGCCGAGGAGGTGAAAGACCCCCAGAAGAATCTCCCGGTGGGGATTATCGGGTCGCTGATTGTTGCCACCGTCCTTTACATCGCGGTTTCTGCAGTTCTCACCGGGATTGTCCCGTACTTCCGTTTCCAGAATACCAGCGCACCGGTAGCATTCGCCCTGGGGGAGATCGGGATCAGCTGGGGTTCGGCGCTCGTTTCGGTCGGGGCGATCTGCGGGATCACCTCCGTCCTGATCGTGCTGCTGTTCGGCCAGACGCGTATCTTTTTTGCCATGTCCCGTGACGGGCTGCTGCCCGCGGTTTTCCGGGAGCTCCACCCGCTCTATCGCACGCCGGTAAAAGTGACGCTTCTGGTGGGTGTTGTCACGGCCCTGATCGCGAGCCTCCTGCCCCTCCAGACAATCGCAGAGCTGGTCAACATCGGGACCCTTGCCGCATTCATCATCGTATCCCTTGGTATCATCGTCCTGCGAAGGACCCGTCCCGATATCGAGAGGCCCTTCCGGTGCCCGTTCGTACCGGTTCTCCCGGCCCTGTGCATCCTTTCATGCGGAGCTCTTATATTCATGCTTCCGCTGGTGACCCATCTCCGCTTCGTGATCTGGCTTATCCTTGGTCTCATCGTGTATTTTGCCTACAGCAGGCACCATTCCCGGCTTCATGAGAATACGTCCGGACTCGAATGCTGGGAAGCGCCCGGCAACGGGAAGCACCTGTAAGCCGGGAAGGGGCTGTCGGACACAGTTCCCGTTCATATCCGTCCGGTCCTGCGCAGCCAGAGCCCGGTGCCGATATAACAGGCACACAGCAGCAGAACGCTTCCAATACTGGCAAGAATGAATCCTGTATCTCCGTCAGCGAGTGCATGCAATTCCAGCAGGAACAGGTGAACGATCGCGTAAAGAAAAATCCCGGCCGCTGCGCAGAGGGCAAGGATGATCACGATCCCTGATTGTATGAGGTCATCCATAATGCGTCACGCTCCACATCCGTTTCCCGCGCAGTTTCATTCGAGATATCCTGCAAGTACATCGTCATAGAGGCGGCGCACGTTCTCTTCTGTCACCGGTACTTCCGGGAACCCCTTGTACTCACCCACGATCGGGAGATCCTTTGCGAGATCCAGCCGGTGCTGGTCCTGTGCGTGGAACCACCCGTTCCGTTCATAATACCCCGCCAGGTATTCCTGCTCTGGCTGTCCCGGTGTCGGGATAAGCAGGGCATCGCGCTTCTTGAGTTCAGCCAGTTCCATCATGGTGGTGTATCCTGAACGGCAGATAATGCATTTCGCCCGGTTCATCAGGATCTCCTTCTCTTCCGTTGACGCGTACGACTGGATACAACACCGGCCGGAATGCCCTGTATTCCCGGCAACCTCCGGGCTTCCAAGGAGAATGACAACGGATCCCGGGAGATTTGCGGCTTCCGGAATCAGGATCTTTTCCAGTTCAGTCCTCTGGGGTTCCGGCCCGGATATGAGGATCAGGTAATCGAGGTCCCGGGGTACTTCCCGTTTGCGGGTACTGGTCAGGATGCCGGCATAATAGGAACGGGTGAGATCAGTCTCTGTCCGGGACAGTTTCCCGGCAAGCGAGAGCGGGCCCGGGGGGTTGTCCGGCACGATGATCCGGTCGAATTTTTCATGGAGATATCCGTTAAGCCGGGCGCTGGCAAGTTCCAGGGGCCATGCAATAAGGGGGAGGTGGTAATGGAGCTGGTGGGTGATGAAGAGGGAGGGGATCTTGTCGGAATACACCCCGAGCCGGTTGTCGCTGATGATGAGGTCGTACTGGTCATCTTCAAGCATCACGGCAAGGTTCCTGCGTTCCTCAGCAATACCTTTGAGGAGGAGCGGAGATGATGCAACAAACCGGGCAAGGAAGAAGTTGTTCGCACTCAGCGGAACGGAATAATCCGGGAAATCCCGGCAGGTACATGTCGGGAATTCCTGTTCCAGTACGGAGCGGGCATTCCCACATCCCGCGATCGTCACGTCATGCCCGTGTGCAAGGAGTGTGCGGATGATCGGGATATCGCGGGTAGCATGACCCAGCCCCCAGTTCAGCGGCGAGACCAGTACATGCGCCATGCCGTGCTCCCCATGATATGATCAGAATACTGCGGCAACCGTATTGAATGATGCTGTCGGACCCGATGCAAAGAAAAACAGGGATAGACCGTTTAGGTCACCACCGCTCTCCGGAACCTCCACCATGCGAGGACGAACATGATACCGGAAAAGATGACGAGACCCAGGAATGAGAGAAGGATGTCTGCCTGTGTGAAGACATAATGCTTGCCAAGGGCATAGAAATCAGGGCCGATCGCAAAGTATCGTATGCCGTTGATGAGCATCGTCATCGGGTTGTAGACGGATATCACCTTCAGGATCTCCGGGAACGTATCGGTCGGGTAGAGCGCATTACTCGCAAAGAAGATCGGCATGGTCAGGAGCGTGATCACGCCCTGGAGCCCCTCGGGACTCTCCATGGATATTGCGATCGCGGCGGAGAGGAAGAGGAACCCGAGGGCAAACATGGCGACAAACGCGAGGATACCAAGGACGCCGATCACGACCTGCACGGGTGTGTACCCGGCAAAGAACGCGGTACCGATCAGGATGCCAAAAACCATGATGATGATGGCCTGGATGAAGGATTTTGTCACCCCGGACAGCGCGATGCCGAAGATGATGTGGTTCCGGCTCACCGGGCTTGCGAGGATCTCCCGCATCAGCCCCCAGTTCTTATCAAACAGGATCACGATCCCGCCGAACAGGCTGGTGAAGAGTGTCGTCATCGCGATGATCCCCGCGCCCATGAACGTGAGGTATCCGACCGCATGTGCTCCGGCAGGGACCGGCATGCCCGCCATCAGCCGGTCGAAGTTGCTTGACATGGCAATGCCGAAGAACGCGAGCCAGAGCGCCGGCTGGAGGAGCGACGAGACGAGCAGCGTCTTGAACCGGACGAACCGGATCATGTCCCTCCAGTAAATCGTCAAAAAACCATACGCCATATTATCTCCTTCCTGCCCGCAGGAACATCGCCCGTGCCGGCGCCTGCCCTTCGTCACGGAGCTCTCTGCCGGTGTAGAAGACAAAGACATCGTCCATGGTGGGCTTTTTCAGGTTGATGGTAGAGATCTCGATGCCATCGTTCCGCAGCGTGTCGATGATGCCGGGCAGCACTTTTGTCCCGTCTTCGTTCACCATGAGTACGATCCCTTTGCTCTTTTCCGTGATCTCCCGGACGGCCGGAAGGTGTTCAAGCAGCCGGAGGGCGTTTGCGTTGTTGTCGGTCTTGAGGTAGATCAGGTCACGGCCGAGCGTGTTTTTCAGTTCCCACGAGGTCCCCGTGATGATAATTTTCCCGTAGTCGATGATGCTGATCCGGTCCGAGAGCTGGTCGGCTTCGTCCATGTAATGGGTGGTCAGGAAGATCGTGGTGCCTTCCCGGTTGACCCCCTTGATGTACTCCCACATCCGCATGCGTGTCTGCGGGTCGAGGCCGATGGTCGGCTCATCAAGGAACAGGACTTGTGGCCGGGTCATCAGCCCGCGTGCGATCTCCAGCCGGCGTTTCATGCCCCCGCTCAGCCTCTTTGAAAGCTCGTCCCGTTTCGCCTCGAGCTGGACGAGTTTCAGTAACTCATCGATCCTGTCACGGCGCTCCTTCACCGGCATATCGTACAGCCTGCCGTGGAATTCCAGCAGCTCCCAGACGGTCATGTCCCGGTCGAGCGTGATGTCCTGGAAAACGATCCCGATGGACTCCCGGACCTTCTGCGCGTCACCGGTCACATCATAGCCGGCAACGATGGCCTTTCCTTTCTGGAGTGAGAGCAGGGTGATCAGGATATTGATGACCGTGCTCTTGCCCGCACCGTTCGGCCCGAGGAACGAGAAGATCTCGCCTTTTTTCACGGTGAAACTGATCCCGTCGACTGCCCTGAAACTGCCATAGGAATGTTCGAGGTTCTCGACAACGATTATCGCATCATCGCGATGCGGGGCGGTCTCTGCCATAGAGAAGTGTTCCGGTTCCGGATTACTTGAACCCGATGATCGTGACCGTTCCGGATCGATCCTGCGAATATTTTTCAGGAATATAGCTGATGAATGTATTGCTAAGGGATAACAGAGAATTGGTTTAACTTTTTCCGATTCAAACATGTTTAACTTTTTACGATCGCGATCATGATCGCAATCAAAAATTTTCAATCGACCCGCTGATCGCGGTTGCGAGTGTGAAAAATTTCCATGAGAAACAAAGGTCTGCCAGACGTGAGGGCCCTTCTGATTTCCGGATTGATTGCGATCGAATTTTTTTAATCGCGATCGTTTTCGAGTTTAAATTTTTCAAACGCGATCTTTTTCGCGATCGAAATTTTTTAAACGACCCTTGTTCAAAAATTTTCAAGCAGGGTCTGGCTGTAAAAAGTTAAACAGATCTTGTGAGCAGGTGCGGTTTGGACTCCCCAAGCCAGATCCCCACTGGTAGAGATATAACCCTCAGGTTCATATCTCTAACCTGATCGGCACCTGCCACTCTCCGACGGAGATAATTTAGGATCACTCATTTTATCCGACGTGGAATGCCCCCTTTCCGACGTGAAATCCGATCAGCCTGGTAGCGGGCCACAGGACCACTCCGGACCCCGGTTCGGGTGGCGGGACAGGATAAAATCCGTCCCGGGGGGAGATCGGCCGCTGGAATACTGCTAAATAGCGTGGGTCATTATCCGGCGTTAAAATGAGCTGAAAACGGTGAATTACCGTGGCATTTCCGGGAATTACCGTGTCTTGGGAGGGGGTTTCGGCATACCTGGTGGGATGTCTCCGACGGAGAGTTACTGTACCGGGAGTGTATCTCTCCCAAGGTCCTGGTATTTCCAGGTCTCCGACGAAACGGTCAGTTTCCCTGAAGGAAGGTAGGTCTCCACCGGTTTACCCCAGTGGACATGGTCCGGGGAGACCTGGCAAGGGGATGTTCCGGTGCCCGTGGATTTGAGGGACGGCTGGAAAAATCAGTGATAATTTTGAGATTGCAATCAGTGCCGGAAATTTTTACCAAAATTTTTTCCTATGTTTTCTCAAAAATTGCAATGCACGCCGCCGCCTAAAAGGGCGCCCCGCGGCGGATCAGAGACGTTTTATTTCCGGATACAGGTAAGTGAGTAGCGCAAAACCCGACAGACGTTTTGCGCGTAAGGCATCGCTGCGGTCAAATATTTTTTTTAAATAACATACTGTTAAGTGTGATTTAATGAAAAATGTTGGTCGGTTATTCAACATCATTTATTTTAAGACGTTCGTTAATTTCTGCGAGGTTATTACGAATTGATACAGTTGATTCAATGCCCGTTACAATTGAAACTGCTAATGCAAAAACTGCGATTGGAAATTCAAGTCCTTGGAAATTGGATATAAGTTTGGAATAAACATCAGATTGTAAGATAAAAAATAAGACGATAAGTTCGACTGATGCCGCTAGAACGAGAGCACCAGAAGAATACAAAAAGGCTTCACCAACCTTATGAGAGTTCTTTTTATACATTACATATCCTGCACCTACTGCTAATATCACTGGAAAAAGAACAATCCCAAGTTGAAGGAATAAAATGGGAAAATTCACAAAAGTGAGCAATAGCAAGCCAACAATTATCAAAATAATGCCATACCACACCATAGGCTTCCCCGAAAGATTTGATTTTTCGGTCATGTGTGTAAATAAATGTTAATATACAATTAATGATGCGATTTAGTTTTTACATCTCAATTGAGATGCTGTGAGTTATTCTATATGAGCCCAGACTATTCAATCAAAAACTCTGGGACTTTTTTGCAAACGACAGGTTCTACCGGACCAAGTAAAAGTCTTTTTATAATCTCTAACGATATTAACCCAAACATGGGTGTTCTGGATAAACTCTTTCGAATAAAGAAAAAGACATTCCTAATCAGTGACCTCCATTTCGGACATGAGTTGACCCTTTTATTCGTCCCACGACCGTTTGAAAGCACTCACGATATGAATGTTGCCCTAATTAAGAATTGGAATGATACTGTCAAATCGGGTGACGTTATCTGGCATCTCGGTGATCTTAATTGGACTCAACATCCGAAATTCTGGATCCATAAATTGCATGGTAAAGCACTATTCATTCGAGGTAATCACGACACTCATTCGAGATGGATGAAGCCATATGCCATTCTCCGAAGAGGCGAACATTCTTTCATTCTAGTCCATGACCCTGATGATGATAATTACATTATCCCTTCAAATTATTCGGGATGGATTATTCATGGGCACCATCACGGGGGACGTGATAAAGATGGCAATTTATACCCATTTATCGACGGGATTAATAAGCGCATAAACGTCGTTGCAGAGCTTGTCAATTATCGCCCTGTGGATCTCGACTGGATTATTTCCCTCGATCTGGATACAATCAAGTGGATGAGTACCATTAATGACGTGCCTCAACGCTGGGCGGCAGGTGAGGAAAGGCCTCAATTACCGGTACCCCGAGCAAAACCCAAATCCAGACCTAGAGCCCGATCCAAGTGGCAAAAGAAAAGGTAATACACTATATGCGCACCGACTGGAAACCCCGTTGCTGGTATGCTGGGACAAGAAAATGTCATGCTAGATTGTGCATGGATAGTGATGAGGCCGCAGCTCGTGCTAATCATCCAGAAGCGATGCAGAGCGATCCTATTGAGGCATGTCGATGGCTAAAAATTCGGTGGCTGAAAAATAGGATCTACTGCCCATACCTATCCTAACGAAGCAGAAGGTCTGTTCTTAAAAAAGAGCATTGTACCGTCGGTGTTAAAGTGCTGTTATGGAGAATAGAACTTTAAAAAAAACGCAGCGCCTTGAACATCAAGGTAGTATGCGCCAACCGGGACTTTGATTAATCCGGCAGCATGACCCGGCATACCGGGCAAAATTCCCATGGGATCGCGCTCCAAGCCTGCTTGCCCTCTTCTTTTGTGGTTTTGATGAATGCGCGGCGCAGTCCAAGAAGCGATACACGCCGCCGCCCCCGGCGGGGCGCCCCCGCGGCGGATCAGGGACGTTTCATTTCCAGAAACAGGTAAGTGAGTAGCGCAAAACCCGACAGGCGTTTTGCGCGTAAGGCATCGCTATCACTGAATTTTTTTAAAGAGACGCAAAGTAAAATCCCTCAATCTTACTCTTTTTGCGTCAACGTCTGAAAAACACATGTGAGCAATCCCTATCGGATAATTTATTCTTGACCCACATCCATCACAAACTAGTGGTTTGTTCATGTTCGGTTATACGGAAATCATTGTTGCACTCATCGCTGTTTTCGGTGCGGTAATTCCTTACCTATTTCAGAGGAACAAAGAATTAAAACTCAAAATAGCGGAACGAAAACGTGAGGCATACAGTAATTTTCTGAATAACTTCACTGAGACCTCGGTTGCTATCATGCACGGAGATGATGTATCGGGAAAGGATGAAGACCGAAAACGGATGCTGGCTAGATCTCAACTTTTGCTTTATGCCAGTGATGAAGTCATAAAGGCATACGATGCATGGATTAGATTTGACGACACCGAAAAATCAGACACTCAAAAACACGATTTCATCAAAGAAACCGAGCTAGTAAATCTCATCTTCCTTGCCATCCGCAAAGACATATTGGGCAAGACCAATATAACCGCAGAACACCTTAGCAATCTAAACCCATTTAATCGTGGATAAGTAAATTGGTGCTCACACTCAACAATGTATTACTTTTAATCCCCTCCGCTACTATGACTTATTCTATATGAGCCCAGACTATTCAATCAAAAACTCTGGGACTTTTTTGTAAATTATAGGTTCTACCGAACCAAGTAAAAGTCTTTTTATTATCTCTAGCGATATTAACCCAAACATGGGTATTCTGGAGAAGGTCTATCACTTTATTTTCGGAGGTGAAGATAAACAGGAAAATTCGGATTTTGATTTGAAGGCACTAAAAGAGAATCTCCGAAAAGTTAAAGAAAAAGAATCTGAAAAGAATCCAATTAATCGGAGAAATAACGAGAAACGCCAGAAAATAAACGAAGAAAATTACGAAATATTAAGAGTAATAAAATGGGTGCCAGATCCGCTAAATACATACGCGAGAAGACAGAAAACAGATGAAAAATTATTGGTAGAGACGTTGAAAGTGAGGAATCCCTTATTACTTGGCGTTAAAATGTTTTTGGCCGAAATACCCTTTATAATAAAGGGATATTATGTCCTCGACAAAAATAATTGTTTTAAGTTCTCTAAAGATGTACAGGATGCTGCCACGAAACGTGGAATAAGATGCGGAGTCGTAATAATCGGGTTTCATAGAAGTCCGACTGGGCATGCGATTGTTGCTTTTGAAACCGATTACGGATTAAAATTTTTTGAACCACAGAGTGCCAATGAAGAGGATGTAGTGATCGGGCGTCGGTATTCGGCCATCTTATCAGAAGTTTCAGAAGACGACATCATAACTAAAGTTGAAATTTTTTGGAATGATGGGATGCATACGATAATGAAATAATCAGTTAACACCACTACATCCGTTGCTTTTGAAAGAACATCCGTTTTAGGTTTTTTTAAAGATTTTCGTAATTTTTCTGAAGAGTTTGTTCAATAGATTTTTCTTCGGTGATGGTGATTTTTTGTTGTAATTTGGTTTCATATAATCACGATCCATTGATCCCATTTTCTCACCTTTTTTTTATAGGCTAATCATTCTGAAGAGTTATTAGGTTTATCTAGATGAGCTTGAAGCATCACGAAAAAAAAAGAAATCCGTTTTTTTAAAGAAACACAAAGTAAAAGTCTCTAAATTTTGTCTTTTTGTATTAACTTCTGAAAAAGTGCATAAAACCATATTTTTTAAAAATTATTACCCCTCCGCCCGCGTTCGCCCGGTCATCAGAAACACCGTAAACGTCCGGCTCCCTCCTTCCGGTGCCGGCTTTGCCACAATCACCGCAGTCCGGTTCCGGACCTCTTCAAACCCGGCTCTCTCGAAATGCTTCTGCATGATGCACCGGTCGAACCCGTGATGGAACACGCCCTCGGGCGAATCGTGGAACTTCCCCTCATCGCAGTCGAGGTCAGCGATAGCGAGCATGCCTGATGGCTTCAGGATCGCAGCGAAACGGTCGATCAGTGGCTGGATCTCCGGAACGTGGTGGAGCGTCATGCTGCTGACCACGAGATCGTACTGTCCCTTCAGCACACCACCCTTATCGAGATCCACGTGCCGGGCGGTCACGTTCTTCAGTCCCTGCTCCCGTACTTTCGCCAGGAGGATATCGATCATTCCCTGCGAGCTGTCAACGCCCGTGATTGAACGTACGGACGGCTGGAGCTGGAGCGTCAGCAGGCCGGTCCCGCACCCGAAGTCCAGCACGTCCATGTCTGGCCTGAGGGGGACCGTGGCCCGGATCGCCCGTGCTACATCGTGCGCCATCTTCACCCGGCCCGGGTTCTCGTCCCAGGTCTTTGCCGCTGTGTCGAAGTTGCGCTTCTCCCCGTTTACGGCATCGAAGTCCCTCTTTTCGCCGGTCATGCTGATCCCCGGAATGTTAGCAGGGCAGCCTTAAAAAAACAGATGGATCATATCCTCATTCTCTCATCCGGTTTTACGTTGTTGTATAAATCCACAGCCATCGAAGCAGGGTTGTTCTGCCCGGAGATATTAGGCTATAATTAACGTGTCGAAATATTATTAGAAGATCATGCAGAAAAGAATAATTATCTCTATTCTGGTTGTTTGCATTATAGTGGTTTTAACGTCAGGGTGCATGAGCCTTACCGGATCAACGAGCACAGCAGCCACACCAACTCCTCAGATCGTTTACGTGACGGTCACGGTTACTCCGATAGTACCCCATGCAAATCCGATATTCCATAAAGGGGATGTGGTTACGGTTTCAAATGATAATCCCGGAGGAGGACTTCTTATTAAGAATTACGATCCATCAACAGATTCTTATCTAATAACATGGGTCCAAGAAAGCAATGACGGAACTTGGTATCATGGAACAGATCCAAACATTTTTGGTCCGGATGAAGAATGGAGCAGAACAAAAGTTGAGACGGAAGATCCTTATAAGACTGGCACCGCAAATCCAGATAATTTACCTTCTGTCCCCTCGTCTGCACCAATCCATTTAAGCGGAAGCGGTAGCGATCTTAAGAAATTTGACACTTACCAATCAGGAGCATACATTTTTTCAAGCACATATTCAGGAAGCGGAAATTTTATCGTTTGGATTAAAGATAGTAGTGGAAATGAGGTTGGATTAGCGGCTAATGCAATTGGTTCATATCAAGGATCAAAAATGGTAAAATTGGAAGCCGATACATATTATGCCGAAGTGACTGCAAATGGCCCATGGTCCATAGATATTACCCCCGCATAAATTTTTTTATTCCCGGTAATGCAGCATCAAATCATATTCATTTCGAGATTAGTAAAAGGCAATAATTATCTGATCAAAATTCAATTGTGAACATATGAAATTAAAATATGCTGCTGTTTTTATTGTCCTAGTCATAAGTGCTATTCTTTTAGCCGGGTGCGCAAGTTCCGCCCCGGCGCCAGTGGCAACACCAACACCACAGATCGTTTACGTGACTGTCATTGTCACTCCGATACCGACACCCACTCATTGTTATTGGGACTCTACGAAAGGGGTATGCTCCGATCAACCGGTTACCGCACCCCCTACAACCGTCACACCAACACCAACACCAATACCAACAATCAACAAAAATACCGCCGCTTACGAAGATTACCAGATTGATCTCAAGAATATTGCATATGATCAAACGGCTCTCAGCACACTTAAGGCCAATTATCTCACAGAAATGCAGGCCGCTGGTGGGGATGTATCGGAGATGCGAAGCCTTACAATTGAATATAATGAGCTCAAAGCCGCCGATGAAGCGACATTAAAAACCGACCAAAACCTAGCAGCGGCGGATCTTGCCAGGGCAAATGCGACAGTCTGATAATTTCTGCGCCAGTTACGCCGGCAAATTTACAGGCATACACAGCCTCTCACCATCAGACACTCCGCGGAATAGAGAGAGATGTCGCCCTGCGTTTCTCATAAGTGATGGGTTGGATTGTATCCCCTTAACGAAAAACTAGCCGGTTTTAACTCATTTTTATAAGGTATG
Source organism: Methanoregula sp. (assembly GCF_049510175.1). Classification (GTDB taxonomy): domain Archaea; phylum Halobacteriota; class Methanomicrobia; order Methanomicrobiales; family Methanospirillaceae; genus Methanoregula. The sequence goes on from NZ_JBEKZF010000002.1 coordinate 457,641, forward strand.
ATAAGGTTAATCCAAGCATAAAATAAAGAGATTTCAAGATGCCGAAACCTCCCGAAAAACAAACTAATCTCAAACCCGAGCCCGAATTCCGGTACAAGCAATGTCTTATCATACGTAACGATGTCAAGATGAGCTGCGGCAAGCGGTGCGCACAGGCCGGACACGCAGCAATCGGTGCCTACAACGGCGCAGACAAGTCATTGCAGAAGGCATGGCTTTCCGAGGGGCAGAAAAAGGTCGTCCTGAAGGCGAATGACGAGCGGACCCTGTTTGAGCTCAAGGTTCTTGCAGAACGTATCGGCATCTCCACGTCCCTGATCCAGGATGCAGGCATGACCGAGATCCCGCCGGGCACGATCACCGCGCTCGGCCTCGGCCCGGCAAAGAGCGAGGAACTCGATAAGATCACCGGTTCGCTCACCCTCCTATGAAACAGAGCACCTACCCTCTTGAGCGCGAACTCGGTATGCGGTATTACGCAAGCGATGCCGAAGGGATCGGTGGCAGGCTCAGGGCGACTCCCGAAGATTTCATTGTCGGGGAGATTCCCCTGGAGAGCAAAGGGGGTACAACCGGTCCCTATCTCATCTGCACCCTGAAAAAAACGAACTGGGAACTCCAGCATGCAGTAAAAGAGATCGCAAAACGGCTTGGCATCAGCCACCGGAGGATCGGCTGGGCCGGTACCAAGGACCGGAACGCCATTACGGAACAGTGGATCTCCATCTATGATGTCACGCCGGAACGGGTGGCCGCGGTCCATCTGAAGGATATCGTCCTTGAGCCGGTACGGAACGCAAACGAGGCGTTATCCCTTGGCGACCTGCTGGGGAACCGGTTCGGGATTGTTATCCGGGATAGCGAAGTACCTGACCTTGCATCGCGCGTACAGGCAATCACGGAAACGGTCCGCGAAGGTGTACCCAATTATTTCGGCCTCCAGCGGTTCGGGGCAATCCGCCCGGTAACGCACGCGGTCGGGGAATGGATCCTGCGGGGAGACTATGAGCAGGCAGTCCTCACGTACGTCGGGCTTGCTTTTCCCTCCGAATCCGCTACGGTCAGGGCAATCCGCGGGACATTTTTTACCACCCGTGATCCCGGTCCGGCCCTCAAAGAGTTCCCCGTCCAGATGAACTATGAGCGGGCCATGCTGCAGCATCTCTACAACCATCCGGGCGATTATCCCGGGGCCCTCCACGAACTGCCGCCAAAATTGTTGTCCATGTTTGTCTCCGCGTTCCAGTCATATCTCTTCAACTGCGCACTGAGCCAGCGGTTTGACGATGGCCACCAGCTCACCGGGCCGGTCCCGGGCGACCACCTGGTCTTTGCTAACGGCCGGACTGATACGGTGACTTCGGGAAACGCCGGCGCCGCGGCCATGCATATCCGAAGGGGACGGTGCAGTATTGCTCTCTTTATGCCCGGAAAAGAAAAGGCCGGCGGGACGGCGACATCCGCGCCCGCAATCGATGCCCTGCTGGCTGAACATGCGATAACCCCGGAAGATTTCGGCAGGGCATCGCACTTTGTCGATACAAAATTCGAGGGCGCTTTCCGCCCGATCTCCCTGAAGGCAGCAATTGAATCATCCATTGCGGAAAAGAGTGTGCACCTGGAGTTCACCCTGCCGCCAGGCCACTATGCGACGACCGTATGCCGCGAGTTCATGAAGGCAGACCCGGTCAGGATGATTTAGACCGGGACTCTGCCATCTTTTTTGCGCCATCTATCGCGTCGTTGAGGTTCCCGAGCTCGTCGACAATATTCAGTTTGACCGCGTCGGCACCGCGGATCACTCTCCCGTCTTCAATATCGGAGCGGGCGATCGCCCGCTGGGTGGTCACATCGGTGATGAAATGCTCAAAGCTGTCGTGGACGATCTTCGCGGCATATGCCTCTTCCTCATCGGTCATCGGGCGGGATGTTGAGCCCATGTCCTTCTTGCTGCCGGATTTCACCACGCTGATATTATAGCCCTCATTTTTCATCCAGCCACTGATGTCCGAGAATTTCCAGATAACTCCCACGCCGGCAGTGAACGTATCCGGGTCCGCGTATATCCTGTTGGCATGGGCGCTCACATAGTAGGCCGCAGACGTAGCCATGTCCCCCATGGAGACGACGACCGGTTTTTTGGTCTTCGCGTATTCGAGATCGCCGATTATTTCCTGTGCTGCCGCAGGAGTTCCCCCGGGACTGTCCACCCTGAGCACGATGGCTTCGACCATTGGATCATCGGCCGCGTCGCGCAGCTGTTTCCCGACAACTTCGCTGCCAATCGTCTCGCCATCGTTGATATCACCGGTCTGCATCGAGCCCTCCATCCGGACTACCGTAACGCCGCGGGTATTATCCGAATGCGTGAGGAAATACACCGCAATGATGACCCCCGAGATGATAATCAGGGCGAAAAGGATGATGAGGAGCCATTTCAGGCCGGATCGGGGTCTGGGATGCACGATGACGGTATGGTCCTGCGACGGAGTCTCGTCCATAATCATGCCCCGGTATAGAGGACATCGAATTCTGAGACGAGATTGCTCCCGCACATGTAATATTTTTTCAGGTTGAGCCGTATCATCTCATTCTCGTTATTGATATGCATGCCGCCGACAAGGGACGGGGTGTCGGAACCGCCGACAATGAAAGGGAGGTGGATGAGCCGGATCTCGTCCACGAGCCGGTCGTGCAGCATGTGCCAGTTCAGGGTCGGTCCTCCCTCAATCATGAGCTTGTTCACGCCAAACTTTTCCTTGAGGATCTTCATGAGCAGCGGGAGTTCGACATGGTTTTTCCCGGCTACGATGACATGCACACCTTTCTTTTTTATTGCGTCAACCCGGTCTTTTGGTGCAGCTTCCGCGACAGCGATGGCAGTGGGCGCATCGGGCCCCAGCACATTCGCATCAAGCGGGATGTCTGCCATACTGCAGGGAATCACCCGGAGCGGGCTTTTACCCGGCACCAGCCTGACCGTAAGGAACGAGTTATCGATCCGGATGGTGTTGGCACCGACCATGATCGCATCGTATTCCGCCCGTGTCGTGTGGAGCAGGATCTCGGTCTCAGGCGCCATGTATTTCATCAGGATCTTTGAGGATGCCCCTTTTTTGAGCGTGAGTTTGCCGTCAGCCGTGATCTCTGACATCATGAGAACATGCGGACGGTCTGTAGTTCCGGTCATTGCACCTCGTCTCTCCGGAATAATTGGGCCGGCGGATATAAATAACGTGACGATAGCGGCGATCCGGCATTCCGGCTGATCCCGGACTGACGCCGGATGGGCAACTATTAATGGTTTATGTACCCATGAATTGAGTTATGAACATTACTGCACTCCGGCCAAGGTTCATCAGGTACCTTGAACCGGTCGCAGACATATTTATCCGGCTCCGGATCACACCCAACCAGATCTCGCTGCTCTCGCTTGCTGCAGGTATCCTGTGCGCTGTCCTTTTCTTCCAGCGCCAGTTCCTCCCGGGTGCGCTTGCCCTGTTGCTCTCGGCAGTTTTTGACCTTGTGGATGGCAGTGTTGCCCGGAAAACCAGTGCACACACAAATTTCGGTGCGGTCTTTGACTGGATTGTCGACAAGTATGTGGATGCCCTGGCCATCCTTGGTATCGGGCTTGCCGGGATCCCGATTCTCAGCCAGTTTTTTTCCCTGCCCCCGGTTGCCGATTTCGGTGTCGTTGCGCTTGCAATCATCGGCTCGCTGATGAATACGTTCATCAAACCGGTGACATACGCAGAGATCGGCTACCGGGAAAAAGTCGAAGGCAAGATAGACGATCCCCTTGAGGGTGTCGGGTTCTTCGGGAGGCCGGAGACGTTCGTGGTCCTGATCCTCGGGGGCATTTTTGGCGTTATCTGGGCATCGGTCATCATTATTGCCGTCTGCACAAACCTTTCAGCACTGCAGCGGATTATTTACCTTTACCGAACGCTTTCTTGACCTCGCCGGTATACATCTGGTAAAGGTCGTCGGCAAACTCCCCGAGACGGGGGATAAGGGAAAAGAGCCCGTACGCGATTATAATCAGGCAGACGAGGGCGAGGAGTTCTGCAATGACATTGTGTGCCCAGAAGAAACTCTCATACCCCAGTTCCCCGTTGCTTGCTATATCCGGATAGTACGGGAACCATTGTTGGGTATACGCCATAATGACAAAGACATTGCGGAAGAGGTTGAGGATATAAATCGTTGGCACGATGATGAGGAATGCGAGGATCTTCTGTCGCAGGTCTGTCGGGACAGCAGCGGCCACCCCCAGCATGATGGCAATGCTCTGGATACCCGTGCACCCCAGGATGATCTGGACGCTGTACCCGTTGCGGGTAATGGTATCGCGGATCAGGTCGGCACAGGCTGAAGGATCCATCGCCATCTGCGTGGCAGAGTTCATGCAGGTCAGTGATACCGGGAAACTGAATGCACCCAGTATCCAGAGGATCTGGCTGACAACAAGGGTGATGAGCTGGTTCCCGAGCCAGGCAAAGAGCGGCACTTCCGTAAACCCGAACGGTGCATAGATGAGGAATGATACCGCTGCCGCCCGTGTAAGGTGGATTGCCCGGTCATCTTCGGCAAGAAGGTACTTCACCGTGATCACCAGGAATGGCACGGACATCGCTGCGATCAGGGGATACATAAAATTGTATTCCTGGAAAAATTCCGGAAGCATGGCAAAAAGGGTCAGGACAATGAACGTCCAGCCGATGATGGCTGCATATTTCCGATGACGACCGGGTATCAGGAATGCCAGAAATCCGGCACAGGACAGCAGGACCAGATACTCGATCATTGTTAAATTATCCACGCAATACCAAAAAAAGGATTCTGAAATGCCCTATCATGTACGGGTAGTATCCGGGGCGCATGCCAGGCCTCCCGGAGATCGCATCAGTTATAATACCCACTCCGGCACGCGTCTTCGCCGTTATAAGAGGGTTAATCTCCTATCATCACGCATAGTATACCGATGTTTTGTCCTGAATGTAAAACCTTAATGATGTCGTCCGGAGGGCAGCTCAAATGCCGCAAGTGCGGATATATCAGGAAGATCGATGGCAATGATATCATGAAAAAAGAGAGGAAACGCACGGAAAACGAAATTACGATCGTGGATGATGAAGATGACAAGATCAATACCATGCCCACGATCCAGATCAAGTGCCCCAAGTGCGAGAATAACCTTGCAATCTGGTGGCTGCGCCAGCTCCGGGCTGCCGATGAGAGCGAAGTGAGGTTCTTCCGCTGCACGGAATGCGGCCACACATGGCGCCAATATGACTAGGTAAAAAAATACGTGAACAATCCATTTTTATCCGGATCAAGATCATCATCATTCCGATGTTCCCTATTCTCGCAAATACTATTCTCGCGAATAAAATAATCTCGTAATTTTTACAAGGGAAACCGGAAATATCCGGTTTTTTCCCGACCGAAAACGACAACCTTTTTTTTGAATCACTCATTATTAATAGTGTTAAATCGGTGTTGTTCATGGCTGAAGACTTTGATGTCAAACTGACCGACAAGTATTACACGCCCGACCCATCCTACCGGAAAAACAGCTGGATGGGGGATTACCAGGAGGCGTATGCTGAATTCCGAAACGATCCTGACGGTTTCTGGGATCGTGCCGCGCAAGAGCTGCACTGGTTTACTCCCTATACAAAGGTGAAGGAATGGAATTACCCGTATGCACGCTGGTTTACTGGCGGCAAGACCAACATCACGTACAACTGTCTTGACCGCCATGTGATGAGCTCCCGCAGAAACAAGGTAGCCCTCATATGGAAAGGAGAGGATGATTCCGAGCGGATCTACACGTACCGCCAGCTTTACCGCGAAGTGATGAAGGTTGCAAACGGGTTGAAAAACCTGGGTGTCGTGAAAGGTGACCGTGTCTGCATCTATATGCCGATGGTCCCTGAACAGATCATATCGATGCTGGCCTGTGCCCGGATCGGCGCCATCCACAGCGTGGTTTTCGGCGGCTTTGGGGCGACAGCCCTCAACAGCCGGATTGTCGGGGCCGGGGCAAAGGTTGTCATCACGGCGGATGTCACGTTCCGGCGTGGCAAGTCAATCCCCCTGAAGCAGATCATCGAGGAAGCCATCATCAACGCACCCAGTGTTGAGCATATCGTCGTCCTCCGGCGCGGGCTCCGCCAGCCCGTCGAGATCCACCGCGAGATGGAAGTGGATTTCTACGACCTGATCAAGGATGTCAAATCTGATTGCGAGCCGGAGGTCATGGACGCGGAAGACCCGTTATTTATCCTGTACACAAGCGGGTCGACCGGTGCACCGAAAGGAATCGTGCATACCTGTGGGGGGTACATGGTCGGTGCATATTATACCACCAAAAATGTCTTTGACATCAAGGACAACGACGTCTACTGGTGCACTGCAGACCCGGGCTGGATCACCGGCCACTCCTACGTTGTCTACGGTCCGCTGTTAATGGGTGCGACAATTATGGTTACCGAAAGTACACCGGATCATCCTGATCCCGGTGTCTACTGGCGCATGGTCGAGGAATTCGGGGTCACTATTCTCTACACCGCCCCCACGGCAATCCGCATGTTCATGAAGCTGGGCGAGGAATGGCCCAACAAGTCCAACCTGAGCACCCTGCGTATTCTTGGCTCGGTGGGCGAACCGCTCAACCCGGAGGCGTTCGAGTGGTTCTACCGGGTCATCGGAAAAAGCCAGTGCCCGATCGTCGACACGTGGTGGCAGACCGAGACCGGTATGCACATGATTACGACGGTCATCGGCGAGCCGATGATGCCCGGATTTGCCGGAAAACCCATCCCCGGTGTAGTAGCGGATGTTGTCGACAAAGATGGCAAATCCCTTCCCCCGGGGACCGGCGGGTTCCTTGCAATCCGGGAACCCTGGCCTTCCATGCTGCGCACGGTATACCATGATGAGGAACGGTACAAGAAATACTGGAATACGATCCCGGGCTGCTATGCGGTCGGAGACCTCGCGGTTAAAAACAAGGACGGGTATATCATGGTGATCGGGCGGTCCGACGACCTGATTGTGGTAGCCGGGCATAACATCGGGACTGCCGAGGTCGAAAGCGCGCTTGTTTCCCACAAGGCAGTGGCGGAAGCGGCAGTCATCGGGAAACCGGATCCCCTGAAGGGCAACACCATAAAAGCATTCGTAACCCTGAGGGTCGGCCACACCCCCAGCGACAAGCTCAAAAAAGAACTCATCTACCATGTCCGGATTACCCTCGGGCCTATCGCGATGCCCTCCGAGATCGAGTTTGCGGACTCCCTGCCCAAGACCCGGAGCGGCAAGATCATGCGGCGTGTGCTCAAGGCAAAAGAGATGGGTCTGGACCCGGGCGACATATCGACCCTGGAAGAATAAAAGTCCGGAATATGAACCCAACTTTTTAAATACTGTTTTGTGGCATTTATAAATATGAAGGTCAGACCAGAAGACTCCCTCAAGATCGAAAACATCGTTGCCTCCGCGAAGGTGTGCGATTATCTGGATCTTCCCGCTCTTGCATCCAAGATCAAGGATGCCGAATATAACAAGAAGCGGTTCCCGGGCGTGGTCCTCCGGATGCAGGACCCGAAGATCGCCGCGCTCGTCTTTGGATCGGGCAAGGTCGTCCTTACCGGTGCCAAGAGCATCGACAGCCTGAGCAAAGGCCTTAACATTCTCGGGGGACTCCTGCGCAAACAGGGGATCGATATCCCCAAGAAACTGGACTACAAGATCCAGAATATTGTAACCTCTGCAGATCTTGCAACGCCCATCAACCTCAATAAAATTGCCGTTGGTTTCAACCTCGACAAGATCGAATATGAACCTGAACAATTCCCGGGGCTTGTCTACCGCCTTGATAACCCGAAAGTTGTGGTCCTGCTTTTCGGATCCGGCAAACTGATTATTACCGGTGGCAAGGTACCGGAAGATGCAAAGAAAGCGGTTGTCAAGATTCTGTCGGACCTGCGGAGCCTGGGCCTCCTGTAATTCTCCTTTTTGCCTGCAGAATAAATTAAATTTATTCTCATTTTTATAACGTGTATGCAGTATTTTATACCCTGCCCCGTTCTTTTAATATATAAATTTCGCGTTGGTTGCATGCCAATAACAGAGCCTATATATCCTAATTTAGATAATTATACTCTATACATTGTGAAAAACAGATGGATGTGATGCATGAGAACTGAAAACGTGATGTACTTTACCGAGAAGGAGGAAGAGTTTGCCAACCTTCTCATCGAGATTGGAACGAAGCGGAATGTGGCAAAAGTCCTGGTATTTCTTGCGAATACACCGGAAGCAACCTCACGCGCCATTGAGCGTGGGACGGATCTCCGGCAACCGGAAGTCAGCATTGCCATGCGCTACCTGATTGAACAGAACTGGATCTCCAGCAGGGAGAGCAAGGCAGAGAGCAAGGGCCGCCCGGTCAAGATCTACGAGCTGGCAAAACCGATCCATGAGATCATGGACAGCATTGAGAAAGAGAAGAAGAAAGAAGCAAACAACCAGCTGGCTCTTGTACAGAAGTTACGGGACTATATCCGCTGATGTAATTATCCTACATTTTTTTTCATTGCCCACGATGAGCGTGGTCTTTTCCGCAAAACCGCAGAATAACCCGCTCTCCACGACCCCGGGGATACGGGCGATTGCATCTTCGAGTTCTGCAGGCCGTGCTATCTCCGAAAATGTGCAGTCAACAATGAAATTGCCATTGTCCGTAATCACCGGGCCGTCCTTTTTGACGCCCTCGCGGATCACCGGCAGGCAGCCGAATTCCCGGAGCTGGCTCATGGCCGGGCGCACGGCAAACGGGATCACTTCAACGGGAACCGGGGCACTCAGGCGGGGGACGACCTTCTGCTCGTCCACGACGACAACAAACCGGAATGCTGCAGATGCGACGCATTTTTCCCGTGTATGGGCAGCACCCCTTCCTTTGATCAGGTTCAGGTGGGGATCGACCTCATCGGCCCCGTCAATGGCTATATCAATGATTGGATAATCATCGAGCGTAGTGAGCGGTATGCCATATTCCCTCGCTCGTATAGCCGTCTGGTATGACGTCGGTATGCCGGAAACTTTCAGCCCCTCACGGATGCGGGCAGAGAGCCGTTCGATCATATAGAATACGGTCGAACCGGTGCCAAGCCCGACTACCATTTCGTCTTCCACCATGTCAGCAGCCCGGAACCCGGCCGCACTCTTTGATGCCGTCTGGGCACGTGCCTTCTCGTCCATGCTCGTGATAGGTATCAGTGCGGGAATAATTAAAACTGGTGATATACAAGCGGCGGCCGGCAGGCAGGAATTATGGGAAAAAAACCTTTTTTATCTCCTCATTTGCATCGTGGGCGGTGCAGTCGAGGGTGATCGGGGTTACCGATACATTTCCCTTCCGGACCGCATGGACATCCGTCCCTTCCTCTGCATCCTCAAAGAGCGGGCCGTTGATCCAGAAATACGGTCTCCCCCGCGGGTCGAGCCGCTTCTCGACCCCCGTATGGAAGAGCTTGTGGGCAAGCCGTGTCACCTCATACCCGCCTCTGACATGGGAGGGGATGTTGACGTTTATCACGTCAGCATGCGGGCAGAACCCTTTCTCCAGCACGCGGGAGACCACGTCCCGCACAATCTTCTTTGACTCCGCAAAACTCCGGCCGTGCGTGCTCGGATCGTCAAATTTGTCCCCCTGGTCTTCCACCTGGAGCGAGAAGGCAATCGCTTTTGTGCCCTGGTTGGACGCCTCAAGTGCAGCACCGACCGTTCCTGAGGTCATGATCGATTCAAACGAGAGGTTCTCACCGATATTGATCCCGCTCACGACCAGCGTGGGGTTGAGTTTCAGGGCATAGAGGCCGATGATCACCGCATCGGTGGGCTTGCCGGCCACCGACCACGCAGACTCGCCGTTTATGATCACCTGGTTCGCCCGCAGGGGCTCGAAGATCGAGATCGATCGGCCGACCGCACTCTGCTGGGTGGCGGGGGCGACCACCGTGACGTCTGCGATGGGTTTGAGTGCTTCGTATGCGGCCCAGAGCCCGATGGAGGTCACGCCGTCATCATTGGTCAGCAGGATCGATGGTCTCATGTGCATTGTTCTATAGCTGGCGTGGTACAAATAACTCACCGATCGGATAGGGTAATTTCATTGCAGAGCGTAAAGAAGAGGGATGAACGTCCTCCTCGCCGAATATACGGTTGCGCACGATCCCTCCCTTGCCCACGAAGGGGCCGCGATGCTGTCCGTGCTCAGGGCAAGTTTCGAACGCTGCGGTTACGAAGTCGTGACGCCCGGCCCCGGCGACTTTGGCGAGGAGATAACAAGGCTCGCCCCGAGCTGCGACATGGGGCTCGTGATCGCCCCGGATCACCTCCTCTCGAACTACACGTTTCTCCTGGAGCAGTCCACGCATAACCTCGGCTGCGGGTTCATGACCGCGGCGCTCTGTGCAAACAAGGTGCAGACCGGAAAGATCCTCCGGGACAACGGCATCCCGGTCCCGGGAGAGGCAGGGACCGGGAAGCGTGTGATAAAGCCGGTAAAGGGCTGCGGGGCACAGGGAGTCCGGCTGTCCGCAGGCCAGCCGTCCGATGGCGAGTTTGCACAGGAATATATCGAGGGTGAACATTATTCAGTGAGCCTCATCGCGAACCGGGTCATCGGCGATGCCTGCCTCTACTTTTCCGGCAATTCCCCGGTCATTCTCGCGGTGAACCGGCAGGAGATCGAGATTGCTCCTGACGGATCGTTCCATTACCGTGGCGGCGAAACCCCGGTCCATCCGGTCCGCGAAACTGAGATCGCAGAGACCGCACAAAAAGCGGTTGCGGTCCTCGGCTGCCAGGGATATTGCGGCGTGGACGTGGTGGTTGCCGACAAGGTGTACGTGGTGGATGTCAACCCGCGGATCACGACAAGTCTCGTGGGTATCGCTGCCTGTATGAAGGAAGAGATCGCGTCACTCCTCATCGCCGCGTCAAAGGGCGAAGGGCCAAAGGACGTTCATCTCAGCGGGCATGTCCGGTTCGATACCAACGGGAAGGTAACCCGTGCATGATCGGCATTGACGTTGGCGGGGCAAACCTGAAAGTGGTGGATGACGAGGGGGTCCATATCCACTACTGCCCGCTCTGGGAGAAGGCGCCGATCACCGCACTCCTGGAGCGGTACGTGACCGACCGGGAGGAGCCGGTGGCCGTTGTCATGAGCGGGGAACTCGCTGATTGTTTCGACAACAAGATGCAGGGGGTTGCATTTATCGTGGATGCGGTAAGGGAGGCTTTCCCCCGGGCCCGGTTTTACGGTACGGATGCTGCGTTCCACAGGGATGCCGTGCCGCAGCTGGCTGCCGCCAACTGGCTGGCCTCGGCTGATTGCCTCAGAACGAACCATCCCCGGGCAGTCCTGCTGGATATCGGCAGTACCACGGCAGATATCATCCCCCTCGCGCGGTTTCCCGAGCTGCCGGGCCTGACCGACCTTGCCCGGCTCCAGAAGGGATTCCTGCTCTACACGGGGATGCTGCGGACGAACATCGCGACGCTCCTGCAATCGGTGGAACTTGGAGGTGTCCGGACCCCGGTGAGCACGGAATATTTTGCCACGAGTGCCGATGCCCATCTCGTTCTCGGGAATATCACACCAGGACAATATACCTGTGATACCCCGGACCACAGGGAGAAGACCCGGGCAGCATCCCTGCGACGGCTGGCCCGTGTTGTCTGTGCAGACCTTGAAGAGATCGGGGAGGACGGTGCGGTGCAGATCGCCTGGCAGTTTTGGGAAAAGCAGCGGAATATGGTCTGCGATGCGGTAAGGAACTGTGCGGCAGCCTGCTCCGCGGCTGAGATCATTGTCGCCGGTATCGGAGCCCCGCTCTTTACCCGGGAACTTGGCGGTGTGGATCTTGCACGTGAACTGGGGCCTGCGGCTGATGCCCTGCCGGCCTTTGCAGTCAGGGAAATTGCCCTGCGGGACCGGGTATTTTCCCGTTAATTTTCCAAAAGGTGTACGATGAACGCGTGGAGAACGAGCCTTATACTGCTGGCTGTATCAATCGCCGCCACGGCCCTGATGTGGTACCTGGGATTACCGTTTTTCTTTCTGTTCCTTTTTATCCCGATCATCCCGTTCTTCCGATGGGACCGGCATATCCGGCGCTGCCCTGCGTGCGTATGGGAAACCACCGGCAGCGAGCGCTTCTGTCCCTGGGATGCAACTCCCCTTGAAGTTCCCGACGGCAGGACCGGAGAGGGAAAGGACTAAAAAACAAAGAGGTGCAATGATGAAATCCGGAGAGACGTGGCGCAAACACGCCTCCGGGGCGTTTGGAATACCTTCGTTCTCCCGAATTCCTCGTTTTATCAACGGTTAATTCCAGAACAGATGCGGCGAGCTATCGTCGTTTTGTAGGGTATGTAAAAAGAAAATGGGGGATATAATCCCCGCACGCACATCCGGTTCGTTTACCAGACTTCCGGGAAGGCCATGTTTGTGTAGATATCTTCAAGACGGGCCTTGTGGCCTCTTTCCATGTTTGCCAGCTGGGAAAAGAGCAGCTGCGTTTCGTTGTCCTTGGCCAGGTTTGCGAGCTGGGTGTACATCTGCATGGCTTCCAGTTCCTTCTTGATCGCGACGACAATACCTTCGAGAGGTTTCATGTCAACGCTCAGGGGTGGCGAGGGGAGTGTATCTGCCACCTTGTAGTCATGCGAGGGATCAAACTTCAGCTTCGATACATCCTTCGTGAGCATTCCCTCCAGGAACACGCGGTGCTTCTTCTCTTCTCCGGCAAGTTCTGCGAAAAGCGATTTTAACGCCGGGGCCTTTACCTTATCAGCAACACCACGGTAAAACGTGTATGACTCGACTTCCCTGTCGATTGCCATTGCTATAATTTTCTTTGCATCTTCTGGTTTCATGATTGAATACACACCTCTTTTTTGAAAAATTGTTTTCAGATTCATAATATGACCAATTTTCCTATATAAGTGCATTGATAACGATTGCAGGAACGTTGCCTGTTATACCGAAGGCAGTATGACCTCCGTTACCTCTTTTCGGACGTTAAAAAACAGATAATGTGCAGATTATCGTATCAGCACTACCCTTGCATTCCTTACCTTTTTTCGCATCAGCATTCCTGCAAAACCAACGGGAGATCCCTCATAGTCCAGCTGCTGCTCTTTTCAGGTGAGGAAATCCACGGTGCAATCCCGCTTTCGGAGACTTCCCCTCTGTTCCGGAGGATACGGCTGATAAAAAACCGATGCCTTCCCGTGGGAAACCGGTACGATCACCATGCATGGAAGACGGATCCCGGTGGTCCCGATGAGCGCCCTGCCCGGTGCTGCAGCACGCCTATCCCACAATGGCCCGATAAAGTTCCGGGTGTGTCGGCCGGCAGAGCTGCCGCTCACTTCCACTGAAAGAGGGGGATCATGGGTTTGAGGGGATCGTACTCGCTGCCACAGGCAGACAATTTGTACGAGTGGGAGAAGATATCCCCCTTCGTGTTCTCGAAGGTCACGACTGCCTTGACCTCTTCGATCATCTTCTCAAGCGGGTACTCGTGTGCCTGGTCCGCATCAAGGGCCGGGAGATCGAACTCGATATTCATGGGGACAAGCGCTACGTGTATCTTCACCGCTGTCGCAGTGCCGGTGTTCCGGATGACCACTGCCTTTGCATCCTCTCTGAGTTCAGCCGTGACATCCGGCAGGAGCATGCTGTCCTGCATGATCGCGACCGACATCAGGAGAGCAATAAGGATGACGAAGACAATGCCGGCAGCATAGATATTGATGAGAGATACAATGAGGGTGATAACGATCCCCGACACCAGCAGGATCTGTATCTTCCGGTCCATACAGACCAATAGTGCCCCGTTGGTATTGTGTTTAACGGTTTTATGCTGGCAGACAACAGGAGCAGGATACACCGGGCAGCGTGTGGTGCTGATAAACCGTTCATCGGTCGGCAGGGATCCGGAGGATTTTTTTAAGAAAGCCGGTGCAGTTTTTTTAAGAGACGGACCGTCTCTGTTGTTGCTTTTCCGGGCGTACCTGCGGGTACTCCGGCAGGGAGCTGTTTCTCGAGCGTGTCAAAGATACGGCAGATTGCTTCCGGATGGGAAGGGCCATATCCCCCTTCAAGTACGAGTGCAAGGGCGCTCTCTCCTGCATCACGGACCCATGCCGTAAGGCTGCCGATGTCTGCGGGACTCAGGTTCATGCATTCCAGGGGGTCATCGGAAAGAACGTCCTGGCCCGCGGATATGATGACGAGGTCCGGTCTGAACCGCTCAAGAGCCGGAATGAATATCTCCGAAAATACGCAGGCATAGTCAGCAATCCCCGAGTTCTGGGCAAGCGGGGCATTGATCGTATACCCCTCCCCTTCATGCCTGCCGGTCTCTTCGGTGAACCCGGTATGGGGGAAGATGTCTTTCTGGTGTACCGAACAGTAAAGCACCCGGTTACTGTCATAAAAGATATTCTGCGTCCCGTTCCCGTGATGGGCGTCCCAGTCGATGATGGCCACGCGATCGACATGGTTGAGGGCATGCGCTGCTCCAACGGCGGCATTGTTCAGGAGGCAGAACCCCATGGCGCGGTCTGCCTCCGCATGGTGGCCCGGCGGGCGTACCAGCGCAAAACAGCATTCCCCGTCAAGGGACCGGTTCACGGCATCGATGGCTGACCCCGCCGCATAGGTCGCCACCTCGTAGGAACAGGGATTGATATAGGTATTCGGATCCAGGAAACCCGGTACGATCTGGTTCTGCTCCAGGTATCCGCCGGTATAGACATAATCGTCGAGCATGCAAAAGTCGACATGTTTCACGCATTGGTTCTCGAGCCACGTGAGGTATCCCGGAACATGGACGCGCTCGAGATCTTCAACGGAAGCGGGAACCGGCTCATGGATTTTGAGGGTGTCCGGCAGTCTGGGGAGTATGGAGACCAGCCGGTCATGGCATTCCTTATGCCCCTTGCAGTCATGGTTGCCGAATACGTTGCCGGTTATCGCTGAACATTTCATGAGAATATTCCCGGAAGTCCGATGAGTAATTATTCCTTTTTCATGGATGAATGTTGTGAATTTACATGAAATTTTCTGTAATGTGATAAAAAATTTCATAAAATGTGAAAATTTTTTCATTTCCGGGATGTTTTTGTGGGTTTAAAATGCGCGTCAGGGAAAAGTATGCAAAATCCATGATGAGATCAGCAGCGTGATCTTCCTGCCTTCTGACGTCGTGAAATAAAATACTTAACATGGCAAAAAAGTGAATGAACGATATCCTTGTTCGATCTGCATCCGGCCGGGGAATACCCGGAAATCTGGCCCGGAACGGCGAACAATTCGAAAATTATTAATAACAACATAAGAGAATTTCTCTTTGACCTATACAAGATTCGTATTGTATGTTGCTGGTATAGGTGAAGATTTCAGAGGTGTGTAAAAAAATGGTGTTTCATCCTCCGGTAGCAATTACTGCAAAGGCAGGAGATGCCGGAAAATACAAGGTAGGCCTGCCCGCATGGAACATGCTCCTTCGCGGATTCATGGCTGGTGCCTATATCGCTATGGGTGCTGCTCTCGCAACGGTCTGCAGTACAGGAATCGCTTATTCTGCAGATGCAATTAAAGCCGGGGCCGTTGCCGGCGGCTTCGCATCAGCCGGTATGGCACAGCTGATCCTGGGAGCGACGTTCCCTGTTGGGCTTATTATCATCGTCCTTACCGGTGCAGAACTCTTCACCGGTGACGCTATGCTCGCCCCGATGGCAGCGTTTATCCACAAGGTCAGCTGGATGCAGGTCATCAACCTGTGGATCTTCGTCTACATCGGCAACCTGATCGGATCCATCGTATTTGCCTATATCATGGCAAATGGACCGTTTGTTTCCTTCGGTGCCGATGGCACGGCGACGATCACTGCCTTCGGTACCCGTGCGATTGCCATTGCTGTGGCAAAGACCAGCTATGTCGGAATGATGGGCATGTGGTCTGCGTTCCTCAAGGGTATTGCCTGCAACTGGCTCGTCAACCTCGCTATCCTGCTCGGTATCTGTGCAGATGATGCGGCAGGGAAATTCTTCGGTATCTGGTTCCCGATCATGGCCTTCGTGTCCAGCGGGTTCGAACACAGTGTTGCAAACATGTACTTTATTCCGGCGGGTATCCTGACCGCTGGTGTAACCAATACAGCGACGACGGTAAACTGGATCAACATGTGGACCGTAAACCTCATACCGGTGACAATTGGTAACATCGTCGGCGGACTGTTCTTTGTCGGTGTCCTGTACTGGGTCGCATTCCGGAAAGAGATTGCAGCGCTGAAGTAATGTTCCACTACAATCATATTTTTTTATGATAAACGGAGGATACCCGTCTCAGGGTATCCGTAACCGCAACAGCAGGGGTTGTTTAACGCAGTCCCGTCTGTCGTCGCCTCACCTTTCAGCCCTGCGGCCCGCGTTCATCTCATCCGGATAAACACGGATTTCGTTTTTTATACTTGCTATTGTGGCATCGCCCGGTTACCCTCACTTTACGGCATCCCGCAACGCAATCGCAGGACTGAAGTAGATAAACGGCAAACAATTGTTCTGATGAAGATCGGAAATATCGAAGTGAGGGTCTCCACTATCACCATCGTGGTGTTTGTGATCTTTACCATTCTTTTACTTGGTGCATCTGTGATCAGTCCCGAGGTGAGGTCGCAGCTCATCTGGCTTATCCCCTGTCTGTTCATGCTGCTGGTCATCCCTATTGCGCTCAATTACATGAGCCGGAGCCAGTATGCGGATATTGCTCCCCAGTATGAAGCCGAGGCAAAGACGGTGCGGGTCAGGCTGATCAACGAGAACATGGTCGGGAAACCGGTGCGGATTGAGGGCGTTGTGGAACGGGTGTATTTTCAGTTCCTGAACCGCCCCCAGTACCTCGTCGCAGACCGGTCCGGTGCAATATCGGTCAAGATGTTCACCAGCCCGGAAGAGGACGTGAAAGTGAACGATATCGTTGAGGTGCTCGGACAGGTAATCCGCCGGTACATCCTTGTCGGCGAGCCGGTAATCAACTGCGTGTCCATCAGGAAAGTAAAAAAATCCAAGACCTGATGTTGAGTACCCGTATCGGGATTTTTGAGATCTTCCTGTAACAAGATACCAGAATTTACACCGGAGATGATGATGCAGATGTCAGGTAAAAAAAATTCCCAAACTTTCCGGATAACCGGTTCCATGGTCCTGCTCCTGGAGCTGGCAGTACCGGTATTCTCCTTTGGCGGTGCATTGCTTGCCCTGTTTTTTTCCGGTAGGGGAAGCAGCGTCGATGTCCGGTATTATGCCGCCGGTTGTGTCATAGGATCCTTCATTCTGGCGTACCTGGCGTGGATACGGCCCCAGAAAGATATTGTTGCGCTGACAACGCCGATCTATTCCTTTCTCTTCTTTGTCTTGCCCTCGGATTTTGCGGTCAATATTATTCTCGAACTGCTGTATGCAGCGAGCCTTACGATACTGCTCGTGCGGCTGAAATTCCGGTTCGGCGCTGCTCCGGAGTCCGGCAGGGGGGCGGGGAAAGCCCTTGAAGAACCGCTCAAAACCTACTGCGAAACCGTCCGTGAACAGATGGCCGATGTGAGTCCTGAAGCAGCACATTATGCGGCTGTGGGGTTTGCCCGGTTTGCCGAGGGAGATTACCGGGAAGCGGCACGCGTGGCTGAGGCGGCAATGGCAGAGCTGGAGTACACAAACCCCTGGCCGCTTCTTGTAACGGCGTTTTCTATTATCCGGGAACAGGGACTGCTGCTTGAAGACTCATTGGATCAACCGGACCAGTTCATTGATTTTTCCGCACCGGATGCCGGTCTTCTGGCGAAGTCCCTGCTACCGGAAGGCAAATACACTACCCGTTTCGAGGTGTCACTGGACAATGCCCTGCTCCTCCTGTATGCCGTAGCATGGAATGCATCAGCAAAGGATCAACCTCTCCTGCTCACCGGACAGGGTTTCGCTCTGAAACTTTTCGCGCCGTAATATACGGACCACGCGAGAAACTGCGACAGGACAACTGGTTATGCTTGATAAAAATCGATCAATCTCTCTGTTTCAGGTTCTATCCATTATCCTGTAATTGGGTTGAAACTGATTGAATATCCAGAGAAATGCAGCCCGGCAGACCTATTCATGAACAGCTGCCGGATCCTGTGTGCCCGGTTCCCGGCGTCTCGGACGATCACGCAGCCCTGCATGGCATCATTCCGAAACATTCTTTCTCTTTTCCTGCCAGTATCAGTATACTCATAAACTGGCTCGAAACCGGTATATGTACGTTAGAGGTTTGTGGCATGATCGATAATCTCTTACTCGGTAACCTGAGGTTTCAGAAGACGGATTTTACCCCGAACATTGACTATTACAAGGAACTGGCGGGGAGCCAGCACCCGAGTACGCTCTGGATCGCCTGTTCGGACTCACGGCTCCAGTCCGGGCATATCACGCAGGCCCGGGCCGGTGAACTCTTCATCCAGCGCAACATCGGCAACATCGTGCCGATCCATGACTGGAACTTTGCCACCGTGCTGGAATATGCCGTTGTCCACCTTAAAGTGAATGACGTGGTCATCTGCGGGCACTCGAACTGCGGAGCCATCCGTGCCCTTGACCAGGAGAGCAACGATGCCTACATCCCGCTCTGGCTGAACAATGCCCGCGAGGCACAGTCGCGGGTTGATAAGAAAATTTCCGTCCCGGAGACCGTACCTGAGAAGGAGGAGCGGTACCGCCTCATCGAGCAGGAGAACGTCCGGCTCCAGATCGAGCACCTGCATAGCTACCCGCTCCTCAAAAAGGCGCTCGCTGAGAAACGGGTGGCAGTCCACGGGCTCTATTACGATCTTGCCACCGGCGCGCTGACCCGGGTCACGTAACCCGGTCTGCACCCCGTTGTATGGGTTACCCGTTCTTCCGGGCAACGGTGTTGCGTCCTGTTATCAGCATGAGAAACATGCGCAGGCTCTCTCCGGCCCGGAGAAGAACCGCGATGTTAAAAAAGATGGTTTTGCATCTCCCGATCCGTTATCAGGACAACCGCTTATAATATTTCATCGAGCCGCAGGCACCGCAGTGATCCCCTTCGATCATGTAATCGGGGACGGTCTCGCCGCAGGAGGGACAGGTGACCGATTTCCATTTCCGTTTGGACCTGACACCCACCTGCACCCGCTCAAAGGACAGGATCGCCCGTCCCGCCCTGAAGATCTCGTCCTGCAGGGCGCCTTTCATCGTTGCCTTGTCGTAGGCAGGACTGTTTGCATACCAGGTATCGATGGTGGGGAATTTTTTGAGTTTCTCCAGGTCCACGTAGACCCGTATCGCATCGGTCGTTTTCTGGTCAGAAACCCCGTTGAGGGTGATCGCGAACTTCCCGATCGGTACAACGCGCAGCCGCTGGTTGCCGGTCGTGCACCGGGCAATCACCTGGACCGCATCGGGAAGGCACTTGGGCGTCTCGCAGACCGCGTAGAGCTTCTGCTCCGGGTTTGCACCGAGCAGCTCCAGCGCATAGTCCACCATGAATGCCCCGATGAGGACGCCCGGGGCCGGGTAGGTATGAAAGGCCACGCACTGCTGTACCCGGTCCCTCAGTTCCGGGCTGACACCAGGGATATTCATGCTGGCGGCGAGAGCTTCAGGAGAATAATCATGGTGTCCTTTTGTCATTATACACCGTTGGCATTACATCTGATAAACTTTTTACGATTGGTAACTGCGTGCAGTTATATCCCGGTTCCGCTCTCACCGGCAGGCCGTGTCCGGGACAGCTGAGTGATGGCCGGATAATTGCATGCAGCGAGCAATGCTGGTCCATCAATCCTGCCTCCCCCGGATATTCCCATTGCAAGGGTAGACAGGGAACCAATTGACAGGGGGACCCTGATACCGAACATGTCTACTGAGGGAACCGAACGGTGGTTGTCTCGTATATAGTTGCGCGCACTCCAGCGGTCCACAACAATTCCCATCTCTGCAAGGCAGGAAGAAACCCGGGAGTACGGCATGGTCTCGCCGAGTGTCACACAGAGATCCACAACCGGAGACCCGATCCGGGTGTCCGGGTAAAAAGGCTGGTTGGCAAGAGAGACCTGCCCGCACCCGTGACAGAGGAAACGCTTCACCAGTACATAGACTACCTTCTTCTGTTCTCCTTCCATAACAATGGCAAACTGCTTTTTTTTGACATCATACCCGGAAAGTTCCCCGCCGCAGTGCGGACAGGCCCCGCACTCATCAAACAGAACCCCGTCACATAACGTGAGCGTTGTCTGCAAAAGGGCGGAAAACAACGGAGGTATGCGGCGTTTTTTCAAGCTGATGTTCGCCTCTCATTCAGGTTTGGCAGTTCGTTACCTGTTTCTTGTCTTTATTTGCCACGAACGTAACACTCAATACATTACCGTTTGAATTTATAAACCCACTTCTGTTCACCATTTTTTGTGAAAATTTCAAAACCCTTATATGGGATTTATGCAAACTACAGGCTATAACCATATTCTGTTAACAAACTGGTTATTGAAACCTGTTTTATAATGGGTTTCAGGCGTGAGTTGGTGATCATGAATGAGTGAAGAAATTACACCATTGAAGTATACAGCGACGACGTGTCCCTATTGCGGGGTGGGCTGTGGCCTGAACCTCGTGTCCAAGGGGAATGAGCTCGTTGGCGTCGAACCGTACAAGCGGTCCCCGATCAACGAAGGCAAGCTCTGCCCCAAGGGTGCGACCTGCTGGGAATCGGTCCAGAAGCCGGGCCGGCTGACCAAACCCCTGATCAAGAAGGGCGACAAGTTCGAGGAAGCCTCGTGGGACGAAGCCATTGACCTGATTACGAAAAAGTTTAAGGAGATCTCCGACAAGTTCGGCCCCAGGGCCCTCGGTTTCCAGACCTCGTGCCGTACCGTCAACGAGGACTGCTACGCCTTTCAGAAGTGGGCACGGTGTGCCTTCAAGACCAACAACGTCGACAACTGTGCGCGTATCTGCCACGGGCCGTCGGTTGCCGGTCTTTCCCTCTCTTTCGGGTCCGGTGCAGCCACCAACCCGTTCGAGGATGTCCTGAACTCCGACCTGATCGTCATGTGGGGTTCGAATGCCGTCGAGGCCCACCCGCTTGCCGGGCGCCGCGTCATGCAGGCCAAGAAGAAGGGGATCAAGATCGTTGTCGTTGACCCGCGGTTGAGTGCAACGGCGCGGATTGCCGATGAATGGATCCGGTTCAACCCCTCGACCCACATTGCGCTCGCCAACTCGATGATGTACTGGATCATCAAGGAAGGCCTCGAGGACAAGGAGTTCATCGCGAAGCGTACCAAGGGCTTTGAGGACCTCAAGAAGACCGTCGAGAAGTATGCCGATGCCGAGAAGATCCACGGTGTCCCGCTCGAGAAGGTCAAGGCGTTTGCCCGCGAGTATGCGAATGCAAAGAACGCGGTCATCATCTACTGCCTCGGCATCACCGAGTTGACCACCGGTACCGACAATGTCCGTTCGATGGGCAACCTTGCGCTGCTCACCGGCAACATCGGACGCCCGGGTGTCGGTGTCAACCCGCTCCGTGGCCAGAACAACGTGCAGGGCGCCTGTGATATGGGCGCGTACCCGAACGTCTTCTCCGGTTACCAGGCTGTCGCCGTCCCCGAGAACCGTGCAAAGATGGAGAAACTCTGGTTCCTGAAGGAAGGTTCCCTGCCTGACTGGTATGGGGTGACCCTGACCGAACAGATCAACCAGTGCGGCGACCCGATCAAGGCGATGTACGTCCTTGGCCTGAACCCGGTCGTCTCCTATCCCGACTCCAACCACGTCAGGGCATCGTTCGACAAACTCGATTTCCTCGTTATGCAGGATATCTACTGGAACGAGAGCTGCGAATATGCCGATGTGGTCCTGCCCGGTACCTGCTTTGCCGAGAAGGACGGCACCTTCACCAGCGGCGAGCGGCGTGTCAACCGTGTAAGGAAAGCTGTCGACGGTCCCGGCGAGTCAAAATACGACTGGGAGATCATCGCTATGCTCGCA
The DNA here is from genome assembly GCF_049510175.1 of Methanoregula sp. Classification (GTDB taxonomy): domain Archaea; phylum Halobacteriota; class Methanomicrobia; order Methanomicrobiales; family Methanospirillaceae; genus Methanoregula. The sequence goes on from NZ_JBEKZF010000002.1 coordinate 479,775, forward strand.
AAGAAGATGGACCTCAAGGGCTTTGACTGGAAGACAGCGAAGGATGTCTGGGACGACATGCGTGCGGTAACTCCCGGACAGTTCGGTGTGACCTACGAGAAGATCGAGAAGCCCGAGGCGATCCACTGGCCCTGCCCGACTATCGAGCACCCGGGAACACCTATCCTGCACAAGGAGAAGTTCGCGGCTGCTGACGGTCTTGGCACCATGTTCGGCCTCGAATACAAACCGCCGGCGGAAGTAGCGGACGCGGAGTACCCGTACACGCTCATGACCGGGCGTTGTATCTTCCACTACCACACGAGGACCCAGACGGACCGCTGCGCAGTGCTGCACTACGAGGTACCCGAAAACTACGTCCAGATCAACACACAGGACGCAAAGGAGCTTGGCATCAGGCAGCACGAGAAGATCAAGGTGACAAGCCGCCGTGGCGAATCCATCGCCGTTGCACGGGTGTCTGACGATGTGGCCCCGAAAGTGCTGTACATGCCGATGCACTTCGCCAATGGTGCAAACAACCTCACCAACACGGCGCTCGACCCGCTCTCCAAGATGCCGGAGCTCAAGCACTGTGCTGTCAAGGTTGAGAAGATCAAGGAGGCCTGAGTACCATGACCAAGAAAGGCGATATGCTCTATGCGTGGACCAACGACGCCGAAATCCAGAAGAAGGCGGAACTCGGCGGTGCCGTTACCAGCCTGTGGAAGTATGCGCTCGAGTCCAAGGCGGTCGATGCAGTCCTCGTGGTAACCAGGGGCGTGGACCTCTATGATGCCAAGCCGGTCCTGATCACCGACCCCAAGGACCTTGCCAGCACTGCCGGATCGCTCCACTGCGGGACGTTGCTTATCCCGAAGCTTATCAAGAAATACCTTGACGGGGCCAGGGACATGAAGATCGGTGTCACGGTCAAGGGCTGTGACGCGATGGCGTTCTACGAACTGGCCAAGCGCAAGCAGATCAACCTCGACAACATCATTATGATCGGTGTCAACTGCGGAGGATCGGTCAGCCCGGTGCTCGCCCGGAAGATGATCGCCGACAAGTTTGCGGTCGATCCCGAGAAGGTGCACAAGGAAGAGATCGACAAGGGCCAGTTCATCATCGAGTACGAGGGAGGCCACAAGGGTATCTCCATCGATGAACTCGAAGAGGCCGGCTACGGCCGCAGGACAAACTGCCGCCGCTGCAAGATGAAGGTCCCCCGGCAGGCAGACCTTGCCTGCGGGAACTGGGGCGTTATCGGCCCCAGGGCCGGCAAGGCGACCTTTGTCGAGGTCTGCTCTGAGAAGGGTGCAAACCTCATGGACGGCGCAATCAAGAAGGGCATCCTGGCCACCGAGCCGGCAAACCCGAAGGGCCTCGATATCCGCGGAAAGGTCGAGGGCGCGATGTTCAAGCTCGGCGACAAGTGGCGCAAGAAGGACTTCGAGGGACTCGGGGAAGGCAGGGACCGGCTCAAGAAGATTATGGCCGAGACTTCCCGCTGCATCAAGTGCTACCAGTGTATCGACCAGTGCCCGATCTGCTACTGCGTGGACTGCACGACCAGGAACCCGGCGTATGTCCCACCCGGCGAGCTGCCGGTCAACTTCATGTTCCACCTGATCCGGTACGCCCATATCGCGGACTCCTGCGTGAACTGCGGCCAGTGCGAGGAAGTCTGCCCGGCAGAGATCCCGAACACGCTCTTCATGCACGCCCAGCAGGTCGAACTCGAGAAGATGTTCGGCCACGTGCCCGGTGTCAACATGGAACTCCCGCTCATGGCATATGTCGAGGAGAAAACGGAGCGCGAACGCCTGCACAACACCGGCAGCGACATGATCTACGAGAACGTCTTCAACCCATTTACCAAACACTAACCTTTTTCATCCTTTTTTGGGCCGCGATGGCCGGTACCAGGGCTTCCATGCCTGTTAATTACCAGCCGTGCCCGCCGATCCGTCCGGAAGCGATATGCCGGTGGCCGGGTGGTGAAAGGATCGCGAAGAAGGGAAAAACGGGTCCGCGGCGGTCAGTGCGCCGGGCACTTTTTTGCAGTCACTTTCCACTCACTCCGGGCAGCGGATGGGAGCTTACGGGTTACCGGTAATAACCGGTGCCGGACGGCTCGTGCTGTTGGGGGATTCCGTTTCACGCATAACGGTGATCCCCACTTCCGCATGACCGCCAATTACCGGCGTGGTGAAGACCGGTACGGCCGGTGTTGTCATCACCGGGCCCAGAGGAGGTTCTGTTGGTGTCTTTGCCGGGGCATGCGTGGATGCAGACGTGCACCCGGCACACCAGCACCCGGCAACGAGGAGCGCGACAAGGACAAGGACAGGGAGTTTCATACCATCTGCTATGGGACGATGGTGGTGTAAAAGATTTCGAAGAAGTGGCAGGTGTAAGATTTTTCAGAACCCTGCCTGAAGCCCGTCCCTGATGGATGGCTTCTTCTCCTTATTGAGGCCGGCGATGTAGTCCTCGTACCGGTGGATGCGGGTGCTGACCGGGAAGGGGATGCCGATCGTGGAGATGATCGCCTCGCCCCGGTCGAGGGTCTGGATCTCGATCTCCATTTTGCTCAGGTCCTGCTTGGCGCTGCCCATGAGGATCTCGCGGTCGCCCCGGTCGCCGAGGCCCATGACGATGAAGGTGTTGATCTGGGCGAGCACCTTGGGGTCCACGTTCTTCGGCTGCTGGGTGATCACGCAGAGGCCGACGCCGAATTTTCTCCCCTCCATCGCGCACTCGCGGAACATCTGGGTGGAGGCCCCCCCCGCGGAGAGGACCCTTTGCGCCTCCTCGATCGTGATCAGCACCTGGTGGGAGGACTCCTGCTTCTCATCGATCCCGTAGCCCCGGGCCTCGGAGCGGTGCTTCTCCATGATCATGCGTGTGATGACCGACAAGACGAAAAGCTCGCTTCGCTCTCCCATGTCCGGGATGTCGATGAGGACAACGCGGTTGGCGTGGAGGCTGCTGATGATCTCCTGCACCGACGAGCCCTGCTCGCGGAAGAAGGCCTTGTTGCCATTGACCAGGTTCTCGATGTGCCGCTGGATCACCCGGACCGGGCCTGCCATCGAGTTCCGGATCTGGTACGCAAGGCTCCCCTCCCTGATCCCGGCGGCTGCCGGGTCCTTGACCGGGAAGATCTCGGGGTCGACGGTCTCGAAGAACTGTATGACCTCCTTTCCGCCTACCCGTGAAAATGCCTCGATGATGTCGTACTGTGCGGAGGTGAGCTCGTAGAGGATGGAGAGGTCGGAGAGGCGGAAGTCGTCGTACTCGAGCCAGAGCCGGTTCATCGCGTACTTCTTCCGGTCCGCCTCGCCCCGGATCGTGAAGATCGCAAGGCCGTCCCTGCCGTTCGTGTAGTGGACGAGCCCTTTCGTGGGCTCGCCGGTGGAGGACTTGCCCCCGCTCACGTACTCGCCGTGCGGGTCCACGATCAGGAGGCCGAACTTCTGCTCCTTCATGCAGGAGGCGCAGAAGGTCTTCATGAAGTTGGACTTGCCCATGCCGGTCGTCGCGAAGATGCCCATGTGCTGGGGGAGGACGCGGGCCGGGATCCGGACCGGGACGTCCCTGATCACGTCCTGGCCGCTCCGCATGAGCCCGACCTCGATCTCGCCCATCTGCTCGGTGAGGAAGCGGAAGTCCTCGGCGGTCGGGTCTTCCACGGTGGAGAACTTGGAGGGGATGGTGCGCGGCTTGTGGAATTTTCCTTCCCTGTCGACAAAACCGAGGGGTACGGCATCGACCGTGATGAAGACGTCCTCGCCGAGGCCGTAGAACTGCTCGGCATAGGCCCGGGTGTCCCACTTCGGGTCGGCGAAGTTGGAATCGTGCGAGAGGTCGGTGATCTTGGCAAAGAAGGTTGAGCCTTTTGTTGTGTCGACGATCTTCTTGATGTCGCCGATGTAGAGGGTCTCGCTGTGGGGGGCGATGAAGCGGTAGAATAGCACGCTCCTGCCGATGAGCCGGTACTTCGATGCGTCGGTGGTTTCAGTATCGCGCAAATTCATCATGGTAATCTCCGAACAGGATCTCATAGGTCTGCCGATCGATGCCGGCCTCCGCGAGCCGGCCGAGCAGGTCGCCCTTCAGCTGCGCCGCGATCTCTTCCGTGAGGGCGACGGTGCGGTGGGCATCGAAGAGTGGGTACGGGTAACCGGGGATCCTCCCGTCCGCGGAACAGCCGGCGAGCCGGTCCATGATCCCGCCCGCGTTCGTTGTGCCCCGGGGGAGCTCGATCTTGAGCGGCCCTTTCGAGCGATGGTGGAGGCAGGCCACGTACATCTCGCCGTGCTGCCACTGCGGGAACGCGGCATGGTCGAGGATGGCGGGATCGATCCTGCACCACCACGGGGCTTTGATCCCGTGAGCCTTCGCAAGTCCGAAGACCGAGGGGAGGAGCGGGTGGCCGCCTCCCCACGTTGCGGCCGATCGTTTGCTGATGCCGGCAAGGCCGATCTCCCTGTCCCTGCATGCGAGCGCGATGCGAGTGAGGACCGGGTTGTGGCTCTCGTGCGAGACCCGCAGGGGGCCGTCCCGGAGGAGGAGGGCGCCGGTCCCGAGTTCGTTTGCCATCGTCTCCGTCACCCAGTACTCGAGCGTGTCCCGGAGGATGCCGGCAGCCCGGGTGATGTCCTCGTTTGTGAGCGGTTTTCCCGGAGGCTGGCCGAAGCAGTCGGCATAGAGGAGGGGAAAATCCTGGTTCTCCTCTTCCGGCCCGATCAGGGCAAAGGTCATAGGGGTGACCGAGCGCCGCACCCGCTCCATGCCGTCAAACGTGGTCTGGACTGCCCGGACCACGGCCAGCGCCATGCTGCCGGACTCCAGGAGTGTGACATTGGATCCGTCCACGGCGCAGACCTCGCCGCACGGGGCTGATGTGCAGGGGATGAAATCCGCAGGTGTGATCCCGCTCGTCTTCGAGAACTTCTCCACGAGGTCTGCCGGGATGGTGGCCCGGATCCGGCCGGCCGCTTCCTTCACTGCACCGGAGTATTCGTCATTCATCCGTTGAATACTGGTTTGGCATGTAATGGGATATAAGGGCGTGGGGGCGCGTGGGGAAAATGAGCATGGGGCATGGAAGCTGAAGCGGGAAGGATCCATTTCACGTTTTTCGTCCCGCTCTGCGAGACTGACAAAATCTTACTTTTTTTGTGAAAAATTCTTTTACCCTTTTTTCTCCGAAGCTGATCTTTCTCGCAGTACGAGCAGGTGGTGGTATTGCCAGTCCCGCTCTCTGGCTACGGTCGCGTCGGCTTCAGAGGGTTCTGTGGATCTCCAGACAGCCTGTAAGGCATAATTTGCAGCACCAAGAGAATGAGTGGGAACATGTGCAGTTGCCACCTCCTGGCCTGCGGCACGGGCAGCAGAGCGGGCGGCAGTATCTTCACCCACTTCACGGGCAGCAGCATGGGCTGCAAGCGCAGCCCCCCGTATGTCAGCCATTTTAAAGACCCCTGTATTTATCCATGCCCGGCATGCTTCGATGGCGTTCCGGGGACGGGGGTCATCCGGATATTTTTCCTCAAAGGAGGGCAGGACACGCCCGGCACAATCAATTGCCCAGACGGCCAGTGTTTTATGGTCGGTCTCTCTCACAAGCTTTATCATCGACTCGTCCTGGTGAGTAACGGAGAATTTTGGTCTTTTTTCCCGTGTTCCGGATTTCATATTTTTTTAATCAGTTTCCCGGGAGAAACGTCGTTTCACAAATCCCTGCTCTTTTTTTGAGTTCCCGGGGGATTATCAGGATTCTCGTGTTCTCCGGTCCGGAAAGCATGGCTGCCCCTAAACCCCATCACGCCACCTCCCTCACCCGGCTCGACTGGTCGGTCCCCATCTCGATCACGAGGGTGTTCGCAAACTCGCCCTGCATCTCAGCGATATGGGAGATGAGGAGGATCTGGGGGAAGCGGGACTCCTGCGTCCGGAGGGCGGTGAGGAGGTTGTTCCTCCGCTCCTCGTCCTGGCTCCCGAAGATCTCGTCGAAGATCAAAAACGTGCTCTCGTGCACCTGGTGGAGCTCGGCAAGGTAGCGGGAGAGCGCGATCCGGAGTGCGACCGCGATATCGTCCTGCTCGCCGCCACTGAACCGGTCGATCGCGTAGTCGTTGTCCACGTCGCGGACGAGGAGGTTGAAGTCCTCGTCAAGGAGCACCTGCTCGTACCGCCCGCCGGTGATCTCGCTGATGATCCGGCTCACCTCGCCCTCGAGACGGCTCCGGACCACCTGCATAAGGTAGACGACGTACTCGGCGATGAGCGCCCGGGTCAGTTTCAGCAGTCCGAGTTCTTCGTTAAGTGCGTCTCCCTGCCTCTTCAGGCCGGCGATCTCGGTCTCGGCTTTTTTGTACTGTGCGATCTTCTCTTCCGTGTGCCGGAGGCGTTCGGCGGTCCGGGCGGACTCGGTGTCTGTCGAGCGGAGAGCGGTTTCGATCTCACGCCGCTTCTGTTCGAGGGCGGTGCCCTTCTTCTCGTCATAAGGCGATTCGGCGATCCCGCTCCTGAGTTTTTCAAGTTCTTGTGTTTTTTCCCGGATCCGGGTATCGAGGTCTGCTGACTGCTCTTTTACGTGCGTGACCTCTGCGAGCTTTGGGCGGATGTCGTTGTACTTCCGTTCGGTTTTTTCGAGTTCCTCGATCTCTTTCTCTGCGGCAGCAAACGCTGCACCGTCAAAGGCGAGCTCAGCGATCTTTTTTGTGAGAGCCTGCTGTGCGTTGAGCTGGGCGGCGATCTGCTCCCGGACCCCTGCGAGATCCGCCTCGACCTCCGGCCGCTGCTTCAGCTTCGCTTCGAGCGTGCGGACTTCGACAAGCGCCGGCTTCACGGACATAAGACGTCTTTTCTCGCCAATGACCTTCTCCACTCCCCGAAAGACTTCCACTGCCTCTTCATCGATCTTTCGGATCCTCGCTCCGAACTCCTGTTCAATCTCCGTGAAATGGGTGCCGAGCTTCTGCCGGCAGAGGGGGCAGGTGCCCTCGGGGCCGGCGGTTTTGATGGTCTCGAAATCAGCGAGGATCTTTGTGTGTTCTGTTTCCAGCTGGTTCTGCCGTGCGGAGAGCGTGGCGGACGCGTGCTGGATTTTCTCCCCGCAGGCGGCGACAGCGGGTTCGAGAGCAGCTTGGGAGATACCGGGGCCGAGGGCAAGGGTCGTTGCGATCTCCGCAATGAGAGACTGTAATTTTATAGCGTCCCGGTCGAGGCCGAGGAGTTTTGCCCGGGCTTTGTCTTCGGTTGCCTTGAGCTCGGCTGCCTTCTGGAGGGCGAAACGCTCTTCGGTTCTGAGGTTGTCGGCTTCGGCTTTCTGCTTCCGGAAGAGCTCGAACTGCTTCTTCTTCTCCGGGATAAGGGCGATCTGCTTCTCCAGAGCGCGGAACTCCGGCTCCATCTGTGCAAGGCTGTCGAGCTTTGCCGATAGCTGCACTTTCTGGCCGGCCAGTGCCCGGGCTTCTCTTTCGCCCGATGCAAGCCGCTCGCGGAGCTGTGTGTGCTCGGTCTTCTTGCGGTCCTGCTCGCGGAGCTCTTCATCGAGTAATCTCTTTTTCTCCGAAGCCCCGGCGTGCTGCGCCGCGAGGGACTGCAGGGTTTTTCCAAACTCCGCGACCGATGCCTGGAGCGCGGCGAACTCTTCTGCGTCCTGCCGCCCGGCCAGTGCCTTGAGCTCGCCTTCGAGAGACCGCAGCTCGCTGTCTTTTGCATCGATCTGTTCTTTCAGGCATTTCTGGCTCTCGGTGTTCAGGTAATCGATCCCGAGCGCCCTGAGGAACCACTCCTTCCGCCTGCCGGGCGTGTTCTCGAGGAGGGTGAGGAGGTCTTTCTGCCCTGCGTAGATGGTGTTCCGGAAGTCCACCGGGCCCATCCCGAGCGTCCGCTTCACCTCCTCCTCCACCTGGCTGACGCCCGTGGCCACCAGTTTTCCCCCGTGGTGGAACGTGGCGTCGTGGGAGACGGTCTTCCCTTTTTTGAACGTGCGGAGGATCGTGTACTCGTCGCCCCCGATCCGGAAGTCGAGTCGGACCTCGCACTTCTCCCGGGGGCCGACAAACGAGGAGACGATGTAGTCGGCAGAAATCCCGGTTGCCTGCACGCCGTAGAGGGCAAAGAAAATCGCCTGCACGAGGCTCGACTTGCCCGTGCCGTTGTTCCCGAGGATGCCGGTGATGCCGTCCTTGAACCGGATCTCCGCGTGCCGGAACCGCTTGAAGTTCTTCAGCACGAGCCGGTCGAGGATCATGCAATCACTCCGGAACGGTTTTTTATTGACGCTCTTGGGGGCGTTGCCCCCGCTGCGTGGGCATCCCCCGATTGCGATAACAACGTATTACCTGTACTCCTGCCATGTCCATCGCAGTACATTCTCGTGGAGGTTTCGTTACCAGTTTTTCCGGAAACCGGACTTGCCCCGCCGTGCTTCGAAGAACCTGATGGTTCTTCTCGATTTCGTGGTTCTGATGAACCACTCAATCCCCGGAGAGGTCCTGAGGCGGGGAGCCCTCGTATTTCTACCATTTCAGAAAAACCGCTTTGGGGGATCATTCCGCGGTCCCCCGGTGCTCGTCCATCACGGACCGGAGCACGTCCCGCCCCCGGGTGAGGACGAACTCCTTCTGCTTCGCACTGAGCTGCTGCTTCCCGATGAACTCCCCGTACTCCTGCAGGTAATCGATCATCCGGATGTCCTGCTGGAGCGGGACCGGCCGGTCCTCGTCCTCCGACTTCACCCGGATCTTCAGGTCGAGGAGCTGCTCGCGGACACCGGCGAGGTCTTTCATATCGATCCCCTTCCCGTGCTCCCGCGAGAGCCCGTCGAGCGTCACCTGCGCCATAGCGTACTGCGGCAGGCACTTCTGCGTCACGCGGCCGATGATCTCCTCCGTGATATCCCCGGGGTGCACGCCCTGGCATTTGATCGTCCCGAGGTCCACCATCGGCGTCTTCGGGAGCGCAAGGTATCGGATCTCGTGCCGGCCCGGGTCCACGACAAGGCCGCCTTTCTCGTCCGCGATCTCGCCGTACGTGAGGAACTCCGTGGAGCCCGAGTACCACGCATTGTCCGTCACCTGGCACTGGCGGTGGTAGTGGCCGAGCGCGATGTAATCGAAGTTCTCGGAGAGGATCGTGCCGTCCAGCTCGTGCTCCGCGACTGTTGCTAATCGTTTGTCTTTTATTTGTGTCGCGAGGCCGTGGGTCACGAGGACGTTGTTGCAGGAGGAGGAGAGTTCGATCTCGTCAAATGCTGTGCGGTAGTCCTCCACGCGGAGCATGTTCGGGATCAGGTGAAAGACCGTGTCGCCGAGTTCTATCTTTTCGTACCGGAATTTGTATGCTGCTGTGATCTGCGACTTGTGGTACGTCAGCACCTCGAACGGCGAGGTCGTGTACCGTGTCTTCACCATGCTGTGGTTGCCGGCTATTATTACTAATGGTATGCCGGCTGCGTGGAGCCGTTCGAGTGCTTCCAAAACTGTTGTGTAGGCTTTCGTCTTCGGTTTGACCGTGTCGAAAAGATCGCCCGCGTGGACGAGGACGTCGGGTTTTTGTTTTACTATGATATCCACACCAGCAAGGAAATTCTCGTAGATTTGTTTTTCCCTGAGATTCATGCCGGACTCGGGATCAAGCCGTGAAAAAGCGGCAAGCCCGAGATGAGTATCAGCGATGTGGATGAGTTTCATCGTTGATCCTTAATGGAATTTCAAGGAATATAAGAGGAGGGGGGATGGAGTGAAAATAAAAACAGTCTCCCTGTCCACCAGGGAATGATGACCGGTGTCCTGCACCTGCAAAGATCAACGGCTTTCATGGTCAAGGAGCCACTTCCAGAGCGGGATGCAGTGGATCTTCCCGTCCTTTGCTTCATAATCTTTTGTCAGGACGAGCAGGTCATGGATCTTCCCCTTGCATTCCCCGGCAAATTCCCGCAGGCCTTCGTACTCGCGGTCCGGGATCGCATCGCTGTAACAGACATTGATTGCGGTGAGCGTGTTGTCGGTGGATCGTACGACAAAATCAACCTCCCGGGTTCCTTTCCAGTAATACGGGGCAGCGCCGGACCGCATCAGTTCCAGAAAGACGAGGTTCTCGGCAAGTTTCCCCTCGTCTTCAGAGAACCGGAACGAGACCGCGTTGCGCAGGCCGTTATCGATACAGTAGATCTTCTTGTTCTGCCGCGCCTGCGCCGGAAGCGAGTAGGCGAATGCCTGTACCTCAAAGAGGATCTTTGCGAGGCCGGCGAAGTGGATATAGTCCCGGACCGTGTCGATGTCGGTCCCGAGCATCTCCTTCAGCCTCCGGTACGAGTACGGCGAGGCGATGTTTGTCAAGAGATACAGGAGGAGCCCGGCAAGCGCTTTCTGGTTCCGTACCACGTTCGTCCGGACGATATCGCGGTACACGATGCTGTCGTAATACGCCCTGAGATAATCCTGCTTTGTCCGTTCATCCTGCTGAAGGACGACAATGGGAAAACCGCCTTCCCGGAGGTATTGCCGGAGATGGGTCGTGATCTCGTATTTCCGTGCTGCACGCGACGCTGCATCTTTTGGGGGGACGAGGTCATGGAAGCGGAGGTATTCGGAAAAATCCAGCGGGAAGACCGGTACGGCAAGGTACCTCCCCGAGAGCAGGGTGGAGAGCTGCGGGTCCAGGAGGTATGAAGAGGAGCCGGACAGGATGATGTTACCCTGTTTTCGGTCGTAGAGCGATTTGACCTCGCGCTCCCAGTTCTCCACGGCCTGCACCTCATCAAAGACAAGATAGATGGTACCCTTTGCTGCAATCTCCCTGCGGTAGGTGTCCACGGTTTCAAGCAGCGGGTTTTTGAGCCCGGCGATTGCCGGCTCGTCACAGGTGACAAAGAGGATATTTTTTGCCGGTACCTTCTGGCTGGTGATGAGCAGCCGGATGGTCTGGTAGAGCAGCGTGGTCTTTCCCGAGCGCCGGACCCCGCTGAGCACGATGATCTCGCCGGTCCTGAGGAAACGCCGGATGGTCGATACGTACTTCTGCCGTTCCCTGCCGGTATCGAACGGCCGGCCGCTCCACCACGGGTTCTGTGCCGCGAGCAGTTCGAAGAGGGTTGTCACAGTATTGTGTAGGGTTATAACCCATCATAAATGTTTGGTTGTGATGGGTTATAACCCGACATGTTCCGGGGATTGTGATGGGTTATAACCTGACACGATTGCGCGGGCGGGAGATTTTTGCCGGCGGTAGTCACCTGCGTGGACGAGGGAGCCCGGGTTTCTGGTTTATGATGTCATTGATCGCCCTGAGGAAATTCTCATAGATTTGTTTTTCCCTCAGATTCATCCCGGACTCCGGGTCTAGCCGTGAGAATGCAGCGAGGCCCAGGTGGGTGTCGGCGATGTGGATGAGTTTCATCGTATACTTTTGTATGGAATTTTATGGGATATAAGGAGAAGGGGGGAGGGGGGAAAAGAAAACAGTATCCCATTCCGTCATGTGAGCATGACAATTAAGCAGAAGAAAGATGCATTCATTGAATCCATCGATGATGCGTTGATCGATGAAACTGCAAATCTAAATCTTATTACACATCTTAACCCGTCAAAAGAGCTACTTAAAAAATAAAAAAATGATTAAATTACTTTCTTATCAGCAACACACCCTCTTTTATCTTGTGCCAAAGGTCATTCAGTTGGTCTAATTCACTTGTTCCCTCTGGTATATCCTTAAAATAAATTGATCCAATGGCTTGCTTTTCAAATCCTGGGAAAAATGGTGAGAGAGAATTGATAGAATCGTTTTGAATGAATCCATCATTTACAAAAATCAATACATCACATTCATGATTAAAATTATAAAAATTGGGGATCTCTTTTCGGGGTTTCTCACTGGCGATTCCATATGCAGGACGGGTTAAATTACTGCTTCCAATAATTGCACAAACCGGAATTTTTTCGCCGTTTTCGGGGCTTGTTATTAGTTTCATTGCAATTTTTGCATGCCAGTTTTTCTTTTCTATTTCGAATCTCTGGACATTTTTTCCCCATTTTATATCGAGATAATTGCAAAAATTATGGAACTTCTTTGACGAATCCTTTGCCCCGATAACCCAAATTTCCTGAATTTTTTTATTTTTTTGAATCTCCTCTGCTAGTTTATCCTCTGAAATAGAGTACCCTTGTGGTGGGGGTGAAAATTCCATATCTTCTGAAAAATATCCAGATGCTAAAACTAGACAATCACCTTTGATAGACTCGGAAATCATATTCAGTAAATGCTGACGAAAAAAACTCGTCTCTCTGTCTTGTCTCAAAGTTATCCATAGGCCCATATTACTTTTTTATTCTCTTGAGCTGATTAAATCTTTAGCCGTAAAATTACAGGCCCTTGTATTAACTCGATCAAATGAAGGTGATCTCATTTCCGAACAGGAAAGAATGCGCAGAGAAATAAACAACATTGTAATCCTGAATGAAGGCTTGAGACAATTCTGGATCCAAGCACATGGATGGGCTCCTATTGAAGCTGCACAATTATTAAGCAAATCTCGACTTGATTAGCAGGTTTCGCTATCAAGATGTTTGAAAATCTGGATCGCAAACCCTACTCCGAATGATGAGAGCGGTCAGTTAATCCTTGCTTGGGCCCTTCTCGGAAGTCTCGTCGAGGGAACGATGAAATTATTTTTGTCGGTCTATTACACGTCCTATAAACACGATATTGAGGCAATCAAAAAGAAAGGAGATTTGATAAATCCTGATAGTTTGCAATTAGAACAAATGCGACAATATTTTAAAAAAAGTATCTGGCTAAAAGGAGATGAAGATTGGGACTCATGGATCCTGAAAATTCAACAGAGACGGAATGCAGTTCATGCCTTTAAAAACAGGGACATAGGTAATTTCGACGAATTCTACAGTGATGTGCGAAGATATCTGCAATTTCTACATTACATAAACGATCGACTTCCTTATCCGGGTGAACTATACAAACCGCGAGAATTTTAACAACGTCTTACATAACAGACATTAATTATCTAACATGAGTATCGTCCACCCCCATTCCGCTCCTATCCGGCGTGCGGCTGTTACTGAGCGTGGTGGCGGCGGGCCGGCGGTGCGAGCGGCTGACTCAGGCGGTATTGAGGAAGGCGTTTGTAGGCCAATTATCAAATGTTATGATTGAGGCCCCCTCCGGAAAAATAATCAATGAGGGGAAAGTACCCACCCGCACAAAAAACCCCAACCTATCCCCCACGCAAACGATCCACTCCCATGCACTTCTGCACGGAGTGCGGGACCCCGCTGCTGGATAACAAAACTTCTACCCCCGGTGCGGGAAAAAAGCGGCAGCCCCCAGGAAATCCATATCAGGGCACTTCAAAACTACCTTGAGTATTATTTTTCTGAGATTTACATGGGTGCTCTAGCAACATGAATATAAAAATCACATCTTTCGCTTGTGGGTCTATCAAAATCATTAAACGTATTTATTAGTTCAAAGCCGGTTTGTTTCAACAAGTCAGTTAATTCATTTTTTTTGAAAGAATACATATCTAATGATCCTATCTCCTCTAAATTCTCAATACTTTTTTCTTTTTGAGATTCTCTTTTTTTAAAATATGTGAAAATAATGCGTTCTTTCGCAATTTTTGTTGGAACACCAATAACATCTGTTCCACAATAGAGCGTATCACCATGATATTTAAATTTTTTAATAGGATCTTTCTCTATATTTTTTTTATCTTTTTGCATAAATACGAAATTACGTTCATCAATAACTAACAATCCACCCGGAATTAACACTGATTTAAAATTCTCAAGGCTTTTAATCATATCATTCTTATTAGGAAGAAGACATAACGAATTACCTAAAACTAATACCATATCTACTTTTAAAGTTCCAAATTTTTTCGGGAATTCTTGATTCAATTTTCTCCAATCCCAAGAATAAACCTCAAGTTCTACACCATCTTTTTTTGCGGATTCTATTGCGATATAGCGTAACAAGAGACTAATTTCATTGGATATAACTCGAATATTTTTTTCTTTAAAATGTCTAATAAGGAATATACTTTCACATCCAATTCCCAATGCAGCATCAAATATTGTATAATCTGATTCAGTAAAATAATGATTAATTAGATTTATTAAGAAAGAACCTTCTTTATTTAATCTCTTTTCGCAACAAACGAATTCATTCCAATATCTTGCTAATTTATAGTTATCAAAAAGATTTTTCGAATGTTCAGTGGTAAGAGCTACTTGGGTTTTCAGGCTTTGTTCTCTAAAGAAATTAGCGATCCATTTTTCATTGATATCCTTTGATTTTTCATTCAAAGCCAGAAAATATTTTTTTGCGTTTTTATAGTCCGGTTCAGAATCAAGCCTCATAAAAAGCTGAACGTTTTCATAAGAATCATCATCATTTTTATCTGGTTTAAACAGTAAACCATAATTTCCCCAAAGACCAAAATCTTTAATATTGTCTTTTAAAGGTGTATCATCAATAAGCAAATTTGCTTGATCGGGTTCAATAAGTTTTAAATGAACTTTGTGATCTTGATGCCAAGTTATGAATCTTAATACGTCTTCGTAATGATAGAAAAAATCGCTTTTAAGATCATTTTCCTTTATAATTAAAATTCTTGTATCAGAGAGATCAGTTTGAATTGAATCTTCTCGCGTTTTTATATTTTTTCCTTGAGCTTCAAGGTATGTTGGATAATATCTATAAAATTCAGAGGGAATATGACTATCAGTACCGAGATAAATCCCTCGGCCAATTTCAAAAAAAATATGAGTTAAATCTGTGACTTCCTCAAATGAAAGTATCTTTCCATTTTCGCTTAATGTATCCTTAAAAATGATCTGAAATTCATCGATATCCTTTTCAATTGCCTTTAGTAATGGTGCCGTGATTTTTTTATCAAGACTTTTTGTCACATTTAATAATTCTTTAATTGGCCCTCGAATTTTGAACAACGAAATTATTCTCAGAACAATTGCGATGATAACGACCCCAAGAAAATCTATCGGAATCTCTTCGAAAATTGGTTTAAAAGGATATTCAATTAGCAAAAAAATTCGTATAGCTAACATTATTAAAATTGGAACTACAATTTCGCGGAAAATTGAATCTTTATTGTCTTCATATATTTTTTTAATTTTAAGTAAATTTTCTTTAATACTCATAACCAAAATAAGCTCTTTTTAGTGTATAATAATTTCTTTATAACTCTAAAAGACAATAAATTAATTAAAAATCGAAATTTTTCACTCATAAAAAAATATTCAAGATTTTACAAAATTTCCAACTTGCATGAAAATACAAAATTTCCTTAACTCTTCGGTACAATTCCCTACATTAATAAAATAAATCAGACGAACAATCGCAAATATTATTTTTACTCTGTAGAACTTCTCTCTATTATTTCTGACGCTCTCGGAGGCTCCCTCCCTGCCGCTAGTGCATTTCTCCATTGCGATGACGGCATATTACCTGCTACCAACTCGGGTCATCACAATGTGCCCCTTCGCCAAGGGGGAACTAGTGGCGCAAGAGGGAGGAATTATTTCACGTGAAACGATGTTTTCTACAGAGCTATTATTTTTTTTCGAACCTTACAAAAAAATTTTCAAATGCGATCCGGTTAAAAAAAACAAATTTAACAATCCCATAACCCGGCCCTAGCCTCCCTCACCGGCGCTGGGGTGCCCCAGAATGCAAAATCCAGCTGACGTAGAAAACCCCATTGCCGACGTAATCCCGCTCCCCCCAAAACAGGGGTTTCCTTCAGATAGCGGGCTGAAGCACGTTCAGGGTCGGCTTTTCCACCTGTAATTGGCCTATTGCGGCCGATTTTTGGCACGCGGGAGGGCCGATTGCCGGCATTCGGAGCCCGTTTTGCGCTCCCCGCAAAACATGCGACCGATTTTTTGGCGAATACGACCGAAAGATGGCACCGGGTAAGGTAAACGGAGGCTGAAATGGGCTGGAATGGGCATAGCTCAAAAATGAAGGGTGTCTCCGACGGAGGGAGGGGTGAACCTTCTCGATCGCCGGCGGTTGCCAAACGCTACGCGATCGTCCGGTGTCTGCTGCCCCTTGCGAGTACAAATCCCAGGCCCGTACGCCCCGGCACCAGCTCCCGGGCCTGGCTCGCGATCACCGGCCCGGCACACCCCCCCACATGGGCTGAAACCTGATCTAATACACTTCTTCGTGCGAACCTATATCGATAAGCACAACCCTGGTCCGGCTTTCATCAGTAAAATCAAAGACAAGACGGTGCTCGTAGGTGATCCTGAATGACCAGAGCCCTTTCAGGACTCCGCTCAGTGTATGGGTTTTCAGGGAAGGATGAAAAGGATCTTCTTCGAACTGGATAATTTTTTTTGCGAACTGTGCTTTCAGTTCAGGATACTGGTGGGACCACTTCCGGTAGATCTTTCTGAACTATCGTGCGATTCTCACGATATGAGAAGACAAAAAGGTCTTCGAATTATCATCCCAGATGAGTTCAACCATTCAGATCCGCCAGAAGATCATTTGCCGTCCCGCTCCGGCTCTTATTTTTCCGGACATTATCCTTCGCTTCTTTTGCACGGCGTACAACGGCCGAACGTTTTGCATCGACAAGCCTGCGCTGGATAATCTCCTGGATATATTGCTGGTCTTCCATAAATTGAATCACGAAGTGATGAGATTTGAGAAGAACGAAGTTCTTCGAACGAACTTATCGACATATTCCAGAACCGTATTGAGGGATACTGCTTCGCTTCCCATAAGATGCCCCTGTACCATAATCGCTCTTGCTCTACAAAGGCATTTTGATGGAACTGAAATACTCTGGACAAAATTTTTCCTTATAGTTCTCCCGGTTCCTACTTAAGCGATCGCCGGCTCTTCCCAAACGCCATGCGATCGCCCGGTGTTTGCTGCCCTTTGTACAATTACACGGATGAGGCCCGTCCGTCCCGGCACCGGGCCCCGGGCCTGGCATGCAATCGCCCACGGTCCGATCATCTGCGACTTACAAACCCCTGCAACACTTCATGCAATCTGACCATCGCCAGCGTATCCATCTTGCAATATTCCAATAATGCCGCACGTTTCCGTTCCATCTCGTCTGCACCCATCTTCCCTTGTGCCATCATCGCAAATGTCACGAGTGCCGCATCGCCGTTTCCAATCTCCAGTCCCTCATAGGAAAGTCCGGGAACGAGCACGGGAAGAACGATTTTAATGGACGTCCTCCCGCAGAATTCGGGATGGTTGACGCATCTGATGCACTGTTCGAGGTCAACGATACGGTCAATCAGGGATTGCAAATCATCCGAAAGATCGGGAAATGTCTTACTCAGTTTTGTGATGGTGGTTTTTTCAAAGCTGCTGTACGTGATGATAGATCCTTCACCTTCAAGGTCGCCGATAAGCCGCTCGGCAAGTTCACGGCGACAGTCACGGTGCGGGTCTGCAAGATATTCCCGGTGGCAGATGATCGTTCCGGAACTCTCGCAGATATGGAGGGAATACTGGACCGGGATCTGATCATACGGTGCACTATCCGGCCAGAGCGGGATCGCCGTCATCATCGTCTCAAAATCAAGATAACATGCAGGCCAGCGGATAATTTCCAGTTTTTTATGAAGATCAGGATCTATGTACGTCTTTCCGGATTTTACACACCCAACAACACGTTTCTGATTATCGGTCAGGGAAAAACTATCAGGAATTTCCCGGATAGAGGTGATACCAGAGGCAAGGAGTTTTTCAATGGCCTTCTGCTGGATTCCTGGAATTTCAAATATGTGTGCTTCGATATCCTTTCCAAGGCATTCTCCGAATTCCTCGCATTGTTTGCAATTATACGTCAGTTCCGGTACAGGTTCTTCCGGCGTGCTGGTCACGGCATCGATGGATGCAAAAAATGGTTTGAATGTTTTAACTTTTTCAAGAACCTGTTCTGTACAATCAATTTTTACGAACAGTTTCCCGACGGGCATCCCATAACGATAATTTTTATCGATGAGCATGAGCCCTATCGCAGATGGTTGAAAACCGGCAGCCTGTGCGACCAGCGTGGTGTATGCCATGTCATCGATAAATTCCTCCTTTGCACCAACGCTGGATTTTACTTCTATGAGCTCCCAGGATTCCTCATCCCGGACGAGGATATCTGCCTTAGCGATGTAATTTCCGGCAGGAAAGGTTGCTTCGAAGATGACCCGGGTCTTCGGATTTTTGAGAAGATCCTGTGTCCGTTCGGCTGCGGCCCGGGAACTTAATTCATTTACAAAAATCCCGTCAGGATATAAGCTGCGGGCGAGACTGCCGATCTCTTTTCCCTGTTCCATCCGGAATACCTTCGCCGGAGAGAATTCGGGCCGGATTCTTCCATTCCGAAGTCTCCATCCCAATGTACTGCAAAATGCCGTATTTATGAAAATATTCTTGGTAATCGGTTGCACGGGAGCACCTGATTCAGGGCCTGAATACGTGAACCTTGGGCTTCTGCGAGATAATAATTTTGAAATGTATTTCAGGTACTGGAAACACTATAGGCAAAACCAAATACGATTATCATTGAATGACAATCATGCTTCTCTTTTTCGATACAGAAACCACCGGCCTCCCCAAATACTCTGCAACAAACGATATCGAAAAGTGGCCAAGAGTCGTCCAGCTGGCCTGGTCATTATACGATAATGACGGCAACCGCGAAAACCAGGAGAGCTATATCATTTATCCAACGGATTTCACCGTACCAATGGCCTCTGCCAGTATTCATGGGATCACAACCGAGCGGGCAAAACATGAAGGGACATCATTGCATACAGTGCTCCCGCACTTCAACGCCGATGTGGAGAAGGCGACAACCGTCATTGCCCATAATCTTGATTTCGACCTGCCGATTGTACATACTGAATTTGTGCGATGCAAACTGGAGACAAATCTCGCGAAGAAACAAACTTTCTGCACCATGAAAACCCAGACAATTATATCCTGGTGCAAACTTCCCAAATCCACGGGAAGGGGATACAAATGGCCCACCCTGCCCGAGCTGTATCTTCAGTTGTTCCAGAAAGAATTCACTGACAGCCATAATGCAGGTGCTGATGTGGAAGCCTGTGCACGATGTTATTTTGAATTACGGAAGCGGGGAATTATCGAATAAGTATTCGTGAAAAATTCTTCCTGCGAAATAAAATCACAACCTTTTTCGTCCCACTCAATAATCCCTCACTATGAAATTTTGCCCTGAATGCGGAAGCAAACTTGAGGGCTCACCAAAGTTCTGTCCCGAATGCGGCACTAAATTTACACAAACCCCTGAAGAAAAGGGAGTACAGATATCTCCGGTGGAGTCTGCCCCATCAGTCCCCCGTACCACATCCCAACCAGCAATCAACCGGCATGAACTGGGGATCAAACTCGAAGAAGTTGTTGAATCAATCTACAAGGCGGACGGCTATGCTACCCAAAGACGTCAGCGTGTGCATGGCGTGGTTAAAGGGTACACCAACGAGATCGATATCATTGCGATCCGGGGGAATGAGAAGATCGCGATAGAATGCAAAAATTTCTCAAGCCCCGTCGGAATCTCCCAGGTCCGGGATTTTGCAGAGAAGATTCTCGATCTCGGCCCGGAATGGCGTGGCATTTTCGTAGGGTACAGCGATTTCAGTGAGGATGCGTCGCAGTTTGCCGAGTGCAGGAATATCGAGACTCTCGGACATGACGAAGTGATGGAAAAATGGTTTGCAGTATCAGTTGGAAGATCAGGGAAACAAGGAGAGAAAATTACAATTGAACAGGCTCTCCCGTTAAGTACTGATTTTCTCAAGGCAACTCATCTCGATCTCATAAATGCAGAAAAAGTAATTGTCTCTGATGTGAAACTGATATTTCATCCATATATTCGCTATAAATACCATTTCATGCGAATTTTCCGGGATCCGTTAAAAGAACAACATACATTTGATGACCGGGGAACCGTTGTTATCGACCTTCTGGATAATGAGATTGTTAACAGTCCGGTTGCAAAAAGTGCAGGAGGTCTTGCCCAGGCTCTTACTCAGACATTCACCTCAAAAGGAAAACAGGAGAATACTCGGAGGAAACTGATCCTTCATGAGGTTCTAGATTACACTCCGCTGAGTGAGATCACCGTGACAATTGGTCAGGACTATCGTGTTACTAAATTGGCGGTTGATTATTCGAAACGAGATGTAAACCGCACAGCATTAGAATACATTATCGATAAAAATTCCCAGCGGATCTCCTATTCTGTTGAATCAAGATCGGCGTTTCCCGAGATGAGGAGTATCGATTTTGTCCCGGACCGGAAAGATATCTCAATTGACACCGGAGAAGTTGTTTATATCCCGAAATGGTTGATCCACTTCAACGCATTCGGAACGATCTATTCCCGTGAGGTTCTGGCTTGTTCCGGTAAAAAACTGGAAGACACAATCGCCTACTGCCCCAACCATTTCAAGCTTGGTGTCCTTGAAGTCCATCAGAAAAATTCAGCAGTCTGTGAAAAATGCGGAGCAGCTTTTTGTAATGCTCACGGCAGAATATGTGAAGTCTGTAAACTCCATCTTTGCGAGAAACACGCGGTGATCTGCAGTTCATGCAAAAAGGCATTCTGCGAGGAACATATCTCCCGACAATGTGGGATCTGTGGCGGTAAAGTGTGTAATGACTGTATCCAGACCTGCAAGATCTGCGGAAAAGAGATTGGCAAGAATCATTTGGTGAAATGCGATGTTTGTGGATCGGTTGTCTGTTCTTCCTGTGTTACGGTTTCAGGCTTGTTAAAGAAGAAAACAACGTGTAAGAATTGTCAATGAAGTAAAATCGAGCATCATATCTGGAGAACCATGGCCCGCATTCACAGAATTTCCGGCAGCACCAAATACCTGCTGAACGGGATCAAACCCATCAACGGCAAAAAACCGGCAACCCTCGAGGAGTTGCATCACCTCCATTCTCATCACGAAGAGATCCTAGTCGAGACCAGGATTATTATTACCCGGCAACAGGATGAAAAAATTCTTGAGTTGAGTAATTCCGAATCGCAGCTTGAGCAGGAATTACAGATTGGAATAGTACAGCGCACCCAGGAAGTGGACCGGGGCATCAACGAACTGAATGATAAGGTCAATACCGCAGGCAATTTTGTTACCAAAACGGTATGCAGGATACATTGCTGGATTGCGGTTTCGTTCAGGAACCACAACATACACCATCCCTTTTCACGCAAGGTCAGGGTATTACACAATATCCAGTATAATAAGAGAAAGCAGATCGAAAACAAACCATCCGTTATAACACACGAATGTAATAACATCGTCCGGTCATATGAATTTTTGAAAAATAATGAATCCTTCCTGATTGGAGCTGACGGTGAAGAATATGTTATGAATATCCTCTCCCAGTTGCCCGATGAATACCACGTGATAAATGATGTGAATCTTTATTTCCAGAAGGCGATTCACTGGCGGGAGAGAAATGAATACATCAAGAATTGCCAGATCGACCATATTGTGGTAGGCCCGACCGGTATTATCCTTGTAGAAACCAAGAACTGGAAAGCTTCCGATATCGAATTGAAATCTGATAATCTGACACATCAGGTCCGGCGTGCGAGCCTGGCGCTATGGTATTATCTCAAGGATTATTATCAGAGGGGGAGCAGCCCCAAAATCCAGAACGTGATCGTCTCGATGAAAGGCTCTCCGACCGGAAGAAAACCGGATAAATTTGTCGACATCGTGGCGCCGCATCAGTTGTGCGCATATATCACGTCAAGAAGAGGGCAGTTGTCCGGGGATATGATAAACAGGTTAGTTGATTTATTGAACCGATCTCCCCGGCAATATCCAAGATTCTGAATCCATCGTTGATTTATCTGCTAGGCGATCGCCGGCCCGGCCCCCGCGTCGGCCAATGCATCTAAAGTGGATCAAATGAAGCCCACAGGATGAAGATTTGTGAGATAATTGCCCATCTGTGTATGAGTGGAGGGTAGGAACTCTTCGGGGATTCTCTTTGGATCATACCACTATGTGCAATTCCTTAATACATCTCTCTGAGAAATGATTTCTACAGCGCCTAAAAATGTTATTTGATTCAATAAAGAGATGAAAGTATGGTTAAAAAAACAACTAATCACTGGGTTATATCAATTCTATCAGCCATAATCGCCCTTATTGCAACCTTTTCGAGACCCGTTGAAATTGGTTCATCTTCTCCGTATTTAACAACATTTTTGATCTTTATTTTCTGGTATGCTATTTTTTGTGTCATTATATTTGTAACATATTGGGCCATAACAAGGGTATATCCAAAAAGTCAAAATTGGGGAATTATTTCATGGATTTTTGCATTAATCGGTACCTCCATAATTATAACCTTCGCGCTGGCTCTATTAGTGACATTAATACCCGGTGGAACGGGAAGCAGTTTAAACTCAAATCAGACGAATCAATCGTCACAAATCACCATTTTACAACCCGATCCAACGATTATTCCCACGAATGTTCAACCGGAAATATCAACTCAACCAAATCCCACGCCTATTTCAACGGTGCCCTCATTAAATCAAGTTCAATCAATTACTCCAATCCAAACAAATCAAGCAACGAGTACAAAAGCAGATCAAATTTCCCGAGCTATTGATTATTTGACCCCGACCGTGAAGAATTTCGCAAACCGGCAAATCCAGCAATCCAGTAGCGGCACATATAATACTGCGCAGATATGTGACGTCTGGCAGTCAATATACAACCAATGGACATATGTCAGCGATCCTCCCGATTTTAATTATTTTACATCTGCAAGTGACTCAATTAATAACGGCTTAAAAGGAAATTGCGTCGACTATGCAATCTTAAATGCGGCAGTAATAGAATCGATTGGCGGATCCTCCAGAGTCGTTACTGCATGTCCCCCAGATACGGGCCAGTGCCACGCCTATGCTGAAGTTTATCTGGACAGCTCACCAAGTGAACTCCAAAAGGCGGCTAATTACATTTGTTCACGGTATAACTGCAAGACAATAAATTATCATATGTATCTCGATCCGCAAGGTAATACCGAATATTGGTTAAACCTTGATTGGCAGGCAAATTACCCCGGTGGATCCTTTTTCCAAGATAATGGAACAATTCAAATTTATTATCCTAATGGATATCATTACACAAGTAAGACCACATGAAATTTTTTTAAAATTCTAAATAAAAAATTTCGTTCAAATCACGGTTGACTGTGTATTTCCGTTAAACATATCCGGTTAACCAAATTTTATTTACTATTCCTCACGCCCCGGCCCTCAGCAAAATCAAATCGATGCAACCGATCGCATTCAGAATTTTTCAACCGCGATCATGATCGCGATGACGAGCGTGAAAAATCTCCACGGGAAACAAAGGTCTGCCAGACGTGAGCATCCTCCGGATTTATGGAATGATCGCGATCAAATTTTTTTCATCGCGATCATTTTCGCGTTTGAAATTTTTCAAACGCGATCGTTTTCGCGATCGAAAATTTTCAATCGACCCGTGCTCAAAAATTTTTCAGCAGGGTCTGGTTGAGAAAAGTTAAACGGATCCTGTGAGATCTACTGCTCTTCTTTAAAATCCGTCAGAAGATCTTTTGCAGTTCCGCACTGGCATTTATTTTTTCGCGCATTTCCTTTCGCCACTTTAGCTCTGCGAACGATAGCCGAACGTTTGGCGTCAATAAGTCCACATTTATGCATCACTATCGCCTCATGCATCCGCTCTTCTGTTTCCTCGCGGGTCTTTCCGGTCGCGACACAACCAGGGAGATTCGGTGAATATGCCGAGTAGTTCTTTCCCGCTTTTTCGATGACGATAGGGAAATTGTGCATGATCACTCTCTCAAAGATTCCGGTAAAATTCATCGACATCGACTTTTGCCAGACGGAGCACGCCCCGGAGCGTTCCCGGCTTCAGCTCGTCATGAAGGGGAACGACAGTACCGATCTTCCCGGCAGGAGTGATCTTCGAGAGCCTTACGTGACTTCCCGTTCTTCCGGAAACAGAAAAACCGAATGCATTGCATAAAATTTTGATCGTGAGTTCGCCGGAGACAGGCTTATGATGAGGCAACCGATGACACCTCAAAGGTTGTGAGGATTGCCCGCTTCTTCTTGGTTAATGGAAACTCTTCCAGGTAAAGTTCAGTCGCTTCTTTCAGGTTATTGACCGCCTCTTCCACGGTAGATCCCTGGCTGACCGTACCTACCTCGGGGCATTCTGCCACATACATCTCATCTTCTTTGTGAAGTACGGCGGTAAATGTTGACATAATCTCACTCAAATCTCATTAGGTCCTCTTATCCTAAAATCTTTGTTGAAGCAGCTGGACGTATGGCGGAACCAAATGGCAGGCGATCGCCCGGTATCTGCTGCCTCTCATATATGCAAGCCCAAAGCCCGTCCGCCCCGGCACCGGTCCCCGGGCCTTGCACGCGATCGCCGGCCCGGCACCCCCACGGCCCCCCGCGTTCCGGATACCAGCCACCCTGTAAGAAAATTCCCAAAACCAGAACCACCGGACAAACACTCCCCTGCCCTTCCGGGCATTGATGGCCGTAAATGCCGGAGGAGAATAACCGGGCCCGGAAATTCCCCGGGCGGACCCCAGTCTCCCCCGGTACTGTTAAATAATGATGAAAGTAATATCCGGTTACCCGTAAACAACCCGGCCCCTGACCGGCGCCGGACCGGGTCACTGAGTGCACGGTAACGTACCCGTTCCTGCCGACATTTATTGTCGTTCCGGTACAGGAAGATCCAATCGATCGGGCACCTGTTACCAGGGAGAAAAAAACCACCATGAGACTGCTCCGACTGAACCTCACGAGCTGGATACTGGTGGGTTTCATCCTCGGGATCGTCACCGGGCTGTTCTTTGGCGATCTCTGCTCGGTCATGAAACCGTTCAGCGAGGCATTCATCAAGATCTGGCAGATCACGATCCTGCCTTCCGTCGCCCTCTCCCTTATTGTCGGCATCGGGAGCCTGAAGCGCAACACGGCAAAAGCAATCGCCCTCAAGGCGTTCCTGATCCTCCTGCTGCTCTGGGTGATCTGTGTAGTAGGATATTTCTCGTTCCAGCTGGCATTTCCCCCCCGGATGGAGGCCTCGTTCTTCAGTACCCAGGACCTGGCCGTGAAAGGCGATCTCAACCTCATCGACCAGTTCATTCCGTCCAATCCCTTCCTGTCCCTGTCGGACGGGATCATTCCCGCCACCGTACTCTTCTGCCTGTTCCTGGGCTTTGCCCTGATGCTGGATGACGGGAACGGGCCGATCCTGAACATTCTCCGGTCCCTGCTGCGGGCGCTCGACCGCATGACGCACATCATCTCCCGGACCTTTCCGGTCGGCATCTTCGTCATCACGGCCGTGACGGCCGGGACCCTGACCTTCGAGGGGTTCCTGGATCTCCAGGTATTCCTGATCACCCTCGCCGCTGCCGCCATCCTGCTCGGTCTCGTTGTCATGCCCCTGCTGGTCACCTGTTTCACCACGTTCCACTACCGGGACATCATTGCCGCATCCTCGAGAGCCATGCTCCTCGCATTCTCGACCGGCACGGAATTCATCACCCTGCCGCTGATCACAGACGGGGTGGAGAATCTTTTCTCCGGCCGGGTCCATACTCCTGATACCGGCAACGCGAGCGTTATGGACCCGGTTGGTGACCAGGAACAGGACCCGGGACGGGGCGATGTCCGGTCGTACAGCGAGATCCTGGTGCCTGTCGCCTATACCTTCCCGCTGCTGGGCGGCCTTGTCCCCTTTCTCTTTATCCTCTTCGTGGCCTGGCTGTACCAGAATCCGCTGAGCCTCGTGGAGCAGCTCAAGCTTGTCGTGGTGGGGATCCCCAGTTTCTTTGGCTCATCCAAGCTCTCGGTTATATCGCTCCTGGACCTGATGCACCTCCCTGCAGACGCGTACAACCTGTACATCAGCTCGGGGATCCTGCGCCAGGCCTTCGTGGCACCCTTAAGCGTCATATCGATCTTCTCGTTCTCCACCATCACCATCGCCCTCACCACGAACCGGGCCCGGTTCCGGTGGAAGCGGGCGATCATGTCAATCCTGGTCGTCCTCCTGCTGGCAGCCCTCCTGATTGCCGGGCTGCATGCGGGCTTCACGTACCTGCTGGCCGGTACCTATCATGGGAGCGACCGGATCACCGGGATGGAGCTGCCCCCTGATCCTGAGGGAAACAGGCTGGACCGTATCGTGAACACGACGGTCTACCTGCACCGGGAGGATGTCCCGGCCATCGTTCCCGCGGCCTCCGACAGAAAAGATGAGATCCGGCAGATCCGGGAGAGGGGAGTACTCCGTGTCGGGTACAACAGCAACAACGTCCCGTTCGTATTCTTCAACGACAAGGGCGAACTGGTGGGATATGACGTGGAGATGGCCTACGACCTGGCCCGGACCCTGAATGTCTCACGGATCGAGTTCGTTCCCATCACGGGGACCACCCTTGCCGAATCCCTCGACAGCGGCTACTGCGACATCATCATGTCTGCAGTCATGGTAAATGAGGAGCGGCTCGATCAGATGAAATTCACCGACCCGACCGTTACCGTCCACTTATCGTTCGTTGTACCGGACGGGAAGAAGGAGGAGTTCACGCAGCTGGATGCCGTGCAGAAGATGGACGGTCTGAGAGTTGCCGTCTACAACAACACGGCGCTTGTCAAGGTAGCCCACCAGCTGCTTCCCCGCGCCACCATCGTCCCGATCGACTCGAAGGAGGAATTCTTCGCGGGGGGCAAGGCGGATGCCCTCATGATTCCTGCCGAGGAAGGGTATACCCTGACCCTGCAGTACCCGTTCTTCGATGTGGCCATCATCGAGCCCTACGATTCCTACCTGATGATGTACGGGTACCCGGTAGCAAAGGACAGCAGCGAATCCTACCTCCTCGCGCTGAACTACTGGATCACGATGGAAAAGGACTACGGAATGCTTGAGAAAAAGTATGATTACTGGGTGCTCGGTAAAATCCCGGGATCGGTCGAACCCCGCTGGTCCGTGGTACGGAACGTGCTGCACTGGACGGCCTGATTTTTTTTAAAAATCCCCCGGGACATGACGGCCTCTCCCTCAACTATTGCTTTCAGGGGCACAATGATCCCCTTTGCTTGGTATCAATAGAATCCTGCCCGGAAATTTTCAAATCCGAGAGGTCATAATACCTGGTGGAGAAGGAGAAACCTTGAGGTTTCTTCGGACACGACCCTACTGATCGCGTTGAGAAATGTCTGAAACTGCCGAGCAGTTTCAGCAGCCGCTTGGGAGCGGCTTTTTCAAACGCAATCATGATTGCGATTGCGAGCGTGAAAAATATCCACGGGAAACAAAGGTCTGCCAGACGTGAGCACCCTCCGGATTTTCGGACTGATCGCGATTAAAATTTTCCAATCTGACTGGTCATCAGACCGGGAAGAGGAAGAGAACCATCAGGTTCTTCGATCAAACGCGATCGTTTTCGCGATCAAAAATTTTCAACCGGCTCTTGTGATTGCATCTGGAATTTTTCAAATCCGACAGGTCATCAGACTTGGAGGAGGAGAATGATGAGGGTCATATGACCTGAAGCAGGAGAATCGCGAAAGTCATCAGACTTGAGAGATGAGAAGAACGAAGTTCTTCGAAGACCCTAGGTCTTCGACCGAAACCTTCAGGTTTCTTCGGAGTCGACCCTTGCTTAAAAATTTTTGAGCAGGGGCTGGCTGTAAAAAGTTAAACGGATCTTGTCGGAGATGGTGAGTTAGGTCTTGCCCCCCCTCACCGGCGCAGGGGTGCCCCAAGACGCTCAATCCATACCGACGTAAGCCCGTCAGTCGAAGATACCCCCGGTATCTTCTCCAGTCAGGTATTCCCTGACGGTCATACCCTCCCCCCCAAAACAGGGGGTTCCTTCAGATCGCCAGCAGGAGCACGTCCAAAGGCGACTTTTGCGCCTGTAATTGATCTATTGCGGCCGATTTTTGGCACGCGGGGAGGGCCGATTGCCGACATTCGGAGCCCGTTTTGCGCTCCCCGAAAAACCAGGGATCGATATTTTGGCGAATCCGACCGAAAAATGGCACCGGGTAAGGCAATCGGAGGCGGAAATGGGCTGGAATGGGAGGCACTCCATAGAAGAGATGTTCTCCGAAGGAGGGAGGGGTGAACCTTCTCGATCGCCGGCGGGTTCCAGACGCTACTTGATCGTCAGGGGTTTGCTGCTCTTTGCAAGTACAAAGCTAAGGCCCGTCCGCCCGGCACCGGCTCCCGGGCCTGGCTCGCGATCACCGGCCTGGCACCCCAACGGAAACAGGTTGGAAAACCAAAAAGATGGTTTTCAAAAAAAAAGGATCTATCAGGTACGCTTCTTCTCGTTCCTGAGGATATGCCGGATCTCTTTTTTCAGGTCCGGCACTTTATTCGTAGCATTGTCCCAGAGAATTGTAGGTTTGATCCCGAAATAGACGTGAGTGAGGACATCGCGGAATCCCGCGATCTTCTTCCAGTCCGTTTCCGGGTATCCTTCCTTGAGATCGTCCGGGAGGCTCTTGATCGCGTCCCCGATCACCTGAAAGTTCCGGATAACCGCATCCCTGCGCCGGCGATCTGCAACAAATTCCTCGTATGAGATCCCCGCGGTGTCCTCTTCAATATTGCCGATCGCTTCAAGGATATCGTCGAGATACTGGAGGACGGTCCTACGCATACACGACCTCTCCGAGTATGTAGGGTTTCAGCCGTCTTTTTATCGCGCCGTTCATCACGAGATCGACCTTTCGCCCGAAGAGATCTTCCAGATAGAACTTGCAGTCCATGTAGTTGTCGAAGGTCTCCTCTCCCTTTCGGAATGTGACGAGAAGGTCCACGTCGCTGTCCAGCCGCTCCTCTCCGCGAATGAATGAGCCGAAGATACCGATCTTCGAGACGCCGAACCGTTTCTTCAGTTCCGGTTCGTGCTGCCTGAGAAGTACGAGTGCATCCATACAATCCTGTATGTGAGTGGTTGGTCTGTTCTTATTATTAATGCATTGACGGGGTAGAATTTTTATCGAATATTTTTTCTGGTTTCTCCAGTACCCGGTTCATCTGCTTCGCGATCACCGGCCCGGCAGGCACCCCCGCGGCCACCTCAGGTGGAATCGCCCGGCTGTGATGATTCCTCATGGTCTGCCCCCCGTGGCGATCACCGAGGATGAGCCCCGTCGGGGATTGTGCCGGCACCGCTCTGCTCCTCAATGAAATTGTGATATGCTGCCGGTCACGCACATACCGGGTCGAAAAGGTACTACCTTCGATCTTCATGAACGCTCCTTTCCCTATATATTATTGCAGATCCATAGTTTTGTGAGAGGAACGGGGATGGCTGATCAGGAAACATTTACCTGCCAGATATGCGGGGAACACAAAAAACGAAACGAAGTCGTACCTGCGGGATTAATTCCCGAGTCGATCGTGGTCGAAATACGGAAAGAATATCCCGGGTGGTCACGACAAGGTCACATCTGCAGCGTTGATCTGAACCGCTTCAGGATACAATATATCAGGGAGATTCTGGAAAACGAGAGAAATGAGCTCTCCTCGCTGGAAGAGAATATTACACGAAGTATGAAAGACCATGAACTTACGGCGAAAAATATCAATATCGAATTTGACCGGCAGCTGAGTTTTGGGGACCGGGTTTCCGATCGGCTCGCCGATTTTGCCGGAAGCTGGACATTCATCGCCTTATTTACCATCATCCTTTCCGTATGGATTACAATAAACGCAATCGTCCTCGTGTTCCGGCCGTTCGACCCGTACCCGTTCATCCTGCTCAACCTTGTCCTCTCTGCCCTTGCTGCAATTCAGGCTCCTGTCATCATCATGAGCCAGAACCGGCAGGAAGAAAAAGACCGTATGAATGCCGAACACGATTACCAGGTGAACCTCAACGCAGAAAGGGAAATCCATCAGCTGCACAGGAAAATTGATCATCTCCTCATTAACCAGGGAGAGAGACTTCTGGAGATCCAGAAGATTCAGGTAGAGCTGATGGAGGATCTGGCCAAAAAATCAGGGTGAGGCCGATAGTATCTTCGCAGGCTATCGTTCAGAATTATCTATCACATTCCTCCCGAACCCCTCCGGCAAACGATTACCTCTTCAAAAGGTGCTATCGGCGGTCATTTCGACGTTCAATTCATGGAGAATCCAGCCAGCCAGGGCACCCTCCCTCACACCGGCCAACGGCTTCACCGCCACGCGAGGACCGGCCACGATCCCTCCGGCTTTGCACACAAAAAGCGGTTATATCATGGTGTGAATATTACATTGGTACGAGGAAATCCCACGAGTGCGGTTGAGCAATACGTCATTGATGAAAACGGGAATAAGGTTGCCGTCATCCTCCCCCTCACAGAATACCAGCACCTCAAAGAAGATCTCCACGATCTGGCAATGGTCGCGGAACGGCGCGATGAAGGTACGCTGAGCCTTGCCGGGTTGAAGAAGCGTGTGATGTGAGCTGCTCTGATAGGCTCATATTCGCTTGTTCTTAAGAACAGCGTTGAGAAGGATCTCCGGAAGATCCCAAAAGAATTACTCCCCCATATTTTCTTACATCTTGAAAATCTTTCAGACAATCCTCTCCCGCACGATGTGCAGAAACTTGCCGGTGCGGAATCGCTGTACCGGGTCAGGGCCGTGGATGAGCGGATCGTTTACCAGGTACTGCATGAATCCCGCGAAGTGATCGTGTATTATATCCGACACCGGAGTGTCGCATACCGGGGATTGTAAATCTTCCAGGTCCCCTCCGGCCCAGTCGGGAGCACCGTACATTGTTCCGGGCAGACGGGCTTGTGATTCCCCGGGATTATTTCCCGAAATATTCCGCAACTTTTTTCAGCTGCGACTGGATCGGGAGGCTCTGGGGACATTTCTCCTCGCACTCCCCGCACTCCTCACAGACCGAGGCAAAGTGGGGCTGGTTATCGAAGAAACCTCCGCAGATCATCATATAATGCTGCCGGGCCTGCTCTTTGGCATCGTACATATTCCCCTTGTTGAACTCCTCGAAGCACTCCGGGATGTTCACGCCGTGCGGGCAGGGCATGCAGTACTTGCAGTTGGTGCAGGGTATCATAACCCGCTTTTCAAGTTCCTTTTTCACCTTCCCGTACAGGGCGAGTTCCGCCTTCGTGAGCGAACCCGCACGCCCGGTCTCCGCGAGGGCGACATTCTGCCTGACCTGGTCCATGGCAGACATTCCCGAGAGAACGACCGTCACTTCCGGGTGGTTCCAGACCCAGCGGAGCGCCCATCCGGCAGGACTTCGCCGGGTCTTGGCCCGCTGCCAGATCTCCCGCACTCCTGCGAGATCCCGCCCAAGCAGGCCGCCCCGGATCGGTTCCATGACAACGACCC